>DDSV01000008.1 GCA_002344215.1 Akkermansiaceae bacterium UBA2381
GCCGTCGCCTGATCCGAAGCGTTCTCCAAGAAAATCATGTGGCCATTCAAAAAGCGTCCCATTCCAGCCCCAGTCACTGAAGATGGTGTGACCGCTAGATTCTCACCCAATACCGGAGAGTGGGAATTTTCGATAGATGACGTCGATTTTACCTTCGATTCGCCGACGTTTGACACTGCTGCAATTCAGTGGGCGAAGTCGGGTCTTCCAATCATTGCGGCTCTGATGCCTCAGATGATTGCAGCGGCAAAAGACGAGGTTAGAGATGACGTGGAGAATCTCATTAATGTCGAGTCCGTCGAACTGCTCTCAGTCGATCTCACCGAATTCCCAATGGAGGGATATTTTGGCGTGAACTTCGCAGGGGATGACAGTTGGGGCGACCTTGGAGTGGTGGTTACAATCAAGGACGGGGCAATATTCGCTGTCGATGCTGGAGACTGAAGACGCTCAGGTTCAACAGTGAAGTGCAACGTTAGGCCTCTTTTTCAGAGATCTCTGCCGGTGTCTGATATCCAGATCGTTTGCGGCGACTTCGGTTGAGGATGGAGCCATTTACCAACAGAGCATTCGCGGGTACGTCTCGAGCCGGCTCGATTAGAGCGGGTGCCGAACAAACGAGATCGATTGTGCACACACTCTTCGCGGCCTTTGTGGTAAAAGAGATTCCTTGCCAAAACTGAAGACGCGTCACCAGACTCAATGGCTTGAGGAACGTGGCGCTACTTGAGTCCAAACTCTACCAATAGCGGGAGGTGATCGGAGCCCTTAGCTTTCCCGACTTCCCGGCGAGTGACGACGACTTCGCCGGTGTGGAGGAAATGGTCGATGGGGATCAGCATCGGCGGAAAAAATGCGGGCCAGGTTCCTCCCACGCCGTAGCCTTCGGCGCTGTTGTGCAGATCGGCTGATTCGAGGAACTCAGCGAACATGGGCGACCACGGAGTGATGTTCAAGTCACCCGTCACAGCAATCTCGCCGGATTGCTCCCGCGCCCACTTTGCTACCGCCTGAAGTTGCTCATCGCGATAACTCGCCTCCGATCCACCGGCTGGAGGTAACGGATGCGTCGCCAGCAGGCTGATTGTTCGATCTCCCGACACGAGTTCGGCGGAGATACTGGGCAGGCTGGCGGTGCCGAGATATCGGACGTGCATGGATTCGATCGGAATACGGCTGAACATGGCAATGCCGAAGTTGTCGTTCCTCGCCTCGACACGCTGGTGGGGAAAAGTCGTCATCGTGTCGTGGAGAAATCGCTTCCACTCGGGACTCACTTCGATGAGGGCCACGATATCGGGATCATGCTCGGTGAGCAGGCGGGAGAATTCAGCAAAGTTGCGGTTGGCGCTGTTCACGTTCCAGACGAGCAACCGCACCGACGGCGTGCTGCTGGTGGTCATTAGTCCAGGTGAGGAGAAGAGAAACGGGACCAGCAGCCAGAAGTTGAGGGAGCCGAAGGCGAGGAAGACGGCCGCCTTCAGACGATGCCGTTGCCAGACGGCAAGTAGGCCGAAACCGACCAGGAGCACGGCATACTGGGCGCGAAAGTGACTGGAAATTTCGAGCACCCAACTCCATCGCCCGAAAAGACCGGTGAGCGTAAAGAGGCACACCAGCGCACCGGCCGCCTCGACGAGTCCGGTAAGGGACAGAGTGAGCTTGGGTGTTGACGACCGTTGCTCCGGTGAGACGGGTGGATGGCTCACTGCGCGCATCAGGTCGATGGCTGAAAAATTCGTTCCATGCGCGGTGGCGAGTCTGATGAACCAGTAGCAAGGCTGACGTGAGGGAATGCTAACGGTGTCGTCCGGTGCTGGCAAGCACTCCGGTGAATTACGCTCTTTGCGTTTCGGCAGCGAAAGGTGGAGGTTCCCTTCATGGATCAGGAAAACATGCCGCTGACCCGGCGGCTCAGGCAGGAAACACTTTTCGCGCGCGAGCGGGTCCATCGTTTTGGTCGGGCCACGCCTTTGGAACGCCTTGTTCTGACCGGGCCGGCGGAGGGGACAGGTCCGGAGATCTGGGTGAAACGTGAGGATAGCTCTCCCATCAAAGCCTACAAGTGGCGGGGAGCCTCGAACCGCATGGCTATCCTGACAGAAGAAGAAAAGTCCCGCGGTGTCGTAACCGCCTCGGCCGGAAATCATGCCCAGGGAGTCGCTCTGGCTGCCCGCAAACTCGGTATCCACGCGCGGATTTACATGCCGCGTTCCTCCCCTGCCGTGAAACAGGAGGCGGTGCGGCACCATGGCGGGGAATGGATCACCATCTGTCTCGCGGGCGACAGTTACGATGAAGCCGTCCTCGCCGCGCGCGAGGACGAGGTCGCCACGGGTGCGGTCTACATCCACGCCTACGACGATCTCCTTGTCATGGCCGGACAGGGCACGCTCGCCGACGAGGTTGTCCTCAGCGGCGAGGGTCCCTTTGATGCCGCCTTTCTCCAGATCGGCGGCGGTGGCATGGCGGCTGGAGTTTCGTGCTGGTTGAAAACCTACTGGCCCGAGATCGAACTAATCGGTGTCGAGGGTGAGGGCCAGGCAAGCATGAAAGCCGCCCTGAGCGAGGGAAAACCCGTCGTGCTGGACGAACTGGATCTCTTTTGTGATGGCACCGCCGTGCGTAAAGCGGGAGATCTCCCCTGGCAAATCTGCCGGGAGACACTCGACCGCATCGTCACGGTCAGCAATCAGGAGGTCATTCAGGCGATGCGTGTTTTCTGGGAAGGCTTGCGTGCCGTCTGCGAGCCTTCCGGGGCCCTGGGTCTCGCGGCCGTTCTTCAGGAACGTGAACGATGGGCGGGAAAAAAAGTTCTCGTGGTGCTGACGGGATCGAATATCGATTTTCAACAACTGGGCATTATCGCCCAGAGCGCCGGTGCCGACGCTCTCACTGCCCGAACCCTGCGCGTCCGCATCTCCGAGCGCAAAGGTTCGATGCTCGAGCTCCTTGACGGGTATTTTGCAGGGCTCAATATCGCCGACTTTCAATACGGGAAAAGCGACTCACTCGACGCCTGGCCCGTCTTTACCCTCACGGGCGACACTCCCGAAGCGCGCAGCACTCTCGACCAACTTCCTGCCAAGCTCGATGCGGCAGGCGTCAACTGGGAGGAACTCGCCGGAGCCGTTGACGTGCAATTCCGCGCCATCCCTCTGCGCGGGGATCTTCTGTCCTTCCCTCTCTTTCTCAGGCTGGATTTCTACGAGCGCCGCGGCGCTCTCCACGACTTCCTCGACACCGTCATTCGGGGTCACGCCAGTTTCTGTTATTTCAATTACCGCCAATCCGGCGAGCGCATTGGTCGAGCCCTCATCGGCCTCGATTTCGAATCGGACGCGGCCCGCTCCGATTTTATAAAATCCCTTCCTGCCCGCGGCCCCGGATACCGACAGTGCCATATCGTTGATGAGGACGTCACGAGAAGGCTGATCGGTCGATAGGCTGCCGATTTTCACCCATTGACCGTTCCTTCCGTTGGGTTCTTCAAGTGGTGAGCCTACCGCCTACCTCGAAACCAATCCATGCGCGGGAACGCGCAAACGACGCGCGGCACGGCGGGAGGGGCGGCTTTCAGTGGGAGTAGCGAAACGAAAGGCACCGAAGGAACCGGTTCCGTGAACACTCGCTCCATCAGACATGATCAATCTCACCAAACTTTGGACAGGGACGGCCCAGCCCGCCGACGGACTTCGTTATGGACAAGCCGGACCGGGCGGCCACGCGCATCGCAGTGCCAACGCGCGGAAACCCATCACGGTTTGGAACCTCACCCGCACCTGCAATCTTCGCTGCGTCCACTGCTACTCGAACTCGAACGCGGCCCGCTACGAGGGTGAACTGACCTGGGATGAAATGACTTCCGTGGTCGAGGATCTCGCCTCCTACGAGGTTCCCTCGCTCCTTTTTTCAGGCGGGGAACCCATGGTCCACCCGCAGTTTTTCGACCTCGTCGAACTGGCCTCGGGCGCGGGACTGAAACTGACCATATCGACGAACGGCACTCTCATCACCGAAGAGCGTGCCGCCCTCTTGAAAGCGGCGAACGTGGCTTATGTGGGAATCTCCCTCGACGGGATCGGAAGCATCCATGATGAGTTCCGGAGAAAGGAAGGCGCTTTCGACGCCGCTGTCCGGGGGTTCCGAAACTGCCATGCGGTCGGCCAGAAGACTGGCCTTCGACTGACCCTGACAAAACACAACGTCGAGAACATCGAGCGCATCCTCGACTTCATTGAGGCCGAGGGGATCCAGCGTGTCTGCTTCTACCATCTTGTTCCGGCCGGCCGTGGCAGCGAACTGCAGACCCTGCAACCCGGGGAGGCCCGTCGCGCCATCGACACCCTCATTGCCAGAGTCGAGGCATGGCATCGCGCCGGGATCGACCGGGAACTGCTCACCGTGACGCAGCCGGCCGACGGCGCTTATCTGCTCCTGCGTATGGAGAACGAAGGGCACGCCAATCTCGACGAGGCGAAGCGTTTGCTCTCGTGGAATGGAGGAGGTGCCAACAGCTCCGGTCGCGGCATCGCAAACATCGACACCCAGGGCGATGTCCATCCCGATCAGTTCTGGCAGGGCGTTACCCTTGGCAATGTGAAGACGATGCCTTTCTCCGAAATTTGGGAGGGTGCCAATCCCGAGAGCTCCGCTATGCTGGACTCGATCCGATCGATCGGGAAGCTCAGTGCCGGGGAGCGTCAGATGCGCCTCCACGGCCCCTGTGCCGATTGTCGTTGGTTCAGTGTCTGCGGAGGAGGTTTCCGGACCCGCGCCGCCTTCGCGAACGCCGGCGATCTCTGGGGTTCCGACCCTGGGTGTTACCTGAGCGAAGAAGAACGACGCAAGGGACTCTCGGCCGCTTGAGGCGGGCTGATGCCCTTCCGGGGAACGGCAGGCCCGGGGTCGAAGAAAGAGACTTTTGGAAAGTGACGCTGGTGGCCGTTGCAGGCTATTGGCTGCTGATGATCTTGCGCAGGTGCGGCCGGGGTGTCTGAACGGCGATCCAGCACTCCGGAGACGGGAACAGTTGAAGATCGGTCACCCTGTCCCGGGTGGTCGCCTTCCGGCTACCTTCGGTTCACCTGAGCGGTTCACCATGGAGTCAGCGGGTGCTTGTGGCGGGTAGCGCCTCGCCTGCGGGCAAGAGTGCCCGCGCCCCTTCCTGCCGGCGGAATTTCGCCCGGATTGGATCGTGAGCCAACTAAAGGCCCCGGAAGNNATTCCTCAAAAATGTAAATAAAACGAAAATCGACTTGAATAAAATTGATTTTCTTTCATTTTATGAAAACCGTCTTAAATAAAATGAAAGCCGATAAGGATCGTTGGTGGCAGGAATTGGACGATGAAGATCGTGCCTTCATCAAGCGCTTCCTGCTGGCTTCAGGTTCCCTGAAGGATCTCGCGAATGGCTACGGCATCAGCTATCCGACGGTCCGGATCCGGATGAACCGGCTGATCGAAAAGATCCGAGTGATCGAAGATGAATCACCCCAGTCCCCGTTTGAGCGCACCGTCCGGCTCCTCGTCGCCGAGGGACGACTGGATGCCCAGACCATGAAAATTCTCCTCCGCGCCCACGAAACCCAAACCTCAACCCCACCGAATGAAACCGAATAATCGAACCGATTTGTTCCTTCTCACCCTTCTGCTGACTTCCCTGGTCGTGATTTCATCGGCCGAAGAAGATCCCTATGCCGCGAGCGGTTGGGAAAAGATCTCTGATCTTGAGAGCCTGGCAAAAATTGAGAAGAGCACGGGATCCCAGACGCCGATTCCGATCCTCACCATCGATGAACCCGGCGTGACCCGGTCGAGGCACCTTCTCACGGGAGAGGTCCGTTACCGCGACGTTTCCGGAACAGGTTTTCTGGAAATGTGGACCTACTACGGGGAAACCGAATTCTATTTCTCAAGAACTCTCGGAGAGGTGGGCCCCATGGCAAAGCTGTCTGGCTCCTCCGAATGGAGAAGCTTCATCCTTCCCTTCAACGGCAAAGAGGGTGCGTATCCCACGCGACTTATGTTCAATCTTATTCTTCCCGGTGGTGGAACCGTGGAACTGCGCAACCTTCGTCTTTACCAGAAAGCCGGAGAGACCGATCAAGCCTGGTGGGTGCCTGAACTCAAGGGCACTGTGGGAGGAATGACCGGGATCACCGTCGGACTGCTGTGTGGTCTCAGTCTGCTCCTCGCCGCGAAGGGGAAAGCGCGCACTTTTGCCGTCGTCGCCTTGACTCTCTCGCTTTCCCTGGCCGGGGCGGTTCTTCTCGCCGGGATCGCCGCTGTCCTGATGGGACAACCGGGGCACGTCACCGCTCCGCTCCTGATTCCGGGGGTGCTGGGAGTAGTCGTGTCGGCGGTGATTTTTTTCCAGATCGGGAGGATGTATCTCAATCACGAACTCCAACTGATCGCGGCAGCGGGTTAGCGTAATTCTGGCCCGGATCGGTCGATCACGGTTGAATTGCGAGGCCGGCTCACGGATTGACGTAGGGCGTCATTCGAGGATGGACCTGAAGGCCGGTTGTCGTGATTCTAACCGGATTGCCATGAAACGCGTTTTTTCCTCCCTGCTTTCATTCTTCCTCATTTTACTTTTTACCACGGAGGTCAGTCGTGCGGCGGAAGATGTGCCGCTCGACTTCGGCGATGTCCGCGAAGATCACGTGATGGTGCCGATGCGGGACGGGGTGAGGCTTTCAGTTTATCTTTACACGCCGGAGGGCAAAGGTCCCTGGCCGGTGATCTTCGAGCAGCGTTACGCGTCGCTCCGCTCAAAAGGCACGCGTGAGTCGGCGGCGAATCTTGCACGGGGCGGCTACGTCGTGGCGCTGGTGAACTATCGCGGCACGCACCTTTCGGAAGGCAAATGGATCGGCTATCGGGCGATGCAGTTCGGCGAGCTGCGCGATGGCTACGACATCTGCGAGTGGCTCGCAGCTCAGCCCTGGAGCACGGGCAAGGTGGGGTCCTTCGGTAGTTCGCAGGGCGGTTACGCACAGAATTACCTCGCGGTGACTCAGCCTCCTCACCTCGTCTGTCAATACATGGTCGACACGGGTCTGAGCCTTTTTCATGAGGGCTACCGCATCGGGGGAGCAACAAAGCCGGAGCGCTTCAAGAGCCTCGCCGAAGTCTGCCGCGATCCGAAGGACAATGAGGAACTCCTCGACGAATGGTTCCGCCATCCCACCTACGACGACTACTGGGCGGCCGAAGATTGCACGCCGCATTTTGCGAAGATGGATGTGCCCTGTTTCACGATCGGGAGCTGGTATGATTTCATGAACCAGGGCTCGATCGCGAGTTTCATCGGCCGCGAGCACGAGGGTGGTGCACGCTCGCGCGGGAAGCAGTGGCTCCTCATCGGACCATGGCTGCACGGGCGCTCTAACAAAGGCACCCAGAATGGCGAGCTGGAGTATCCGGCGAACGCGGCCTGGGAGACCGACGCGCACATGCTGCGCTGGTTCGATCACTGGCTGAAGGGGATCGAAAACGGCGTGACGGGAGATCCGAAGGTGCGCTGGTATGTGATGGGCGCGGTGGGTGAGGCCGGGGCTCCGGGCAACGAGTGGCGAGAGGCGGCGGACTTTCCCCCGCCAGCGGAAATGACGCCGCTGTTTCTGCAAGAGGGCGGAGGGCTGAAGCCGGAGCCGACGGCAAACGCGGGTTCGTCGACAAGTTACGTGAGCGATCCGCGGAACCCGATGCAAATTCCGGCCGGCGGTTTTCCCGGGGCGAAGGACGCACGCGCCTTCGAGGAGCAGGCGGAGGTGCGCACTTTCACAACCGATCCCTTGAGCGAACCGGTCGAATGGACGGGACGCGTCCAGGCCGAGCTTTATCTTTCCTCCACGGCGCGGGACACGGATGTGATCGTGAGGGTTAGCGACGTCTATCCGGACGGGCGCTCCATCCTGATCATCGATTACCCGCAGCGGGTCCGTTATCGCGAGGGCTTTGACCGCGAGGTGTTGATGGAGCCCGGCAAGATTTATCCGGTGAAGTTTCCCGTTGGATGGATCAGCCAGGTCTTTGCGAAGGGGCATCGCATCCGCGTCACTGTCGCGAGCACCGGGGCTCCCTACTACGAACCGAATCCGCAGAATGGCAAGCCGCTCACGCGAGAGTTCCCTGAAGATGCGATCACGGCGACGAACACGATCCATCATTCTGATCCACATGCTTCGCGAATTCTGGTGCCGCAGGTGAGGTGAGGCAACGAGCTTAGGAGGACGCGGAAGGGATGAAGAGTGATGCGCCTGTCAGTCGCGCCCCGATGGCGTCCCTTGCCTTCATGGCGCAGTTCCGGTCATGCTCCCGGGATGAGATTTCCGTTTCAGCTCTTCGTTCTCTTTTCTTTGCTGCCGTCGGTCTCTGCCGAGGATCCAGCGAAAGAGCCGGATCTACCCGGTGACACGCGTTTGCTTCTCCCCCCGGTGATCCACGCCCTCACGGGACTGGAGGCGAATCTCTATTTCGACAACGTCTCCCTCCTCCTCAATCCCGCGAGCATCGCAGTCGATATCACCTGTGCCAAGGGGACGCAGCAGAACGAGCGGTGGACGTGGACAGCTAAGCCTGATGAGACGGGTGAATTCCCCCTGAGCCTGGAACTCCGGGATGGCGGCAATGCGGTCATCGCCCGGGCTTCGAGCGTGGTTCGTGTCGGCTCGCGGAAGGTCGATCCGGTGCCGGATAGACCCGTGACCCTGTTGATGATCGGCGACAGTCTCACCGCCGCTTCGATTTACCCCGGACAGGTCCTCGCGCTGGCGAAAGAGGATGGCCTTCCTTTGACCCTGATCGGCACCCGCGGTCCCGGCGTGGAAGAGGGGCAGGCCCCCGGCGAAGTGAGGTATGAAGGTTACGGTGGATGGACGGCGGAACGTTTTGCCACCCACTTCACGGGAAAGGCGCGCGGCGGTCCCTATCGCGAGTGTGGCAGTCCCTTTCTCTACAAGTCCGATCCGGAAAATGCGGACGAGATGCCGAAACTCGATTTTGCCCGCTATTGTGCCGAATTCAACGGCGGCAAGGGACCCGACTTCGTCACGATCCTCCTTGGCTGCAATGATACCTTTCAGGCAACTGACGAAACGATCGAGGAGCGCATCAATGCCTTTCAGGGACATACCGAAACGCTCCTCGCGATGATCCACGCCACGAGTCCGGAAACCCGCATCGGACTGATCCTCCCCATGCCTCCGGCGGCGAGCCAGGATGCCTTCGGGGCGAATTACGGCAGCGGACAGACGCGATGGCAGTACCAACGCAACCGTCATCGTCTTGTCGAGCGCATGACAGCGGCCTTCTCAGGGCGGGAAAATGCGGGGATCCACCTCGTCGCGGCTCATCTCAATCTCGATCCGTTTCACGGATTCCCCACAGTGACGACCCCGGCACACGCCCGCACCGAAGTCATGTCGATCCGCCGGAACAACGGTGTCCACCCCTCTGCCGAAGGCTACCGCCAGATCGGTGACGCGATCTACGCCTGGCTGCGGGGTGTCGATCAAGCAAAGCGCGGCCGATGAGGCTCCGTCGCCCCGGCAGAATGCGCCCTCCGGCAGGACTGTTCCTTTACTTTCTATAATTATAAGGTAAAATTAAAAGCTGGATCCACGCTCGGAATCCGATTTGATCATGCCTGTTCGACTTTCCTGGCTCTTTGCTCTCATCCTCTCCGTGCTCGGCCCCACTTCCTCCCTGAGTGCCGTCGAACCCTTCGATCCGCGTACGATTGTTTTTATCGGCAGTTCCAGCATCGAGTTCTGGAAATCGCTCCCGGAGCATTTTGCCGGTAGCAAGGTGATGAATCTGGGCAAGGCGGGAACGACCTACTCCCATCTTGTCGCCCACGCCGGGGAATGGGCAGCGAGGTATCCGGCGGATCGCTACGTCATTTACTCGGGCGACAACGATATCGCCTGGTTGGGGTCACCCGAGAAAGTAGCCCGTCAGTTCCGCGAGGTGGCCCAGGCGATGAAGGCGGCGAATCCCGCGGTTCATATTTTTGTGATCTCGATCAAGCCGAATGTGATTCCCACGCGACGGGTGCGCATCGGGGCGGTGCGGAAGGCGAATGCCATGATCGCCGCCGAAGCTGCCTCTCTCGAGCATGTCACCTACGTGGACACACACAGTCACATGCTCGGCCCGAACGGAAACCCGCGCGCGGAACTGTTCAGCATCGACGGCATTCACATGAATGAAAAAGGCTACCGCGTCTGGCGGGATGTTCTCCGGCTCAATCTTGAGCCGCCGGCCACTGTCCCGGGCATCCCGGTCGCGAGACCGTTCGCGCCCTGATCTCCGGGGCGTGGTGCCCGGGAAGCCGATTCCTCGCGCGAGTGTCGAATCCTCCCGATTTCCTGCCTTCAGGTAAGGCAAATGCGGTAAACCCGGAAAAGCGAATTCCGATCCTTCGATAAAATGAATTCGAATCAGTCCCGGGCGGATTCAGGGAGGAGGGGATTGATCGCCGTGCCTACCGAGAGAGCCTTCGTGCTCCGGGTGAGATCCCATTCGCAGATAAAACCGTTAATTCGAAATTTCTCGGTCGGTCCTTCGACACCCACGTCGTTGAATTTGCCTTCCGGCCCGATCTCCAGGTAGTGCTCAAGTCCGTAGAGGTTGAAAGGCTGCCGTGCCGACCAGGCGTCGATCGTCACGGGCGTGCCGTCTATCCACCGCCAATCGCCTTCCTTATGCTCGTCCGTTGCCCCCAGCCACAATCGCTTCCCTTTCCTTAAACCTCGGAGGAAATCGAGGGTCGCCCGGTCATTGACCACGGCGAGACGGCCTCCCATTTCTTCGCATCGTTTCTTTGCTTCGGTCCAGGGAATGTCTTCCTGAAAGATCAAAAAAGCCCGTCCCTGAAATACCTGAGCACCTTCGGGGAGTCCACCCGGTTTGATCGACTCTACCGCAGCCGGGGGTCCAGGCTCGACAAATGGAAGGGCAGTCGCCGGGTCCCTATCACCGGGTCGTAGAACGGCACCGAAAATAATGGCTGCCACGGCTGCGGCCGCCGCGCCTGAGAGGGCCAAAACCCCTCTCCGCGGGGCGCTGCGGGAAGCGGCCTGCTGTTTCACCTCGCTCAATCCCTTCGCGGCGGCGCTGTGGGACGCATCGATCTCAAGGGCGCGCGCGAAAAGGTCCAGACTGCGTTCCCGGGAACGCTTTACTTTTTTGCGCCGCCAAAGTAGCGCATGAGCTCTCCCGCAGTCAGCGAGGATATCGGCGCGATAGGGAGCAAGGGCCGCCGCCTTTTCCAATTCCTCGACCGCATCCTCCGCATTTTCAAACTCCAGGAACTGCCGCCCTTTAAGCAGACGGTTCTCCAGTTCCCGGCAAAGATCGGCCCAATCCGCTTCCGAAAATCCACAACGCATCGCGATGGCTTTGAGCCGCTCTTCGGAAAGGGCGTCGCATTTCTCCCGGACCTGGAGGTTCAGGGCCTCCCGCAGGAAATCACCCAATTCAAAATCGTCACCCTTCCCCTTCATGCGCCGAGATTGAAGGAAGTGGTCGGAGAATTCAAGACCCGGAAAACGAAAAAATGAGGGACCGTGTTTCCCGAGACATTCAAAATTGGCGAAATCAAGGGAGGATACGGCATCCCGAAACGCCGGAGTAGGAATTAGAGTCGTGGGTTTTTTCCCGGTACCCCCGGGCAATCACGTTGTCGACCAGGAGCTCTGGAAAGAAGGGGCCGAACACAGTCTGATCCTGTCGGAGGACGGCAGCGCTTCAGGGCGATGGCACCCGTAGGGCCGTATCCGTCGACGAATTCCCGCGAGAGTTTAACCGCGGAGATCCGGATTCCCGGGTCATGGGCGGAAGAAAAAACCCCCTTCCCCGGAAAGGGAAGAGGGTTTTCGAATCTTGTTCTGCAGAGGAAGAGCCCGGGACTAGAACCGGTAGTTGAATCCAACGGCGATCCCGTGACTTTGTACTCCGTTGCCGTCCACTGCGATTTCTCCCTGATACCCGACATTAACATCTAGACTCGGGCTGATAGCGTATCCAGTTCCGACTGTGACCAACACGGCGGATTGCTGAGTCCCGCCTGATAACCCGAACGGAGTTCCGTCGGGGAGGAATGCAGTGGTCGAGTATCCACCCTCCTCAAATTCATGGGCATACGCGACCATTCCATAGGGTTTGAAATCCCCGCTTGCGGTATCAACGCGGTAACCAAGGAGACCGCGGGCGGACTCCGATTCAAATCCAGCGACATCGATTGGGAAGGGACCGCCAGTCTGAGTGAAGCCCTCCACGTCGATATTCTGGTACTCAAAACCCAGGTAGGGGCCGTGGCGCAGATTGCCGGATTCTCTCGTATATCCGATCGTCGCGAGCGCTTGAAGGCTGTCTGAATTGACGTTGCTGATCGCATTGAGGGCGGCGGGGGCAGCGCCGAGGCGACGATTGCTGTTGAGTTCGTGATCACCATAACCGACGAGGAAATCGACGTAGACACCGGTTGAATCTCCCACGGTTCCATAGGCCGCGACCCGCCAGCTGTCGTTGTCTCCGCGTCCCCCGAAGTAATCGTAGTCTCCGCGCGAGCCGTCGGCGAGAAGACCGAGGCTGAAATTGTCACTCATCGGGATATCAAAACCGACCGTGAAGGAAGAGTCCTGTCCCTCATAGTCAGAGCCCAGGTAGGTACCCTGAAACTCTTTCCAATCGTGGGAGAAAGTGCCCCAGAGGTTACTGCTTCCTTCTGACTGATAAACGGCCTGAGACTCGACCGTTCCCTTTCCGTAGGTGCCTTTGCCGGAGACGTCCTTGCCACTGGAGGCGAGAACCGGGCCTGCCTCCCCGCCACCGGATCCACCTATTCCGCGAATCGCGGCGAGGTGGTTCTGCGCAACACGATTAAGACGGTAGTTGCTGCTCACCACGGCGGAGGCCAGGTCGAGAGTGACACTCGGGTCGAGGCTGGCCAGAGATGCCTGAACCGCACTGAGAGTGGAATAGTCAAGAGCGGCGACGAACTGCTGAAAGGCCGGATCCTGTTCCTCGTTGGCAATGAACTCGTCGAGTGCTGCGCCCAGAAGGATCTGATTGCCGGTTAGACCGGGAAGACCCGAGAAATCGTGAAGGGTGTCGAGGACCAGATTGTCGCCGATCGCGGTATCATTCACAAAAAGGAGTTGTGAAAAATACTGGGTGATCACCCGGTCGTTGAGGACCGTGATTCCATCAAGAGAAAGCGTCAGAACCGGCAGGTTCCCTTGAATGGTGACATTGCTGTCGATCACTGTGCGAACGCCGTTCAGGATGTACTGATTGGTTGCGGTCGGGTTCAGGACCACTTGTGAACTATTCCCCACGTCGTAGGTTCCCGTATTGTGGACGATCAGGTCACTGTTGACTCCGTTGTTTACGCCCGTATTGGGAATGACATCAAAGCGGATGTAGGAACCGGCGCTCTGGGTTACGTTCCCCTGAATTTCGAGCTGCCCGACGTTGCTGTCGAAGCCCAGGCCGCCGAGATAGGAAGGATTTAATCCGGCACTGATCCCGCCGAGGAGGTTGATATTCGAATCCCAGGTTCCTTCGCCGCCGACTTCGGCACCTGCCGCCACGTTGATCGTGGTGGGTAACACGCCACCGAGGGCGCTCAGACCGATAGCTGAGTCGATATAGAGCTCACCTCCGTTGACGTTGATCGTGTTGATCTGATGAGTATCACCGCGAAGAAAGGCGAAACCATCAGCGTTCTTGTTCAGTGTTTCGACTTCGAGGACGTTCCCGAAGACACCGTTGATTCCAGTGCCAAGAGCGAGGAAATCGTCAATCCCGAAACCGGGGGCACCGAAAGGGGCTCCGACAAAATCGATATCCTGCAGGCCATCGTAGGCAGCCTGAAGACCGGCAGCGGTCGTGATTCCGCCATTCATGTTGACGGTATCAGTACCAATGCCAATTCCACCGATCAGACCACCATTCACGAATGATCCGGTATTGAGATTGAGGGTGTTTGTTCCACCGGACAAAAAGATAGCGGTCCCGCCTGTATACCCGTTATCTCCAATCCAGCCTGCGTTGTTGAGCGTCGTGCCATCATTCGCAAGGATCCCCCCAAGAATGACTCCTGTGGTTGAGTTACCGATCAACGCATTGTCATTTACCAGGATCCCGGAAAGGAATCCCTGAATGAGACCACTGTTGAGAATCTCAGCATCATCCTGCGCATCAACTCCGACTTGAGCGGTCCCGATGATCATGGCACCCAAACCGTTCGTCAGGGTGAGTCCGTCTCCGCCGGTAGGGCTGAAGGCGAATACACCACTCGCCGCACCGCGGATAATTCCTGTGCCTGCGATCGCATCGCCATTCCCGTCGACGGCCTGATTATTGTTGATCGTCAGATTATTGTTCTGGCCGAGGATTGCGTCGCCAAAAAAGCCCGCAGCATTACCTGTCCAAAAGCTTTCAATCACTCCGGTGTTGTTGACGGTTCCACCGTCTCCCGCTTCCGCAGTCGGGCGGAAGATGATCGCCGCGGAGGTCGCCGCAGTGATTGTTCCCGTTGCAAGGTTGTTGATCACGGTCCCTGCCGCTCCGTCTTCGATGTCAATTCCCTCGCTAAGATAGAAGAGCCCGGCGACGCCGCTTCCCCCGGAAACGTTTCCGTTGTTGTTGAGAACAAAACCATCGGTCACCTGGGAGCGAATGCCTCCCTTGCCCTCTAAAATCAGCGAAGCGCTACCCGCGAGGCTGCCCCCTTGTGCGATGTTGACCGTGTAAGGGTCCGGTCCGCTGAGTTCAAGAACGTTGCTCTGAGCCGGATCGCCCGTGAGAACGATTCCATTGAGAATCGTTACCACCGGAGTTGGCGAGGTTCCCCCGTCTGCAATGATGGTGGTGTCTCCGTTGTCGATTGGCGCGGGCTGTGCATTGCCTGCGGGGTTGTCGAAGAACAGGTCGGCCTGACCGGAAAACGGGATTGATGCGGCGATTAGAACTGCTATCGGAAGCCGACTCGCGGATCTCCTCAAGGCTTGGCGGGTGAATTTTTGTATCATGTTTGTAGTGTTTGGATGTCTGAGGATCAACGATCCGGAGCGAACGATGGGGGATTCATGGGAAGGTCGCTATGGGGCACAACCCCACCTTCCGGATGGTTGAGAACCCTGGAGTTTTCGCCTTTTTCATCGAAGCACCGAGGGGGCTTCGGTCCTTGCAGGACAGCGGTGGCGCTGCCGGCGAGCAGCGGAGGATGGGGGATTGCCGTGGAAAGCTTGCGTACGGCAGAGATCCTGCTTCCGTTCCCGTATCGTAGCCATTGTGCCCACCTCCCTTTATGCCTGAAAACTCCGCGCCCCCTGCGGGCAATCGCGAACTCGTCCACGCCGGACTCGAATCCCTCGAACGCGAGGTGACCGAAATCATGGAGTGTCTCCGCACCGTTCTGCGCTCGGCCTCGCGGCCGCAGCTCGCGGAAGCGCTCCCGTGGCTTCAGTCAGAAAGCGGTGCGACGCCCGTTCCCGATGATCCGGGAGAAACGGCTCAGGTCTACTCGATCGCCTTTCAACTCCTCGACATGATTGAGGATCAGGTTGCCCATGACACAAGGCGCGAGCGGGAGCGGGTCCTTGGTCCGGAGGCCGAGCGGGGTCTCTGGCCCCATGCCATTGCCGCGATGAAGGCCGAGGGCCGGACCGAGATGGAAATCGCCGCTGCCTTTCGCGAGACGCGCGTCGAGCCGGTCTTCACCGCCCATCCCACCGAGGCGAAGCGACCCAGCGTGAGGGAGCGCCACCGCGAGCTCCACGACGCCCTCGTTGACCTTGAGAACCCGGCCCTCACCTCCCGCGAACGCGAGCGCGCCGGCGAGCGGCTTCTCGCCGCGCTTGAGTCACTCTGGAACACGGGCGAGATCCATGTCGAAAAGCCGACTGTCGAGCGAGAACTGCGAAACGCTCTCTATTACCTGCGGGAAGTGTTTCCCCGCACCCTTGAGGAGACCGACCGGAATCTTCGATGGGCCTGGGAAAAGGCGGGCTTCGATCCCGCGACCCTCGCCGCTGCCGGCGGCGGACCGCGCCTGCGCTTCGCTCTCTGGATCGGCGGCGACCGCGACGGACATCCCTTCGTCACCGCCGGGGTCACCCGTGACACCCTTGCCGAACTCCGTGCTCAGGCCCTGAAGCTCTATCGCCGCGAGCTTGCTGAGTGCGCCTTTCATCTAAGCATCGCCACGCCCGAGCATTCAGTGTCCGCCGACCTCGCCTCACGGATCGAGTCGCTTGCCGCTACGCTCGGGACCGAGGGCTCGGCCATCGTTGCCCGGAATCCCGGGGAACCCTGGCGTGCCTTCACCTACCTGCTGCGCGCCTGGTTGATGCAAGAGGGTTCGGTCGCCGACCCGACCCTCTTTGGTGATCAGTTAGGGGCTCTGCGCGACAGCCTCCTCGCCATCGGTGCGCGCCGTGTCGCGGTGGAGGTCGTCGATCCGCTCCTGCGCAAGCTCGAGGTCTTCGGCTTTCACCTCGCCGAACTCGACGTGCGGCAGAACAGTGCCTTTCACGACAAGGCCGCTGCCCAGCTCCTCGAGGCGGCAGGTGTGGCCGACGGAGCCGCCTTTGCTGAATGGCCGGAGGAAAAGCGACTCGCCTTTCTCGATGCGGAACTCGTCTCGGCGCGTCCCTTCCTTCATCCCGGCGTCTCCGCCGGACCCGAGGCTGACGCGGTGCGCGATTGTTACGGCGTTCTCCGCGAGCATTTCCAGCAGCACGGCGCCGGACTCGGTTCGCTTATCGTGAGCATGACGCGCCAGCTTTCCGACCTGCTTCTTGTCCATCTCTTCGCCCGCGAGGCCGGACTTACTGTGGCCTCCGCCGGGGACGGGCCGGGACTTTGTCCGCTCCAGGTTGTGCCGCTCTTTGAAACGCTCGACGACCTCGCCGGATCCGCCGCCATCGTCGATGCCTACCTTTCCCATCCCGTGGCGCGGGCGAGTCTCGCCGTTTCGGGTCAGGATCGACACGCGCCCGATCGCCCCACCCAGCAAATCATGCTCGGCTACAGCGACAGCAATAAAGATGGCGGCATCCTCGCGAGCCAGTGGGCACTCTACGATGCCCAGCAGTCACTGACTGCGGTCGGGGTGAAGCACGGAGTGAAGCTGCGTTTCTTTCACGGACGCGGCGGCACGGTGAGCCGCGGGGCCGGACCGACGGACTGGTTTGTTCGCGCGCTGCCGCATGGCTCGCTCAGTGGTGACTTCCGCATGACCGAGCAGGGCGAAACCATCGCGCAAAAGTACGCCAACCCCGAGAGTGCCTCCTACCACCTCGAGAGCCTCCAGGCCTGCGTCACCCATACCACTTCGGCGCACCTCTTTGGCATAGCGACAGAGGATCCCGGTCTCGACCTGATGCCGCGCCTTGCCGGGTGGAGCCGCGAAGCCTATCGCGAATTGCTCGAGTCGGAAGGCTTCATCGAATTCTACCGTCAGGCCACCCCCATCGACGCGCTCGAGCAGAATCAGATGGGTTCGCGCCCCTCGCGCCGCACCGGTACCGCGAGTCTCGCTGATCTGCGGGCGATTCCGTGGGTGTTCAGCTGGACCCAGGCGCGATTTTACCTACCAGGCTGGTATGGTGTTGGCTCGGCTCTCGACCGTCTCGAACGCGAGGCACCCGGGGATTTTGAGCGGCTCGGAGCGACCATCCTGACATCGACCCTGAGCCGCTACTTTTTCACCGGAGTGGAGACCAATCTTGTCAGCGCTGATCGTGAGCTGATGGCTCTCTATGCTTCGCTCGTGCGGGACGAGAGGGTGCGTGACCGTTTCCTCGGCCGCATCCACGGCGAGTATGACCGCGCCTGCACCCTCCTTGGCCGCCTCTTCACCCGTCCCGTCGCGGTGCGGCGACCCCGCTTTGCGAAGACCCTGACATTGCGCGAGGCACCCTTGCGTGTCCTTCATCATCAGCAGGTCGAGCTGCTACGTTCGTGGCGGGAAAATGGTGGCGACCTGCCCCGCGATCTCGTCTTTTCGATCAGCGCAATCGCGAGCGGCCTGCGCAACACGGGATGAACTTCCTGACAAAAATGCCGTTGAGTCCGGAAAGAAATTTTCTTCGA
The DNA here is from genome assembly GCA_002344215.1 of Akkermansiaceae bacterium UBA2381. Taxonomy (GTDB): domain Bacteria; phylum Verrucomicrobiota; class Verrucomicrobiia; order Verrucomicrobiales; family DEV007; genus Arctic95D-9. The sequence continues at coordinate 18,121 of DDSV01000008.1, forward strand.
AAATTTTGAACATTAGCAGGATGCGTTTGTCGAATCCGCAGCCATGACGCCAGCCAGCTCCCCCCTTTCCCGATTCCTCCCGAAAGAAGCGCTCCCCGGTCTCCTCCTGATGGCTTCGATGCTTGTGGCCCTGATCGTCGCGAATTCAGGTCTTTCGGAATGGTATGCGCAACTCCTCGCCGTGAAGGCCCAGGTGAGCGTGGGGGATTTCGCCATCGCCAAACCCATCCTCCTCTGGATCAACGACGGTTTCATGGCGGTGTTCTTTTTCCTCGTCGGCCTGGAGCTGAAGCGTGAAGTAATGGCGGGCGAACTTTCTGATAAAAAGAAGGTGGTCCTGCCTCTCCTCGCCGCACTCGGAGGGATTGTCCTCCCGGCGACGATCTATGCTCTCGTCAACCGCCACGATCCTGCCGCCCTGAGAGGCTGGGCCATTCCGGCGGCGACAGACATTGCCTTTGCCCTCGGCGTTCTCGCCCTCCTCGGTAGTCGGGTACCCGTGACGCTGAAGATCTTCCTCGCTTCCATCGCGGTGATCGATGATCTCGCCGCGATCATCATCATCGCGGTATTCTACACCTCGGAGCTATCGGTGGGTTCTCTCCTCCTTTCGATGCTCTTCCTCTCGTGGCTTTTCATCCTCAACCGGATGGGTATCACCGCAAAGACTCCCTACATCCTTCTGAGTGTCGCCCTCTGGGTGGCTGTACTGAAATCGGGAGTGCATGCCACGCTCGCCGGCGTCGCCGTCGCCGCCTTCATCCCTTACCGTCCGGTGAAGGGCACTCCCGAAGGTAGCGAAACGCTTGTCGAGGTGCTTGAGCATCAGATCCAGCCCTGGGTCGCCTACGGCATTCTCCCGATCTTCGCTTTTGCCAACGCCGGGGTTCCACTGGGCGATCTGACTTTTGGTGCGCTGCTCGAACCGGTACCATTGGGCATCGCTCTCGGTCTCTTTCTTGGAAAGCAACTCGGAGTCTTTGGTGCGAGCTGGCTCGCGGTGAAGTCTGGTATCGCCAGCCTCCCTGAGGGCGCGAACTGGCGTCACGTCTACGGGGTTGCCCTGCTCTGCGGGATAGGTTTCACGATGAGCCTCTTCATTGGTTCACTCGCCTTCGAACAGAGCGGAGCCACCGGAACCGGCTTCCAGGATCGTCTTGGCATCCTCGTGGGATCGCTGCTCTCGGCGATCGGTGGTGTCGTGGTGTTGCGGTATTTTTCGGGTGGAAAGAAATCATCTGACGTTCCCGCCAGCGAGCTCACGCCGGAGATCTGAATCTGCACCTGCGTTCAAAGTTTCATGGTGATAGTGGCAGGGAGCCTTGGATGAGGCCGTGATTCGGGCTATCCGGCTGACTCGCCGGAGACTCATTGAGTGGGAAAATTTCAACTCAGAGACGGGTTGAAAAGCAAATTCAGATCACCGGACAATCATTCCTACGCGGGGTATCGCTTTTCCATCCAGGATTCGATGCGGCGGTAAAGGGCCGGCAGCAGGAGCAGGGTGAGTGTCGTGGATGTGATGGTGCCTCCGACAACGACGACGGCGAGAGGCTTCTGAATTTCGGACCCGGGTCCCGACGCGAGGAGAAGCGGCACGAGACCGAGGATCGCAAGCAACGCGGTCATGAGGACGGGACGCAGCCGCATCTCTGCTCCCTTCGTCACGGCGTCCTCAACTGAGGCGCCTTCTTCGCGGAGCTGATTGAAGAAAGTGACCATGACAACTCCGTTCATGATGGCGAGACCAAGCAGGGCGATGAAACCGACCGAGGCGGGAACGGAGAGGTAAAAGCCCGAGAAATAGAGCGCGAGGATGCCTCCGATGAGGGCGAAGGGAATATTCGCCAGAATAAGAATGGCCTGTCGCACGACGCCGAGGGTGGTGATGAGAATCATGAAGATCGCTAGCAGGGCGAAAGGCACGACGATGCCGAGTTGCTTGCTCGCACGCGCCTGATTTTCGAACTGACCGGCGAGATCGAGAAAGTACCCCGGAGGCAGATCGATATCGGCCTTGAGGCACTCCTCGACTTCGCGGACGAAGCCGACGACGTCACGGCCTTCGACGTTTGATTGCAGCACGACAACGCGTTTTCCGTCGGCGCGCTCGATCTGTGTGGGGCCATCGACTTCCCTGATGTCGGTGATGTCTGCGAGGAAGATGCGGTGGCCGGTCGGGGTGGTGATTTGCATCTTTCCGATGGCTTCGGCATCGCGGCGGGCGGATTCCGGATAGCGGACGAGCACCGGAATCCGGCGATTGCCCTCGACGATCTCGGTCACGATCTCACCGGCGACGGCGCGTCCGATGAGGTTGTTGACTTCATCAACGCTGAGACCGAGGCGGCCCAGTTCGGCATGACGGAGATGGACTTCGAGATAGAGCTGCCCGCTCAGGGGCGTGCGCTGGACGTCGACGGCTCCGGTGATCGAGGCGATGGCACTCTCAATCTCGCGGGCCTTGGCGTCGAGGACGTCCAGTTCATCGCCGGTGAGTTTCACGGCAACGGCGGAGCTCACGCCGGAGATCATCTCGGACACCCGCATGTCGATAGGCTGGGTGAATCCAAAGGCCACTCCGGGGAATTTCTCAAGAACGCCGCGGATTTTTTCCTGGAGACCATCGACCGAATCGACGCTCCATTCTTTTCTCGGTTTTGTGACGAGGAAGACGTCGCTTTCATTCAAGCCCATGGGATCGAGTCGCAGTTCGTCAGATCCGACCCGGGAAACGATGCCGGTAATCTCAGGAATCTTGAGGAGTTCCTCTTCGATTCGAACATCGATCTCGAGAGATTTTTCCAGAGAGATGGAGGGGAGTTTTTCAAACTGAACGACGATGGTTCCCTCATCGAGGAAGGGGAGAAATTCTTTACCGATGCGCATTGCGAGAATGGCACTCACCGCGAGCAGGCCGAGGGCGATGGAGACAGCGAGGCCAGTGCGGGAAAGCGCCCAGCGCAGAGCCGGTTGATAGATCTTTTTGACAAAGCGGATCACGACATTGTCTCCGCCGCCGCTCGAATTCATTACGAGCGAGGCGATCACGGGGATCACGGTGAGGCTGAGGACGAGACTGACGAGCATCGAAATCGCGATCGTCATTGCGAGAGGTCGGAAGAGTTTCCCCTCGATTCCTGACAAACCAAGAATGGGTGTCAGTGAAACGACGATGATGATTGCTCCGGCGAAGATCGGGGTGGCGACCTCGCGGGCGGCCTGCACGAGCACTTTGCGGCGGCCGTGGAGATCACCGTGATGCAGACGCGAATGAATGTTCTCAACCATGACAACCGCCGAGTCGACGAGAATGCCAATGGCGATGGCGATCCCGCCGAGGGACATGAGATTGGCGGTGAGATCGATCGATTTCATGACCAGAAAGGTGCCGAGCACGGTGAGAGGGAGAACGACGCCGACGGTGATGGCACTGCGGAGATTGCCCAGGAAAAGCACGAGCACGACGAGCACGAGGATAACCGCCTCGATGAGTGACTTACGCACCGTGTCGACGGCTGTCGTGATGAGCTCGGCGCGATCGTAGAAGGGAACGATGCGGACGCCGTCGGGGAGAGCGGCGGCGACTTCTTCGAGGGCCGTCTTAACCGCAGCCACGGTGCGCTGACCGTTGGCTCCGCGACGATTGAGGACAAGGCCTTCGACCGCTTCCCCTTTGCCATTTGCAGTCACCGCGCCATAGCGGGTGAGGGCGCCGAGACTGACCGAGGCGACGTCGCGCACGAGGACCGGCTGGCCGTTGCGAGTCGCGACCGGGACGAGCCCGATCTCCTCGAGGGTCTCAAGCTGACCGACGGTGTTGACGAGGAGCACCTCATCGTTTCGCACCACACGGTCGCCGCCCGCATTGCGATTGTTCTTTTCGAGGGCTCCGCAGATGTCGTCGATCGTCACATCGAAAGCGATGAGGGCATCGGGAAGCGGAACCACCTGAAACGAGCGGACCTCGCCGCCGAGCGCGTTGACATCCGCGACACCTTCGACCGAGAGGAGACGGGGGCGGATGATCCAGTCGAGCATGCTCCGCAGTTCCATGTTGCTGTATCCCTCGCCTTCGACAAGGAACATGTAGACATCCGAAAGGGGCATCGTGATCGGGGCGAGTCCGCCCTCGACGCCTTCGGGGAGTTCCGAGAGGACCTGGCCGATGCGTTCGGAAACCTGTTGGCGTGCCCAGTAGATATCAGTCCCGTCGGAGAAATCGATCGTGATGACAGAGAGCGCATACTTCGTCAGCGATCTCAGCACGGTCTGGCGCGGGATGCCGCGGACCTCTGTCTCGAGCGGGTAGGTGATTCGCTGTTCCACTTCGCCGGGCGTCATTCCGGGCGCTTTGACGATGACCTGCACCTGGGTATTGGAGATGTCCGGAAAGGCATCAATGGGAAGATCCCGAAAAGCCCTGATTCCGGCGCCGGCGAGGACGAGGGTGAGGACGATGAAGAGAAGGCGCTGCGAAAGCGCAAATTGAATGAGATGTCCGAGCATGGCGATTTATTGGTTGGTCATTTCCAGATGCCCTTTGAGCTGGGCGGCGTTGGTGCTCACGACGGTCTGGCCGGATTCAAGTCCGGCGGTGATTCGGATCACATTCCCGTCGCTATCTCCGGTCTCCACCGTGACCGGTCTGAAGGACGATTCCCCTTCGCGAAGAAAGACGGCCTTTGCGCCTCCGTAGTCGACGAGAGCGGAGACGGGGACGGTGAGGGCGGCCGTGTTCGCGTTGGAATCGAGGGCGGCGGTCACGGACACCATGACGGGTGTGCCGGGTCTCCACTGACGATCCTTGTTCGGTAGAGTCGCACGGACAAGAACCGTGCGGGTCGATTCATCGGCGAGCGGTGCGACGTAAGTGACCGTGGCTTCGCCCTGCTGACCGCGGGAAACGCTCGACTCGACACCGACGCCTTGTCCTTTTGTCAGGACTGCCGCATCGCGGAGCGAGACATGGAAGTCCACCCAGAGGTCCGAAAGATCGGCGATCGTGTAGAGCTTTTCATCAGGAGCGACGGACGCTCCGAGACGGACTGATTTTTCGATGATCTCACCGTCCCCGGGCGAGGTGATCTCGAGCGTGGTGTAGTTTCCTGCTCCGACGTTGTGGAGATACTGGTGTATCGTGCCCTCGTCAAAGTGAAGCAGTTTCAACGGCTGCAGGGCGCGGGTGTGCTCGGCGAGAGCTTTCTGAAAATCGAGTTCGCGAGCCTGAAGGTTTTCCTTTGAACTGAGATTGCGATCATGGAGTTGTTTCTCCTGTTCGAGGGCGGTGTGGGCAAAATTCATTGCCTGCTCCGCATCGACGTAGGCGGTCAGACTGGTCGCCAGCTCGGCGCTTTCCAGAGTGAAAAGAGGATCGCCTTTTTTCACGACGGCGCCGAGCAGCTGATGATCCATGTCAATCACACCGGCGATTCGGGGAACGATGTCGATGACTTTGTTTTCGGCGAGTTTGACGGCGCCGGTGGCCTCCACGGTGGGACTGAGAGAACGATTCTCGACTGTGGCATACTCGAGCCGGAGATTGGCAATCGCTTCAGGTGAAAGCTCAAAGACCTCGGCCCCGGAGAGACCGGTTCCAAGAAACAAGGCGGAGAGCAGGAGTGAGCGGAAAATTCCTGCCGGCGAGTGCGCGCGGCGCAGGTGAGGTGTGGTGGGATTCATGAGAAGATTCGGGGAAGGGCTGGGATTTTTCAAAGTGAGGTTCCGGTGAGGGCTTCGATTTCGATGCGGGCCTCGTGGTAGGCGGAGAGCATCTCGATGCGCTGTCCGCGCACCTGCGTGAGGGAACGGCGTGCCTCGAGCAATTCGAGGTAACTGATGCGGCCGAGGCGATACCCTTCGGCGACGGCTTCGTGGTGCCTGGTCGCCACGGGTAACATGCGATCAGTGACGAGCTCGTATTGGGCGCGGGCAATATCGAGGCGGGCAACGGCTTCGGCGAGGGTGGCGGCCAGTTCCTGGCGCGCCTGGTTGACGAGTGCTTCGCTGCGGGCGATTCCGGCCTCGGCCTCGGCGATGCCTCCCTCGTTTTTATTCCAGAGCGGGAGGGGGAGTGAGAAATTAATGACGACGGCGTTGTCATCGACTGTGGTGTCACGACGCCAGGCGAGTCCTAGATTCAGATCGGGTTGACGAAGGCGCTCCTGGAGACTGAGCTCCTGCTCTGCCGTCTTGATTCCCGAACGGGCCATCGCCATGAGGGGGTGATCATCAAGTTTTTCAATAAGTGTCTCCACGCCGGGATGGCTTTTTCCGGGAGAGTTGAGTCTTCCTGAAACCCGATCAAAATCCGGTTTCGAATCGCCCCAGAGCGAGGCAAGTCGTTGGCGTGAGAGCAGGGTGCGGCTGCGCGCCCCTTGTAGCTGGAGCTGGGCTTCGCGGAGACCGAGCTCACTTTGTCCGACATCCAGAATGGAACCTCGTCCGCCTTCCTGCTGGCCCTTCACCGAGTTGACGGTTTCACTGGCGATGGCCAGATTCTGACTGGCGGTATCCTCGGACTCCTGCGCGGCAAGGGCGGAAACGAAAAGGCGGGTGGTCTCGAGCATCACCTCACGGCGCGCCGCCTCGAAGCGAAGATCTTCGGAGGCCAGGGCGGACTTGGCCACTTCCGTTCGCTGGCGACGTTTGCCGCCGAGTTCGAGGAGTTGGCTCAGTCCGAGATTGTAGACGGCACTCTGAAAACCCTCGTATTCTCCACTTCCAAGCACATCCTCGGTTTCGAATTCCACCTCCGGATTCGGAATGGCGAGGGCGGAGAGGATTTTTGCATCGGCGAGGCGCCGGTCCGCCTCAAAAATGGCGAGCGACGGATGTTTCTCGAGCGCCCGGGCGTTGGCTTCACTGAGCGAGAGAGAATCATCCGCTGCGGTTTCGGGGATAAAGGAGGCCGCGGTGAACACGGTGAGAAGTGACAAGTGAATCGGTTTCATTTGAGACGGGAAAATGGGATAAGGACTGACGTGACAGGCTGGAAACGAGGGCGCTCGAATAGGCGCGGGATGGGGTAGCACAGGATCTCCCGAAGCAGGGGAGACGGGTATGGCGCGGTCAGCTTGTCCGCGCGGAGTCTTGTCCTTCCCTGGAAACAGCCCGACCTGAGGTCTTAGGGCTACTGAAAGCAACAATGACAAAACCGGGGGCGCGGGCAGGAGCCGGCCTCAAGGTCTTAGATCAAATAGACTCCGGTGAACGACCGGAGTGATGAGGGGGCGCGTAGGCGAATCGGGGGGGCACGGGGACCGCCCGATTTGATCAGAATTAATAAGGCGGGAGTGGTAGTCCCCTCAGGGGTGACTGCGGCATAGCCCTGAATCGGGGAGGGCGCGCTCTCATGCGACTGAGGTGCTTCAACGGTTTTTGCGCTCACCTCATGGCAGTGGCAAATCGTGTCAGCGCCCGGACCCAAGACGTAGCTTGAGTCTCCCGTCACCGCGGAGGGTGCAGGCGAAACCACGCCAAAACAGAGAAGAAGTTGGCAAAGGCATCCCGGCAGGACCAGATAAAGTCCCAGATAAACCGCAGTGATGGCACCAAACATTTTCAACCGATGCAACAAATCTCCTTTGTGTGAGAAAGCGCAAACGGCGATTCTCCGCAATTACGGGAGCGTCCGTCAGTGCTAATGATAGGAGCAGTGAGCCCGATACCACCCTTCATTTGGTCCCTCTACCCTTCACTTCGATGCATAGCCCGTGGTCCCGCGAAGTCCACTTCGGGGATGCCTTGTTGTAATAGCGATTCCCCTGCCGTAGCGTCACTTCTGATGTTTCCAACCCCGAGCGAGCAGTTGGCCGCCTTGAGCGAACTCCTCGCCGCGCGGCGGGAAGCAATTCTCATGGCCTGGCGAGACGCGTCCCGCGCCGACCCCGAACAAACGACGAGCCACGCGCTCACCCTCGGGCAATTTTTGGATCACATCCCCAGGATCCTTGACGCGTACGAATTCAAGCTGCGCTCCCGGCCCGGCGGAATGGCCGATCAAGCTGCCGACCGGGGCAAAAAGGAGGAAGAGGTGAAGCACGGCTTGCATCGCTGGCAACAGGGTTACCGGCTCAAAGAGCTGATGAATGAGTGCGGCCAACTTCAGATCTGCCTCTTTGATGAATTGCGAAACATTGCTGCGGCGCATCCGGAGTTGGACCATGCTACCTTTGTGGAGGCATTCCGACAGTTGCTTCACCTGATCAATGATACGATCAGTGAGAGTGCTGTTCAGTACGAACGAATGCAGCAGGCAGAGGCGGCCGGGCGTGTGGGTGACCTCATGGGGGCGCTTGCCGACCTCGGCGAAATCGACCGCCGCCGCGCCACTCTCCTGCATCAGGCCGTTCACGATCTCAACAGTGATGTGCTCGGCGTCAGCATGGCGGCGTCGCGAATCAGTCGGAGCGATCTGGTGGATAATGACCGGGTGGAGTCGGCGGCCTTCCTTCAGCGAGCCGTCGAGGGACTCAACGCGATGTTGGGAGAATTGATGGACCTGGCCCGGCTTGAGGCAGGACAGGAAGACAGGGAGATCACGGAATTTGACGTTGGTGTTCTGATTGCGGAACTATGCGACAGCCACCAGCCTTATGCCCACGAACGTGAATTGTTCCTGAGAATGAAAGGACCCGACCCGCTCTGTGTCGAGGGCGACGCCGACAAGGTGCGGCGTGTGGCAAAAAATCTCCTCGGAAATGCTCTTAAATATACCCAAAATGGCGGTGTCACCGTGAGTTGGGGTGAGGAGAGAAAAAGCTGGTGGCTCATGGTGAAGGACACCGGGCCGGGCATGAAAAGCGACACCGGTGCGTCAATTGTGGCCGGCCTTCAGGAGGCAACCGCGAGCGCGAAGGAGGCCGACGAAAAGTCCTCCGCGATGGAAGGAAAATCCTCGCGGGTTTTGACTTCGCCGGAAGAGACGGCTCCCCCGACCGGCCCTGTCCGGCATCAGCCCGGTGAAGGAATCGGACTGTCGATTGTTAAGCGGCTTTGTGAACTGCTTGACGCGAGTTTGGAAATCGCGAGTTCGGCGGAAGTCGGCACGACCTTCCGCGTCGTCTTCCCCCGCCGCTACCAAAGTCTCACCTGACGCAACCTCGTCGGCCCTGGCAGTCCGGTCTTGCTGATGCGCTGATAGAAAAGAAGGTGGAGGTGCCTTCCAGCCGGAGGCGCAATGGCGCGGTGTCCCGAGATTGTCATCGGAAGCTTCTTTTTCTACGATCGTCTTCATGGATCACCGCTTCCGCTGCCTCGCCCTTGCTTCTCTTTTTTTCGTTTCGAATTCACTTCACGCCGTCGACGAAGGCAAATCACTCTACATCGAGGGATACGCGGGGGATGTCAGCTACGCTCCGGGCGACGAACTGCAGTTGCACCTCTCGAGCACCTCCGCTATCGCCTCGCTCTCCATCAGCCGGGTCGGCAGGGACCGCACCGTCGTCCATGAGGTTGCGAAACTGGAGGGGCTCCTCGAACATCCTGTCCCTGAGAATGCCTCGTCGCACGGCTGCAACTGGCCCGTCGCTTTTCGCCTGCCCATTCCGGCTGACTGGAAGAGCGGCTACTACGAGGTGAAAATGAAGGTCACCGACAGAGGAGGAGCCTTTACCCAGCGCAACACCCGCACGGCCGAGTCGACCTGCTACTTTGTCCTGCGTTCGGCCGAACCGGGGAAAAACGCCCGCATTCTTCTTCAACTCGCGACCAACACTTACAATGCCTACAACAACTGGGGCGGGTCCAGCGTTTACGCCTACCACGGTCGCGCGGGCTTGCAGGGGCACCGTGTTTCGGAAATGCGTCCGCCTGCCTCACAATATGGCAAGTGGGAATTGCCTTTCGTCGTCTGGGCCGAGGCGAACGGCTACGCGATTGATTTCGCTACAAATATGGACCTCGAACTGCGTCCTGAGATCGTGAAGCCCTATAAGCTGCTCCTCAGCCTCGGCCACGATGAATACTGGTCGGCTCCGATGCGCGACACTGTCGAGGGATTCGCCGCGGCAGGAGGGAACGTCGCCTTTTTCTCCGGCAACACCTGTTGCTGGCAGGTTCGCTGGGAGCCCGAAACAAAGTCCTTTCTCTGCTGGAAGCAATGGTTCAACCAGGATGAACTCTACACCTCCAAGGCAGAGAAGATCCCCACGCTTGCGACCTTGTGGAGCCATCATCTCGTCGGGCGCACCGAGAACAGTCTAACCGGAGTCGGTTTCATTCATGGGGGATATCATAAAAGCCACGGCCAGCTCATGGACGGGAGCGGAGCGTTCAAAGTGCACCGCCCCGATCACTGGCTTTTTGAAAATACCGGCTTGAAGGCCGGAGAGGAATTCGGCGGCAAGGACACCATTGTCGGCTACGAATGCGACGGCTGTGAACTCGAGTGGCGCGACGGTCTGCCTTTTCCCACTCATCGTGACGGAACTCCGAAGACCTTTACCATCCTCGGCACCGCCCCCGCAAAATGGGCACCCGGTGACAGCTGGTGGTACGAGGAGTGGCCCGGACCCGATCATACGGGTAATGCGGTGCTCGGTCTTTACACCACCGGAGGCGGCGGCACTGTCTTGACTGCCGGATCGACCGACTGGGCGCACGGGTTGTCAGGTGAAGATGCGGCGGTTATGCAGATCACGAAGAATGTGCTCGACCGGCTCGGAAAGTGAGAGCCGGGAATGAATGGCCTGCGGTCATCGGTTTCGCGGGCATAGAAAGTTCGAGGATTCCCGGCAGGAAGGGAACCGATTCGCGATTGAACGAAACCAGAGCGAAGGCGAGGGGTTCAGTCCGGATGTCATCAAAAGCGCTTGCCCTTTCCTTTCTGTTTCCGGTGCTACTTTCCGGGACCGTTCTATCCCAGAACCCGGGCGCTGACATCATCACCCGTTTGGGAAATGCCAGCGAGGCGCAGCTTCAGCAACTTCTCCCGCGCTATCCTGCCGCGGATGTGAATGGCGACGGAACCCTCACCCGCGAGGAGGCGATCGCCTACGCCCGAAAGGGGGCAGTCGGAGATTCAAAGTCAACCAGGGTCAAGGGGCCGTCTCCGACGCGTGAGAATGTGAGCTACGGGACCCACGATCGAAATGTCCTCGACTTCTGGAAGGCGGAAGCCGCAGGACCGCGACCACTCGTCGTCTTTATTCACGGAGGAGGATTCACCGGCGGTGACAAGTCAAAATGGAGGGAGGCTCCGGAGCTAAGTCGACTGCTCGACTCCGGCGTTTCCTGTGCGGCCATCAATTATCGTTTTCGAAAAGACGCACCCATTCAGGAAATTCTCCGCGATGCAGCGAGGGCCGTGCAATTTCTGAGGAGCCAGTCGGGAGAGCTGGGTATCAACAAGGAACAGATCGCAGGATGGGGCGGGTCGGCCGGAGCGGGCACTTCGCTGTGGCTGGCGTCGCGTGATGACCTCGCCGACCCCGGGGCGGAGGACCCGATTCTACGGGAGTCTACCCGACTTCAAGCCGCCGTGCTTCATAGCACCCAGGCAACCTACGACCTGACGCGATGGGACGCCTTTCTCGGACCGTCCGATCCTTCCTGGTGGGATTCTCCGGATGAAGCGGCGCAGTTTTATCATTTTGCGGTCATGGAGGATCTGAAAAAGCCTGAAGCGCTCCCCATTTTGCGGGAATGCGACATGCTGAGTTGGATCAGTCCCGGAGACGGTCCTGTCTTCATCAGCAATCGCCTTCCTGATGGGCCATCGACGAATCGCGGCCACTATCTCCATCATCCGGCTCATGCCCGTGAGATTCAACTCGCCTGCAAGAAGGCCGGGGTTTCCTGTCTCTGGGTAGAGGGGCCGGGGGAAGGAGAAGTCAGCTCTGATCCGGTGAAGTTCGTGCTAGGAGCTTTGAAGGTGGATTCGAGGGTGGTTGCTGAATAAGGCATTCCCCATCTCTTTGAAGATCAACAGGATCGGGGTGACTGAATTCGGCGTGAAGAGGTGAAATTTTTGGTTTTTTGGGTGGCCTTCATTCGGGAAAGCACTATAAAAGCGAGCTCAAACCCCCGCTTCGTTTTCCACCCTTTTAACAAACCCGGCCTGACTTAGACCGACGCGATGAATTCGTGTCTTGTGGTCGATCGGTTCGTTGGAGGAGGTGTGTTCACCCAACCAATAAAAACCGATGATATCCCGACTGAACCGGATGCCCGCCATCCTCGCCGCCACCCTCCTGCTCACCATTTCTCTTGCCCGTGGAGAGGAGGCACCCATGACCCCCGAGGACGCGGCAACGGTGGGAAACAATGCCTGGATGCTGACCTCCACCGCATTGGTGCTGTTCATGACGATACCCGGCCTGGCCCTTTTCTACGGAGGGCTGGTGAGCCGGAAGAACGTTCTCAGCGTCCTCATGCACTGCTTTGCCCTTGCCAGCATTCTCAGCATTGTGTGGCTCGTGTGCGGCTATTCGATGTCTCTCGGATCGCGTGGGGGATGGTTTGGCGGGTTCGGAAATTTCATGCATCGTGGAGTGGAGCCGGACGGCATTCTGACCTCAGCCTTTCAGATGACGTTTTTTGTCATCACCCCGGCGCTGATCGTCGGCACCTTTGTGGAGCGCATCAAATTTTCCGCGATGCTTCTCTTCTCGGTTCTCTGGGCACTCCTGGTGTATGCACCGGTTTGTCATATCACCTGGTTTGGAGGATCGGGCGAAAATGTCTCCCTTTTCACCAGGTGGGGCGTGATTGACCTCGCCGGCGGTATCGTGGTGCACATCACCGCAGGGGTGGGAGCCCTCGTCGCCTGTATCATGGTCGGGAAACGGAATCATCCCATGCCTCCCCATAATCTGCCAATGACCGTGACCGGAACGGCGATGCTCTGGGTGGGGTGGTTCGGGTTCAATGCAGGCAGTCAGGGAGGGGCCAGTGATGCGGCCGCCATGACCCTTTTTGTGACCCATCTCTCTGCCGCGACAGGAGCGTTTGTCTGGATGCTGATTGACTGGTTCATCGAGAAGAAACCGACGGTTCTGGGAATTGCGACCGGGGCCATTGCCGGCCTCGCGGCGATCACTCCTGCTTCCGGCGTCGCCAATCCGGCGGGTGCGCTTTTGATCGGAGCCTGTTCGGGCGCCTGCTGCTGGTGGGCCTCGATGAGGTTGAAAAAGGCCCTTGGCTATGACGACTCGCTCGATGTGGTCGGGGTTCACGGGGTTGGTGGATTGGTAGGGACTCTGCTCGCCGCAGTGGTCGGTTCGTCCCTGTTTGGAGGAGAGCTGCAACTCGGAAAGCAGTTGGGCATTCAAGCCCTCGCCTCGATCATCACCATTATTTACACTGCCGTGGTGACCTTTCTGATTCTGATCGTGGTGAGACTGGTCTGCTGCGGTCTCCGTGTTTCCGAGGAAGACGAGCGGCTCGGTCTTGACCAGGCTGCCCACGGGGAGAATGCCTACAATGATTGAGAGTCGTAACCGCCGGGGTGACCGAACAGGGTCGCTCCGGTGCCCCGACAGGGTAGTAAACCAAATCGGTCATGCGTTCCTCCAAATGAACTGTCGACACCCGGTCCCGAAAAGAGCTACTCTCGGCCAAACGGCAATTCTGCCGAAGTATAAATTGAATCCCCTGAATACCTATGAATGAGCTTGTCCCAATTCTCTCCGTTGCCCTTCCGACTTACCTCAGTCCCGTCATTGCTCTGATTGCCGGAATTTTGATTCTTCTGCGTCCTAGCCTTCTTGCGACCATCGTGGCTGTGTATCTGATCATCGTGGGCGCGCTCGGCCTACTCGGGTAATTCTCCCGCCGACTTTTTCCTCCCGGGTCTCCGGGAGGAAAAAGGGCGATCCCGATCACGGTTTCTTCGGGGCACCTTTTGCGTTGCCTTTGCCCTTACCCTTTTGATTCCCTGCGCCCGGTCTCATCAATGATTCGGGAGCGTCCTGTTCCGGGACCTTGAGTTCGGTGCGAAGCCGCGTCAGCTCCGCGTGGAGATCCGTCTGGACTTGGGCGTAGTCCGCATTTCCATAGACGTTTGTCATTTCGTTAGGATCGGACTCTCTGTCGATCAACGACCAGTAATTCGTCTCGGGCTCGTAGAAATGGAATAATTTGTAGCGATCTGTAACGACCCCGTAATGCTTCCGGACGCTGTGGGGCCCGGGGTACTCATAGTAGTGGTAGTAGAAGCTCGTGCGCCAGTCGGCCGGGGCGTTGCCTTTGTTCTTGAAGAAGGGCATCAGGCTTTGGCCCTGCATGTCCTCAGGCACCGTTTGTCCCGCTGCCTCGAGAAAGGTCTCGGGAAAGTCGATGATGGAGACCAACCCTTTGCCGCGGGTGCCTGCTTCGATCACGCCGGGCCAGCGGGCCAGGCAGGGGGTGGTGAGTGATTCTTCGTAGATCCAGCGCTTGTCGAACCACCCGTGTTCCCCGAGGTAAAAACCCTGATCGGAAGAGAGCATGACGAGCGTGTTTTCGGCAAGCCCCTCCTTTTCAAGGTAGTCCAGCATCGCGCCGACTGCCTCGTCGACGGCCTTCACCGTGCCGAGATAGTCATGCATGTAGCGCTGATAGCGCCAGCGGATGAGTTCCTTGCCGGAGAGTTCTCCGACTCCGGCATTCAGAGGTTCGTAGTAGGCGTTCCAGGCGGTGAGTTGCTCGTCGGTGAGGCCGGGAGGCGGAGTCAGTTTGGCATCCCTTTCGGTGAAGGTCTTCTCGAGGGTCATGTCCTGCTCAAGTTCCGCGATGCCTCGTCCGGAGTACTCGTCGAAGAGGGTGTCGGGTTCCGGGAAAACCCGGTCACCGTTCCAGCCCAGATGGCGAAGCGCCGGAGCCCATTCGCGATGTGGGGCCTTATGCTGCGACATGAGCATGAAGGGCTTCGTCTTGTCGCGATTTTTCAACCAGTCGATTGAGAATTCACTGATGAGATCGGTGGTGTAACCGCTGTGTTTTACCTGCTCCCCGTCGCGTATCATGGGCGGGTTGTAATAGGCCCCCTGTCCCGGGAGGATGTGCCAGTGGTCAAACCCCTGGGGGTCGCTCACGAGGTGCCATTTTCCGATGACGGCCGTTTGATACCCGGCGGCCTGGAGCATCTTCGGAAAGGTCGGTTGAGACCCGTCAAAGCGACTGTTGTTGTGGTAAAAGCCGTTGAGGTGGCTGTATTTTCCCGTCTGGATGACGGCGCGACTCGGGCCGCAGATGGAATTCGGCACGACGCAGCGCTCGAAGAGCATGCCCTCCTTCGCGATCCGGTCCATGTTCGGCGTCTCGAGGAGTCCCAGCTTGTGTCCATAGGCACTGATGGATTGGGTGGCGAGATCGTCGCAGAAAATAAAGACGATGTTCGGTTTGGCCGGAGCGTCCGCGCTGATGAGGGGGGTCAGCGAAAAAGCGACCAGGGTGGTGAGAAGGCAAGTGAGGGGTTTCATGAGAGTCAAAGGGGAGGGCAGGGGAGAGGTAATAACTTTCGTCCCTTTTTTGGCACGGGAGGTAGTCCGCAACCGGGATCATTTGATCCCAATTGGAGGCCTCAGTCTATCCTTTTCCCGCAGGCTAAACCCCGCCATAGTTGCCGAGTCTCACGGAGAATGAGGGAGCCGCGAGGTTTTACCCGACTCTCCGCCCGGTCGGTCGCAGAGCGGGAACAACTTGAGCGGGTGCGGACGGGTCTCGTTGCAATCTGCCGGAATCCGTCGTATCGGGCAACCATGGTCAGAGAGCCTTTTTTCAGATCCAGTGCCTTTAAGATCCAGGTATTCCTTCTCGGAACGGTGCTGCTTGGTGCGCTCCTCGCTCCGCCGCTCTATTTTGCCGGAAAGCACATCGCAGCCGAAGGTTGGCTCAAAGATGGCTGGCTCGGAGGGCTTCACCAGTCCATGGAGAAGGCCCGTTTCACCCGCTACTTCAGCCGCTCCATCCTCCTCGGCGCGATGTTGATGATCTGGCCGACGCTGCGCTGGTTTAATGCTGGAAAGAGCGGGAGGACTTCCCCGAAGCGCTCGGTGCTGGAGCAGTTTCAGCTCGATCCGAATCCCTCCTGGTGGAAGCACGGACTGATTGGCTTTTTGCTCGCAGGCGGTATCCTGCTTCTGCTCGGCTGGTCGTATGTGCAGTTGGGTTGGTATACTCCGCGGGACCCGGGGATGTCGCTTTCGAAAGTAATCCTCGGCGCGCTCGGCACCGGACTTGCGGTCGGTTTTCTCGAAGAATTTGTCTTTCGGGGGGCGATTCATTCGGTCCTCGCCAAAGTCCTCAAACCCAGAGCGTTATTCTGGGTGATCGCGGTGGTGTTTGCCCTCATTCACTTTTTTAATCCTCCGAAGACCCTCAATGCCGAGGTGGTGGATGCCTTCTCCGGCTTTTGGATGGTGGGTAAGGTCTTCGAGCATTTTTTCCAGCAGTTTGGCCAGCCCTACTTCCTCTTTGCTGAATTCGCGGTTTTGCTCGCGATCGGCGTGGTCCTCGGATACACAAGGATGAAAACCGGCTCCCTCTGGCTCGGCACCGGGCTCCATGCGGGATGGGTTTTCGGAGTAAAAACCCTCGGTGCGACCACTCAGCAGGCCTTCGGGCCGGGTGAAATGATGCCCTGGCTGGGGCCCAGTCTGCGGGTGGGTGCGATTTCCTGCCTCTTTGTCTGCCTGACCGGCCTGATCGTCTGGGTCTGGATCCGGAAGCAATACGGAGATCCCTTTGCTCCCCGCGAATGACAGGTCGGGCGGCGAGACTCCGTCAGGCGGTGATCGGGTGGATCTACCCTCCGGTCTGTGGTGCCTGCGAGATTCCCATCTCAGGAGAAAGACAGTTGGAAGTGCCCTTTCTATGTGAGGAGTGCCAGTCAACCCTGGTCCCGGTGGGCCGCCACTACTGTGCCGTCTGCGGGCAGGGCTACGAATTGACGGGAATGACCCCGTTCCGCTGCGCCAACTGCGGAGATAGGGAACTGGCGGTGGATTTTGTCGTCAGCGCCTATCGCGGGACAGGAGTTTCCAAAGGGCTCATGCACCATTTTAAATACGGGAAACAGCGGCATCTCGCCCGTCTCTTCGGGGTGCTCCTGGATGAAGTCTGGCGCGACGAGCGGCTCAGGGAGAGGGATTGGTGGGTCGTCCCGGTGCCCCTCCATCCGCGGCGTCAGAGGGGACGGGGATTTAATCAGTCTCACGAACTCGCCCGGGAATTGATCCGGCGGGCCCCGGAGGGGGTGAACCTGACCCTTCATCCCCTCCTGAAGCGGGTAAAACAGACCGTGCGACAGGCTCAACTCGACCGTCGGGAGCGCCTCACCAACCTTTCCTCGGTTTTTGCCGCAAAATCCTCCCGTCCGATCGGCCCTGATCCCGGTGCCGGAATTCTCCTGGTGGATGACGTAATTACCACAGGAACAACGGTTTCCGAATGTGCAGCAACCCTTCGTGGAGTTCTCGAATCGGACCGGATCGCCGCTGTTTCGGTACTGCGGGGGTAGCGGAATTCGGTTGTGATCCCCCCATTCGCCGGTAATATTTCCGATTCTGCGACCTCGGTCGCGAAACACACACAAACACACGCAACCGCTTCATATGGGGATTTTCAAAAAGCGCTCCATCGCTTCTCTCGGGAAGAAAAAGTCCGACATGCCGGAAGGACTTTGGAACAAGTGTCCCTCCTGCGGGGCCATCATCGACGAACTCACGTTGAAACAGAGGCACCGCGTCTGTACCAAGTGTGATCATCACTTTACCCTGACCTCCCAGGAGCGAGTCGCCATGCTGCTCGACCCGAATTCCTTTGAGGAGATGGATGCCACCCTCGAGTCGGCCGATGCACTTGGTTTCAAGGGCTACGTTGACAAGGTGAAGACCTATCAGAAAAAGACGGGGCTCAAGGACGCCGTCCTTTCCGGTAAAGGTACGATTCTCGGACATCCTGTCACCCTCGGGGTGATGGACTTTCGTTTCCTCGGCGCGAGCATGGGCTCCGCCGCCGGTGAGAAGCTGACCCGGGCGATCGAGGTCGCCACCGCGGAAAAGCGCGCCGCGATCATCGTCTGTGCCTCGGGTGGTGCGCGGATGCACGAGGGTATCCTCAGTCTGATGCAGATGGCCAAGACGAGCGGAGCGCTTGCCCGCCATCATGCGGCCGGCCTTCCCTATATTTCCATCCTCACCCACCCGACGACGGGGGGCGTGACGGCCAGTTTCGCCACTCTGGGCGATATCAACATGGCCGAGCCGAACTGCATGATCGGGTTTGCCGGTCCCCGGGTCATCAAGGAGACGACCCACCAGAATCTTCCTCCCGGTTTCCAGACCGCCGAGTTTCTCCTCGAACACGGACTCGTTGACATGATTGTCCCGAGATCGGTCATGCGCGAGCGCATCGGGCAGTTGCTGGAGTATATGCTGCCCCTGCGAAGGTAGAAGGGGAGCTTTTTAGCAGGTAGCTGTCTGGCTATTTAGATTTCGATTCGTGCAATTTCCGCGACCAGTCGAGGGCCTTGATAAACCAGGCCTGTGTAGACCTGGACGAGAGCGGCTCCGGCGTCGAACTTGGCTTTGGCATCGTCCGCGGTCATGACCCCGCCCGAGCCGATGATGGGAATGCTGTCATTCATCTCCCGGCGAAGGAGTTTCAGGACCTGAGTCGATTGGGTGGTGAGCGGTGCACCGCTGAGGCCCCCCGCTTCTCCCGCGAGCGGGTGACCTGTGACGGCCTCGCGGGCGATGGTGGTGTTCGTCGTGATGACCCCGTCGATACCGGTTTCATTAAAGACGCCGGCGAGAGCGATGATCGCCTCCTCGGAAAGATCGGGCGCGATCTTGATGACAATGGGCACATATTTTCCGCCCCGGGCGGCCTGAAGCTCGACCCGTTTCGCCTGCAACTGCCGGATCAGTTCCCGGCAGGTTTCCGCGTTCTGTAGATCGCGCAGTCCCTTGGTGTTCGGTGAGGACAAATTCGCGGTCACGTAGTCGGCGGCGGTATAGACGCCTTCGAAACAAAGCAGGTAGTCGCTTATCGCCTCTTCATTGGGAGTGTCGAAGTTTTTCCCGATGTTGATACCGAGCACCCCGCTGAAGCCCTTGCGTGAACGGGCCAGATTCTGAAGCATGCCCGCCACGCCGGGATTATTGAAGCCCATGCGGTTGATGATGGCTTCGTGTTCTTTGAGGCGGAAGAGCCGGGGTTTGTCGTTTCCGGGCTGGGGGCGGGGAGTGACAGTGCCGATCTCGACGTGGCCGAAGCCCAGTTCACCGAAGGCATGAACGGCGCTACCGGTTTTGTCGAGCCCTGCGGCGAGCCCGACCCGGTTGGGAAATTTCAGTCCCATCAGTTCGACTGTAGACGGGGAAACAGGGTCAGATGCCCCACCCGACCCTGTCAGGAGCCGCAGCAGGCCAAGTGAGTCGGCGGCCCGCATCATCGAGAGAGTGACATGGTGGGCCTTTTCGGCATCCATCGCAAAGAGGAGGCGTCGGGCGAGCGGGTAGAGGTCGGGCATGGTCATGGATAAACCGTTCCGGCGAAACGGGCAACCCGCTCGAAGCCAAAACTCTGGATTGCCCCGGTTCGTAACTTGAAGGAAACTATGGTCCGAACCGAATCCCCATGAACCGCATCGTTGCCGGGGCTGCCGCCCTCAATCAAATTCCTCTCGACTGGTCGGGCAATGCGCGCCGGGCCGGTGCGGCGGTGGCTGAAGCGAGGGAACTCGGGGTGGGGTGGCTTTGTCTCCCTGAGCTGGCCCTCACCGGCTACGGCTGCGAGGATATGTTCCTTTCCCCCGAAGTCGGGGAGCGGGCGCTCGCGACTTTGCTGGAGTTTGCTCCGCAGTGCCGCGGAATGGTGGTGGCGGTGGGACTGCCGCTCTGGTTCGAGAGTTCAGTCTACAATGCCGTGGCGATCATCATCGACGGGGAGGTCGAGGGATTTGTCGCAAAACAGAATCTTGCCGGAGACGGGCTCCACTACGAACCCCGCTGGTTCAAGGCTTGGCCCGAAGGGCGGGTTGAGCGGGTTCCGGTCGGTGTGCGTGAGGTCCCGCTGGGAGATCTCGTTTTTGATATCGGAGGAGTCAGGCTCGGATTTGAGATCTGTGAGGATGCCTGGGTCGCAGATCGTCCGGGAACGAGGCTTGCCCGGCGAGGGGTCGATTTGATCTTCAATCCCAGCGCGAGTCATTTCGCCTTCGGCAAACAGCTCGTGCGCGAACGTTTTGTGCTCGAGGGATCGCGGGCCTTTGCCTGCGGTTACGTCTATGCAAATCTCCTCGGCAATGAGGCGGGTCGCATCATCTACGACGGAGGCACGGTGATCGCCTGCGGGGGGGACTATGTGGCCGAGGGGCGCCGTTTTTCCTTTCAGGATCATGTTGTTACTGCGGCGACGATCGATCTCAACCGCACCCGCCTCCATCGGGCGCGTCAGGTGAGCCATCGTCCGCTCATGGGAGAACCGGCTGAGTTGACGGTGAAGTCAGCCTTTACCCCAGGGTGGCGCGGCCCGTTCACGACGGCCTTCAGTCAGGCCAGTCACGCGGCCGATCTCAAGGAGGAGGAGTTCGCCCGTGTCATGGCGCTGGGGCTTTTCGACTACCTGCGCAAAAGTTACTCGGGCGGATTTGTGGTGTCATTGAGCGGCGGGGCGGACTCGGCCGCCGTCTCGGTGCTGGTGAAGCTGATGGTCGATCTGGCGATCACCGACCTGGGCGAGGAGGGGTTTCGCAAAAAGCTGGGGCACATCCGCTTCGACGGACGCCCTCTCATGGAGCAGCTTCTTTCCTGCGTCTACCAGAGCACCCGGAACAGCGGGGAAACGACCCGAAACGCCGCTGAAACCGTGGCCCGGGCGATCGGGGCTTCCTACCAGGAATGGGATGTGGATGCGCTCGTCGAGGGATACCGCCTGATGGTCGAAGAAGGCATCGGACGGGAGCTGTCCTGGGAGACCGACGACCTTGCCCTGCAGAACATCCAGGCGCGAGTCAGGGCTCCGGGGGTGTGGATGCTGACGAATATTCGCAATGCGCTGCTTCTTTCGACGAGCAACCGTTCCGAGGCGGCGGTGGGTTATGCGACGATGGACGGTGATACCGCGGGGGGGCTGAGCCCGATTTCGGGAATTGATAAAGCCTTCCTCAGACAGTGGCTGCGCTGGATGGAGACCACCGGCGTTGCCCCTGACATTCTCCCCATACCGGAACTGAATGTAATCAACGTGCAGGCTCCGACCGCGGAGCTGCGACCGAGCGAAGACAAACAAACAGATGAATCGGATCTGATGCCCTATCCGGTCCTTGATGTGATCGAGAAGTTGGCAATTCGGGACAAGAAGTTGCCGGTCGAGGTGTGGGAGCTGATGTGCGAAACCCATGCGGATTACGACAAGGAGTCGCTCCGTGCCTGGGTCATCAAGTTTTTCCGCCTCTGGAGCCGGAACCAGTGGAAACGGGAGCGCTACGCCCCGGGCTTCCATGTCGATGACAAAAATCTCGATCCAAAAACCTGGTGCCGCTTTCCCATTCTCAGCAGTGGCTTCCGCGATGAGTTGGCGGAACTGGAAAAACGCTAGGGAATCGTCATTCGATCCTCGGAAATTTGTTTGTATATCTTAAAAATCAGTTTATTCTGGTTTTTATGATATTCGACCAAAATGCCTCTGGATATGGTTGGATGGACTATTTTCAGCTGCTCCGATCCAAGTGGCCGGTGGTTTTACTGGCTTGTTCTTTGGTTTTGCTTGGTGGAGCCGGTCTCAAAAAGCGTCTGCCGCCCCTCTATGAATCGACCGTCCGTGTCGAACTCGACAAGCAGGGAAGCGAGGTCGTGCCGACCTTTTCCACCACCTCTTTCCGTTCCACGCAGCTGAACGATCTCACTCGTCAGGCGTCTGAGATTCGGAGTGCGGATCTCCTTTCCGAAGTCATTGATCCCTGCAAGTTGCCTGAGCGATGGGGATTAGCAGGGGAGGCCGAAACCCTCGCGCTTTTAAAGGAGAGAGTTCGTGTTGAGGAACTCCCGGGTGACAGGGCTCTGCTCCTTTCGGCCCGTGATTTGACCCCGGAGAGCTCCGCGGAACTGGTGAATGCAATATCGGAGCGATTCCTTGAGCGAAAGGCGTCAGAGGTTCAGGCCGAGGCAAATGCCCGAGTCCTCAGACTGGAGCGCGAGGTCAAAGAGAGAAACGCGGAGATCAAGCGTATGGAATCCCGCCTGGTTGAAATCAAGGGATCCCCGGTCGGGAGTGAAGTGGAGAGCGAGGATCTGCGGAAGAAACTGATTAGCGAGCGTTATCTGCTCCAGTCCCTTGAGGCGAAGCATCAGCTTGCCGTGCTTGAGGCGGGCGATACGGGAACCCAGGCACACCTGATTGAGACGGCGGAGGCGAAGACGGCCAGGTTCGCCGCTCCCGTCTGGCTGACTCTCCCCGGCCTGGTAACAGTGGGACTCCTGACCGGTCTGGTTGCCATTCTCCTGCTCGACGGCGGAAGGACCCGCTGGAATCTCATTACCAATATTGTAAACCATCTGCAGGTGAGCATCGCCGGGTTTGCCCCGCTGTCCGGCGTGTCCCTGCTGCGCGCGAAGAGTGCGCCGGTGAAGTTGATTGAAGGGTATCGCGAACTGCGGACCCGACTGCTGCGACTGCCGGCGGGGGATTGCGTTTTTATGAACCTCATGCCTCTCCGGGACCGTGAGGGACTCGCGGAAATGGTGACCAATCTGTCGTGTGTTCTCGCGGACGGGGGGAAAACCGTGCTTGTCATCGATGCCGACTTCCGGCATCCGCGCCTGCACCGCTTTTTCGATGCGGCGAATCACCCCGGTCTCTCGGACTATTTGAGCGGTGAAATGCGTCTTGAGGAAACCGTCATCAAAGTGCGTCGTCCGAACCTCTGGTTCATGCCGAGCGGCCCGTTGCATGAGGATCCCTGCGGTCTGATCAACGGACGCCGCATGAGTGACCTGATCTGGGACATGCGAACCCGTTTTGACTTCATCCTCGTGGTCTCCCCCGCGATTCACGAAGTCTCCGACGCGGGAGCGCTCGCCTCGCTTGCCGACTTTACCGCGCTCGTGACGCCCTACTGGGCATGCTCCGTCTCACAACTGAAGAAGGCACAACTCGCGCTCGAAGCGGCGTCAG
This sequence comes from Akkermansiaceae bacterium UBA2381, assembly GCA_002344215.1. GTDB lineage: Bacteria > Verrucomicrobiota > Verrucomicrobiia > Verrucomicrobiales > DEV007 > Arctic95D-9. The sequence goes on from DDSV01000008.1 coordinate 41,224, forward strand.
CGCGGCTTTGCGCGGTCTTTCTTACCACAAAATTCGAGTCCAAAGAAGACACCGTTCCGGCTCAGGCGGTTCGATCAGTGCCCGTCGCCACCGCCGGATTGCGAAAAGGTTCAAAATGATGCCTTAAGGCATGGGGGATGATGGCGGTGACAAGTATATCGTTCCCTTCGTACTCGTGATTGACGAGCTTTCCCTCACGGTGGAGCAGGGCGACGAGGTCTTGCCGGGCCTGGGGCAGGCGCAGTGACATACGGGAAACCCGGTCGACCATCATGTCGGCGAGTCGATTGATGAGAGCCGGGATTCCTTCACCGGTGTGGATGGAAACAAAGACCGAGTTCCGGTCAAAGTGCCGCTTCAATTCGTGAAGACGACTCTCATCTTCGATGAGGTCGATTTTGTTCAGGACGATGATGGTCGGCTTGTCGGCGGCCTTGAGTTCCTGGAGAACGGACAAGGTCGTTTCGTAGAAGGCAAAAATCTCCGGTGCGCTCGCATCGAGAACGTGAATCAAAAAATCCGCGATGACTGCCTCCTCGAGGGTCGCTTTGAAGGCCTCGACGAGCCGGTGCGGCAGATTGCGGACAAAGCCCACCGTATCTGTCAGCAGGAGAGGCTGTCCGTCGGGGAGTTCGATGCGCCGGGTCGTCGGATCGAGCGTCGCGAAAAGCTTGTCCTCGGCCAGCACGTCGGACCCGGAGAGCAGGTTCAGGAGTGAGCTTTTCCCCGCGTTGGTGTAGCCGACAATGGAAGCCTGACAGATACCCTCATCGGTTCGCTGTTTGCGCTGGGTCTGCCGGTTGCGGCGGATGTCCTCCAGATCCTCCTTGATGCGGTCGATACGTTTTCTCGCGAGCCGCCGGTCCACCTCGATCTGCTGTTCCCCTTCGCCACGGGCAGCGCCGCCCGTGCCGCCCCCGGAAGCGCCGCGCTGGCGATCGAGGTGGGACCACATCCGGGCGAGGCGCGGCAGCGAGTACTGCATCTGCGCGAGCTCGACCTGGAGACGTGCCTCCTTGGTCCGGGCACGCATTTTGAAGATATCGAGAATGACTTCCTCGCGGTCGATCACGGTGATGTCACCCTCGGTCTCCCAGGCGCGCTGTTGGGCCGGGGCCAGTTCGTTGTCAAACACGATGCAGTCCGCCCCCGCCTCCCTTGCCGCGTCCATCAGCTCGATGGCTTTTCCCGAACCGGTGAAGTAACGCTTGCTCCGTGTCCTGACAAAAACACATTCCTTGGCGAGGACCGTGATCCCGAGCGTCGAGACCAGCTCGCCGAGCTCTTCGAGGAGGCTCCGGGCGGTGGCTTCGTCGGCTCGGTCAAAATAGGCGCCGACGAGGAAGGCGCTCTCGACCAGACGTGGTTTTTCGCGGGTGTCGAACATCAGGCAAGGAGCGATTTGAGCGTGGCGAAATCCTTTTCGAGTGCTTTCAACAGGGCGGGAGTGGCCGCCGGGTCGTCGTGGGCAAGATATTCGACATGAAGGCTCACGGGGCCCTTGAAGTCGCTTTCCTTGAGGAGTTTAAAAAAGCCCTTGTCGACTACGCCCTCCCCGACGGGACCCCAGCCGAGCTGGTTATCCTTCCAGGAGGGTTCTTTGATATAAACGGTGTCGATAAAGGGACGAATCGCCGCGAAATTAAGCGGCCAGGCCTTGGCGCCCTCAACCGTGGCATGGCCGATATCGAAAGCGACTCCGATCTGCTCCGGAGAGAAATCTTCAAGCACTTCGGCAAGATCCCAGATGGGACCGCCGAAGTAATCTTTTCCGGAATGGTTCTGATAGAGCGGCTTGATCCCGAGTTCACTTGTCATGGCCACGAGATCCTTCAGTTTCGGCCGGAACTCATCGAGCTGGGCGCGGATTGGTTTGCTAAGGTCGTACTTGAAATATCCCATCCGGAAGCGCTTCACGCCGAGTGAGGCGGCGGTTTTCAGGACTTTCTCGGTGAACTGCTCTTCGCTCACTTCATTGATGGCCGAAGTCATCAGGGTGAGATTCAGTCCGGCCTCCTTCAGTGCGTCAACCATCTTCGGGAGATCTTCTTCAACCCGTTCCGGGAGGACGTGTCCTTTGGGACGTACCGGACCTTCAATTCCGTCAAAGCCGAGGGCGGCAATGGTCCGTGCCATTTCCGGATAGGAGAGATGCTGGAGCGGTTTCGTGAAAGTGCAAAATTCAAAGCGGCCCTTGGGAGCGCTGTCGGCAAGGACATTCTGACCGGAGGCGAGGGGTGCCAGGGCAAGGCTCGCGGCTGCTCCTTTTAGAAAACGACGGCGACTCGTGGGATTGGGATCACTCATGGTGGTATCGTATCGGCGCTTGCCGGACTCGGCAAGACTTGAGATAATGCGCATTCAGGAGATCGCCTCCGATATGAAGAACTGTTTCCCTGCATTTATCCTTGTTTTCCTGCTGCTCTGGGTGCCCGTCATCGCTGATTCACAGGTGATCGGCGCTGCCGGGGGAGGATGGACGATCAGCGGAACCGATCCGATCGAAATCTCGTTCGGCGGGAAAATGATCACTGCGTATCACCCGGGTTATGAAGCGGGAAAACCCTATTTCTATCCCATTATCGGCCCGACCGGGGAAAACATGACGCGCCACTGGCCGATGAAGGAAGGAGAGAAAGACGAGGAGACGAACGACATTCACCATCGTGGAATGTGGTACGGACTGGGCCGGGTAAACGGGTTCGACTTCTGGCATTCTTCGGGAGATGAGACAGTGAAGGACAAAGCCTTCGGGATCATTCGACACCGCGGAATGACGGGGGTCATGATCAAGGGACCGACGATTACATTCACGACCAAATCAGACTGGGTCGAGGAATCGAATCCTGAGCATCGGATCTGTTCCGATAGGCGGGAGTTCACCCTTTTTTACCGTGAGGACGGATCGCTCGTCATTGACCTGGTCCTCATGCTCATTGCTGACGCGGGCGACGTGACGATCAGTGGTGCCGAAGAGGGGGCCTGGGCGGTTCGACTGCCTCCCACCCTGGCGCTGAAGGGAACGGGGGCAACCGGACATATTCTAAGCAGCGAAGGACTCGAAGACGGCGAGACCCGGGGCAAGCGGGCCTCCTGGGTGGACTATTTCGGGAAGGATCGAGCGGGGAACCCGGCTGGAATCGCCATTCTGGATCATCCCTCCAACTTCCGGCATCCGACCTGGTGGAATGTTCGCGAAGACGGGCTCTTCACCGCGAACCCGTTTGGACAAAACAGCTTCGAGGAGGAGGCTCCGGACAATGCCGGTGATCACCTTATTCCCAACGGGGAGGCACTGAAGTTCCGCTACCGGACGATTTTCCACCGGGGAGACCCTGAAGCCGCCGGGATCGCGAAGGCCTTTGAAATCTTCTCTTCACGGTGAATCCGCACGGACCACAAAAAAAGCCGGAAGCTCTCGCCTCCGGCTTTTGGTAAAATGATTCGGCAAAACGGGCTGCGGATTAGGCGCCGTCCCAGCTGCTGTAAATATTGACGCGGGTTCCCGAAGTGGTGTTGTCGAAGATCACTTCGGCAGCACTCACGGGGAGGCGAACACATCCGGCGGAGGCGGGATAACCGGGAAGATGACCGGCGTGGACGCCAAAGGCCGTTCCGCTAAGGCGCATCCAGTAGGGCATCTCAACCCCGTAAATAGTGGAGATCTTCCCGGAACGAACCCGCTGGGACATCGTGTAACTGCCCCGGGGGGTGTATTTGCCCGGACGGGCGGTCGAGACCGGAGTGTTTACCGCCACTTTGCCATTCACGAGCAAATAGCCGCGCTGTTCGGCGATATCAATGACAAGACGGGCATTACGGCCATTGCTTTGGCTCAAGACCATCGGATTGATCCGAGCTCCGCTGCCGAGGCGCTGAACTTTGGGCTTGGTGGTGAGGCCGCGTGACAGCGTACCTCCCTGGCGGGCCGCTGAGGCGGTGGTATTGGTGCCGCCCGTGGACGTGCATGAGCTCAAAATCGCGGATCCCAGGACGAGGGAAAGCGAAAGAGCACAGGTGAGGACTCTCTTCATAAACGGTCTGTCTGGTTGTGTCTGTGTTGAACGTGTGTTTGTAATTATCATAATAACCAGAATAAGATTAACTTCAAATAAATATTCTAATTTTAATGCTATTTAACCGTTACTTTTCAGATGGGAGGGGTCTTTCTGTCTCTGTTTCAGCTTGATAATCAACGCCTTCCAGTCCGAAACCGAAGAGGCGGAGGAATTCCTTTTTGTATCCCGAAAAATCAGAGATCTCGGAAAGATTGTCCGTGGTGACCTTTTCCCAGGCCTCGGCGACCGCCTTCTGGATCTCTTCCCGCATTTCCCAGTCGTCGATGCGGATACGGAGATGATCATCGAGGGTGGGCTTTCCGCCGGAGGCGAGGTGATCGCTGAAGAGGCGCTGGATCTGTTCGATCGTGCCTTCGTGAAGGCCCTTCTCCTTCATGACCTTGTAAAGGAGGGAGATATAAAGCGGAACCACGGGAATGGCCGAACTGGCCTGGGTGACGAGGGCTTTGTTGACCGACACATAGGCAGTGTCGTTGCCGAACTGGCTGTTGATCCGGGCGGCAGACTCCTCCAGGTGCTCCTTGGCGCGACCGATCGTCCCGTTGGTGTAGATGGGATAGGTGAGATCCGGGCCGATGTAGGAATAGGCCACCGTTTTGAAACCATCGGCGAGCACGCCCGCTCCACTCAGAGCCTCGATCCACAATTCCCAATCTTCGCCACCCATCACCTTGATCGTATGAGCGATCTCTTCGTCCGAAGCCGGTTCGATCGTGATAGGGGATACCTCTCCGGTATCGGTATTGACGTTCTTTTGGGAATAGGACTGACCGATGGGCTTCAGGACCGATTTGTAGGTTTCCCCGTCGGTGGGGTCGGTGCGGCGCGGGGAAGCGAGGCTGTAGACGATGCAATCGACCTGACCCAGATCCGCCTTGATTGCGCGGATGACGGTCTCCTTGATCTCGTTGGAGAAGGCGTCACCGTTGAAACTTTTGGCGTAGAGACCCGCTGCGGCGGCTGCCTTTTCGAAGGCCACGGAATTGTACCATCCCGCGCTCCCTGTCTTATTCTCAACTCCCGGCTTCTCAAAGAAGACGCCGATGGTGGCGGCGCCGCCACCGAATGCGGGAACAATGCGGGAAGCAAGTCCGTACCCGGTCGAGGCTCCGATGACGAGAACCTTTTTCGGAGGGTTCGCGAGGGCCGGCAGGCTCTTCACATAATCGATCTGCGACTGGACGTTGGCGGCACACCCGTCCGGGTGGGCCGTGGTGCAGATAAAACCTCGGATTTTCGGAGTAACTATCATCGGTCGAAAGACCCTTTCCTTACAGAGCGATTGATGGTCTGACAAGCGAAATCAAGCGCCCGGGCGGACATCCGGACAAGAAAAAGCCCGCCACCGGAATGACCGGCGACGGGCTTTCTTAAATTGAACTGACTGCGGGATTACTTCAGCTCAGCTGAGTGGAAGATGGCCCAGTCATCAAGGTTGTTCAGATTCACGGCATCTTTGATGGTGCCGTCGTCTTCACGACCTGCGGCGGCGAGGATCTCCTTGCGGGTACCGTCGTCGTGAATGTAGCCTTTGATGGCGGCATTCAGTTTGTCCACGGCATCCTGATCAAGTGAGCCACCCTTTTGTTGAAGGATCCAGCTTTCAAGCTCGATGTAGGTGGGCTTGGAATCAGCGATGTAGCTTTCGAAATCACCCTTGGAAATGCCAAGACCGTCAAGCACCATCTGGTCATATCCGGCTCCGATCGCAGGGTAATCCGAGTGAAGTTTACCGGCAGCACCGAGTGAAGCTTTGAGCCAGAGGCGGGGGAGGTGAAGGACACCGAGGGGACCGGCGACGCCGGAGCTGATAAGGGGGACAATTTTGCTCATAGTTGTTCGTTCGATTGAATTTTCTCTCCGGCAGGACTGCCCTGCCGAATCAGAGGACGCAGACTAGGGGGATGGGGCGGGCTGTGCAATAAAAATCAAAGCCTGATCCCGTGCCGTATTCGTCGATTTTTAGCGTAAGACGGAATACTCAAGAGGGTCGGTTGCCGGACCGCACCGGGTCGTGTCCGGAATACCGGGCTTCAGGACCAGGTCACCGTGGTCTTGACCGAGTTGGCGAGAAAGCACTCGTGGTGGGCCTTGTCATGGAGCTTTTCGAGATCCTCGGGTGTCGGCTGCTTCTCCCCGGAGAAGACGATTCTGGGGTGCATCTCGATGCGGGCGAGCCAGAGTTTGCCGTTTTCACCCTTTTCAAGGAATCCCACCGGTTCGTCATCATACTGGTCGACGACAAATCCGCCCATTGAGGCGATCGCGAGAAAGGTAAGCATGTGGCAGCTCGCGAGGGCGGCGGTAAAGGCTTCCTCCGGATCGGTGCGGTCGGCGTCACCGAGAAAGGCGGGCGCGGCGGAGGCGAGGAGAGTCTGGCTGCTGCGGGGAAACTGCCACTCATGGGCACGGGGATACTCCTTGTATCCGAATCCTTTTTCTCCACGGGACCACGAGAGGGTTGCTTTGTGTTCGCTCATGAAAGCCTTTCGTTTCAAACGGCATTGGAATCAACGGGTTTTCATTTTTCATTGTCTCGTTTTCGGCAGAGTTTTTTCGGTGGCGGGGGCGGGTCCCAATGCTAACCTCCCCCTATGCTTCGACATGGTCTCATCTTGATTCTGGGAACGCTCGTCCTGGCCGGTCCTCTCTCCCGGGGGCAGGAGTTATCGAAGGAGATCTTTGAGAAGGAGCTCACCGGGACGCTGAAGCTGGAATATTTGCTGTCCTTGCCGGAGGGTTATGATTCCGATCCTGCAAAGAAATGGCCTCTCCTTGTCTTCCTCCATGGAGCCGGAGAACGCGGCGATGATCTGAAAAAGGTGGAAATGCACGGCCCCCCGAAGCGGGTCAGGGAGGGTGCTTCCTTTCCCTTCATTCTTGTAGCCCCGCAGTGTCCGGCCGAGGCCTGGTGGACCGAACAGCCCGTTCTCGAACTGATCGATTACCTGGAGAAAACCCATCGTGTCGACTCCTCGAAAATCTATCTTACCGGCCTGAGCATGGGAGGCTACGGGACCTGGCATTTTGCGACCCTGGCTCCCCGCCGCTTCGCGGCAGTGGCTCCCGTTTGCGGAGGAGGAATTCCCTACAAGATGCGAGGGATCGCCCACCTGCCGGTCTGGGCCTTCCACGGAGCAAAGGATCCCGTGGTCACTCTCGATGAATCAGAGCGGCTTGTTGAAGCGTTGAAAAAGGCAGGAAACAAAAAGGCGACCCTCACGGTGTATCCGGAGGCGGGGCATGATTCCTGGACCGAAACCTATCAGAATCCGAAACTCTACGAGTGGCTCCTTTCCCACACTCTGGACGCCGGTCAATAAATCCGATTCACCGTGCTGGAAGTCATCCATATCAGCGACACGCACTTCGGCCCTGACCGGTCGCTTGAGATTCGCGGGGCAAATGCCTGCGACCGTGCCGTTGCCCTCGTCGAGGCGATCAATGCCCTTCCCTTTTCTCCGGACTTTATTGTTCACACCGGCGATGTGGCCAATGATCCGGATCCGGCCGCCTATGCTCTGGCCGCGGAGGTGCTCTCCGGGCTGAAAGTGCCTCTTTACTACGCGACGGGAAATCACGATGACGTCAGTATGATGCGCGAGGCCTTGAGGTTCGGTCCTCTTCAGCCGCTTGTGCCTGACGAAAAGGATCAGCTCTGTTATAAAATCTCCGGGGGGAAAGCGGAGGATTTCGAGCTCTTTGTGATCGACGGCAAAGTCCCGCCCGACGAGGGGCCGCATGGATTTATCACGGAGAATCAGAGTGAAGCCGTTTTAAGGGCAATCTCGGGCACAAAGCCGGTTGCTGTTTTTATCCATTATCCTCTGACTCCGATCGGATCGAAGTGGATTGATCGGCACCTTCTCGTCACGAATGGTGCCGAATTCCAGAATGCTGTTTCCGCCAAGGCTGGCGGACAACTTCGGGGAATTTTCTCGGGGCACCTTCACCGCGGCCTGCAACTCTTCCGTGGCGGTGTCCTCCAGTCCGGAGTTTCGAGCCCTGCCTGCGAATTCACTGCGGGACCTGAGGATGACTTCTGCGATTTTCTCCCGGGAGGCCCGATTCCTTTTAACCACATCACCTTCACCGCAGACGCGACGATGGTGAAATCCTACTCTCTTCCTTTTATTAACTCCTGAAATTCAAAGGATTATCGCGTTGATGGAGCGCCCATGCGGCGCTAAAATTTAGTTAACTGAATTTTGAAATTGTGATAATTTAAATTCTGACTCGCTTTTACTCCGACCTCGAATAGTGTAAGTTTCCGACGGAATAGAAGACCGGAGCGGATCGTACACTTCGTTTATCTCATATGGCAAGAGCATCCAATCTCACGATGTGTTCCTTCTGCGGAAAGAGCCACGCGGAAGTCAAAAAACTCATCGCCGGTCCCGGCGTCTATATCTGTGACGGGTGCATCAACGTCTGCCGGGGCATCCTTGAAAAAGAACTGCACGAAGAGGAGGAGGAAGTCTCCACCGAACTCTCCGTTCCGAAGCCGAAAGAGCTGCTGGCCGAGCTGAATCAGTACGTGATTGGTCAGGAGCACGCGAAGAAGGTGCTCTCCGTTGCGGTGCACAATCACTACAAGCGCCTGCAGCAGTTTGCCGCTCCCGCCAAGGTCCGGGCCCACAACAAGTTTTCCAAGTTTGAAGACGTTGAAATCGAGAAGAGCAATATTCTCCTGATCGGTCCGACCGGATCAGGGAAGACGCTCCTCGCGAAAACGCTGGCGAAGCTCCTCAATGTTCCTTTTTGCATCGCCGATGCGACCACACTGACTGAAGCCGGTTATGTGGGAGAGGACGTTGAGAACATTATTCTCCGTCTCCTTCAGTCGGCCGACTACGACGTCAAGCGTGCCGAGATGGGGATCGTCTACATCGACGAAATCGACAAGATCGGTCGCAAGACCGAGAACGTCAGCATCACCCGCGACGTTTCCGGTGAGGGTGTCCAGCAGGCTCTTCTCAAAATGCTTGAGGGGACCGTCTGTAATGTACCGCCGCAGGGAGGCCGCAAGCACCCGCAGCAGGAATACATCCAGGTCAATACCGAGCGCATCCTTTTCATCTGCGGCGGGGCTTTCGTTGGCCTCGAGGAGATCGTGGGACGCCGCCTCGGCAAAAAGGTCCTCGGGTTCGGCGACGAAATCACCAAGATCGCGAGCGAGACCGATATCGAGCGCCAGCTCCGCAATGTCTCCCCCGAAGACCTCCATGGTTTCGGGCTCATTCCCGAATTCGTGGGTCGTCTTCCGATTGTTTCCACACTGCGTCCGCTCAAGCGTGAGGAGCTTATCGAAGTTCTCACCGAGCCGAAGAATGCGATGGTGAAACAGTACAGCAAGCTCCTCGCGATGGACGGCGTCAATCTCGAGATCACGACCGACGGACTTGAAGCCCTTGCCGAAGAAGCGATGGGTCGGGGAACCGGAGCTCGTGCGCTTCGTTCCATTTTTGAGAAGCTGATGCTCGACGTGATGTTCGATGCTCCGAGTCACGAGGGTTACACCCGTGTCGTGGTGGATCGCGACGTCGTTGAAGGCAAGCGCGCCCCGGAGGTGCTGGAGGACAAAGGTCCGGCCGACGGTGACGAAAAAGAAGCGGCTTAAGCCCCTCTTTGATCACGCGAAGATCTCTGTGACAACCTTCCCGCCTTCCGGTCCGGTGAGGCGGTGATTTCGGCCTTCGTAATGATAGGTCAGGTCATTAGCGGGAAGACCCATGAGGTGAAGGATCGTGGCATGCAGATCGCGGAAGTGGACCTTGCCCTCGACCGCGCGCGCGCCGGTTTCGTCAGTTGATCCGTGGACATGTCCTCCTTTGACGCCACCTCCGGCGAGCCAGAAGGTGAAGCCATTGGCATTGTGTCCGGTCTCGTCCTTGCCATCCTCGGGAGTCAGGCCCGGGCGTCCAAATTCGCCACCCCAGACAACGAGGGTGTCTTCCAATAGGCCCCGCTGCTCAAGATCTTCGAGGAGGGCGGCAACGGGGGCATCGGTGGACTCGCAGTTGGCCTTCAAGTCGCGGCGGTGATTTTTGTGCTGATCCCAGCTGCCGTGATTGACTTCGATAAAGCGAACTCCGGCCTCGGCAAAGCGGCGGGCGAGGAGGCATTGCCGGCCGAAGTCAGAGGGTTTGCAGGTTCCTTCCGACACGCTGTGTCCGACACGATAGCGCTCGAGAACAGAGGCGGGTTCGTTGCTAGTGTCGAGAAGCCCGGGCGCGTCGGTCTGCATCCGGAACCCGAGTTCCATTGACTCGATCACCGCTTCAAGTGCGTCGTCGTCAAGACGGCTGGACTGGTGCTCGCGATTCATCGCCTGGATAAGGTCAAGCTGCCTGCGCTTCAACCGGACGGGGAGATGGTCGCCGGTAATGTTGGGGAGGGTTGCTTGCGACATGTCCTCCCCGTTCACTCCGATGGGCGACCCCTGATAGACAGATGGCAGGAAGGCACTTGAGTAGGATTGAGGTTTTGCGGTATTCAAGCTCACAAACCCCGGAAGGTTCTGGTTGGCCGTCCCCAGGCCATAGTTGATCCATGCGCCGAGGCTGGGACGGGACCGAAGCCGGTCCCCGGTGTGAAGTTGGTGAAAACTCTGGGCATGATTTCCGGTATCCGCGTGCATTCCATTGAGAAGGCAGAGCTTGTCGGCCTGCTTCGCGGTTTCGGGCATGAGTTCGGAGATCCAGAGCCCGCTTTCGCCGTGTCGGGAAAAAGGAAAGACAGAGCCGGGGTGTTTTTTGTTTCCGGTCTGAGGTTTGTAATCAAACGTATCGAGTTGGGCCGGACCTCCGCTCATGCAGAGGAAGATCACGCGCTTTGCCCGCGCCGGAATTTTCGCGACTTTGTCGGTGAGTGCGGAAGCGGCACCGAGAGCGCGCTCCTGGCAGAGTGCCGACAAGGCGAGGAACCCGAATCCGCATGAGGTGCTGTGGAGGAGGTGACGTCTGGAAATCTTCGGACTCATGGGGCGCACATTCATGTCTCAGTCAATATAGCGAAACTCGTTGGATGCCAGTAGGCCCTGACAATAGACCGCCCATGCCACTTCTCTTCGCAGGCTCGCGTCCGGGTGAGAGTCATGCAATTGCACGTCCGCGTCCCGCACCAGGCTGGTGGCGCGATCGGTCTCACCGTCCAGTGGTTCACGTGCAAGGACACGACGAATTGCAGCGGAAGCGAGAGCCTGATCGTCAGCCGGACTGTCGAGGAGCAGCTTTCGGGCGAGGATCCGTGATTGTTCCACGACAAAGGGACTGTTGAGAAGGAAGAGTGCCTGGACCGGGAGGGCGGAGACTTCACGTTTTCCCTTCACCACGGTACCGTCGGGGAGGTCGAAGGGAGCGAGCTCCGGTGGTGGCGAGTTTCGCAAATAGCAAAGGAAGACACTTCGATGGCGGCTGGGTTCGTGGAGATCTCCGGCCTTGTTTACCAGAATATCCCGGTGACGAATGATGGATCCCTCTCCCGGCCGCGGGTCCAGTTCATCACTCGCCTGGAGAATGCGGTCGCGGATCGCCTCGGCGTCGAGGCGGCGACGCAAATGACGGGCGTAGCGTTGATTGGCGGGATCCTTCGCTATCGTTGATTCGTCGGCGATGCTGTCGAGCTGATAGGTCCGGCTCAGAACGAGCGTCCGGATAAGGCCCTTCATCGACCATTTTTCCTCGTTGCGAAATCGCGTGGCCAAATAATCGAGGAGTTCGGGATGGGAGGGATCATTGCCATAGACGCCAAAATCATCCGGTGTATCGACAATTCCCTGTCCGAAGAGATGAAGCCAGATTCGATTCACCATGACCCGTGCCGTCAGGGGATGGTCGTCGCGGGTGAGCCAGCGGGCGAACTCGAGGCGACCGCTCGATGATTTCTCCTCGACGACAGTTTCGCCCGGCATGACACAGGCGGTGAGATATCCGCGGGGTACCTGATCACCGAGCTTTTTGGATTCACCCTTCAGATTGATTCGTGCGTCAGCTGGTTCCTTGCGGTCCCGCACCCCCATGGCGAGCGGAGTGCCGGGCGGCAGTGTCGACTTGGGAATCTCGCGAGCTTTACCCGTGTCCGACTCGGTCGGCACAACGGTTTCAACAAATCCGGGAGGCGGAGGAATCAGGGCGGGAGTTTTGAGCACATGGAGATCGGTTGGCGGGGCCGTCAGTTTTTCATGGGCGGCGAAACCCCAGAGGGTTTCGGTGCTCTGGAAGATTCCCGCCAGGGCATAATAGTCCCGGGTGGGAATCGGATCATGTTTGTGATCATGGCAGCGTGCGCAGGCCACACTGATGCCGAGTATCCCGGACCCCACTGCCGCGATCTGATCATCGATCACATCCATGTCGAAGTTTTCGTTCATCGCCTTGGCCGGCTTGGCGCCCAGAGCGAGGAAGCCGGTGGCTACAAGGTTCCTGTCCCGCTCCGCATCATCCGCAGCCGGAAGGAGATCGCCGGCAATCTGTTCGGTGATAAAGCGAACATAGGGAGTGTCCCGATTGAATGCGGCAATCACATAGTCCCGATAACGCCAGGCATGCGGGAACGTGGCGTTGCGGCTGAGCCCGTCATTGCCGTTCGATTCTCCGAACCGCGCAACGTCGAGCCAGTGTCTGCCCCAGCGTTCCCCGAAGTGGGGGGATTCGAGGAGTTCGTCCACCAGTGCTTCGACCGCTCCCCGGCCTCTGGTGTTGTGGTCCTCCACAAAAGCGGCAACCTGCGCGAAGGTAGGGGCAAGCCCGGTTAGATCGAGATAGAGCCGCCGAACCAGTGTTTCAGGCGGGGCATCGCCTGCGGGAGCTAGGCCAGCGGCTTCGATTCCGGCAAGAATGAACTGATCAATCGGATCAAATGCCCAGGCGTCGTTCGCCGTTTCGGGAGGGGTAGGATTTTTGACCGGCTGAAAAGACCAGTGCGAGGTGGCGGTGATAGAAGGAGGCGCGACCGGAACTTCAGCCTTCTTTCGCGGGTCGGGTGCGCCCATTGCGACCCACTTCACGAAGTCAGCGATGACGGGTTCGGGAAGTTGTTCTTTGGGAGGCATCTCAAGATTGTCCTCCCAGCGCAGTGCCTGAATGAGGAGAGAGTCGTCCGGCTTTCCGGCAACCAGAACCGCCCCCGACTCTCCGCCTTTACGAAGGTCCTCGCCGGTGTCGAGAAGGAGTTTTCCCCCTAGCTTTTTGGACTCGCTCGAATGGCACTCGTAACAGTATTTGACCAGCGCCGGGCGGATTCTGGACTCGAAGAACGCATTGTCTTCCGGAGATATATCCTTCGCCCCCGCCTCCGGAACGGGAAGTGTCAGTGCCAGAAAACCGGCCGGATAGAAAAGCCACCTCATTTAGGTGCAAAGGGTAATAAATTTGCCCGCCCCATTCAATAGGTGATGGTCACGGCATCGCGGGACATTCGGGCCGATGCTTCGCCCGATCCGATGAGTTGCCGCGGGAAAAATAATTTCTCGTTTTTATGAATGTTTCAGAGAGCTGATTCGTTTAGAAATGACTTCTCGCGTCAGACTTCTCCACGACTCGTTTTTAACCATCGCTTTTTTTGACATGAAATCGCCCTCCCACCGCATTCGATCCTTCTTTTCAGGCCTTCTCCTGACATTCCTCGTCACCTCCTTTGCCGACGCCCAGCAGGCGGGTGAACCCGCCCGGGTCATCATCGTATTCGATGCTTCGGGTAGTATGGCAGGCCAGATTGAGGGTCGACCCAAGATCGATGTGGCCAAAGAAGTGGTCTCCGGCATTGTTGCGGGCGTCGCCCCGGAAGTGGAGCTCGGGCTGATCGCCTACGGACATCGTCGCAAGGGGGATTGTGATGACATCGAGTTGCTCGTGCCCCCGGCGGCCGGGTCATCCCAACAGGTTCTCTCCGCTATTGCCGGGCTCAACCCCGTCGGCAAAACCCCGCTCACCGCCTCAGTGATGCAGGCGGCGAATTTTCTGAAATACACCGAGTCCAAGGCCTCTGTCATTCTCGTGAGTGATGGCGAAGAGACCTGCGGTTTGGATCCCTGTCTCGCTGCGATGGAACTCGAAGCGGCCGGGCTCGACTTTACCTGCCATGTCGTCGGCTTTGACCTCAAGCCGGGCGAAACGGCGGGCCTCGAGTGCCTCGCGAAAAAAACCGGAGGGCTCTACCTTTCGGCGAACAGTGCCGCCACGCTCATGAACGCATTGCAGGAGGCGATCAAGCAGGTCATGGAACCTTCGACTGTCCTCGTCGCGGAACCGAAACTCGCCTCAGGCGGACCTGTTATCGACGGAGTCACCTTTAAACTGCAGACACCTGCAGGTGCCGAAGTCGCGACCGGTTCGGGAGGCCGATGGTCGCTCGAGCTTCCCCAAGCAGGTCAGTATCTGCTGATCGCCGAGCGCAGTGGTAAGACCGTCAAAGTCGAATACGAAGTCGGGACCGGTGAAACGGTCACCCGGGAAGTGGTCTTCACTGAGACGGGGGTGAAAGCCGCGGCCTATGAGAAAGAGGGCGGTCCCGCCTTTGAATCGGGGGTGGCCTGGGGGCTCTACGGTCCGGCGAGTCCCTCCGGTGAGCGGGCACAGGTGGCCTTCAGTTACGATGGAAAACCTTTTCTCCGGGTGGATCCCGGAACCTACCTGCTCAAGGCGGAGCGTGGAAATGCCATCGCGGAGCGTGAGGTCGTGGTGACGGAGGGAGAACCGGTCGAGGTCGGAGTTATCCTCGGCAGTGGCACTCTCAAACTTTCCGCCATCACCAAGGCGGGCGAACCTCCTCTCGAGAAGGATCTTGCCTGGGATATCCTCGGCCAGCCTGATGCCGAAGGCGATCGCAAGAGCGCCGGGTTCAGCTATGAGGCTCAACCAACCCTCACGATGCTGGCCGGAATGTTCCTCGCCAAGGTCACCTACGGCAGCGCCGTCGGACAGGTGGAAGTAGAGGTCAAGCCGGGCGAAGTCACTGAAGTTGTCATTTCACTCGAGAGCGGAAAAGTGAAAGCTACCGCCTCGATGGAGGAAGGGGGTGCCCTTATCGAAAAAGACCTCGCCTGGGACGTTCTCGGGGAGGCGGATCTTGAAGGCAATCGCAAGAGTGTGGCCTTCAGCTACGACGCCCAGCCAATCTTTTCCCTGCCCTCCGGTACCTACACCGTTGAGGTTGGCCACGGCAGCGCGAAGGCCACTCAACAGGTGACGGTGGTGGCCGGTGAGATGGCCGAAATTTCGCTGGTCCTCGGGGCGGGCAAGTTGCGCGCTCTGGCCCGTCCTGCGGCGGGAGCGGAGCCGTTCAAAACGGATCTGGCCTGGGATGTCCTCGCCGAACCCGATCTCGAGGGAAACCGGAAATCAGTCGCCTTTTCCTATGATAGCAATCCAACCCTCAGTGTTCCTGCCGGGAAATATCTTGTCACCGTGAAATGGGGAGAGGCGAGCGCCAGTCAGGAAGTGGTGATTGATTCCGGAAAGTTGCTTGATCTTGAAATGGTGCTCAATGCCGGAACGATCAAGGCCAATGCCGTCATGGGTGAGGGCGGAACCCCTGTATCCGGGAATCTTGCCTGGACCCTCCTGACCGAACCCGATGCGGAAGGAAACCGGAAGGACGCCGGATTCAGTTACAACGACGAGGTTCTCTTCCGGAATCCCGCCGGGAAATATCTTCTGAAGCTGAAACGGGGATCCGCCGAGGCCGAGGCCATGGTCGAAGTCAATCCTAACAAACAAACCGTCGTCACCGTGAACCTCAACGCCGGGGTTCTCAAAGTGAGTGCGAGTGGCGAGGGCATGTGGACCATCCTCGGTATCCCGGAAAACGGGGAGGGAGACCTGGTCGATCTGGGATTCTCCTATGACAAGGAGGCCACGTTCTACCTTCCCGCAGGAAAAGTCATCGTCCGTCGCACCAGCGGCGAGAAGAAGGCAGAGCAGGAAGTCGAGATCAGAGTGAACAAGCTGCAGGAAATCTCGCTCGAGGTGAAGTGACCCTCTTTTCGTTATCCAGCCGCTTCCATTCCCGCTTCGAGAATCGACTGTGCGTCGCGTCCATTCCCCGCGTCGCAGAGTGGGTGAATTTCGAGGCCGGGATCTTCGATCGCGGCGAGAAAGTGGGTCGCTGAATTCGCGAGGTGATCGGGCTGCGGCGGGACCGATAGCTCGATTCCGTCGGGATTTTCCGCCGTGGCGAGGAAGATGCGGCCGTGGTGGTCGGGCTCGATGAGCAGGGTACCCGTCCTGCCGTAGAGGGTGGTGCTGTAGCTGGTCATCTTCCCTATCTGGGTCCAGCTCGCTTCGCTCGTGGCGAGGGCATGGGGGTAGGAGAGAACGAGAATGGCATTGTCCTCCAGATCGAGGTCGGGCTTGAGACCGGTGTTGATGCGAACCCCTGTGACGGCGTCGGGGCGCCCTAACAATACATCCGCGAGGACCGCGCCGTAGCAGCAATAGTCCATCAGGGCACCGGCTCCGTTGAGTTCTTCGTCGTAGAGCCATTCGCAGAACTGTTTGGAACATCCCAGTTCGACCGGTCCCTGGTGGGCGGCACGGTATTTCACCTGCCAGAGTTGGCCGATCTCTCCTGCCTGAGCCATGAAAATCCCGTGGCGCAGTTGTGGCCACCAGGTAAAGGGCCAGTTGATCATGAGACGGACTCCGTTCTCCCCGGCAGCGGCGAGCATCCGCTCCGCCCCGTCGAGAGTGGAGGCCATGGGTTTTTCAACGAGGCAGTGAAGGCCGCGCTCGCAGGCCATCACGGTCAAATCCTCGCTGAGCCGATTGCTCGCAAAAATGTAAACGGCGGTGAGGTCCTCATTTTCGAGCAACTCCTCATAGGATTCGTAGGTCTTTCCCGGAAAGCGGTCCCGGTATTTGGCGAGCAGTTCCGGATCAGCGTCCGCTGCCGCGACCAGTTCAGCGCGACCGGTGGCGACGAGTTGTTCGAGATTGCTCCAGACGTGGTCGTGGTGAAGTCCGAGAGTGGCGATACGGTGCATGGGAAAAGTTTAAAGTTTCAGGTTCAAAGTTCCAAGTTGTAGGGCAAGCGCTCCGCTTGCCGAAGAGTTGTGTTAGTAGAGTCCGAATTTTTCGTCGATGGGTTTTTGATAGGATCGCAGGGAGCCGGATTCGACTTCTTCGATGGTGACGCTTCGTCCGGCGAGGTTTGATTCGACGACAGCGTAGGCGCAGGCGAGATCGCGAAGCCCTTCGGCACCGGAGCATTCGGGTTGGGTGCCGCCTTCAATGGCGCGGAGCCAGTCGAGCTGGGCGAGGGCAAAGTCGTTGGTGAGGCCGAGAGGGAAATGTTTCTCCTGAAGAGCGGCCGGCGCCTCGTCCCGGTAGAGAGCGCTTAGCGATTGGGCTCCCTTTCCGTCGAGATGGATCGTGTCACCTGTCACCCTGCCGTGCTCGCCGTAGAAGACCGGTCCTTCGCCGATGACGGTATTGGTGCCGTGTCCGCCCCAGCTTCCGAACATGGTGCCCGCCGCTCCCGAGGCGAGTTCAAAGTGGGCATAGAAGGTGTCGTCGGCGTCGCACGAAAACGGTTCGACCTTCGCCCCGTTGCGGAGCAGGTAACGGGTCGGTTCGACGATCTGCGTTCTGGCACTCACCGAGGTCACTTCACTGCCTCCGATGTAACGGATCATGTCGAAAAAATGGGGGCCGAGATCGAGGGCCATGCCGCCGCCTTCGGAAAGGACATGACGCCACGGAGTTTCCGCCACGATGAGATCGGGTGCCCACCAGGTTCCGATATTGCCCATCACCGCCATCTGAAGCCGCCCCGCAGGACCCGTTTCACTGAAGGCCCAGTGCTGGTGCCTCACCCCGGGGACAAATCGCAGATTCTCAAACACCCCGAAGGTCACTCCGGTCGCCTCTGCCCGGGCGCACATTCTCCGGGCTCCCTCCATTGAGACGGCGAGGGGCTTCTGGGAGAGAAGAGATTTGCCGTGGGCAAAGGCGACTTCCGCGATCTGATGATGGAGGCTGTGGATCGTGAAATCATTCACCGCATCGATTTGACCCGAGGAGATCATCTCGCGGTAGTCGGTGAAAATTTCCACCGCAGTCTCCGGCTGAAAATCGGAGAGATACTGATCTCCGACGGCGAGGGGGTCCCCGGGAAGAGTCGAGACCGGCTTCCGCTGAGCGGGGCCCTTGCCGCGGGTCACATAGCTCCTTGCATCGTCCGCATTGCGGGAACAAAGGGCCGTGATCTCAAATTCGTTGACTCCCGCCTCGCGGAGAAGTCGATACCCTTCCAGATGCGCCGCGAGAATGCGCCCGCAGCCGACAATGCCGATACGAATCATAGTGGGAGGGTAAAAGGAATGGCCCGGAAGCCAAGTGAAAAGCATAGACCGTGTCGCGCCATCGTCTACAATGCGAGCCATGGAGAAATTCGACGAAAAAGAGCAGTTTGCCCGGACCCGCAAAAGTCTCATCGAACGGCTCGCCGACTGGGAGGACCAGCGCACCTGGGAGGAGTTTTATCAGACCTACTGGCGTCTCATTTACAGTGTCTCGACCAAGGCCGGACTGAGCCGGGAGGAGGCCTTTGATGTCGTCCAGGAGACCGTCCTCGCGGTGGCGAAGCAATGGAAAAAGGGGCAGGTCTATGACCCCGACAAAGGTTCTTTCAAGACCTGGCTGATGAATATCACGCGCTGGCGGATCTCGGATCAGTTTCGGAATAAACAGAAAAACCCGGCGGCAATGAATCAGGCCGGGGGTACCCTCGACGGCGACGGCGACCACCGCCGCACCGCGACAATCGAACGAATCGAGGGCGAGAACGGAGCCGACCTGCTCGAACAGGTCTGGGAGAATGAGTGGAAAACCAATCTTACCGATGTGGCTCTGGAGCGGGTGAAAAAGCTGGTCTCCCCCAAGCAGTATCAGATCTTCCACGCCTATGTCATCAAGGAGTGGGACACCGACAAGGTGAAAAAGGAACTCGGCGTGAGCCAGTCCCAGGTCTACCTCGCCAAGCACCGCGTCGGGAGTCTACTCAAGAAAGAAATCGAGGGGCTGAAGAAGGAGTTTACCTGAGCGGGCGGTCGCTGAAGATTCGTGCGACCGCACGGTTCAACGATCCCTTTTATGGACTGCGTATCGGTGAAGTGACGAAGCCCCCCGACCGAGCCGGTCGGGGCTACCTTGATCCTTACGCGCGGCCGTAAGGTTTTCGCGCGTTAGCGCGGGTAGTGCCGTTCGGCCCGAACGGGGGCTTCGGCGACCGTGAATCGAACATCAATGTTCCTCATCCAGGGTCTCCTTCGGCTCGGGCAGCCAGAAGGTGAGGATGACTCCGATGAGGGCATAGGTTCCGGCAACGATGGCCCCGTATTTGGCCAGCGAGGTCACGGGTTGACCCGCCGAGAGGGTGAGGGTGATAAACGCGGCGGCGGTGCCGAGGACGCGCCCGCCGATATTCGCCGCAAAGCTCTCCCCTGTGCCGCGAAGGTGGACCGGGAAAACAAGGGGGATGTAATTTCCCCAGAAGCTGAACTGCGCCACGGTGAAGAGTCCGGCGAAGAAAATGCCCCACTTGATCATCGCGAGGCTGCCCTCGGTTTCCAGCGTGCCGGCGATCCACCAGAAGTAGAGCGGCACAAAGATCATCGCCGGAATCAGGAAAAGACGCAGCATGGCCCGGCGGCTCACGATCCATACCGCGAGAATCGCAAAGATGACCCGACCGACGAGGCCGCCGATCTCCTGCCACTTCGTGATCGTCGAGGTGACTTTGTCGCTGGCATTTCCGGCCGCCTGCTTGCCGATTTTCGTGAGAAGAGGGGCTGCCGGCGCTTCCTTGCCTTCCGCTTTCGCGGCTTCGATCGCGGCGGTTTTGGCGGCTTCTTCGGCGGCCGTGGCGATAGCCTTGATCTCCACGTGACCGCGCGGCCAGGCGAGAATCTGCGGCAGTTGCTGGATCGCCCCAAAGGCAATTCCGTAGCTGGCCGCAAAAATGAGGGTGGTCACAATCGTGGTGCGGGCGAGTTCCGGACTGAACAGCTCGCGGATGCTCGGACGACGTAACTGGCCGGACGCCTTTTTCTTTGCCCACGACGGAGACTCGGGCAGGAAAGGGCGAATGAGGATCAGCGGAAGCGCCGGAATAACCCCGGAGATGAGGGTGTAACGCCAGGCCTCATGACCTCCATGGATCGCGGGGAAGTCGAGGGCGTAGGTGGCCGCATAGTAATTGGCCAGTGCGACGAGGAGTCCGCCGATGGAGGAAAAGGCCTGAGTGTAGCCGAGGACCTTTTCGCGTTGTTTCGGTTCGGTGAAAATCTCAGCGAGCCAGGCGACTGCCGCGACGAATTCCACGCAGACCCCGATGAAGACCAGACAGCGGAAAAAGAGAAGCTGCGGCAGGGTCTCCGCAAAGGCCCCGGCGGCAAAGGCGGCAAAGGCGTAAAGGAGAATGGAGTAGGTGAGGACGCGGCGGCGTCCGAACTTGTCAGTGAGGTAACCGCCGAGGAGACCGAAGACCCCTCCCGCGAGGGCCGGAACAAAAAACAGCACCCGTGCCCACTTCACATACATCTCACCGCCCGGAGCCCAAAGGGCGTTGGCATCGGCCACGGCCATGCCGCCCCTGATGAGTTCCTGAACGAGCGGGGCACTCAGCGAGGCGATCACCGGTTTGATGATCAGCGGCAGCATGAGCAGCTCGTAGATATCGAAAGCAAATCCGATCGAGGCAATGATGCAAATGAGCCATTTGGTGAGGCCCAATCCGGAGGAGGGTGTTTTGATCGCGTTCAAGATGACCGGAGTCTAGCAGTCCGGGCATTCCGGGCAATGTAAAAAGCGCCTCCGGGAGGGGCCTGAAGAGGGGAGGGGGATTCAGGATTCCTCTCGGGATGACGAAGCCATTCGCCGCCGCCTGAGAATCGCGAAGACGAGGAAAGTTGAGAAGACGGCGCTGGCGAGGTAGCTGGTGATCTGAATGGTCTGGGTGATCCTGATGGGAAGCGTTTCATCAGGGAACCAACTCTCCGGATAGAACGTGCGGTTTGTCCGAAAGACCCAGAATCCGGATCCTGAGGCGACCAGTTCGACGGAACAAACGACGACAACCGCTCCGAGGAGAATGAATCGTGGGGAAACTTTCTTTGCTGATCCCCGACGGCCGGCAACGGCACAAACGATTCCAAGGATGAGGCCCGGACCGATGGATGCTCCAAAGGCAAGCGCCGTAGCAAGGAGGCGCGGGTTCTCAATTCCCCAAAGCGGTTCGTGGTATTCCGTAAAATGTTCAGGGGCGATGCGGACCAGGTATTGATCGTGGAGAATTGCCCAGCAGACGATCAGCCTTCGCCTCGGTGGCATCCACGCCTTCTCCGCGGGCAATTTCCTGTCTCGCCTCATCTGTTCCCATGATGAAAGCGATTTCGCGGAGAATATCGGCCATGTCGCTGCCTTCTGGAAGACTGTCGATGGCTGCAATAGCCCGTTCCTTCGTGCTCATGAAGTGACCGTAACCGAAACGCTGCCAGGGAGCAATTTACTAGTTCCGAAGCGGAAACCGTCCTTTTATCCCCAAACCCAACACAGTCCACCCGCCGACTCAACCCTCTCCACTCACCCGCGCACCTTTTCCTTCGCCGCTTCGCAATCACTGCGAAATCCGGCGATCTCCCGGGCGAGCTGGGTTTTCAGCTCAGGTACTTCCTGATAGTTGCCTGAGGAAATCGCCTTGGCGATGAGGTCGTTAAGGAAAAGCTCGCGCTCGGCGATCTTGGAGGTGAATCTCGCGTCGATGGCGGCGATCTCGGCGCGCTGCTCGTCGGTGACGGCCACGGCGGGAGAGGATTTCTCGAGCCGCTCCATCGCGAGTTCGTAGGCGCTTTTCATCGGATCAGGCCTCGTCTTTTTCCTCTGCTGCTGTCTCCGGCTCTGTTTCAGTTCCCGCTTCGGCAGCAGGTGCAGCGGCGGGAGCAGCTACCGTAGGAGCCGGTGCGGCTTCAGGAAACTGAAGTTCAGGCGTCGCTTCGATCAGCGCGGTGATCTCGGGCCAGCCTTCTTCCCGCTGGAGCTGGAAAATATGCAGGTAAATACAGACGAGCTCGGCGTCGTGATTCTTGAGAAGATCGGTGACGGTTTTCTTGAGCTTCTTGGCATCGATGTCATCCGGGATGTCGTCGGCGGCACCCTCTCCGTCATGTTTGATCCCGAGTCCGTCGAGGAATCCGGTGAGAAGACCCTGATGTCCTTTAAGGAGCCAGAGTTGCAGGACCTGGGTCGCGATTTCGCCGGAGCCGCGGAGCTTCACGCTCTTCACGAGCCAATCGATCTGTTCGCCGACCGATTTCCGCTGTACCACGACGGGGCGGAGCTTCCGGGCGGAGGCGAGAGAGCCCAGGGAGGCCTTGTAGACATCACGCTGCTCGTCGCGGAGATACTGGAAAACGGAGGCGGCAGTCTCCGGCTTCATTTTCTGGAAAATCTCGTAGGCCTGTTTCATTGAGGAGGGGGGAGGGATATCTATTAAGAAGTCCGAAATAATTCCGGGCCTGAGGGGACTGTGCCAGCAAAGTCGCCCCGCGCAATGAGTTATTCGCCCCTCCGGAACGGCTGCACGGGAAGTGGCGCAAGGGCTGGGGACGGGTTATGGTGGCGGCGAATGGACCGGGGATACGCCTTTTTTGACTTGGATCACACGCTGCTGCCTTATGACACGCAGGTCTTGTTTTGCAACTATGTGCTGCAGCGCGAGGGGGGACGTCGGGTCTATTTGCTCTGGTTTCTCCCCTGCCTCCCTCTGGCCGCCCTTGGAATCCTGAGTCTGCGGACGATGAAGCGGATTTTTTCCAGCTATCTCCGGGGGATGAAGCGGGAGACGCTGGAGCAATACGTGGCCGAATTTCTCAACACCGAATTCGACGCGGCCCTCTACCCGGCCGTTGTCGCGGAACTGGAGCGGAACCGCGCCGAGGGCCGGGTGCTGATCCTGAACAGCGCCAGCCCCGAATTTTATTTGAAGGGGATCGCGGAAAAACTCGGCTTTGATCATTACCTCGGGACGAGGATGGAGATCTCCGAAACGATGCCCTTCCTCCCGGTGATTACCGGCCCGAACAATAAACACGGGGAAAAGATCGTGGCGATGCAGGTCCGGGGCCTGATCCCGGATGACATCGAAATGCTGGCGGACTCGTGGTCCTACTCCGACAGCTCCGCGGACCTGCCTCTCCTGGAGCTTGCGGAGAACGCGGTGATGATTCATCCCGGAGCAAAGCTCGCCTCGATCGGATTCGAGCGGGGTTGGCGGGCGATGACACCGGCTCGTCCCTACGGCGGAAAATGGTCGGGTCGCTGGGCCTCCTGTCTGCAGGCGATGGGGCTTTATCGGCTGCCGGCGAAGCCTTAAAAAAAATGTCATTCTCATAATCCGTTCGCCCCGGTCTCGAAACTCGCTTACAAAACGAAATGATGTCAGAAAGTGAACCTGTCTCCGAAAAGACGTCGAGTTCCTGGTTATCCCTCTGGGCCGTGCTCGAGGTTCAGGCGCAAAATGCCTTCAACGACAACTTCGTGAAACTGGTCCTCATCGGACTGGCGGTCACGGCGGCGGCGGGATCGGCGATCGGGGACAATATCGAGTTCATCCTCGCGGCGATGATTCCGCTGCCCTTCATTCTCCTTGCCCCGGTCACGGGATGGTTCTCCGATCGCTATTCGAAGAACCGGGTCATCTACGTCGCCCTTGTCTTCCAGTTCCTCATCTTCGGGCTCATCGTGGTGAGTCTCCTCATGAAATCGGTGCAGCTGGCGGTGTTCGGATTTTTCCTGCTGGCAGTGCAGTCGACCCTTTTCTCTCCGGCGAAGCAGGGCATTCTCAAAGAAATCGTCGGCTCGCAAAAGCTCGGTACCGCGAACGGGCTCATGCAGATGCTGACGATGGTGGGCATCCTCGGGGGGATGGCGGCGGGGGGCGGCTGGTTTGACTCGCAACTGGCGGCCCTGAATGCTGAAAAGGGAGTCTCCGTGGATAATGCCTGGGGGGCGGCACTCGTGCCTGTGATCGCCGCAGGCCTGGCATCAATTCTCCCGCTCGTGATTGGTCTCTTCATTCAAAAGACGCCGGATCATCCGGGGACCCGATTTAAAACCGCTGTTTTCTGGAGTCACTTTCTCGATTTGAAATATCTCTTCGGCCACGCCGTCTTGCGCCGGACGGGTTTGCTCATCGCCTTCTACTGGCTCGTGGCGAATTTTCTCGGACTCGCGTTTTTTGGTTTTGCAAAGGAGCTGAACCCGGATGTGGCCTCGGGCGGGGTGAGCAGTTCCTCGGGCCGGATGTTTATTGTCATCGGCGCGGGTCTGATTTTCGGCAGCCTCCTCGTTTCGCTCCTGACGCGGAAAGGGAACAAGCTCTTCCTCTCCATCCTCGGGGGACTCGGGATGGCAGCCGGGCTGGCGGCGGTCGGGACGCTGCAACCTGAGTCGATGTCCTGGTTCGGCGCGGTGGTTGTGGTAGGATTCTCGAGCGGGTTTTTCGTCGTGCCGCTGAACGCCCATCTGCAGGATCAGATCGAGGAAAGCCACCGGGGACGGGTCCTCTCCGCGCAGAATCTGATGGGATCGTTTTCCGGCATTGTCGCCATCGTCGCCAGTTCCCTGATGAAGCTGATGGGGCTGAGCGTTTCGGTTCAGACGCTGGTGTTTGTTCCCCTCCTCATTGTGGTCAGCTACGTGCTCAGCCGCATGCTTAAGTCCTCCGCGTTGAAGGCGATATGAGTTATCTCGCGAGAAAGTTCTTCCACCTCCTGTTCCTTCCCCTCGTCTGGTTCATCTACCGGATGAGGAAAACGGGACTGGAGCGGGTGCCGCGCACCGGCGGCGTTCTCCTGCTCTGCAACCACGTCAGCTACATTGATTCATTCATCATGTACTTCGCGTGTCCGCGCCGGCTCCGCTTCGTTTTCCTCGAGAAATACTCGAAAATGAAGGCCATCGGCTGGTTCCTGCATCTCTTCGGCGGCATCCCGATCCGGCCGGAGCACGCGAGGGAGGCTCTCATGAGAACGGTCGATGCGCTCAAGGCCGGTGATGCGGTCTGCCTCTTTCCCGAAGGGGCGCTCACCCGTCTCGGGGTCACGATGGAGTTCAAGCGGGGATTTGAGATCATTGTCAGGAAAGCCGCCTGCGAGGTCGTGCCGGTCTATATGGACGGACTCTGGGGATCGATCTTTTCCTATGAGCGCGATCGCTACTTCAAGAAGTGGCCCAAACGGCCGAACTGTCCGCTCCAGATCGCCTTCGGTCATCCCATTCCGCCTGAGAAAGCGTCCCTCGAAGCGGTGAGAACGGCGATGTGGGAGATGTCGGGAGAGGCCTTTGCAAAGCGTCGCGATTTCGATCGCCCTCTCGAATGTGCCACGATACGGGCGCTGAAACATCACCCGAAGCAGACCCTCTTCGCCGAATACAGCAGAGGGGGAGCGCGGGAATGGACACGCGCCGCGACGCTCGGTCTTGCCACCTCGATGGCACGGCGCTGGATGAATCATCCGCCGGAGAACGGGGATCGTATCGGCATTCTCCTGCCTCCCGGGCCGATGTCCTCCGCGATCAATCTGGGGCTCTTTCTTGCGGGAAAAACCCCGGTCAATCTTCCCTTCACGATCGATCAGCGTGAAACGGAAGCCCTCGCTCACGGCATCTCTCCGCTCGGGATCCGCACGGTGATCACTTCGAGAGCTTTCATGCCGCACCTGATGGATTTCTGGCAGGGTGATGAGGGAGCCTTCATCGATCTGAAAGCGGTGATTACCCCGCCGGGTTCGGTGATGGCGCTCTTTGAGAGAATCCGGGCCTTTCTTGAGCCGGCCTGGTTGACCTGCTGGCGCCTCGACCTGAATCGACGGGATCCGGATCGGGAAGCGGTCGGGCTGGTCACAAGCCCGGGTGATGCGCCGCTTTTCCTGACTTCACGCGAACTGTTCCAGAACGCCCGCAGTGTTGTCGCCGCCAATTTTGTTCAGGAGGACGACGTCATCTTCAACGAGGAGTTCCTCTCCAGTCCCGAGGGCCTGATCCTGGGGTGCTGGGCACCGTTGCTCGGCAAAGGGCGCTCGGTGTGCCGGTCGTTTTCGCAGCGTACCGAGTTCGAGCCGCTGGAGCAGTCCATTCTGGAACAGGGGGTCACCCTCGTGACGGGATCAGCGGCTTTCTTCAGGCAGGTGACCCATGCGCTCGGGGTGCGATCCTTGAAATACGGGATTCTCTTTGGTCCGGCGAATCAGTGGGAGATCGAGGATTGGGAAGAGACGATGGACCTTCCCCTTGCCAGAGCCTGGTCCTTTCACGGGCGGGTCGTGACGATGAGTCGTCCCGATCCGAACACGGGCGAGGGAGCCCTGCATCAATCTCAGAAGGGGAGGGATCCCAAATCGGTCGGTCGACTTCTGCCGGGGTTGGCCGCAAAGGTCGAAGCCTCGGGGATCGCGGTGAAGTTTTCGCCGGAAGGTGGATGGGTGCGCGGTCCCGGAGATGCGGAAATCTCCGAAGAGGGGTTTGTCTACATTCGTAACAGCGATCTCGCGTAGGCGGGGCCCTACCGGAGAGGCGAACCCGTCCGCGATGAAGCTCTAGTCGGCTTGATCTGCGAGCGGCTTTTTCCAGAACTGCGGTTTCACCATTTCGTCGAGCGGAGTTGCGGCGATGGAGTTGGTGAAGTTGCTCATCGTTTTGATGGCGATGCCCATGACCACTTCAAGGGCGGCCTGCCCGGAATATCCGGCGGCGAAAAACGAGGCGAGCGATCCCCGGCTGACTTTACCCCGCTGCAGGACAAGCTCCCGGGTAAAGAGGCGCAAGGCCTCATGCTTCGGATCGCTCAGGGCGGTTCCTTCCCGGAGGGCGTTGATGTCTGAGGCACTCATCCCCGCCTTTTTCGAGAGGAGGGTATGCCACGGGACGCAATAGTTGCAGGTGTTTTCAAAATTGACCGTCTGGTAGACGATCTGGCGCTCACACGGGGAAAGGGAGGTGTTTTCGAATTCATCCCACATCGAGACATAGGATTTAAGCAGGGACGGGGCACTGGCCATGACTCCCTCCAGATTCGGGATCATACCGAAGGTCTCCCGGGTCTGGAGGAGTAATTCACGGGAGGGCTCAGGGGCCGTCTCCGGCGTGTGGATGGTAAACTCGTTTGCGCTCATGGGGGTAGGGCCGGCGAAGAACCGGGAGAATTCCGATGTCGCACCTTCTGTGCCAATAAAGGCGGGTGCATGGTCCGGAGTCCCCGACCGGGGGGGAACACCTCCCGGCGCCGTCAAATCCCGGAATCCACGGACCGCTCGATAAGATGCTTTTTCGCTTGCCTGACGGGGTCACAATTTGAATACTCTGACCTCTCCCCTGCGGCTTTGGCTCCGGGGGGATGACCCATGAGGTCTCCAGTCTCCCTTTCACCCCAGTATCCCCTCCAACCTCCCTTTCTCCTGCCATGTCCGACACGGTTCCAGTTCTTGGTCACGTTGATGAATACCTGAAGCTTGCTCAGGAGTATGACGTGTCCGATGTGCATCTTGCCCCCAATGCTCAGCCGAAGTGGCGTCGCTACGGGTTGCTCCAGCCCATTTGGGAAAACGCGGAACTGCTGACCGCCGAAGATACCGAAAGACTGGCGACGAATTATCTGCCCGATCCCGAGATGCGGCGGCTCGCTGAGAAAGGCGACGTGGACTTTGCCTATGCCCCACAGATCGGCCGCTTCCGCGCCTCGGTCGTCAAGACGAGACTCGGATGGGAAATGGTCTTCCGCGTCATCAGCACGAATCTGCGCACGATGGAGGAACTGGGCCTGCCTGAGGCGATCAAGCCTCTCCTCGAGTATCATAACGGACTCGTCCTCGTCACGGGAGCGGTCGGATCCGGAAAGTCGACGACGCTTGCGGCGCTCATTGATGAGATCAACAAGACCCGGAACGATCACATCATTACTCTCGAGGACCCGATCGAATACGTCATTGAGTCAAAGGGATGCCACGTAAATCAGCGGGAAGTCCACACTCACACCGAGAGCTTCTCCCAGGCCCTGCGGGCCGCTCTGCGGGAGGATCCCGATATCATCATGGTGGGTGAAATGCGCGACCTGGAGACGATCTCGCTCGCGATTACCGCGGCGGAAACCGGTCACCTGGTTCTTGCGACCCTTCACACCGGCAGTGCGGCACGAACGCTCGACCGTATCCTCGATGTGTTCCCGACCGAACAGCGCGAGCAGATCCGGATCATGGTCGGTGAGTCTCTTCGTGGAGTGATTTCCCAACAGCTCGTTCCGAAGAAGGACGGCACCGGTCGCGAGCTGGCTCTCGAGTTGCTCGTGAATACCCCGGCGGTTTCCGCCGTCATCCGCGACGGAAAAACCTTCATGCTCCCGGGTATCATGCAGACCGGCAAGAACGTCGGCATGATCATGATGGATGATGCCCTCGCAAAACTCTACAACAACGGGGCCATCAGCAAGGAAGAGGCCCTCGGCCGGGCGATTGATCGCGGCACGCTCAAAGCGAATATCGGCGGCTGAACCTGAGGCCGTCCCTCCAACCCTTTTAACCACTTTTTTATTATGGCAGTCATTGACCAGTATTTTCAGCACCTCGTTGCCTCGGGAGGATCCGACCTTCACCTCAGCGAGGGCCAGCCTCCCAAGATCCGCGCGCACGGCGCCATTTCGCCCATTTCTGACGGCATCCTCGAGCATACCACGCTCAACCACATGCTTCGTGAGATCTGCGATCCGAATGCCTATGAGCGCTTCCTCGAGAGAGGCGATCTCGACTTCGCCTACGAGATGGACGTCCAGTCCCGTTTCCGCTGTAACTATTTCAAACAGAACAATGGTCTCGGTGCCGTCTTCCGTTTGATCCCGACCAAGATCAAAACGATCGACGATCTCGGTGTTCCCAAAACGATCGAGAGTTTCGGGGATATGCGAAGCGGTCTTGTTCTCGTGACCGGCCCGACCGGTTCGGGGAAATCGACGACCCTCGCGGCTATCATCGACTACATCAACCGGACTTACGCCCGCCACATTATCACGGTGGAGGAGCCGATCGAATTCGTGCACAACAACAAGAAGAGCACGATCTCCCAGCGGGAGGTGCCGATCCACTGTCCCTCTTTCGCCGACGGGTTGCGGGCGTCCCTGCGGGAAGATGCCGATATCGTGCTTGTGGGTGAGATGCGGGATCTTGAGACCATCTCTCTTGCGCTTACGGCCGCTGAGACGGGCTTGCTCGTCTTCGGAACCCTGCACACCAACAACGCCCGCAAGACGGTCGACCGTCTTGTCGACGTGTTCCCCTCGGACCAGCAGTCGCAGGTGCGCACGATGCTGGCAGGCTCTCTGCGCGGTGTCGTGGCCCAGTTGCTCCTGAAGCGCGACGATCAGGAAGGACGGGTGGCGGTGAATGAGATTCTCGTTTCCACGCCGGCGGTGAGTTCGGTGATTCGCGAGGGCTCCACCCAGAAGCTCTACGACATCATCACCGGCGGTAAGGAATACGGCATGCAGTTCATGGATGACGCGATCTGGCAAAAAATGCTGGCCGGTCAGGTTTCGGCTCTCGAAGCCTATATGAAGGCCATCGACAAGTCCCGCTTCCGCCAGGCGCTTCCCCCTGAGCATCAGAATCTCGGGAACTCGGGCGGCTCGGCGACGAAGGATTGACGGGTCCGCTTTGATACTTCTCCGGGAAAAGGTGCCAAGGGACCGCTGAAGTAATTGAGTCTCCGTGTCTTCGGCCCGGATCTGCAAACTGTTCCGGTGCAACTGAGTTCCTCATGAAATTTCTGATCTTACTGCTGGTCATCATCACCCCGGTGGTAACGGCCTTTGCCGATTCCGAGTGGGAGCTGGTTACCGATAATCAAGGCATCAAGGTGTGGACCCGGGAGAAAGCAGGCAGTGCGGTCAAGGAAGTGATGACTTCCGGCGCAGTGGACGCTCCTTCGTGGAGGGTTCTGAAAGTGGTTACCGATCTCGACGGCTATGCAAACTTCATGCCTCATACGAAGGAAAGCAGGATTCTTGAAAAAGAGGGGAACGAGGCACTTTTCTATACCCGGGTGGCGCCGCCACTGATCAGTGATCGTGACTATACCTTGAAGATTGTTTCCACCCGGATTGAAGGACGGGAACGGGATTTCCTCATTCGTTTCGATCAGGCAAATGATCGCGGCCCGGCAACGATCAAGGGAGTCGTGCGCGTCGATGTCGTGAGGGGCTACTGGCAACTTGAGACGAAGAACGAGGGAGCGACACTGCTCACTTACTATGTCTTCACGGAACCGGGAGGGTCGGTGCCGGACGGGCTTGCGAACAAGGCCAACGTCCAGTCTGTGCCCGCGATCATTAAAGCGGTTCGCGAGAGGGTTCTTCTAAAACAGTATGAGTGTCAGGATGGAGAAGGGTCCGACTGCGAGGACTGGAAGGCAATTGCCGAATAGCGACCGGCAATCTCGCGGAAGGTCCGTCGGGTTCAAAAAAACGTTCCGATCTGTTGGGGGCCCGACGGGAATCATTTGTCGGAAAGAGATCTCAACTCTATGCCCTTCAACCTGCCATGGTCGAAGCAGGCAAGCAAATAACCCGGATCTGAGAGTCCGCCGGGGTCGGTTTGCCCGACAGAGGGTGCCGTCAGTAACTGGATAGTCCGCCCTTCATTGATGGTTGAGGAAACCGGTCTTTGATAAAGGCGCCGTTCTGAAACCGCCAGGTCAAGGCGGGTCGCGCGATGAATGTGTCCTGAGAAGGTTGTCACCGGCAACCCGGAGCGGATCAATTGTTCGAGTAGCGCGGAAGCATGGAGAAAGCTGACTCCTTTTCGGAGACCCGCGCGTTGCCATTTGGTCTCCATTCCCTGGAATGGTGGCATCTCCCATGGCGATCCCTTCGTTGCCGTGGAAAACCCGGCCGATCCCGCGGTCGTTGTCGGCGGGTTCAGGAGCGGGGCATGAAAGAAGATCGCGGCTCCTGAAGCACCGGACAACAATTCCGAGATTCGAACAATCTGCTGCTCGTCGAAACCCAAACTGTCGGGAATTCTCCAGGACGATGCCAGGGAACGTAGAAACTTGACGGGGTTCCGCCTTGCCACTTCACGCCATTTGGCCACGGCATCACAGCCGGTCGAGGCGAAAATCAGACGCATGCCTGCCACGTCGACGGAGTAGTCTCCCGAGGGAGCGAGTAAACTTAGATGGCGGGCGAGAGCAGATTCCCCCTGACGATCATGGGTCTCGAGGCTGCGCAGATCCCCGGGAGAGGCAATGCCACCTTTTCCGAGAGGGGAAAGACGCAGCAGCTCGCGGGTCTCGCTCTTGGTCAATCCCAGTGCTCCCAGTCCGTAAACACGGGGCCTCCAGGAATTCAATCGGAAGTCATGATTCCCGGGAATCACGAAGACTGGAGCCCTGATCTCGAGCAATGCGTCAAGGAATCGATGCACATTCGAGTCAGCCGAGGCATCCTCTGCGGATTCCACAAGAACATGGTCAACGAGATCCCCGCCCAATACGACAAGGTCCAGGTCGCTGCGGTCCCAGAGAGAGTTCACATCGTTGACAAAACGCTTCCACTGGAGTGCAGGGTTAAGAGCCCGTGCGGAAAGTTCGGGGGAGTACGTTTTGATCGCCTCATTGATTTCGTTCCAAAGGTCCGCGAGATGAAAGTCGCAGGCAAAGGCCAGTCTCAACTTTTGTCCTTCAATTTGGGTGAAGGCAACGCTGCGACGGCGCAGGCATCGGTCTCCCGCCCATAGGTCAAATACACCGGAAAGAGAAGGAAGATTTCGACGCGGTGAAAGCGGGAGTTGCAATCTGATTTCAATATAGATGAGATGCTCCGCGAGTTTCAGGGCGGCAAATCCGCTGATTTTTGCCGGGACTTCCTCAGGGGCCAAAAGTCGTGTTCCCGCAAGACTCAGCGGGATCGCGGTTTCGCCATCGGGAGATAAAAGCTGAGCCTGTCCGATCCATTCAGGAATACTTATCCGCCCGTTGCGCTCGATCGCGGCGATCATCGTGATGACCGTTTCATCCTCACGCAACAACGCGGGAGAACCGGGTGCCGGCCAGATGATGGTTGGTAAGGAAGTGTTCACCTGGAGGGGGTCAACGAGCCCCGGCAGCGACTCGTGAATTGAAGTTACGGAGTCATCGTTGAGTTATAGCGTTGCGACCACGTTTGCTCCAAGTCCGGCGCAGGTGTGGGGTGGAAAGTAGGTCGCCTTCCGCTGACTCTTCGAGATCCGGCGATGCGCTTCGTCGAGGGTCAATCCGCGTTTCCTGAGTTCCCCCCGAAACTCCTCATTCGCCTGGTTTCGTGCCTTAAACAAATGCATCAGGACACGGCTTTGAAAATTGACATCGCCGTCGCCGCTTGTTTCGACCGGACAGAAAATTGCCTCCGGAAATCGAGAGATCACGGCCGTTTGAATTCCATCCGAGACTCCGGAACTGGGCATGCACCCGAATGGCTTTACTGAAATGATCATGTGGGACCTGCGGCCTGAGACGGAATCGATTACTTTGCCGACCTCCATGTGTCCCTCACCTCCGCGGAGTTCCACATCATAATAGGAGTCCGCCTGTCCCGCCATTGTGTCCATATCCGGCAGATGACATCGCTGGAGTCCGATCGCATGTGCCATCGTGCGGAACATGATTTTCAAACACTGTTCGGCGGCATAAAGACGAACGATCTGAAAACGTCCATTCCTCCCCGCGAGACCTTTGGACCGGGTATCCTGACTTCGGAGGCCGATACGCCTGCGGATATCGTAGCGGTTCTGCCACAACATGTAGAGAAGCCAGGAAGTGACAAACTGGATCTCCACTTCGGCGCCTTCGGACTCGAGGAACCGTTGCAGGTGATAGTTGCCGGCCCCTTCGGTCGTCATCGCCCAGAACTCTCCGATGATCATCACCTTGGGTTTCGACTGAAGACGGTCAACCTCGATTCGATTCAGCTCTTTGCGACAACGTCGAAGCGCCATTAACAGGGAGGAACGGTCTCTCAAGGCGGTGCCAAGAATCTCTTTGCATCGCTCCAGGGTTTCGTCTGTCTGCCCGTGAGTGATCTCATAGGGGCGGATGCGA
Source organism: Akkermansiaceae bacterium UBA2381 (assembly GCA_002344215.1). Lineage (GTDB taxonomy): Bacteria > Verrucomicrobiota > Verrucomicrobiia > Verrucomicrobiales > DEV007 > Arctic95D-9. The sequence continues at coordinate 74,420 of DDSV01000008.1, forward strand.
TATCCGATGGCGTTGAGAAGATCACCGGCGATGAGGGCCCTGATGATCTGGGTAAAAAATCGCGGGGAAAACTCGATTCCGGAACCGAATCCGGCGGCCTGTTTCAGTCCACCCTGTTGCTGGAACAGAAGGACCCGGAACCCCTCGAAGCCGGAGTCGCGAAGCGCTTTCCGGTATTCGGTGGCATAGGTGCCAAAGCGGCAGGGCCCGCAAGCTCCCGCCGTGAGAAATACATACTGGGCGATGATGTCATCGGTCGACATCCCTCCCTCCCGGAGGGCGATCAGTTTTCTCAGGAGACTTCCCACGGTGAAATAGGTGGGATTGCATTGCCCTCGGTTCCCGAATTCCTTTCCAAGTTGCAGGTCTTCATTGCCGGGGCAGGGCAGTGGTTCGATCCGGTAGCCGAGAGCCTCAAGAGCCGCCTGGATGAGCACGTCCTGGGCAATCGTCAGGCCGCCCAGAAGAATCGTGGTGGTGCCGCGATCGCTCTTTTCGAAGTGCGGGTTACTTGGATCGATAAAGTGGATGGTTTCCTCCGTGGGCAGTCCGAGATTCCTGCGTTCCTTCTCCTCGAAAGCCTCCATTTCGCGTTCGATTTCACGGCGCCTTGACGGGGTGAGTTGATGATCGTTTTTCATCGAGAACGGATCCGGAGGGGAGAGCAATCTTCAGGAATGGGAATACACTTTCGCCCGGGAGCTTCGGCAGAGGTGGCAACCGCAGCTTTCACAGTCTGCGCAATGAGTAGAGGCTTCGCATTCGCGTCCACTTCCATTCGGAGGTGCGTGCCGCACCGCGAGCACCGGGGCCTTATCGATCAGCTCGCGCCGCTTCTCCGCGAGACGCGATTTCAAGAGGCCCATTCCACGGGCGTGGTCTTCCAGCCTTTCCTGATATCGCTGCAGGGCGTAGACGAAGGTCCGGACACGGATCTTCTGGGAACCGTAGGGTTTGTTGGCGTCGAGGTCGTGCATCGCCATGCAGGGTGTTTCACCCGCTTTGAGGATGCGGTCGATCAACCCGTAGGTCGGTGCGTCGTGACCGCATTTGAAACTTGATAGGTCGAGGACGGCCACATGGGGATGGCGCGCCGCGAACTTCGCCGCCCAAACTTTCTGGGCGCTGTTTGCGGAAAAGTTTTCCGGCCAGACATCGCGGATATCAAAGACATTTTCGATCAACCCTGCGGCGAGATCAGGCTGAAACCATTTCCCGAGCCATGCCTCGTCCTTGGGAATGGATCGGATCGTGATCGTCGGGTATCCGCTCGCCTGTAACTCGTCGAGCAAGCCGTGGTTCAGTCCCGGGTCCGCGTGGTAGGGTCGCCCCAGAACGAGGATGGCAATCCGGTTCTCCGCTTCGACCTTTTCGAGCGTTTCCTTTCCGAGTTGCTGCATTTCGGTGTCGAAGCGCTTTAACGCCTCCCACCCCTGATCAATCGCAAAGTTGCTCTCATCCTCCGTGATCCTGAGACGCGAACCCCACATTTCAAACATCTGGTGTTTGAAATAGTTGGGTTCCTCAAGCGTCACGACTCCGTCGACGTAATCGATGCCGGCATTTTCAAAGAAAGGGATCTCCCGATTGAACGCTGCTTTCATGACGTTCGGAGTGCCGGCCACAATCGGGCAGGAGGTCGAATCCACCGTTTTCTCGACAAAGGTCGAAAGGCAGGTAACCGACGGGAAGAAGATGAAATTCAGCGGGTTGCCGGGAGGCTGATGCGCTTCAAAGAGAAGGTGATGAAGATGGGACTGAACCACCTTGGAAGGAAAGCAGGTATCCACCGATCCGTATCGCGCCCCCGCCGAATAGAGTTTCTCCGAGGTGGGCGGGGAAAAAACGACATTCCGGTCGGAAATGCCGAGGGTTTCGAAGTAGGTGCGAAAGAGCGGAGCAGTCGAATAGAGGCTGAGGACACGGGGAATTCCGATTCTGACCCGGCTGCGAAACTCCGCCGCTTCCGCGCCGGACCGGGTGAAGGGCCGGGTCGCGCGCCGTCCCCTCAGACGATCCGCCCAATTGGCGGGGTCGATGGATTTCGTTGCCTCATCCCGCCCCGAGGGGAGAGGACTTGCGACGTAGGTGGACTTGAAGCAAAGGCGGCTTTCGTGGTCAAGCAAGTTCACGTAGCTGGCATCGAGTTGTTTGCGGCGATCGAGTAATGTCCGCAGCATTTCGGGAGACTCCACCGTACCTTTTTCACAGGAGAAGCCGGAGATACAGCGGTTGGTGTTTCCGTCAGGAGTAACGATGTCGATGAAAGTCCGCGCGCACCGGTTTGTGCAAAAGTGGCACTGCGTCGTCTCGTCGTTGTGAGCCGAGTATTCGATTCCGATGGCCTCCTTGAGTCCGATAAAGGTGGAGGCACCGCGTCGTTTGACGATTCTCCAGGCCTCCATCGCGGCACCGACAGCGCCCGCCTCACCGCAGTGGGGATGAACGTGAACTTCAGCTCCGGGAACCCGGCTGCGGATGTAGTCGACCTGGGCTTTGACGGCCGCCAGATTGTACTGGGTGCCTCCCTGGAGAACAAAACGGTGCCCGTATTCCGCCATTCGCGGAGTCTGAACCACATACTGCCAGATGTTTTTGGGAAGCACCATCGCAAGCCCCGCGAGCAATTCCTCCTTGGTGAAGCCGTCTTTCTGAAAGTTCACCCGGTCTGCGTCGAGGAAAACGGCGCAACCATAACTGAAGACAGGAGTGCGCCTCGCCTTGAATGCGGTGGCCGCATAGTCCTCGATGCTGATGCCGAACTGGCCGGCCATCGCCTGCAGGAGCATTCCATTCCCCGCGGAACACTGGTTCGAAAGACGGAAATCGCGGACGTTTCCGTTCTCCATAAAGAGCACCTTGATATCCTGTCCTCCGATATCGCAGATGACGTCAACCTCGCCGAACGCATGCACCGCACTGATCATGTGGGCGATGGTTTCCACGATGTTCACATCGGCGTTGACGGCTTTTCCGATGACATCGGCGGCGTATCCGGTCACTCCAAACCCGGCGATCTCCAGCGACACCTCCTGTGATTCAAAGTGCCGGCAGGTTTCCCGCAGCAGTTCACGCATGTCCTCGATCGGATTGCCTTTTGAGAGCCGGTACGCTTTGGCAAGAATGGTGCCGTCTTCGGCCGCCACCACGAGCTTCGAGGAAGTCGATCCGCCATCGAGTCCGATCGTGGCGCGGACGGAGGTGCCGACGGGGAACTTCGTGGGAACAAACGTCGGGACGGAATACTCCTTCAGAAATCCGGCGAGTTCCGTTTCATCTTTTACCAGCGGAGGGCCGGAAGGGCGAACCTCCCCGCCGTGGCTGCCATTGGCGATATATTCACGCAACCCTTCAAGTCCACGAAAGCATCCGGAGTCGCTGCCGGTTGGCTGATGTATTCCGTAGAGGACGGCACCGTAAGCCGCGTAGTAGAGAGCATCATCCGGGACAAGAATGAGCTCTTCACGACTGGCCTCCTCGCTGAAATCATATCCACGTTGGGCCCAGATTTCAGGGATCCTCCATTGCCAGCATTCCCGAAGAAAGCGGAAATAATGGTTGGGTCCCCCCAGGAGGATTACCCGGGGAAGGAGGGTGTTTCCCCTCGTGAGCACCGCCAGATTCTGCCTCACAATCGCGTCCGCGAGAGAGCACATGATCTCCTCTGAAGGAATCCCCGACTTCATCAGGTTGACGACATCGGTTTCGGCGAAAACACCGCACTTTGCGGCGACCTTGTGCAGCTTTCCGGCGTCGAAGGGGAGGCCTGCCACCTCGCCTGCCGAAAGGCCGACTTTGATCAGGCATTTGTCCAGGGTTGCACCCGTGCCGCTGGCGCACTTGTCGTTCATCGAGCAGCTTACCTGTTTGTCACCCGTGACAGGATCCTTTCGGAAATTGATAATCTTGGCGTCCTGACCGCCGAGCTCGACAACACTTCCCGCATTCGGATGCAGTGCCTCGACCGCGAGAGTGACGGCATTCACTTCCTGAACGAATTTTCCGTTGAGGGGGCCCTCAAGCATTCGTCCGCCGGATCCGGTCAGGAAGAGACGGGTATTGCCGGGTGAAATTTCCGGGAGTGCCGCGAGCATGGCCTCGAGGAGCTGCAGGGCTTTCTCCGCCTGCCGCGTCTCGTGCCGCTGATAGTCGCTCCAAAGAATGGTTCTGCTCCGGGAGTCGACAGCGACTGCCTTGACCGTTGTCGATCCAACATCAACGCCGAGTAACCAGCGGGTCGGGCTGATCACTTCTGTTTCGGTGGTGCTCACGGGGTGCTTTGGATTCGCTTCTTCCCGGCAGGCCCTGGTATTCCAATTCAACTTGAAGAGGGGTAATGAATTCAGCGACGTCCGTTGCAAATGCTACTTATTTAGAGTGGCATACGGGCAGCCGTCACGCTTCTAAATTCAGTCTGGGATCCCTACAATTTCGGTGATCGGCGGCGGGAAGACCCGGAACACTGATTGTTAAAAATCTAAAATAATTGCAATTTCCATAATTAATTATAAATTATCTAAGCTCCTCCCGAGAGCGGCTCAATACTCTACCATGAAGGACTTTCTGAAGCGCCTCATCGCGCACCTGCCGGAATCGATTCAGGCTCAATTCCGCAAGCTGCACTACCAACGCAAGTTGAAGCGCTCGAAAATATCGGACGAGCCGGATCTTGCCGCGATCTCGCTTCTCACCAAGCCCGGGGATGTGGTGTTTGACCTCGGAGCCAATTTTGGGTTGTTTACCCGTTTCCTTTCCGAGTCCGTCGGGGTGAAGGGCCGGGTCTTTTCCTTTGAGCCGACCGGGGACATGTTTGAAGTGCTGCAGAACAATTGCCAGCACCTCGGACTGAGTAACATCGAGATTTTCAAAACCGCGCTCTCCGACCGCACCGGGGTTTCCGAAATGTCGATTCCGATTCGGGAGGACGGAACCCTGAACCATTACGAGGCCTCATTGGACGGGCAGGAAACGGGGAGTTCGACCAAAAACATCTCGGTCGAGACCAGCACCCTTGATGATTTTTGTGCGCATCATTCGATCGGGCGGGTCGATTTCATCAAATGTGATGTCGAAGGTCATGAGATTGCGGTCCTGAACGGAGCCCGCGAAACGCTCCTGACCCATCGCCCCTCGCTTCTTCTCGAAGTGAACCAACCGCTCGATCAGGAAGGACACGGAGCGAATGTGCTCAGGCTGGTTCGTGATCTCGGATACGAGGTCTTTACCTGCCGGGAGGAGGGAATCGCTCCCTGGCAGCCCGGTGAGACCTGCGTCAACTACGTCCTGAAGCCTGCTTAGTTTACCCGGCTCAGGCGGGATAACTGCCGAGGACCTTCACGAAGGAGCAGTTGTGCTCCAGTTGTTTGATGACACCGGCCAGTTCGGGCTCCTCGCAATGTCCGGCGAGATCGACGAAGAAATAATACTCCCAGGCGCGTCGCTTGGAGGGACGGCTTTCGATCTTCGACATGTTGATCGAGAATTTTTCGAAAGGCTCGAGGGCGCGGTGCAGTGACCCGGGTTCATCGCGAACCGAAAACATCACCGAGGTGCGGTCCTTCCCGGTTGGAGGGCAGGTCTTGTGGCTGATCACAAGGAAGCGCGTCGTGTTGTTGGCGATATCCTGAATCGAGGGTTCGAGGAGGTTCAGTCCGTAGAGTTCGGCGAGGAGCGATCCTCCGAGGACGGCAGCGCCGGGTTCGCTGGCGGCGAGGGCGGCGGCGGCGGCGGAACTCGATTTTTCGACCGGCTGGATCTCGCGGAAATTGCGATTCAGCCATCCGCGGCACTGGGCGATGATCTGGGGATGGCTGTAGATCTGCCGGATCTCCTCCTTCGGGCAGTTCGCCATGAGATTGTTCTCGATCGGCAGCATGACCTGCCCGTAGATCTTCAGGGGAGAGTCGGCGAAAAGATCGAGGGTGTGGGTGACAGCTCCCTCGGTGGAGTTTTCAATGGGCACGACGCCGTAGTCGGCGATGCGCCGCTCCACCTGATCGAACACGTCCGCAAAGCTGGGCTGGGGAAGATACTTGACGCTGTGACCGAATTTCCCGATCGCCGCCTGGTGGGTCCAGGTTCCGGCAGGGCCGAGGTAGGCGATCTTGAGGTCCTCCTCGAGGGCCAGCGCCGCTGACATGATCTCCCGGTAAATCGCCCGGATCGACTCCTCGGGAAGCCGGCCGCCCTCTCCCTTGGCGACAAGACTGCGCAGGAGTTTCTCCTCCCGCTCCGGTGCGTAGATTTCGAGACCTTCGCGCTTTTTGATCACTCCGATCTCGTGGATGATATCGGCCCGCTCGTTGAGGAGGTGAATGATATCGGTATCAATCGCGTCGATTTTGATGCGCAGTTCTTCGAGGCTCATGGGAAAATTCAGGGTTCGATATGCCAGTTGGTGTCTTCCTCGTCCGTCGTCTCCGCTTCGGGGGCGGGATCGGAATCGGAATCGGAATCGCCCGGGGTGTCGATATCGAATTCGATTTCGATTTCGTCTTCGATCTTGTTCTCTTCGTCAGCGGCAAGGTCTTCTTCCACAGGAGCCTCTTCGACGATGGGTGTGTCGACTTTTTCTTCGGCGATCTCAGGAGTCTCCGCTTCGGCGGGAATCTCCGCGGTCGGGAGCGGGACGATGCGGAGCTCCGAGGCGTTGGGCAGGTCGTTCAGATCCTTCACCCCGAAATGTTCCATAAACTGGTCCGTGGTCTCGTAGAGCATGGGCCTTCCCGGCAGGTCGGCTCTTCCGCCGGTTCTGACGAGTCCGCGCTCGAGCAGTTTCTGCATCGTGCCATCGACGGAAACCCCCCGAACCGCTTCGATGTCGGCTTTGGTGATGGGTTGGCGGTAGGCGATCAGCGCGAGCGTTTCCAGGGCTGCGGCGCTCAGTTTTTCCGGCCTCATTTCCGGGAGAAGGGCCCGGATCCAGTCGGCAAAATCGGCCCGGGTGACGAGGCGCCAGCCGCTCGCTCCCTCGTACAGTTCGACGGCACGGCCGGCGGCGACGAGTTCCTCCCCGAGCTGGGCGATGGCGGATTCGACGTCCTTGTTGCTGATCATCTCCCACTCGCGGGCCTGGGGGATCAGGCTGTCAGCGGCGGCCCGGCGAACCGCTTTGGCAATCTCGGCCGCCGTCACCGGTTCGGGAGCGGCAAAAATCAGGGCTTCGACTATTTGAATCAGCTGCATGGAGCACACGTAAGAGGGGGCCTAAACTGACTCGATTTCCTTTAAATTAAAGCGGATTTTGTTGGCTTAGAACTCGTTGCGCTGCAATTCGATCTCTCCGAGAATCACTTGCTGGCGCACGCGGAAGTAGTTGAGCTTCATTAACTCAAGAACCGCGAGAAAGGTCACGATCATTTCGTGTTTGCTCGTCGCTCCTTTGAAGAGTGAGGTGAAAGGGATGGAGCCGCCGGGAGGAATGATCGAGAGCAGGTGGTCGATCTTGTCGCTGACGGTGTACTGGTCGTCGACGATTTCCCCGAGGCCTTCGTCGTTGAAGCGATCGAGAATGTTCTGAAAGGCCCGGATCAGGTCGAAGATGTTGATGTCTCCGGACAGCGGGCGCACCTCACTTTCCCCGGCTTCGATCTTCTCCGGTTTGTGGGCGAAGTGGTTCTGCTGTTTCGCCTCCCGTTCTCCGAGATTTTTTGCCGCTTCCTTGAACTTCTTGTATTCGATGAGCTGGCGAATGAGGTCCCAGCGCGGATCCTCCTCATCGGCATCCTCCTCGGGCGGCTGGACGTGCTTGGGCAGCATCATCCGGCTCTTGATGTAACAAAGGTTGGCCGCCATCACGAGGAACTCGCCCGCGAGGCCGATGTTCAGCATCTTGAAGGTGTCGAGATACGACATGTACTGCTTCGTGATCTGCTCGATCGGGATGTCGTAGATATCGATCTCATCGCGCTTGATGAGATAGAGGAGCAGATCCATCGGCCCCTCGAAGATGTCGAGCGCGACCTTGTAGGCATCCTTCTCCTCCGGACTTTCGTCGTCCAGTTCATCGTCCGCGGCGAGGGAATCGCGCACTCCCCGCGAGCGGCCGATTCCACCGGCGGGCGCGGCACTACCGGCTTCGACGGGGGATTCATCGGGAGTCGTGGCCGCCGTCGGGGGCGTCTCTGGATCGGGCTCTGTCACGGGTTTCGGTTCCCTCATCAAAGCCCTTCGAAACGGCCTTTGCAAGGTGAGAGGGCCGGGCCGCGGCGAATAATTTGGTCGACTCAGGGCGCGGGGGAGCTGAAAAGCGGTCACCTCGCCGCGTCACCGTACTTTACGGCTCCCCGAAACTCCTGTCTATTAGGGGCATGATCCGAGTGCGGGTGGCGATTCTCTTCCTGACGGCAGTCACCGTTTTCGGCCCCACGGGCGTTTTCGCTCAGGCCGATTACAAACGCTATTACGATGAGGACAATCTCCCCAAGGTCAGGGAGATCTTCAGCGTCGGGCGATACGATATCGTGCTCCAGGTCTGTGACTACGCCCTCCGCCGGGGCCAGCCCTCCTGGGAGTGGCGGGTCCTGCGACTGGAGTCGCTCGCCAACCTGGGGCGCTACGAGGAGGCCGCTGAGGAAGCGACCAAAACCGCCGAGCTTTTCCGGAAAGAACTGGGGGCCCAGCTCCGGATTCATGAGTTCTTCCGGGCAACCGGGAGAAAAGAGGGCGCTGCCGCCACTCTGGCCGATATCAATGCGGCGGCCAGTGCCGTTCCCACCCGTGAACGGACGACGATGGACCTCGTCCACCTCGCCGAGGCGGCCCTGATCCTCGGGGCCGATCCCGGCAAAGTGCTGGAGCAGTATCTCGGTCCGGCCAAGGCGGCCAAACCGAAAGGACAGGACATTCCACCCGGACTCGTTGAGGCCCACCTCGTTTCGGGGAAACTCGCCCTCGCCAAGGAGGATTTAAAAAAGGCCGGCGAGGAATATGGCCAGGCCTTCAAGTATGCGCCTGAGAACCCCGACGTTCTTTTCGGAATGGCCCGCGCCTTCCTCCCCTCGGATCGCAAAATCGGGATGAGTTATCTTGAGAAGACTCTCGAGCAGGCTCCCTTCCATGCCGGAGCGCTCCTCCTGCAGACGGAGCAGGCGATCAACTTCGAAAAATTCGAGGCCGCCGCGGAATATCTTTCCCGGGTCGAGACGGTGAACCCCCGGCATCCCGAGGCCCACGCCTTCCGGGCGATTCTCGCGGAGCTGGAGCGCAACGACATGGCCGCCTTTGCCAAAGAGCGGGAGAACGCGCTCTCCGTCTGGCAGGAGAATCCGGAGATCGACTATCTCATCGGACGGGTCCTTTCCCGCAAATACCGGTATCAGGAAGGAGCCGACAGTCAGAAACGTGCCCTCGCTTTTGATCCGGATTTCCTCCCGGCGAAACTGCAACTCGCTCTCGACTACCTCCGCCTCGGAAAAGTGGAGGAGGCCTGGCCTCTCGCAAAGGAAGTGGCCACCGCGGATCAATACAATGTCCTCGCCTACAACCTCGACATTCTGGAGAAGGAGATCGCGAGCTTTGCCTCGGTCGAAACCGACGACTTTATCATCCGCCTCCCCGCCGAGGAGGCTGAGATCTACGGAGACCGGGTTGTGGAACTTCTCACCGAGGCAAAGGAAGTCCTCGGGGCAAAATACGGTCTCGTCATCGAGGAACCCACCCTCGTGGAATTTTATCCGGATCAGCAGGACTTCGCGATCCGCTCCTTCGGTTCACTCGGGGGTGAAGGTTTGCTCGGGGTCTGCTTTGGTTCCGTCGTGACGATGAACAGTCCCGGCAGTGCGACCGCCGGGAAGAGCAACTGGGAGGCAACCCTGTGGCACGAGTATTGTCATGTCATCACCCTGACAGCCACCAAAAACAAGATGCCCCGCTGGTTGAGCGAAGGCATCTCCGTCTACGAGGAGAAACAGCGTCACCCCAACTGGGGACAGGAGATGTCGCCCGACTATCGGCGGATGATTCTTGAAGAGGATTCACTCACCCCCATCCGGGACATGAGCCAGGCCTTCTTCCAACCGGAGAGCGGGAAGCACCTCATGTTCGCCTACTACCAGTCCATGCTGGTGGTGGAACACATCGTGAAGAATTTTGGGCTCGATTCGCTCCGGGCGATCCTAGCGGACCTTGCCGCCGGCGTCCTCATAAACGATGCCATCGCGAAGCATACCAAGCCGCTTGATGAGCTGGAAAAAGAGTTCGCCCTCAGCACCCTGAAGATGGCCGAGGCCTACGGATCCAAAGTGGACTGGAAATCACCCGAAGAGCTGAACCTCCGCAGCCTGCCTGCCGTGACGGCCTATGTGGAGGCGAATCCGGCGAACTTCGAGGCACGCCAGATTCTCACCAATCTCCTCCTCGAACAGGAGCAATGGGACGCGGCGATAAAGTCCGCCGATGCCCTCCTCGCGCTCTTGCCCGACTATGCCGGAGAAGGAAACGGCTACACCGCCAAAGCGCTCGCCTACCGGGGCAAAAAGGACCCCGCCGGAGAAGCCGCCGTGCTTGAGGAACTCTCCTCCCGCTCCGCCGAAGCCTTCAGTGCCTACACCCGTCTCATCGACGTGAACTTCGATGGGAAGAACTGGGACGGAGTCATCACCAATGCGAAACGGGGTCTTGCGATCAATCCCTTCAATCAACGCATTCATTATTGCAGCGGCTGTGCGCATGAAGCGAAGGCGGAGGCAGGTCTTGCCGTGAAGTCCTTTGAGAATGCCCTGCTTCTTGATCCGGCGAATCCGTCGGAGTTGCGCTTCCGGCTGGCGCGGCTGTTGAAGACGGAGGATGAAACCAAGGCCCGGCGTTACGTGCTCGATTCGCTCGCGGATTCACCGCGGTATCGGGAGGCGCATGGATTGTTGCTGGAGATGGTGGAGGGGCCGAAAGTGGTGCCTTTACCGCCCGAGGTCGAGGTGCCGAAGTCGGAGGGCGCACCGCCAGCGCCCGATCCTTCGGGTCCTGCTCCTGCTCCTGCTCCTGCTCCTGCTCCTGCTCCTGCTCCTGCTCCTGCTCCTGCTCCTGCTCCTGCTCCTGCTCCTGCGAATGGAGTGCCCGAGTAGGGTGGAGAACGTTGCATCGCCTAAACCAATGAGGGCAACTAAATTCGGAAGTCGTTATTTCTTGGAATTGACCTTTAATCTGGACAAGGAGGAAGGTCGAGGCGCTTAGCGACTCTGTTGATCTCTTCACGGCCCTGCCACACTTCGACTCCCGCCTCATGAGCTTGGCGTCCTTGCTCTCCGGTGAGCTTTCCAGTGGTGACAAATAATCCCAAATCCACCCGCCTCATAAAGCAACCAGCAAGAAATCGCAACCATTCCTGTTCGGTGGGATAGGCAGTTGCTGCATGGAACTTTACCTGAACACCAATCCGCTTTTGTATGCCTTCCTGAGGAGAATTGTAATTGCCGATAAAATCCAACCCCCTCTCCAATGGCCCACGAGGTGTCGTCCACGAAAAGTCAGCATGCCTTGCCTTCAATAGACAGAAAACGTAGTTTTCGAATTTGCGGCCAAGTTCTGCCGCACTATTTCCCTTCGCATAATTTGGGAAAAGGGAAAGGACAGCGACTTCGGGTGACTGACCAGCCTTCGACGACTTAGTAAGGGCTCTGCATTGTGAAAACGTAAGTTTTTCGAAGTCTTGCTCAGTCACAACACCGGGTTCAACGTAAAGGGTCCACACCTTCTCCGCATACCCTGCATTGCTAAGAGTCCCGTGGTCAAAAACGTTCTTCAAAAAGCCGTAGTGCTTAAAGTCCTCGCCATGCCGCTTTTTCAGAGCAACAATCATCTTCCCTATTTCGAGAAATGAATTTCGAATCACGTCACCACGTTTGCGAATCTCTTCGAAAAGTTGCTCATCAGTAAGTTTGTCGATTTCCTCGAAAGACAGAAGTCGGCTTGGCTCTGGGACTGAAAGTGATCCTGGCATTGTACAGATTAGGTTTTGGTTGAAGAGTAGTCGTCACTTTGGATGCGTTTCCGTTCTGTTTCGTTTCCTTAACGGGATTGACTTAGAAACAATTGAAACTCTTCCACGAAATCTTACTGAATTTCTCAGGATTTGCAGGTTATCCCTCTTTATCACTGCCCCTATCAAAAGCCGGGATGAAGAGACTTCGGGGCGGAGAGGGTAAATTGGCCCATTAGACATAAGCTTCGAATGAATCTGCACCAATATTCAAGTGTTTTTCACGGCAAATTCCACGCCCCCTAGCACAAGCGGTGCGAGTTGCGGTTACGACGCACCAACTGAACCAGCTCAGCCCTTTCTACCGCCGAACCCACTCACTCGACGCCGCGGGGAAAGAGATCGTCGACGGCGATCTCGTCAGGATCTTCTCCGCCCGCGGCGAGGTCCGCATAAAGGCCCGGATCTCGACCGAGGTGAAGCCGGAGACTATACACCACCTTCCACTTTCCCGAGACGCCCGTGAATCTGGTGACGAGCATCGAGTGCGACGAGGACACGATGTGTCCGGAATAAAGGTCGTGGCGGTGGATGTGGAGAGGGTGGCTGACGCGAGTCAGCAGTCACGGGTCAGCAGTCGCCGTGGGGCATCTGTGATCATCCGTGGAAATCCGCGGCCATCTGCGTTGAAAAACTCCCGCCTCTCCAATCCCCAGATTCGCGGCCATTCCTGTTCGATTTCCTTTTCATTCGCATTGAAATGCTTCACGATCCGCAGGAAATACGAAAAGAAGCCCATGAATTCCATTTCTTGGGAATTCATGATGAAAAAGATCGACCTCCACATTCATACGTCGCCCACCATCAGTGACAGTGCCTTTGAGTTCAGTTTAGACGAATTCCGTCGGTATGTTGACGAGGCCGGGTTGCATGCAGTCGCGGTAACCAATCACAACCTCTTCGACCGCGCGCAGTTTCTTCAAATCACCGAATACCTTACGATTCCGGTTTTCCCCGGTATTGAGGTGAATCTCGAGATGGGTCATGTTCTTGTAATTGCCGATTCTGGACGGGTCGAGGAATTCGCAGAAATGTGCGCTGAACTGACAAGTGAAATCCGCGACCCGCGGGACAGTGTCGACATAGGCCGCTTCGAGAAGATCTTCAGGGACCTCAGCTCTTTTCTTATTATTCCTCATTACGAAAAGAAACCGGCAATTCACGGAGAGGCTCTCGAACGGTTGAGACCCTATATCGCGGCAGGAGAGGTGGATAGTGAGAAGAAGTTTGTTCGCGCCATTCGAGACCCTGAAAAGCTGACACCAGTTCTCTTTAGCGATACCAGAATCAGCACCATCCACCAGAAGAATCTTCCGACTAGACAAACCTATATCGATTGCGGCGATCTAACCATTGGAGCAATTAAGGAATCCCTTCGGGACAAATTAAAGGTGGCCCTATCGGCTGACGATGGCAACGAACTATTCCAGCTCTTTGAAAATGGTCAGATGCTCTCAACCGGTCTTAACATTCTGTTGGGCGAGCGTTCATCTGGCAAGACGTATACCCTCGATCGCATCGTTGAAACCATACCAAATACGAAGTATATCAGGCAGTTCTCCCTTGTGCAGACCGATGAAGACGACTACACACGGAGATTCAACGAACACATCCAAAATAAGAGAAGCTCAGTGGCGGATGGGTATCTGTCCGGCGTTAAGGGCGTGCTGGACGAAGTCGTTGAGGTTGACTTGGCGGCGAATGAGCGGTCGGCGCAGGAGTTTGTCGAGTCTCTTATCAAGTCAGCCCAGGAAGCTGACCGGCGTGACGCATATTCCACCACCGCACTGTTTGATGAACAAAGTTTCCCAATTCCGTCCGGGGAAACCCTCAAAGCGCTCATTCAGTCCGTCCAACAAATCATCGAAAACATCGAGTTTCGCGATATCATCGAAAAGCATGTGGATCTTTCGGATGTGAAGCAGCTCGCCTGCGAACTCATTGAAATCCTTTGGAGTCGAACCTTAGATGCAAAAAAGAAAAAGCTCGTCAACGGGATTGTCTCGGACATTCGGGACAGTCTTCGCGTGCGAACTTCAGCGACCCACGTGAAGGATGTCGATCTCTACAAAGTGGCACTTGATAGAAAGCGGGTGAAACGCTTCGAAGAGATTGTTCGAGGAATGCAGGTGGAAGGCGTCATTTCTCAGGACGATGTTCAAGGGTTTGTCGTCGAAGCACGCAAAGGTCCCTTCACTGGAGCCGGAGAAATAAAGGCCGTCAGCGGATTGAGAACCGCGTTCAGCGGTGCCTTCCAGAAATATTCTGAGCCCTATGATTATCTGCGAGAACTTCTCGCCAATGAATCTTTGTCGCGGGCCGAACTCTACAAGTATTTCGTCAATATCACCTATCGGATTCTTAACCGCGACGGATACGAGGTCTCTGGCGGCGAGCGCTCAGAGTTCCGGCTGCTTCAGGAAATTAAAGATTCCCAAAACTTTGACGTTCTCCTTATCGACGAGCCGGAATCGTCTTTTGACAACTTGTTCTTGAATGGAAATGTCAACAAGCTGATCAAGGAAATCTCGCAAACGATGCCAGTAGTTGTGGTTACTCACAACAGCACCGTGGGCGCGTCGATTGGGGCTGACTACGTTCTAATCGCGAAAAAGGAGCGAAACGAGGAAGGGCTCGCTTACAAGATCTACTCTGGTCATCCAACCGATCGAAAACTCTTCGCCCCCGACGGCACTGAGATCGACAACCTAGAGCACATGCTGAATTCTCTGGAAGCAGGCCGGGACGTTTACTCTAAAAGAAGGAACACCTATGAAGCTATTGACAATTGACGCGCACAAGGGCCATTTCCTCGGGTTAAAAGGGGAAAAGCAACCGATTGATCTGCTAACGAAGGAAGATCTCCTTCGGTTGGTGGATCTGACTTTGACGGAAGCCGACGTTGAGTTCGATCCATACGACGAAGCCTCGCTGCCAAATCAAGCTCACCAGATCATCTACAAGAATGTCTACGCCAAGCGAACCCATCTTCACGGGCGGCGAAGCGAGTTTATCGATGAGTCCGAACGGCTCTTTCTCGTGGAATATGCGAACTATCGTTCACGATCGGATGAGGTTGCTTGATGCGATGTGGTCAGTCGACCGTTTATCAAATCCCCACAGGGCGCGTGGTCAGGCGACGAGGTTACGGGGTCAGGCAACGAGTGAAGGGGTCAGGCAACATCGGGCTGTTGCCCAAATCTTGATCTGACCTCCGCCTTGGTGTATCCATCCTTCCCCCATGATGGGGATTCAACAGAAGCAGGGCGAGCTCTGGGCCAAGGCGGTTGATTTGAGTTCGCGCATTCCCGAGGACCACATCCTCAAGCGCCTCGACAAAGTTCTCGACCTAGGGTTTGTCCGCGATGAGGTGGTCGGCACCTACGGCAAAAAAGGCAACGTTTCGATCGATCCGGTCGTGCTGATGCGGCTGATGCTCCTTCTGTTTATCGACAACATTCGTGGGGAGCGAGAGCTGATGCGCGTCCTGCCCCTGCGCATCGACTACCTCTGGTTCATCAGCTACGGCCTTGATGACGAGGTTCCCAACCACAGTGTGCTTTCCAAGGCGCGCAAGCGCTGGGGAACTGCCGTGTTCGAGCGTCTCTTCTCCCGGGTCGTTCTCCAGTGCGTCGAAGCCGGATTGGTGGGATCGGAGAAGGCCCACGTCGACGCCAGCCTTGTACGCGCCAACGCCTCGCTCAATGCGATGGTCCAAAACATCGTTGAGGAGCAGGTCGCCAAGCTCGAGGACGATGCCGATACCGATACCGATACCGATACCGATACCGATACCGAAGAGGAGCCCCGACCACCCAAGCACAAGCCGGTCAACACAACCTACCGCAACAAGACCGATCCCGACAGCCGCGTGGTGCGTCACGACGGAGGCAAGTCGCTCCCCTGTTACAAGAACCATCGCGTTGTCGATGACAAGGGCGGCGTGGTCACTGCTGTGAAGACCACTCACGGTGTCGCCAACGAGGCCGCCGAGATGATGGACTTGCTCGGTCAGCACGAAGAGCGCACCGGACAGAAGCCGACGACTGCCGTGGCCGATAGTTGCTACGGCGACACCGCCAACCTCGTCGCTCTTGCCCAGGCGGGAATCCAGGCACACGTCGCCGACCGTCGCAGTCGCATGAACCTCGTGCGGAGCAAGGGGATCTTCCCGCCGGAGGACTTCGCCTACGACACTGAAAGCGATACCTTCACCTGCCCCACAGGCGAGCAGCTTTACCGGCATCACTTCCATGCACGCCGATCCCATTGGGAGTATCGCACCAAGCGAGGCGTGTGCGCCGCCTGTCCCTTGCGGTCCGAATGCACCCGCGATAAATCGGGCCGAACACTCAAACGGCATCTTCATCAGGAGCTACTCGATCAGGCACGGGCTCAAAGTCACAGTGAAGCGGCGAGGGAAGATCGGAAGCGAAGACAGTGGTTCCAGGAACGCAACTTCGGTGAGGCAGCGACGATGCACGGGTTCAAGCGGGCGAGGTGGCGCGGTTTGGAAAGACAATCCATTCAAGACCTGCTCATCGCGACGATACAGAACCTCAAGATCATGGCCCGAAGGTCCTTTCCTCGGCTTTTCAAAAGGTTAGATGCCTATCTCGGGGAGCTACGCACAAGGAACGCCTACCGGACGAATCGGGTCGCACCATATCTTTAACGAAGGAATCCTTACTACCTCATGAAGTTCAGATCCTCGTGACGGAAAAGTAGTCTTTCGAGCAACAGCCCGACATTTCGTGACAAAACCCACCCTGCCCCCTTCACCCCTCCACGGGCGCCCCATCGCCGCTGATCTCCTACGTCCCATCAAAAAACCGCGCCCGGTATTCGCGCACCGGGGACTCGGCCACGGGTTGACCGCGGACAGCGAGCGGCCGTGTGTTGGGCATAGCACGACTGACGGAGGCGTTTCGGAACAGGCAAGATTCATATCTACCGCCTCCCAATGCCCCCCATCCCGTGAGTCGAATACGAGAACGCCGTCTACCACATCATGGCCTGATGGTACCTACGCGAGGCCATCGTCTTCGATGACAGGGACCGGGAGCTTTTTTACGACACCTGTGCGGAAGCCTGCGGTTGCACCGGCCGGGCGTAAAAAGGGGGCGGCGAGCCGGAGGATGCTCCGAACGTGACAGTTTCGTCATATTCCGGACTCCGCCTTGCGAGGCGCGGTCGGAATGTTAGTGGGATATCCCTCTAAGAATGGATAACTCTGAATCAACCTCATCCGCCGCCAACCTCCTCGGCACCGTGACAACGCTGGTGCAGGACACACAGGTTGACGTGACTCGTCTCATTTACATGCTTTATCTGGATATCGAGCAGCAGATCAACCGGGCCGCCCTCAAGGCACAGATCACTCTGAGCACCTCTGCTGTTCTGATGGCCATGCTGGTGAATCTTGGAACCGGGATTCGCGCCGAAAAATTTGTCGGCATGAACGCATTCGAGAGCGCCGTAATGGTGCTGTATGTGCTGTTTATCTTCTGCATGTGTTGTGCCTTCGGGCGGGGGATTTCCGCCGCCTTCCCGCGGGCGGTGAACAAGGCCTCCGAGGTGAACAGTCATCCCAACCTTTACTTCTCGGCCCAGATTG
Organism: Akkermansiaceae bacterium UBA2381; assembly: GCA_002344215.1. Classification (GTDB taxonomy): domain Bacteria; phylum Verrucomicrobiota; class Verrucomicrobiia; order Verrucomicrobiales; family DEV007; genus Arctic95D-9. The sequence continues at coordinate 92,011 of DDSV01000008.1, forward strand.
CCGCTATTCCCGGTGAGGATTACGCGGACCTTTTCTGCAGGCAGTCAAATGATGGCGTCAAATGCTCGGTTCTCGGGCAGATTCATTCAAAGTCCATCGTGCTGGAGGCAAAGTTGCAGAGTGTGCGCAAGGGCATGAAATATCTGCTCGTTGCCTTTGCGGTTTGGATCGTCGCGCGGGTCATCCTGCTCGTCGGCTACGGCTTGCACTGAAGAGCACGGAACGGCGCCCCCTCTGAGACCCCGGGGCTTCGGCGGGTTGGGAGCCAAGGGGATGAAAAGGGGTATTCATGGTCGTTGTTAAACTGAATTCTATCCGATAAACTCGGCCTTCATGAACCAGAGCGACCCGTGTAGCAATCCCAACAATCTGAACAACCCTTGCCTCAACGACTGTCATCCTGAATGTCCGAAACAGACTCTTCCCACTTGGTGCCGCAAAGTGGAGGTAGATCAAGCTCCGGGTGCCATCGTTGAAGTACCGCGCAGAGGAGTTGCAGTCGCCGGGCATGGAGGCAAGGCCATGGTCGGCATCGACGGGATTGCGGTGTCTGGCGTGTGTGGCTACTCCGGGGCTATATCATCCTCCTCTCACCGAATTGTAGCTGTCGTTGACAATTGCGGTGAGGCGAAGACGGGGGACGGCGGAATGGCAATGGCAGGACATAGGGGGACGGCGTCATGTAATTCCCGAAGTTATGCCTTCGCACTAAAGGATGGCTTCGCGTCTGCCGGAACCTATGGAGTGGCATCGACCGAGGGCGGTTTCGCACAAGCACATAAGCTTGGAATCGCACTGGCGTTTGGAGCAGGGACGAAAATGTCACGTGCGAAAGTGGAAGCGGGCGGAGTTGCCATCGGCACGCCCGGCAACTATTTGCGCGCGGGAACGAATGGTATTCTCATCGCCTTACCTCCGGAAACATCAAAAGCCACTCCGCCGAAGGTCGTTCAAGTTGGCCAGGAGAATATCGAGGCAAACATGTGGTATCTGATAAAAGAAGATCTTTCATTCCTCAAAGTGTCACCGGAGTTAAGCCTGGACTTGGACTGCAAATGGAAACCCCTTCCTGAGAATGCCAGCCTTGATGATCTCTCAACAGACCAAACATCGCTGATGGAACCGCGGTCAGAGACGGGGGAGCAAGACTAATATCCGATTTCACTCACCACCCCCGCTCAAGCGATCTCCGGCCCCAAAGTCGCACCCTTCCACCGGGACCCCACCGACCCGGGCCTCCGGCGGGAAAGAAGCCGAAGGGATGAAAAAGAAATTCCAAGGAACAGGTTATCTGTCGACTTCCAACGTAGTGGCTGAATGCCAGCAAAAAACCCTCAACAAGTCATCCTTCTTGAGACCGAAATTGGGTTTCGGGTTCCACTAGTCCTCGATCTCAGGCCGGGGGCGGAAAGAGCCGGATGAGATGAATGAGGAAATTCCTCGATATCAATGCGTAACGGCCATAGCATGAGTCCATGACCTATTTTCGAATCCTTCTCATCCTGGTGGGGCTGACATTTATCCCGGTCCAGGCGTGGGCTGAGAAATACGGAGCGATCGCGTACTCTCCCGCATCCGGGAAGTTCGGCTACTCCAACAACAGTCAGACCAGGGCCGGGGCTGAGAGGTTGGCCTTGTCCAACTGCCGGAGTGGCGATGTCCGGATTGCCATCTGGGTCAAAAACGGATGGGCCGTCGTCTACCGAAACTCAACGGGTGCCTGGAACAGCGCCTGGAGTTCCGAGAGTCTAAACACGGCTAAGGCGATCGCCAGGGCCAAAGTTCCAAATGGCCAACTCGTCTGCTGGGTCTACTCGGGCAAGTAGTGGTCCGAGGGCGCAGTAGCGGCCTCAGGGCGGCGGGAAAATCATCCCTCGTTCAGAAGGGGCAGAGCCAGAAGAATGTCGCGGTCCTGGTTCCCTATTCCAGTGTGTAGGCGAAGCCGAAGTGAGCGAAGTGCGGGTCAGTCCTGGAATTTAGAATTTCCACTCCAACTCCGTCGTTATTAGTTTTACGGGGTCAAAATTTCTAGGGACAAGTTATCTATCACCCCGCCCTCCAACGGAAGTGGTTGAACGCCGGAAAATGTCTCAACAAGGTTTCCTTCTTGAGACCGAACCCGGGTATCCAGTTCCAGATATCCCCAGGATCAATATCTCCGGAAAACCACCGTCGTTGACTAACTGGTGAGTATTTGTTTTCTTCTGGCGCATCCGCTCCCCGGGAATCCCCGGATAGAGGGGGGCGGAGCCTGAGTTTCCCCGCACGGGGCGGTTCTCGGGCTCAAAATTTTTTCGACGACGACGTGGAAACTTTGCATAGTATCTCCACAAACATTTACTACCGAACCCACCCCTATGGCTGAATACACTGAAACGACGAACGAATCCTGGTTCTCCCGGATCACCTCCTCCGTCTTTGGAATCATCGTTGGTTTTGTCCTGCTTGCCGGAAGCGGCATCGGCCTCTTCTGGAACGAAGGGCGAACGGTGAAGGAAGCCGCCAAGCTCGACGAGGGCGAGAAAGTGGTGATCACTGTACCCGGTGACAGAGTGGACCCCGCCAATGAAGGAAAGCTGGTGCACGTCAGCGCTGTCGTAGGCACGGAAGAGAATCTGGTGGATGAGAAGTTTGGTGTGGCAGCTCCGGCAGGTGCCGTGCGGCTGAACCGCGAGGTGCAGATGTATCAGTGGGATGAGGACCAAAAGACCACCACGCACAAGAATGCGAACGGCAGCACCACCAAGACCACCACCTACTCGTATCATAAGAGATGGTCCTCCACCCGGATCAACTCCGGCAACTTCAAGAGGAGCGGATACAGCAACCCTTCGAACTGGCCCGCGTCGTCGAACCTCTTCCTGGCTAACCAGGCCAGGTTAGGTGCCTTTGGTTTCGGAGCCGATTTGGTTAGCCGCTTGAGCGAGTCCGCCCCCGTGGTCCTGGACCCCGGGCAGGTGAAGCTCGACAGCCTGGAAAACAAGGGACGGATCGAAGGAGATACGATCTACGCTGGTGCCGACTCCAAGATCCCTCAGATCGGCGACCTGCGCATCACTTTCACCACGACTCCCAGGAGCGCCGCCACCATCGTGGCCCGGCAGGCGGGGGAGACCTTCAAGGGCTACATGACCACGGTGCAGCGGGAACTACTGCTGGTCTCCTCGGGCGAAAAAAGCTCGCAGGTCATGTTCGCCGAGGCCCGTACGGCCAACGCCCTGATCTCCTGGGCCATCCGCGTGGGTGGATTTATTGTCATGTGGATTGGACTGGGACTCATCATGGGCCCGCTAACCGTTCTGGCGGACATCATACCCTTCCTCGGCAGCATCGTGGGAGCCGGCACGAAGTTCATCGCCGGAGTTCTGGCATTCGTGCTCAGCGTGACCATCATCGCCGTGGGCTGGTTCGCCTCCCGCCCTTTGCTGGGAATCAGTCTGGTGGTCCTGGCCGTCGGGCTCATCGTGTGGCTCGTGATCCGGAACAACAAGAAAAAGCAGCAGCAAATGCCGCCGGCGCTATCGAGTCCTCCCGCCCTCGAACCGCCGCCGTTGAACATGTAGGCCGAAAGGGAGCCGCCTTCTCTTCATGGTGAGAGGCGGCGGCGATGGCACTGAAGCTGAGCGGGGAGTGAGTCGAGGTTTGGGTCGGAGAGGAGTGTTCAACTCTTGACTGTCTTGAGGTGCTCCTGATACGCTCACCTTCAAGCAGCAGAAATGAATATCATGACCCTGAGTATTGCTTTGTCGGGAGCGGCATTCCTTGTGTTTCTGGTGACTTATCTGGTCGTGAAATCCCGGGAATTCGTTTGGAAAAGCAGTGCAGGAGGAGTGGTCTCCTCGGAAATCCGGCTCAATGACAAGGTCGCCACCGCCGAGGTGATTGGCATTCTGAGATCGTGGCTCTCCGACCACGGGTTTAGCGAAGAGGAGATTCGCTGGGACCTGTTTGTGCGTCGCCTTTCTCCAGGACTACCGAAGACCACGGATGGGGAAATCGTTCATCCTAAAGTCTTCATGCGACGCGCTGCGGATTCGAATACGGTGATGGCATGGGGACTTTCCGAACCGACCCTGAGAAGCCCGAGGATTTCCGTTTTCTATTTCCATGAACTCTGGCAGCCGCGATCCGGGATCTTCACGACGAAGCCGGAAGTCGATCTCGAACCCCTTGCGAAAGAATTTTGGGCCTTCATCAATCGCGAAATTCGACCTCGCTACGAAGGTCTAGGACGAATCAGTTAACGCAATAGGGATCATCAGCAGTTCCGGGTGCCAGGATCTCTGTCGATATAGGCAATGGGCGCTTCCTTTCGGAACAAATTCTAAGGGTCAGGTTGGAATGGCGCTGCATTAGGGCCAACCCTCGATAGCACGAACGAATTTCGTCTTCCCAAGGACTTCCGAAAACCACAAGATATTCCTCTTTTCGGCCAATGAGGCCAATCACGACCGCTTAATTCTACCGACGTTCTGGATGAAAAAGGAATCTCCGAGCCGTAATCCTGACAAAACCCCTTTCACCTCATGAAAATCCGCCTCGCTCTTCTCACCTTCATTTTCGTGGGCCTTGGCCTCTCCTGCCACGCCGCGCCGTCACGTCCGAATCTCCTCTTCCTGCTCAGTGACGACCACAGCTATCCCTACCTGAGCACCTACGACGATCCGAACGTGAAGACACCGGTGCTGGATCAACTCGCGGCCGAGGGGATGAAATTCCACCGCTTCTTCACCGGGGCGCCACAGTGCGTGCCTTCCCGTGCCTGTTACATGACCGGCCGCTCTCCCGTCGCCGCGCGCATGACCCGATTTTCCGCGCCCCTGCCGAAGGACGAGATCACCCTGCCCGAACTGCTTCGTGACCAGGGCGGCTATTACACCGGCGTCTGCGGCCGCAGCTTCCACCTCGACGGAGCCACCAAGAGCGGCGCTGCTGCCGCGCGTGTCTTCGACGAGCATTACCTGAAGACCTTCGCCGACCGCGTCGATTTCCTGAACTCGTGTCCCGATCCCGAGGTCGCCGGGCAGGTGGCGAAATTTCTCGACGAGCGTCCCAAGGACCAACCCTTCTTCCTCTGGGCGAACTTCAGCGATCCGCACCACGCGTGGAACGCGCCCGCTGAATTCCGTCCCGATCCCGCGAGCCTGAAGCTCCCCGCCCACTGGCCCGACCTGCCCGGGATGCGCGAGCAGCTCGCCGACTATTTTGCCGAGATCAACCGCGTCGACCGCACCGTCGGCGAGGTCCTGACCGAACTCGAAAAACGCGGGCTGAAGGACAACACGGTGATCGTCTTCGCCGGCGACAACGGCGCGGCGCTGCCCCATGGCAAAGGCTCGCTCTACGATCCCGGATCGAACGTGCCCTTCGTGGTGCGCTGGCCCGGTGTGGTCAAGCCCGGCAGCGAATCGCATGTCCTCGTCAGCGGCGAGGACTTCGCGCCGACCCTGCTCGAGGCCGCCGGACTCGAGGACGGGCCGAAGATGAGCGGTTTCAGCATCGTCCCGCTGCTCAAGGGCGAGCCCTTCACGACGCGGAAACATGTCTTCGTCGAGCGCGGTCCGCATGGGTCCGCTCCGGTGACCGCCAACATGACCAGCGCCGGTTATGACCTAGGTCGAGCCGTGCGGAGCGACCGCTACAAGCTGATCTACAATTGTACGCCGTGGATTCCCTACTCGCCGGTCGATTCCGCCGGTGGCGCGGGGTGGAAGGAGATTCAGGAAGCCCACGCCGCGGGAAAACTTGCTCCCGGGGTGAGCGCGACCTATTTCACGACACCACGACCCGTTTACGAATTGTATGATCTCGAGGCAGACCCCTCCGAGCTCGAAAATCTCAGCGGCAAAGCGGAGTTCGCCAAGGTCGAAAAAGAACACCGCGAAGCCCTCGCCGAAAAAATGATCCTCGACTGGGATTACCTGCCTCTGCCCGATTTGATGGAGGGCGGCCAGAAGGGCGGGAAGGGCAAGGGAAAAGGGAAGGCGAAGGGGTGAAATCGATTCCACCCGGGGACGTTCATCAAGGCGTGATGTAGGAATCCCACGGGACAGCTCATCTGTCGACCTCTAATGGAAGTGGTTGAATGCCAGAAATGAGTCTCATCAAGGTCGCCTTCTTGAGACCGAATTCGCGTATCCGGTTCCAGAAATCCTTGATTTCAGAATTTACGAAAGCAACTGGATCAGGTCCCGGCTCGCCAGATAACCTGTCCCTTGAGACTCCAGTCCCCTGAGATTCCATGGACTGACGATCGGCTCAGCTCACGCTGGTGGATGCGAGTCGTTGTTTTTGTCGTGGTACAGCGCGGCTTCAATGCGACGATCGGGCACCAGCCACATCAATGCGACGGCGATGTAAATAAGCGCGGCGATTCGTGGAGAAAAGAATGAGGCGCCGATGCCTGCGCCGTAAAGCACCATGGAAAGCTTGCCCTTGATATCGTTACCGAACGACTCGGCGAACTTGGAATCGCGACCGTGGGCACGCAGAATGAGCCTTTGTAAGATAAAGTAGGCGACGGCTGCAAGCAGCAGGATGGAGCCGTAAAGCACCGAGGGCAACACAGTGAACGGCTTCTCTCCCGCCCAGCCAGTGACGAATGGAAACAAAGAGAGCCAAAAGAGCAGATGGAGATTTGCCCACATAATACCGCCGTTCACCCCTTTGCATATTTGCAGTAGGTGATGATGGTTGTTCCAGTAGATGCCCACATAGATGAAGCTCAAGATGTAGCTGAGAAAGACAGGCACCACGGGCTTCAGCGCCTCGAAGTCGTGGCCATGAGGCACTTTCATCTCAAGCACCATGATGGTGATGATGATGGCAATCACGCCATCACTGAATGCTTCAAGTCGATTCTTTTCCATGGGTAATCAAAGGTATTCGGGTTCATGTAAAAGCCGATGTTCCAGTCGGCCGGTCAGGAGGGGTAATGACCCACTGAGTAAGCACAGCGGCTCTGCCCCCGATCATTATGACGTGCCAGGACAAATGGGAAAGTGGTTTCAATGCTCGGGATAGCAGATCAATTCCAAGGCAATTCCAGGGGACAGATTAGAATAGCGCTGCATTACGGCCCTTCCTCGATAGCACGAGCGAATACTGTTTTTCAAGAACTTCCGAAAACCACAAGATGTCGTGCTTCCCGGCCAGTGAGGCCAGTCACGCCCGCTTAATGCAGCGCCAATCGGGACAGGTTATCTGTCGACCTCCAGCGGAAGCGGTTGAATGCCAGGAAGAGCGTCTCAACAAGATCGCCATTTTGAGGCAGAAATCGGGTATCCGTCGGCTGGTGTCAGTAATAAAATCATGAATTTCGATTACCACACCGCCCCGCCAGCCCCGCTTCACGACGACCTGCCGCCTCAACGCGGGGGAGTCCAGAAGGTGGCTTCGATCGCCCGGTCTTCGCCACGCGGGCCGTTGAAGTAATACACGCTCAGGATGCGGCCGTCGGGTCGCACGAGGGTGCGGGGGTAGCCGAGGTCGCCGTCGAATCCGTCGTCGCGCAGGATGATCTCGGGGGACCAGGTTCTGCCTTCGTCGGCGCTAAGGCGGGCGCGGACGCCGGTGGGCTCTTTGCGATAGCCGTAGGTGACACAGAGTCGACCATCAGGCAGCAGCACGGTGGCGGGCGGATTGCCGCCTATATTTCCGGTGACGTCGCTGGTTTTTGTCCACGTCACGCCGAGGTCGTCGCTGCGCCAGAGCTCGATCGTGAATTCCGGTTTGCCCTTTCGCACGGCGGTCAGAAAGGCTCCGCCCTGGGTCCGCACGCTGCCAGGCATGATCGCGAATCCTCCCTTCGGCGGTTCTTCGCCGAGGTAGCCCTGAAGCCTCCAGGTCAGTCCGCCATCGGAGGTCCGGGCGCAGAAAACGCGGCCTTCCTTCTGGTCGGACTCCTTGGCGCAACTGCCGAACATGAGGCAATCACGCGGCCCGAGCGGGATCAAGTCGGTGCGGGTGGAAATGCCGGAGACGCCCTCGACCTCAAGGGCGAAGGGCCCCTGCCAGGTCTTGCATCGATCGTGTGTGGTGTAGAACCACGACGGACCGGTGTGCAGGCTTTTGAAGCGGAACATCATCGCAAAATCCGGTGCGGTGAAGTCGAGGGGGTTCGCCAGGGGGACGGCTGCGGGCTCGTTCTTGCGATCCGAATAGGGCTGGTCCTCCTCGACCCGCCAGGTCCTGCCTCCGTCGAGGCTGCGGGCCTGCACGCGATGACTCGGCTTGGTGCGGTCGATGCGATGATCGGTGGTGGTTTCCTTGTAGTAGGTGGCCGTGAAACCCGCCACGAGCTCGTCTCCCCACTGCCAGAGACCCTGATTCGCGGGCCAGCCGCCGTAGCGTCCGGGTTCCCGGTAGACGATCACGTTCTCCTGCGAAGCGGGCTTCAGGGTCGACGGGGAGGTCGAGGGAGCGGCCGCTCCTCCCAGGCCGGATTCGGCGGTGTTTTGAGCGAGAGCGAACGAAGCGACGAGTTGGGTCACCACGAGAAGAACGGGAAATTTCATGAGGGTGCGACTGACTTCTCCTAGTGCGGGAAAGATTCTTTTTCAAGCGGTCGGAAAACGGGGTTGGAAAGGCGGCGGGGAACGAAAAACGGTTTTCCCCCTCAAGCAAAGACCTTCCCCCCTCCGCAACTCTGCTCCCAGGAAACACAGCATACCAATCCAGGTTGCAATTCCCGGGCATCGCTGAAAAATCAGGCGATCGGCCGAAAATTTGCTCGTCAACTCAGATCCCCTTGAGACAAATTCGACCCGTCATCCGCCTCGGGGGATACGAAGATCGAGGCCCCGGTTTTCCTGACGCCAACCGCAATTGACACCCATGACTGAAGCAGCAAACCCGTCCCGGCCCGTGTGGCTCCGAATCCTGCAATTCCCGCTGACCCGCCTGATCGTCCTGGGGGGCGTCATCTTCTTCCTGATGGCCTGGACCGAAGGCCGCATCCAGCAGTTCAAGGGGAATGCCGTGATCGGGATCGCCATTGCGATCGCGATGGGACTGGTGGTATTGGCCCTCTATTTCGCCTGGGGAAAATACATCGAGCGCCGGGAGGTGACCGAGCTTTCCCTGCCGGGGATGCCCCGCGAATGGGCGATCGGGGCGCTGCTCGGGGCCGGGCTCTACTCGGGCTGCGCGGTGATCCTGATGATGCTCGGGATCTATCGCGTGGAGGGATTCAACCCCTTGTCCTTCCTGATCCCGGCGATCGCGCTGGGGGTGAAGTCGGGGATTTTTGAGGAACTGATCTTTCGCGGCGTGCTCTTCCGCTCGGTCGAGGAACTCGCGGGCAGCTGGGTCGCGCTGGTCGTCTCGTCGCTGGTCTTCGGCTTCCTGCATCTGCTGAACCCGGGAGCCACGATCGCCGGTGCCGCCTACATCAGTGTCGAGGCGGGTGTGTTGCTGGCCGCGGCCTATCTGCTGACCCGCCGACTCTGGATCTGCATCGGCTTTCACATGGTGTGGAACTATGTGCAGTCGGCCGTCTACTCCGGCGTGGTTTCCGGTGGCGTCGATGAACCTGGCCTGATCAAAGCGAAGATCGAGGGTCCCCACCTTCTCACCGGCGGCACCTTCGGTATGGAGTTGTCAGTGTGCGCGCTGATCCTCTGCACCACCGCCGGGGTGATCCTGCTGGTGAAGGCCATTCGCCGCGGCCACCTCCAGCCCCCTCCGTGGAAACGGAAGGATTGAACGGATTCAAGGCGGGGTCGGGAAACAGTGTCAGGGAACGAATTCCGCGGCGAGAGTTTCAGTCCTGGAATCGTGAACCACGACGGATCGAGGCGTTTTCAGCGAGCCCCGTGGCGGTTCCGTCGATGGGAAATGACGACGGCGAGTCCCATGAGCACGCCGAGGGCACCGAGCCCCGAAAAGAGATACGCCTGTCCGATGCCCGGCCCGCCGGCGATCCGGCTTTTCGCGGGGTCGCCGGGGAGATACCGGACCTCGACCGCATCGTCCTCCCGGGCGCTTTCCCATAGGGACGCGGAGACGGTTTCTTCGAACTCGCGTTTCCGTCCCCGATCATCGGTGAAACGTGCTCCGAGGTAGTGGGTCCTCGAAACAGTCGGTCGCTTCGTGGAAGGATCGATTCCGTTCTTCTCCGAGACCCGCTTGGAAATAATCGTTCCGGGAGCCGTCACGCTCGTCGCCTCGAAGTGTTGTTCCGTCCGGATCGTGCGAAGGCCGAGTAAGAGGAACACCAGAGAAACCAAACCCCAGATGACCCCGAGGGCGAGGAGGACGTTTCCGGACGACTTGGAGTGGCGGATCTTCGGGCTCATCGAATGGGAAATGGACGGGAGAACCCGCGTGAATGCAAACGGATCGGCACGGTTTCATTGTCGATCTTTCCGAGGGACCTCAATTCCGGTTGCCCGGTACATGCGGGACTGGACTTTTGGCTGACGGTCTTGGAGTTAAGCGCCTCGGATACGACTTCGGCGAGGACATCCGTGAGATCAGGTGAGTCGGCAGGCCGGAGCAGGTCGTGCGTAGCAAAGGACAAGAAACGCAAGGCCAATCGGGGGCCTCCTAAGCGATCATGTCCGTGAAAGCGATCCCCGGTCCTGCACGCGGCGACAGCGGCGGGGAATCGAGCAACCCCCAAGATCGCCGCTCAGCCCCATCGTTAATACCATGAAAGCCGCCCTGAACGCCCTCGATCCTCTCTCACGCCGCGGATTTGTCGAACGCCTCGCCAAGGCCGCGATGGGCGTGAGCCTGATGCCTTTCGCCGACAAGGTTCTCGCCCAGCAAGCTGTGGGCGGCAAGGCCAAGCACATCATCTATCTCTACATGGCGGGAGGCATGACCCACCTCGACACCTTTGACCCGAAGCCGGGCACGGAGGTGGGAGGCAAGACCGGAGTGGCCAAGACGCCGGTGCCCGGCATCGTCCTCGCTCAATATCTGCCGAAGCTGGCCGAGCGGATGAAGGACATCGCGGTGGTGCGGACCCTGCAACAGCGCACCGCCGACCACCGCGGAGCCAGCTATTGGATGCGCACGAGCTATGAAGGGCGGGCGACGGTCCGGCACCCCAGCATGGGGCCCTGGGCGCAGCGACTCCTCGGGAAGATGCACGCGACCCTGCCTGACTCCGTCGTCATCGGCGGCGGCGGTGAGCATCCCGGGGCCGGCTACCTGGGGCCGAACTTCGAGCCTCTGCCCATCGGCGATCCCGAGACCGGACTGCAGAACTCGAAGATCTACAGCGCGATCGACGAGGATGTTTTCGGCCGCCGCCTCTCGATGATGGAGGCCTTCAACAGCGACTTCAACCGCAAGTTCAAGAACGACGAGGTCGCCGCTTACAACCAATTCTACGACAACGCGCTCGCCCTGATGAAGAGCAACGACCTGGAGGTCTTCGACCTCACCAAGGAACCTCAGGAGAAGCGCGAGGCCTACGGGATGAACCGCTTCGGCCAGGGGCTCCTCCTCGCCAAGCGCCTCATCACGGGCGGGATCCGCTACGTCGAGGTCGTCAAGGGCGGCTGGGACATGCACAACGATCTTTGGAACAACATCGAGACCCACGCAGGCGAACTCGACCAGGCCCTCGCCACGCTGATCGATGACCTCAAAGCCGAGGGTAAATTCGACGAGACCCTAATCGTCCTGACGACCGAGTTCGGACGCAGCCCGGTGGTGAACGCCAACGCGGGACGCGACCACCATTCGCTCAGCTTCTCCGGCCTCCTCGCCGGAGGCGGCATCCTCGGCGGCCAGGTCTACGGAAAGTCTGACGAGAGGGGCTACGCCCCGGTCGAGAACATGGTGGAGCAAAAAGACTTCAACGCCACCATCGCCACCGCCTGCGGCATGAAGCTCGATGAAGTGATCTACTCACCCTCGGGCCGACCCTTCATGATCGCCGGGCACAAGGAGGATCGCAAGACGGGCAACCTCGTTCCCGAGGGCAAGCCAATCATGCAGTTTTTCAGCTGAGGAGCAGCCGGACCGGGTGCGCTTCCTTTCGGGACGATTTTATCTGACTTGGCGCAGCCCGATCGATCCGCCCTCGGCAAGGCTTTCCCGGTGCCTGGACCGCTTGGTCGAGTGCATTCCCGTAGGAATGGCAGGCGGCTCATAATTGGGACTTTGGTGCGCTGGAGGTGAAATCCTTGGAGTGGCCTTGTCGGAGGTCCGCCTTCAGGATCGCTTCCGCGTATTCAAGAAACTTGGCACTGCTCGATTTTGAAACCGAGATGACTCCCTCTTTGTTACGCAATACCAGGAGGTAGCCGTCATAGGCGGCACCGAATGCCGATTGATTGCCCTTGATCGAGTCATAAACATTGGTGAAGGGAGTTCCATCCCATTTGACGGTCTCGCCTGACGGCAGGTCAACGGTGAAATCCTCCCGGTAAAGGATGTGATACTCGTCACGTTCAACCGTGCTCTGTCCGATAAACACGAGAGTGCCGCTGACTTTTTTGTACGAGTTTTCCTCCGCCGTGAGATCAAAGGTGATGCCCGGTTCATGCGAAACCTCCATGTTATCCGGATCTCCTTTTTTGTTGATATCCTTGTCCCCGGTCGTCTTGACAACAATCTTGATATTGTTCTCTGCCGTGAGCATCGCATCCCCCTTCTCCGTCTCCCGCTTTTCGGCCCAGCTTTTGAAGTAGTTCTGATCGTCGATCGAGAAGCGATCAATCGGCACATCTTTGAAAATCTGGCCGCTTTTCGTTTTCAGAGAAACCCCGCGCGCCGCATCGAAACCGGTAATGGTCGCCTCAAGGGTTTTACCATCACTGCTTTTCAAGGCGCGATATTCTTCCGCAGTGAGTGACGCACTGAACCAGAGGCTCAGAGCGAGGGCGAGGGACATACGAGGGGACAGTGTCTTCATCTAGTAGGTAATCGGGTTAGTTGTTCGATCTACACGTGCTTTAGATTTCCACGCTTCCGTTTTCCTGCCACCGAAGGTCCCGGACGGGGGATTGCCGGCGGTCAATGATACTAATCCTGAAAAGGATCGCCCTATTCAATCGACTATGTCAATGACCTAATCGGGGAGAAAATGCCACCTGCGAACTATGCAATTTGGTGGAAAAACGTTTCCCTCAGCCTCTTGAAACTCGTCGATATTCGGGAGAGGCGACCTTTCGTCTACTGCAAACGCGAGTCTGCTGACGGGCTCCACGAATCAAGCTCGCAGAGACCTCCTCCCAGAAACAAATGATGCCACATCTGGGTGGCGAGCACTCCGACAAAACTCACTTCCCAGCCCATGTGAGGCGGCAGGTTTCCGGGATAGCGTCGCAGCCGCTCGCGGATCCGGTGCACTTTTTTCGGATCAAAGTAGCCCGTCCTTTTGAGTGATTCCTCACTGAGCAGCTGCTCCACAAAAGGAGGCTCCGGTTTGAGAAAGGATCCCGAGTAGCGGGCGCGAAAAATACTTTTGGGACGTTGCGCGATCTCGGGAGGCAGGAACCCTCCGGCATATCGCCTCAGAATGTCTTTGTCCCGGCGAAGGCTGCGCAGCTTGAACTCCGGCCCGAGGCGGGCACAAAACTCGACCAAATCGAGGTCGAGAAACGGGAAGCGGGTTTCGACCGAATTCGCCATCGCGGGGCGATCTCCTTTATGGGTCATGAGGAGTCCCGGAAGCATGACTTGATACCCGAGATACAGGGAGCGATTAAGCGGATGCCAATGTTTCATGCGCTCGAGATTCAGGTCGAGGTCGTCCGTCGCGGTGCGGCCCGCGAGACTGTCCTCGAAGTCCCGCGAGTAGACCCAGTCGCCCGAAAGGCCGCACGAGGCATAGAGATCCGAGGTGGCGTGATATCCCCCCATCTGCGCATAACGAGTTTGATAGCGTGACCAGGGGTGATGGGAGGCCCGCCCGAACATGGCTTTGCGCCAGCCATCCGCGAGGCCGGTTTTGTCCAACATGGAGACAAGCCGGTTGGCTTTGAACCAAGGGTAGCCGGCGAGGGCTTCATCCGCGCCCTCCCCGCTCAGGGCCACTTTGTATCCGGCATTCCTCACCGCCGTGGCGAGCTGATAGATCGCGGCCGACGAGGTATCGACGACCGGACATTCGGCGGCGATGACGAGGTCGCGGTAGCCCTCCGCGATTTCGGCCTCTCCGCACGAGATCACGGTCGGGGTGCTGCCGATGAGGGCGGCCGCCATCAATGCGCGATCCGTCTCATCGAGCTTGGGGTGCTTGATCCGAATCGTGAAGGTCGGAATGGGACGGCCCAGTTGACGGCTCGCCATTGACGCCACTGCCGTCGAATCGACCCCGCCCGACAGGTAGCTGACGACCGGGACGTCGGCCCGGAGGCGCAGGCGGACCGCCTCTTCAAGTCGTTCTCCGAATTCCCTCACAAGGGCGTCGGGATCTCCCCGCAATTCGTCACCTTCGTTCGGGAAATTGAGTTCCCAGTAGCGACGTTCGCTGATCTGTGCAGCCTGACCGGCGGCGGGAAGTTTGATATCAAGGTAAGTGCCGGGGAGCAGGGCCGAGACACCGGCGAACATCGTTCGTTTGGTACCGAGGGCGAAGAAACTGAAAACGTGGTCAAGGGCCGGAGGATCCATTTCGGCGCGAACCCTTCCGGAGGCGAGCAAGGCCTTGATCTCCGATCCGAAGTAGAGCCGGTCGTCACACCGGGCCCAGTAGAGCGGGCAGATCCCGAGTTGATCGCGCGCGAGGATGAGACGGCGCTGGCGGAAATCGATCAGGGCAAACGCGAATTGTCCCCGGAGGTGCTCGAACATGCCGACCCCGTATTGTTCCCAGAGATGCACAAGTATCTCCGTATCGCAGCCGGTGCGGAAGCGGTGTCCGAGTCCTTCGAGATGGCGTCGCCGCTCGGGAAAATCGAACAACTCGCCGTTGTAAACCACGGCGACGCTCCCGTCCTCATTGGTGACAGGCTGCCGGCCATCCGCGAGCCCGACGATGCTGAGCCTGCGCGAGACCAGTCCCAGACCGGGCTGGATGAGTATTCCCCCCTCGTCCGGTCCTCGATGCAAGATCGCCCGGGACATGGACTCCAGTTCCCCTGCGGAAACCTCACGCTGTCCGGCGAGGTCGATGATTCCCGCAATTCCACACATGAACTTTGACGAACGAAATTGGCTGAAGGGTGGGTTCCGGGAGAAATGATCTCCCCCATCCGTTTCTGAAGGAAGGGGGCAGAAGTAACGATAACTCAGATCAACTCGATGGACGACTCAGGATACGCGGTCAACTGGAAACTGGCTGCCCGGGTTCCCGCTAATCCATAGTGTGGTCATACGACGCGCCTCCGACTTCTGCTGTCAGGAATTAAAACGGCAACATCGAATAGACCTCGTAAGCCGACTCGACAAATCTGGAAACGAGCGTCTTCGCATTTTCCCAAAGCGAGAGGCCGAAGCCCCGGAAGGTCGCCGTGGGTGAGGCGACAATCAGCATCGCGCAGATCAGCAGCACGTTGGCGATGAAGATGACGGTGAAGGAGAAGATCCGTCCGTTCTGGTTCACATCCGGTTGATCACGGCGAATCATCCAGAGGGTAAAGGCGAGATGGAACATCCAGGTAAAACCGATCAGGGCATAGAGCCAGATCGGATCGGGCCGGCTCACTTCGGCGACGGTCCACTCAAGCAGGGCCCAGGCCACGATGGCAACCGCGCTGTAGAAGGGGAAAAAATACGGTGAGAGCGAGATGATGAAGTTGTTCCGATTCGTCATGACGTGCCCCCCGTCCGCGGAGATGTGAACCTTGCTGACCCGTCCCCGGAAGATCAGAACAAAGAGGGCGTGGGTGAGCTCATGTCCGGCGACATAGAGCCACATCATCGGCCGGCAGAAGGCGAAGAGAAAGAGAATCAGCGAAGTGAGTGTGCCGAGCCCGAAGAAGAGGAACTCCCGGGACTTCCAGTAGGCTCCCGCGAGGGTATCGGCCTGCAGGAGAACGATAAAGGTCTCGAGCATCAACCAGCACACCGGAACAAGAAGGATCCCGATGATCAACTTCAGGAATCGCAGTAACGGCGACTCGGGGTCGCTGAAGAGAGAGCCGGACGATTCCTGAAGAAAAGCAGACAAGCCCTGCCGCGGTGGACTCTTCCGCCGCAACGCTCGATTACTGACCGGGTGCCGGGGCAAATTGCGTGTTGGCTGGTGCAAGGTGGAAGCAGCGACGGTCAGGCGCGCCCGACGTACTTTTTGTCTTCGCTGCTGATCTTGATCTTGTCACCGGGATTGATGAAGAGCGGGACCTGAACGCGAAGTCCGGTTTGCATGACCGCTTCCTTGGTTGCGGCCGTGGCCGTATCACCCTTCACTCCGGGAGCCGACTCGGTCACTTCCAGTTCGATGTTGGAAGGAAGCTCGATCGTGACCGGCTTGCCGTCCACAAAGAGGACCTCGACGGACAGGCCGTCGATGAGGAGGTCCTTGCTGTCTTCGATAAAGGCCGCTTGAAAAGTGATCGTGTCATAGGTCGTCGAGTCCATGAAATGGTATCCCGTTTGATCCGAGTAGCTGAACTCGAGCTTCTGACGCTCTGACTGAACGATTTCCACCTTGTCGCTCGAGGCGAAGCGGATGTCTTTCGTTTTGCCCGAGTTGAAAGAACGGATCGTGGCCATGACAAGGGCGTTTCCTTTGCCGGGAGTGCGGTGCTCAAGGCCGGTGACGATACCGATCTCGTTGTTGTATTTGATGCACTGTCCGCGTTTCAGGTTGGTTGCAACGGTAGCCATGGGAAGAGAGGGAATGGGTTAATTAAGGAGTCTTAATTTTGCAGGGTGAGCCCGTATATTGCCATCGATTCCCTCGATCACAAGATCGGAAATAACGATTTGAGGCGGGGGTTCCCAGCCTGCACCGTCGCAGCATGCCAGAAACGCCCTTGTCCCCTCCGTCTCCGCCTTCCCGTATGACCCTGCGGTGGGCGCTTCTCCTGCCGGCGCTCGTTGTCCCATTCATTCTTTCCTTCTTCTATTTCGTTTTCTATCCCGGCACGGCCTTCGGGAATTCCTTCTACACGATCCACAAGGTCTTTCTGATCGCCTGGCCCCTCCTCGCCGTGCCGCTCATCCTGAGGGAGCCGATGGTCGACCGGGCCCGGCCGAAACGGCATTTCGCGTCCCTGCTCCCCGGAGCGGTTTTCGCAGGACTGACGGTGGGACTGCTTTTCGCCCTCATCCACTTCACGCCGCTCGGGAAGGTCCTTGCGGCAAACGAGACAAACATCGCCGGTCGCATCGCCGACCTCGGGATGGCGGAACACTTCGTTGTCTTTGCCCTCTTTCTTTCCTTCATCCACGCGGCGATGGAGGAATTCTACTGGCGCTGGTTCGCTTTCGGTCAGGCGAAACAGCTCATGCCGGTCGGGCTCGCCCATCTCGTCGCCGCGGCCGGCTTTGCCTCGCACCATGTCGTCATCCTGAGTCAGTTTTTTCCGCTGGGCTGGGCTCTCGTCTTTGGTGCCTGTGTCGCCCTTGGCGGGGCCTTCTGGAGCTGGCAGGCGAATCGCTACAACAGTCTCTTCGGTCCCTGGTTCAGCCACATGATCATCGATCTCGGTTTGATGTGGGTGGGGTGGGAGGTCCTGCAGCGAATCCAGGGCTGAAACGCGGATCTGAAGGTCCTTGAGCCGGGCCTTGCCCGGGGTTACTCTCCGGCCTGATTCATGGTGTTCCGTGTCCCCATCGCCATTTCGCTTTGCTGCGCCTGCCTGCTGGTTCCGCGACCGGTTCGGGGCGAATCCCCGTCCTCACCTCTTTTCACCGGCACCGTCAGGACAACGGCCTACACCCATACGGAATCGGATCATATTCAATACGGAAACAAATCCGCTCTGGGCACGGTTCTCAAATACACGCCGGAGTATCACTCTGTCGCGGCCGACTGGTCACGTTTCCCACTCGGGACAAAATTCCGCATCAAGGGGTATGACCGTCTCTTTGTGGTGGATGACTACGGCAGTGCCCTCGTTGGCACTCAGACGATCGACATCTATTTCGAGACGAAGGAGCGCATGAACGGCTGGGGGACACGCTTTGTGGAAATCGAGATCCTGGAGTTCGGTAGTTTTCAGGCGAGCCGGAAAATTCTCGCGGCGCGGGCAAAGAACTCCTACTGCCTCGCCATGCTCGCGAGCATGACGACCGATGACTGGTATCTGAGCCATCGTTGAAAGCAGAGGGCTCTCCATTTGCCCGGCCTCCGTCGTCACGGTCAGTAGCTGATTTTCTTCCGCTTCACCGTCAGGGGCGTTTCTCCGGCGTCCTTTTTGAGTTTGTTGATCTGATCCCGGATCAGCGCGGCACGCTCAAATTCAAGCTTGGCGGCGGCTTCCTGCATTTCGCCCTCAAGTTCGCGGATGACCGCGAGCGTATCCACATCCGAGCCTGCTTCGGCGACGAGGGCATCTTCGACCGCTTTGCCTTTCTGATAAATGCGGAGGCTGCCCTGATCGCTTCGGGTCACCGTGTGGGGAACGATCCCGTGCTTCTCATTGTGCTCATGCTGAACGCGTCGTCGATACTCGGTGATCGAGAGCAGGCTCTGGATCGAATCGGTCACGACGTCGGCAAAAAGGACCGCTTCACCGTTGATGTGCCGGGCGGCGCGTCCGACCGTCTGAATGAGAGCGGTCTGGCTGCGGAGGAAACCCTCCTTATCCGCATCGAGGATACACACCAGGCTGACTTCAGGAAGATCAAGGCCCTCCCGGAGCAGGTTGATCCCGATGAGAATATCGAACTCGGCGGCGCGCAGGCTGCGCAGGATTTCGACCCGCTCGATCGCATCGACGTCGGAGTGGATGTAGCGAACCTTGAGTCCGACGTTGCGAAGGTAGTCGGTGAGATCCTCGGCGGTGCGCTTGGTCAGGGTTGTGACGAGAACACGCTCGTTTTTCTCGATCCGCTGGCGGCAGAGTTCAATGGTTTCGTCGATCTGTCCCTTGAGCGGACGCAGCGTAATGACAGGATCAAGCAACCCGGTCGGCCGGATGATCTGCTCGACAATGAGGTCCGTTCCCTTTTTCTCCGGGTCAAAGGCGCTGACCGGCTGTTTGCTTCCGGAGATGCGGGGAAGGCGGGCGGGCACGGGTTCATCTTCTCCGATTCGTTTCCGCTGGTGGGGAATATAGCCGCGATTGCCCGCCACCGAGTTCTCGATCTCAAATCGTGCCGGCGTGGCGCTGACGTAGAGACGCTGCCCCGTGGCGGCCATGTATTCGTCGAACTTGAGCGGCCGGTTATCGAGAGCACTGGGTAGGCGGAACCCGAAGTCAACCAGTGTCTGCTTCCGTGAACGATCACCCTCATACATTCCCCCGATCTGGGGAATACTGACGTGCGACTCGTCGATCACGGTGAGGAATCCCTCCGGAAAGAAATCAATGAGGGTTCCCGGTTTGCTTCCGGGCGGACGGGAGGTGAGGTGACGGGAGTAGTTCTCGATTCCCTGACAGAACCCCATTTCCTGCATCATCTCGATATCGTATTCGGTACGCTGTTTGATCCGCTGGGCCTCGAGGTATTGCTGGTTCTTTTCGAAGAAGCTGATGCGCTCCTTCAGCTCCGCGCGAATTTCACGGATCGCGACGGTCATTTTCTCTTTCGGGGTCACGAACTGCTTCGCCGGATAGAAAGTGAACTCGTCGAGCCGGGATCTTGCGGTTCCGGTGAGGGGGGCGAAGGAGGTGACCCGGTCAATTTCGTCGCCGAAGAATTCGACGCGGATCGCCTCCTCGTCGAGGTAGGCGGGATAGACCTCGACGACATCGCCGCGAACCCGGAAGCGTCCGCGGATGAAGTCGATATCGTTCCGCTCGTAGAGAATGTTGACGAGACTCTTGAGGAATTCATCGCGATCAAGCGACTGTCCGACCTTTACCGGAACCATCATTCCCTTGTAATCGTCCGGCGAACCCAGGCCATAGATGCAGGAGACACTGGCGACGACGATGACATCCTGCCGCATCAGGAGTGAGCTCATCGTGGAGAGCCGGAGCCGTTCGATCTCGTCATTGATCGATGAGTCCTTCTCAATGTAGGTGTCGGTCCGGGGTATGTAGGCCTCCGGCTGATAATAATCGAAATAAGAGACGAAATACTCGACCGCATTGTCGGGGAAAAAGCTCTTGAGCTCGCTGTAAAGCTGCGCGGCGAGGGTCTTGTTGTGCGACATCACCAGGGTCGGCTTGCCGAGCGCCGCGATGACGTTGGCGACGGTGAAGGTCTTGCCCGATCCGGTGACCCCGAGGAGGGTCTGGTGCTCACAGCCGGCGCGAAGGGACTTGATGAGCTTGGCAATCGCCTGCTCCTGATCCCCCTGCGGCTTGAATTCGGAACTGACCCTGAAGACTGACATACTCAACCCTGTCTATACGACACGGTTGACCTGATGGCGAAAAGATTCCGCCCAGCGTTGCCTTTCAGATGAGACCTGGTCCGGATGATTTCTCCCGAAAATGTCGAGGGAGAAGACCGGTTGATCAGGCGTCTTTGGCGGAGGTATCCACTCCGATTTTCCCTTCGATGATCTCGGTCAGGGCAATGTCAGCAGCACCCATACGATGGTCGACCCTGACGAGAGGGGAGCGTCCCATGTTCAATTGTTTGACCCGGGTCGAGACCAGATTGATCAGGACGGGGGGTTCGGGGATCACTTTTTGTGCCGCTACGACTAAGTCACTTCTCATATTGATGGAGCGTTTTCCTGATGACGAGGGTTTCGATGGACTACCACCCTGTGGGAACGCGACAATATTTGATGCGTCTTCAGACATGGTATCGAATCGGGCGGTCAATCAGTGGGAAAGCATGGGCCATCGTCATGATCGGCCCCAAATGCCAGCCCTGCGGTTAGCGCAAATTCTGGGAATTTCAACTAATTTGTAAAACAAAGTTTAGGATAATCAGCCCTCAGTTGCGCTTCTTTTTCCCTTTGGTGTGGCGGTCGCCCTTTTCGCCGGGCATCTTCGTGCGGCTTCCGGGACCGGTGGGAAGGGCTCCTCCGCTCTTCTTGGCTGCCTGCGCAGCGGCGGCCTGGTCCTGCATGCGCTGCATGAATCCCTTTTTACCGGATCCTACCTTTTTCACCAGTTCCGGCTCAGGCATTTTGTTCATCAGCCAGGTCTGGAGGATGGAGAAGGCGTTTGAAGTCGTCCAGTAAAGGGCGAGGGCGGCGGCAAAGTTGTAACAGATCACGACGAAGATGAGGGGCATCATCATGAAGATCATCTGTTGGGTCTTGTCACCCGTCTTCGGGGTGATCGCGATCTGGATGAAACTGGTGATTCCCATGAGAATGGGGAGAAGATTGAAGGGAATATCCAGTCCCGGAATGACAAACATGGTGTCCGGCATCGCGAGGTCGGTGACCCAGAGAAAGGATTCATGTCTCAACTCCACCGCGCTCCAGAGCATGCGGTAGAAGGCGAGGAAGACAGGAAGCTGAATGAACATGGGGAGACAGCCGCCCAGAGGATTGATGCCGTAGGTCTTGTACAGCTTCATCGTTTCCTCATTCATCTTCTGAGGATTGTCTCCGTACTTCTCCTTTATGTCCTTCATCAGCGGAGTCAGCTTCGACATCCGTTTCATGCTCCGCGCGGACTTGGCGTAGACCGGCCAGATGAGCAGACGGATCAGAATGGTGATGAGGATGATGGCAAGACCAAAGCCTCCGACCCAGCCTTTCAGGGCGACCAATCCCCAAATCAGGGCAGAGGCGATGGGCTTGATGGCCCAACCGAAGAGCCAGCCGAAAATGGGGACCTCATCATAGTGCATGGCGCGCTGACGGCGGTCACCGAGGCCCTTGAGGCGGGCGAACTCCTTGGGACCGAGATAGACGCGGTAGGAAAATGTCTCCGAGGTGCCGGGCTGAAGGACCACCTTGGGAAGACTGACCGCAGTCTCGGCGGCAAACATGCGCTTTTTCCTCGACGCGGCCTCGTCACCCTCGACCGTCACGGGGAAACGGCTCGTCCAGACTTCCCCTTCATAGGGGGTCTCCGGTTTTACGATGGTGGTGAAAAACTGATCGTTCACTCCGGCCCAGTGGAGCTCTTTGAGCTGAAAGCGATCAAAGGGGAGTTCGTCTTTCCCAAAGATCCCGAGGGCCTTTTTTCCTCCAAAGTGATCCACGGTCTTGTATTCAAAATCACCATCTTTCCCCATCCAGTAGCTGCCGATCTGCATCGACCACTCGTTGAGGTGAAGCGGAGCGGCGGACCCGGCGTAGAGGAAGCGGGTTCCGGTATCGAGGGGCGTTTTGCCCGGGTTGCTGGCGACGAGATCGATCGTGATCTCGTAGGGATCCGACTCCTCGCCGGGAAGGGAGAAGGTCTTGCGGAAGGTGACGCCTTCCGGAGTGGTGGTTTCGTAGGAAATGGAGTCTGCGGTTTTGGCGGCGACCTTCCAGTTGCTTGTGTCGAACTCCTTCGGGGCCGAAGAGAGGGTTCCAACTCCGTGGATGGCGTTCTCGTTGATCGCAATCAAGGCGGGCTCGTCGAGGTGGCGGCGGTGCTTTTTCATCTCCGCCGTCTGAATGCCGGCTCCCTGATTGGTCAGGTTGAGGAGGATAAATTCATTCTCGAGGGTCGCCTTTTCAAGCGCCGGGGCACCGGGAGACTGGGCGGGGGCGGCGGCCACAGCGGGCTTTGCCGGATCGGCGGGAGCCGCAGGGTTTTGAGCGGGCGTAGTGGCAACCGGCCGGGCGGGGCGCTCGGCGGCGATACGTGCGGCTTCCTTGGCGTTCCACCATCCCCAGCCAAACAGCAGGGTGAGGCATACGAGAACGCCGATCCACGAGGTGCGATCCATGTTTTTCACAGCAGGAGGTCTTCTATTAATTCTTGGGTTCTGAAATCTTCGAGTGGTCAATGTCACACCCGCGGCGGCCTACATAAGCAGCCTCGGGGTGTTTCGCCACATATTCTTCCCACCCGGGCGGTGGATCATATCCCTGTCCACCCCAGGGATTGCATCTCAGGATGCGCAAAAGCCCGAGCCAGGATCCTTTCAAAGCACCGTTTGCCCTGACGGCATCTATGAAATACTGGGAGCAGCTGGGAAAAAAACGACACCCTCCGAGCGGTCCGGCAATAAAATGGAGCGGAGGAGAAATCACCACCTGATACACCCGGACTAGTAGGATAAGAATCGTTTTCACCGGTCAGTCCGCTTTCGGTTTCATCAGGGGAGCGCGATGCAGCAGCCATTTCCATTCCTTCTCCAGCTCCTCTGAAGTGGCGGTGGCGGCAGCGCTCCGTGCGATCAGGACGAGCCAGTGGGGCTCCGTGATGCGCGCTCCGGTCCGGTGAATGATACCGCGCAGGCGTCGCCTCACCCGATTCCTCACGACGGCACCGCCCAATCTTTTTGTGGTGATCAAGCCGAGCCGGAAGGGCTCGGTCAGGGTATCGTCAGCGAGATAGCCCAGGACAAGAAACTTGCCCTGAAGGGAGTGCCCCGAAGTCCTGATCCGATGGAAGTCGGAGCGTAGCGTGATCCTTCTGGAGCGCGGGAGCTTCATTTCCCCGGACCCGGAAACTTAATTCACGGGAACAATAGGGGACTCCACTTGAGCCCCGATTACTTCCCGTGTTGAACGGTGTGACGCTTGTAATGAATCTCAGCTCCCTTGGGAATGAGACGCTTACGGCCTTTCTGGCGGCGGCGCTTGATCAGGTCGCGTCCGGCTTTGGTTGCCATACGGGCACGAAAACCGTGCTGGCTCTTGCGGGTGCGCTTTGATGGTTGATAGGTCCGTTTCATCTGTTCCGGTTAAAAGTGAGGTGTTTTCTGGAAGAGCAGGCTCAAATGGCCCCTTTTCCGCGTCCAAAGTTCCCCCCGGATGTCCGATTTTCCGGAACCCCGGCACAAAATACCGGGTGGAGGGCCGTGACGATAAGGTCGACGGGGAAATTGTCAACGGGACATATCGGCCCCTTTTCCCCTACTCAAGCCGCTCGAGCAGGCCGATTCCGTATTGGATAAGCTGCTGATTGACGAGGCGGGAGGCCCGATCATCCACGTAAATGACTTTTGGATACTCATCAAACTCGATGGTGTGAAGGCCATCCCCCGGGACCTCCGCAAAGGCCTTGGCAAGATCCTTGATGTTTTTGATGAAGGTCCCGTTGACCTTGGTCACGATCACTGAGTTGACGGCTTCATACCCGAGCGTGCTGGGGGTTTTGAGCACGCTGCTGAGGAAAACGAGCTTTTCCCGGCCCTCCTCTTCGTAGGCATGGGGCTCGGCGTTGGCATGGACCAGTTTGAAAGGAGCCCGGGTGGTCCATTCCTCTCCCCAGCTCTCAAGGTAGGGGAGAGTCAGTTCCTGAAAGATAAGACCGCCGAAAATGACATACTTCGGACCACGGTCGAACATGTAGGGGTCAATCAAATGGTCCTCCGGAAGCTTGCGGGTGAGCTCCACGTCGATGGTCATCGGTTTGGCATCGCGAACAATCTCGAGCTTGATCTTGTCCCCCACCTTGGCTCCGCCCCTGACGAGATGCGAGAAACTGAGCTTTCCGTATTTGGGGTGCGAGTAGTTGCCCCGGGCATCGATGGGCTGTCCGTTGATCGAGAGAATGACATCGCCCTTGAGAATTCCGGCTTTGTCGGCTGAGCCGTCTTTGGCCAGTTCCCGAACAAAAATACCGCCCTCGACTTTATCAATTCCGGAAAATTCGCGGAGGGTTTCGTCGAGGGTCTGGGCGATGCTGATCCCGAGGTTGGGAAAGCCCTGATAGTCCCCGTCGTCCAGGTCGGCGAGGAAGGTGTTGATCACCGGAGCGGGGAGAACTCCCGCTGTTTGCTCCTTGGAAGAATAGCTCAGGAGCATTCCGACCAATTTGCCATTCTTGACCACGGGAAGAGTGAAGCTGTTGACCCTGGCCTGAAGGGATCCCTTCACCTGATAGAGCAGGAAGACGGAACCGGGAATGTAATATCGGCCGACATCGACCCGGAGGACCTCGACATCGGTGGAAACTCCATCACCATTGTCTTCCACCTGCCAGACATTCAGAGTGTCGCCGGCGACGACCGATTCATCGATTTCAAGCGCCTCAAGGCCTTCAAAGACTTTGGAATTCGCTTCGGCCGGTTCGAGGACGGCGAGATTTGCCTCGTAGTCGATTCCGGCGATCCGGGCGGGGACGCGGGCACCGTTGGAAGGGTGTTCCAGTTCGACGAAGGTCGAGTTCACACACATCTCGGCCGTGATCAGGACCCTGTTTCCCTTCAGGACGGCACCGAGACCGCGGCGGGGAGTGGGAGCGCCCTTTTCCCAGGGCCGTAGAAAGCTGTAGTCCTGAAGGGTCGCATTGACCCGGATGATGGACTTCTCGGGAGCGGCCTTTTGTTGTGCGGAGCACGGGACCGGCGTGACGCAGAAGAGCAGCGCGACGAGGAAAGCGGGGAAAGAGAGTTTTTGGAAAAACATCGGGGTCTGTCGGTAAAATGAGGAGACGGAAAGAAACAAAAATCAGGCGGCCTTGTCCTTGGGGGCGGCGTCCGCCGCCGGTTCATCCTTTTTCTCCGCCGGAGCAGCGTCAGGTTCCAAGGGCTTGATGAGACCCTCCTCCTTTATGATCTCGGGGACTTCGATGAAGTGATCGAAGCCGACATTGTACTGGGACTTGATCCGTTCATGGGCGACGGCGGCATCCTTGCGCTTGAGGACGAGCGGGCGCTCCTCCCCGACAAGACGGACGACGTGGTAGGCTTCGCGACCGTCCTCGTGGAGGTCGCCATGAAGGGCGTCGTAGACATCCTGAAGCAGAGTGATTTTCTTGCCGTTGATGGAATCCACCACCCGGTGAATAAAGGTCTGCAGGTGCGTATTGGTGGAATCGGGGAGGACGTCGGTGAGGACGATGACCTGGGGCCGCTCGCGATAGATCTCGTCCGGTCCGTAGTAGCTGTAAAAATAGCGGGTCGACAGCTCGGAAATATTGTGAGCCACCATCATGCTGCGATCAAGGGGCTGGAACTGAAGTCCGGCAAAAAGAACAAAATTCGGCAGCCGGTCATACTGTTCCGACTGGATCAGGTAGGGAATGAAGCGCTTCAGAGTGATCGTGATCTCCTCCCGCTTCTCATCGCGCCAGATTTCCAGGTTCACGGTGTCACCGGCAAACTTTCGCTCAATGATCTCATTGAGATCGACCCGCTCGCCCTCGATTTCGATGAATCCGTCCGAGGCAATGGGATGTCCGTCGATTGAGAGGAGGACATCCTTGGTCTTCAGGACACCGCCGGCCGATCCCGCGGCATCGGCTTCCGCGACCATCACACCGATCCCGTCATTCGGGAGGGCGAGAGCCCGGCGCTGCGCCGGATTGAGAATGCTGATGACGCTGGTGGCCATGTCGACGTAGTGGTCATAGTTGCCATCCTCGACATCCTTGAGAAAGCGCTCGATCACCGGAACGGGGATCATGTAGCCGGTGTTCTGAGCGACATTTCCGCTGTATCCCTGGAAAGCCACGCCAACGACCTGATTATTCTGCAGCACCGGACCGCCGGAATTTCCCGGGTTGATGGCCGCGTCGATCTGAATGGCAAGGTGATTATCGACCCCTGAGTGGCTGTAAGCCCGGAAATCGATCCGCGACACCACACCGCGGGTCACCGAAATGCGCTCCCCGCCGATCGGGTATCCCACGACAATGACCGTCGTGTTCAGTTTCGGGGTGCCTCCGATGAAAAGGGGCTGGACACCCTTGAAGCCTGTTTCGAAATCGATGTCCGACTCCAGTTCAAGCAGGGCGAGATCACAGTCATGGGCGACATTCACCACCCGTGCCTTGTAGGGCTTGGGATCGTTCACCTTCTTGATGTAGATGAGGCGGGTGTCGCTGACGACGTGGGCATTGGTGAGAAATCGGTTCGGGCCGACGAGAAAGCCGGTGCCGTTGCCGCTGCCCATTCCGCCGACGTTCCACGGGACCCGGTAATTGGGTTGCTTGGTGTCGACCTCAACCCGGACGATGGCATCCAGTGAGATTTCCGAAATGTCGGTCTGGACGGACTCCGGAGGCGGAATGTCGACCACCGGTTCGGCAGCAGCGGCGGGTGCTGCCGGAGCATTTTTCAGGAGCGGACCAAAGGCCGGTTTCTGCTGTGAGACGGCATTCCAGGGAATCGTGGAGGCGGCCAGGAGGGAAATAAGAGCAATCCGGGAGAGGGGGGGAAGTGGTGGATTCATCGAAAAAAGCTGCCGCTCGGCTCGGATCCATGGACCCGTTTTGCAGGAGGAGTTCAAAGTGTAGAGTTTTGAAAGTGAAAGTCAACGTTGCCGAAACCCTGATTTAGGGGCTGCGACTTCGTTTCAAATGGTCCCTGAGTGAGAATTGTCCGGAAGCCACAGGGCGACTCAAGAGGGTTGGGTGACGAACCCGGGAGGGTTGGGTCCTAAGATTAAAACGTTTCCCGGCGTCAGCACGGATGCTACGCTCCGTTGATATCCCAAGCTTCCCAAATGACCTACCTGGTGATCATCGAGTATATGGCTGTGATCGTTGCGGCGATCTACGGAGTGCTCCTCGCGGCGCGGAAGGGAATGGATATCATGGGAGTCTTTGCCGTCGCCTTTGCCGTTGCCTTCGGAGGAGGAACCCTGCGGGATCTTTTTCTTGATCGCACGCCGCTCTTCTGGATCGGCAATCCGCATTATCCGATGATCGTTTTCGGGATTTCCCTTCTCTCCGGACCCTTCGTGCATCACATCGCCCGCATCCGTCCGCTCCTGCTGCTTCCCGATGCGCTCGGGATGGCACTCTTCACCCTGATCGGAACCGCCTATGCGATGGAGTCGGGAACCCACCCCTTTGTGGCCGTGATGCTCGGAGTCATCACGGGGACCTTCGGCGGTGTCCTCGGCGACGTGATCTGCAATGAGGTGCCGTCCCTATTCGTGCCCAGTCCGCTCAATGCGACCTGCGCCTTTACCGGAGCCTGGGTCTACCTCGGGATGCAGCATTTCGCCCTGCCCGAGCGTTATGCCCTTCTGGCCGGGCTAAGCGTGATCGTCGCCTTCCGGGTGGCGGCAGTACGATGGAACTGGACTCTCCCGGCGGTGCGGGAGGTTCGTGGCGGGAAACCGCCGTCGATCTAAAGGGTCCGTCCTTCGACGCGTGATTGATTACACGTTGAAGCGGAACTCGACGACGTCGCCGTCTTTCATCACATACTCCTTGCCCTCGATACGGAGCTTTCCGGCCTCACGGGCTTTGGCGTAAGAGCCAAGACCGACGAGATCGTCGTAATGCACGATCTCCGCGGCGATGAACCCGCGCTCAAAATCACCATGAATGACGCCGGCGGCCCCGGGCGCCTTGGTCCCCTCGGTGATGGTCCAGGCGCGGGTTTCCTTTTCACCCGTGGTAAGGTAAGTGCGCAGACCGAGGAGGTGATAAACGGCGCGGATCAGGGCGGAAACTCCCGAATCTTTCACGCCCATGTCGGCGAGGAATTCAGCGGTCTCTTTGGCAGAGAGGTCGATCATTTCCTCCTCGATCCGGGCGGAAATGACGACGGACTCGGCTCCGAAGGCGGCGGCGGCGAAGTCGCGCACCTGTTTCACCATGGGGTGGCTATCGGGATCGGCGGTCGCCGCACCGAGTTCGCTCTCGGCGACGTTGCAGGCGAAGATGGTGCGTTTCGAGGAGAGCAGGAAAAAATCTTTCAGGGTCTTCTTCTCCTCGTCGGAAAGCGCGAGCGTCAGCGCCGGGAGTCCCTGATCGAGATGGGGAATGAGCTTGTCAATCAGGTCGACTTCGCGCTTTGATTCGGCGTCTCCCGTCTTGGCTTTCTTTTCCCGGGAGGCACGCCGCTTTTCCAGGGTCGCCATGTCGGCGAGAATAAGTTCGGCATTGATGATCTCGATGTCGCGGAGGGGATTCACCGATCCGAGTTCGTGGATGATGTCGTCGTTCTTGAAGCATCGCACGACCTGAACGATGGCATCGACCTCGCGGATGTTGGCGAGGAATTTGTTGCCAAGGCCCGCTCCGGTCGAGGCACCCTCGACGAGGCCGGCGATATCAACGAATTCGATCGCGGCGGGGATCAGCTTGCTCGAGCCGCTCAGCTTCGAGAGCACCTCAAGGCGTTCGTCGGGCACGACAACGACGCCGACATTGGGATCGATCGTGCAGAAAGGGTAGTTGGCCGCCTCCGCTTTACGCGAACGGGTGACGGCGTTGAAAAGGGTGGATTTGCCCACATTGGGGAGTCCGACGATGCCTGCTTGTAACATGATGCGCGGATTGTAGCACGGATCGGAAAAAGGGCAGGGAAATGTTGGCCGGGGTGGATCGTGGGGCCGCGGGATCGCCGCTCCATGGCGCGGTTGCGGCGAGGGCAAATCGTAACATTCGCGGAGTTTGGGTCATGTAACTGCGGGCATTGGTCCCGATTTTTTCATGAGCCGCCTTTTTCGAACCTTTTTTCTGCTCTCTCTCTTCGCTGGCCCCGCCTCGGCCAGGGAAAAGCTGCGTTTCAACCGCGACATCCGCCCCATTCTCTCGGATGCCTGTTTCCACTGCCACGGTCCCGATGAAAAGGAGCGCAAGGGCGGCCTGCGCCTCGACCTTGCGGAGAAGGCCTTTCAAGCGGGTAAATCGGGACTCGTCCCCATCACTCCAGGGAATCCGGACGAAAGCGAGATCCTGGTGAGGATTTTCCTTGAGTCGGGCGACTCCGACTTCATGCCGCCGCCCGAGAGCGGCAAGACCCTCACGCCCGCCCAACGCGACACGCTCAAACGTTGGATCGAAGAGGGTGCGGAGTATGAGGGGCACTGGGCTTTCGAAAAACCGGAGCGTCCCGCCCTGCCTGCGGGAAAGGAGGCCCAGCATCCCGTCGACGCCTTTCTGATGGACCGTCTCGAAAGGGAAGGGTTGGCGATGCAGACCGAGGCGGACCGGGAAACGCTCCTGCGCCGGGTCTCGCTAGATCTCACCGGGCTGCCACCCACGCTTGCCGAGCTTGATGCGTTTCTCTCGGACGGTTCGCCGGGAGCCTATGAAAAGGCCGTCGACCGGCTCCTCGCTTCGCCGCACTATGGGGAGCGTATGGCGATGGATTGGCTCGACTTCGCCCGCTACGCCGACAGCAACGGATTCCAGAGCGACGGCAGCCGCCAGATGTGGCTCTGGCGCGATTGGTTGATCCATGCCTACAACCGCAACCTGACCTTCGACCGGTTCACGATCGAGCAGCTTGCCGGCGATCTCCTTCCGAATGCAACCCGGGACCAGATCATTGCGACCGGCTTCAACCGCAATCACCGGCTCAATGGTGAGGGCGGTCGGATCGAAGCGGAATGGTTCGTCGAAACCGTGATCGACCGCGTCGAAACCACGGGCATGACCTGGATGGCTCTGACGCTGAACTGCGCCCGGTGCCATGACCACAAGTATGACCCGATTTCCCAGAAAGAGTTCTACGGACTCTTCGCCTATTTCAATTCAAACGAGGAGAGCGGGGTGCTTGGTCCCGAGGGGAAGAACGGGGTTAACACGCCGCCTCTCCTCCGCGTGCCCGACGAAACCCAGGCCGCCGAACTTGCTCGCCTTGAAGGGGAGGTTGCGAAAGCCGAAGCCGCTGTGAAAGCTTCGGGCGGAGCAATGGCGGCGGCCCTTGCCAAGTGGGAATCGGAGACGCGAGCCAGACTGACCGGCCCCGGCGGAGCCTTGTCGGCGAGCCCCTGGGTCGCGGCCTCGGGGGAAAGCGCGAAGAGCCTCGGTGGAGCGAGTCTCATCCGGCAAGCCGATGGATCATGGCTCGCGGGTGGAAAAAATCCTAGCAATGACACCTACGAGATCACCTTGCCGGCGAATGGCGGGACGGTCGGGGGCATCCTTCTCGAGGTCTTTCCCGATGCGTCGCTCCCCGGGAAAAGTCTGGGTCGCGGATCGAACGGGAACTTTGTCATGACCGGCGTCGAGCTGGCGCTTCGTCTCCCGGATGGCAAGGAGCAGGTCGTGCCACTGACGAAAGCCGAAGCGGACTACGCGCAGAAAGGCTACGGCGTCGCCGCGATCCTCGAGAACGCGAAGGCTCCCAACGCGAAGGCGGCGAAGGGCTGGGCCATCGACGGCAACAGCGCCGATAAGAAACTCGCCCGTCGCGCCATGTTTCTCGCCGCCGCTCCGGTCGCGGTGCCTGCCGGTGCAACGATCACGGTTCGCCTGCGGCATCAGTCGAATTTCGGCGATCACAATGCCGGACGCTTCCGGATCTCCACGACAGCCTTCGAGCCCGCTCTCGTGAAACTCGACGGCGGCTCCGGACTGCCCGCGAACCTCATCGCGATTCTCACGGGTGATCCCGGAAAACGCAGCGAGGCGGATCGCAAGGCACTCGATGATTGGTTCCGTAAGTATACGGATCATCCCGAAAAGAGTGCCAGGGCGGCGCTCGAGGTCGCCAAGGCAAAACGCACCGACTACGAGCAATCGCTGCCGAGCGTGATGGTGATGAAGGAGAAACCCGCGCCACGCGAGGCTTTTGTTCTCAATCGTGGAGAATACGATCGCCCCACTGACCAGGTGGAGCGCCATCTCCCCGCCGCCCTGCCGCCGCTGCCCGCGGGTGCTCCGCAAAACCGTCTCGGGCTCGCGCAATGGCTGGTCTCGGACGATCATCCGCTGACCGCGCGGGTCTGGATCAACCGTGAATGGGAGCGGCTCTTCGGCACGGGCATCGTGAAGACTTCGGAGAATTTCGGGTCGCAGGCCGAGTGGCCCGTTCATGCCGAATTGCTGGACTGGCTCGCGGTTGAGTTTGTCTCACCGACCGTGCTTCCGGCGGTCGATGGAAAGGCGGCGCAGGCCTGGGACATGAAGGCGATGATCAAATTCCTCGTCATGAGCCGTGCCTACCGGCAGAGCTCCTCGGTCACGCCCGAACTCGTCGAGCGCGATCCGGAGAACCGGCTCCTCGCGCGCGGTCCGCGCTTCCGTCTCCGCGGGGAACTCGTCCGCGACCAGGCTCTTGCGGTGGCCGGACTGATGGCCCCGAAGGTCGGCGGGCCGAGCGTGCGTCCCTACATGCCCGAGGGCGTCTGGGACGAAACGAGCCGCTACGGTGATCTGCGCGGCTACAAGGCCGATACGGGTGAAGGCCTCTATCGCCGCAGCTTTTACACGATCTGGAAACGCACCGGGGCGCCGCCGACGATGCTGCTCTTCGACGCACCGAATCGCGAGACCTGCACGCCGAAGCGTTCGCGCACGAACACCCCGCTGCAGGCGCTAGCGCTGATGAACGAGGTGACCTTCGTCGAAGCCTCGCGCGCTCTCGCCGAGCGCATGATGCGCGAGGGCGGCAAGACGCCCGAAGAGCGGCTCACGACCGGCTATCGTCTCGCGACTTCGCGCCGCCCCGATGCCGAGACGCTGCTCTTCCTCCGCGATGGTTTCGGCAGCCGCCTCGCCGAATTCCAGTCGCAGCCCGAGTCCGCCAAAGCCCTGATTTCGCACGGTGCCTCGAAGTCCGATCCCAAACTGGATCCGGCCGAGCTCGCCGCTTACACCGTCTCGGCCAACATCCTTCTCAACCTCGACCGCGTTATCACCCGCGACTGATTCTTTGCCATGAACCCTTTTCGCGATCTCCTTTCTACGCGTCCCGACGGGGGCGCCCTCCAGGATCTCCTCAACCGACGCCTCTTTCTCGGACGCGGAGCCTCCGCGCTCGGATCGGCCGCTTTGGCGGGTTTGTTAGGGCAGCGGTCCGAAGCCGCCAACGCTTCTTCCGGTCCGGGATTGCCCTCCTTTCCGAATCATCCGGCGAAGGCAAAACGGGTCATCTACCTCTTCCAGTCGGGCGCGCCCTCGCAGATGGATCTTTTCGATCCGAAACCGCAGATGGAGGCGCAGCGGGGCAAGGATCTGCCCGAGTCGATCCGCCAGGGACAGCGGCTCACGACGATGACCTCGGGACAGAAGAGTTTTCCGGTCGCCCCGAGCCTTTTCAAATTCGCCCAACACGGCGAAAGCGGCGCCTGGATGAGCGATCTGCTCCCGCATCTCTCCGGCGTCGCCGACGATCTCTGTTTCATCCGCTCGATGCACACCGAGGCGATCAATCACGATCCCGCGATCACCTTCTGCCAGACGGGACACCAGCTCGCCGGTCGCCCCAGCATCGGAGCCTGGCTCAGCTACGGTCTTGGGACGGACAATGCCGACCTGCCGGCCTACGTCGTACTCACCTCCTTTGGCACGGGACGCCGCGACGACCAGCCGCTCTACGACCGGCTCTGGTCTTCGGGCTTTTTGCCGACGCAGCATCAGGGGGTGAAATTCCGCAACATCGGCGATCCCGTCCTCTATCTTTCCGATCCCGCCGGGATGAGCCGCGGGATGCGGCGGAGCATGCTCGACGAACTCGCGGCACTGAACCAGCGCGACCACAAGGTCTTCGGCGATCCCGAGATCGACGCCCGCATTTCGCAATACGAGATGGCCTTCCGCATGCAGAGCAGCGTGCCGGAATTGACGGATCTGTCAGGGGAATCCGAGGCCACGCTCGCGATGTATGGTCCCGAAGTGAAGACGCCCGGTACCTACGCGGCGAATTGTCTCCTCGCCCGCCGTCTCGCCGAGCGCGACGTCCGCTGCATCCAGCTCTTCCACATGGGCTGGGATCACCACGGCGGTCTGCCGAACGCGATCAAGGGCCAGTGCCGCGACACCGACCAGCCCACCGCCGCCCTCATCACCGATCTGAAGCAACGCGGCCTCCTCGAGGATACCCTCATCGTCTGGGGCGGGGAATTCGGACGCACGATCTACTCGCAGGGCGCGCTCACCGAGACCAACTACGGCCGCGACCACCATCCACGCTGCTTCACCGTCTTCCTCGCCGGAGCCGGGATCAAGCCGGGCATGACCCTCGGGGAGACGGATGACTACTGCTACAACATCACCAGCGATCCTGTGCACGTGCACGATCTCAACGCCACGATCCTGCATCTGTTAGGCGTAAATCACAAGAAGCTCACCTACCGCTTCCAGGGCCGCGATTTCCGGCTCACGGACATCCACGGTGAGCTGGTGAAGAAGATTCTGGTGTAGCGGTGTCTAGCGTCCGACGAACGTCACATAACGCCAGAGATCGCCGTAGCCGCGGCCGATTTGCCGCACGACCGCTTCGTATCCCGCATCGAGCTGGGCGAGGATCTGTCCCTCCATGCGGACGTGATTCACGCCCATCCATTTGCGGAACCAGGTCCAGCGGGTCTCGTGGAAATCGACCACGGCGATGACCCCGCCTTCGCGGAGATCCCCGCGGCAGAGGCGGATGACCTCGTCAAAACCGGGATTGATCATCGAAAGCGCGTAGCTGATGACGATGAGATCGAACTTCCCGTCTTCACCCGCGACCGGTCCATTGTAGGGGCGGTGGAGTAGATCGATGCGGTCGGCGAAAGGCGCGATCTTGGCGCGGGCGCAGTCGAGCATGTCGGAGGAAAGATCGAGTCCCGTGATCTTGGCTCCGGGAAAGGCCTCCGCGAGCGCGACGAGATTCTTTCCTGTGCCGCAGCCGATTTCAAGGATGCGAGTCGGCGTTTTGACCTGATCCGCGACCGTCGCGATGAGACCTCGCCGCCCGAAGAGAAAGGCCCAGCGGGTGGCGTCGTAGAACTTCGCGTGCCAGCGGTAGTAGCCGCGCAGGGAAGAGGCATTGCGGTCCGCGTCGCTCATGCGGTGACGTGGGCGAAAAGGGTGCAGCCGTAGGTGCCGACACGGTCGATCCGATGAAGCGCCCCGGTGCGGGCCTCGTCGACGAGTTCGAGCCGTTCGCGGGCGAAGGCGGGAATGAAATCGATCGCCGGACTCGCCGAACGCATCAGGATCGCGGTGCCGGGACGGCTGTTCTCGAGGATGAGTTGCCATTCCTCGGCGAGGGCTTCGGGACGATGGGCCGCCATCCAGTCCTGGTGATCGAGGAGGACGTAATGCGAATAGGCGGCGGGATGCTCGCGGAGGAAATTCGCGATCGTCGTGCTGTGGGTCTTGAGGCGGTCGACCCGATCGCGGAGGACGGCCTGATGCTCCTCGCGGAGATAGTTCGGACAGCATTCACGGGTGTAGCGACCGCGCAGATAGACCTGCCAGAAGTAGTTTTCCCAAAAGGGGATCTCGGTGAAGACCTGTTCGAGCTTGGCCTGGAGGAATCCGGGGATGCCGCCGGCAAAGCTTTTCTCGATCAAGCGGATCTGCGCCCGGGGCACGCCGAGCATGGCCATGGAGACGGGCTGCTTGAGAAGCCAGGTGACCAGTTTGGTCCAAAGGATGGGCCGCACTTCCTCGTAGATGGCCTGCTGTTCCTCGATCGACTTCGCTTCTAGAATCGCGGCGGCGCTCTCACGCAGTTTGCCGCGTCCGCTCGTGAAGGTCTTCAGCGCGATCCACGCCATCTGCCCGGCGGTGCCGCGGTAGTAGAAGGAGGGATTCAGTGGCGAGCTCTTGAAGTAATAGTGTTTCTCCCTCCAATAACGGTTCGCGTAGGGAGGGAGAAGATCACCGAGCTCCTTGCGGAGGTTCTTGAAGTCAGGGTGGGCTCCCTCGCCGAAAAGCGCGAAGAGATCCTCGAAGCGGTCGCGCCGGATCATCGCGACCTTGAGCTGGAGCAGGGCGTTCTGCCGGGGATTCATGTCCACCGCATGGATCTCGGCGGGGGCGTCGAGGAGGTAATCGAGGGCGTTGCAGCCCGCGCTCGTGATCATGACGACACGGCTCTCGCGGTCGAGGGCCATCAGCTCGCGGTCGATGCGCGGATCCTCCCAGCAGGCGTTGTAGACGAGGTTGCCCCCGTGGACCCGTTGAAAGGTCGCGTCCTGGGCGCGGTGATGGATCCTGGTGGGTGCGACGGTTTCCGGCATAGGCCGAAGGAGCCTTAAGAAGTACGGAATTTCACGTCTGGTGTGGTGACGAAAGTGTCAGGTTGGGGGGCGATCACGGCTTGGACATATCGAGGGGCTTCAAGCCCGCAAGTTTTGCGGCGGTGAGTTGGCGCCGGTCAGTCGAAACGAATTCTTTGCAGCCAAGAAGCCTGGCCGCCGCAATGTGCATGAGGTCGAGAGTGCGACATCCGGTCTTGAGGGTAATCGCCGTTGAAAGTCGAAGACTCTCTGCCGCAATCTCGTCGAGAGAGAGTCCCACGGGCAGAAATTTGCCCTCTTTCGTCAATTCCTTCAGCAGGTTTTTGGCGGTCGCAAGTTGAGCTGTTGTGATGTGCTCGCGAAACGCCATCGCATTCAAGGCGGTTTCCATCTCGAGTTCGATCAATCTTGAGACGAGTACGGGAACTTTGCGTCTTTTGACGAACGATAGCACTTCGCCGCTGAGCGGTTCCGGCACGATCAGTTTCAGGGCGACGCCGGTATCGAAAAACGGGCCCATTACCGTGTCCCCCGGAGATCCTCGAGGGTATCGTCGACCGCTTCCACCTGAGTTGTTCCCCAGATTCCGATGAGACGCTCGCTGTGACCGTCCCAGTTGGTCCGGGCAGCCGCTGCCGAGGGAACGGGTGAAAGCCGGGCAACGGGCACTTTCCGGCGCACGATCTCGACGGTTTCGCCACCTTCAACCGCCTTGAGAATCTTCGCAAGATTGTGCTGGGCTTCACGAACCGTGACGGATTTCATGACGCACAATAATGCCGCACAAATGCAAGGTCAAGAGGTGGATGATACCCGTGGAGAGGTGGGGGCCCCTCACGCCACCACCTCCAGAATCGGCTCACCGCTCGAGATCATCAACGGCCTGCCCTGCGTGTCGTGATATTCCGCCGTCGGATCGATGCCGAGCAGGTAATAGATCGTGGCGGAGAGATCCTCGAGCTTCACGGGCTTCTCGATCGGATTGCTGCCGGTCTCGTCGCTGGCCCCGTGGATGTAGCCGCGCTTCACGCCACCTCCGGCGAGGAGGACGCTGTAGCAGTTCGGCCAGTGGTCGCGGCTCGCGTTTTTGTTGATCTTCGGGGTCCGGCCGAATTCGCCCATCCAGACGACGAGGGTCTCGTCGAGGAGACCGCGGTGTTCGAGATCGTAGATCAGGGTCGGCAGGGTCGTCTCGGTGACGGGATAGTGATACTGCTCGACGATGGGGAACATCCGGGTGTCGTTGAACCCATGGGTGTCCCAGCCGCCTTCGGTGATGCTCTGGCCGCCGATCCCGCTCGAGAAATAGCAGGTCACGAATTTCACCCCGTTCTCGACGAGGCGCCGCGCGAGAAGACAACCCTGGCCATAAGTGGTGCGTCCGTAGGCGTCGCGGATCTTCTGCGGCTCGGAGGCGATGTCGAAAGCGTCGCGGACCCGTTCGCTGTTGAGCATGGCGATGGCGCTCTTGTAATAGTCGTCGAGGCCGCGTGCTTCAGCGGAATGATCGAGGAGTCGCGACTGGCGGTCGATCAGCTCCTGCAATCCGCGCCGGGCGTGAAGACGGTCGAGGCTGAGGTTGTCGGGCAGGCTCAGCTCGGGCAGTTTGAAATTCGCCTCGTTGGGATCGCGCGGGACGAAGAGTGGATCGTGCTTTTTCCCGAGGAAACTCGCGGCCTGTCCCGGGGTGCGCGAGCCATCGGCGACGACGTGCGGGTAAGTGACGAAGGTAGGCAGTCCGCCGGGAGGATTGGGGGCGAGGTAGTCGACTACAGAGCCGTAGGCGGGCCGCAGGTCGATGGAGTCGCGGAGGCGTTGGTCATCCGTCGGCGGGGCGTGGCCCGAGAGCGCGTAGTAGCCCGCCGAGTTGTGATTCTTCATGTTGTGATAGACCGAACGGATCACGGTGAAGCGATCCATGATCTTCGCGACGCGGGGCAGGTGCTCGTTCGTGAGCAGGTCGGGATTGCTCGTGCGGATCGCCTTGTGGGGAGTCCGGTATTCGGAGGGGGCATTCAGCTTCAGGTCGAACATGTCGACGTGCGAGGGGCCGCCCCATTGGAAGAGGAAAATGACCGACTTGGCCCGCGCCGGAGGCCGTCCCCCGGGATACTCGCTGCCCGCGAGGATCTTCGGCAGGGTCAAGCCAAGCGCCCCCATCCCGCCGGCCTTGATGAGCTGGCGGCGGGAAAGACGAAGGGCTTCGAAACCGGGGCAGGCGGGGGATTTCATGGGGAAATGGTAAACTCACAGGCGCGGAGACATCTGTGTAATCCGTGCCCATCGGTGCCCATCCGTGTTTCAAACCAAAAACACAGATGATCACAGATGCGCTTCGCTCGCACAGATGACACGGATGGGGTTCTCATCGCCTCAATAAAAATTCCTTCGCGTTGAGCAAGGACCAAGCAATATCCTCGAGGGCTTCCCGTCGATTATCGGCGGACTGCAGATAGGCGGCCGTCGCGCTGATCTCTTCGCCCGTTGGTGAGCGTGTCAGGATCGTCCAGTAGAGCCGGTCGAGGAGGACCTCGTCGGAAAGGTTTGCCGCGAGGAGTTCGTCGAGGAAATTATCCTTCTTCGTGAGCAGGCCGTTCAGCGAGGAACCGCTCGTGAGCTCGAAAACCTGCGCGAGCGAGGTGTCGGTGGTGCGTTCGGTGTCGGAATTGGTGAGGCGGGGTGGCTTGCCGAAGAGGCGCACAAAGCGGTCGCCGCTCGTGGGACTCTTCGGACGATAAACCGCCTGGACTCCGGGGAGCTGGGCGGCGCGCATGGGTTTGTCGTAGCCCTCGAAGGTCGGTAATCCGCCGAGGGCGAGGTGGACGGAATCGAGCATCTGTTCGGCGGAGAGGCGGCGGGGGAGGGCGCGGGCGAAATTGATCTCGTCGTCGGCATTGGTGTCGTTCGGCACCGATCCGAGCTGGTAGGCGCGCGAGGCGCAGATCGTGCGGATGGCGTGGCGAAGGTCGTAACCGTTCTTCACGAAGTCGGCGGTGAGGGCTTCGAGGAGGGCGGGATTCACCGGCGGATTGGTGGCGCGGAAATCATCGACGGGATCGACGAGACCACGTCCCATCAGGTGATACCAGATGCGGTTGACCTGCACCTTGGCGAAGAGGGGATGCTCCGGCGAAGTCATCCAGACTCCGAGTTTCTCGAGTCGCTTCGGATCGGAGGCGAGCGGCTCGCTCTCGCCGAGGAGGCGGGGCGTCGGGGCTTTTCCGCTGCGCGGATCTTTCAGATCGCGTTTGTCGACGAACTTCACGACCTGCTCGCCGACGAAGTTGTTTTTGTCGTTCTTGTCGTAGCGTTTGTTCTCCTTGATGTCGTAGTCGATCCCGTCGAAGACGGCGGAGAACTGGTAGTAGTCGTCCATCGTCCAGCGCTCGAAGGGATGGTTGTGGCACTTCGCGCAGTTCAGCCGCACTCCGAGGAAGATCTGGGCGATGGCCTCGGCGCGCTGATCGGGGGCGCGGAGGGCGCGGTAATAATTCGAGGCGGCGACCTCGTAGGTGCTGCCCAGCGAGGAAACGACCTCGCGGGCGAAGCGGTCGAGCGGCTTGTTTTCGGCGATGGATTTCCGGATCCAGCCGTGGAAGGCGGCGACGCCCTTGGTGTCGAGCACCTTTTCCTCGACGCGGAGGAGGTCGGCCCATTTCAGGGCCCAGAAGTCGGCGAATTCGGGACGCTGGAGGAGGGCGTCGACCAGTTTGGTCCGTTTGTCAGGATCCTTGTCGTCGAGAAAGGTTCTCGCCTCCTTCTCCGTCGGGATGAGCCCGAGAAGATCGAGATGGACGCGACGGACGAAGGTGGCGTCATCGCAGACTTCCGAGGGGAGGATCCGCAGGGTCTTCCATTTCGCATGGAGGGCTTCGTCGATGAAATTGCGGGCCGGCGGATCGTTCCAGGCAAAGCCGGGGCGGTCGGGGACGAAGGCAAGGCGCACGGGGGCCTGCTGGCCGAGGTAACGCACGTTAACCGTCGTTTCGCCGGGGCGGTGGCTCTCGACGAGCCCGTCGGGCGAGACCTCGACATTGAGTGCGGTCGGCTCGTAGATGGCCCAGCGGTTCACGTCACGGGTTGTGCCGTCGGAGTAATGGGCGGTGACGGCGAGTTTCACCGAAGTCTCAGGCTCAAAAAGGACTTTCTCGTCCGGAGTGACCTCGAGCCGGACCAAGGTGGGTTCGTCAGGGAGATCGCGCTTGGCTCCTTCGACGATCCAGCGGTGGAGGAGTTCGTAGGATTCGGAATCTTTTTCGAAACGTTTTCCACCCTCGTGTTTCACCTCGAGGATCGCCTTGCGGAGGAGGTAGCTTTTCTCCGGGGCACCGGGATTGACGAAGCTCTTCACGAGGGCGGCATGATCTTTGACAGGGTCTTCTCCACGAAGAGACAGGGTCAACTCGCCTTTCCCGGTCTGGGCTCCGTGGCAGGCCCCGAGATTGCAACCGGCGCGGGTGAGCACGGGGACGATGTCGTTGCGATAGGAGATGCCGCTTGGCGCGGGGTCACGAGGGGACGGGTCACCGGTCGCGGGCGGAGATTCCTGCGCGGCGAGCGGATACAGNNAAATGTCAGGGTAGGCTCGAAGAGGGACTTCTCAATGAGCGGGTTTGCGTGAAAGATACGGACGAACTTCCTGAATCCGATGAAGCCTGTCGTTTTTTTCCTGTTCCTGCTCCTCTCTCGTGCCTCTGCGGCGGAGCACGTGGTGCGCTCTCCCGAAGAACTCCGCGCTGTGCTTCCGAAGCTGGCCGAGGGTGATACTCTGCGGATAGCGCCGGGAGAATATCCGGGTGGCCATCACGTCAGCGGGATTGCGAAGCTCACCATCACGGCACTCGATCCCGAGAATCCGCCGGTGTTTGTCGGCGGCGGCAATGCCTGGCAATTCTCCCGTTGCCCGGGCCTGAGCGTCAGTCATCTCAACACCCGGGGCCAGACGGGCAACGGGATCAACCTCGACGACGGTGGCGATCTCGAACATCCCGTCGAGGGCATTACCCTGGCGCACATCGAGATCCGCGACATCGGCCCCCAGGGCAATCACGACGGGATCAAGGGTTCGGGTCTCGTGAATCTGACGATCCGGGATTGCCTCATCGAAGGCTGGGGAGGTCAGGGAATCGACCTCGTCGGCTGCCATCGTTCGCTCATCACGGGCTGTCGTTTTGTCGGGAAGGAGGGCTTCAGTGCGAGCGCGGGAGTGCAGTTCAAGGGCGGTTGTTCGGAAATCGTCGTGGAAAAATGTGCATTCAAGAATGCGGGCGAGCGGCCGCTCAATCTCGGCGGCTCGACCGGACTCGCGTATTTTCGGCCGCCCGGTGCCAAATACGAGGCTGCAAATCTCATTGTCCGCGAGAACGTGATCGAGGGCGGGCTCTGTGCCGCTGCCTTCGTCGGGGTCGATGGGGCCGAGTTTACGAACAACACGATTCTTTTTCCGGGACGCTGGATCTTCCGCATTCTCCAGGAGACAACCGAGCCCGGCTTTGTTCCTTGTCGGAATGTCAGGGTTACGGGAAACCGCATCGTCTTCCGCCGCGCGGAAATCCGCTCCGATGTGAACGTGGGTGGGGGGACCGCACCGGAGTCCTTCGATTTCGAAGGGAACTACTGGTTCGCGGAGGACAGGCCCGAGGCGTCGAAGCCGAAGTTGCCAGTGGAGGAAAAGGACGGAGTTTACGGGACGGATCCCCGATGAGTTGATTCTAAAAACTTCTGTGGCGGTTATGGTTTGTATGAACGGATGAGTTGGGACCTCTTTCGTTGGGCTATCTAAATGAGATTTCCCTAAAATGGGCGGGAGGCCGTTCGTTTTTAGAGGAGAGAAGTGCAGCTCTGTGTTGAATTTGTATGACAGGCCGAGAGTCGTCGCGCATAAACTTCAGTTGGTGTTCGTCTAACCTCCAAATCCCCTGATTCTATGAAACTTCCCCTGAATTCCCGCTCTATGCCGCTCGTTGCTCTTGCCTGTGGCATGTCACTTTGTTTCTCGGGGTGCCGCGAAAAGACAGGGGAGACGACAACGAAAGTGGAAACCCCGGAGGCAGCCGACCTGACCCTCCAGCTCGAGATTGAAAGGGAGATGTTGGCGGTAGAGCGTGAATTGCTGGACCTTGAGCGAGTTCAGTTGGAGGAGGCGCGAAATACAGCGGTGTCTGCGGCCGATGCCGCGAAAGCGGAAGCTGATGCCGCACGAGCCGAGGCAGAACAAGCCCGCCAGGCCCTGGCCAATGGAAACTCTGCCCCGGCCCCTCAGGAACTGGCCCCTCCTCTTCCGATTCCGAGCGGGGAGCGCCCCCGCACCGTGTATACCGGGGGATCGAGTTATCCCGGCACCAATTATCAGCCCGTTCAACCCATTCAGCCGAATCAACCCTACCCAAGCCAGGATTCTGACCCAGACTACTCGCTCTTTTATGAGGAACTCCGCCCCCATGGTGCCTGGTTCGAAACACCCCACTACGGTTATGTCTGGCGACCGGAAGTGGCGAGGCGCTCCCGCGACTGGAGGCCCTATACCGAGGGAAGGTGGGCGGATACAGATATGGGTTGGACCTGGATATCCGATGAGCCTTTTGGCTGGGCGACCTACCACTATGGGCGTTGGACTATCGTTGAAAACCTTGGCTGGATCTGGGTTCCCGGATCGGACTGGGCACCGGCGTGGG
This sequence comes from Akkermansiaceae bacterium UBA2381, assembly GCA_002344215.1. Classification (GTDB taxonomy): domain Bacteria; phylum Verrucomicrobiota; class Verrucomicrobiia; order Verrucomicrobiales; family DEV007; genus Arctic95D-9. Next base: position 134,593 of record DDSV01000008.1, read on the forward strand.
TTTCATGGCGCGAAAATAACGATTACATCGGCTGGGCCCCGCTTCCCCCGGTGACTCTTTATGAGACCCGTTTCGATTACGGGCAGCGCACCGATACCGTCTGCGGGATTCCCGCTTATCATTATAACTTCATCCCCTTGGTCCGCTTTGTGGAGCCGGTCCGCCGTTATTGCCTGCCCCCGGTGCAGAACGTGCAGTTTGTTCAGTACACCACGAATGTCACCTACATTCATATCACCAACCAGAATATCATCGTCAACGGCCCCCGCCCCGAGCCGCTGAGGACCCGGTTTGGCCGTGACCGCATGCCGCGCCTCACCCTGAACCGCCACGGATGGTCTCCGGAACACCGCCACGAAATGGCTCCCCGCCAGCAGGGATTGGTGTTGAATTTTACCACACCGAGAATTGCTGCTGTCAGCACAAGCCAGGAACGTCCCGCCCATCTGGAGGGCAAGCTGGATAGCCTTATTCCCGCTCACGCCGCTGCGAAAGCGGACGGAGAAATTGTGAAACGTTTTGCCCGCGGTCGTGCCACTCAGGAGATCTTGAACTCGGGGCCGATCCTCGCGAAGGATGGCACCATCAACCCGGCAACACAGGCGGCAAATCTCAATGCCTTGCCGGAGCGTGACGTAAACGAGATTCGCCAAACGATCGCCGATCGCGAAACGAGGATCGAAGAGTTGACCAAACAACGTGAGGAGGTAATCGCCAATTCAGTCTCCGAGCCGGAAGTCACCCCCCCGGTTCAGCAGATTCCTCCCCCGACGATTGGATCTGATGTGGTGGATTCGGGTCCAAAACGAGGTCCCCGTGACCGTTCGAAAGATCCCGCCAAGCCTGACTTGGGCGTCACCGGCAATACGGTGCCTGGGGTTCCCGATGTTTCAGTCATCCCGACTCTACCAGAGCAGCCCTTAACTGATTTGCCGCCCGCCGTGGGGGGAGAGAATACGAATCCAGAGGCTCTGCCTGGAACTACCGCGGGCATCAATAAAGTCACCCCTGAAACTCAGGTCGGTGGTCAGCCGGCGGGAATTAATTCCACCGAAGCTCGCTTGCAGGAGTTGAGGAAGCGTCAGGAAGAGCTGTTGGCGAGATCTAGAAACGGATCAAATCCCCCGGGGGCGACCCCAAACCTGCCTGTTCCGCCAACGGTCCCTGTGGCGGAAGGAGGCACAGGTCCATCGATGGATGGTAATAATGGCTCCACCCCTTCGATCGGGTCGGATACCCAGGTCCCCTCAATCGTGCCCTCCAGCCCCCGCAATCCAGGCGGTAGGGGCAGTTTTGCCATGCCGAATCCGGAAAGCCCTGCCACTGTTCCCGGGCAGACCACCGGTGACTCCGATCCAGCGGCCCGTTTTGCCGAGCAAAGGGCAAACATGATAGCCGAGCAAAACCGTCTGAGAGAGCAGGCCACGGCTGCCGCAGTTGAATCTCAGAAAAAAATGCAGGCGCAGGTTCAGGAGGCCCAGCAAAGAGCTGCGGACGAGGCAAAGGCCGCCACTGAGGCGCGGAACAAGATGCTGACTCAGCCGCTGGGGGCTCCTCAAGTCGGACAGCCACAGCAACCCCAACCAGTCCAACCACAGGTTGGCCAACCGCAGTGGCTGCAGGCTCAGGCCGCGGCTGCTGCTGAAGCCCAGAGTAAGGCTCAGGCTCAAATAATGGAACGTTCCCGGGCCGCCGCTGAAGCGCAGAGCAAAATGCAGGAGCAGTTGAAAGAGCAGCAGGCGAAAGCTGCCGCCGATGCCCAAAACAGAATGCAGTCCCAGCCACAGCAACCCCAACCCCAGGTTGGCCAACCGCAGTGGCTGCAGGCTCAGGCCGCGGCTGCAGCCGAAGCCCAGAGTAAGGCTCAGGCTCAAATGATGGAACGTTCCCGGGCCGCTGCTGAAGCGCAGAGCAAAATGCAGGAGCAATTGAGAGAGCAGCAGGCAAAAGCTGCCGCCGATGCCCAAAACAGAATGCAGGCCCAGCAGCAGCAGGCACAGGAACAAGCCCGGGCGGCAGCTGAGGCGCAGAGCCGTATGCAGGCTCAATTGCAGGAACAGGCTCAGGCGGCAGCCGAGGCCCGAAGCCGAATGCAGGCACAGCAACAGCAGATGCAGGAACAGGCACGGGCCGCAGCTGAGGCGCAGAGCCGAATGCAGGCGCAGCAACTGCAGGAGCAACAAGCCAGGGCTGCCGCGCAATTACAGGAGAACATGCGGGCGGCACAGGAAGCACGTGACGCTGCCTCACGCACCCCGATGCCTCAGGCACCGGGTCTGGACCCTGGGGCAGAGGTCCCCGGGAATTTACGCCGCCGCGGAAGATGATTCACGCCGTCGCCGACCCGGAGGGAGAAACGGGTTTTATCGAAGCCGGTATTATCGGGTTCTTCACAGGGTTCCGTTCGCTTCGTTTGAAGCGCGGCAAAAAATCACTATCATCAGGAAATTCCTCTTCAGTCATCCATGGCCGATTTAAGAGACCTAGTAAAAGCGGCGAACCAATGGTTGGACGTTGGATCCGTCCCTGATTATCCCGGGGCATTAAATGGCCTTCAACTGGAGAACTCCGGTCGTGTCGAGGTGGTCGCGGCGGCGGTCGATGCCTGTTTGCCGGTGATTGAGGCGGCCTGTGAGCGGGGAGTTGACCTTCTCCTGGTGCATCATGGGCTCTTCTGGCAGGGAGCCCAGAAAATCGAGGGACCATTGTATCGAAAGCTGAAACTGGCGATGGATCACGACCTTGCGATCTACAGCGCCCATTTGCCGCTGGATATACATCCCGAACTTGGAAACAACGCTCGAATGATGGCAGAACTCGGGATCCCTGAAACTGAGCCGTTTTTCCCCTGGAAAGGGATCGAACTCGGATTGCGGGCCCGGGTCGATTTCTCCCGATCCGATTTGCTTGAGAGAATTGGTAAACTGACCGGTTCACGACCTCTCCTCTGCCCCGGGGGGCCGGAAAACGTCAAAGAAATCGGCCTCATCACCGGGGGGGCAGGTTCGCAGATCCATGAGCTGGCGGAAACCGGGATCGACACCTTCATCACCGGAGAGGGACCGCACTGGAGTTACACCGCGGCGGAAGAACTCGGAATCAATCTGGTTTACGCCGGTCACTACGCCACCGAGACCTTCGGTGTGAAAGCTCTCGCGGCGAGGTGGGCTCTGGAGTTCGAGGGGCTGAAAGTCGATTTCATCGACCATCCCACGGGGCTCTGAGGTTCGAACGTCTGTTATTCTGTCCAGGGGACCACCCCGGCAAGGGTCTTTGCGTCCACCGAATCCAATCCGTAGACATCCCGGCCGGGGGCGAGGAGGATTCTGCCTCCGGGAGCAGGGCGTGGAAAGGTGGTGAAGTAGGTGATGTAAACGTTGATGCCTCCTTTGACGGCGACTCCCTTGTTGACGTCGTTTTTCATTGCCTCCCGGACTTTATCGATGGTCCAGCCTTCGGGGCCGAAAACCCATTCGCCCAGTTCGTCGGGTTTTGAGACGCGGATACATCCATGGCTGTGGTCGCGCTTGGTCCGGGAAAAATAATCCTTCGCCGGAGTGTCGTGCATATAAATGTTGAAGGTGTTCGGGAAGAGGAACTTCACATAGCCAAGGGAGTTGGTCGGCCCGGGACGCTGGCGCAGAAGAAGCTTGCCAGAAGCCACCGCCTGAAGGATTTCGGGGGAAAGCCGATACTGATCCCCGCTCTCGGGCTTGAAGGAACTGACAATTTCGTAATTGTTCCGGCTGAGGTAGCCCCAGTCTTCCTGGGCTTTTGGAAGAAGCTCCTTTGCGGCGATGCTTGCCGGAACGTTCCAGTAAGGGCCGAAAACCACCTCCTGCATCCGGTCCCGGAAGATCTTCGTCCGGTGGGTCTCCTTGTCGGCCTTTCCGTGAACAATACGCATCGTTTTAAAATGAAAGTCGTTGGCGTTGAACAGATAAAGCTCGGCGCAGGGAAGATTCGCAATCAGGTAACGTTCCCCCGGATTGTTCGGCATCAGGCGGGCCCGGTGAAGATTGATGGTGATCGACCGGTAGCGTTCTGCGGCGTTCGTGTTCAAATATTGCCATGAGGCAGGGCCGAAGACTCCATCCGCATCAAGGCCGTAATCATTCTGAAATGCAATGAGCGCACCCGTGAGCTCCGGTGTCATGCTGGTGAGGAGGGCTGCCTGTCCGGCATCCATTTTCAAGTAGCCACGATCAATGAGATGGGCGGCAATTGCCGGGGCACCCGGGTATACATCGCCGGGCTTGGCGGACCCCGCCTGCTCGGGATTGGGAATGGTGGGTATCCCGGAGTATTTAAGAATGGCCTCACGGGCGGGTGCGTACGCCTTGAGAAGCTCCCGGTAGATCCAATTCTTGGGGGCCATCGCGTCGATGGCGGCGGCCATATCAAAGGGATTCAGCGCTGTCGCTACCACCAGGTCTCCGAGGATAGTGGCGATCGCATGATCGTTTGACCCCGGAGTATCACCCAGATTCCAGTCCGGCCAGATCTTCTCTGTGGAAACGGCCCCGAGGCGAATGAGAAGGGCCGCATCACAAAAGGCGATGGTGTGAGCCAGGTCGCGCTTATCAACAGGACCATCGGGAATCGATGCCACCAGAGTTTCAGGATCGATCGCCAGAAGTTCAGGGAGGGCGTGTCGCTTCAGTTGATTGGCAAGCTCCCGATGGAAACTGGCCATTGTGGGGGAATCTCCCCATAGCGGACGGAATCCCCGATCCTGATAAGCGTGTGTAATCAGGAGAGCGGCCGCCTCCGCATAATGTCGATCACTTGGAAATACAGCCCGGATCTGTGTCTGGAAGGCGATCCCTTCGGGACTGAGCGGGCTTAAAGCTTCGGGCTCAGCTGCTGCTGTTTCCGTCGGGATGGCACGAGTCATTCCTGCGTCTACTGCGCTTCGACCGGGTTCATCGAACTCCCCGCGCAGCATGTTGCAATCACCCAGCCCAACCGCTGCAAGGGAAAGGACGCAAGGGAACCGATAAAATCCGCGTAAAGAGCTCATAACAATAGGGAGAGAGGGCACGATAACTGAAAGGACCGGAAGTGCCAACGCCGTCTGAGGTTACGAATATCGAAGCTCTTGGGGCGGGCCCGGAACAATTGCTCGAAATACTCCAATTGCCATTAGATTGGGATATTGTTAGAAGGTTCGATCGACTGATTTCGGCCTATTCCGGAGGAAATCGAAAAAACTTTTACAAAAGCAGTTGACCCCCGGGGAAGACCGGTTATATTCACCGCCCGCCCAAAAGAGGGTGGCTCCGACAAACCGAACGCGGTTAAGGAGTTTGAGATCTTTAAACAAATCAGGCCGAGAGTAGCAGATGAAAATTAGTCGGAATCTTCCGGCGAAATTCGGTAGCGAAAATCGGTGAAAAGGAAAAGGCTAAATTGTGTGCTGCACGCGAAGAGCAAGTAGCGTGCCGAATAAAGTCTTTTTTTATTGAAAGGCTTTGTTCATGTCAATTTTCCGTTGAAGAACAATTGCAGCTCCGCAAGGAGCAGCCAAGCGTTTCGAAAGCGGGATCAATTTTCTATTCGGAGAGTTTGATTCTGGCTCAGAANNTAAGACATGCAAGTCGAACGGAGATTCTTTAGAGCTTGCTTTGAAGAGTCTTAGTGGCGAACGGGTGAGTAACACGTGAGTTACCTGCCCCGAAGCGGGGGATAGCCCGAAGAAATTCGGATTAATACCCCATGTGATCGTAAGATTAAAGGCGGCGTAAGCTGTCGCTTCGGGATGGGCTCGCGGCCTATCAGCTTGTTGGTGAGGTAATGGCTCACCAAGGCGATGATCGGTAGCTGGTCTGAGAGGACGATCAGCCACACGGGAACTGAGACACGGTCCCGACTCCTACGGGGGGCAGCAGTGAGGAATATTGGGCAATGNNCACACTGGAACTGAGACACGGTCCAGACACCTACGGGTGGCAGCAGTCGAGAATCATTCGCAATGGGCGAAAGCCTGACGGTGCGACGCCGCGTGGAGGATGAAGGCCCTAGGGTCGTAAACTCCTGTCATCAGGGAGTAAGGGCTCATATAGTAACTGCTATGGGTCTTGATAGTACCTGAAGAGGAAGGGACGGCAAACTTCGTGCCAGCAGCCGCGGTAATACGAAGGTCCCAAGCGTTGTTCGGATTTACTGGGCGTAAAGAGTCTGTAGGCGGCGGGGTAAGTCAGATGTGAAATCCCGGGGCTCAACCCCGGAACTGCATCCGATACTGCCTTACTTGAGGGTCGGAGGGGAGTCTGGAATTCTCGGTGTAGCAGTGAAATGCGTAGATATCGAGAGGAACACTAGTGGCGAAGGCGAGACTCTGGACGACAACTGACGCTGAGAGACGAAGGCCAGGGGAGCGAAAAGGATTAGATACCCTTGTAGTCCTGGCAGTAAACGGTGCACGCTTGGTGTGGGAGGGTTCGACCCCTTCTGTGCCGGAGCTAACGCGTTAAG
>DDSV01000018.1:0-363566 GCA_002344215.1 Akkermansiaceae bacterium UBA2381
GTAGCTGTGGAGGTAGTTCTCCTTCCCGATGAGCGCGCCCTTGCCCGCGAGCAGCTTGATGATGGGCACATTCGACTCGTGGACATGCTGCCCGACGAGGAAATCGACGCCGACCTCATCGGTGAATTTCCCGAGATCATCGACCGGAGAGAGAAGTCCGAGTCCGTTCTGCTGCCCGGCCATGTAATCCTCGGAACCGTGTCCGGGAGCGATGTGGACCGCGCCGGTGCCGGTCTCGGTCGTGACGAAGTCCGCAAGGATCAGTCGCGAGGTCCGGTCGAGGAAGGGATGCTGCGCCTCGGCGCCTTCGAGCTCGGCACCCTTGAATTCGACCATTTCCCCGGCGGGGAGGAAGCCCGTCTTCTGGCCGAAAGTCTCGACGAGATCTTTCACCACGACGAGATTCTCCGTCACGCCGCGTTCGGCGTGGGTGAAATTCCCGCGGACGTAGGTGAAGAGCGGATGCACCGCGATCCCGAGGTTCGCAGGGAGCGTCCACGGAGTCGTCGTCCAGATCACCATCGAGGTTTTTCCGGCGAGTTCGCCGGTGACGAGGGGAAATTTCACAAAGATCGCCGGATCTTTCACATCCATGTACTCGACCTCGGCCTCGGCGAGAGCGGTCTGGGCGCCGTAGCTCCACTGCACCGGTTTCTGGCTCTGGTAGACGAGATTTTTCTCAACGAGAGTCGCGAAAACGCGGATGATGTCGGACTCATACTCAGGCGAGAGGGTGAGATAGGGATTTTCCCAGTCACCAAGAACTCCGAGACGGCGAAAGGAGTTCCGCTGGATGTCGATGTACTCGCGGGCAAAGGCCTCGGAACGGCGGCGGATCTCCGGCGCGTCGAGCCCGCGGGTTTCTTTCACGACCTTGAACTCGATGGGGAGGCCGTGGCAATCCCAGCCGGGGATGTAGGGGCACTCGTAGCCCGCCATGGACTTGCTCTTGAGGACGAGATCCTTGAGGACCTTGTTCAGGGCCGTGCCCATGTGGACGTCGCCGTTGGCAAAAGGAGGCCCGTCGTGGAGGATGTAGCGTTCCGCTCCGGCGCTCTTTCGCTTTTTGATAATCTCAAAATAAAGCGCATCGCGCTCCCATTTCTGCAATCGGACGGGTTCGCGCGTCACCAGATCGCCCCGCATGGGGAATTCGGTGTCAGGGAGATTCAGGGTCGCTTTGTAGCTGGTGGAACCGTCTTCTTCGCTCATAAAACTGGCAGGCTTCGAAAGGCGGGAAGCCTAGCACCCCCGCCGGTGGGGGTCAAAGGGGAAGCGCACCAGGCGAGAATGCGGCGAGCCTTGCCTTGACGCTATCCCCCGACGGGCTAGAATCGCCGTCTGGATGCGATTCCCGGGACCTTTTATAAGCCTCCCACTCGAACAAACCCTACTGAAACATGAAATTCGGAATCATTGGAGCCGGCATGATCGCCAACTTCCACGCCAAGGCGATCCTCGCAATGGAGGGCGGCGAACTGCATTCCTTCTACGGAAGACGACAGGAGGCGGTCGATGAACTCGTCGCGGAAAACGGCGGGATCGGTTACACCGACCTGGAGGCCTTTCTCAACGATCCCGAACTCGATATCGTCACCATCGCCACTCCGAGCGGTGCCCACCTTGAACCGGCCATTGCCGCCGCCAAAGCGGGAAAACATGTCATTTGCGAAAAGCCCCTCGAGATCACTCCCGAGCGTATCGACCTGATGATCAACGCCTGCGACGAAGCGGGCGTGACCCTCTCGGGAATCTTCAACCGGCGTTTTCATCCGGCCATGGATGCCTTCAAAAAGGCGGTTGAAGAGGGTCGCTTCGGTCGCCTGACCCTGTGTGATGCCTATGTAAAATGGTATCGCAGCCAGGCCTATTACGACTCCGGCGCGTGGCGCGGAACCTGGGCACTCGACGGAGGGGGAGCGCTCATGAATCAGTCCATCCACCTTGTCGACCAGTTGATCTACCTCGCCGGTGATGTGGCTTCTGTGTCCGCGTCAACGGCCTGCCTCGCCCACACGGGCATTGAGGTCGAGGACACGGCCGTCGCCATTCTCGAGTTCAAAAATGGAGCGCGCGGAGTGATCCAGGGTTCGACGGCCTGCTGGTCCTCCACCGGCCACCCTGCCGAAGTTCAACTCTGCGGGGACCAGGGCTCTGCTTTCCTTGCGGATGAAAAATTCCGCGTCTGGGATTTTGCCGAAGCGGCTCCGGAGGACGAGACCATTCGCGCCGAAATGATGCAGGGAAGCGCGACGAAAGGCCTCGGGGCCAACGACCCGAAGGCGATCAATTTTGAAGGCCACAAGCGCAACTTTGAGGATGTCGTGAAAGCCATCCGCGAAGGAAGGTCCCCGCGCGTAGACGGTCGGGAAGCCCGGCGGGCGGTGGCCCTGATCTGTGCGATCTACGAGAGCGCCCGGAACGGCGGAGCCAAAGTGAATCTTTGACCCGCCGACGGGGAGATTTTTCTGATCAGTGCGGTTCCGCCTCCTCCGCCCCGTGGCCGGTGTGGGCTCTCACTTTCATCTCAAGAAAGCGCGCTTCCGCATCCGGCTCGCGAGTCGAGAGTGATCCGATCCATGCCGCGATGAGACCGAGCGGGATGCTGGCGATGCCGGGGTTCTGAAGCGGAAAGATCGCGTTTTCTCCCATGACGTTGGGGCCGATCAAAATGAGGAGAATGCTCGAGACAAGGCCGACACCCAGCCCCCAGACCGCTCCGGCCGTGGTGAACCGTTTCCAGAAAACCGACATGAGAATGACGGGCAGGTTTGCCGAGGCGGCCACGGCGAAGGCGAGACCGACGAGGTAGGCGACGTTTGTCTTGGGTCCGAGGAGAATGGCGATGGCAATCGCCGCAGCCCCGACCACAAAGGCGGTAATACGGGCAACCTTCACCTCTTCTCCGGGCCGGTGCTCCTTGCCATGGTGAATCACGTTGGTGAAGAAGTCGTGGGCGAAGGAGGTCGAGGCACTGATCGTAAGGCCGGCGACTACCGCGAGAATGGTCGCAAACGCAACCGCCGAGATAAAAGCAAAGAACAGATCGCCGGCGAGGGCCTTGGCGAGGAGCGGAGCGCTCATGTTCGGATTCGCGGCGACGGCGGCGGGATCGAGCAGCGCGGCGGCTCCGAAACCGAAGAAAGTCGTCATGATGTAGAACAGTCCGATGATAATCATTGCCCAGATCACGGAGACGCGGGCCGTTTTTGCGTCGGGCACGGTGTAGAATCGGATAAGGATGTGAGGCAGGCCCGCCGTTCCCAGGACCAGCGCCAGACCGAGGGAAATCTGGTCGAGGGGGTCCTTGAATTTCATTCCCGGAGTCAGGAAGTTCACCGTGCTCTCGACCCCGTCCTTGGTCATCTTGATGTTTGTGATCGAATCAAAGAACTTCACGAAGCTGAAGCCGAATTCTTTCATCACGAGGACGCTTAGAAAGAGGCTGCCGCTCATGAGGAGAACCGCCTTGATGATCTGAACCCAGGTCGTCGCAAGCATGCCGCCGAAGACAACGTAGACGATCATGAGCGCGCCCACCCCGATCACAGCGGTATTAAAACCGATTCCGGGGAGCAGTTCCTTCACAAGGACACCAGCCCCGACCATCTGGGCGATCATGTAGAAAATCGAGACGCAGAGCGTGCTGAGTGAGGCCATCGCCCGAACGGGGCGCTCGCGGAGCCGGTAGGCGAGAACGTCGGCCATGGTGTACTTGCCGAGGTTGCGAAGTGGTTCCGCAACAACAAGGAGCACCGTGAGATAGGCGACGAGGAACCCTACCGAATACATGAAGCCGTCATAGCCGCTCGTGGCGATCATGCCGGCGATGCCGAGGAAGGAGGCGGCGCTCATGTAGTCACCGGCGACGGCGAGTCCGTTCTGCCACCCGGTAATGCGGCGTCCCGCCGCAAAATAGGCACTCGCGCCACTTGATTTCCGGGCCGACCACCAGGTGATCACAAGGGTGGCCGCAACAAAGGCAAGGAACATGCCGAGAGCCGCCGGACTCTGCTGCGGCGTGACGGGCGGTAGAGGCGGGATAGCTGCAAGGAGGAGGGAAAAGGAGGTCATTTCTTGGAAGGATCAGTAGAAGCGTGTTCGACGAGGATGGCATCGGCAAGGCGGTCAAAGCGCGCTGCCGCCCGGACATAAACCCAGGCAACGATCCAGGCCATGAAGAATTGAGAAAGGGCGAACCAGTAGGCGAGGTTCGCGGGACCGATCTGCTTTTTAGCCAGATCCGGAAAATAGCCGACGAGAATGATGAGGGCGAAGTAGTAGACGAGGAAGAAGGCGCAAGCGGGAACGATGAAACGTTTTTTCGCCGCTAACAGTCTTCCGAACTCGGGTCGATCTACAACCTTTTCCCACACGGCCGGATCGACGCCGAGTCCTTGACCGGTGGAGGATTCTTTGTCTTTTTCGCTCATGGGGCCGGACACTAGGGATCGGGGCCGCGAATGGCAAGCGCGAAATTGACGACAACCCGCCTGAAAGCCTCGCCGCTTCAGTATTGCCGGAAGGCCATGCTCCGGGTGATCACCTGCCGAAGGCTTTCCTGCACTGATCAATCAAGTACTTCGGGGCACTGATTTCGGGACGAATCGATGAGTAGACCACTTCAATTTGGTCTCCCTCGTCAAACTTCTCATACACCTCAGGGGTGACGACAGAAGTATGAGAATGAGTGGCGCCCTTCCGGTCGGTGTAAGAATACACGAGTTTCTTCTGACGGTTTGTAGCACCCGTGTTACTCAGGGATCTCTTTCCGGAAATCCGTCCGACCGTCTCAATCCCGTGATCACAAAGTTCACGCATTTGCAGACCACGGCGCACCGCAAGAAAGACGATCCCGCCCACGATAAGAACCGGTACGATCAGGCCGACTAAAACCCATGTCATCAGCTTCAGTTGGGTTGAGTGAGAAGAAAGTCTATCCCTAAACCTCAGGGTTCAGGCAAAGGGTGATTCAATCCACGCACGCCGGAATCAAGGCCGCGCTTCACTTTTTCACCACCCAGATATTCCGATAGCGCACTGGATTTCCGTGGTTCTGGAGAAAAACGGGGCCGGGACCGCTTTCCTCTTTCTTAACTGCTCCGCCCGTGGGCCCCGGAATTTCGAGATTCTCATGAATAAAATAGCCGTTGTGCTTCACCGAAATTCGCGCATTCGCCGTCTTTTTCCCTTCCGCGTCGAATCGTGCCGCAGTGAAATCGACATCATAGGTCTGCCATCGCAAAGGGGGATAACACAGGTTCTGTTTTGGCTCCGCGACCTTGTAGATTCCGCCGCACTCATTATCGACCCCGGCGAGGCCGAAGCTGTCGAGCATCTGCACCTCGTAGCGGCCGGTCACGTAGAGCCCGCTGTTACCCCGGGCCTGACCACGAGCCTTCGGCATCCAGGGAAGACGGAATTCGATGTGCATGCTGAAGTCGCTGAAGGTGGCGCTACTGAGCGCGCCTTGAGTGAGGAGATCGCCCTCAAGAACCGCTTTTTCCCAGTGTTTCGCGGCGGTTTCGGGGGTGCCGTCAAAGAGGATGGTCGCCCCTTCGGGTGCCTTCATGCCAAGGGTCGGGCTTTCCCGTTCGACCCGGTTGAGCGTGGCGGTAAAGGACGCATCAGCGGCGCTCGTCACGGTAATTTTGCCGTCCTTGAGGACACCCGTCCACTCGTCCTTCTCGAAGGTGACACTACCGTCCTCAGCCCGCGTTGCCTTGCTACTTTCGCGGGGTTTCTGCCCATCCCACCCCTCTCCGGGAAGACCCCCTTTCGACAGAACTGCCTCAAACTCACCGTCACCGAGAGCGATGACCTGAACCCCCACTTTTTCGTCGCCGGGGGTGCCGGTGTATTCCCCCTGAAGGGCAAAGTCGGGATCTTTGGCTGCTTCGGCCGGATCAGCGGTAGCAGTAAATTGCTCGGCCGCATGGCAAAGCGGCGGAACGAATGCCCCGAAAAGGACTAAAAACACGAAATGACGCTTTTTCATATATCGTTGAGATAGATCCTAGCGGCGGCGGAGGACGCGGATTTTGTGGGATTCACTGTCGCCAATGTAGATGCCTCCATCGGCATCGGCGTAAACTCCGTGAGGGCGCGCCATCTCGCACTTCAGCGGATCACTCGAAGTTCCGTTCCCTTTCTTTCCGGTGCCTGCGATGAGTTCGATCTTTCCGCTGCGGGCGTCAATCATCCGGATGGAGTGGCTCTCACAATCAGCAAGCCAGACATTGCCCGCGTTATCGACCGTGATCCCCTTGGGTCCGCTCAGGGTCGCCTCTTTGGCCGGCCCTCCGTGTCCGGTAAAGCCGCTTTTTCCCGTACCGGCGATGTGATAGATCTTTCCCTCCTTAAGGTCGAACTTAAAGACCTGGTTTCCCTCGCGTGTCGCGAGCCAGAGATTTCCGGCCTTATCAAAATCGAGGGATCGCGGTCCGCGCAAAGGAGTTCCCTCTATAGGCGAACCATCCGGGGTGTCGCCGGGTTTGCCTGTACCGGCAAAAGTCGAGATCGTCCCCGATTTCATGTCGATTCGCCGGATCACATGATTACCGATATCGCAGACAAATAGATCACCTTCGGCACCGAACTGAATGCTGTGAGGCTGTTTGAACTGCGCCTCTTTCGCCGGCCCCCCGTCACCGCTGTATCCCGCTTTACCGGTTCCAGCGAGAGTAGTGATAATTCCGGTCTTCATCTCAATCCTGCGCACCGCATGATTCACCATGTCCACGATATAGAGATTGCCCGCACCATCAAAACGCAGTTCATGTGGTTTGTTGAAGGTTGCTTCCAGGGCCGGCCCGCCGTCGCCGGTATATCCCTCGACTCCCGTTCCAGCTATCGTGCTGATGGTTCCGTCACTACCAATACGGCGAATGCGGTGCCCTGTGTATTCACAGTAATAATGGGCCCCGTCGGGTCCCCGCACGATACCGAAGGGATTGTCCAGATCCGCCTTGAGGGCAGGGCCGCCGTCACCGCTGAAGCCCTGTTTGCCGGTTCCGGCGATTGTTTCGATCGTCCAGTCGGCCGCTTTAAGGGCGAATCCTGAAAAGGTGAGAAGCAATGCAAGGGAGAGAGTAAGTCGGTTCATTCCTCCGGATCCTGCCCGATTTTAGGGATGCGGTCAATCGAGAGAGCGAACTCTATTGCGCTCTGGAAGGGTCATTTCATCCCGGGTAATTGCCATTAAAACAGGAAGTTTGGAAATTCGCCCCGCAATTATGGCTCGCATTAGCGATTGCTATTTTGAGACCATTATGGGAAAACCAGTTCAAGTTCCCGCTAATATGATGAAGACTTCGGTAAATCTGCACGGATTCGGAATGACCTTTTTCGCCGCTTTGATGATTTTCCCGGGGCTTTTGCCTACGGGTTTGATTGCCGAGGAGTTCCGCGAATTTACCAACAGTTCAGGTAAAACGATCAAGGCCGTCGTCATCGCCGCTACAGCGACTGATGTGACCCTGAAGATGGAGGACGGACGTGAGTTAACCGGTGGTGTTTCCTTCTTCTCCGAAAGTGATCGGGCATTCATTGAAACCTGGCGAAAGGCAAACCCTTCGAAGATCGCCTATGATTTTGAAGTCACCCTGACACGGGACAGAGCGGATCGCCGCAAGACGACGGAAGGCAACATGCTCATCGTTTACGAAACTTGGAAATACAGCATTAAGGTGGAAAATAAGTCTAAATCCGGTTCGGGCGGAATCACGACCAGCGGACTCGAGCTACGATACAATGTGGCCAAAACCGCGAAGGCCAGAGCTCAGCAATCTCGTGAGCTTAACGACGGCCTTACCCCTGCTGGGGCACTTCTCGTCAGGGCCGGATCCGCCAAACTGGGCAATTTGGAATACCTGCGTTCCGTCCAGGTCGAAACGGAAACGATCCCGATTACTCTCAGTGAACTCGCTCCGGGATGGTATTTTGCGGACGGCTCGAAAGACGAGAACAATGATGAACTTGAAGGCATCTGGGTTCAAATCGTTGAGGGCGATACGGTCATCTATGAAAAGAAGCTGGGCTCGAAAGCGGCGGCGGATGCGAAGTGGGTCTCCCCTTCCGGCGGTTCCGCCAAGGCGAATTAGAGCGAACCAGGACGCGGGTTATTGTCGATCAGCTATTCATCAAACATCGACTCGCGGAAGAAGGTGGTCAGGCACTGCTGAGGGATCAAATTCCCCGGGCTTGTTCTTCACAACCCACCGAAAACCGATGGGAAGCATCCAGCCGATAATCACGAGTTTCACCACAGTCATCCAGCCGGCAGACGACCAAAAGTAGAAGAGGGCGGCTGCCAGGATCACCAGACTCCCCATCATAATCGACGATTGGAGCAGCCAATTGGCCAGCGAGGTCCCTCCGAGATAGCGGCACCCGGGTCCGAGAGCGGCACGCCGTCGTATCAGTGCCAGGACAAGCTCCCGGTAGCTGCCGCTTCGGTCCTCAAAGCTCGCAAAGCCGCTGAAATGCTCGTTTTGAAAAGCAGCGCACTCGCGACGGGAGTCAGACATACGACAAACATAGCGAAACGGCTGGAAACGTGTCGGCGCGTACTGAAGCCGGATCTGCGTGATGGATTTCAGGGAGACGGAAAACTCTGGCATGCCTTCGACCCCGCGCACAAGGGCGTCACCTCGCAAGCTCCACAGGGTTTCCTTATCCAGTGCGGAGACCCTGCATCGATGGTCTATCCTGATCGGCGGCGGAACCATGAATCAAGGCAAGCCGTGGACGGCGTCCGTGGCAAGCAGAAAGCCTGGAAGAGAGGATCCGCCTGTCTCTTCGGTATTCAGCGAAAAATCACCACCCGCGAGAGCGCCAGCAGCAGGGGTATCATGAGAATTCCGTCCGCTTTTGCCTGAATGAAGGCAGGTCCGTCTCCCGTCTCCGACCGGGCGAGAAGCAGCGTCAACCCGGAGCAGATAAACAAGCACGAAGAAGTGAGGGGAAAGCCTCCAAGTATCATCAGTGGCAGGCTCGAAAGGAACGCAAGCGTTAGCATGGCTTCAGGCCATCGTGTTTGGCACCCTTCGTGTGCCCCGGCAAAGTGCGCTGCCGGATCATTCCGGTGATCCAGCTCGCTCTCGTCCCGCGCAATGAGAAGGCAGTTTCCGGAGAAAAGAAGGACAAGGCCCCCCATCAAACAGAGGTGATATCCTCCTGCCGGTTCCGCGGTGACCGAGATGGAGATACCGAGAGCAAAGCAAATCGCTATCGTCATCTCTTTATAAGGCAGGCGCCACAGACAGGGGAGGTTTTTCAAAAAGCGGAAAATCAGGTAATAAAGCAGTGTCGCCAGCCCTGGCACCATACCGGCGAGCACGGTAGCCTTTTCAAGGTGCGGGAGTATTGTCGCAATCAATAACCCGAGGGCGATGAAGCCTATTGAAGCCATTACCCTGAGATGGTCTTCAGCCCACCGGTGTCTTCTCGTCAAAAGCTCTGGTGCCGGGGCGCGAGACACGTCAAGAATGCGATCAAAGAGATAGATCACCCAGACACCGAGAAACAGGGCAACAAGATTCGGGAGCGGGGCCGCCTCCAATCCCGTTCCCGCCCGGTCGAACGAGAGACATATCGCCCAGCCAATCGCGGCAAGCGGCGCGTCGAGACAGAGAAACGAAGGAAAAAGGAAAAAGCGTTCGAGAAGCGTCCTGATAATGTTTTAGTTACATCAATCCTTCCGGGCCGCCCCGTAAAACTGCGAAACGACTGCCATTTTCAATAGATTCTGAACCCTCTCTATTTCAGCCACGATATGTCATCACCTTCGAAACTCTTTGCCCTCATCCTCGCTGGCGGCAGCGGAACCCGGTTCTGGCCGCTCAGCCGGAATTCCCGGCCGAAACAGCTACTCAATCTCTTTGACGACGAAACCCTGATCGAAAAAGCAGTGAATCGACTCGATGGACTTGTGCCGCCGGATCAGATCCTGATTCTTACCAACGAAGCCCAACTTGAGGCGGTAAAGAAAGTCCTTCCCCATCTACCGCCTGAAAATATCGTAGCCGAACCCGCCCGGCGGGACACCGCCCCGGCCATTGCCCTCGCGGCAGGCTGGATCGCGGCGCGGGATCCCGAAGCCACCATGATTGCTCTTCCTGCCGACCAACTGGTGATCCGGGAGGAGGAGTTTCGTGACGTGCTCCGTGCCGCCGCGTGGGCAGCGGAAACTGAATCCGCTATTGTGACACTGGGAATCAAGCCTGACTGGCCCTGCCCGAGCTTCGGGTACATCGAAAGAGGCGGGTCGATCGGCAAGGCCGCAGCGGGGAACAATGCTGAAGTTTTCGAGGTGACCCGTTTCCGGGAAAAGCCATCGGTCGAAACCGCCGAAGAATATCTGAAGTCCGGCGGGTTCTCCTGGAATGCTGGGATCTTTGTCTGGACCATTCCCACCCTGATGCGTGAACTTTCCCGGCACTGCCCCCAACTCGCCGGTTTTATTTCCGTACTGCGGGACAGTGGTGACTTCACTTCGACCGTGACGGAAAAGTTTCCGGGGCTTAATAAAATCTCGATCGATTTTGCCCTCATGGAGAATGCTGATCGCATCCTCAATATCGAAGCAGAAGTCGGCTGGGATGACGTCGGAGGATGGCCCTCGGTCGCCAAATATCTCGAACAGGACAAGGATGGGAACGCCTGTCGGGGACCACTTCTCTCCGTCGATTCACATAACAATATTATTTTTTCCACCCCCGGCACCCCGACAGTGACACTACTGGGTGTGGAAGGACTCATTGTGGTTCAGACAGGGGATGCCATTCTCGTCGCGAGTCGCGATAAGGCGGACGAGATCAAGAAGCTGGTTGACCGCCTTCCCCAGGAGTTACTCTGAGCGAGAACTCATATCAGTAACATTATGAACGACTTGATACGGGCGATGGGCATGGACTACGGAACGGCCCGGATCGGATTGTCCGTCAGCGACGATATTGGCATGCTTGCCCACCCCCTTGAAACGGTTCCCGCCGCAGATTTGGAGCGGGCTGCCCGTCGCATCGCCGAACTCGCGGAACTAAGAAAGATCGAACACCTCGTGGTCGGGCTTCCCCTGCACATGAATGGTGAAGAAGGGGAAGCGGTGGCCGGGGTTCGCCGCTTTGTGGCCCTGCTCCGCCCTCTTCTCCCCGAAGCCGTCACCATTCACGAAGTGGACGAGCGCCTCACCACCACCAGTGCGATGGAAAAGCTCCATCAGGCGGGCCGGAATGCAAAAAACTCCCGGAAGATTATTGATCAGGCCGCTGCCATCGAGATTCTCCAGTCATGGCTCGACGCAAGGAGCGCCTACCTTCCCTGACAGGTACCAACGGATTGCGCAAACACGACAAAGGTGTTTTTTGTCTTTCTTTAGAAGGAATTTTGGCCAAATATTGAATCATCGGTCCTCCTTTAACGTCTTTTATAGTCGGATCGACTCATTCGAACGAACTCAAATAACGATTACCTATTCTATGAAACACTCAGTTAAAATGTCGCTTCTCGCTGTCGGGTTGCTCTCCGCATCAGCGATGATTTCCTGCACTCCCGGTGAACGCGGAGCCGTCACCGGAGGCCTTATCGGTGCCGGCGCAGGTGCCCTTATCGGAGACGGAACCGGTGCACTGATCGGTGGAGCCATTGGCGCCGTCGCAGGTTCGGAAATTTCCAAGAATCGTGCTGCCCGGAATCGCGGTTACTACCGCTATTAATCCAAGTCCTGATTCCTTTTCTTCGGTTTGAACATTTCTTCAGTCCGAAGTTCAGAAGGTCTCAGTCAACTTGAATCACGAAATGAAACTTAAACGAGCAATCTGGTCTTCGACCATTCTGGTGGCAGCTTCGCTATTCGGCACTGCGTGCTCTCCTACAGAGGAGGGTGCGTTTGTCGGCGGAGCACTTGGTGCCGCCGCAGGTGG
The DNA here is from genome assembly GCA_002344215.1 of Akkermansiaceae bacterium UBA2381. Classification (GTDB taxonomy): domain Bacteria; phylum Verrucomicrobiota; class Verrucomicrobiia; order Verrucomicrobiales; family DEV007; genus Arctic95D-9. Next base: position 11,922 of record DDSV01000018.1, read on the forward strand.
TGCCATTACTGACAGCGCCGGCGGGGCTCTGGTCGGGGGGTTATTGGGAGCCGCCGCAGGTGCTGCGGTCGCCGATGATCGTTACGACAGACGCTACCGGCGCTATGATCGCCGCGTCTACGGTCACGGTCATGGGGGGCGTGGCTACGGCTACTACGACCATTACCAATACGACGACGGATATTACGGCGGAGGATATCACCGGCCGCATGGAGGATGGGGATACTGATTTCCACTTGGAAGCCACCTCATCCCACGCTCCAAACCGCATAGCTTATTACAAAAGCGGGAGGCGAAAGCCTCCCGCTTTTTGTTTGGCACAGTAAGGCTTTCCACCGGAGCGGGAGATCCCTAAACCACCCGAAGTTTGAAGTATACCGTCGCGAGGGGCGGCACCTCAATCTGAATGGAAAATGCCCGCCCATGAGCCTCCTGATCCTGAGCGGGAATTCCGCCGGCTGCTCCGATATTGGAACCCCCATAGAGCGAAGAGTCCGAATTTAGAATCTCTTCGTAGAATCCGCCGGAGGGCACCCCGAGACGAAATCCGGAACGGGGAACCGGGGTCGCATTCACGACGACAACGACACTTTCTCCCCTGCGGCTCCGGCGAACAAAGGAGAAAAGACTGTGTTTCGCATCATTATGATCGATCCACTCGAAGCCGCCGGGCTCATGGTCCAGCTCATGCAGGGCAGGCTCGGAGACGTATAGCCGATTGAGATCCCGCACCAGTCTCTGAAATCCGGAATGCTCCGGATAGTCAAGGAGATGCCAGGGAAGACTTTGGGAGTAATTCCACTCCTCGGACTGTCCAATGTCGATCCCCTGGAAAAGCAACTTCTTGCCCGGATGGGCAAACATCCAGGCAAGGAAGAACCGGGCGTTTGCCATCTGCTGCCACCTGTCGCCCGGCATTTTTTGAATGAGTGAGCCTTTTCCGTGGACCACCTCATCATGACTGAGCACGAGGATGTAGTTCTCATGATAGGCATAGATCATCGAGAAGGTAGCCTTGCCGTGATGATACTTCCGGTGAACAGGCTCGTGACTCATGTAGCTGAGCGAGTCGTTCATCCAGCCCATGTTCCATTTGAAGCCGAATCCGAGGCCGCCGGCATCGACAGGACGCGAGACGCCCGGGAAAGCCGTCGACTCTTCAGCGAGGGTCATGATCCCCGGATTCTCCTCGTAGCAGATCTGGTTGAGCTGCTTGACGAATTCAATGGCCTCAATGTTTTCACGGCCTCCGTATTGGTTCGGAATCCATTGCCCGTCCTCGCGCGAGTAGTCGAGGTAGAGCATCGATGCCACCGCGTCCACGCGAAGACCGTCGATGTGAAACTCCTGCAACCAGAACATGGCATTGCTGATGAGGAAGTTCCTCACTTCGTTCCTTCCAAAATTGAAGATCAGGGTTCCCCAATCGGCATGTTCACCCTGGCGCGGGTCGGCATGCTCATACAGGGCAGTTCCGTCAAACTGCGCCAGACCATGCGCATCCTTGGGGAAATGGGCCGGAACCCAGTCAACAATTACTCCGATTCCCCGCTGGTGGCACCGGTCGACGAACTGCCTGAATTCATCGGGCGTGCCGAACCGGCTTGTCGGGGCGAAGTAGCCACAGCCCTGATAACCCCACGACCCGTCGAAGGGAAACTCCGCCACCGGCATCAGCTCGATATGGGTGTATCCCATCTCAGACACATAACTGATGAGCTCGTCGGCGAACTCCAGGTAACTGAGAAAGCGGTTCCCCTCATCAAATCGCCGTTTCCATGATCCAAGATGCACCTCGTAGATCGACATCGGGCCATGATATAGGTCCGCCTTGGCCCGCTTCTCCATCCAGGCGTTGTCCTTCCACTGATAGCGGTCAAGGTCGTAGATGATGCTGGCGGTCTCGGGACCGTGCTGGGAGAAAAACGCGAAAGGGTCACTTTTCACGAACAGGTTTCCCCCGGCTCCCACGATTTCGAATTTGTAATGATCACCCGTGCAAAGATGGGGAACAAAAATCTCCCAGATGCCGTTATGATTCCGCATCGGGTGTACCCGGCCATCCCAGCCGTTGAAATCACCGACGACACTCACCCGGTAAGCATTCGGAGCCCAGACCGCAAACGAGACCCCGTCGACCCCGCCCATGTCGCGCCGGTGAGCCCCCATCGTTTTCCAAAGACGGCGATGGGTCCCTTCACCAAGGAAGTATACGTCCTGCTCCCCGAGAACCGGCCCGAAGGAATAGGGGTCCCGAAGCGGCTCCGTGACGACTTCGCCGAACTTAAAGGTCAAGGTGTAGGAAAACGATTCGGTCCGGTCCGGAAAAAGGCACTCATAAAAGCCCTCGCGTTTCAGACAGGTCATCTCGACCGGATCGCCACCTTCGGGCGTAACTTTGACAAATGAAGTGTAGGGACGAAAAACACGAAGCACCATCCCGGGACCGGCAGGGTCCCGGTGCAGGCCGAGAAACCCGAACGGATCCCCGTGCGAAGCACTCAGAATCAAAGAAATTTCGTTCGGAGGGGAACTGCAAGTGCTTGGCTGTGACGACATAACAGTTCAATATAGGTCAAAAGCTGATTTTTAGAAAGCAGGGTTCCGCAGATTGGGTAGCTTGGCTTAGCATCTTCAGTGCCATGTCCAGAAAAGCCATCCGTTTCAACGCCACCCCCTTCGCGTACCATCAGGAACTCGAGATCGAGATCGACTCTCTAACGAACCTCGGGAAAGGTGTCGGTCGAGTGAATGACTGGGTCGTTTTTGTTTCCCAGTCCCTCCCCGGTGAGCGGGTCCTCGCCCGCGTTTTCAGGAACAGCGCCAGTTTCTCCGAAGCTGATCTCGTCAGTGTCATTCGCGCGAGTCCCGACCGGGTCGAACCCTTGTGCCCGATCTTCGGTCAATGCGGTGGATGTCAGTATCAGAATCTCTCCTACCCCGCGCAGCTGCAATGGAAGCGCGATCAGGTTGCCGAGTTGCTTCAGCGCATGGCCGGGATCGACTTTCCCGTGTCACCTCCCCACCCCTCTCCGCTTACCTACGGTTATCGATCCAAGATCACCCCTCATTTTCAAAAACCGAAGAACGGAGAGATGGGTCCGATCGGATTCCTCCTCGACGGGCGCATGCAGCAGATCATCGACGTGCCGAACTGCCCCATCGCTTCGGAAACCATCAACGCAACCCTTCCCCGGATCCGTCGCGAGGTCACCGCCAATGCCCGATCCTTTAAGAAGGGCGCGACCCTCCTGCTTCGAGATTCTCTGGACGGTTATGTTTGCACCGATCCCACGGAGATGTGCGAACAACAGGTCGGTGATCTGAAGTTCTCGTTTCATGCCGGCGAATTTTTTCAGAACAATCCCCATATCCTACCCGACTTCGCCGATCATGTGAAACGCGAGGCCCTCGGCGATGGGGGAGTGACCCACCTCGTCGACGCCTACTGCGGATCTGGTCTCTTCTGCCTGAGCTCCGCCCGTGAGTTTGAGTCGGCCGTTGGCATCGAGATCAGTGAATCCTCCATCGACTGGGCCAAACGCAATGCCTCGCAAAACGGGATCACGAATTGCCGGTTCATTCACGGCGACGCTTCCCAAATCTTTGCCGAGGTCTCCTTCCCGCCGGCTAAGACCGCCGTGGTCATTGACCCGCCGAGAAAGGGAAGCAATCCGGAATTTCTTGAGCAGCTTGTCACCTTCGGTCCGCGCAGGATCGTCTACGTGAGCTGCAATCCGTCCACCCAGATCCGCGATCTGGAGATCCTCAAGGAACCCTACCGGATCACGAATATTCAGCCCTTTGATCTCTTTCCCCAGACAAAACACCTTGAGTGTGTGGTGACGCTGGAGAAAAAATAATACTTCTCAGTCCTCAATCTGAGCCACCTCAAGCGGAGGCTCAATCCAGCGGTGATGTTCCTTGATCAGGTCGATGAGTCTATCCACCGCCTCTTCTTCCGGAATATTGAACTTCACCGCCTCTTTGCCGACGTAGAGATTGATCTTGCCGGGGGCACCACCCACGTAGCCGAAGTCAGCGTCCGCCATCTCACCGGGACCGTTCACGATGCAGCCCATCACAGCGAGGCGCACCCCTTTGAGATGGCCGGTCGCCTCGCGGATTTTCTGGGTGGTCGACTGCAGGTTGAAGAGCGTCCGTCCGCAACTGGGACAGGCAACGTAATCGGTTTTGAAAATGCGGGCACCCGCCGCCTGGAGGATGTTGTAAGTCAGTCGCAGGGACTGGCCGGGGGCCTTTTCACCCTGCACGATAACCGCATCGCCGATCCCGTCGCAGAGCAATGAACCGATGTTCATGCTTGCGGTGAGGAGGGTGTCGAGAAAGTCGCGATCGTCTTCAAGCGAAGGGTTGAGCGTGTCTTTCAACAGAATGGGGTGCTTCGCATCTGCCTTCGCCGCGAGGAGCCGGAATGCCGGAATGACAGGAAGGTCGAGTCCGTTCGCAACGGTGATGAGTTGCGGTATCTCTGACGCATTGAGCGCGGAAATGGCAGCTTCATCGCGTGGATCCAGCTCGATCACACCCGAGCTCTCGATCACGATCTCGGGCTGATAGTCACCCAGCTTTGCCAGCTTGTGGGCAAGGGCGTTCCATTTCTCCTGTGTCGTGAACACGCGAACGGTTTCGTCCGCCCCGAGGGCGATACCCTGTATCTCGATTTTTGCGGAAGACCGACGCCGGTATTCGAAAGGATTCCACGGAACCTGATCCCAGCTCAGCTTCCCGATGGGAGCATCGTTTTTTGCGCGAAGCGAGTTGATCTGGTCCACCATCGCCCTGGCCACGGGAATCTCGTAAACCGCATCTTCGGTCAGGCTCACGCGAATGGTGTCGCCGATACCGTCAGCGAGGAGCGAACCGATTCCAATGGCGCTCTTGATTCGTCCGTCCTCACCATCGCCGGCCTCGGTGACACCGAGGTGGATGGGATAATTCCAGTCCTCACCCAGTTCCGAAAGGCGAGCCACGAGGAGGCGGTAGGCCTCGATCATGACCTTCGGATTACTCGCCTTCATCGAAAAGACAAAATCGTGATAGCCCCGCTCACGGGCGATGCGGGCGAACTCGAGCGCGCTCTCGACCATGCCGAGGGGCGTGTCGCCAAAGCGATTCATGATGCGGTCGCTGAGAGAACCGTGGTTCGTTCCGATGCGCATGGCGACACCGCGGGTTTTTGCCTCTTCAACGAGAGGTCCGAACTCCTCCTCAATCCGTCCCAATTCCTCCGCGTACTCCTCGTCCGTGTACTCGCGAACCTGGAACTTCTTTTTGTCCGCGTAGTTGCCCGGATTGACGCGCACCTTGTCCACCCACTTCACCGCCTCCATCGCAGCGTCGGGCTTAAAGTGGATGTCCGCGACGATGGGAACGTTGCTCCCCCGTTCACGTATTCCCGCGACAATAAACTCAAGATTCTCCGCGATCTTTTTGGTCTGGGCAGTAACCCTGACAATCTCACAACCCGCCTCGACCAGACCCATCGCCTCGCTGATGCAATCCTGGGCCTCACGCGTGTCGCTCGTGAGCATGGACTGGACCCGCACCGGATGCGTCCCGCCTACTCCGACCGGACCGATCATGACAGATCGGGTCGGACGACGGGAAAGGCTCAGGGGCGAAGGGGAGTAAGGTCGGCTCATGCGGACTTCTCGAGAGGCAGAAACTGCGGCGGCGGCGCATCTCCCTCGCTGTTGGCATCGCCCTTGGGAACGCGGTCACCCACATCCTTCAAGGTCACGAAGGCCATGAAGCCCAGGAGCAGGAGGACAAAGGCAGTCTGCACGATTTCCATCAGCTTGAAAGGGATGGGACGACGACTCACCCACTCCACCGTCGCCATCACGATGTGCCCGCCATCGAGCACCGGGAAAGGCAGCAGATTGAGAATGGCAAGGTTCACGTTCAGGAGAACGCTGAACCAAAGGGCCAGGCGCCAGCCCTCACTGTGCTGGAAAAGATCGTAGTAAAGACCCATGATCCCGACAGGACCGCTGAGGTGACCCGCCTTCACATCGGATTTGGGGGAGAAAACTGCCTGAAGGGTCTTCACAATCGCCTTCACACTGTTCACGACCTGAGTCACCGGATTCTCGCGCACCAGAGTGCGGATGCCTTCTCCGTCCCAGCCCACCCCGATGAGGGCTTTCGTGCCTCCGACTTCGGGAACGCGGGGCGTGATCGTTGTTTCGACCAGCTTATCCTTGCGGCTGTAGGTGAGCGGCACGGTCTTGCCCACTTCCCATTGAAAATTCGCAACCTCCTCGGGCGAGGAAACCGCCTTCCCATCGATGGTCTTGATGACATCACCCGTGTCCAGTCCCGCTGTCTTTGCCGGGCTGTTATCCATGACACGTCCAACCACGGGCGAGATATGCGGGAAAACACCGATGGTTCTCAATGCCGGGCGCTCGCTCACGTAGGCCCATGCCTTTTTGAACCAGGGACCTTCGACTTTGACGTTTTCCGCCTCGGCCGGGCGCTCGACGACGACAGACATCTCTCCCGCCCCCGGACGCACAAAATCAATTTCGATGTTCTGGTTGGTGCTCGAGATGATGGTCCACATGATGGAACTCTCCATGCCCTGAAAGCGCACGACCTGTTTCCCATCAACAAACGTAATCCGGTCACCGGCCTTCAATCCCGCCTTTTCAGCCGGGGAGCCCTCGACCACCGAGCCTATCGTCGTTGTTCCGACCGATTCAGTCACCGGCTTCTTGACCACCCAGACCACCACCGCAAAGACCACCGCGAGGAGGAAGCTGAAGAGCGGACCGGCAAAAGCCACGATGATCTTGTCGAGTGGAGTAATCGGCGGGAGCTGCTTTTTCGGCGCGTCACCTTCGACCTTGCCCTCGATGCTCTCCATCGGAGCCATCTGCGGAAGCGAGACAAAGCCGCCCGCCGGGATTGAGCCAAGCCCGTACTGCACACCATTGTAGGTCTTTTTCCAAATCGGCTTGCCGAACCAGATCTGGAATCGGTCAATATAAAGTCCACGCCAGCGACCGGCAAGGAAGTGACCCCACTCATGGACGACAATCATGATGTTGAACATCATGATGACGAGAAACAGCACACCGATAAAACGGAGGATTGAAATAAGGACTTCCATGCAGATTGATTAGGGGAAATAAATACGTTCGAAAAGAGGAGCGGGAATATACCACCCCCTTGCGAAGAGGCAAAGTCTAGAAAATACGATTTTTATACAGAAAGGTTGTGACCTGACTCATGATTCATCCCCTTAAATCCTCATGAGAATCCTGCTGCAACGAGTGAGTGAAGCTTCCGTCACCATCGGAGGCCGCGAGAAGAGTCGTATTGGATCCGGGATGCTCCTCCTTCTCGGGATCGAGCAGGAGGACGGCCCTGAGGATGTCGAGTGGCTCGTCACCAAGGTACTTTCCCTGCGAATCTTCGAGGATCCTGACGGGAAAATGAATCTCTCTCTCCTTGATGTCGGGGGCGAGGCCCTCATTGTGAGCCAGTTCACGCTCCATGCCCGGGTGAAAAAGGGAACAAGGCCCAGTTTCGAACGGGCGGCGAGACCCGAATTCGCGATTCCGCTTTATGATCGGTTTATCTCCACCTTCGAAAACGGGCTTGGGAAACCGGTCGGCACGGGCGAGTTCGGGGCCATGATGCAGGTCGCTCTGATCAACGACGGCCCCGTCACGATCTGGCTCGATTCGCGAAATCGGGAGTAGACCGGAGAAGGATCAGGTGGACGACACCACCCTGTAGGAATCCTGCTTTTTAACGCTTTCTTTGCTGTCCAGAGGGTCGGCATTTGCTTAGATTCCACCCATGGAAACCAGCGCCCCCTTTTCCCGTCGTTCTTTTGTCTCCGGTTGCACGGCCACCGTTGCTGCGGTAGCGGCATCGATGAACGAACGTTTCGCCCTGGCTGAAGAAGCCGCCGCCAAAGCCGGCGTCGCCGGAAAAATCAAGCATTCCGCCTGCAAGTGGTGTTACAAGGACATCTCTCTCGACGATCTCTGCACGGCGGGAAAACAATTCGGTCTCGAGGCGATCGACCTGCTCGGACCTGAGGATTTCGCGACAGTGAAAAAGCACGGGATGCATTGCCCCATGGTCACCGCCCCGTCAGCCGAGGTGGAGATTGGCGGAACGAAGAAAAAGATCGGCTCCATCCCCGACGCCTTCAACCGGATCGAACACCACGACACTCTCGTCTCGATCTATGAGCCGCTGATTAAGGCGAGTGCGGAGGCGGGATTCACCAACGTGATCTGTTTCTCGGGTAACCGCGGTGGGCTCAATGATGAGCAGGGAATGGAAAATTGTGCGATCGGCATCAAGCGCCTCCTCTCCGCCTGTGAAAAGCACGGTGTCACGCTCACGATGGAGCTGCTCAACTCGAAGGTGAATCACAAAGACTACATGTGTGACCTCTCCAACTGGGGTGTCGCCCTTTGCGAAAAGGTGGGTTCGGAGCACTTCAAACTGCTCTACGACATTTATCACATGCAGCTCATGGAGGGTGACATCATCGCCACGATCCAGGCAAAACATCAGTACTTCAGTCACTACCACACCGGAGGAGTTCCGGGCCGCGCCGAGATCGACGAGACGCAGGAACTCTACTATCCCGCCATCATGAAAGCCATCGTTGAGACGGGCTACACGGGATGGGTCGCTCAGGAATTCATCCCGCAGCGCGAGGACAAGATCGCGTCACTCAAGCAGGCGGTGGGGATCTGCACGGTGTAAGGGATCGGAGTCGCGGCCCCGCTCGTAACAATCGGGATGAAAGAATTCTGGTTCATTCATCACGGATCTTCCAGAGGCCCGGATCTCTTCAGGGTGACTTTGTTTGTTGTCTGGAGCTTTTTCCTCCATGCGGGCGTGGACGCCGGAGATTTCTCCTCTCCGCCCGTTTCACCCGAGGGAACGGCACCCGCGACGGACGAGGATTTTTCCGCCTTAAAGACGAGTTCTCCCTTTCTTCGGTCACTCGACCTTTCGGAATCACTCATCCTCACGGGGATCGCCCGGATTAAAGGAGATGTTTTTGCCACCCTCCTCGATCGGGAGACCCGGGAAACCCATGTTGTCTCACCCTCCGCCAATACCCTGGGTTGGCGAATGGTCGGGATCGCCGGGAATCAATCCGATCTGGGCACGGTGACGGCACAAATCTCCGTGGCGGGAGGTGAGGTGTTTTCGGTACGCTTTGATGAAAATCAACTCAAGCCGGGCGAATCCCGACCCGGCGGGGGGCCTGGCGGCGGATCAGGACCGGGGTCGGGCTCGCCGGCAGGAAACTATCGCGAGGGAATCCGGGGGGACGGCTTCCGCGGACCACCGCCACCGGAAATCGTCGATAAACTCTCGAAATTGAGCGAGGGAGACCGGGAAACGATGATTCGCCGGATCATCGAAATGCGTGAACAGAATCGGGACGTCGGCGATGATGAGAGGCGCGTGATGATCAACCGGATGCTGGATCGAGCCCTTCAGGAGCGGAGATAAGGGATCAAGGCCGAATGATAAGCCGGAAACCGCGCAGCATTCCAAGCGAACCGCAGGAGATCGCGGCAAGAGTCAGGAATGAAATGGCAAAGATCCAAATCCCCCCGAATTCAGAGGGGACTTTGACAAAGTAAGTGGCCGCAACTGCTGCCAGCAGAGACAGGGCCACAGCAGAGATCAGGCCCTGACGAATTTTCCCGTTCCAGCCGAGATATCCGTGGAAAATGACAAGAAGGGCGATGGTGATCAGGGGGACGGCCATGGCGGTGCGTGAACTGAGGGCGCTACTCTAGAATAAGCTTTTCCATTTCCGGATCCGGTAGGGCGCAGAAGTCGCCCTTGCTCGAAAACCAGAATCGATGACGGGAAATCCATCGATACACTCCATCCCGGATAAATCGCGGAATCAGTACGGCCAGGGAAAAAATCCGCCAGCCACCCCCGAGCGCCCGGGCAATTTCGATGGCCGCATCACTTCGCAGGAAAACTTTCCCATCCGACTCCCGCATCACGACCATGGTGCCGTCGGCCTTATCGGCGTAAGCCGAAAACCCCTTTTCCGCCGCCAGTTTTCCCTGCAGAGGGGAATACCTGAGACGGCGGTGTTTATCGAATTTGAAGGCCCGCCTCACGCTGGCTGAGCAAAAGGCGCAATCGCCGTCGAAGAAAAGAACCCAACTCATGCGGTCACTGTAGTCGATTCCGGGTCACGTGAGAAATTTTTCTACCCCGATCAGAGCAGGATCCTGAGGGGGACGGGGAAGCATAACTGGAAGCCAGTAGCTNNCTTTTACTTTACTTAACTGAGTAGAGCCACTATATTTTATAAAACTTTAACTTTCTTTCCATGGACCTCTCCAGAAGAAACTTCCTCCGCGCGGCATCGGTTGCGGGAATGAGCGCCCTCGGCAGCTGTGCGGCTCCGCTCGGGTCAAAACGATCTTATCTCTCCGGGGTGATTCAGGTGGGAGACTTTGTCGAACCGGACGCCTTCTGGACCGACGTCATGTTCCAAGGGGTTCGTGATCAGGCAATTGGTCCGCCGCTCGCCTGCCGGATCTTTGCCTTCGGCCACCTCGCCGGTTTCCTCGCAGTGAACGGGATTGAGGGCGGTTACCACTGTCCTTACCCGGAAATCGGTCGTGCGCCCAAGGGAGCTTCGGTTCGTGCAGCCTACACCGCGGCGGCGGCGATTGCCTCGGCCGAGGCCCTGCAGACGCCGATGGTGTTTGATCGGCAACGATACCTTAAAGAGATACCCGAATCCGGTGAAGCGATCGCGGCGGGAGTCGCCTGGGGTGAGCATGTCGGCAAGGTGGTACAAAAGCACCGCACCATCGATGGCGGCCATTCGGAGAAGGTGCCCTACTACTTTGACAAGGACTACGAACCGAGGAAAACGGTGGATAGCTGGTCCCTCACCGGTCCCTTCTACCGCACCGAGGTGGGACCGCGCTTCGAAACGTTCCAACGGGGTCTCTTTCCGAATCTCGGCAACATGGAACCCTTCGCAATCCAGTCCAAGACCCAATTTGCGGCACCTGATTTCCCGGATGTACGGGGAAAAGAGTTCGCTGATCAGTTTGAAGAGGTCTACCGGCTCGGAGGCGCAAACAGCACCGAACGTACCGCTGACCAGACCGAGATCGCCTTCTTCTGGGAGGATGGTCCGCGGGGTGGTTCCGTTCCTGCCCCCTGGCTTCATATCGGACTCCGCCTCGCGCTGGATTCAAAGCGCTATTCGCTGATCGAACGTTCCCAGCTGCTCGCCCAGATGAGTGTCGCCATGTGCGATTCCGGGATCTCGGCCTGGCACACCAAATATTACACGGATATCCTGCGGCCGGAGACGGCCGTGCGAAGGGCTGCCGATCAACTTGGCAATCCCGACCCGAGGGTGCGTTGCGACCCCAAATGGGAAACTCTGGTCCCGACGCCCCCCTTTCCGGCCTATGTCTCGGGGCATTCCACCTTCTCCGGTGCAGCCGCCGAAGTCCTGAAACTCTGGTTCGGAACGGACTCCGTCCCCTTCGAGGTGAAGGCGATTGATCTGGTGAACTGGCCTGTCCAGTTGAAAAACTCGGTTAGGCACTACCAGAACTTCACCCAGGCAGCCGACGACAACGGCATGAGCCGGATCTATGGCGGCGTCCACTGGCAGGCCGACAACGTCCAGGGACTGAAAATGGGGCGCTCCATCGGAAGCCACGTCTTCAACCACTACCTGAACAAGTGTTGAAAATTTCGCGCACTCACCCGCTCATGAATTCTCTTCTCCCGCTCTCCCGGGGAGCACTCTCCCTGCTCTCCGTCACGATAGGACTGCTCTTCGCCACGCTTCCGGCGAAAGGTCAAACCCAACGGGTCTCCGACATCGACCGTCGTATCGCTCCCCGCACCCAGTTTCAGAAACCCATCGCCTGGGAGGTGGGTGACCACACCTTCCTGTTTGAGGGAACCTCCCTTGCCGGAACGCAGTATCTTTTCGACTTCGACCCGGGAACTCCCGGAATCGGGCGCGATCATTTCGATCTCTATTACGCCGGGGTTTACGACCTCCGGATCTCGCGAAAAATGGCGAACACCCTCACCTATGGAGTGAATACCCGCCTCCTCACCTCTGGCATCGCCGGAAGCGAGGCAACCGAAGGGAGATTCGACGTTTACCTGCGCGGCATCTGGGGACAGGTCAGCTATGGCGATTTCGATGACAGGGACACCCTCGTTCTTTCTGCAAGGAACAGTCTCGCCGGAGAAGCGAATCTCTTTTACGACGGTTTCGTGAACACTTCGCCCAGTCGGGCATTCCGATACCGGGCAAGGTACAGCAGCTTTCTCGTGGATGCCGCGGTTGATGATGACGGCCGGAACTACAACGCCGGATTCCTCTACCGCAGTCCCCACGAGACCGTGAAACGCGCCTGGTCGTTCGACTACCATGGAGGGGACCTCTACGGACGTTATGCAAGAAATGGAGTCACCTTCGGACACATGCTGACCTACGGAAGCTGGGATATCACGGCCGGAGTCTCCTGGGATCACCTCGATCCCTATGCCGGATTCAATAGTTTTGATCGGATCTCCGGAAGTATCGGCACAGGATACAAGTGGGGCCGGACAACAGTGGGCGCCGGACTGCTCGTCGCCGAAACCGGAGGCGGCGATCTTGAATACGGTGCCACCGCCGGATTCCGCTATGACTTCTCGCGGGGCTTCAGTTTCAACGCCGGGTATCTCTATCTCGACAGCAACAGTCTCGGCACCGACGGCCTGCCCGTCACCGCCGGACAGCTATCGGGAATCAGGACTTCCTTTTCCTACCGGTTCTGAGAGAATCTCTCCGGTTAAGAATCGAGCAGATGAGCCGGAACGGAAAACGCGAGCGGGTGGTCATTCTGGGTGCGAGCGACAAGCCGGATCGGTATGCCTATTTAGCCCTGACAAAACTGCTCAAATTCGGGCACGATCCCGTTCCGGTGCATCCGGTGCTGCGAGCCATCGACGGCATCCCGGTTATCAGCGATCTGACCTTGGTGACCGGTCAGGTCGATACTCTGACTCTTTATGTGAATCCTTCTATTTCCGAAAAGATGGCGGATGCAATCCTTTCGCTGCATCCCGGAAGAGTCATCTTCAATCCGGGCACCGGGTCACCTGCGCTTCAGGCAAAACTCCGCGAGGCGGCCATTCCCTTTGTGGAGGCCTGCACTCTCGTGATGTTGGAGACCGGACAATACTGAATTGAGTCCTGAACTTAGCGTTTCTGACTCCGGTAGACCACAAAGCAGAGACAAAAGGCAAGCATCGTGAGAAGCAGGGTTCCCGCATGGAACCAGCCCTTCTCACTGCTCCAGAGCACGGTGTAGCCCAGGGCTCCTGTCAGGATAATGTAGTAAAGGAAGGGCACGAGTGTTTTTCGAAGGATGACACCCTCCCTTCCGAGAAGTCCCACCGTCGCGGCCGCTGCCACGATATTGTGAACACAAATGATGTTGCCGGCCGCCCCTCCCACCGCCTGCAGGGCGACCACCCAGGCGGGATCCACGCCGATTCTTTCCCCGACCCCGAACTGGAAGAGGGAAAACATCATGTTACTGACCGTGTTTGACCCGGCGACAAAAGCGCCCAGGCCACCAATGAGGGGAGCAAAAAGAGGCCATGCCGTTCCCGTCATTTCCGCAATTCCTGCCGCCAGGGCGATGGGCATTTTTTCAAAGTGCGCCGACCCGCCACCCGTATGGATGAAGACCTGCACCATCGGAATCGTAAAGACCAGAGCGACCGAGGCAGCCGCGGCCGTTTTCGCGGAAGACGACCAGGCCTTCCGGATACCCCGCATCGGAACCCGGTGCATCACCGAAGCTGCCAGAGCCGCCACTATAAAAACAATCGCAGGCAGATAGAGGGGTTGCACGGAAACAGCGACCCCCGATCCAAAGAGATCCGGCACCTCGAAGGAGACGGATTTCAGCCAGTCACCGAAGGGAAGTTGCTTAAGCCGGGTAAGGACCAGAAGCCCCGCGACAATGAGGTAGGGGAACCACGCCTTTGTCTGACTCATCATGGCGTGACCCCGGGCTTCTTCACTCAGAGAAAGGGATCCGGTCCATTCCGCAGGCCAGGCTTCGCTTGATTCAAAGTCCCAAAGCTCCTCATTTCGCGGCATCAGAAACCCGCGCTTTGCGGCAGTCACCACAATCAGCAATCCCAGGGCGCTGCCGACCAGCGTGGGAAACTCGGGCCCGAGGAAGCGGGCGACCAGCCAATAGGGAACGGTCATCGCGAGAGCGGCAAAGATCGCGAACTTCCAGACGGCGAGGCCTTCGGTGATGGATCGATTTTTCCCGAAGAAGCGGGTCAGGACACACACCATCAGGAGGGGAATCAGCGTTCCCGCAACCGCATGCAGGCTCGCCACCTTCACCCCGAGAGAAGCGAGAAAGTCAGCCCAGTCCGAAAAGCCATTTCGGGTGATGTAGTCGAGCACCGCGGGGTCACCCGAAAGGCCTTTGTTAATTCCCACGAGAATCGGAGTACCCACCGCCCCGAAGGACACCGGGGTGCTTTGGATGATCATTCCCACGACCACGGCAGCCATTGCCGGAAACCCGAGCCCCGCCAGAAGCGGCACACAGACGGCCGCAGGAGTTCCGAATCCTGCCGAACCCTCGATGAAGGAGCCGAACAACCACGCCACGATGATGGCCTGAACCCGCCGGTCCGGCGAGATTTTCAGAAACCCGGCCCTCATTGCCTGAAGGCCTCCGCTCTCCCTTAGAGTATTGAGTAACAGAATCGCCCCGAAGATGATAAAGATCAGGGTCGCTGAGATGATGAGCCCGTTCACCGTGGCTCCCGCTATCTGAAGAAGGGGAACCTGCCAAACTACAAGAGCAAGGACGACAACCGTGAGATAAGAAAAAGGCATCGCCCGGGACGCCGGCCACCTCAGGACAACGAGCAAAACGGCCACGACGAGAATGGGGAGCAGTGCGAGAAAGGTAAGCGCGTACGGGGGCATCGCCCGCAAGTAAACGGGATCAGCGATCAAGTGGAAAGCCCGAAAGCTCTCACAACGAGGATCGCTTTTATAGATCGATCCAAAGGGGAAAACTCTGAGGATCTACCCTTTCGCTCAACAGCCCTCACTCCACCGTCATCACTCCGTTCATCACCATCCAGTGCCCGGGAAAGGTGCAGAGGTAGGGGTACTCCCCCGGCTCTTTCGGGGCGTTGAAGTGGATCGTAAACTCGCCTTTCGCGTTGACCATGTCAGTATAGACGAGGACGTCATCAGACTGGGGGACATAGTGTTTGGCGAGGCCCTGTGGATCGGTGATCATGAGGTTGCATTTTTCACCGAGGCTCTGGAGCGTGCCGGGCTTGCCGAGGATCCAGTTGTGCGGGACGACATCGGGATTTTTGAAGGTGAGACTGAGTCGCTCGCCCGCCTTTGCCTTGACCGTCTTCTGCACATACTGCAATCCGAGCGCGGCCTCGACGGCGATGGCGCGTCCGCTTTCTCCGCCGGTCCAGGGATTGGGTTTGCTCGCGACGGGCGCCGTCATCCCGACCTGAGCGGCGTGATTCGTTTTTGTAATCTGCGTGTAGCCGGGGAAGTCGGTGAAGGCCTCGTCGAGACGATGCGCGGTGAGAAAGATATCGTGGCCCGTGCTGAGGTGGAGATGAACCTGGCTCGCGGGGATGAGCTGCGGGATCTCAATGAAGAGAGCCTTACCTCCCTCGAGCGTTTGCACGCTGCGGACTTCGAGCGGGTCGTGTCCGGGAGTATCGGCGTAGCGCACGGAATACTCGGGCGACCCGTAGGCGGCGCTGTAGAGGTAGTTCCAGCATTGGGCGAAGGTGGTGGAGGCATCCGCTCCGGTGACAGGTTCGTTGAAGCGTACGAGGACTCCATTGTCGCGGGCTTCAAATCCGATGGGGACCTGCTTGCCACCGGTAAACCTCACACGCTGGAAAGTCCCATCTTTCGGCGTGTAACTTCCCCAGCCTTGCATGCCGTTTACGTAGAGATGGCCGTCGTTCGGATTAAAACGGGCCGCCTGCGGGCCGGAATCGAAGTTGCCGCTGATCCTCACCGCAGCGCCCTGCCAGAGGCCTTTGACATTCTGCCGCATCACGAGCCAGGCGCTGCCGCCGCCGGAGGAAAGATGCACGAGATTGCAATCGCCTTTAAGTGCAGCCCATTGTTCTCCGGAAATGAAGGCCTGACTGCTCGCGCTGTTGTCCTCGCCGCGGGGAAGATACATGAGGACGGGCTCGGGCGTGCCGCCTTCTTTCGGACCGCCAGCACCGAAGTGGGCGCCTTCGTTTTTGCCGAGTTCGATCTGGCAGATGCTCGTCGCGGGGGTCCAGTCGCCTTCCTGCACACTCGTGGTGATGAAGCGTCCGTCGGGCGAGAGACCGAGACCGTTCGGATTGCGGAAGCCGGTCGCGAGGACTTCGAGCTGATCGCGATTGGTGATACGACACACTCCCTGGTTGCCCGAGGCAAAATACCAGCGTCCCTCGGCATCGGTTTCGAGTCCGACGATGAAGTCATGCCCGCCCGGCGAGGTCTGCATCGCGTTGGTGACACACTCATAAAAGTCGGCCTCGTCATCGCCGTTGAGATCGTGCAGACAGGTGATCTGGTCGCGACCGAGGACGTGGAGTTGATCCTTCACGACCTTCACCCCGAGCGGCTGGTGCAGACCGGTCGCGAAGCGTTTCCAGCGCAGCGTCCCGAGAGTTTCGTCGATGCCCTTCACGAGCCAGACCTCGCCGGTCATCGTCGTGATGGCGGCGGTGCCGTCGCTGAAAAAGTCATGGGCGGTGATGAAGAAAAGGGTGCCGTAGGGATTGTCGAAAGGGATCGTGAGGCGGTCAGTCGCGAAGGGCGTCTGCGTGCCGGGTTCGCCTTTTGTCTCGAGCCATTGCGGCCATTGCGCGGGTCCGCCTTTGGTGAGGCCGTCGAGCGGCTTGGTCTCGCCGCGCGCATTCACGAGCTGTTTCTTCCCGTCAACGATGTAGGAAAAAACGACGGATTTTCCGTGGCGGTAAAACCCGTGGTACTGACCTTTTTGCTTGAGATCGGATTTGGCGACGACTTCTCCGTCCATCTGCCCGCCGCCCATGAAGCCGTGCCGGTTGTCATTGAGTTTCACAAATCCGCCCGACCATTTCAGTGGAAAGGAAAGGGTCTCGGGATCAAAGACGGCCGAGTTGCCGAAGGCGGTGACACAGACGGCTTTCGGGATGGTCAGTCCGGCGCCTTTGAAGACAGTACTGAAAACGCTGCCGAGGTCACTCGCGGCAAAGCGTCCGTCTTTCCAGGTGACCTGGTCGTTCTGATTGCCCCAGTGCCCCTGCCGGCCGCCGTCCATCCCCGGAAAGTCGGGGATGAGTTCTGGAAGCGGCTTTTGCTTCATGAAGTGCAGCGCCTGCTTGCCATAATAGTCGAAGACCCGTTCGCGGTTGACGAACTCCTCCCAGTGCTCGTTGTCCGCCTTGCTGAGCGGCGGGAGATCGGGGGTGAAGAGAGCAGGCTCGGGGGCCTTGACGACAGGAGCACCGGAAGCAAGGTCGTCGAAGGACCAGAGTCCAAGGGTATTGTCCATGCGCAGTCGCGGAGCGTTGCCGGGGCGGGGTTTCATGACACCGCGGGAGAGGCGCACATCGTCGATGATGCCGTCGCAGCCGATTGAACCTTCGACGAGACGACCGAAGGCGAGGGACTCGACATTGGCGTGGCGCACCGGAGCGGCGGGAGAGGTAGGTTTTTCGAGGACGATCTTTCCGTCGACCCAGAGAGTGACCATCTCTTCACTGACGCTGGCAACGAGGTTGTGCCACTGACCGTCGCAAATGTTCACTCCCGAATCGTAGTCACCGCCGCGACCGGGCAAGTACAGGGCGAGCGTGCCGCGTCCGGCGTGTGAGTAGAGCTCCCAGTGGGTGCTCGCGGACTTGGGATTGCAGGCGACGAGGATGTTAAAACGCTCTTTGCTCTCAAGCTTGGCGCGGCACTCAATCGTGAAAGGGAGGGTGTGATATTCGCCCTTTCCATCGACGAGGAGCCCGCCGGAGAGAGCCATTCCGAATTCCTCACTGAGAGACGGGACCGGTTCGGCTTTGGTCGCCGCGACGGGAGCAGGGGAAGGCGTCTTTTCTTTTGCTTCGCTCCAGGTGCGGTATTTCGGCTTCGCCGCAGGCGGGGCGTCGTCGAGCTGGGGAAGGAGCCAGTTCAATCCGTCGAGATTGTCGAGGAGCCGGCCTTCGGCGTCTTCGTCCGTGTGATTGAGAATGCCAACGGGGCCGCTGTAGCCGCTCGCCCGGATCTGGCGAAGGACTTTCACATCCTCAGTTCCAACGCCGAGCGGGAGAATCTTGCGGCCCTTTTTGTCGCCCTCGATATCCATGCCGTTGAGGTTGAAACAGAGGAGGTACGGTTTCATCAACTCGATCGCCGCGGGGAGCCGGTCGAGATGGCTGTGGCCGTGGTGGAGGTTGTAGACGATGCCGACGTTTTCCGTTCCGCGGGTCTTTTTCAGGTACTCGCAGACGGCGACCATGTTCTCCGGCTTGCCAGCCCAGCCGCCGTGGTTATAGATGCCGACCTTGCTTCCGAGTGCCTTTGCCTTTTCGAGAATGGGGAGAAGTCCCTCCGCTGCGTTTTTGATTTTTTCCTCCTGCGTCGCGCCCTGCTCTTTCATCATGATCCAGAGCTGCGGGCTGAGATTGTATTTTTTGAAGAGGGCAAAGGCCTCGTCATGCTGCCCCCAGAAGGCGAAGAACTCGATCCCGTGCTTCTGATACGCGAGGATCTCGCGCTCGAACTCCGCGACATGCTCGGGCCGCCAGTCATAGGCGACCTTCGTCAGGCCCATCTTCGCGACCATCTCCGCCCGAGCTTCAGGGGAACGCTTCTGCGCGTCGAAGGGCACGATGCACCAGGCCGCGAGGTTGGATTTGTCGAAGAGATCGGCAGCCCGGAGGAGAACAGCGCTGTGGAGAAAGGAGAAGAGGAGTAAAAGGGGAAGGGGCGTCTTCATCGGGGAAAAGCTAACAAATTCACAGGACCTTGTCTTGATCCCAGGGTGCTTTTTTGAATAAAAACATAACTACCCGAAATCAAACCGGCGACTCGCGGAAATTTCGATTCCCCCTCCAATCTATTTCCACCCCCCATCCCCGTCTTTATGAATCATCTCCTATCTGCCCTGGCTCTTTCTCTGCTTTTTACTTCATCAATTACTTTCGGGAATGAGTCGCTCTCGAAATCGTTGACTCTATTTGCCTCATTCGACGAAGGGTTTTCCGCGGATTATTCAAGGGGTGACAAAGGCTGCTATCTCAATCAGGGCAGCGAACTTGTTCCCTGTGTGGAAAACGACGAAGCGAAGATCGTGAAAAACGAGGGCCGCTTCGGTTCGGCGATCCACTTTCCCAAAAAAGGAACAACCCGTCCGCTCTACCCTGGAAAGAATGTCCTCGGATATAACGCGGATAGTTGGAGCGCCTCGGTTTCACTCTGGCTCCGTCTAAATCCTGACGAGGATCTCGAGCCCGGATACTGCGATCCCGTGCAGATCGTTGGCGATGACACGAAGAAAGGATTCATCTTTCTCGAATGGTCGAAGGATCACACCCCCCGTCACTTTCGCTATGCAATCCGGCCACTCATCGAGCTGTGGGATCCTCAGGGCCTAGGATGGGAGGGGCTCCCGGATGAAACGCGTCCCATGGTCCGCGTCCTCAACGCTCCTTTCTCACGCCATGAATGGACCCACGCCGTCTTCACGCTCGACAAGATAAACGAAAAAGCGGGCAAACCTTCCGGAAGCCTCTATCTCAATGGGAGGAAGCAGGGAACGATCGAAGGATTTGACCTTACCTTCGGTTGGGATCCCGCAAGCGTGAATCTGGTCCTCGGGGCGGCCTATGTGGGCTATCAGGATGAGCTCGCTGTCTTTGACCGGGAATTGACAGATGAGGAGGTGAGGCAGCTGTATGAGTTAAAGGGAGGTGTCCGTGATCTCCTCATGACGGAATCTGTCGTCAAACGATAGCCTGAGCGGCGGATTCGAGGTGATTGATGAGAGAGGCGAGCACTCCCTGCGCGGAATCTTTTCGATACACCGCCATAATCTCCGCATAAACGACCGGTGTCTTCATCCTGACAAACACACTCCCCGAATGCGGCAACTTGCTGCTGTGCGCGGGGAGCAGAGCCACTCCTGTCCCCGATGACACGGCGGCGAGGAGAAGCGGCAGCGAATCACTTTCCTCGACAATCTTCGGCTCGAATCCCTGCGTCTGACAGACACTTCGGAGGAATTGTCTCCTGCCCGGAAAGATGGTGTCGGAGAGGGAAACGAAAGGCTCGCCCGCGAGCTCTTTCAGGGCGACCTGCTTTCGTGTCGCATGCCGGTGATCGTCGGGCAGCACGATCGCCATCGGGTTTCGCATAAGAGACTGAATTGTATAGCGGGAGCGATCCTCCTCGCCGAGATTTCCCAGCAGGGCGAGGTCGAGCTCCCCGTCCCGGAGCCGGTCGAGCTGGGCCTTCGGCGAGAGCTCGAAAAGGGCCACGCTGGTCCGCGGCGACTCCTTCCGCAGAGTGCGCAACGCCGGCGCAACGATATCGTCCAGAAAGATCGTCAGAAAGCCGAGCCGTATCGTTCTTTTGCCATGGCCGAACTGCTCCCGCACCTGCTGGATACTTGTCTCCGAGTCACACAGTAACTGACGGGCGCGATCCAGAAAAAAGCGACCCGCATCGGTGAGATGAATGCGCTTTTTGACCCGCTGGAAAAGCGGAACCCCCAGTTCCTCCTCAAGAGACAGGATCTGCCGGCTGAGAGCCGGCTGAGAAATATGGAGCCGCTTCGCCGCAGCCGTGACACTGAGCTCTTCCGCCGTGGCAATGAAATAGCGCAATTGGTGAAATTCCATGGTAGCGGTATCGCCGGAGTTCATAACCTACGCGCATGAACTTGTGACGCAACCGGCATTGGCAGTTTGCCTTGCCGAAAGGCATCCTGTGATCGTAACCAGAACAGCGGTTCATCTCCAACCAACTCTACGATCATGACAACGACATCTCCCGCCATCACTCTCCGCGCCTCCGAAGACCGCGGACATGCCAACCACGGCTGGCTCGACACCTACCACAGCTTCAGCTTTTCCAGCTACTACGATCCGGAGCATATGGGCTTCCGCAGCCTGCGTGTCATTAATCAGGACCGCATCGCCGCCGCCGTCGGGTTTCCCACCCACCCGCACCGCGACATGGAGATCTTCAGCTACGTCCTCGAAGGCGCCCTCAGCCACAAGGACAGCATGGGCAACGCCCGTGAACTCAGGCCTGGACAGATCCAGCTCATGAGCGCCGGTTCCGGCGTGACCCACAGCGAGTTCAATCCTTCAAAGACAGATCCCCTCCACATTCTCCAGATCTGGATTGAACCGAATAAGCGTGGGCTTACCCCCTCCTACACGGAATGGCATCCGACACCCGAAATCGAAGCCCTCTCCAAAGTGCTCGTCATTTCTCCGGACGGTCGCGAAAACTCGGCGCTCATCCACCAGGACGCCTTTGTCTACCGGCTCCGGCTCAATCCCGGTGAGAAAGTGACCCACGAACTCTCCGGAAATCGCGGACTCTGGCTGCAAGCTATTCACGGGGAAGTGCGTCTGAACCAAACAATTCTCCGTCCCGGCGACGGTGCCAGCGCGGAAGAGGCCTCTACCTATGAGCTCATCGCCGGGGACGAACCCGTCGAGGCCCTTCTCTTTGACCTTGTCTGATTCAACTAACTAACCCACCAAAAACTACTAATGAAATACATCCCGCTCATCGCCCGCTACCTCCTCGGAGTCCTCTTCGTCATCTTCAGTCTGAACTTCTGGCTCCATTTTATTCCGATGCCCTCACCAGAGGAAGGATCCCTTGCGGCAGGATTCATCGGTGCCCTCTACATGTCCGGGTTCCTCGCTGTGGTGAAGGTATTCGAACTCCTCGGAGGAATACTCCTCCTCGCGGGGCGCTACGTGAACCTCGCCCTCGCCGTCGTCGGTCCCATCGCTGTGGTCATTGTCATGTACCATGTCCTCATCCTTGAGGCCGGATATGGCATGGCAGCACTCATGGGTATCCTTGCGATCACCGCCCTGGCCGGTCGCCGCGACTTTATTAACACCCTACTGGCATCGAAATAGTTCGTCTTCCCTACCGTCAGTTTGTCCCATGAACCACTCTCCCCTTTTCCAGCCTCTTAAGGTCGGAGCCCTCAATCTCCCCAACCGCATTCTCATGGCTCCGCTGACGCGCACCCGCGCCGAGGTGGGGCATGTTCCCGGTGACCTCATCGCCGAACACTATGCGCAGCGTGCCGGTGCCGGCCTTATCATTGCCGAGGCCACCATGGTGATGGAGGGAAATTCCTCCTTCATCAGCGAGCCGGGGATCTACTCCGATGCCCAGGTTGAAGGATGGAAAAAGACGACCTCGGCGGTACATGCCGCGGGCGGACGTATTTTTCTCCAGCTCTGGCATGGCGGTCGGGCCTGTCATCCTCTCTTGAATGGTGGAGCCCAGCCGGTTGCTCCCAGCGCGATCCCCATCACCAATGACGAGGTCCATACTCCCGAGGGCAAGAAACCCTACGTCGTTCCACGCGAACTCCGTGACGACGAGATCCCCGGCATCGTCGAGGGATTCCGCAAGGCGGCCGAAAACGCGAAAGCTGCCGGCTTTGACGGAGTTGAAGTGCACGGAGCAAATGGCTATCTCATCGATGAGTTCCTCCGCGACGGAGCAAATCATCGCACCGGTCCCTATGGAGGCTCCATTGAAAACCGTGCCCGTTTCCTCCTCGAAGTCGTCGATGCCGTCATCAGCGTCTGGGGCAGCGACCGGGTCGGTCTTCGAATTTCGCCGCTCAACAGTTACAACAGCATGATAGACAGTGATCCGATCGCGCTTGTCACCTACCTGGCAGGAGCGCTCAACGAACGG
The DNA here is from genome assembly GCA_002344215.1 of Akkermansiaceae bacterium UBA2381. Taxonomy (GTDB): domain Bacteria; phylum Verrucomicrobiota; class Verrucomicrobiia; order Verrucomicrobiales; family DEV007; genus Arctic95D-9. The sequence goes on from DDSV01000018.1 coordinate 34,969, forward strand.
CATCTCGCCTACCTTCATGTCATGCGGGGAGATTTCTTCCAACAGCAACAGGGTGATGTCCTGACTCCGGTTCGCGGGATCTTCAAGGGAGCCCTCATCACGAACATGGGCTACACCGCCGAAGAAGCCGCCGCCGACATTGATGCGGGGAAAATTGATGCGGTCGCCTTCGGGACACCCTACCTCGCCAATCCCGATCTCCCCGAGCGTTTCGCTGTCGGTGCCGATTTGAACGCACCGGATGCCTCGACCTTTTATACCCCCGGACCCAGGGGTTACACGGATTATCCGTTTCTGGCGGCAGTCGCCGCGGGCGCTTAACGCTCACCGCATCGATTCAGAGGATGGCGCGGGTCCGACCCCCGCGCCTCGCCGGTTCTTACGCCTCGACAAGTTTTGTCCGGTTCCTTAAATTTCCGGATATGCTTCCCTCGACCCGTCGCCGACTTATCCTTTCGACCTTGATCCTGGCAAGCGGGGTTGCCGGATTTTTCATCGGCCGGATCTCTCCCGACGTCAGACCGGTTCCATCGCCAAAGGCCCCGCTCATCGGCATCGCAAGCCTTACGAGCGAGACCTACATTCGCGCTGTGCGGGAGTCCGGCGGCATTCCTGTTGTGCTTCCGAACACGGATGGGAACCTTGAGCACATCGACGAATATCTCTCCCTCCTTGACGGTCTCCTCCTGCCCGGAGGAGCTGATATCCCTCCCTCCGAGTATGGCGAGGAGGCCCATGAAACGGTTGAGCTTCTCGACGACAATCGTTTTCAATTTGAAAAGAAGCTCTGCAAAGCCTGGATCGAGGAGACCGACAAACCGCTCCTCGGCATCTGCCTCGGGAGTCAGTGGATCAATGTCACCTCCGGGGGATCGCTTGTGCAGGATATCCCTTCCGAATTCGGAGTAGTGCATCGCGACACTTCCCACCCGATCTTGATCGAGCCGGATTCAAGGCTGAGCCGGATTTTCGGCAAAACGGAAGTCGAGGTCAATTCGATGCACCATCAGGCAGTCAGGCGGATCGGGAGCAATCTCAGGATCGTGGCCAAAAGTCCCGATGGCATCGTCGAAGCGACGGAAACGACCGACCCCGACCGCTTCCTCATCGGTGTGCAGTGGCATCCGGAGAAACTGATGCCCGATGATGCGCTGCAGGCAAAACTCCTCAAGGCCTTCGTCGAGGCATCGGCGGCAAAATAGCCCTCCGGCCGAATCTTCTCAGACAAGATCGAGGATGGACCCGAAGTCCGCATCAAAGAGCCGGCGATAGGTTCTTGTGGCGATGCCGTCAGTCATCTTGGCGAGGGCATCACAAACGACACGGGCTCTCAGCTCTTCACCGGCCTGTGAAAAAATCAGATCCTCCTCTTCATCCGGGAGAAGCCGGTAGTGATTGGGACCGGGGCTCGACTGGTGAATGTAGAGCCCGGCGAAGACTTCGAATAGACGGGTAAGGATATAGTCAGATTTGCGGTCGAGCTGCTGCAACTGCTGGCTTTTGAAAACCAGATCAAGCGCCAGCCGTTTGTAGAGCAAACACTCTCCCGCAATGTCCGGATCGATGACGAGACGATATCGATGTCGGGCCGTCCGATCGCTCAGGAAGCCGTTCACCTCCTCGAGCTCGGCCGCACCGATAAAGGCTCCGATTTTTTTTCCGACGGTGGACTCCACCCTTCCCCGTCTGATTGCATCGAGGAGATCGGAGATCAGGTCAGACTCGCGGTTTGTTAACTCCTGTGTGGCCGCCCATCGCTCCACCTTGTCCACATTGATGAAGCCGGCGTAGATTCCATCGGCGATGTCGTTCAATGAATAGGCGGTGTCGTCCGCCCAGTCCATGATGCGGCACTCAATGGAGCGGAAGCTATTTCGTCCCGCTCCCGGAGTGAGTCCGCCGGGAAAAGTCTCTCCTCCCATTACAAAATCGAGAACTCCCGTTTGTTCGGCATAAAGAAAGTGATTCTTCTGGTTCCCTACTTCGCCAAAGAGAGTTTTATACTTCAAGACCCCGTCCATGAGCGCCCGAGTCGGATTCATCCCGCGCTCCGGGCCGAATAGTATTGTTGTGAGAATCCGCAGGGTCTGGGCATTACCTTCGAACCCGCCGTTCGTTCCCATGAGCCGGTGCAGGGTCCGCTCACCCGTATGTCCAAAAGGCGGGTGCCCGATATCGTGGGAAAGGCAGGCCGCTTCGACGAGGTCAGGATCGATCCGGAAATCAGGCTTCAGCAGCGGCGAGGTCTGGTTCAGGCGGTTACAGAGACTTCGGCCGATCTGGGCGACCTCGATCGAGTGGGTGAGGCGGGTCCGGTAAAAGTCGTACTCCCCGCTGAAGAAAACCTGGGTCTTGTTCTGCAGTCTTCGAAACGCCGAGGTGTGAATGATGCGATCACGATCCACCTGAAAAGGTGTCCGGTATTCCCCTTTCTGTTCCGGCTTTTCTCCATCAACGCGCTGGAAATCAAAGGTATCGTAAAAGTCGTTCTTCATCCCCTTTCGGCGGACCTTAGCTTCTGCCTAGCGACAGGCAAAGTAGTGAATCAACTATTTAATCCGGCCGCCTCGCTTAAATTTTGTTAATTATAGATTCTAGGATAAAGTAGTGATCGCAATTTATCATGGCGGACCGCTACGAAATCAAAGGCCGGATAGGACGGGGCGGAATTGGCGCCGTCTACGAGGCCTTCGACCTCCGGCTGCAGCGTAGCGTCGCCATCAAGAGGCTTCTTCCAATCGAGGATACCAAATTGAATGACCCTGCCTCGGCTGAAAGCCTCGGTCGGGAGGCCCGTGCGCTTGCGAGTTTTCAGCATCAGAATGTCGTTTCCATTTACGAATTCTCCGAAGACGAGGAGGGTCCCTATGTGGTCTTTGAGCTCGTTCGCGGGGACACCCTCAAGGTAATCACGCAAAAGAGCGCCTTCTCTGTGCCGGATTTCATGGAGTTCGTCGAGCAGACTCTCGATCCTCTCATCTCGGCCCAGGAACTGAATCTGCTCCATCGGGATCTCAAGCCGAGCAACATCATGATGACCTGGCTTCCCTCGGGGCGGTTTCAGGTAAAGCTGCTCGATTTCGGCCTCGCCAAGTTCAGTCAGGCTCCTTCCCTCCAGACACTGGACCAGACCGGATCCTTTCTCGGGTCGATCGACTACATCGCTCCGGAGCAGATTGAAGTCCGGCCGCTCGATCAGCGAACCGATCTCTATTCCCTCGGCTGTGTCTATTATTTCGCCCTGACGCAGCGGGCTCCGTTTGCCGGCACTTCGGTCGCGGATACGATGACGCGGCATCTTTCTCACAAGGTGACCCACTTGAGTGAATTGCGGCCGGATCTGCGGAAACCCATTACCGACTGGGTCATGCGGCTGATTTCTCGAAACCCGGCGGACCGGCCGGCCAATGCGACTGAGGCGCTCAAGTCTTTCAAGGAGGCCAAAAATGCGACGGCTCTCCTCGCGGATCCGACCTCGGCCATTCCTGTCGCCATTCCCGTGGCGGTAGCCAGGCCCGTCGGGGAGCGGATTATTCTGGAGCATACGGCCCATCATGTTTCCCGGCCTCTCCACACCGAACCGCAGCGCCCAGCTCCGGGACGCCGCCCCGCCCGCGTTCCAAAACCGGTTCCTGACTCCCGATACCGGCCGGCCGTAGCCTCGAATTCCAACCAAAAGTGGCTCATTGGAGGGGTCATGGGAGCCCTCGCCCTGGGGATCATCGCGATGGGCACGAAAGCCTCGAAGCCCACCCCGCTGGCGACTCCCGCTAAATCCGCGCCTCCGGTCCAATCTGCCAGCGCGCCCGCTCCTCCGCCTCCCCCGGCGCCCATTGTGTCACTGACTTCTCTGTTGAACAATCTCACTCCGACACCTCCTGCCGTCGCTCTGCCGGGAAAAGGGGCCATTTCCCAGTATACCCTCAAGGGAGGTGCTTTGACCGCTGACGGAAAACGACTTTCGAATCCCGATCAGGCGGTGGCCGCGCTCCAGAATCTTATCCCCGCTCGCGGGCCCGAGCATCTTCTCACGGGAATCGGTCCCGCCGGTCAGATTCCCCGCCTGACTCTCGGACCCCGGCAACAAACCCGCCTCACCTGTGGACCCGGGATCCGCTTTATCGCGAAAGCGGAAGGCGTTCGCAATGACCTCATCATCTCGGACATCATTACTCTCGCGTTCCGACTCGAAGTCGAAAAAGGAATGGTCGGGCAGGTTGCCAGCATCCTCCTCCTTGGATCGGGAGGCGACAATGACCGCACCGTCCTTCGCGTCACTTTCGACGGCAAGCAGCTCAATTTCCGGTCGGAACGAGGCAAACAGCAGTCAGGAGTCAACATCCCCTGGAAACCGGATCAGGAGGGTGCCGTTCTCGTGCAGTGGAATGGCAAGCAGGGGAATCAGATCGTGACAGTGAAACAGGGGTCCGATCCGGTAAAGTCGAGCGCGACGGTCAAGTCTCTCGTCAAAGGGAGACAGACTCTCGCCAACTATGAGATCGGATTTCTGAATATCCCCTCGAACAAAGCCCAGCATCATCCTTTACATCTGGGCGATATCATCCTCTACCGGGAGGCCCTTTCCCAGGTTGACCGGGACGGGCTTCTCTCCGCCCTTCTGAGGTGATTTTATTTTTGTCAGGAAGACCGGTCGACAGGTAGAGATCGGAACTTGATCCTTTTCGATTGCGGAAGTGACCATCGCCGTGTTTGAATCGGTAATCTCATTCGTCTTTCGCCCATGGCATTCCACCCCCTTCCGGATTCAGGTCCAGAGAAACCCAAACTGATCGACCTCGGACTCTTCATCATCCGGATTTTCTCCGCCGCGGCCTTCTTTTACTATCAGCTCCGCGAACAGCTTTCGCTGGTCCAGAACTACATCTGGGAGTCCGGACAGTGGACCCTGATCGAACAGCTCACCGGCAAGGGTCTTCCGCTGCCCCATGTGGTTGCCGTCGCCGCGGTCGCCCTCTTTTCCATCTCCCTGCTCGGCGTACTGGTGGGTATTTTCACCCGCATCAACGGGCTCATCCTCACCTTGATGACCGGATTTGTTCTCCTCGCTCCGTTAATTCTCTCTCCCACTCTGAATCCCCAGTCGCTTGCGCTTTACATCGGTGTCTTTGCCGGTCTCGCCAGCGGAGGCGGGGGACGGCTCTCGCTCGATTACTTTCTTGCGGATCGACGGGCAAAACGGAGGAAGTCGGCCTGAAAGGGCCGGAAACGGCTCTTTCGTCAAAAGCTCACGAATTTCCCCTTGAAACAAGGGAGCTAAGCCGCGTTGATCCCGAATGCCTTCTTTTGAAGATTTAGGATTGTCCGGCCCGGTTCTTCGGGCCATTGCGAGAACGGGTTACACCGAACCCACCCCCATTCAGGCCCAGGCGATTCCCGAGGCTCTGCAGGGCCGCGACATCATCGGCGCATCTCAAACCGGCACGGGTAAAACCGCCGCTTTCGGTCTGCCCATCATCTGCCAGATGAACCCCTCGACGAAGGTCCAGTGCCTCGTCCTTGAGCCGACCCGCGAGCTCGCCGCTCAGGTGGAGGATCAGATGAACGTCTTTTCCTACTACAAGCCGCTCAACGTCGTCCTCCTCCATGGTGGCGTCGGTTACGGCCACCAGATCGAGGCTCTGGAAGGCAAGCCTGATGTTATCATCGCCACTCCCGGCCGTCTCCTCGACCATCTTGAGAAAGGCAATCTTGACCTCAGTGAGGTGAAATTCCTCGTCCTCGACGAGGTCGACCGCATGCTCGACATGGGCTTCCTCCCCGATGTGAAACGCATCATCGACCAGTGTCCTTCGGGCCGTCAGACCCAGTTTTTCTCCGCCACCATGCCCGGGGCGATCCAAACGCTCGCGAACTGGGCGCTTAAGGACCCGCTTGCCGTCGAGATCGGTGAGCGCCGCTCCCCCGCCGACACCGTCAGTCACGCCTTTTATCCCGTCGGGATGGACCAGCGCGACGAACTCATCGTTGCCCTCGTCGAAAAGACCGGTTTTGAGAGCATGATGATTTTCACCCGGACGAAGAAGGAAGCCGACGCGCTCCTCGCCCGTCTCCAGGACATCGAGGGAACCCGCCCCACCGCCCTTCACTCGGACATCAAGCAGAGTGATCGCACCAAAGCGCTCCAGGGATTCCGTGACGGAACCTTTAACATCATCGTCGCGACGGACATTGCCGCCCGCGGACTTGATATCTCCGGCGTAACCCACGTCATCAATTACCGGGTTCCCGAGAACCCCGAAGACTACGTTCACCGTATCGGCCGGACCGGACGTGCCCAGCAGGAAGGCGACGCCTTTACCATTCTCACCGCCGACGAACTGGAAAACGCCCGTTCCGTCGAGCATTTCATCGAGCAGAAGATCGAGCGCCGGAAGCTGGAAGGCTTCAACTACAACTACACTGCCCTGCTCGAGGACAATCCGACTCCGCTTCGCAAGAAGAGGCCGGCCGCTCCGAAGCGCCGCAAGCGCTGACCCGCGGTTTTTAATATTTCAGATTTTCCCCATTTCTGCTTTTCTGCGTTTCATGAAATACGCGATCTGCAACGAGACCTTCCAGGACTGGCCTTTCGAAAAGGCCTTCGCCTACGCCCGCTCGGTCGGTTATACCGGCATTGAAATCGCCCCTTTCACCCTCGACGCGCCTCCTCCGGACTTCAGCGCCGGGGCCCGGGCGACCCTGCGCAGCCAGATCAAGGACGCCGGTCTTGAGTGCGTCGGGCTCCACTGGCTCCTCGCCAAAACCACCGGATTCTACCTCACCACACCCGATGAGGCCGTGCGGAAGATCACCGGTGAGCGTCTCGCCGATCTCGCCCGTCTTTGTCGCGACCTCGATGGCACCATCATGGTCCTTGGTTCGCCGATGCAGCGCAATCTCCTCCCCGGCGTCTCTCACGAGCAGGCGATGGACTTTGCCGCCGACACCATAAAACGCGCCATGCCTGTGCTGGAAGACTGCGGTGTCACCCTCGCCCTTGAGCCACTTGCCCCCAGCGAAGGTGACTTTCTCAACACCGCCGCCCTCGGCATCGAACTCGCGGAGAAGGTCGACTCGCCGAACTGCAGTCTCCACCTCGACGTAAAAGCAATGTCGAGCGAGGCCATCCCCATTGATCAGGTGATCCGCGAGAGCCGTGACTGGATTGCCCACTTTCACGCGAACGATCCGAATCTCCTCGGCCCCGGCATGGGTGAGGTCGTCTTCGACCCCATTTTCAAGGCCCTCAAGGACATTTCCTACGATGGCTGGGTCTCCGTCGAGGTCTTCCGCTACGAACCCGGCATCGAAACGATCTGCGAGGATAGCATGCGTTATATGCGCGAGGTCGAGGCGCGGGTCTGATTGCCGCAAGAAATTGGAAGGAGGTCGATGAGCGAGTCTTTCCACTACGAGGAATTTCGGGGAACGGAAATCGACGCCATTCTTGAAGAACTCGGTCGTCTTCGCATTGCCGTCTTCCGCGAGTATCCCTATCTCTACGATGGCGACCTCGAATACGAGAAACACTACCTCGAAACCTACGTGCGTTCCGCGCGCAGCCTCGTTGTCCTCCTGCGATCGGGCGGGCGTGTCGTCGGAGCAACGACCTGTCTCCCCATGGCGGACGAATCCCCCGAGTTCCAGGCTCCTCTCCTTGAGGCCGGATACGACCTCGACGAGGTCTTCTACCTCGGAGAATCCATCATCCTGCCCGAATTCCGCGGGCGTGGAGCCGGCCACGAGTTCTTCAAGCGTCGTGAAGCTCAGGCCCGGGAGGCCGGACCGTTTCGATTCACCGCCTTTTGCTCGGTCGATCGCCCGGCTGATCATCCTTCCCGCCCGCCGGGCTACGAAACGCTCGATTCGTTCTGGACGAGAATGGGCTACCGCAAGAGTCCCAGTCTGAAATGCGAACTCGAGTGGAAGGAGATCGGCGAGGAAACGGCCAGCTCGAAGCCGCTCACCTTCTGGATGAAGGAATGGCTCTAGAGCGTAGCGCTCTTCAGGTCGACGAGGCCGCAGAAGATCGTCCCGTCCTCCTTCGGCTCGTCGGCAAAAATTTCGTCGTTGTCGAGGTGCTCCCGGCACGAGTCACGGAATCCATTCAGGGTCGTGGCGCGACGGAGTTCGTTCGTAAGGATCCCTTCGTGAATGCCCGAAGCAATGTAGTTGGTGAATTTCTTCATCCGGTTCACCACCTGCGATTCCTTTTCAAAGTCCCCTTCCCGGGAAATTTCTTCGGTCAGTTCGAGGACGTACTCGTGCAGATCGCGCAGCAGGGGGCGGGCGATCTCCCGACCGGAAAAGTCGTCGCGAATCTGCCCGAAAAGCCAGGGATTCCGGATCGCTCCGCGGCCTATCATGAGCCCGGCTGCTCCCGTCTTTTGTCTCATGGCTATCGCGCTCGACACGGAGACGATACTCCCGTTGGCCACCACCGGAAAAGGCAGCCTTTCCACCGCCCGGGCGATATCCTCGGTGTGGACATCCGACTGGTAACGTTCCCTCACGGTGCGTCCGTGGACGACGAGCCCGTCGAGAGGAAGCGAGGCAAAGAGGTCGAGGAGCGCTTCAAACTCGGCCGGTGATTCAAAACCAATGCGGGTCTTGAAGGTGAGCCTTCCCCGGACGACCGGTCGCAGTTCCTCCGCGATGCGGCGGATCAGCTCGTGATTGCGAAGCAGCGCGCCTCCGGCCTGCTTTCCGCAGACAGTAGGAGCAGGACATCCGAGGTTGATGTCGATCCCGGCGCAGGGAGTGCGCGACTCGAGCAGCTTTGCGGTGCGGACGATGTGCGCGGGATCGTTGCCAATCATCTGGGCCATGACCGGTTTATCCGTTTTCAATTCGGTGATGGAACGCAGGATATACTTTTCCGGATGCGAATCCCGGTGGACCCGAAAATACTCGGTCACATAGACATCCGGAGCGCCACGCCGCTCAAGACACCGCCAGAGCGGCAGGACGGAGACATCCTGCATCGGGGCAAGCAGGAGCTGGGGGAGCGGGTTCACTCCGTGACCAAACAGGGTAGAGCCCGGGAGTCAACCCTCTCAGATCTCGTAGATCATGGAACTCTCCGCCCTGGCCCGGCGATTCAACTTGGAGCAGACGAGTTCACAGAGCTCGAAGACGAGAGGCTCGCTGATCGAATAAATCACCTGGGTCCCGCGCTGTTCCCGCTGGAGAAGATCGGCGTCATGGAGCGTTTTCAACTGCTTTGAGACGTTGGCCTGTGAGGTCGAGAGGGTGGCGACGATGTCATTCACCGACGCCGGGCCCTGCCGCAATACCTGGAGAATGGCCAGGCGGGTCGGTTCGGCAAAGACTTTAAAAAACGAGGCGATCCGGTCGAGCGACTGACGGTCCAGGGGAGGTTTTTCGGCCATTTCTTGAGGGAGGAGAGCAGAACTCATTCAATGCAGACAAGATAATTCAAAACCGGAGAAAAGAAATTAAATTGACTATATAGCTATAAACGAATATGATTTCACCATGGAATCATCCCCGTGCTGTCAAACCGGCCCTTCGGCCCTGCTGAAGAGAAAATCATGGAATCCCTACGCGGTGGGGGTGGGCATCGGCGTTCTGAGTTGGCTCGCCTTCCTCGTCGTCAACAAACCCATCGGCATGTCGACGGAGATTTCGAAGTTCTCGGGATGGTTCGCCTCGCTCTTCGTCGGGATGGAGAGGGTCACCGCGAACGGCTACTGGTCGGGAACGAAACCTTCTTTCGGCTACGAGACGATTTTCCTCCTCATGACGGCGGTCGGAGCGCTCCTGAGTTCGAAACTCTCGGGAACTTTTTCCTTCGAGAAAGTGCCTGCGGTCTGGAGCGCCCATCACGGCCCCGGAGTCGCCAAACGCATGATCACCGCCTTTCTCGGCGGCATCATCATTCTCTATGGAGCGCGTCTTGCCGGGGGCTGCACAAGCGGTCACGGGATCAGCGGCACGCTCCAACTCGCCGTTTCGAGCTGGGTGTTCTTCATCTCCATGTTTGCTTCGGGCATCGTCACGGCCGCTCTCACCTTCCGGAATAAAACCACCCGACTTTAAAATCCCGCTTTTACCCCCTTTTTCCCATGAATCTTCCAGTTTCTACTTCCTCCCCGGCGGGCCTCCTCCTCGCCGGTCTCTTCGGCCTGATCTTCGGTATTCTTCTCCACAAGGGACGAGTGACCGATTACAACGTCATCGTGAATCTCTTTCGTTTTAGAGACTTCACGGTGCTGAAGATCATGCTCACGGCCATCCTGGTTGGAGGAATCGGGGTGGCCCTTATGATGTCTGGCGGCCTCCTCGAAGGATGGCATATCAAGGAGATGAACGTTCTCGGGGTAGTCCTCGGGGGAGTTCTCTTCGGGATCGGAATGGTGCTCTACGGCTACTGTCCGGGAACCGGCGTCGCCGCGATCGCCACGGGCAGTGTCCATGCGATGGTCGGCGGGCTCGGCATGATCGTGGGAGGCGTCATCTACGCCCTCACCTTCGCCTGGGCCAAAGGATCGATTCTCTCCGTCGGAGCACTCGGCAAGCTGCGGCTCGCCGATGTCACCGGCATCCCCGATCTGGTCTGGTGGATCATCCTCGTGCCCGCTTCCCTCCTCGTTTTCCGCTTCCTCAATCGCCGCGAGCGAGCTGCGGGCTGATGGTGAGGGTGGCGGTGCGGCGGGCTCGTGAGGAAAAAGACTGGTATTTTGAACAGTCTTTGCTAGGGTTCGCCCATGTCTCCTCCGTTTCCCGTCGCCGCCGGGCGATACGAAGCCTTTCGCCTTCAGGTCTGGTCGCTGGCCTCGCCTGTGGTCAGAGGCAGCGAACGTCTTTACGGAGACGAACTTGAGATCCAGGCGCAGTGGTTCGGCGGGGAATTCGGTCGGGTCTTCAGCGGCACGGAAGAAGAAAAGATCGAGATCGTGCAGTTCGGTCACTGGAACCGGGGCTCCGGTCCCGACTTCACCGAAGTGGCGGTGAAAATCAATGGCGAGCTCAAGCGCGGGGCGGTTGAGGTGGACCTCGATGTGCGGAACTGGGAAAGGCACGGTCACCTTGGCAATCCCGACTTCAATCAGGTGGTCCTCCACGTCTTCACCGATCAGCCGGCCATGAACCGGGTTTTTACCCGCACCGAGGACCACCGCAACGTCCCCCAACTGCTCCTTCCCCAGTTCACCGGTCTTCAGGGGCCGCCGGACTTTCTTCCCGAGGCCTTTCCCGGTCGCTGTGTCGCCCCTCTCAGCCGCATGGGCAACGAGGAGGTCGACTCCCTGCTGATTGCCGCCGCCCAATACCGGCTGCGCCGGAAAAGTGAACGGATTCGGGTCATGGTCGATTCGACCTCGGGCGAGCAGGCCATGTTCCAGGCCCTTGCCGAGGCCCTCGGCTTCCGGCAGAACAAAACCGCCATGGCGATCCTCGCGCAGCGCTGCCCGGTGAAGACCCTCCTCGCGATGGAGGAGCCGGAGCGGGAGGCACGGCTCTTCGGCGCTGCCGGTTTTCTCGACACCGGGACCTTTGATTCAGCCAGAGCGGTCACGTCGCGGCCCTACCTGCAGCGGCTCTGGGATCACTGGTGGAAAATGCGCGACAGCGTCGAAACAGTGCCCCGGCGGGCCATCCCCTGGCGCTTCGACGGGAGCCGCCCGCTCAATCACCCCCAGCGCCGCGTCGGAGCCCTCGCGGGCCTCGTCAATCACTGGACAGAGCTCCGGCCAATCTGGGAAGAGAATGTGAATAAGTTAGAGAAGCATGTGAATAACCTGTTAAAACAGCTTCAACATCCTTTCTGGGAACACCATTATACGCTCACCTCGGAGCCGTCAAAATCAGCCCTCCGCCTCGTCGGAAGAGACCGCCTCCGCGACATCCTTGGAAACGTCATTTTCCCCGGTGTGATCAGGATTGAGCCCGATTACTGGGCCCAGTACACCGCCCTCGGAAAGGTCGACTCGAATCAGAAGCTGCGGAGGGCCGCCCTGCGGCTTTTCGGACCCGATACCGACCGCCAGAAGTTATTCACACGTTATTACCACCAGCAGCAGGGACTGCTCCAGATCTACGACGATTTTTGTCTGGAGGACGCCTCCGAGTGCCGTCACTGCCCTTTCCCTGAACAGCTTACCCAGTGGAGAATTCTTTCCTGAACGGCCATCGTTGACAATCCCTCCCAAAAATTGTCCAACATTTGTTTACCCTGTCTCCTCTGGATTTCGTAAATTAGAAGCCGACCGGATTCTCCCTCTGTAAGTTTTTCCAAAACTGGAGCGTCGTATCGGGCCAAATTATCCTCTACCTTTCACGACCATGTCCGTAGCCACCCTCGAACGCGAAGTCATCTTGAATCCCGAAAAACGAGTTTTCCCTGAATTCAGCCTCGAACGTTTGCTGGGTACCGTCTTTGAACCCACTCGGGGGGCAAAGGTCTGCATCCTTATCGATCTGGAGGATCTCAGCCTGATGAAAAACTACGGCTTTCTCAACGCCGCCGGACACGAGATCCAGAAAAAGGCCTACGAGGAATTTTACCTCGGGCTCAAGGACGGAGGACTCGTCGCCCTCGGCATGACCGGCGGGGAAATGTTCGCCTTCCCCATGAGCTACGGTTCGAACCTCGATCTCAAGGACGAGTGCTTCGACGCGAGCGGACAGCAGCTCAGTCTCGACCGGGACATCTACCCGAACTACGACATCATCCTCTGTATCTCCACCTACTCTGCCACCGCCCCGCTCACCGCCAAGTGCAAGGAGTTCGGTTTCCGCGGGGCCACCCTGCACGGGGTCAACGATGTCATCCTGAAGTCGGGGCTCGCGGTCGATTACCACGAGGTCAGCGTCGATGCCGAACGCATGCGCCTCGCCATGACCGGGGCCGACACCATCGAGATCGACTTCGCCCTTGAGGACGGACGTGTCCTCACCGCCTCTCTCGACCTCGCGGGCCAGGAAGCCCAGAAATCCCACGGACTCTGCACCGGCACCACTCCCGACGTCGCCAACCTTCCCGCCGGGGAAGTGTATTTTGTCCCCGTCGATGCGAACGGACAGTTTCCAATGAAGTATGCCGACGGCACCCTCGGAGTGCTCGACGTGAAGGACAGGAGCATCATCCGCTCCACCCTGATATCAGGGAACCAGTCCACCATCGACGAACACAACGCCCGCCTCCTCGATGATCCCATGACCGGGACTCTCGGTGAACTCGGCTTCGGCACCCAGGTCCTGCCCGTCTCCGGTGCCGACATCCAGGATGAAAAAGTCCTCGGCACCTGCCACCTCGCGACCGGACGCGACGATCATCTCGGCGGAGACATCGTCCCCGGCATGTTCAAAAAGCACGAGAACTCCACCCACGACGACATCCTCTTCGCCCCTCACAAAACACCCAACTTCAACATCAGCCAGGTGCGCATGAAGCGAGGGGATCAGGAGGAAGTGATTATCGAAAACTTCCGGCCCAGTGAGTATGTGCTGGGGGCTTTGCGGGGGTAGGGGAAACGCATTTGCTTTCACAACCAGAACCTCCCTCCTCCCCTGATACTCATAAACAGTTTCACGATTTGAAGCCCCGCAATCCAAACGACTGTTACTTTTACCCGATGCACGCTAAGGCTTGCGTCATGCGGGCTATGAATGGTGCCTCAATGGATCGAACGCTTCCGAATGATGAAAATCAAAACCAAGGCCACGATGAGGAATGTGAGGCTGCAAATTAATGCGATTTGAATAGGAAGCGGCGTCTCCGTTGCGGAGATCTGCCAGACAACGTCATTGATCGGCTCATCCGGGGAATTCCACTCGACTTCAGCCAGGTCCATTGGAACCCGTTCAGATTTGTTCATGAGCCGGTCTCTAAGTGGTCTTAGGTAGATGCCGCAATTTTAAAGTCTAAAATCAATCGTAGATAGCTCCAACCGGCCTTCTCCAAATTATTCGATCCAAGGCTTAACCTCTCATTACTTGCTCTGAGTTTCAGCGTTTGGCTGCAAAAACTCGTCTATTGCCTGTCTTGTTTGCCAAACCACCAAGCCGGATGAATAAACCACATATCCTCCCTTTCCCCTTTTTGACGGAAGGATTACCGGAATCTCCTTGTCAACGAACCCGGATGCAAGAAACGCATAATTTTTTCTTATGAAGTCCGCGTTTCTAAATGTTGGATCCCTCGCGTCTTCATATTTGGATATCAGAGTCTCAGCCCAGTCTTGCTTCCCTGAGATCTCGCTACTTCGAATAATTCGTGCCAGTAATCGCAGCTCGTCCTTAGCCGATGCATCTCCCGCTCTGAAGTCTAATACGGTTGTTCCATGGTAGTAGAAATTGCTGACGACCGCCGAGGTAAGGAGAACCACAAGCCCTCCCGCAAAAATTTTCATCAGAACTCCAGCGATTCGTTTCATGCAAGGAGGAAAAGATTCGTATGAGAGTACAACAATTTAGGAGAGTAAGGTCAATGTTGGGTCTTTGGACAGGTTAATAATCCCTTTGTACCCGGCGAAACATAGGTTCGTAAAAGTCGGGTTAAACCCCATCTCTCTGCAGGATGCGCCGCCCTAGGCTGTTCGCCATGAGTTACCAGAGCATCAATCCTTACAACGGCGAACTGGTCGGCACTTTCGAAGAACAAACCGATCCGCAGCTTGAATCGGCCATCGCCACGGCGGCGACTTGCTTCGAACGGTGGAGGTTGCTGTCCTTTGGCGAACGGGCGGTTATTGTGGCCAAGGCGGCGACCATCCTCCGGGAACACGCGGAGGAGTTTGCACGTCCGGTAACGCTGGAGATGGGAAAACTCTTCACCGAATCGATGGGCGAAGTGATGCTCAGCGCGGATATTCTCGACTACTATGCGACCCACGCCGAGGGTTTCCTCGCTCTGGAACGCTTGAAGCCGGAATCCGGCGAAGCGGTCATCGAGTCCAGTCCGCTCGGGGTGCTTTTCGGGGTGCAGCCATGGAATTTCCCCTACTACCAGCTCGCACGGTTTGCGGCGCCAAACCTGATGGCGGGCAATGTCGTGATGGTGAAACACTCGGGCACCGTACCGCAGTGTGCGATCGCCTTTGAGCAACTCTGGTGGGAGGCCGGCGCGCCGGACGGAACTTACACGAACCTGCTCATCTCGCATGACCAGGTCCTAGCCGTGATCGATGATCCCCGCATCCAGGGTGTGGCCCTGACCGGTGGTGTGGAAGCAGCAAGAAGCGTAGCCGCGAGGGCCGGTAAGAACGTCAAAAAATCGACGATGGAGCTGGGCGGCAGTGATGCGTTCATCGTCCTCGAAGACGCTGATCTCGACATGACCGTTACGTGGGCGGTCTGGGCCAAGATGAACAACATGGGTCAGTGCTGCATCGCCGCGAAGCGTTTGATCATCGTCGAGGCCGTGGCGGATGAGTTCCTCGAAAAGTTCAAAGCCGCCATGGAGGCACTCGAACCGGGCGACCCGATGGACGAGAGCACCACTCTCGCCCCGCTATCCAGTGAGGCCGCCCTGGTGCAACTCCTGAAGCAGATCGATGAAGCCCTTGCCTGCGGTGCCACCCTCGTCCTTGGCGGGAAGCGCCTCGACCGACCCGGATGCTTCATGCAGCCGACGATCCTGACCGACATCGAGCCTGACAATCCCGCCTATCGCGAGGAATTCTTCGGGCCCGTGGCGCTCATTTTCCGGGTCAAGGATGACGAAGACGCCATCGCACTCGCCAACGATTCGGACTACGGGCTCGGCGGATCTGTCTTCACTCAGGACATCGAGCGCGGCAAGCGTATCGCAAGCCGCATCGAGACCGGCATGGTCTTCATCAATCACCCGACGTGGACCGCCGCCGATCTGTCCTTCGGCGGCATTAAAAATTCCGGCTACGGGCGCGAACTCTCCCGGCTCGGGATCGAGGAGTTTGTGAACAAAAAACTCGTCCGCGTCTCCCCAATTGACGCTCCGGCGTAAACGCTTGCGACCCCCGATCACCCTTTTATGAAAACCCACTCCTACGCCGCCACCTCGGCCACGACACCACTCGCCCCTTTCAGCTTCGAACGCCGCACTCCCGGTGAGCGGGACGTCCGGATCGAGATTCTTTATTGCGGCATCTGCCACTCCGATGTTCACACCGTGCGCAATGAGTGGCAGGGCACGACCTACCCCTGCGTGCCGGGGCACGAAATCGTGGGACGCGTCCTCGAAGTCGGGACGAAGGTGACAACGTTCAAAGAGGGCGACATCGCCGGCGTCGGATGCCTCGTGGACTCCTGCCGCACCTGCGGAAGTTGTGAAGAACACCTCGAGCAGTTTTGCGATGAAGGGGCCGTCTTTACCTACAACTCCGCCGACAAACACAGCGGCGGTACGACCTTTGGCGGCTATTCCGAGAGTATCGTGGTGGACGAGGCCTTCGTCCTGCGGATCCCGGAAAACCTCGACCTCGCAGGCACCGCTCCCCTGCTCTGTGCGGGTATCACGACCTACTCGCCAATGCGCCACCACCAGGTCACCCGCGGTAAGAAGGTGGGCATCGTCGGGCTGGGCGGACTCGGTCACATGGGGGTGAAACTGGCGAAGGCCTTCGGCGCGCACGTCGTCGTCTTTACCACGTCCCCGGACAAGGTGGAGGATGCGCGGCGCCTCGGAGCGGATGAGGTGGTTCTTTCCAACGATGAGTCAGCGATGAATCAGCATCTCAACAGCTTTCATTTCATCCTCGATACGGTGGGGGCGAAACATGACATCAACGCCTATCTCGTTCTATTGAGACGCGACGGGAATCTAACCCAGGTCGGGGTGGCACCCGAGCCCCTTGCCGTGGACGTCAGCAATCTCATCTTCGGGCGTCGAAGCTTCAGCGGGTCCCTCATCGGCGGTCTCAAGGAAACCCAGGAGATGCTGGATTTTTGCGGAACGCACCAGATCACCTCCGACATTGAGCTCATCCCCATCCAGGAAGTCAACGATGCCTATGACAGACTGGTGAAAGGCGACGTGAAGTACCGCTTCGTCATCGACATGGCCTCGCTCAATCAAGCTCTCTAATCCACCATCCTCATGTCAACGATCACCAGCCGCGAAGTTCGCCTCGCCTCACGTCCCTCCGGCGTCCCCACCGCCAACAATTTCACCCTGGCCGAAACCACGCTCAAGCCGCTTGAGGACGGACAGGTGCTCGTGCGGAACCGGTTCATGTCGGTCGATCCCTACATGCGCGGACGCATGAATGACCGGAAGTCCTATGTGCCGCCCTTTGAGATCGGAAAAGTGCTTGATGGCGGAGCCGTGGGCGAGGTGATCGAGTCGCGCGCGAGCGAGTTCAAAGCGGGTGATGTCGTCACCTCCCGATACGGATGGCGTGAGGCCTTCATTTCAGCCCCCGGAGAACTGCACGGGGTCGACAAAACTGTGGAGCCCCTTTCCGTTTACCTTGGCACCCTCGGTATGACCGGCATGACCGCGTGGGCGGGTCTCACGATGGTCGAGGTAAAAGCGGGCGATGTCATCTACCTCTCCGGGGCCGCGGGTGCCGTGGGCAACACCGCAGGACAACTGGCCAAGTTGCGCGGGTGCCGTGTCATCGGCTCCGCCGGATCGGAGGAAAAAGTGAAGCATCTTTTGGATGAATGCGGATTTGATGCCGCCTTTAACTACAAAACCGGCCCGGTGCTGGAACAATTGAATCAGGCCGCTCCCGACGGCATCGATGTCTATTTTGACAACGTCGGCGGAGAATCCCTTGAGGCCGCCCTTACCGCGCTGCGACTGCATGGCCGCATCATCGCCTGCGGCGGCATCTCGGGATACAACGAGGAAAAACCCAAACCCGGTCCCTCCAATCTGTTCAACATCACAACCAAACGACTCACGATGAAAGGCCTTATCGTGGGCGACTGGCTGAATCGTCAGGGTGAGTTCGAAAAGGAGGTTGGCGCTCTCTACAAAGCCGGCAAGCTGAAGAGTCTCGAGACCGTGGTGCCTGGTATCGATCAGGCGGCCGACGCCTTCATCGGTCTCTTCGACGGCAAAAACATCGGCAAGATGGTGGTGAAACTGACCCCATAGTCGGAAGCGGCGAAAAACCCGTTCAGTGCCCGTTCACGATTGGGATTGAAAATGCCTGCCGATCCATCAGAATCGCGGCATGAAACCATTCTTCTTCGCAACGCTGGCGGCGGTGACGCTGCCCCTCTTCTTTTCCGCCTGCGCCACAACAGAGCCTGAGAGCTTGGAAAGCTCCCTCAGAAAACAGGATCAGAAGATAAAGAAAATCGCCGCGAGGAGCCGGACCAAGGCGCTGGAGCGGGAGCAAAAGTGGAACGATTACACCGCAAGGTCCGATGCCCGCTACGATCAGTGGGTCGACAGCGTGTTGAATTAGGGGCTGGCGATTGCTGTCCTGTCCCCGGGGCCAACCCGGAGCTTGTCGATGCGGCGTCCAGGCGACCAATCAGGAAGCACCTTTGCTCTTGATTGCCTCGCTCACCAGGTAGGTCGATCCCAGTGCGAGCATGATCTGAATCAAGGGAACGAGTAGTTCGTAAAACTTCGCCGGCTCCCCGGATCCGGTCGGCAGCGAACGCGCCAAGAGGGGAAAAGCAATGGCGACGATCCAAAAGGCAAGATTCAGGAGAGCGAACTTTTTCATCAATGGTTTTGTTCAGGGTGCTTGGAGAGACCGGACATCATTCAGAAGCCGTGACTCGTTGAGGAGGAATGATTTGTCGGGGCAGGTTATCTGATTCGCAGATCCCGGCGCAATACAGGAGTTTGTTTAGGTGGAGGAGCCCGGTTCTCCCGTCCCATTCGGTCCGTTTTTCCCACCTGACACCAACGACCGGGCGGCCGAACCCGCGTGCCTGACGTAGTCCGTTGGAGCTTATGTCAGACCCGCCTTCATTCGCCTCCCGCGCCCGCGGCGCCCTTTATGGACTCGCCATCGGCGATGCCCTTGCCATGCCTGTGCACTGGTACTACGACCGTGCCGCACTGCGGGCGGACTATGGGCTTATTGACCGCTATCTTACTCCCAGGAATCCTCATCCCGGCAGCATCCTCTGGCGTTCAACCTATTCACCGCTGAATGAGCGCGGCGAGATCCTGCACGATCAGGCGGTCTACTGGGGACAGCGCGGGATCCATTACCACCAGTTTCTCAAGGCGGGTGAAAACACCCTGACATTACAGCTGGCGAACTGCCTTCAGGAATCCCTCATCGAAAAGGGCGGCTACGAATTTGAGGACTATATCCGTCGTTATCTCGATTTTTTCACGACACCGGGAAGACACCACGACACCTATGTCGAGGAGAGTCACCGGGAATTCTTCCTCAACTACGGCCGCGGTCGCAAACCAGCCCGCTGCGCGGTCGAGGGGAAACATATCGGCGGGCTCCCCGGAATCATTCCTCTCGCCGTGCACTACGCGGACGATCCGGCGGCCGCCACCCGCTTCTCTCTGCAGCACCTCTCCCTCACCCATCGCGGTCCCGCCATCGCCGGGGCTGCCGGGCTTATTCTCGATCTGCTCCTTCCCGTGCTAGCGGGAGCCAATCTCCTTGAGATCATTCGCGACCGGCATGCCAGACAAAAGAGTCCCTACCTCGGCTTTCCTCTCGGAAAATGGCTCACCGAGCCCGACGAGAAAATCATCGGGCCTCATTTGAGCCCGGCCTGTTATCTTGCCGACAGCCTCCCGGCAACGATCTATCTTGCGGCAAAATATCACAACGCCCCACGCGAGGGTCTCATCGCCAACACCATGCTTGGCGGAGACAATGTCCACCGCGGCTCACTCCTCGGCGCGCTGCTCGGTGCGGCTAACGGTGAAGAAGCCTGGCCCCTGGAGTGGCGAGAGGAATTGCTCTGCCCGCCTCCCCTGCTTGGGATGGATCTCGTGTGTCCGGCGTCTTGATTCGATTCGAATTCGTTTAATTTTCTGACGACCGCGCTCCTGCCGCGGTAGCGCCGTCTCGACCCACCTTACCCAACATGAAGTCGAAGCAATCACCCGAAGAGATCTCCCGCATCATTCGGTATGCCTGGGAGGACCGCACCAGCTTCGAAGAGATCGAGAAACGCACCGGGCTCAGGGAAAGCGAGGTCATTGAGGTCATGCGCCGGGAGCTCAAGCCCTCCAGTTTCCGCCTCTGGCGCAAGCGGGTCAGCGGACGGGTGACCAAACACCGGCGCCTGCTCGAGCAGCATTTGAAGGGCCCAGCTTCCGGAGAATGAGTCTGCTGCTTTCCGTTCATTCCGCCTCGACCTGGGCGCTTGTCGGGCTGATCTGGACGATTCAGTGCGTTCACTACCCCTTGTTCGCTCTCGTCGGGGCGGAGAACTTTGCATCCTATCATCAGCGCCACACGACGCAGATCACATGGATCGTCGCGCCGTTGATGCTGACGGAACTCGGCAGCGCGGCATGGCTGGTAATCGCCGGTGCCCGCGATCCATGGCTTTTGGCAAGCCTGATACCCCTGGCCTTCAACTGGCTCTCTACCTGGCGGGTGCAAATCCCTCTGCATGACAGGTTGGCCGGGGGCTTTGAGGCGCAGGTTCATCGAAGACTCGTGAGGAGTAATGGGTGGCGCACCGCTTCATGGACTTTGCGCGGGATCCTCCTTCTGATGGTGACGGGTTGAGCTTTAAGCCTCGATCCTTGGTGAAATTTTGGGCGACTCCTCAGACACCCCGCCCCAACTTCCGCATCATCTCCGCATACAATCGTTCGATTGCCTCCTCGGGCGATTCCATCATCATGCTTTCCCTGATCTTGCTGGCATAGAGGCCGAAGGCGAAGGGGGAAACGGCGGGCACCTCAACGAGTTCCCACTCCATGGCCTGGACCGTTTCGAGAAAGGCGACGGCGCGATCGAGATCGAGGAAGGTATGTTTGGCCTCGTGTACGGCCTGCTCAAGGAGAGGGTGGTCGGGCTCGCGTTGGGCGAGAACTTTGAAGAGGATGTCGGCGCTCCAGCGGATCTGCCGCATCTTGCGCTCACCGCCGGGAAGGTTGCGCGGAATCATCAGTCCGGTCTGGGCGATTCCGGAGAACTGCCACTTCACAAGCTGGGAATCCTGCAGAGCGGTGTGGAGCTCCGCCGCTGCGCCTTCCGGAACAAAAAGCATCCTCCAGGCCTCAACTTCGAGGGACTGGAAACTCTTGAGACTGAGAAGAAATCCATAGTCGTCGATTGTCACGAGAGCATTTCCTCCGACAGCCTCCTTGAGGCGCCGGCTGATGATACGCGAGAGAGCATCGTTGGCGCTGCGCCCGATGAGACTGTGGAAGAAGAAGTGGACCCGGTCGTCTTTCTCCTCCTCATCAACATACCGCTCGATCAGAAAACGCCGGTCGGTCGGGATTTTCGAGAGGAGCGACTGATTCGAGAAGTGATCGACGATGGACTCGGCATTCGTGTGGGAAATGGACCATTCCTCAACGAGCCAATCGAGAGTGGCCTCGTGCTCTTCGCGGACGCGGTTGAGCCTGTCATCCAGCTCGGTCCTCAGTCGCGCAACCTCACGGGCCATGCCGGAGGCAAGGGGCATCTTGTTGGCATTCCAGCTCGGTACGGTGGGGAGACGTCCGGCGGCGTTCTCGACGGTGACCTCGCTCGGGGAACTATCGATGAGCTTGACCGTTTTTCCGGCGAGCACAAAGATGTCCCCGGGTTTGAGCCCTTTCACGAAGCTCTCCTCCACCGCTCCGAGCCGTCGACGGTGAAGAAGCACACTGACCATGCCGTCCGCGTGAATGGTGCCCACGTTGACGAGGTATTCCCGCTCCACCTTTTTTGAAACGGTGTGATAGAGGCCGTCCTTCTCCACAATCTTGCCAAAGTTCTCGCGATACTGATTCTGGAGGGAGCGTCCCCCGCCCTCAAGATATTCGAGAATGCGATCCAGCATTTCCCGTTGAAGATTGCGGAAGGGGTAGGCGGCACGCACCACGGAAAAAGCCTCTTCGGCGCTGACACCTCCATCCATGGCCATGCCCATGACGTGCTGAATGATGACATCGGGGGCAAAGTCGAGCGTCGCGACCGGATCGAGCTGGCGTTCGTGGGTCAGCTTCGCACAGACGACACATTCGATGAGATCGTTGATGTTCGTCGCGACGAGGACTCCATGACTGATCTGATGGATGGAATGCCCCGAACGTCCGACCCGCTGGAGGGCACGGGAAATGCCCTTGGGCGTGCTCACCATGATGACCGTGTCGATGTGGCCGATATCGATCCCGAGTTCGAGACTGGTGGAGCAGACGACGGCGCGCAGATCACCCTCCTTGAGCCTGTCCTCGACGTCCTGGCGGACATCGCGGTCGAGGGAGGAATGGTGGCACTCGATCGCCCCGGCGAGTTTCGGAAGCGCAAGCTTGAGCCGATGGGAAACGCGCTCGGCGCCGGACCGCGTGTTGGTGAAGATGAGGGTGGAACGGTTCTTTTCGACGATCCCGGCCATGTCAGTGATGACCCGTGTCGCGGTGTAACCGGCGGGAGGATAGGCCTGTTTCCGGATCGGGGTCAGCACCTCGATGATGGACTGACGCCCCACCCTCGCCTCGCGGATCTGCGGGCGCGGGCCGGAGCCTCCGAGAAAATCCGCCACCACCTCCAGCGGAGCAACCGTCGCGGAAAGTCCGATGCGGCAGAGCGGTGGCAGTGGCTCGCCGACTGGACTGGATAGCCGGCGGAGTCGTTCGAGCCTCTCCAACGAAACGGTGAGATGGACCCCGCGTTTGTTTTCGGCGAAAGCGTGGAGCTCGTCGACGATGACAAACTCGCAGCGGGCCAGAGCATCGCGGAATCCCGCCTGTGGCAAAATGATGGCAAGACTCTCGGGGGTGGTGATGAGGAGGTGGGGCGGCTTGCGGCGCTGTTTCTGCCGCTCGGCCGCCGGGGTATCGCCAGTGCGCGATCCGACCGTGATCACCTCGTCAAGCCCGAGCCCGGCGAGCGGTTGTCTCAGGTTTTTCTCGATGTCGTAGGCAAGCGCCCGCAGCGGCGAAACATAGACACAGCGAATCCCCTCGGGTGCGAGGCGACCCTCGTCGTGCTCCCGCGCGAGGCGGTCGATAATCCCGAGGAATCCCGCGAGCGTTTTTCCCGAACCGGTCGGCGAGGAAAGGAGGACGGAGCGGCCCGCGACGATGTCAGGGAGACAGAGGCGCTGCCCTTCGGTGGGTTTGCCGAAGGTTTTCCGGAACCACTTCGCCACCGGGGGGTGGAGGGCGTTCCAAAATGCCCCGTCGTCTTCCACGGGGATGGATACGGCTGCGGGCCGATTTGAGCAAGAGACTTGCAACAAAGAACCCGGGAACCTTGTCCCGTTCCGCCACGCCAGTGAACCGGATCTTCAATGGTTTCACTTCACCACTTCCAAACCCTTGAGCCGCTTTTCGGTCTGTCCGCTGATCGATTCCACCGAGATCACATAGTAGCCGGTCTTCCCCCCCGAGGTGAGTGAGAAGACGTCCGTCGTATCGAATGGTCCGTCCGCCCCGCCTCCCGAATCCTGTCGGAAATAACGCAGGGTCATTGCTTTCGAGCCTTCCGGAGTTTTCCATTTCACGGAAACGGTCTTCCCTGACTGCGGTTTTTTGATAATCCCTAGCTCGCCATTCACCTCGGCCGAGACCTGCTCGTCCGGTACCGAGGCGAGGACGGGAATGGGTTTCGGAGACGCGAGGATGTAGACCCGCTCGAAGGGGTGTTTCGGGTCCGGATTGGAATAGATCGCCCAGTAACCTCCGTTCACCGATCGATGGAATCGTGGCTCTTCCCAATTGTTCACCGGTTTCGCCGGCAGCAAAAGCGGTACACTCAGTTCACTGAGCTGGTCCACCGGCTTCATCGTGTCGCGCAGCTCATCGACCAACTTCAGCCACGGATCCGGTGCGAGGCCCTCCTGTGCATGGGTGGACGAAAGCAGACACAGAAACGACAGGACTACGAAGATCCGGAAAACGCGCATGCCAATATCAAGCGCGTGGAATCGTGATCGTCAAGACTTCCTGCATCATGCGGTACCGTCAGCGGTGCTCCATCCCGCCTTTGACCGGAGCCCATCTCTCTGGCATCTTTCCCCATGTTGCCGTCCCGTCTTGCGCTGATTCTCATGAGCCTCACCTACTGTTTCGGATCCACCGGATCGGCCAGCGCCCAGCTCTCTTCGGAAGCAATCAACGCTGCCCATCAGTATTCCACCCGGCACAGTGGAATCGGAATGATTATCCGGGAGCAGGGGGAGACCCGTTTTGAAAAATATTACAACGGCCATGATCGCGATGAGCCGGTTCATATCTACTCGGGAACCAAATCCTTCTTCGGCGCGCTCGCCGTCATCGCCGAGGACGAGGGAATCCTCTCCCTGGATGAGCGGGTCTCCGACACCCTTCCCGAGTGGAAAACGGACCGGTTCAAATCGCAGATCACGCTTCGGGAACTGCTCGATTTCACCTCGGGCCTTGAGACCGGCTTCGAGGAGATCTATGGTCGCAGCAACGCGGACAAATTGACCCTCTCGGTCGGACTCGACGCGAAAAACGCCCGCGGCGATTCCTTCATTTATGGTCCGAGTCATCTGCAGGTCTTCTGTGAGGTGCTGCGGCGCAAGCTGGAGAAGAAGGGGCAGACCTACTACGGCTATCTGGACCGCAAACTCATCAAGCCACTCGACATCAATATAACCCAGTGGCGCGCCGACAGTCACGGCAACCCCATTCCTTCGGCCGGCATGTACATGACGGGGCGCGACTGGCTCGGCTTCGGCGAAATGGTTTGCAGCGGGGGTTCCTGGAAGGGGAAACAGATCGTTCGCACCGACAGCCTCGCGAGTTGTTTCAAGCCGACGCCGATCAATCCGGCCTTTGGGCTGTGTTTCTGGGTCAATTCCTACCGGGAGCAACCCGATGCCCGCGAGGTCGATGTGGAGTTGTTCCTCGAAAAAGAACCACTTCCCGAAGACTGGAGCCGCGCCTGCCTCAGCAAAAACGCTCCCACCGATCTGATCTGCTCCCTCGGTTCCAATTTCCAGCGACTCTACATGGTCCCCTCGATGAATCTCGTGGTGGTGCACCAGGGCAAAAAGGGCAACGACTTCCGCGATGCGGAGTTTCTCTCAATCCTTTTCGATGGCGGGCAATCCACTCCGGTAGCAGGAGCGGAAGCACCGCCGACGGAGCGCACCGTGAAGCCGATCGCCCCCAAGCGATTCGGCGGTCTCTTCAAGCGTCCGGGGGAGTAACCCGGGAGGTTCAGGGGTCAACTGCCGGAGCCCTTTACTGAGCAGGTGCCGGAGTCTGCGCTGGTGCCGGAGTCTGAGCAGGTGCCGGAGTCTGAGCAGGGAGATCTTTGAGCACGAAGCGCATCAGGTTGGACTCACCCTTGCGCCACTTGTAGCCGGTCCCGAAGCCAAGCGGATTGCTTTGGTTCCGGTAGGCAGCCACGAGGTCGGCTTGAAAGGAGTCCTTGAAGAGATCGATCGGACCCGAATAGACCCCGTAGAGGGTGGGATTCCACAGGGTAAGGTCAAAGCGGCGGTAGGGAATGCCGGAGTCGTCCTGAATGATTTGCAGGCTGTGGGTCAGGAGATGGTCACGCACCTTTGAGAACCAATCGTTGTGCATGAGAAAGGAGGCGGCCTTGAGGTAAGAGCTGCCTTTTGGTTGTCCGGAAATCCAGGTGGAGAACCCGGTCGATTCGAAGCCGCCGTTGGAAAGGTCGGACGAGAAATAATAGAGTGTCTTCGGTTGGTCGAGCCTGCGGGGGGAGAAGACCATACGCACACCGTTCGCTCCCTTGTGATCGAGGCCCTGAACTGCGAGGGTGCCGTCCTTGTTTAACTTGAAAAACTCGAGCTCTTTTACATACTGGCCCGACTTCGCCAGGAAGATCATCATCAAGGGGGTTGTGCCCTGAAAGGTGGCGAACTGGAGATCGTCCTTCATGTCGATGGTGCGGAAGAAGCTGAGCTGGAGAATTTCACCGAGGGCGTTTCGCACTTCACCCAGAGCCTGTCCGACATTGCCCTCGTTCAGGGCGGAGATATCAGGAGCTTCACCGACGGGTTCGAGGCCGCACATGATGTAGGTCCCCGCCGTCGGGAACATGTGGAAGGCATGAAGAATGTCCGGTCCGCTGAAGAGGTAGCGAATGACAGACCCGGGAGCCTGGGCTGGAGTCACTTCAGTCGCCGACCAGGTCGACATGGGAAAAAGAACCCGCTCCTGATGACCGGTGAACCCGCGCCCGAACTCACTTACGTGGGATTTCCACGATGAGGTCAGGGTCAAGGGGTGGTCCTGTTGATTCGGTAGCTCCTCCCCCGCGAGGAAGGCGGCCGCATCATTGATCGTAGCCAGCGAGGCAACGGGATCCTGTGCCGGGGAAAAAGTCGGGAGGAATGAAAGGGCAAGTGCGAGAGTAAGGATTGCGAACTTCATGGCGGGTTGTCTATACTCGAAGATAGGCATCAGGTAAATAGGCAAACCCGATGGGAAATCGTTTCATTTCCGTCTCGCCGCTTGATCCGTCGAAGGAAATCCGCTATTGAAAACCAAAGCCATTTTCATCCCATGCTAGGCCTCCGCTATATCAAATTCGATCCGACTCAGCACGTCATCGTTTTCAAAGGAGGGCGCGTCAGGATGGAGGGCCCGGGACTAGCCTTCTGGTATTTTGCCCCCTCCACCTCACTCGTCTCGATCCCCCTCGGCAGCACTGAAGCCCACTTCATTTTCGAGGAATCGACCGCTGACTATCAGGGGGTCACGATTCAGGGCCAGGTGACCTACCGCATTTCCGACCCGAAGAAGGCGGCTGCTCTACTCAATTACACACTCGACGGGCGCGGAGAATATTATGTGTCCAAGGACCCGGAGAAACTCCAGCAACGGGTCGTCAATGCGATCAACGTGCTCGCCAAGTCGCGCATTCAGAAGTTGTCCCTACGCCAGGCCATCACCGCAGGCGAAAGTCTCGTCCGGGAGATGGAGACCGAACTGAGTGCGCGGCAGGACATCCTTTCTCTCGGACTCGAAATTCTCGGGCTTTCGATTCTGGCGATCAAACCGACTCCGGACACCGCCCGGGCTCTTGAGGCCGAAACCCGCGAGCAGTTGCTGAAAGAAGCTGACGACGCCGTCTTCACCCGTCGCAATGCCTCCGTCGAACACGAGCGTTCCATCAAGGAGAACGAGTTGCGAACGGAACAGGCCGTTCAGGAGAAACGACACCAGATCGAAAAGGCCGACACCACTCACCAGATTCAACTGGAGGAAAGCCGGCGCTCTCTTGTCGATCTCGAGGCTGCCAACTCCCGCACCGGGGCCGAGGCCCGCGCCTACGCGCTTGAAATGGTGCTCAAAGCGATGGCCGCCGCCGATCCGAAACTGGTGCAGGTCCTCGCCTCGGTCCGCATGCAGCCCGACGCTCTTGTCGCGGCCGCGTTGGGTGAGTTCGCCGCCAACGCCGATAAGATCGGGGAGCTGAATCTTTCTCCCGACCTCCTCCGCGACCTCCTCAAAAAAAAGTAGGAAACACCCCGGCCGGTGAAAAAGAGAAGCGAAAAGAAGATCATCGTCGTCACCCGGGAGACGCGGATTGATGATCTCAGGAAGCGTTTTACCTCACTCGACCAACTTTCCTTCTATATCGAAAGACGGGGCGGACGTGTCGAGGACTACCTCGCCGAGGACCACACCTACAAGGAGTCCGTGAGCTCCCTTGAGAATCGACTTCTTCCCTGGGGTCGGCTCCAGTTTCTGGATCGCGCGTATCTTCCGAACTTTGTCTTCGGTCCCGAAGACATTGTCGTGGTGATCGGTCAGGACGGACTGGTCGCCAACACGCTCAAATACCTCACGGCCGGTCAACCGCTCATCGGCGTCAATCCTGACCCATCGCGCTGGGACGGAGTCCTCCTGCCCTTCCACCTTGAGCAGATCGAGGAAGTCATTCCCGCTGTCTTGAGCGGAAAATACGGATCCCGCTCGGTCACGATGGCTCGTGCCAAACTCAATGACGGACAGGAGATCCTCGCGGTGAACGATTTGTTCATCGGACAGCGAACGCACACTTCGGCCCGCTATTTCATCGAATCGGGAGGTTTGCGTGAGCAGCACTCCTCGAGCGGGGTCATCGTTTCCACCGGGCTCGGATCGACCGGCTGGCTCAAAAGTCTCATTCACGGAGCTTCCTCCCTCACGGCAGTCGCCTCCGGGCAGGAGGGTGACTCCGGGCTTCCTCCCGTCACGCTGCCGTGGGATTCCGAACAACTTTATTTCACGGTGAGGGAGCCATTCCCCAGCCGCCAAACCCAGTGCGACCTGGTCTTCGGGTCCGTGACCCGGGAGCAACCACTGCTGATTCGATCCTTGATGGCGGAGAATGGAGTCCTCTTCAGCGACGGGGTCGAAGCCGACTTTCTTGAGTTCAATTCAGGAGCCGAGGCGGAAATCACGATTGCTCCGCTCAAGGGTAATCTGGTCAGCGCCTAGGAGGCTGACCCGACCAAACCCCGAACCCGGATATCGGAGCCAAGGGTCACGACCTCGAGGTCGGTCAGAGTTCCCACGATGCCTTCAGTCGGAATGAGCCGCTGCTCCGCACCGCCGAGAATGGGTGCCAGGTAGAGAATCACCTCATTCACGAGACCTTCATTCAGGGCATGGGTAAAGAGGCGACCCCCTGACTCCAGCATGACGGAGGTGACGCCCAGTTTCCCGAGACGGGTGAGCGATTCCCGCAGGGTCGTCCCATCATGCACGATGGTGCGGTTGGAGTGGAAATCGGTGAAGAGCTTGTGGGTCTCCGGAAGATCGGGATCGGAACTCAGGATGACCCGCCACGGTTGAGGACGCCCTTCGGCCCATTTTCCTCTGAGGGTGAGCGAGGGATTGTCGACCCGGAAGGTTTCTCCTCCGATCAGGATGGCATCACACTGGCGGCGCCAGAACTGGACGTCATCGCGGGACTCTTTGGACGAGACCCACTGGCCTTTCTCCTTCGGGAGTTTGGTCCGTCCATCGAGGGTCAGGGCGCTTTTTGCGATCACCCAGGGCAGGCCGGTAGTGATGTGGCGGGCGAAAAAACGAATCAGCTCCCGGGCTTCCTTCCCGGCCACGTCGGTGGTGACCTCCAGTCCCGCTTTCCGGAGAATTTCGAGCCCTTTCCCCTGGTGGGCCGGATTCGGATCGCTTGCCCCGACCACGACCCGCTTCAATCCGGCGGAGATGAGGGCATCGGTGCAGGGAGGAGTTCTCCCCTGAGTGGAACAAGGCTCCAGGGTCACATAAATAGTGGCGCCCCGTATGGCCTCGGGTCCATGCCGGCGTGAGGCATCGCCGAGGGCAAACACTTCAGCGTGGGGGCCACCGGCGCGCTCGTGCCAGCCTCGGCCGAGAACGATTCCATCCTTCACGATGACGGCCCCGACCGGGGGGTTGGGACTGGTCAGGCCGAGGCCCTTCCTTCCCTCGGCGAGGGCTTCCTGCATGTGAGCGACATCGTCGGCCGGGGATGGTTCCATGGGAGGAATCCTAGCGCAAAAGATCAGGGACCGCCACTGGAGCCATCGGGACCGTCGCAGAAAGAAGACCGGCACCCCGGTTGCATATTTTAGTGCCTCGAATGTATTTTTTTGTGAACGGGATCGGGCCCTCGGGCGTCTCATAACGACAATGCAGCGATTCTCTCAGGAATGGCGGGACTGGCTTACTCAATACGGTAGCCGCCTGATGCTCTTTGCCCGACAGCAGACCCGATGCGAGGCCGATGCCGAGGATGTCCTCCAGGCCGCGCTGGTCCGCACCTGGAAAACGCACTGCGGGGCACCCGATGCGCACGTGGTCAGTCTGGCCTATACCAATATCCGCCGTTGTGCGATCGATCTGGGCCGGAACAATGATCGAAGAAGGAAGCGGGAGGAGGCGGCCGTGCGCGAACAGGGCGAGCTCGTTGCCTGGTTTGAACTTCCGGAAGATGACACCAACCGCGCCCTTCAGGTTGCGATGTCAAAGGTCCCCGAAAAGTTTCGCGAAGTCATCACCCTGAAGATCTGGGGTGAGCAGACCTTCGATGAGATTGGAAAGACCCTCGAAATCTCTCCCAACACGGCCGCTTCCCGCTACCGCTACGGGATGGATGCCCTCCGCAAATCGCTGGAGAGTGAAAAGGTGGAATCGGGGTTTTGAGGCGATCAGATCCGGAGGCACCTTCAGATCAGGTAACCGGACTCCTCGGCGCCCGTCGGTCCGTATTCTGTCCCGGTGATTTCAGCTTGATGCGTGTCGTCTTGAAGGGGAAGGATCTCAAGCGACCGGGACCTGGACCCGTTAGTAGCACCGAGACATGTCCGAAGGCACCACAAACTACCAGACCGCTTTTGCGCACCTCGCCGAGGTTCAGAATCTCAGGCCCGAGGTGATTTGGGAGTCGGGAGCTGATTCCATCTTAATCTGGACGCGGCCCTCAAGCTCCGCCTTTGCTCCGCGAGTGTATATTTCAGCTGGTATCCACGGGGATGAACCCTGCGGACCCGATGCCCTTCTCCGATTCCTCGAACTGCATCAGCTTTCGTGCGATTGCGACTGGGTCATTGCCCCGGTGCTTAACCCTTCCGGATTACGACAGGGAACCCGGGAGAACGCGGACGGGATCGACTTGAACCGTGATTTTTACCGGAAGGAAACGGGTGAGGTCCGCGCCCTGATCAATTGGTGGGAATGTCAGGATCGCGGCTGTGATCTGCATCTCTCGCTCCACGAGGACTGGGAGACTTCGGGGTTTTATCTTTATGAAATCAATACCGGCGGGGTCGGCTCTGTCGCGGAGAAGATCCTCGCTTCGATTCAGAATATTGTTCCACTTGAGTGCTCCGGACCCGTGGACGGGCACGAATTAAGTGCACCCGGACTCATTCTTCATGACCCTGAACCGGATGAAGAGTTCGGCTGGCCAGAAGCAATCTGGCTGGCGAGGAACTTCAGGGTTCTTTCGATCACCTTTGAAGCCCCGGGGAGAATTCCAAAGGGCTATCGCAGCGAGGGTCTTGTCACCGCCCTCGTTGCAGCGGTCGACGAGATTGAGACACTGGCGGTTGATCCCTCGCGGAATTTGTTGAAAGAAAAGTGATTGCAGCTCTTGTGCCCAGGGGGGAGGAGAGAGAATGTATTCTGGTTTATCGTGAGGTGACCTGATCTACCACAGGGTATGACCCTCCTTCCTACCTAAGACAATCCTGAATAGTTCTGCCAACCAGCGGGCGGATCTTTTACTCGAGAATGAAACTCTCCAAACGTGGCGAATACGGCATGCGAACCCTTATCAATCTCGGCATTGCCCGGGAGGTGGGCCGGGACGTCGTGGCGGCTTCAGACCTGGCTAACGTGGACAATCTGCCGCTGAAATTCGTCGAGCAGATTCTTGCCGACTTTAGACACGCGGGGATCGTCGGGACAAAGCGAGGTAAGTTTGGCGGATACTTTCTTCAGAAGCCCGCAAATGAGATCAAGATGGGCGACATGGTGAGACTGCTCGACGGGATGCTTGCTCCAATTCCCTGTGCCAGCGAGGCATTCTACCAGCCCTGTACGTGTGCAGATGAGGACCACTGCGGACTTCGAATGCTGATGATCGATGTTCGCAACGCCGTTTCAAACATTCTCGACCGCTATACTTTGGGAGATGTCGTCGAGGTGACGCTTAGAAAGCTTCGCCGTGACAAGCTCCCGATTCCCTTCGCGCCGGTTTTGACTCCCAATCCTACAACGTCGCCGGGTGAGACCCCGCGTCGTCACGCCGATCCCGAGGGTGGATTTCTCGCCATCCTGAAAGAAATCCCGGCAAAGAAGGCAGGAGTGTCAAAGAAGACGGACAAGACGAGGATCGCCAAGTAGCAACTTGTCAGCCTGCCACCTCGACAAGCTGACCGTCCTCCCGGACATTGCTCTCCTTAAACTGTCCTTTCGCAAAGACACGGATGTGGCGGAAGACGACCGAGACGATCATGCCGACCTTGAGGTCAAGTTGCCGCAACTTCTCACGTGAGATCTCCGCCTCGAAAGGCTCGTTGTAACCGATCCGGTCGAGAGAGATACGCGCGTAATTTCCAGCGGAGAAGATGTGCTGGATCTTGGAGCGGATCGCGTAGTCGTGCGGGTTCTCGTCGGTGAGCCGAATGTCGACATCGTGGGGACGGACATAGAGAACACTTTTTCCCTCGGTCGCCTGCGACTTCGAGGGCTTGCTCACTCCGGCCGTGAATCGATTCACGTTTCCGAGGAATTCGATGACGAAAGGCGAGACGGGGTTGTCGTAGACATCCTGTGGTGCCCCGACCTGGGCGATTCGGGCGTTGTTCATGACGACGACTTCATCGGCGAGTTCGAGTGCTTCCTCCTGATCGTGAGTAACGAAGACGGTGGTAATCTTGATTTCCTCTTGGAAGAGGCGCAGCCAACGCCGCAGGTCTTTGCGCACCTTGGCGTCGAGGGCGCCGAACGGCTCATCAAGGAGCAGCACCTTGGGCTGGGAGGCCAGAGCACGGGCCAGGGCAATGCGCTGTCGCTGCCCGCCGGACAGCTCACTGGGGTAGCGTTTTCCCAGCCCGTCGAGCTGCACCAGTTCGAGGAGCTCTTTGACGCGGGCGGCGATGGCTTCATCACCGGGACGCTCCCGTCTCGGTTTGGCACGGAGCCCGAAGCCGATGTTCCGTTCAATCGTCATGTGTTTGAAGAGCGCGTAATGCTGAAAGACAAAGCCGACCCCCCGCTTCCCGGCGGAAAGATTGGTGACGTCTTCGCCGTGAAACTCGATCGTGGCTCCCGTCTTCGGGTCCGGGAATTCGAGCCCTGCAAGGATTCGCAGAACCGTCGTTTTCCCCGAGCCTGAAGGACCGAGCAGGGAGACGAGACGACCCTCCGGAACCTCGAGCGAGACATCGTCGAGCGCTTTGTAATTTCCGAAGGTTTTATGGATGTTGAGGGCACGGATGCTCATGGGGAAGGGCGGCCAAAGGCCGCGTAAAAGGTGGGAAAGTAAAAAGTGAAAGGTTTAAGTCTTGGTTATTGCGGGATTTGGCGACCCTCCAGTCGACGAAGTTTTTCAGGACGAGTGTGAGGAGAGCGAGGAGAGAGAGAATCGACGCGAGGGTAAACGCGGCCACTCCGTTGTATTCGTTGTAGAGCGTCTCGATGTAGAGCGGAAGGGTGCTGGTGCGTCCCTTGATGTTTCCCGAGACAACCGCCACGGCCCCGAACTCGCCCATGGCGCGGGCGTTACAGAGGATAACGCCGTAGAAGAGACCCCACTTCACATTCGGCAGAGTCACCGTGAAGAAGGTGCGCCAGCCTCCCGCCCCGAGTGTTAGCGCGGCAAACTCTTCATCCTTCCCCTGGGCCTGCATCACCGGAACGAGTTCCCTGGCAATGAACGGCAGGGTGATAAACACGGTCGCGAGAGCGATACCGGGCAGCGCGAAGATGATGCGGATATTGTATTCTTTGAGCGGTTCAGCCAACCAGCCGTGAGTCGTGCTGAAAATGAGCACAAAAATGAGTCCAGCGATGACAGGTGACACCGCGAAGGGCAGATCCAATACCGTGACAAGAAGACTTTTTCCCCGGTAACTGAACTTGGTGATGACCCAGGCGGCGGCGAGACCGAAGACAAGATTCAGGGGAACGGAGATTGCGGCAATCTTTAAGGTAAGCAGAATCGCGTCGACCGCATACTTATCCTCAAAGGTGGCAAAGTAGAGTTTTGTCCCCTGCTTGAAAGCTTCAACGAACACCGCGACGAGCGGCATAAAGAGGAAGAGCCCCAGAAACGAGATTGCCACCAGGATGAGAAGCCACCGAATCAGACGGGGTTCGGTGATGGCATTGTCAGTTTTAGGATAGGTGTCGTGACGGACACGGGAAAGGATCGCAGCCATTTTTCAGAATTTCAAAGTTTCAGCCTTTCAGCTTTTCAAGATCGCGCCTGCCCGATTGATTCGGTCCAGCGCTGGAGGATGTTGACAATGAGGAGGAGCACGAAGGAAGCGATGAGCATCACACAGGCGACGGCGGTCGCTTGAGGGTAGTTGTAGTTCTCGAGGAACTTCACGATCACGAGGGGAACGATTTCCGTTTTCATCGGCTGATTTCCCGAAATGAAGATGACCGAACCGTATTCGCCAATAGCTCGGGCGAAGGCGAGGGCAAACCCGGTCAGCATCGCCGGAATCAGCGCAGGCACGATGATAGTGAAGAAGACCCTGAGGCGGCTCGCTCCCAGTGACGCTCCTGCCTCCTCAACTTCGCGGTCAAATACTTCAATGACCGGCTGCAAGGTGCGCACCACAAAAGGAAGACCGATGAAGGTCAGCGCGATAAAAATCCCGGTCGTCGAGTAGGCTGTCTCAAGACCGAGCGGGTAAAGAAACTGCCCGAGCCATCCATTCGGTGCGTAGAGCGCGGTGAGGGCGATACCGGCAACGGCAGTCGGAAGCGCAAAAGGGAGGTCAACGAGGGCATCGACCAGCTTCCTCCCCGGAAACTGATAGCGGGTCAGGACCCAGGCCACAATGAAGCCGAAAAAGGCATTCGTTAGAGCGGCGTAGAAAGAAACCCCGAAAGTAACCTTGTAGGCCGAGACGACTTGCGGGCTGCTTATCGCCTTCCAGAAGTCATCCCACCCCATCCCCGAAGTTCGAATAAACACGGCCGAGAGCGGAATGAGAACCAGAAGCGTCAGGTAGGTCAAGGTGAACCCCATTGTCAGGCCGAAACCCGGAATGACGCGGCGGTTGATTCGTTCCCGTCGGCGTTTCGGGACACTTGTCGGGGGAATCGGTCTGTCACCGGTATCCTCCCTTGAGGTGTTTGAGATCATGGAGGGGTCGTGATTAAAACAATTTCAAAATCGAGACGAAGAGAGGAGCGAGAAGAAACCCCCGCGCCCTTCGAAGGCGCGGGGGCTGCTACCAGGAATACCAATTACTGCTTCAAATAGATCTGATCGAAGACTCCGCCATCATCGAAGAACTTCTTCGTGGCCGGTCCCCATCCACCAAAGACGTCACCGATCGTGAAGAGCTTGAGGTCGGGATACTGTGCTTTGTACTTCTCGAGGATAGCGGGGTTGCTAGGGCGGAAGAAGTGCTTGCCGGCAAGGTCCTGTCCGATGTCGGAATAGAGGAATTCGAGATAGGCCTGAGCCACCTCTTTTGATTTTTTCCTTTCCACATTCTTGTCGACGAGCGACACGGTGGGTTCGGCGAGGATACTCAGAGACGGCACCACGATCTCGAATTTTTCGCCGCCCTCTTTGATCGCGAGGAGAAGCTCATTCTCCCAGTTGATGAGGACATCACCGATGCCGCGCTCGATAAAGGTGGTCGATGCTCCCCGCGCGCCCGAGTCAAGAACCGGGACATTACCGTAGAGCTTCCGGATGTATTCCGTCGCCTTCGCTTCATCCTTCCCGTAGGTTTCAAGTGCCCAGCCGTAGGCGGCAAGGAAGTTCCAGCGAGCCACGCCCGAGGTCTTCGGATTGGGGGTAATGACCGCGACTCCTTCACGGATGAGGTCATCCCAGTTTTTGATGCCCTTCGGATTACCCTTGCGGACAAGGAAGGCGAGGGTCGACTGATAAGGAGCGCTGTTCGCCTTCAGTCTCGTCTGCCAGTCCTTCGCAATCAGACCCATATCGGCGATCGCGTCGATGTCGGCGGCGAGGGCAAGAGTCACGACGTCGGCTTCGAGACCGTCGATGACCGCTCTCGCCTGCTTGCTCGAGCCGCCATGGGAAACCTCAAACTCGACGTCACGTCCGGAAGTCTCCTTCCAGTGTTTGGCAAAAGCCTCGTTATATTCCGAGTAGAACTCCCTCGTGGGATCGTAGGAGACATTCAGGAGTGTATCCTGTGCTTTAGCCAGTGGTGATACAGGCAGAGTGAGCGCGAGGCTCAGGAGAATGGTTTTTTTAATTTTCATCGCAATTAAGTGAGTTGAGTGATGCCGGGCTCCCTCGCGGGAGAAAGGCGGGATTTGGAATTGAGTTTAAGAAAGCGATTCTCCGGTGGTCCCGGTCAGGTCACTTGCGCTGTTAGTTTAGAGAACTCCGCCTCGTGGCGGTGGAGGGATGCTTTGCCAACCCTTCGATCGGAAGCAATTCGAGTATTATCCGCAAATCTACACTGCGCAAGTGTAGATTGCAGAAAGTTATTTAACCCCTCTAAATTGGTTGGGTGCATCCGCTTTCACCTCGCAAAACCTCCGGGCTGACGCACCTTATGCCCCATGGATTCCCAGCTCTATTTCCTCGCCGCTCTGGTTGCGCTGATCAACATTGTCTCAACCCTCTCCTATGCGGTTCGTATCGCCGGTGTCAGGACCGGGCGGATCGCCTTTGCGCTCTCGCTTTTTAATCTCCTCGTTCTTTTCTCCCGCAGCTCAAACGCGATCCTCGCGCCCCTCCTCTCCAAACGAACAGAGGAAGCCATTCTCTCGGTCGAAGCCCCCAATCCCGGTGATTTCAGGATGCTCCTGGTAGCCGCGACCGTCGGAACAATCATCGGGGCTCTTCTGATTCCGACGTTTCAACGTATTGTCACCCGGGCCGTGAAGCGTTTCGACGCACGCCCCTCGATGACCTCGTTGATCCTTACGGCGGCAAACCCGCGCGTCTGGTGGGTCGCCGCACGTGAGTTCACGCCTCCTGCAACGCGCAATCTGACTCTCTTCCGCAGTTCGGGAAAGCTACCCTGGTATGTCTTTGCGATGAATATCGGAGGCACAGCCCTCATCACCTGCGGCGTGTTCGCCTCCCTCTATGCAGGTTACCTCGTTCCCGAGTTGCGTCTCACTGCCGGAAACCTCTCCGCCCTCGTGAACTTTATCGGAACCATCGTCATGTTTGGTCTCGTCGATCCCCACTTCTCCTACCTCTCCGACAAAGTGGTATCCGGCGAGGCGTCGCATCCCTATTTTCGGTCTGTCGTTATCGGCATGGCTGGAAGCCGGGTTCTCGGCACAATTCTTGCCCAAGCTATTCTGGTTCCAGGTGCCTGGGTCATCGCCAAGGTGGCCGAGTGGATTTAAGACAATTCGAGAGGAGTTCTTCACTGTCAACAAATCGGGTCCGGGCAAACATCCCGCCGATCGCACTTGAGGCAGTGTTCACCCATAAAGAGCTGGTCGAAGAGC
Organism: Akkermansiaceae bacterium UBA2381; assembly: GCA_002344215.1. Lineage (GTDB taxonomy): Bacteria > Verrucomicrobiota > Verrucomicrobiia > Verrucomicrobiales > DEV007 > Arctic95D-9. Next base: position 72,152 of record DDSV01000018.1, read on the forward strand.
TCCATCAACTCCCGAACCGTTTCGGGGGTGTCCGTAACGATCCCGCACTCAAAGTTTCGCCGCCGCACCGACTTCGCCCCCATGCCCGCACCGGTCAGATTGGCCGACCCGAGAAACGCCCGCTGCCCGTCGACGATGACACACTTCATGTGATTCCGCGGGCAAAGGATACGCTCAAATCGGTCCGACCCGATCAGATTCGGGAAACGATCGAAATCCGCCCGAAACCGGGGGCCGGGTTCTTTTGCATGAATCAACCGGATCTCGACACCGTCCGAGACAAGATCATCAAAGAGCCCGAGAAAGGTGTCGAACTTCTTTCTCCCCGGTCTCTGAATATGAAGGTCCTTCAGATCCGCCGTCGCCACCCAGAGAAACCGTTTCGCCGAAGGAATCAGTTCCTTGAAAACGGCTTCATGGATCGCTTCATTCAGAACCAGCCTATCCATGAGAACGATGAGTCGGCGCGGGCATGATTCAGAGCGGATTTCAGCGACCGGGCGTTCTCAGATATTTTGTCCGGGAGCTGTTCGGTTCGCTCTCTTACTATCCATCTCACCGCGATTTTGCTGGATCTCCCTCACCTTGGCGTATCGAAGGAATGATTCAAAGGCAATCATCTTTGCCACGACGAATCCCTGCCAGCCATCCAGAAAACCCAGTCGAACCAGGTATCCCCGGAAAAACCTCCACGCCGGACGTGCCCAGAGACCAACCGGTCCAATCACGGCGCCATCCGACGGATACTGTTCGGCAAAAATGGTTCCGTAACTGATGGCCTTCCGCACATGATGCTCAAGACTGTCCATACTATAATGCTTGAGATCCCCTCCGAGCTTTCCGACTTCTCCACGGGTGATGAGTCTATCATGGGGGTCTTTTCCACCCCAGTGTGCGGCACCCCTTCGCCAAAGCCGGGTCTTACGATCCGGGTACCAATCACCGTGCCGCAACCAGCGGCCGCAATAGAGGTTGAGACGTGGCATGCTGTATGCCTCGAATTCCGTCGGAGTCCCCGAAGCAAAAAGATGCTGAATCTCGTTCCGAAGTTCCGGGGTGACGACTTCATCGGCGTCCAGACCAAACACCCAATCCTGAGTCGCCTTCTCCGCCGCCGAGTTCTTTTGCGCAATATGTCCCTTCCAGGGTTCACGAAATACTTTGGCACCGAGCGCCTCCGCGATCTCCCGGGTGCGGTCGCTGACTTCATCATTAATGACAACGATGATTTCAGAGGCCCATGAGGCGACACTTTCCAGTGACCTCCCGATACGCGACTCTTCAGCACCGGCGATCATGGTCACGGATACCGGGAGTTTGCGAATGGTCTCCATAGGTGAGGTCTCCGGACTCGGGAAGCGAAAAGAAATTAAGGAGATCGGGGAGAATAGTCAGGAGGCGCTTCAAGAGCCCGGCCTGATGCGCGGAAATAGTTCTCAAGTGAAACTAGCAAAGGCCGTGCCTGAGTTCCAATTAAACCTCATGAGAACTCGCCAGGCAAGCTCGCTTCCTCGAATCAGGTCAATACATCCGGAGAATCGTTCGGGAATCCCCGTTTGAACTTATCCTGAAAACTTATCCAACGCCTTCAACGCAAAGACCTCAACATCGACCGGTTCTGCGAAACAGGCATGCGCTGGAGACCCGCTACCCCCGGGCAATCCATCCCAACCAATAGGAGCCGACGAGTACTCTGAAACTTCAACCGGATGATATTGATAGGGTCTATGGTGAACTTGCCCTGAATAGATCCCACCGCTTCGGGGATCGTGACTGAAAAGCAGGTAGCGCTCCAGGAGGAAGAACTCCAGTGAACCCGGTTCCGCCTCGATAGCGCTCGCCCCCGCCTCCGGTCGATGACGGAATCGGGCCTCTCCGTGCGAACCCTTTCGCTGACAAGAATAGCCAATCCAACCATCACCCGAGTGGGCGGTCTCCATGATCGCCTTGAAATACGGAAGCTTGAAAAGAGTGCGCGCGATCTTGTAGGCAGCCCAGCGATTCGTGTCGAGGGAGTAGAACCAGACTCCGGGCCGCCCACTTTCGTCGTGGACGTAGGTCCGCACATTTAACTCAAGAAAGTAGGATAACCACGGCACCGGAAAAAGTCCTGCCGGGCGGATGCGACGCATTTGAAAGGGAACGACCCCAAGCCAGGCGGCACCGTCTTTCGTATCAACGTAGAGTCCCGGAGGGAGCGTTTTCTGGAGTTCGTCCGGATCGACCTTCCAGTGGAGGAAGAGCAATTCCGACCAGGTTTGAAACATCGCCGGCCGTTCACCCTGCGGCCTGCGTCGAGGTTCTTCGCGCTGGGAGTCGGTGGGTGGATTCATGGGAGTGAGATACGACGGCCGCACCCCCAGGGTAACCGCTCCGGGCCGTTCTCGACTTTTCGGCCGCGGTACCGGCACCTCAGCCCCGGGAATTTACCCGGGGCTTTTCGGCGGCGTATCAAATGTGGACGGCATGCCCGAAGGCATCACCGGCCGCCTCATGAATGGCTTCCGCAAGCGTCGGGTGTGCGTGAATGGTCGCTTCGATCTCTTCGTTGGTCGCTTCGAGATTCATCGCGAGACCCATCTCCGCAATGAGCTCGGTTGCTCCGGCCCCGATGATGTGCGCACCGAGAATCTCTCCGTGTTTCTTGTCGAAGATGATCTTCACAAAACCTTCCGCGTCCGCCACCGCAAGAGCTCGTCCGCTCGCCGCGAAGGGGAACTTGCCGACACGGTAGTCGAGCTTCTTCTCCTTGCAGGCGTCTTCGGTGAGACCGACAGAGGCGACTTCGGGATGGCAATAGGTGCATCCCGGGAAAAGGGTGACCTTCTTCGGTTTTGCCTTGGGATCGAACATTCCCTCAACCGCCTGGGTGGCCTCGTAGCTGGCGACATGAGCGAGCCAGGGGGGCCCGATGATGTCTCCTGCCGCATAGACGTTGGGAAGGTTTGTCTGGTAGCGGGCATCAGTCTCGATGTATCCGCGATCGGTCAGCTTGAGCTGTTCGGCGTTCTTCGGAAGGACGGGGGCGACTCCGACGGCAACGAGACAGACCTCGGCTTCGACGGTCTGCTGATCACCGCCGGCGGCGGGTTCGATCGTGAGACGGACACCATGCTCAGTGGTCTCGGCTGCAGCTGTTTTCGTCGAGGTATGGAATTTAATCCCGTGCTTCGTGAGGGATTTTTGGAGAGCGGCACTGACTTCCGAGTCCTCGACCGGGAGAATGCGGTCCATCATTTCGATGACCGTCACTTCGGTACCGTAGGAGCTGTAGAAATAGGCGAACTCGATCCCGATCGCACCGGCCCCGATGATGACCATGGACTTGGGCTGCTTCGTGAGGGTCATCGCGTCTTTGGATCCGATCACCTTCTCCCCGTCGAAGGGAAGGAAGGGCAGACCGCGCGAAACACAACCGGTCGCAATGAGGACATTCGCCGCCGTGTGGATTTCGCTTTTCCCTTCGGCGTCGATGACCTCGACCTTACCGTTGGCGGCGAGACCGCCGGTGCCGCGGATGTAGTCAATCTTGTTCTTCTTAAAGAGGAACTCGATCCCGCCGGCCAGTTTGTCGGAGACCTGGCGCGAGCGACCGATCACCTTTTCCCAGTCGTAGGAAAGCCCCTCGACATTCAGGCCGAACTCGGCGGCGCGGTGAGAGAGCGTGTGATAAAGCTCGGCATTCTTTAGGAGTGCCTTGGTCGGAATACAGCCCCAGTTAAGGCAGGTGCCCCCGGCCCGGTCATTCTCGATACAGGCGACTTTTTTTCCGAGCTGGGCGGCGCGGATTGCTCCGACGTATCCGCCGGGGCCGCCACCAATGAGAATAAGATCGTACGAAGCCATGAATGAATTGTGTTTATGTTAGGCAATGAGAAGGACGGGCGTTTCGAGGAAACGTTTCAACTCCGAAAGGAAGCGGGCACCGACGGCCCCGTCGATGACACGGTGGTCGCAGCTCATCCCGATCCACATGCGCTGACCGGCGACGATCTGGTTCTGTGAATTGACGACAGGCTGTTTGGTGATGGTTCCGATGGCGAGGATCGCGGCCTGGGGCGGGTTGATGATCGCGTCGAAGTTCCCGATTCCGAAGGCACCAAGGTTCGAGATGGTAATCGTGCCTCCCTGCATTTCGGTTGGGGCCAGTTTTTTGTCCTTGGCCCGGCCGGCGAGCTCCTTCAATTCAGCGGCGAGTTCTTTGATCGACTTCATCTGGGCCGAACGGATCACCGGGGTGACGAGGCCCTCCTCGATCGCGACGGCGACAGAGAGATTGATTTCTCCATGCTGGAGGATGGCATCACCCTGGAAGGAGGCATTCACCGCCGGAACCGAATCGGTCGCGAGAACGGTCGCGCGCATGATAAAATCGTTCACCGTGTACTTGGGTCCGCCGTTCGCGGTGCTCGCCGCGTTGACCTGCTCACGCAGATTCATGAGCGGTTCGGTGTCGATCTCGATGTTGAGATAGAAATGGGGAATCGTCGTCTTGCTCTCGAGAAGTCGCTGGGCGATGACACGGCGCATTCCAGTCAGCGGGATGGTCTGGTCAGGTCGGCTCGCGGGAGCGGGAAGCAGTCCGAGATTTGACCCGCCCCCACCACCGGCGGGAGCATTTTGGACGTCCTTCTTCACGATGCGTCCGCCGGGACCACTGCCGGTGACACGACGAAGATCGACACCCTGCTCTTCTGCGAGCTTGCGGGCTAGAGGAGAGGCTTTGAGGCGTCCACCTGCAGCCGGGGTCGGCTGGGCAGGGGACTTCGCGGCAGGAGCGGAAGCGGCGACTTTGACTTCTGCGGGCGCTTCCGATTTCACCGCCGCAGGGGTTTCCCCTTTGGCTTCGGCGGGCTTCTCCGCCGACGCGGATGCCGGCGGCTGGTCGGCGTCGGCCGGTGGCTCCTCACCGGGTTCAAGGATGAGGGCGAGGGAGGCCCCGAGGACGACAGTATCACCCTCCTTCACATAAATCTTGTGGAGGATACCTTCGTCGAAGGAGGGCATCGTCATCGTCGCTTTGTCGGTTTCGACTTCGGCGATGTCCTCGTCCATGGAGACGGTGTCGCCCTCTTTCTTGAGCCACTTCACGAGGGTGCCCTCGCTCATCGTGTCGCTCAGTTTGGGCATTTTCAAATAGGCTGCCATAAATTCAGTTTCTGGTCGGAAGGTGAAAAGTAATAAGGTCTTGTCGGGCGCGCGCGATGATCCTAACAAATCGACAATGCGCGCTCGACGATTTCCTCGGGATTGGGAAGCTGAAGCTTCTCGATCGGAGGACTGTAAAAGGCGGGAGCATCCGCACTCGTGATCCGGAGCACGGGTGCATCGAGATCGTCGAAACACTGCTCCATGATCATGGAGGAGATCTGGGCACCGACCCCGCAGAAGGGTTTGTTCTCCTCCACACAAATGGCGCGATGGGTCTTGCGGACCGAGGTCATGATCGCCTCTTCATCGAGCGGACGAATCGAGCGAAGGTCGAGGACCTCGGCATTGATCTTATATTTCTCCGCGAGGATTTCGGCGGCCGCGAGACAGGTCACGACTGCCCGACCGTGAGCGATGAGGGTGAGGTCGGATCCCTCCCGTTTCACCTTCGCTTTGCCGATCGGGACGATCAGTTCGCCATCCTCAAGTTCGTCGTTCGAAGGGACCAGTCCGGTCATCCCGTAGAGCACCGTGCTCTCCATAAAGTAGACCGGGTCATTGTCGCGGATTGCCGACTTGATGAGACCCTTCGCATCGTGAGCATCGGAGGGGGTCACGACCTTGAGTCCGGGCATATTGGCAAAGATGTTTTCCGGGGTGTGGGAGTGAGTCGCGCCAACGTTGGTTCCGCCATTTGCGGGACCACGAACCACGATGGGCACATTGATCAATCCGCCGGACATGTAGCGACACGCGGCGGCGTTGTTCATCATCTGGTCGAAGGCGACATACGCGAAGCTGAAAAACATCAACTCCATCACCGGACGGATTCCGAGCATGGAGGCACCAATGCCCATGCCGATGAATCCGGCTTCTGAAATGGGGGCGTCAATGATGCGCTTGTCGCCCCATTTTTTCCAAAGGCCTTCGGTGACTTTGTAGGCGCCATTGTACTCGGCAACTTCTTCGCCGATGATGACGACATTGTCGTCGTAGGCGAGTTCTTCATCGAGGCCTTCTCGGAGTGCTTCTCGGTAGGTGATTTCTCGTGGCATGTTGGGACGCGGCAGCCGCCGCAGTAAAAGGTGAAAAAGTGAAAGGTAAAATTTCCCGGCGCTCAACCGTGGAAGAAGTGACGACCGGTGCGTCCGGCGGCGGTGTTGTTATCAACTTCCCAATAGACGTGATCGAAGATTTCGGATTCCTCCGGATAGGGGCTCTTGATGGCAAAGTCAGCGGCGGCATCCGCCTCGGCACCGGCCTCTTTGTTGATCTCTTTATAATCGTCTTCGGTGATCACGCCTTCGGCGATGAGGGTCGACTTCCAGAACTCGATCGGATCGTGTTCGTTCATGTACTTCTGGATCTCCTCTTTAGTGCGATACTTCTCCGCATTCGCATCGGCAACCGAGTGACCCTTGTGACGATAGGTGAGGATTTCGATGATGCTGGGGCGCGACTCTTTGTGGGCTCGCTCGACAGCCTTCTGCACTCCCGCACGAATTTCATAGAGGCTCACCCCATCGATCTTGTCCCAGGCCATGTTGTATCCTTCGGCGCGGGCAGCGAGTCCTTCTTTCGGATAAGCGGAAGAACGCACCTGGGAAGTTCCCATGGAGTATCCGTTGTTCTCGATGATGTAGATCACGGGAAGATCCCAGAGTGAGGCGAGGTTGAGCGACTCATGGTAGGCGCCCTGATTGATTGCACCGTCACCGAGGTAACAGAGGCAGCATCCTTCGAGTCCTTTGTATTTTACCGCGAAGGCGAGACCGGCTCCGAGCGGAGCCTGACCTCCGACGATCCCGTGTCCACCCCAGTAGTTTTTGTCGGGAGCAAAGTAGTGCATCGAACCGCCCTTACCTTTCGAACAGCCGGTCGCTTTTCCGAAGAGCTCGGCCATACACTCATCCATTCCCATGCCGACAGCGAGGGCATGACCATGGTCCCGATAGGCGGTGATAACATGGTCATTATCTCCGAGGAGAGAGATCGTCCCCACGGCGACCGATTCCTGACCAATATATAAGTGAAGGAAACCTCCGATTGATCCGTTGTGGTAGTGCTTGAGCGAGGTTTGCTCGAACCGTCTGATGCGGACCATAGTCCTCAGCAGATCGATTTTATCCCCGGCTGAGAGCGACTGATTAATAGGCGCGTCAGCGAAGGCGACAGTTTTTTGGTTTGCGGTTTTTGATGCCATCACAAAGAAAAAATCCCTCCGGAGTTGGAAGGCCGCGCACGGTAGCTTAAAGTGCTCCAGAGGGAAACCGGTAAGTGTCCGTTTTTTCCTTTCCCGAGTCAGTTTTCCTCCCTTGTTCCACGTGGAACATTTCAGATATTCGAGATGTTTGTTTACCCAAAAAAATACGATGTCCTGATCATTGGCGGTGGTCACGCCGGAGTCGAGGCCGCTATGGCTGCAGCACGAGTTGGCGCTCAGGTAGCCTTGTTCAGCCAGAACCTCGACACGATTGGTCAGATGTCCTGCAACCCGGCAATCGGAGGTCTCGGCAAGGGACACATGGTCCGGGAGATCGATGCCCTCGGCGGGGTCATGGGATTAAACACGGACGCCACCGGAATTCAGTTCCGCATCCTGAACGCAAAGAAGGGACCGAGCGTTCGGGCGCCCCGCGCTCAATGCGATAAGAAGGCCTACCAATTCCGGATGAAATGGCTCATCGAGTGTGAGAAGAACATCGATCTTCATCAGGGAAACCTGGCAACGCTCCTCGTCGAGAATGATCGCGTCATCGGCGCCGAGACAAACCTCGGAGTCCGGGTAGAAACCGCCTCGGTCGTCGTGACCACAGGAACCTTCATGAGAGGGCTGATGCATGTCGGTCTCCAGAATCAGCAGGGGGGAAGAATGGGCGATTCCGCGTCGACCCTCAGTGACGATCTCAAACGAATCGGATTTGAAGTTCGGAGATTTAAAACAGGAACACCCTGCCGCCTGAACGGGCGAACGATCGACTTCTCCAAATGTGAAAGACAGGAGGGTGATGAACCCGCCCCGCTCTTCTCGTTCCGGTCCGGGAGCGAACCCGTCGCCGAAGATGATGTCTTCACCCTGAACCGCTGGTCCGACCCGATGTTCCACGTGGAACAACTTCCCTGCTGGATCACTTACACCAACCCACAGACCCACGAAGTCATCCGCGGAAACCTCGACAAGTCTCCGATGTATTCCGGAAAAATCGAAGGCATCGGCCCGCGCTATTGCCCGTCCATCGAAGACAAGGTCGTCCGCTTTGCGGAAAAGGACAGGCACCAGGTCTTCCTCGAACCGGAGGGACGGCACACCCTCGAGTATTATGTCAACGGAGTCTCCACCTCCCTCCCGTTTGATGTGCAGTACCAGTTTATCCGATCCATCCCCGGACTGGAAAACGTCGACATCGTCCGCCCCGGCTATGCCGTCGAATACGACTACAGTGTCCCCACCCAGCTCTACCCGACTCTGGAAACCAAACTGGTTGAAGGGCTCTACTTCGCCGGACAGATCAACGGAACCTCAGGATATGAAGAAGCCGCCGGACAGGGTCTCGTCGCCGGTGCCAACGCTGCCCTTAAAGTCGCCGGTAAACCTCCAATGGTCCTGCAGAGGGACGAGTCCTACATCGGGGTCATGATTGACGACCTCGTCACCAAGGGAACGGACGAACCCTACCGCATGTTCACCAGTCGGGCCGAACACCGCCTCCTCCTCCGTCACGACAACGCGGATCTCCGACTTCACCAAACGGCCAACGACGCCGGCCTCATCACGCCCGATTTCGTTGAAAGCACTCGCGGGAAAATCGAAAAGATGGAGACCCTCCGGAAGATTCTCGAAACCACCAACACGGCGGAGGGCTCCCTCGCGAAGTGGTTGCGCCGACCGGAATCCGAATGGCGCAGTTTCGATCCTGAGCTTATCGCCTCCTTCACCGCGGAGATCTGGGAGCTCGTCGAAATCGATGTAAAGTACGAGGGATACATCCGCCGTCAGAATGAGCTGGTCGACAAGACCCGGCGGGCAGACGAAAAGAAGATCCCCCCCGGAATGAACTACCTCGAAATAAACGGACTTAAAAAGGAGGCTCAGGTAAAACTGCAAAAAGTCCAACCCCTCACCCTTGGACAAGCCGGAAGAATCAGCGGAATCACTCCGGCTGACATTTCCCTGCTCGCTGTCTGGCTCGAAAGAGGGAGCCGCTGAATGATGAAGCTTCGCCTCCCTCATCTGCTCCTCCTTGGAGCGGTCTTTTTTACTCCTCCTCTCTCAGGGGAGGACTTCATCATCTTTCCTGGAGACCGGAGCTTTCTACCGAAGAGCTGGATTGAAGATCCGATCGACGCTTCCATCGAAGCTCTCGCTCCGGAGCTGAAAGCAGAGGCAAATAAGATTCTCGAAAGGGCGATCAAGAAGTATCCCGGAAAGCTCCTTGAACGATCACTCAAGGGAGTCGCGGTGGTAGGTTCACTTCGCTTCTACGATGTCGGCTACGGAGGCACCTACATGGCGAACTCCCGGCGCATCGTTCTCGTCTACCGTGAGACTTTTGACGCCATCGGATTTGAGCAACGTTTCCACCACGAACTCTCCTCTCTCCTTCTCAAGCAGAACGAAGATCTCTTCGAGGCACAGCGGTGGAGTTCGGCAAACAAACCAGACTTCACTTATCGCGCCGCCGGGATCGTCGAAGAACAGAATGGGGATCGCTCGGAAGCCACCCGGGTGCTTGAGGCCGAACAGAAAAAAACCGGAGGGTCGGGCAGCAGTCTCCTCGCCCTAAACCCGGGCCTCATGAAAGAGGGATTTCTCACCCCGTACAATCAGGTCTCCATCGAACAGGACTTGAACGAAACCGCCGCGCACCTCTTTACCAATCCGGAACTCTGGCAGCTTTGTCTCCTTCATCCCCGCATTGATCAGAAGGTTCATGTCCTTATCGATTTCTATCGCGGACTCGATCCAGCGATGGACCGTCGCTACTTCCGCGAATTGAACGAAGCCCTCCCGAAGTCATCGAAACCATGAACCAAATCTCCCTCACTCTGATTACTCTCGCCCTCGAGGAAGACCTGGGAGGAATCGGGGATCTCACCAGCCTGAACTTCGTCGACGAATCACATCGTTCCCTCGGACGTATCGTCAGCCGGGAGTCGGCTATCGTCTCCGGAACCGAAGTCGCTCGACAGGTCTGCGCCGCCGTCAGCCCGGATCTGCACTTCAGCTCAGTCATTGCCGACGGAGAGGAAGCAGAGAAGGGACAGGTCGTGGCAGTCCTGCGAGGACCCACCCGTCTCGTCCTCACCGCGGAACGAACCGTCCTCAATTTCATGCAGCGACTCTCCGGCATCGCCACGGTCACCCGCACCTATCGGAAAGAGATTTCACACACCGGGGCTAAACTTCTCGATACCCGGAAGACGACCCCCGGTTGGAGAGAACTCGAAAAGGCCGCCGTCGTTCACGGGGGGGGAACCAACCACCGCATGGGCCTCTATGATGCCATCATGGTGAAAGATAATCACCTCGTCGCCAACCCCAGCCCGATCGATCTCAAGGCAAAAGTCGAAGAGCTTAAATCCGCGAAACCGAACCTGAAAATTGAAGTCGAAGCCGACCGGATCGATCAGGTCGCACAGTTTCTTACCATAGACGGAATCGATGTGATCCTCCTCGATAACATGTCGACCACGGAACTTGCACGGGCCGTTTCGATGCGAAACGAGGAGAATACAAAGATCCTTCTCGAGGCGAGCGGCGGAGTAAATCTAACCACGATTCGCAGCATTGCCGAAACCGGTGTCGACTTCATTTCCGTGGGAGCTCTCACCCATTCAGTTCGATCCATCGACCTCGGTCTGGATCTCTCGGCGGACGATGAGTGAAAAAATCTACGGAGAAATTGTAAAGGGATGGACTGAAAGCGAGCTCGCTCGATTCGCTCCACAACAGTTCCATCACTCCACCACAACAGGCTCGACCAACGACGATTTGCTGGCCCTGGCCCGTGCCGGAAAAGCAGGATCTTTTGACCTGAGATCAACTGATTTTCAAACCAGCGGCCGCGGACGACGCGGAGACCGATGGGAGGCAACACCCGGTCGTAACCTTCTTTTTTCAATCGCCCTCCCCCTTACGATGGAGCGCGAAAACTGGTCGCGTCTCCCTCACCTTACCGCCTCCCTCGTCGGATCTGCGATCGAGGGAATCCTCGGACCCGGTCATTCCCTCCAGGCAAAGTGGCCCAATGATCTCCTCTTTCACGGGAAGAAACTCGCGGGTATCCTCGTGGAAATCGCGATGACTTCTCAACCGGTTGCCGTCGTGGGAATCGGGATCAACGTGAATCTCCGCCGCGCGGAGCTTCCTCCCGAACTCCGGGAAACCGCCACCTCGATCTATGAAATTCTCGAGTGCGAATCGAGCCGATGGTTTCTCCTCGGATTGATTCTGGATGGATTCCTGAAACAGTTTCCCTCCTCGATCATCGACTTCGATCCCACCCTAAAGTGGATGACCTCGAGGGACTTTCTGATCGGCAAAGAACTCGAGATTCGAAGTGGTCTCCATTCATATAAGGGGACCGGCGCAGGACTTGGCCCGGGAGGGGAGTTGCTTCTGAAAACCGACGATGGCCGACAGATCGTTATCGTCAGCGCCGAGGAAATCCGCTGGAACCGGGAGGCCTGATTCTGGTTCTGTTAGGATACCCGGGACCATCGGGCAGGAGGACATCACGGACGGCCCCAAAACAGAACTACTCTCCGAATCCCGGGGCCGGAAACTGGGCCCCGGAGAACCTCGTCGAAGAATCCGCGCCGCCACCGGTTTTGTCATTCCAGCCTTAATCAAGGAAGCCTCCGGCCCCTTCATTTATTAATTTGTGTTAAATAACGGATCGAAGTATCATCCCATCCGTTACCGCATCCCCTCGCAGACATGGCTGACTTTGTATTCGCAGATGACTACCGACTGGGTCAGAACTCGACACGACAGTTCTACGAATTGTTCCTGAAGGGCCTGGTGCACAAACACAACAATCTCATGGGAGTGATCCAGGGTTTCTCCAGCCTGATCCTCTATGATGAGACCATCAACGAAGAGGTTAAGGAAAGCGCCGAGCAAATGCAGGCCTCGGCGAAAACAGCCTCGGAACTGAATCGCGAACTCCTCGGTGCATCCGGCTGCGCCCGGTGTGATCAAGGCACTGTACGACTTGAAGATGTCCTGCCCTATTGGAAGAACAAAATAGGGGAAATCTGCGGAGCGTCCTCCGTCGGATTTACCCTCAACCCCCGCGAGAATCTGCCCCCTGTTTCAGCCGACTCCACCAGGCTCGGTGAGTTAATTTTTCACCTGATTCGAAATGCAGCGGAATCAGCGGCGGGCTTTCCCCAGGGATCCATTGCCATCGATATCTTTCCCCCCGGCGAAGCGAGCCCCGGAACCAACGTGGATATCTTCATCCGCAATACCAGCGTGGAACTCTCCACTGACGGACTGAAAAAATGTTTCATCCCCTTTGAAACCTCGAAAGGAAGCGACCATTTCGGCATAGGCCTCACCGCCGCCGCCGTGCTCGCCGGAGACATGGGGATGAGGCTGGGTCTGCGCTGTTCGGAAGGCACCATGACCGCCTGGCTGGCCATTCGGACCGCAGCCTGATTCGACTCCGGCGGATTCAGATTCCCAGTTTTTTCACCTTCTCTCTGAGAGTAAGACGGGACAGCCCGAGCCATTCCGCGGCGCGGGTGATGTTGCCTTCACTCTGGCGAAGCGCCTCCTCGAGCAGAAGTGATTCCACGGTTTCGATGGCCTTGCGATGGGCCTCCCCTTCGCCACCCTGCGCCGCAGCCGAAATCAAATCGTGGCACCAGCCCCTCAGGGACCTCTCGTCGCTGCCTTTACCCTCCGCGACCTCGGTCTCCTCCAGCAATTCCTCGACGAGAGCCCGCTCAATGGAAAAACCGCGGCATTTGAGCAGGGCTTTCCGCACGAGGTTCTGCAACTGGCGAACATTCCCGGGAAACCGTGCCGATTCGAGACGCGACAACGCCGACCGTGACATCGTCACCGGTGGCAAACCAAGCTCACGACTGAAGCGCTTGAGGAAAAATCCCACCAGCAAGGGGACATCCCCGGTGCGGTCCCGCAGGGGAGGGAGTTTGATCGTCGCCACGTTAAGTCGATAGAAAAGATCCTCCCTGAATTCACCCTCCGCAATCATCCGCTCGAGTGGCCGATGGGTCGCCGCAATGATTCTGACATCGACGTCGATGTCACTCGAACCACCGACCCGCTGAAAGCGTTTTTCCTGTAGCACCCGGAGGAGCTTGGACTGCAGGGAGAGATCGAGGTCTCCGATCTCATCAAGAAAGAGAGTGGCATTGTTGGCCTGCTCAAATTTCCCGATCCGGGTGGAGGTCGCTCCGGTGAATGAGCCTTTCTCGTGTCCGAAAAGTTCAGACTCGAGGAGGTTCTCCGGAATAGCGGCGCAGTTCACAATGATAAAGGGACGGTGGGCCCGGTGGCCATGTTGAAAGAGCGCACGGGCCACCAGCTCCTTGCCGGTTCCGGTCTCCCCCCGGATCAGCACCGTGACCGGAGTGGGCGAAAGTCTGCCCAGTGCCTTGTAGACATCGAGCATCGCCCGGCTGTTCCCGACGAGGGTGTCGGATTCGTCTTCGAACTCATTTTTCGGGTCGATCGAAACCGGTTCACTTGCCTTCCGCGAACACTGGATCGCTTCACCGACGGCACGGCGAATTTCTCCCGCATCGAGGGGTTTGGAGAGAAAATCAAAGGCGCCTGCCTTGACTGCCTCAATCGCCGAGCGACTGCCTGAGGGAGGAGCAATTCCAATGATGGGAATCTGCGGCGAGGAAAGGCGAACACTCTTGAGGAACTCAAATCCATTAAAGCCGGCCCCGGAAAGATCGCACACCACCACATCAAAATTCCGGTGCATCATCTCAAACGCAGCCGCCTCGGAATCAGGAACCGTGATGAACCGCGTATCGGCATCGCGGAAGGCCTCGGTCGTAATCCGGGAAACTTCGGAGTCGGAATCGACAATCAGAACACAGGAAGAAACGGACATGACGACTGATAAGAGATTAAACAGACACTGGTAAGAAACTTACCATCTTGATGAAAAATTCCCATCACGAGAGATCGAAAATGCCCCTCAAACCCTGCTTTTGAGCGATTTATCGTTTTTGGCATACAAGATGCTATTAACTAAGATCCAAGTTTCACCAAACAAAACGACGAAAAAACCATGAAGAAAATCGAAGCCATTATTAAGCCCTTCAAACTCGAAGAAGTGAAAGAAGCCCTCACCGAAGCCGGTGTTCACGGGATGACTGTGAGCGAGGTCAAAGGATTCGGACGCCAGAAAGGTCACACCGAAATCTACCGCGGATCCGAGTACACCGTTGACTTCCTTCCCAAGGTCAAAATCGAAATCGTGGTGGAAGACGGCGACGCCGCTTCCGTCGTCGATACGATCGTGAAGGCCGCTTCCACCAACAAGATCGGTGACGGAAAAGTCTTTATCTCCTCGATCGAAGACGCCGTCCGTATCCGCACCGGTGAGCGTGGTGACGACGCCATTGCCGTCTCCGCCGAATAATTCTCAGGGATCTATTCCCGATTGATCAAGCCCGGTTCCGCCCACGCGGTTCCGGGCTTTTCATTTCCGGAGGGGAAAGAATCAGCCGATTCGATCGCGTTTGAAGTAGGGAAGGAGAGCTTCCGGAATGGCGACCGAACCGTCAGGCTGCTGATAGGTCTCAAGAAGAGCCACATAAAGACGGGGTAGCGCCGTCCCGGAACCGTTCAAAGTGTGGCAGAAACGGTTGTTCCCTTCGGCATCCTTGAAACGCAGGCGCATTCTCCGCGCCTGGTAGTCGACGAAGTTCGAGCAACTCGACACTTCCAGATAGCCTCCGTGTCCGGGAGCCCAGACCTCGATGTCATAGGTCTTCGCTGAGCTGAACCCGACATCGCCGGTGCACAATTCGATGACCCGGTAATGCAATCCAAGACGCTGGAGAACCGCCTCGGCCTCGGCGGTCAGTTCCTCGAGCTGCGCAAAGGATTGATCCGGGTGCACAATATTGACCAGCTCGACCTTGTCGAACTGATGCATCCGGATGAGCCCGCGGCTCTCGCGGCCCGCCGATCCCGCCTCGCGCCGGAAGCAGGGGGTATAGGCCGTAACCTTGATCGGCAACTCGGATTCCTTGAGAAGCTGTTCACGATAAAGGTTCGTGACGGGGACCTCAGCCGTGGGCGCGAGGAAAAAGGCGCCATCCTCGAGGCCATACATGTCGTCCTCGAACTTAGGAAGCTGACCCGTTCCGAACATGGAATCGCGATTGATAATATAGGGGGGCGACACCTCACCGTAGCCGTGGACCTCCGTATGGAGATCGAGAAGAAACTGGATCAGGGCCCGCTCGAGCCGCGCCCCCGGTCCCGTGAACGTGACAAAGCCGCCGGTGCTTACCTTCGAGGCCAGTTCGAAATCAAAGAGACCGAGACGGGTCCCGATGGCGACGTGGTCCTGCGGCTCAAATGAAAAAGTCGGTTTCGCACCCCACTCCCGGACAATGGGGTTCGCGCTTTCGTCGCTTCCCACCGGACAGTCAGCATGAGGCAGATTGGGAACCTGGAGGAGCAGTTCGGTCTGCCTCGCCTCGGCCGCATCGGCTTCCTCGCCAATGGCCTTGATACGCTCGCCGATCCCGCGAACCTGCGTTTCGATTTCCGACGCGTCTTTACCCTCTTTCCGAAGGGCTCCGATTTCTTTTGAGATCCGGTTGCGGTCGCTCTGGAGCTGCTGTTTCTCCGTCTCCCCGGCCCTGCGCTTTTCGTCGCAGGAGAGGATCTCATCGATCAGCCGCCAGGCTTCACCGCCCCGGGTTTTGAGGCGGGCTTTAATTCCTTCGGAATCTTCTCGGAGTATTCGTATATCTAGCATGACGCGCTGACTGTAACTCAGCGAGCGAACGCGTCAACGCGACAGGATGGGACGCCGCCACCGTGTTTTCCCGGGGGCAGGATTCGACTCCACCGTCTCGACCGTCAGCTCTACTTCCTTGCTGCTTCAAATGCCGCAACGAAAATCCCGACCACCGGACATAGCGGATAAACAAAAATTAAGACACCCCAGGTCGGAATGAGAACGATGCCTGAGATCATCTCTGCCCCGATTACCCGGGTGGCTTCACCGGCGTTGCCGTCGGGATGCCGGAACGCATGAAAGTAGAACGAGGCGGCCACAGCGATGACAGCAAATATCACCCCCTGTTTAGGGGCAGTCAGCGCCAGAGTGTCCCTCCAGAATAGCATGCCATAGGTAGTGAAGTTCAGCAGCAGGAGAGCGGCGATCAGATAACAGACAAGAATCACTTCCGAAGAGTCGACGCCACCCTCCGAGCCCGACAGCGCTTGATCGGGAACAAGCAACTTCATCGCAACAACAGCAAGCAGCAGGGCATTCATCTCGACCAGCAGGGCACTGATGCTGGTGCGCCAGAAACTGACCTCCGCTCCGGGGAGAAGATGAAAGAGTATCAGGATGAGCGGCAGTTGCAGCACGCTGAGAAGAAGAAAAATCGGCGATGACGGTGCTCGTGCCACATTCAGAACAACGAAACAAAAGACGCTAACAAACAGCATAACGACGGCTGAAAAAACGGCCCAAAGCGGATTCACCAACGGAAGCCCGAGCGCGGCATTCTGAACACCCTGGGATGCATCGAGCCATCTCCATCCGCTCGTTACTATGAAATAGCCAACCACCGCCAGGCCCGGTAGCAGGGCGATCTTGACGAAGTAGAGTGCCTTCAGCAGGTGCAGCAGAGTGGGGTTCATGAGGAAACCAAATCAATCCTTGGTCCAGATTCGTGTGTTGAGATCAAGCTCATCAATGATCTCAAGGAAAAGCCGGAGTTCCTCGTAGATGCCTCTGACTTGCGAGTCGTCGGAGGCCGGAGTCCTGAGCCCGGGTTCAAGGAACCCGCTGCGGTGTGGAACTGCCAGGGCGATGGAGGATTCCTTGAATGCAATTCGAACCTCGGTGCCGAAACGCTCACGCAGCTTCAAGAGGCGCTGCATCATGGCGGTGCTCAGCAAATACCGGGCTTCAATTTCATCGGTGGAATAAACCGCAAAGGCATTCTCAAATTCCGGGTCCTCCAGCCGGATCAGCCCCGTATCGGAGCGCCCCCCGAGTTTTTGAAAAGCCCGGCCAAAATTCCCGAAGAGATTCTCGGCAAAATCGGGGAAAACAAACGTGCGCCCCTGAAAGTGTTTGTTGAAATCGGCGATCAGGAGCAGCCCCTTGAAGATGGTAACGTAACGGGTCTGGGTACGGCCCTTGCTGTCCGTCGTGGTCTGCCTGTCTTCGGCGTGAACTTCGGCAAGACGCAGACTGGTTTTCCCATGAGTTCCCTCAATGAGGTCCTCGGTTGTGTAGCGGTCCGGCGGATTGGAGTAGAGCTCACTCGCAACAAAGGTTCCCGACGAAATTCCCGAGGCGGGATCGAAACGCAGACTGGAGTCGACCAGCGCGAGGAGGCGCGGGATCACCGCTATCTTATAGGACCGCCGATAGTCATCGGCGAGGGAACCCGCCTTGATTGAATATAAAATCAGTCCGATCGCAAACCAGACCGCGGAACCAATCAGGAAATAAATCTTAATATCCTCATCCACGAGAACCGCTCCCAGGATCCCCCCGGCCAGCGGGCCGACCAGCACCCCGAGGTAAAACCATGAAGCTCGAAGGTAGCGGAGCCGGTCGGGTTCCAGCGCCCGGAGCTCCGATTCCAGCTCATCAGGGATCGAGTCGAGATCCTTCATGCAACGTAGTCACGGGTAAGTCAGGACTCAAAGCGCACCCGGGCGGGATCCTTCACCGCATCCGAGGCCTCAAAAAAATCGTGCCTCATAAAACCGAACGCATTGGCAATGAGGTTCGAGGGAAAGCTTTCCACCGCGTTATTGATCTCAAAGACAGCGGCGTTGTAGGCGCGGCGGGCGGCGGAGATCTGCTCCTCTATCTCCGTCAGATTGCGCTGCAGGTTGAGAAAGTGACTGCTCGACTTCAACTCGGGATAGTCCTCCGCGACCGCGAGGAGACGGTGCATGCGGGGACCGATCTGTTCCTCCACACGGAACCGCTGCGATTCATTCAGCTCTCCACTGTCAATCTGACGCCGCGCCTCAATGAGGCGGGTAAAGGTTTCCTCCTCGTGTTTTGCAAAGCCCCGCACGGTTTCGACGAGAGAGGGGATCAGGTCGAATCGCTTCCGGAGATTCACGTCGATGCTGCTGAAGGCATTGCGGACCCGGTTGCGCTTATAGACGAGCCCGTTGTAGATCACAATGAGAACGATCACCGCCACGGCGGCGAAGACGAGCAGGGTGATCGTGAAGCGGGTCATGGCAGGAGAATGAAAGAACCGGAAGGCGATGACGACTACAAAAAACAGCCTCGATTGGAAAGGGGAATTCGGGCAATCCTCTCCTCTTCGCTGCTGAAAAGGCTCACCCCTTCAGCAGGGCCGCCTTCAGCACATCCTCCACCGTCTCCATGGGGAGAATCTTCAGCCGCTTCCTCGCCGACTCCGGAATCTCCGGAACGTCTTTCATATTAAGAGAGGGGACGAGGATGGTTTTGATTCCCGCCTGCACCGCTCCGAGGGCCTTCTCCTTGAGGCCTCCGATGGGAAGAACCGACCCCCGGAGATTAATCTCACCGGTCATGGCGACGTCTTTATTCACCCGTCGATTCGAGAAGAGCGAGGCGAGGGCAATAAACATCGCGCACCCGGCGGACGGACCGTCCTTGGGAACCGCCCCGGCGGGAACGTGCACATGGACGTCATATTTCTCGAAGTCACCGGGTTCGATTCCGATCTTCGTCGCGCGCTCCCGGACCAGGCTCCAGGCCGCCTCCATCGACTCCTTCATGACATCTCCAATCTGCCCGGTCAGCTTGATGCCTCCCTTGCCCGGGTAGCGAATGGCCTCAATATTAAGCACCTCGCCTCCGACGGGGGTGTAGGCCAGTCCGTTGACCACCCCGGGTCGGCTTGAAAACATCTTGGATTCGCGCGCATATCTCGGCGGGCCGAGAATCTCCTCCACAAATTGAGGCGTCACCTGCACGACGACCCTGGAGTTGGCGGCCACCTTCGCGGCGACGGCGCGGCAAATACTGCCGATCTCGCGCTCGAGATTACGCACCCCGGCCTCCCGGGTGTAGTCCTCGATGATCTTGCTCAAGGCCGCGACGCTCCACTTCGCCTGGCTCGCCCGGATTCCATTCTCCTCAAGCTGGCGCTTCACAAGATAGCGCCGACCAATCTGGAGCTTTTCCTCCGTCGTGTAACCGGGGATATCGATCACCTCCATCCTGTCCCTGAGGGGGGCCGGGACGGGATGAATCGTATTCGCCGTGGCAATAAAAATGACCTGACTGAGATCGAAGGGAACATCCAGATAGCGATCCACAAAGGTGTCGTTCTGCCGGGGATCGAGCACTTCAAGCAGGGCGCTCGCCGGATCTCCCCGAAAATCAGCTCCGATTTTGTCGACCTCATCGAGCATGATTACCGGATTCCTCGTGCCGACTCGCCGTATCTCCTGAATGAGCCGGCCCGGCATCGAGCCGATATAGGTCCGTCGATGGCCGCGTATCTCGGACTCGTCGCGAAGCCCGCCCACACTGATCCGGGCGAACTCCCGTCCGAGAGCATCGGCAATCGATTTTCCCAAACTCGTTTTCCCAACTCCGGGAGGGCCGAGGAAACAGAGAATGGGTCCGCGACCGTGCGGATTCAGTTTTCGCACCGCGAGGTATTCGATGAGCCGGCGCTTGACCTTTTCCAGTCCGAAGTGATCGCGATCAAGGATTTCGCGGGCAAGCTTGAGGTCGTTGTGATCCTCACTCAACTTCGACCACGGGAGTTCAGCGATGGTTTCCAGATAGCTCACGATGACCGAGTGCTCCGGACTCGCGGGCGGGATCATTTCGAGACGCTTCAACTCCCGCGTCGCCTGTTTCATGACCCCTTCCGGAAGACCGGCGGCGTCCAGTCGCTCCCTCAGGTCGTCCGCCTGTTCCTCACCACCTTCGCCCTCCCCGAGCTCCCGCTGGATGGCCCGGAGTTGCTCTCGAAGGTAGGCCCTCCGCTGCGCGTCGGAAAACTCGTCCTCCACATCCGCCCTCAGCTTCTGCTGCAGCTCCGCGATGTGGAGCTGATTGTTCAGCGTTTGCTGAACGATTTCAGCACGCTTTTTCACATTCACTTCCTCGAGCAGGCTCTGCTTCTGCACGATATCGAGGCTCAGGTTGGTGGCGAGAAAATCGGTCAGGATGGAGGGGGAATCGATCGCTGCCAGCGCCTGGTTCGCCTCTTCGGGAATACCGGGGTTGAGGTCGATGAAGGCTTTCGCGGATTCCCGAAGATTCCGCAGGGTCGCCTCCCAGACGTCGCCCTTCCTCGGGAACTTGTTCTCGAGAATCTCGAACTCCGCCTTCAAATAAGGTTGAGACGCGACAAACTTCTTCAACCGGATCCGTTCGACGATCTGAATCAGGACCAGAGTCTGCTCATCGCTCTTCCGGACCATGCGCAGGACATTGCCGAGCACGCCGATCTCATAGAGGTCTTTGGAACCGGGGACATCGAGATCCGCGTCTCTCTGGGTTGCCAGGCCGAGGAGTCTCCCGGTCGGGAGAAGTTCCTCGAGCAACTGGCGGCTCGCGGGGCGCTCCACCGTGAGGGGCGCGACCGTTCCCGGAAAAAGCACCACTCCCCGCAGAGGCATGATGGGAATCACCTTCGGGAGATCCGTTCGCCACGCCGGCAGCACCGCATCGGGACGGCTCGTCGAGATTTCAATAATTTCGCCGGACGATTCGTTCAGCAGTCGTTCAAAGTCTTCCATAAGAGGAGGGTAAAAAAGGAGGGAGGAGGATCGCGCCCCGGGTAAATTATTTCCTGGCGAAGGGCAGAACGATCCAGAGCAGCCCGTTTTCCTGTTTCGCGGTGACGCGGTTACGGTTCACCTCGACCGGGAGATCAATCTCTCTTCCGAAGCGCCCGCATTCAATCTCCATCGTCAGGACCTGCCGGCACTGGCTTGAGGTGTCTCGGGTTGGCAGAGGGGGGTGGCGCTCACCCGAGATGCGGAGGCGATCCGAAAATACTTCGACGCTGATCTCGGACTTTTCGACACCGGCAAGGTCCACCCACACCTCGAAACGATCATCATAACGATAGGCAGTGATGTCAGGCTGCCATCCCTGCATGGATTGGAAGCCGGAAAAATGAAGACTGTTGAGATCGTGGACGACCTCGCCCATTCTGCCTATCATGCGGGTGAGACGAATCTTTCGTGGCATAG
Organism: Akkermansiaceae bacterium UBA2381; assembly: GCA_002344215.1. Lineage (GTDB taxonomy): Bacteria > Verrucomicrobiota > Verrucomicrobiia > Verrucomicrobiales > DEV007 > Arctic95D-9. The sequence continues at coordinate 93,732 of DDSV01000018.1, forward strand.
TGACAAGCGTAAGGGGGAACGGCGTAAGTTTCAAGAAGCCCTCCGGGCAATCCGGAATTGAATTCGGCGCATTGAGGTATTCTCCTCAGGTTTTTCTTGGAGTTGGCGCGGGATCATGAGATTCTTCTCAGCCCATGGATTCCCAATCGGGCGCGTCTCGATCAGACCGTCCCGGAGCAACCCGCCAACCAGAAAAAAGTCTCATGAAACACCGGTCACTCCTCCCGGCCGCCCTCGCCTGCCTCCTCAGTTTCTCCTTCGGGGCTCCCGGCAGCCCGCTCCAGGCGCAGGAAAAATTGAACTTCATCTTTATCGTGGCCGACGACCTCGGTTATATGGATGTGGGATTTAACAATCCGGACACCTTTTACGAGACACCGAATCTCGATTCCCTCGCCGCGAGCGGAATGGTCTTCACCGACTTCTATGCCGCTTCGCCGGTCTGTTCCCCGACCCGAGGCAGTATCCTGACAGGCAAATACCCGGCCCGGACCAACACCACCAATTTTTCCAGCGGGCAACGCAATGGCAAATTCGGGGCAGCGGCTTTTGAGAATCAGATTGCTCCCGAAGAGGTGACCCTGGCTGAAGCTCTCAAGGAAAACGGCTACCGCACCTTCTTTGCAGGCAAATGGCATCTCGGCGGCGCCGGGGCAAGCCCCACCGACAACGGTTTTGATATCAACCGCGGTGGCGGAGAGAACGGGTTCCCCCGCAGTTACTTTTCTCCCTTCAAGAATATCGAGAATCTCCCCGCCGGCCCCGAAGGAGAATACCTCACCACCCGCCTCGCCGAAGAGGCCTCCGATTTCCTCACCGAAGCGGCCCGCGGGACCGATCCCTTTCTGCTCTACCTCTCCTTCTACAGCGTCCATGTGCCCCTCCAGGCACCAAAGGAACTGATCGAAAAATACGAAAAGAAGGCGGAGAAGCTCGGCCTCGCTGACGAGTCCGGCAATTTCGACGCGGGTCGGGAGCGCCAGGTCTGGCCGGGAACGCAGGAACCGAGGGCGGTCCGGATCAGGCAGAACGAGCCGGTCTACGCCGCGATGGTGGAGAGTCTCGACAGTGCCGTGGGCCGCGTTCTCCAGCAACTCGATGCCCTCAACCTGCGCGACAAAACGGCGGTCATTTTCACTTCCGACAACGGAGGCTTATCGACCGCCGAGGGAAGTCCCACCTCGAATCTTCCGCTGCGTGGAGGCAAAGGCTGGATCTACGAGGGCGGCATCCGCGAACCTCTCGCGATCCGCTGGCCGGGGGTGACCGCAGCCGGGACCCGATGCACCGTTCCGGCGATCAGCACGGATTTCTACCCGACGATGCTGGAGATGGCGGGCCTTCCCGCGAAACCCGACCAGACCCTCGACGGGAAAAGTTTTGTCAGCCTCCTCAGGAATCCCTTCGCCAAGTTCGACCGCGGACCGATCTTTTTTCATTATCCCCACTACTCCAATCAGGGAGGGTTCCCCGCCAGCGCGGTTCGGAGAGGGGAATACAAACTGATTCAGGATCTCGAGGACGGAGCCTACGAACTCTACAATCTCGAGTCTGACAAAAGTGAACACAACAACCTCGAGCAGCTCGAAAGCGGAATCGTCGAGGAGCTCTCCGAACTGCTCAAGGACTGGAGGAAGGAAGTCGCCGCGAAACCTCTGCAACGGAAGCCGGAAGGCGGACCCGAGCCTCCGGCGCTCTAAGGCGTGGGCACCACGTGGAGGAGACGGACGGTGGCGATCTGCTGCACGGGAACCTGGCGCGGCGCCTCACCTTCTCCACCGGGGATCACGAGGAGAAGGTTGATGCTCTGTTCGCTGTAGCGAACCATGCGGTCGAGGGGATCAAAGAGAATCCGTCCGTCGATTCCGCCGCCCTGAATTTCCATCCCCGCAGGGACACTCTCTTCCGATTCGGACGCGGGCAGCGGAACGTTCCCGCTCAGCTGACCGCTCACCTCGATGTTGACACAATTGAAGTCCTCAACGTTGGCCCGGCCACGGTGGCGGTAGGTCACTTCGAAATTCAGGTTTCCCGCTCCGGCCACGGGTCGACGCCCTTCCAGCACCCAGACGTCTCCCTGCTGCACGGCCACGGTGGTGAATCCCAGCGGGAGCGTTGAGATCAACTGTTTCAATTCGTCCGGACCGAAACGGGGAATTCCCTCCAGCGCCGGCTCCGGAGCCTCGCGGCCACCCTCGGTTGAGGAAACCACCCGCAACTTTTCGCTCAAAGTAAGGTCCACAGAACGGGCGAGCGCAGCCCGAAAATGTTTCCCCATCGGGGTCTCCTGATCCCCGGGGTTCATTGAGTTGTAGGAAAGGATTCTTCCGCCGGACCGCAATTGCACCTCGAGTCGCTCCGTTCGCCCCTTCAAGACCACGCCCTTTTTTCCGTCGACCCGGACCCCGGCATCAAAGCGGGACTGCTGCTCAATCATCGCCTCACCCATGACGCCGGATTCCAGCTGCGTTCTCAGCTCGACCCGTGAAACAAACCGATAGGTGTGACCGGGTTCAAAGACGGGACGAACCACTTCCGGCGGAGCGGGTGCAACCGCAGGCAGGGGAAACTGCGCCAGGACCGGTTCCAAAAATAAAACCGGGACCAGGGCGCTCAGGAGGAAATAAACGATGGGGGAGAATCGCACACGAAGAGGAGACCACATTTCCGCAGCGCGATCAATGGGCGAGCGAAAATCACGGGAGATCGTTCCCGCCCTTTTTCCTTCCCCTGCGCTGACACGGTGCCATAGTAACCCATGCCCGAACCGAAAATTGCCGCCACCACTCCCGCCAAAGTGACCCTCGAAGCGGGAAAGACCTACTATTTCTGCACCTGCGGCCTCTCCGCTTCCCAGCCTTATTGTGACGGATCACACAAGGGAAGCGGCTTTTCGCCGAAACCGTTCACCGCGGAAAAGGACGGCGCCGCCTTCCTCTGTCAGTGCAAACACAGCGCGAACACCCCGTTTTGCGACGGAGCCCACTCGAAGCTCTAAAGCCCGGTCAGGCCCCGGCGGCCTCGCGCTTTTTGGTTCTCGCCTTCATGTACTTCAGCATCTCGGCTTTGGAGAGATGCAGCAGTTCGGCCGCTTTCTCGTCGCTCCCCGTTTCCCGGAGAGCCGTTTCGACCAGAAACTGCATGGCGAGTTCCACCGGCGACACTCCCGAGGCCTGCGCGCTGGTGAGGAAACGTTTGGCCGACCGTTCGAGGAGAGATCCCTCATTGTCCTCGCCTCCGCCGCTCTGATCAAAGGGCAGGTCTCCGGGTAGGAGCACATTGCCCGACGCGAGCACGCAGGCGCGCTGGACCAAGTTTTCGAGTTCACGGACGTTTCCGGGCCAGTGGTAGCCTTCGAGCATTTCCACGGCTTCCTTCGAAAATTGCATGGCGCGGTTTTTCCCCATTTCGGTGCGCTTCTGGAGAAAGTATTCCGCGAGGAGCCGGACATCCTCGACGCGGCGGCGCAGCGGGGGAATGTGAATACGGACGACGTTGAGGCGATAAAAGAGATCCTCACGGAAGAGACCGTTCTCCACTTCCTCCTCGAGCCGCTTGTTGGTCGCCGCGAGGATGCGGACATCACTCTGGAGAGTCTGATTGCCGCCCACCCGTGAAAACTCCCCGCTCTGGAGGACACGGAGCAGCTTGCTCTGCACCTCGAGCGGCATGTCGCCGATCTCGTCAAGGAAAAGAGTCCCACCATTGCATTGTTCGAAACGCCCGACCCGCTGGTTCACCGCTCCGGTGAAGGCGCCCTTCTCGTGACCGAAAAGTTCGCTCTCGAGCAGATTGCTGGGAATGGCGGCACAGTTGATCGCGACATACTCAGACTTGGCGCGTCGGGAGAATTTGTGAATCGCGTTGGACACGACCTCCTTGCCTACCCCGCTCTCGCCGGTGATCAGGACCGGGGCATCGGCGCGGGCAACCCGGCCGATAAGCTTGTAGACATCCTGCATCGCCGGGGAACGACCGATGATGAGATCGTCGGTCGGTTGCGGAGGAATAATAGGCTCCGAATCGGAGCGATCCGCCGCCGCCTTCATCTGATCGGCTGCCTGGAGCGCCCGTTCCGCTACGGCGCGCAATTCGAAATTGACCGACTCACGACGCAGCACATCAAAGGCACCGAGGCGCATCGATTCGATCACCGCATTCGTCGAGTGGACGAGGCCGTTCAGAATCACCATCGCATTCGGGTTCGACATGCGAATCCGCTTGAGCAGCTCGACCCCGTCGAAAGGACGCAGATTGAACTCGGCGATGAGCAGATCGGCACTGTGATCATTGAAGAGTTTCAGCGCCTCTTCAGGAGACCGGGTCGTCAAAATATGTACCATCTCGGCCTCCAGATGCCTGGCGGCCCAGTCAAGAAAGTCAGGATCGTTGTCGACAACAACGACCGTTTGTTTTTGGGTATCTTCCATATACGGTTGAACCTGAGTGCGTCAAAAGGTCTCCTGCTCCTTCAGACGCGACGGGGGGCTTCGACTATAGCACAATACCCTTTTTCCACTGAAAATTTAGCCCATGAAATACGAGGAAATTCCTTCGGACATGTTTATCAAAAACCGCGCCCGGCTCGCCGTGTCCCTTCCGGAAAATTCCCTCGCCGTTCTCCATTCGGCCGATCTGCCCTGGCGAAGTGCCGACGGCACGATGCCCTTCATTCAGGATTCCGATCTCTTTTATCTCACCGGAATCGATCAGGAGGAGACCATCCTTCTCCTTTGCCCCGGCCACCCCGACCCCGGTCTCCGCGAAGTGCTCTTTGTTAGGGAGACCTCGGACCTCATCGCCATCTGGGAGGGACACAAGGTCACCCTGGAGGAGGCCACCAAAATCTCCGGGATCCGTAACGTCCAGTGGACGACCGAGTTCGACGCGGTCTTCCGACGCATGGCCCGGATCAAGGACACGATTTTTCTCAATCACAACGAACACGCCCGCTCCGGCTCTCCGGTGAACTTCACTCTCGACGACCGTTTTCGGCAGTCTTGTCAGGGTCGGTATCCAGACCATCGGTATGCGCGCCTCGCCCCGCTCCTGCACCGGCTGCGAATTGAAAAGTCGGCTGAGGAGATCGCCCTGACGCAACGCGCCTGCGACATCACCGGAAAGGGTTTTGCCAGGATTCTTGGTTTTGTCAGGCCCGGCGTCCGCGAATATGAGATCGAGGCCGAGCTGCTCCACGAATTTGTGCGGCATGGCTCCCGTGGATTCGCCTATCAGCCCATCATCGCCTCCGGGGCCAACGCGAACGTGCTTCATTACATCACCAACGATCAGGTCTGTCAGGACGGAGACCTCATCCTCCTCGATGTCGCGGCCGAGTATGCGAACTACAATTCCGACCTCACCCGGACGATTCCGGTGAACGGGAAGTTCACTCCCCGCCAGCGCGCCGTCTACGAGGCCGTCCTGCGCATCCTCCGGCTTTGCATCGAGAAACTCATTGTCCCCGGCAAACACTTTAAAAAGGAGTTCCACCCCGAGATGGCCCGCGCCCTTGAGGAGGAACTCATCGCCCTCGGTCTCCTCGACGCGGAGGTCGTCGCCGCCGAGCGCGCACAGGAGGATCTACCCGAGGAAAAACGCGCCTATCGGAAGTACATGATGCACGGCGTCTCCCACAGCCTCGGTATTGATGTCCACGACGTCACTCCCGCCGAAGCCGTCTTTGTTGAAAACATGATCGTCACCGTCGAGCCCGGCATCTACCTGCCTGAAGAAGGTTTCGGCATCCGCCTTGAGAATGATATTCTTGTCCGGCAAAGTGGAAACATCGACCTCATGGCCTCCATCCCCATCGAGCCGGATGAGATCGAGGCGCTCATGGCCGGAATTTCCTGACAACCCCCCCTTTAGTTATGTCCATATCGAACAAAAACGCCACCATTCGCGAAGTCGCCCTTCATTTTCTCCCCGTGGAAATGAGGGTGCCGCTCAAGTTCGGTCATCAGATCGTGGACTCCGTCACCTGTGCCCGCGCCCGCATCGTCGTCGAAGGGGCCAATGGAAAAACAGCGGTGGGCTGGGGTGAAACTCCTCTCGCTGTCGCCTGGGTCTGGCCTTCCCCGCTAGGATACGAGGAACGCCTCGAGGCGATGAAGGACTTCTCCCTCCTCATCGCAAAGACACTCAATGACTGGCGCGAGGCCGGCCACCCCATGGAACTCGGCTTTGACTTCATCGAGCACCAGCTCCATCCCCTTCAGGATCAGTTCAATGCGAACCGTTCTCCCGATGCGGCCCTGCCCCATCTCGCTGCTCTGGTGTGCTTCTCCCTCTTCGATCTCGCCGTGCACGACGCCTACGGGCAGCTTCACGAGTGTCCCACCTACGCGACCTACCACGCTGGCTTCATGTCGCGTGATCTTGCTGATTTTATCGAACCGCTCGAGGGCATCGCCTCCTTCAAAGGCAAATATCCCGGCGACTTTCTCATCGCCAAACCCGAACTCCGTCTCCCCGTCTGGCATCTCGTCGGAGGACTCGATCCGCTCAGCGAGGACGAACTCACCGGCAGCGAACCGAAGGACGGCTACCCTGTCATGCTCACCGACTGGATCCGCGAGGACGGGCTCGACTGCCTCAAGGTGAAGCTGCGCGGCAATGACGCGGCCTGGGACTATGACCGGCTCGCCAAGATCGGCCGGATCTCGCGTGAGATGGGAGTCACCTGGCTCACGACCGATTTCAACTGCACCGTGACCGAACCGGGCTACGTGAATGAAATCCTCGACCGGCTCAAGATCGAGGATCCTGTGACCTATCAGAAGATCCTCTACGTCGAGCAGCCCTTTCCCTACGACCTCGAAGCCAACCGAATCGACGTGCGCAGTGTCAGTGCGAGGAAGCCGCTCTTCATGGACGAGAGCGCCCACGACTGGAAGTTCGTCCGCCTCGGCCGCGAACTCGGCTGGTCAGGGGTGGCCCTCAAGACCTGCAAGACCCAGACCGGCGCCTTGCTCAGTCTCTGCTGGGCCAAGGCCCACGGCATGACCCTAATGGTGCAGGATCTCACCAACCCCATGCTCGCGCAGATTCCGCACTTCCTCCTCGCCGCGCATGCGGGGACGATCATGGGGGTGGAGTCGAACGGCATGCAGTTTTACCCGGAGGCGAGTGCGCCGGAGCGGAGGGTGCACCCGGGGCTGTTTAAGAGGCAAGAAGGTATCCTCGATGGATCAACCCTGTCGGATCGGGGGTTTGGGTACCGGGTGGAGGAGGTGGAGAGGGAGTTGCCGGGGGCGGTGTTTGGGTAGCTACCAAACAGTTCATCGACGATTTCAGAGATGGCGGGAGGAAGGGTTCTCCGGGGATCTTCTCGTTGCCCTCGCCCAGGGTCTGCGAAAACGGGAAGGGATCAATCTTGAGGAATGCTTCAGGCAATAGTTGACGGCAATGGTCTTCCCATCGCCGGAAGGACAGAAAGCGCTTCGCTGGCTGAAGTGACTCTGATCGAAGGCACTCTCGAATGCCTCTGGGTGTCTGGGTATCCCAACCGTCTCCTCGGGGATAAAGCCCGCTACAGTGATCCGCTTGACCGGGCATTCTCGGAAGGATACGGAACCGAGATGATTGCACCCAACCGGAGCAATCGCATCCGTCAGACACAGGATGGGAGACCGCTCCGCCGATACAAACGACGTTGGAAGGTCAAACGGCATTTTGCCTGTCCCCACAACTTCCGACCTCTCGTTGTCCGATGGGAATATCATGCTGAAAACTTCACAGCACTCTTCAACCTTGGTTGCGCTCTGATTCTCCTCAGACAAATATGAGATAACTTCCAAGGAGTCGATCACCCTCTGCTCGAGAGTCCGATTCGGGATCCCGGATACGCGATCAGATCGCGTGCGAAATTTCCGAAGGCACCGCCTCGAGGTCGTGACAGGCACGGATGAATCCGGCCGCGCTCCAGGCCTGATAGTGTTTGCCCATGGGGCGCCCGGTCGTCCCGTGGTGCCATTCGTTGAATTCCCACGGCTGCGCCTGCCCGAGTTTGCAGAGTTTCGCCAGCTTCACAAGTTCGCGCTGGGCGAGTTCGGGCATGCCGAGGCGGTAGATGAAACGAACCCACATCGAACCGATGAATGGCCAGAGCCCGCCATTGTGATAGTGGTTTGGCAGGTTCAGGAGATTGACCGTGTAATAGGATCGCCACTCCGGATCGCCCGCCTGCACCGGCGGATAGAGATTCTTCACCGGCCACGGATCGTTCACCCCGCAACCCCAGAGAAAGCGGAAGGTCATCAGCGCACGATCCTTGTCGAGCAGACCGGTGAGATAGGCGAGGAGATTGCCGCAAACATCACAGCGCCAGCTGAAACTGAATGGCGAGACCTGAGCGACGAGGTAACGCGCGTCGCCCAGGGAATACTGCGTGTCAGTGAAGCTGGAACACTCGCCATCATTCTCCTGAACGGTCGTCGGCCAGAAGGTCTTGAGAAATTTCTTCCTGACAAACGCCGCATGTTTCCGATAACCCTCGGCCTTTTCGTGGTCTCCCAGCTTGTCGGCGAGCCGCACGAAGCAATCGATGGTCCGATACCAAAGGACCTCGTCGTAGAGGACGTGGTAGCTGAATCCGAAAAGGTCGGCCCAATCGCTCGCTTCGGGGATCTCGAGCAGGCCGCAGCCGTTCGAATCGTGGGCCCCGAGCCAATCCATGGCCCGCTGGAGGCCGGCCGCATGGCGCGCGGCGAGACTCCAGTCGTCGCGGGCTTCGCAGAGATGCACCAGACCGATGATGATCCACATGACACTGTCGATGCTAGCGATGCCTCCAACGCCCGCATAGTCGGGCTGTCCCGTTTCGATGCGGACGTTTGCGGGGATCTGCCCGGTCGGGCTTTGTTTGGACAAGAGCGTCTCGAAGGTCGCGACCTGGGCGCGACGGATGTCCTCGTCCTCGAGATCGAGCGTCCATAGCGCGGTGATGGCACCGTCGCGCGCCCACACCGACCGGTAGTTCGCGTCGGTCCCGTAGACGACATTATCCGTCAGCGAACAGGCACTGAAGCCGCTCGGGGTGACGTTTTTCCGCACCGCCTCGATGGCGCGGAGGTAGCCTTCGGCAAGCAATTCGCGTTCCTCCTGATTCAGGGAACGGTATTCTTCGGGGCGAAAGTGGATCTTGGCCATGGTCTTTTTAGAGTTCTGTCAGGATTTCATACCGCTGACTCGATCGGGTCGGCCAGGTCCGCGTAGACTCCCTTGAATCGATCAAAGAGCGCCAAAGTGCGGCGCGCGATCCCCGTCCAACCGAACTGGCGTCTCGCGAAGCGGGCTCCCTCCACCGAGAGCCGTTCGCGGAGCTGCGGATAGCGCATCGGCAGCGCAAGCATCGCGGCGTATTCCTCCGGCCGCTTCGGATCCGCGTAGAGGGCGTGCTGTCCGAACTCGATCGCCTCGTGCAACCCGCCATGGACCGTCACCACCGTCGGCGTGCCGCAGGCCATCGCCTCGATTGCCGTCATCCCGAAGGGCTCGTATCGCGAGCAGAGAGCGAAGACACCGGCGGCCCGATAATGATCGGCCATCTCCTCGTCGTTCACATAGCCCCGCCAGCGAAGCCGTCTTGAGATTCCCAGCGCCGCGCCCAGCTTCTTCCATTCCTCGACCCGTTCGCGATCGCGTTCGGATCCCGCGCCCACCGCAAGCTGGAGTCGCGCCTTCGGCACGAGTCGGAGCAGGGCCGGTAAGGAGGCGATGAGCAGGTCGATGCCCTTGTTCATCGCCGCCCGACCGACACAATAGACATCGGTCGGAGCGAAGCCGAGCCGCTCGCGGACCTCCGCGATCCTGTCGGGTTGTGCCGGGGTGAAACGCTGCTCGTCGATGCCCGGGGTGATCATCGTGACATGATCGAGGGGGATCCCGTAATCCTTCCGGATGAGATCGGCCTGCTGCTCCGTCGTGGCGATGATGTGATCGCAGTTGCGGTAGATGAGGAACTCCTTCTCGATACGTTCGGTAAAGCGATAGATCTTTTCACCATCCGGTCCCGCTCCCTTCATGTCCTTGCGCTTCCACGACCCCAGCGAATGCGGCGTGTGGATGTGGGGAATGCGCAGCTCCTCGGCGATGCGTTGCCCCGCCCAACCCGCGTCCCAGTAGTGGCTGTTGACGACGTCGTAGCGGAGACCGCGACGATTAGTTTCGGCGAGAAAGTTCGTCACGAAATCACGGAGATGGCCATGCATGTCCTCTTTCCGGATGAAATCCTTTCCTCCGAAGGGAATGCGCCAGACCCGAAGGTTCGGGTTGATTTTGTCGAACTCGGGCTGACGTCCAAAACGCCGGGTCACCAGATCGACCTTGTAGCCGAGGCGCGCGAAACGTTTTGCGAGTTCGAGGACGAAGACGACCTGGCCTCCGGTGTCGGGCTTTCCCAACTCGGGCTCCCCAGCGACGTAGCCGTGGATCGAGAGGAGGAGCAGGTTTCCGTGGGGTTGGTTTTTGTTAGCCATAAGAAGAATGGGCGGGAGCAAGTGCTCCCCAGTGGAGCAGGCCCTCGATCAGACCCGCAGCCCGGGGAGCGCGGGCGAAATAGGTACGCGCAGGATCGGCGGCATCGATCAACTCGCGACGGGCATTCCCGACGGCGATGGAGCGATCCGCGACCTGAAACATCGAAAGATCGTTTCCCGAATCTCCCGCCACGATCATCCGATCCCGTGGGATTCCTAGAATCGAGGCTACATGGAGCGCCGCCGCGCCCTTGTTCGCCGTCGCGGGAGTTACATCAAAATCGCTCTTTCCCGACGTGATAACCCGTGATCCTGGAACCGTTTGGAAAATTTTCTCCGCCACCGCTGACCTTCGCGATGCCGGCACGGCAAAGCTCGCCTTGAAGGCGGTTTGCATCTCGTCCGGATGCGGCTCGCAGCCTTCTTTCGCCAGGATCCTGTCCACCAGTGACCGATCCCAATTCACAAATTGCTTTTGCCAATCGCGGCAGGGCCTTCCTCCGATTTCGATTTCCGTACCAAGAGCGGACACCGCCCCGTCGACCCGAAGCTCAACGGGAAACTCTGCCAACGTTGTCGCGAGGCTGCCCCGGGGCCGACTCGAGTTCAGCACGAGCAGCACCGAAGCACAGGACTTCGCGAATTGGCAGAGAGACGACCAGTCACCAGCAAGGGTGTCGTCCACATCCGTGACGAGCAACCATTGCCGTGAATCCGAAGCCATCATCCTCTCGCGCCGTGAAGCGCGGCCGTGGCGATACTGCCGTTCAATGGCCGCGCGTGCTTGCCAAAGGCTAGCACACCTTTTCCGGTGAGTCGAACAAACACTCATCCGTTTCAGCTCATAACCTTGGACTGAGCGGGCCAGGTATGATTGGCGACTCCTTCATGGAAACCCAACAGTCGACTGCTCGTTGCCACCCAGCCCGGATTGTTTCGGGTCTGGCGGGACGAGGGTGGCAAATGGGTTCATTCGATCGAGAGGCATCCGTGAGTTAACCCGCGGCGTTTCTGATACGACGAATCCAAGGCCAGGGAATGGTTAATTCTCCGAAAAGTCCGCTTGCCGATATAATGATGAACCTGTCCCCATTTCTCAGATGAACCTGCCCCCTCTCTAAAGGAACAAAGGCCGATTCCTCGGGGAATACCGTTGATTCTGCGACCGGATTCGGACGATTCCTGCCTTCGATGGCCCCGAACTCCCCTACCCCCAAAACCCGCTCCGGCCCGGGGCCTTCGGTGGGGGGGAAGCCGAGGGGTTGAAAAAGGAATTCCTGGCAGCAATCCCACCAGGAGATCACGCGATAGCGTCTTACGCCTCACGGAACCAAACTGCCTGGTCCGTGTTTATCCATTTCGATGAAAACATTCAACATCCTCATGATCGGTGCCGCTCTCACGGCTCTCACCTCCTTCGCAAACGCCGAGTCCACGATCACTCTCTCGGGCGTGCACAACTGCTGCAGTGGCTGCACCAAGGGTATCGAAGGTGCGATCACCAAAACGGGAGCAACCGCCGAGGTGGATGACACCACCGTCACGATCACGGCCAAAACGGAGGCCGAAGCCCGAAAGGCGGCCGAGGCGCTCGTCGCGGCAGGGTACTACGGCGAGGGAGCAACCGCTCCCGCCGTGACCGACGCCAGAGTGAAATCGGCAACGGTCAGCGGCGTGCATCTCTGTTGCGGCAAGTGTGTCAGGGCTGTCGAGAAGGCGATCAAGACCGTCGCCGGCGCCAACAGCCACACCGCTGAAAAAGGGGCCGCTTCCTTCACCGTGGAGGGAGACTTCAGTACGAAGGAACTTGCGGGAGCCCTCAACAAGGCCGGTTTCAGCGGCAGGATCCAGTAATCGTCGTCCTTCTCAGTCCTATCGATCCGCGGGAGGATTCTCCCATCCCTTCCCGGGGAAGCCCGGAAGTTTTTCAACACAAAGCACTTCAGTCATGTCTCGTCCGATCCTTTGGCTCACCCTTTTCCTCTCCCTTTCTTCCACCCTTTTCGCCGGGGAGATCCGGCACCGTTTTCTCTGTTGTGATTACAACGGAGACCAGGTTTGCCTCGTCAGTGCGGACGGAGAGATTGAATGGCGGGCCGAGGCCAGGCATCCACAGGACTGCTGGCTCCTGCCGAATGGAAACATTCTCTTCGCTCATGTCGATGGCGCCCGGGAGTTGACCCTGGATCACAAGGTGGTCTGGGAATACAAAACCACCACGGCCGGGGTCGAGTGCCAGGCCGCACAACCGCTGCCGAACGGAAACGTTCTCATCGTCGAATGCGGCACGAGCCGACTCGTGGAGGTCGACCGTGCCGGGAAGATCGCCAAAGAGATCCCCCTCGTGACGAAAGCGGAGATCAAGACCCACAACCAGTTCCGGGGTGCCCGCAAGCTGCCGAACGGCCATTATGTGGTTGTTTTCAAAGGCGAGGGCAAAGTGGTGGAACTGGATGGTGACGGCAAACTCTTGCGCGAAGAGAAAGTGCCGGGTGATCCCCATGAGGCGGTCGTCCTGAAGAATGGCAACTGGCTCGTGACCTGCGGAGACACCCATCAGGTGGTCGAGATCGATCCCTCGGGCAAAGTCGTGTGGAGCGTCGGCGAGAACGACCTGCCGGGGAATCCCCTTCGGCTCATGGCTGGAATACAGAGGCTCCCGAACGGCAACACCCTGCTCTGCAACTATCTCGGACACGGTCACATCGGCAAGAATGCCCAGGTCTATGAGGTCACTCCGGACAAAAAACTCGTCTGGTCCTTCGCCGATCATGCCCGCTTCAAGACAATCAACCAGATCCAGATTCTCGACACGCCGACGGACGTGATCCATGGAGAGATCTACCGCTGATGGTTTCGTCATCCTCTTCCCCCCGTGCCTTCCAACCCATGAAAACAACGATCATCCTGTCTGCTCTAACGCTCCTTGCCTTGGCCTCCTCCGCCGCCGATCCCGCCACCTTGCTTGCCGAGCGCGGCAAACTCCTTCTCAGCGAGGATTTCGGCACGCCGGTGGAAGTCGCGAAAATCGAGAAGGGCAAACCCGCCACGGCGGGCTGGCGCCTCAGGCCGGGAAAATGGGAGTTCGTCGATGGTGCCATGAAAGGCAGCGAGGTGGCGGCGGACAAACACGGTGCGGTGGCCCGGTTCCCCCTCGAGTTTCAGAATGTCGTGATCCAGTACGAGATCCGTCTCGACGGTTCCCGGACGAGCACTCTCAGCATCAACGACGCGAAGGAACATGTCTGCCGGGTCCTCATCAATCCCACGGGCTTCATCGCGCAAAAGGACGATCACGACCATGCCGGTCCGGACAAGGCGGAGGTGTTTGGCAAAACCGCCATGCCCATCAAGGAGGGTGAGTGGAAAACGGTCGTGCTCGAAATCGTGGGTGACGAGATGGTCGCTCACATCGACGGCAAGGCGATCACCGGATCCAATGAACTGATCGGGACCAAAAAGGCGAACTTCGGGTTCACTGTCGCCGGCGAAAGTGCCTCGGTCCGCAATCTCCGGGTTTGGGATGCCACGCTGAACCCGAACTGGTCCAGCACCAAGGCCTCGATCTCCAGGCAGTGATCGCGCGGTTCGCCGCGGATCTTCTATTGAAGGATACACTCCTCCCTCTCCGGATCAGCGAATTCTTAGGGACGGATTAATTCTCCGAAAAGACCGCTTCCTAAAAAATGATGAACCTGTCCCCATTTCTAGCGGGTTAGCATTGCGGAACATTCGCGTCGAGTTGGTCTCGCGCTAATGTTGCACCATTGCTCCTCCATGAAGATCTCCATCCTCACCGCCCTCCTCGCTTTTACCTGCGGCTTAGCACCTGCGGCTGGTCCGGCGGCCCCCGGCGAGTCCACAGCTCGACCAGTGAGTGGATTTGAACTCCGGGTGCCTGCACCCGGGCCGGATTCGATCGCCGACACGGTCCTCCAGGAGGCCATTGACACAGTGGCCTCGGCGGGCGGCGGTGTGGTGTTGCTTGGTGCGGGGGACTTCAAACTCTCGCGCAAAGCGGGAGATGAAACGGTCGTGATCAAAAGCAACGTGACGCTGCGAGGTCAGGGCTATGCGACACACCTCTATCTCGATCCGAAGACGCCGCCGAATGACCTGCGCTATTTCCCCGTGCGCATCGGCACCAGCAAGACTCCAGCGCACAATGTGGTGATCGAGCACCTGCGCTACACGGGCAATGACAAGGCCATCGGCGGCGGTTCCATCATGGGCTTCAACGCGCGGCTGGACGAGCCGGAGTCGCTGTTGCTGTCATGCGACAACATCACCATTCGCCACTGCTGGATTTATGACGCGAAGCAGGCGGCAGGCTGCACCAAACCGGCGACGGCGATGTATCTGGCCAAGCATGTCATCCCTGCCGCGGAAGCCAAAGCGGCGGCAGCAGACCAGCAAAAGGTCCGCGCCGGCTACTTCGACGCCGACCGCATGGCCACACAGTTCAAGAACTGGCAGGTCCACAACAACTACATCGACACCTGCGGGAACAAGGCGGTCGAACTGGCCGAGTGCAACGGCGGCCTCATCGCGGACAATCACATCGTCAATGTCGTGGATGGTCCGCAGGTTATCTTCGGCAGCCGCAACGTGCAGATCAAAGACAACACGGTTTATTTCACCAGAACCGGCATCAACATCTCGGAGGGATCGCATCACATCCGCGTCAGTGGCAACCACGTCGAGCCAATGCCGGACATGAAGAAGAACCCCGCCAACTCCTGCCTCATCTTCCGCACCGAACCACTGCCGTTGCACTCGACGATTTCGGATGTCGTTGTCACCGGGAACATCTTCCGTAACCAGAATGAAGTATCACGTTGCACCGTCCGTCTCCAGACACAGGTCGAGGCGCTGTCCTGCTCCTACGCTGGGATTGTTTTCACGGGGAACACCTTTGACGGAGACATCGAGTTCAGTGACAAGCGGAATCCCGCGAAGACCTCACTGAAGGAGATTCTCTTCGCGGATAACCTCTGCAACGGCGACCTCCTTTCCGTGCCTGTGGGCACGATGGCTTCGAGCACGGTGGTGGTGCGAGGAAACCTGCTGCGAATGGCCGGGACCATCACGCTGAACGCCAGCGAGTGGATCTGGACGGGCAACACACATGCGAATGGCCGACTCGAAATCGCCGCTGATGCCAGGGCCAACTTCATTCACGGGAACTTCACCACTTCACCCATCATTGACCACGGAACCGGGACCAGCCTGAGCGGCAACATCGTGAGGAAGAAATCCACGACACCATGAGACCACTTCTTATTCTCCTTCTTACCTCCTCCGCCTTCGCCGCTGTCCACGCCGCCGGGCCACCGCACATCTTGCTTCGCGAGGCATTGCCATACGGCGTCGGGTGTCAGTCCTGGAACGTTGAATTTGAAATCACCGCAATCGACACCTGGATAGAAAAGCGAGTCCCGGTGGTCAAACTCCCAGGACCAGGTTAACTCTCCAAAAAGTCCGGTTGCCTAAAAAATGATGAACCTGTCCCCCTTTCTATGCTAGCGGATGGGTCAGGCAACATTCCGTGACAATCCAAAACGACGTTTCCCCAGTGCGTCACAAATTCTTGCCTGACACGGACACTACATGGATGCTCGTCTCGATTCTCCCGGCTGGCGATGCTCGCTAAAAGCCCGGCAGGGGTTTCGGAACCGCTCATGCCGGCCAGGGCCGATTCGTGAACCGGCCTAGTTGCTTTCCACATGGAGTTCGCGGAACTCCCTGGGATCATCTTTGCTCGAGTGAGATCCCTCAGTTTCAGACTTGAAGGTGAACTGCAAGACCCGGTCTTTGATTGTCACTTGGACAGTGGAGTCCGCATCAATCTCCCAGGTAAACGGTTCGACACCGATCTTGGTCTGAACATCTCCCTTACCACCTCCGAGGAAGGTGTATTTCGTGATTCCCGTAGAGGTAACCCAAGTCTTGTTCACAAACAGAGTCTTCAGTTTCTCTGCAGGCGGGAGTTCGGTCTGCTGAGCAGCTGAACCTTTGCTCTTCTCCAGAGCGGTCTTTACGGCAACGGCATCTTCGAGGCGATCGTTTTTCAGATAGGTTTCCAGAAGGCGCTGCAACTCCTGCTCGTAGGTGAGCTTCAACGGAGCAATCGCTTTTTCCACAGCGCGCTCGTACAGATTGTTCACTCTCTGCAACTCAGCAGGGTCTGCGTGTGCGGCGGAACTGAGATAAGCTAGTGCAGCAATTATTGAAACAGCGATTCGGTGGCGAGAATCCATGGTGTCGACTAAAAGCACGGAACACATCAAGGGAAAGAGCAAATTTCGTGTTAGGCTGATCGTTACACGATTGAGGCGATTTCCGTATTCGGAGGTCAATCCTTGAATCTTGAATTTCCCATCTGCGGTGAATAAAGCCCCTAGGGACAGATTGATTCTCCAAGGACTCCATTCCTGGTCATCCGACCCTTTCCCGGTATCCAAAAAACCCCACGTGAATCGAATAAAGGCCTTACTCCCCAAATTTCACGCGGAGAAGTCAGCAGTTTTTCAACCTGTCCTCATCTCTCTCCTCAGCGACGCGAGAGAACCTTTCCTCCGATCGCGATAGCTATCAAGGTCAGTATCGCCGCGACGACGAAGGTGGCTCGCATGCCAGTGGCAACGGCTTCGCCAGTGGCGGATTGAAAGTCGGTCGTTGCTGATGAAATCGCAAACACGGCGCCCATCACGGATGAACCAGTGATAAGACCGAGATTGCGAGACAGATTGAGCATGCCGGAAATGACGCCTCGCTGGTCGGGCTGCACCGACTGCATGACGGTGGTGGTGTTCGCGGTTTGAAACAGGGCATAACCGGCGGTGATGAAGGCAATTGGGATGATGTAGGCGACAATGCCGAATTCTGTGGGCACGATGGCCAGAGTGAGGGAACCGATCGTCATGGCGGTGAGTCCGACGATGGTTATGCCCTGCGAGCCAAAACGGTCCACCGCTCGACCAGAGGGCATTGCAGTAAGTGCGGCGACCAACGGACCGGAGGTCATGACGATTCCCACGAGGGCGGTCTCAAGCCCGAGCGTGCGAAAGAGGTAGAACGGGCCGACGACTAGGGTCGCCATGATCACCGTGGCGACGAGGGCGCTCATGGCGAGGCTGGCACTAAGCACCGGATCACGAAACAGCTTTAATTGAATCAATGGTGAAGCGGTCTTCTTCTCGGTTTGCAGAAACAGGCCGAGCCCAACACTGGCTGCGAGCAACAGGCTGATATTCATCATGCCGAAGCTGCCACGTCCCATCGTCATGGCGAGTGCGTAGGCACTCAGCAAGAGGGCCAGCCAAAGCGAGCCCATCACATCGAGATCAGCGCGCGTGGTCTTCGGCTCGGGACGATCCTCGGTCAGGTAGTGGCGGGAAAGAACCCACGTCAGGATGCCAAGCGGCACATTGATGAGGAAGATGTAACTCCAGCCGAATCCAGCGATCAGCACCCCGCCGACCGGGGGACCAAGAGCAGTGCCCATGGCAGACATGCTGCCTAGAAAGCCCATAGCGCTGCCGGTCTTTTCCTGTGGAACGGCTTCCCTCACCATCGCCATGGAGAGGGACATCATGATAGCTGCCCCTAGTCCCTGAACCGCTCTCGCGGCAATCAGCCATCCAAGTGCGGGCGCGATGCCGCAGAGGAACGAAGCGATGGTGAACAGGGCCAGTCCGGTGAGCAGCAGACGTTTGCGCCCGGTGATGTCTCCGAACCGTCCGACGCTGACGATCAGCGTCGTGATGGCCAGCAGATACGCCAGGACGATCCATTGGACCTCCTGAAAGGAAGCGTTGAACGCCTGTGCCAAGGTCGGCAGGGAGACATTGGCGCTGCTGGTGCCCAAAGAGGACAGCAACATGGCGAGAGACAGGCTCGCGAGTGCCCCTTTTATTGAGGGCTGGGTGATAATGTCTTCCCGTGATGCGGTGATGGATTTGAACATGGGTCCATCGTAAGCCCCTGCCCGACATGGCGGAAGACGCACCATTTGCACTGTATTATTGCGTTTGACGCCACCTTCCGGTACCGTATTTCCTATGTCGAGGCCCGATCTCAATCTGCTCTTTACCCTGGATGTCCTGCTTGCGGAAGGCAGCGTGGCACGCGCAGGCCAGCGCCTGCGGCTCAGTTCATCCGCAATGAGCCGGGCACTGGCGAGGCTGCGCAAGGCGACCGCTGATCCACTGCTGGTGAGGGCGGGTCGAGGACTCGTTCCCACACCCCGTGCCATCGAACTGCGGGAGCAGGTTCACCAGCTCGTGCAGGATGCAGAAGCCGTTCTGCGTCCGTCAAAGAAGCTCAATCTCCAGCAGCTCGTCCGCACGTTCACACTGAGGACCAGTGAGGGCTTCGTGGAAAACTTCGGCCCTGGTCTGATCGCACGCGTCAACCAGGAAGCTCCCGGGGTCAGGCTTTGTTTCGTGTTGAAGCCTGACAAAGACAGTGCGCCTCTCCGCGATGGCATCATTGATCTGGAAACAGGTGTGGTAGCGAAGACCATTGGACCGGAGGTGCGCGCGCAGGCGTTGTTCCGAGATCGCTTCGTGGGCGTCGTGAGATTGGGACATTCGTTGAGCAAAGGCAGGATCACTCCCGCGCACTATGTATCCTGCGGACACATCGCTGTCTCACGACCGGGCCTGGAGATGGGGGCGATTGATGAAGCTTTGGAGCCGCTCGGACTCGAACGGCAGATTGTCACTACCGTTGGCGGCTTCTCGACTGCGATCGCCCTAGCTCGTGCGTCCGACTTCATCGCCACGGTTCCTGAGCGCCACACTGGCGTTCTGCGCGAGGAAATGTATAGCTTTCCTCTTCCTGTCGCCACGCCTGAGTTCACGGTCTCTTTGCTCTGGCATCCGCGTATGGATGCCGATCCAGCCCACCGCTGGCTGCGCGAATGTCTCCGCGATGTGTGCTCGAATCCAAGTACTCGTTCGGCCCAGCCAAAGGGACGAAAGTCATGAGCCGGATGCGCTCGAAGCGAAGGCCTGTGCGGTATCCTTCAGCAACTGCAAAGGCAACGCTTGAGATCCTTCCATCAAGGCCAATCCCACCACGGCAGGCGCAGCAGGTGGGCTGAGTGGAACATACTTCAACCGCTTGCCTGCAGTGGTGGCGAGGAAGGCGGGGACGACACATACGCCTTTGCCGGATTCCACGGCTGCGATGAGACTCGGACCGCTGTCGCATTCCTCGGCGAGCGGCAATTTTTTGATTCGCGGGCCAAGCATGCGAGCGAGCAGTCGATGGTAGTTCGGGTAGTCGCGTCGTGAGTAGGCGACGATGGGTTCCTTGAGGACTTCCGCCGCCTTCACCTCGCGGCGTTTATTCCATGGATGACTCGGAGTCACGGCCACGACAATGGGGTAAGTGCGCAGCGACTGGAACTGCACACCGCGCGGCAGTTTGCGCTCAGGCTTCACGAGAAACCCTGCATCGAGACGGCCTTTGTGGAGCCCGTCGAGCATCTCCGTCGCAGTCATGTCGTGCAGTGTCACACGCACGCCGGGGAGCTTTTTGTGAAAGGCACGCAACACGGCGGGAAGAAAGTCGGCGGTGGCTGATGGCGCATGGCCGATCTGAAGCTCGCTGCTGTGGCCGATGGCCGTCGCACGCGCGGCGGTGACGGCGGCATCCACGCGTTGCAGCGCGGCTTTGGTCTCGCGTAGAAACACGCGCCCGGCCTCGGTGAGGCGGATGGTTTTGGCAGTACGCTCAAAGAGTGACACGCCCAGCTCGGCCTCCAGATCCTTAATCTGTCGGGTGAGCGGTGGCTGCGAAACATGCAGCCTAGCGGCAGCACGCGTGACGTTCTGCTCCTCGGCCACGGCGATGAAATAGCGGAGATGTCGGAGTTCCATGACAGACGTGAGTATACCTGAAAGGTATCGTGAGACAAGGAACATGGTATTTCCAGTGCTCCAATATCTCAGCGATGAATGCACACCACAATCCATCCATCATGAAAACAGCACTCACACTCCTCATCTTCACCGGCTTGTTCGCGGGACAAGCTGCATTTACCCAGGTCAAACCTCCGATGCCCCTCCTGGCCGCGCCTGGAGCGATTCACAATGGCGTGGCGGCGGCGAACTTTGGCGAAATCGACTCATCCCGCAGCTATCCCGATGTGAGGAGCTTTCGAAAGAAGTTCGGCCTCGTCATCCCGGCCACAAACACCAGCATGGAGCACGAGTTGTGGGGACTCATTTTTGCCAACCAAGGGCCCAACGGCCTGCATGGTGTAGGATTGCACACGGTGAATGTCATCACGCCGAGCCCGAAGCTGGAGACCGAGGCGGATCTGCTGGAATACCAGAAGCAGTTCCTCGGTGGGCTTCGATCCGCCGTGGACACTGCCAAGCTTGGACAACCGGAATACATGATCATGGGTATGAGCCTCGAACACATCCTTTCTGGCATTGATCAGATCCGGGCGCCTATGAAGGTGGTGGAATCTCATTCCTCGCTGAAATGGGCGACGTGGCATGATGCTGCGCCGGCGGCCTTGAATAAGTTCGGTGCACGAAGAATCGGACTGCTCACCCCCTTCGACAAGAAGGGCAACGAGTCTGCCAAACGCCTGTTCGAAGACCTGGGATTTGAGGTTGTCAGCACGTTCGGATTCTCCTGCGCCAACGCCATGCACATCGCTCACATTCCCGATTGGGCCAAGGAACGGGCCATTCTCGAATACCTCGCCACGGACAAAAACAATCTGGATGCCATCGTGCAGTGCGGCACGAACATGAGCCTTCTGGACATCACTGAAAAGCTTGAGCCTGTCATCGGCATTCCCATCCTCGGCATCAATGCCGTCACCTTCTGGCATGCTTTGCGGGAGAACGGATTCACAGCCCCGCTGGTTGGTGGTGGACGCTTGCTGAGGGAGTTTTGAGCCATGAATATCGACTCACGATTGCACGAACTCGGGCTGACCTTGCCCGATCCACCACGCCCGGCCGGGAACTATGAACCCTGGGTCATCTGCGGCCGCTGGCTTTACATCTCCGCACAGGTGCCGATTCAGAATGGGCAGCGTCGTTACACCGGTCGAGTGGGTGCTGAGCTCTCCGTGGAGGAAGGGCGCGCCGCCGCCCTGCTCACCGCGCTGAACGTGCTCGCGCAGATCCACGATGCTCTGGGCAGTTCCGAGCGACTGGAGCGACTTGTGCGCGTTGAAGGCCATGTCGCCAGCGCAGCGGGCGGTCCCAACACACCGCTCGTGCTTGATGCAGCGTCCGATCTCTTTGTCGCGGTGCTTGGCGAACGCGGCAGGCATGCCCGCACGGCTTTCACACCCGATTACCTGCCTTACAATCTTACGATTGAACTCGTCGTCACTGCGTATCTGCATTCGGAACACACATGAATCCCAAGATAACCCACCTCGCCGAGTCCGCGCTTTATGTGGACAACCTTGATCGCGCCGTCGCCTTTTACACCGGGCTCTTTGAGTTGCCCGTGCTCCTCCGCGATGACCGCTTCTGCGTTCTGCGCATCACCGCACAGCAGGTGCTGCTGCTCTTTCGTCGAGGGGCCAGTCTTCAGTCCACCACGCTTCCGTGCGGCATGGTGCCTGCGCACGATGGAAACGGTCCGTTGCACGTCTGCTTCGGTATCTCCGCAGATGCCGTGACAGATTGGGAGGAACGTCTGCGGGAGCAAGGCATCACGGTGGAAAGCCGCGTGCGCTGGCCCTCGGGTGCCATCAGCCTCTATTTCCGCGATCCTGATCAGCACGCTTTGGAACTTGCCACGCCGGGCGTGTTTGAAAAGTTCTTAGGGACAGGTTAATTCTCCGAAAAGTCCGCTTGCCAAAATAGGGATGAACCTGTCCCCATTTTCCCATAGAAGGTTTTGTCTTGGAGAACGGGCGTCTCCAAAACACGGCCGATAGCACAAGATGAAAAATCTGATCCTCGGACTCACCGTGGCGGCGGGAATTTTTACGACGAATAGCACGCAGGCGCAGGATCTCAGCGACCCGACGATCATAGCGCGCTCGCAGGTTTCGCCTGGCGATACAGCACGCCTGGGACGCGTTTTAGCCAAAGCGCGGCGCGGAGAAGGCGTGACCATTGGCGTGATTGGCGGCTCGATCACGCAGGGCACCAAAGCTTCCGTCGAAGCACATCGCTACGGCAATCTGATCGCGCAGTGGTGGCGCGACACGTTTCCGGCGGCGCAAATCAAATTCGTCAACGCGGGAATCGGCGCCACCGGTTCCAACTATGGCGCGATGCGCCTCACGCGCGATTTGCTGGGTGCGAACCCCGATTTCGTGGTCGTTGAATATGCCGTCAACGACCCAAACGTGCAGGACTCCGCCGAAACGCTTGAAGGCATCGTGCGCCAACTGCTCAAACAGCCCAACCAAGCGGCGGTGATGCTGCTTTTCATGATGAACCAAAGCGGCAGCAACGCGCAGGAGTGGATGGCCAAAGTCGGCGCCCACTACAAATTGCCGATGGCCAGCTACCGCGACGCGCTGTGGCCCGAAATCGAGGCCAAGCGTCTGCAATGGAGCGACATCAGCCCCGATGAAGTGCATCCTAACGACCGGGGCATGGACGCCGCCGCGCGTTTCGTGACCGTGCAACTTGATGCCGCGTTAGCCGCGTTGCCCGCCGACGACAAACTGCTCGCCGTGACCCTTGTCCCGGCGCCGCTTTTCACTGACCTCTACGAACACACCGCGCTTTTGGAAGCCGCCGCCATGCAGCCGGTGAGCAACGCAGGCTTCACCTACGACGCGCAGCGGAAAATCTGGAAAAGTGACGTGCCGGGCAGCGTTATCGAATTTGAAATCGCGGGCAGCTCGATCTTCACGATGCATTTTGTGATCAAGCGCTCGATGGGCCGCGCCAAGGTTACGGTAGACGGCGCGAACGAAAAAATCCTCGACGGTTGGTTCAACCAAACGTGGGGAGGCTTCCGCCAAACCAACCGCATCGCGCAAAACCTGCCGCCCGGCAAACATCGGGTGCGCTTTGAAGTGCTGGCGCAGTCCAATCCCGGGAGCGACGGACACGAGTTTCAAATCATGGGCCTCGGCGCGGCGGGATTGGCGGTGCGAAATTAAATCTTAGTTATCCTAGGGACGGGTTAATTCTCCAAACAGTCCGCCTCGTAATTCAGAGGGACAGGTTAGAATGGCGCTGCCTTAAGGCCAACCCTCGATAGCACGAGCGACTTTTGTTTTCCCAAGAACTTCCGAAAACCACAAGATATTGCGCTTGGCGGTCGTTGACGCCAATCACGCCTGCTTAATGCAGCGCCATTCGGGACAGGTTAATTCTCTGAGGACCCCAGAACCGGTATATCCGACACTTTCCCGGTAGCCAAGGATCCCCCATGTGAGTCGAATAAAGGCCTTATTCGCCAGATTCCACGCGGAGAAGTCAGCCGTTTTCCAACCTTTCCTCATGATCTTGCGGTGGGGCGGATGCCGAAGGGATGAAAACGCGATTCCCTATCAGTAAGAGCGGAAGATCGCCGGTGATCCCGGAGGATATCGTGGCGAAATATTCGATTGGAGGGACTGAAGGTTTCCGGGGAATGGTCAAAAAAAATTCATGCCGATTTGGTTCAATTGTCGAACCCTGACAATTTTTTAGGAGGGGCGAATTTATCTTGAATCGCTCCTTGCCCCATCGCTAGGATCGCCGCATGAAGGCGATATATACCCATCGAATGTTGCCCTTGGCTATAGTTTGGGTGGTCGTAGGCTTGGCACACGGGCAGGAAGAGATTCGAGCTATCGGTCCGTGGAGGATCGGGATGAGCGCTGCTGAAGCCGAGCGGGCGGGGCCCCGTTTGAACGACCGTGGCGCATCGTTTGGTCGCTTGACGGGCAAAGTCGAGCTCTACGGACAGGAGGGGAACCTTCAACTAAACTTGACTGATGAGAGAGTCGTCAGCATCTCCTTCAGTTCAGAAACTTTCGACAACCCTAGTAAGTTTCAAGCATCCGCCAGAGCATTGCTCCTGAGTATCGGATCAGCCTACCAGGTGCAGGAGGTGGAACTGCATATAGATGCCGCCCTCGCTCGATTTCGAGGTGAGACCAATCTAAACTCCACGCCAAATTTTTCACTTCCAGGAACACCCGGTTTTAACATCTCCCTAAGCAGGATGATCTATGCCGACGGCAGCGATAACGGCTATTGCTGGCAATTGGAGGCCTCAAAAGAGATTCCCATTTTACCACCCTTGATACAGACCAGCGCTCCCACGACTCCCGCCGAACCCACCTCCAGCCTTTGGTCCCTCGAACTCCCCGGCAGCAAAGAGGCCGTTTTCAAACGCTCCCTCAGCTCCGTCAATGCCCTCCTGGTCCGGCCGCTCGAGGGTGCGGGAAACGCCGCCTCGGCCATGAAACTGAGTGCCACGGCCGTTGGCGGAACAAATCCGGAGAACATCACCTTCGGTTTCAACCAGGCCGTTGGCGAGGATATGCAAAAAGCTTCCAGCGAAGTGGTCCGTGCGGTTCAAGTTCGCCATGGCCAGTATCCCGCGAGCATGGATGTGAAGTTTGGCTTCGGTGACAAGTGGGGTGGTAAGGACGGGCCTTCAGCCGCCGTAGCCTGTGCGCTGTTGCTCGAATCGCTCATCGAAGGGTTCGAAATTCCCGGCCATTTCGCCGTTACCGGTGATCTGAACGCGGACTCGACCGTGCAATCCGTCGGTGGAGTCGCGGATAAAATCCGGGGAGCCATGGATCTGAAATGCACCCTCATTGCGGTGCCGGCCGGCAATGAGGAGGACCTCGACGATTTGGTGGTGGAGGAAAATCTGCGACGCTTCCTCACCGCCCAGATCTTCACTCTAAAAAAACTCGACGACGCCATCCTGCTCGCTCATTCCGCCAGTGCAACCAGCGCTCAGCAAGCGGCCTTGGCTGATCTCGCGGCTCTTCAGAGCGAGCTCACAACCGGAGGAGCCACCGCGCTCAATGCGCCCACGACCAGCACGCGACTTCAGGCCATCCTGGTGGCCTTCCCCAATTGTTACACCGCCAAAATTCTCCTGGCCGCCACCCAGCGAAAGATCCCCGGTCGTTACTCGCTCAGCGGGACTTGTGTGCGCATCGAAGGAGCGATGGCTCCCTTTGAAAAAACGATTCAGGAGATTCGTGGCGGGGCCAACATCGCCAACTATCAGTTGGGTCGCGACAATCCGCTGCAAGCGGCCAAAAACAATCTCGCCGCCCTCAAAGCCAAATCGGATCCACGGCTCACACGGGTGATCGATGCCGAAATGGCCCTGATCGACCAATACCAACGCCTCCTTAATGCCAACCTGAAGTCCAGCACGGTGGCCGGGAATTATCTCGCCGAACTTCGCACCGCCGGGGAACGGTCCGATGCCGAATGGCAAAAGCTGAGGGATGACAAGGAGATCCAGGACCAGCTCATGCAGCGTGGGGTCAGTTTGTGAGCCGAACCATTTCCTTTCACCATAATGAAAACCTCTTTTGGCTGCTTTTTGATCGGGATTTTCCTTTTGGGCTGCGCGATGGGGCGAGCCCAGGACTCACTCGGACCATGGAAACTGGGAATGACGGAAGCGGAAGCGAACACGGCAGGACCTACCCTGACCTATACCACCTCGCGCGATAAAACCGGGAAAGAAGCTCGACAGGGCAGCGGAGGCGAATGTGAAGTTCTTGGGCAGTCAGTTGCCAGCATTAATCTCACGATTGTCGAGGGAACAGTCTACCGCATCGATTTGCGTAGCCAATCCTTTGATAACTTTGCCACCTTCTCGGCGAACTACGAGGCTCTGCTACTGGCCGTATGTCAGGATCGTGAGATCATGAGCGGGCCGGCCTTCGCCACATCAGCCGTTGAGAGAGCCGCAAAGTATGCCGATGCAAATGGTGTGCAAAGGCTCAGTATATCCGGGCAGCCGGGACTACTGTTTTCTATGGAATCGTCGATAAAGACCACGAACAACATCGATTCCCGTCAATACTCCTGGACCGTCACGCTGTCGAAAGAATCCTCCCCATCGACTGGTCCCGGTGGGAGCGGCACCGTTCCACCCGCCGCGCCATCACCCAATTCCACCGTTTCCCTCTGGTCCCTCGAACTTCCGGGAAGCAAAGAAGCCGAATTCAAACGCTCGCTCACTTCCGTCAATGCCCTCCTCGTGCGCCCGCTGGAGGGCTCTGGTAATGCCGCTTCGGCAATGAAGCTCAGTGTGACCGCGGTAAAAGGCCGCACGGATGAGAATGTCGTCTTCGGATTCAACCAGGCGGTTGGCGAGGACATGCGCCGCGCTTCCGAAGAAGTTGTTCGGGCCGTTCAGATTCGCCACGGTCAATATCCCGCCAGCACCGACGTGCAGTTTGGTTTTGGCGACAAGTGGGGCGGAAAAGATGGACCATCTGCCGCAGTGGCTTGTGCTCTCCTGCTGGAGTCGCTCATTGAAGGATTCGAAATTCCCACGGAATTCGCGGTAACCGGAGATCTGAATGCCGATGCCACTGTCCAAGCCGTCGGGGGAGTTGCTGACAAAATCCGTGGAGCCATGGATTTGAAATGTACCGTGATCGGAGTGCCGGCCGCCAACGAAGAAGATCTGACAGACCTGGTGGTAGAGGAGAGCCTGAGGCGCTTCCTCACGGCAAAAATCTTCACCCTGCGGCAGCTCGATGACGCGATTGCGATCGTTCATGCGGAGACACAAACCGAGGCCCAGAAAGCAGCTCTCGCGGATCTTTCGGCGCTTCAAAGTGGAATGGCCACAGGTGGAGCCGCGGTGCTCTACGCCCCCACCACTTCGACCCGTCTGGAGACCATCCTCACGACTTTTCCGAATTGTTATACCGCGAAAATTCTGCTCAGCGCGAGCAAACGCCAGGTACCCGCCCGATACTCACTCGCAGGAACGCTCGTGCGCATCGATGGCGCCATGTCCCCTTTTTCCAAAACTATTGAGGAGATTCGGGGGGGTGCCGATATTACCGACTTTCAATTTGGCAGGGACAACCCTCTGCAAAAAGCCAAAAACAGTTTGGGGGCGCTCAAACCCAAATCGGATCAGCGTCTCCTCCGCGTCATTGACGCCGAGATGGCTCTGATCGACCATTTCCAGCGACTCCTCAACGCGAATCTCAAGTCTTCGACAGTGGCGCAGAAATATCTGGTAGAACTAAGAACTGCCGGAGAGCGTTCCGACGCCGAATGGCAAAAGATCCGCGAAAACAAAGACATTCAGGATCAGTTCATGCAGCGCGGCATTCAGTTGTGATCGCGTAGATCCGTCCACTTACGGACTTGGTTTGTATTTGGACGCTCAACCAACCCATGATGGCCCCGTCATACTAACCTTGTTTCGAAATGAGTTTGCAGTGACGACTCTGCCTAAGCTGTAAGGCGCCGTTAGAATCTTATAGCTTGTCTGTCCCTTCAAATTAAGAAAACCAGCAAACGAGAGTGTCGGTAACGCGATCCGACGAATGGAACGATTCCAGCACCCGATCACCAGACAAAATTGAAATGGAACTACTTTCAACAACTTTGGTGACCGTTGGGCTTCTCTGCCTGGTGATTCTTCAATTGGTGGCCATCGTGACTTCGTTTTCACGAGGGATAGCCGAGGTGCTCCGGGTCTTCCTGATTCCAGGCTACGCGCTTTGGATCGCCTGCACCGGCGAAACCTGGGGCAAATGGACGCTCGGGATTGGGCTGGCTTCGTCGTTCGTGGGGTTGAGTCTGGGATGACGAAAGCCTTTCCAGGGACAGACTAATCCTCCAAAAAGTCCGCCTGGCCACAAAATGATGAACCTGTCTCCATTTCTACCCATTTCTACCCATTAAATCTTAGTTATCCTAGGGACAGGTTAATTCTCCAAGGACCCCAGTACCGGTTATCCGACCCTTTTCCGGAAGCCAAGAATCCCCTCTGCGGCGAATAATGCCCCTATACTCCGCATTTTTATGCGGAGAGTATATCCCTCACAAAAACCTCCACCTCGCGCGGCGGGGAAACTGCGTGAGATACACCGCCCGGATGAGTGGTTTGTTGGACGAGGAGTCCAGCACCATCAACTCGGCCTGGCCGCCTTTTTTAAGACCGTAGGAATCACCGGAGTGGAACAACTTCCACCGTTTCGTCCGTTCGGTGCCCCGGATCGTATAGCGGATCGTCGCATAGTGGGAACGCCTCGTTGTGGTTTTCGAGCCATGGCTTTGATCCACGTTGGCGCTCGATTGCCAGGTCTCCGTTTTCAGTTCCTCCACCGTGCCGAGGATGATCTCGCCCTCGGTGAAAATCTTCCTCACCCGCAGGAATCGCCAGGCAGCGACGAGAAGCGCAAGACCAGCCACCGCGAGTGCAATGGGAGGCACCTTTTCGGACATCAAGGCCTCGAAGGATTTACCCGCCATGGCTTGGGCATTCGGCATGGGTTGCCCCAACCACCAGAACCCTGCCGCCACCACGATTCCGAACCCGCAGACCTTGAGGCAAAAGCCGAAAAGGAAATCATTCCAATAGAGGGAATCCAGGCCGGGGACGGAGGGAGAATTCGAGTTCATGGAAGGGACGGACGCTCCCTTGCTAGATGCCATGAGATCGGTTTTTTGACAAGTCTGAGCTTCGGGCAGAGCCAGCTTCCGGATGACATGATGAAGCTGACTTCGTGTTCCCTCGTCTCCATGAGACGAAGGCTGTTGTCAAAGGAGCGTGGATTGCCTGTCGGCTACCTTCGGTTCTCCTGTCCGCTTCTCGAATCCGTCGGCTCCCGGCACGCCCCTTTCCCCCGATGCGGGCAGGAACCATAGCGAACCGGAGATAGCAACCCAAGGGCCGCCCGAAGGGCAAGCAACGCGAGTGTCTCGCTGCGATTCACCGGCTTTTTACGGCGGGCACCGCCTTCGCCTTGTCAGGGACCAATCCCTGCTTTGTCACCGCCTCCCAGGCCAGTTCCTGTAGAAGGAGATTGAGTTTGTCATCCCAGGCGGGATTTGCCTTGAGAATGGCGGGGAGAGGCAGACCGACGGGGTTTCGCTGGTAGATGGCGGCGAAATGACAGTAGGCCGCAAGCGCCATGATCGGGGCGGTGGGGTGTCCCCAGTTGTCGCGGAAGAGCTCGCTTTGCCGGGTGATGCCGGGACATTCACCGGCGATGATTTTCTCCCGCAGCTGAATCACCGCCTGACCGACCGGAATGGTGACCAGTGCGTTGGTCTTCAGCTTCCCGTTGATGTCCGAGACGTAATCGTCGACGTCTTTGTCATACTGATCCTGGGCCTTTTTCAGTTCGGGAATCGAAGTGGCGTTGTGGTCCACCTTCTTCTTTGTCTCCAGTGGATAGACAGGATGATATTCATCATTCGGGAGCCAGTATTTCTGCACCGTGATACGAATGTCAGGGTTGTGCGCCACGGCGAGGGTCGCAAACTGTTCGATGCCCTCGTCCGGCAACCAGATGGGTGAAAGCGTCAGCACATCGACCTGACCGGCGGTTAATAATGATTTCGCGGTGTTCTTATCGTCCGGAACGGCCCAGTGCTTCGACACGGTCGAGCCACCAATGCCGGATTTTCCGAGGGCCCGGTGATTCGGGATCCCGGCATGGTTCGCCATCTCACTGAGGATAGGCACAACCCACACATGAAAACTGTGCCCGCAGGTGAAGACCCGAAGCCCTTCCGGCTCAGCTGCAGATACTGATACCGGGAGAGTTGAGAAGAGCGCAACGGCAAACCCGGCGAGAAGTTTTAACGAGTGAGGCGCGAATGACATCACAGAATGACGCCACATTAGCTGAGGTCTGTCGACTTTGTTTTAATCACGTGTGAACGTGTCAGTCCTGGAATCTGGAGTTTCATCTCCCACCCCGAGCCCCCGGCAGGAAGGAGTGGATGAAAATGGAAACGATCTCCTGGATCTCCAAGTGATCCGCGCACCCAACCCGCGTTCGAGCCAAACGCAGCTACCCGGGCAGGAAGGTTCGGGCCGAACATGCGAAGTGGACCTCCGGGAATCCGGCGCCCCTTCTCCCGACGGCGCATGTCCGCTGCGGCGCTCCTCTTGCGTGCTCCTGTCAGGCCTTTAGATTCCGGTCTCTTAAGAAAATCCCATGAAACTCCCGCTCATTCTCCTCGCCGCGACTTTTGCCGCCCTCATCCAAATTCACGCGGCTGATCCGATCCCGGACGAGCGTCGCCTTGCCGGCATCGCGATCGGCTGCCAGGCCTATACCTTCAACCGCTTCACCGCCTTCGAGGCGATCGAGAAAACCGCCGCCTCGGGCGCGAAGGTGATCGAGTTTTACCCCGGTCAGAAACTCTCAACCGCCGAGCCCGATCTGAAGCTCGACCACAATGCCACTCCCGAAACCCTCGACAAGGTGAAGGCCAAGCTCAAAGAGCACGACATCATGGCTGTCGCCTACGGCGTCGTGGGGCTGAGCAAAGACGAGGCCGAGTGCCGCAAGGTCTTTGAGTTCGCGAAGACAATGGGCATCCGCGTCATCAACACCGAGTCGGTCGACGCGCTCGATACCTTCGAAAAACTCGTCAAGGAATACGACATCCAGGTCGGCTTCCACAACCATCCCAAGCGTGAAAACGATCCCAACTACAAGGTCTGGGATCCGAACTACATCCTTGAGATCGTCACAAACCGAGATCCCCGCATCGGTGCCTGCGCCGACACCGGTCACTGGATGCGCTCGGGCCTGAAGCCGGTTGATTGCCTGCGCCTTCTCAAAGGCCGCATCGTCAGTAGCCACCTCAAGGATCTCAACACCTACGGCAAAGGTTCGCACGACGTCCCTTACGGCACCGGCGAAGCCGACATGCCCGCCATCCTCGACGAACTCAAAGCACAGGGATTTTCCGGTCCCGCCTCGATCGAGTATGAACACAATTGGGAAAACTCACTCCCCGAGGTGACCCAATGCATCGACTACCTGAAAGCCCGCAAAGGCTAAGCGGGTCTACTACGGTGGCGGGGTCATTTACGGATGTTACCCCGCAATTCGCAGCTGTTCAGCCCCCCGACTCCCGCAGCTTGTCCTTCTTGCTCTTGCGCCGGCCCTTGATCCCTCCCGTCGTCGCCGAAGCCGGAAGAGGCATCTCGACCGCCTCAAATCCAACAATCTCCTCGCGCGGCACACTCAAACTCAAACGTTTCTCAATCAGCCTGAAATGCGCATTCGCCTCGGCCGTGACCAAGCTGATCGCGATACCGCTTTTTCCGGCACGACCGGTCCGTCCGATGCGGTGAGTGTAATCATCCGCCGAGCGCGGCAGGTCGTAATTCACGACAACGGGAAGCTTCACGATGTCGAGTCCACGCGCGGCGAGGTCGGTCGCGACGAGAACCTGGATGAGTGAATTCTTGAAGTCGAGGAGGACCTGGGTCCTCGCCCCCTGACTGAGATCACCATGAAAGGAAAGGGCACTGATGCCGTTACGCCGCAGTTTGTCGGCGACATGATCGGCGGTGTATTGAGTCGCAACAAAAACGAGGACACGTTTCCAGTCTTCCGTCGAGATGAGATGACGCAAAAGCGGGGTGCGTTTTGCGGTGTCCACCCGGATCGCGCGTTGCAGGATCAGGGGAGTTTCCACCGGAGCGGATTCGATCTCGATGCGGGTTGGATCATGCAGGAGATCTTTAGCAAGAGAATCCACGGCAGGAGGAAAGGTCGCGGAGAAGAGCAGATTCTGGCGGCGTTTTGGCAGTAATGTCAGGATGCGTCCCAACTCAAGGGCGAATCCGGCGTCGAGCATCCGGTCCGCCTCATCGAGAACGAGTGCTTTGACTTCCGAAAGTTTCACGGCGTTGTGATCCACGAGATCGAGAAGTCTTCCCGGCGTTGCGACAATAATGTCGGCCCCTCCGCGAAGCGCCATCATCTGCGGATTGATCGACACGCCGCCAACGGCACTGACCACTTTGATCCGATCCGGCAGATGGGCCGAACAGTGCTGGAACACTTCGCGCACCTGCGCCGCCAGCTCCCGCGTCGGCACGAGAATGAGCGCAAAGACCCGGAGCGGCCGTTCCTGCGGAATCGAGAGCCAGCGTTCGAGCAGCGGCAACACATAGGCGGTCGTTTTTCCCGAACCTGTCTCCGCGGTCACGAGAACATCTCCTCCCCCGAGAACGACGGGTATCGCGGCCTTCTGCACGGGAGTGGGTGTCGGGTATTCATCAACCCCGCGGAGAAGCGCCGCGGAGAGACCGAGGGAGGAAAAAGGCATCCCTACCAGTAACCGCGTTCTTGTTTCTGACCAAGCGAATCAGCAGATCACAAAACGAACTTGCCCCCGCCCCCACAGGGACGAAGCTCCCGTTGTGCCCCCCAAACGCGCCCGCTCCAAAAAACATCAGCCTTTCGGGCTCGAGATCCTGTACGAGGATCGTGACATTATCGTCGTCAACAAGGCGGCGGGCCTGCTCTCGATCGGAACCGGGCGGGATGAGGGACGCACCGCCCACGCCTCGCTGATGGACTACGTGCAGAAGGGGAATCACAAATCCCGCGAGCGGGTCTTCATCGTGCATCGCCTCGACCGGGATACTTCCGGCGCACTTGTTTTTGCGCGCACCGAAGAAGCCAAGAGCACCCTTCAGAAGAACTGGAACGAAGTCGAGAAAATCTATCTCGCCATGGTCGAGGGAAATCCGGACCCGCCGGAAGGCACCATCTCGAGCTACCTCGTCGAGAACAATGCCCTGCGCGTCTACTCCACCAACGATCCGGCTCTCGGCAAACTTTCGGAAACCGAATACAAGGTCGTCAAGGTCCAGGGACAGCGCGCTCTCCTCGAACTACGCCTCCTCACCGGACGGAAGAATCAGATCCGCGTCCATCTCGCGGACAAGGGCTGGCCGATCGTCGGCGATTCGAAGTACGGAAACAAAATTCGCGACAACAAACGCCTCGCCCTGCATTCCCACAAACTGAGCTTCGATCATCCTTACAACGGGAAACGACTCACCTTCACCGCACCGGTTCCCGAATCGTTTCACCGAATGGGCGGCCCTCCTCCGGCAAAATAGAAGGACGAACGGATCGTCAGCGAAGACCGCGATCACCCTTTTCTACTCGCGCTCCGGCTCAGGTTCGGACACACTGCAGGCCATGAATGCAACGCTCCTTCGCGTCCTCATCGTCTTCGGGATCGCCGCCACCTACGGCATCATCTGCCGAATCCTTTTTGCGCTCCAGGGAACACAGGGATGGCTCGATATCGTCTCGGTGGCCTTCATTTACACGATGCCGCTCAGCCTCGGAGCCTTGGTATGTTTCTTCGGCTACAAGCTCGATCAACCTTCGCGGTTCTGGGCGCTCTGGGCTCCGCCGCTGGCGATGGCTCTCATTCTCCTTGGCAGCGTGGTGTTGAACATCGAGGCGGCGATGTGCGTTCTCGTGGCCGTTCCGGTGGTGCTGCCGTTTTCCCTTCTGGGCGGCTGGGTCATGAGTCTGATTCTGAAAAAGAGAGAGGAAAAAGGCCGGCTCCAGATGACCTGCTTTGTCCTTCTTCCTTTTGCGGTCGCCCCCGTGGAAAGGATGTGGGAATCCCCGCATGAAACACGGATCATGGAGAATTCGGTTTCCATTTCCGCTCCGGCCGAAAAGATCTGGGACCAAATCTGCGAGGTGCCGGCCATCGGAAGGGATGAGATTCCCGGGCAGTGGATTTATCACCTCGGATTTCCCCGTCCCGTCGCCGCGATGCTCGATCATGAGGGAGTCGGCGGTCGTCGACATGCCACCTTCGAGGGGGATGTCTCCTTTTATGAAGTGGTCACCCATTGGGAGCCGGAGAAAAAACTCTCCTTCACGATCAAGGCCGATCCGGAGTTCATTCCCAAAACCGCTTTCGACGAACACATCATTATCGGCGGTCGATTCTATGACGTTCTCAACGGAACCTACGAGATCGAAAAGGTGGGGGAAAATGAATGTGTTCTTCACCTCTCCAGCACGCATCGTCTCTCAACGCGATTCAACTGGTATGCCGGATGGTGGAGCGAATGGGTCATGAATCAGATCCAGGGATCCATCCTCGAGGTGATACGGAAGCGATGTGAGGCATAGAGTTTCAAAACGACCGGAAAGCGCAAATTTCTGGCGACGTTTTCGATTCGATCTATACTCGTCAGCACTTCGACCTCCTCGTGCGAGATATTGTGAATTCATGAAACCCTTCATCGTCATCATGGGCGTTTCCGGTTGCGGAAAAACAACCATCGCGGAACGACTTGCCGACGAAATCGGCGGACTCTTTCTGGAGGGTGATTCCTACCATCCCCGCGAAAACAAAACCAAGATGGGAGCGGGAGTTCCCCTCCAGGACGAGGACCGCTGGCCCTGGTTCGACAAATTGATCCATGCCGCCAACGGAGTATTCGAAGCGGATTGCATCCCGGTCCTGGCCTGCTCGGCGTTAAAGCAGAGTTACCGCGACTATCTTTTCCGTTCCTTCGACGAACACCGCCTCATCTATCTCAAGGGCACCTTTGAGATGATCAAGGCCCGCATGGATTCACGGGAGCATGAATACATGACCTCGGACCTGCTGAGGAGTCAGTTCGCCATTCTCGAGGAGCCGACCCCCGGTCCCGATCTTCTTACCCTGTCGATCGAACTTTCCCCCGACGAGATTGTTCATTCCATTCGTGAGTGGCTCGATCTTTCCTGAAAAACGATGGGAAAGGTCCTTTTCATTCGCGGGGGAGCGGTGGGCGATTTCATCCTTACGATGCCGGCGATGCGGCTCGTGAGAGAATCCCTTCCGGAAACCGAGATCGAAGTGCTCGGATACCCGGGGATTGCCAATCTCGCCCTCGTCACCGGAATCGCCGACCGCCTGCGATCCATCGAAGATGCCCGGCTGGCGACCTTCTTCATCCCGGGAGCCAAACTCGACCCCGAATGGTGTGCCTATTTTGCAGGCTTCGACGTGGTCGTCAGCTTTCTCTACGACCCGGACGGATATTTTGCGGCCAATCTCAAGGTCGCCGGCGTGAAAACACTCATCGCCTGTCCCTATCGCCCCGTTCAGGAAGCTCCCTTCGTGCCTGCGGCGATTCAGTTCGCCAAGCCACTCGAGCAACTCGCCCTCTTTTTGGACGACCCCTCCCTCGAACTCGACTACCCGCTCGCCGGAGACTCCTTTGAGGACGAACAGGGTCCGCTCATCGCGCTTCACCCCGGAAGCGGAAGTCCCTCAAAGAACTGGAGTTTCGAAGCCTGGACCGAAGTGCTCCGCGGATTGCACCTCCGCCATCCGGACGCCCGCTTTCTCATCACCAGTGGCGAAGCGGAAGGCGGGGTAATCGATCAATTCCTCGATCTGCTGGCCGGGACCCCGGTTCCGCACCGTCACCTCGGCGGACGCAGCCTCGCTGAACTGGGAGCCATCTATCGCCAGGTTGACTACTTTCTGGGACACGACAGCGGGATCTCTCATCTCGCGGCCAGTGCGGGAGCCGCCGGTCTTCTTCTCTTTGGACCCACGAATCCCGCGATCTGGGCTCCGGTATCAAGTCGGGTGAGGACCGTGCGATCCATCAACGGTTCTCTGGGTGAAATCCGTCCGGAGGAGGTCCTCAAAGCGATCGATCCCGAAAGTTATTCACGGCCTCTTAGAAGATAATCATTTTTTGGAAAGGGATAATATCTTATTCTATCCGTGAATAACTCCGAATCTCCGATGTAACTCCAGGAGATAGAGAGAGTAACGAGGTGAATAGAATTGTTCATATCCCGCCCCGTAACTCTCGAATAACCCGCTTCAGCAAGCAATAAGCCCGAGTTGTTCAGAGTTGCTCACGGTTATTCACATGTTCTTCACCAGAGTTGTGACCCTCCCAAAGCCTTGAGCGGAGAGCATCCGAAGCGGCATTGATCTCGGCCTCTTTTTTGCTGTTTCCCGATCCCTGACCGAGGCTTTTTCCCTCCCATCGGACCTCGGCGAGGAAGGACTTGAGGTGATCGGGACCCTCCTGGCTCAGGATCCGATAGGTTGGGCTGGTTGGGGCGATGGCCTGAAGAAATTCCTGCAACTCGCCCTTGGGGTTCATTTCCTCAGGCTGGGCGACGATTTCTTCGACAAACTCACGGAAGTTGGCAAAAAAGAATTCCCGGGCCGCTTCGAGGCCGCCGTCGAGATAGATCGCCCCGGCGAGAGCTTCAAAGGCGTCAGCCAGGTTGGAGCTTCGTTTACGACCCCCGCTCGCCAGTTCGCCTTTGCCGAGCAGCAGATGCTGCCCGAGCTCAATCTTGTTCGCAAAATGGCAAAGCGCCTCCCGCGAGACGAGACGGCTTCGTAGTTTCGTGAGACGTCCCTCGCCGAAGTCGGGGAAACGCCGGAAGAGTTCGTCGGTGAGGATCAATTGAATGACCGCGTCGCCAAGATATTCGAGGCGCTGATTGTCGAAGTGACCGCGCTTCGCTTCGTAGGAAAGGCTCGGATGGGTGAGCGCTTCGGTCAGAAGATCGGGATTGGCGAAGCGGTAGTTGATCGTGGCCTCAATCGAATCCATGAAAGGTAGCTGATTGCCATCAGGACCGGATCGCCGGGAACCGGATTCGCGGGGCGGGTTGAAATGGGGTGGCTGACGGGGCTTGAACCCGCGACAACCGGAATCACAATCCGGGGCTCTACCACTGAGCTACAGCCACCATCTCATTGACGGGCCGACCGGGGCCGGACCGCGCGCAGTCGGGAAAATAGAGCAAACAACTCCATTTTCCAACGGAAAATGAGGACGATTGCAAAATCCACCCTTTCGTTGGAACGTCTCCAAACTCCGACCATGCATTCCCTACCTGATCCCGACTGGCGTCCCGTCGCCTTCAAAGAGTGGCAGCTCATCGCTTCGGCGCTCGCTTCGGGGGAGCAGTCGGTGATCCTGAGAAAAGGCGGGATTTCAGAAGGGAAGGCGGGATTTCAGTGGCTGCACGATCGCTTTTTCCTCTTTCCGAGTCTATTTCATGAGCAGGCGGAACAGGTGAAACCCCTGCCGGACGGTTCACTTCGCTCGCTTCCTGATATTTCCGGGAAGGAGGACGACATCGTCTTTTCCGTCTATGTCGAGGCCTTCCAAACGGGAAGGCTCACCGATTGGGACGAGGTGATGCGTCTCGACCCCTACCATATCTGGAAAGAGGAGATCGTCCGGGAGAGATTCGAATGGGGGGAGGAGCCCGGAATTTCCTACGCGATCGTCAGGGCCCGTCACCTCACCGACCCCTGGATTCTAAAAGATCGCAGCACCTTCGGGGGCTGCCGCTCCTGGTTCGGTTTACCTCCGGATGAGGCGGGAGGCTGGCGCGAGCGTCTCGAGTCCTCACAGGAGGTTGAAGCGCACTGTGGGCTGCCGGAGTGGTTGATTTAGATTGGCAAAAGCCCGAGGGTGAGGTTTCATAGTTCATCCGGGCCCGGCCCGATGGATCCTCCGCACCACCACCATGTTACCCGAAGTCGAGAAACTCGTCCGCGTTCAACACCACGATCAGAAGATCAAAGCCCTCGACAAGGAGCTTGCGGGCATTCCGGTCGAAGAGGAGGACATCAAGGAGCGCCTCATTGAGGATCAGCGGGCTGTCGAAGCGGCAAAGCTGGAGATGCAGCACACCGAAGTCGCCGTCAAGAATCTCGAAATCGACGTCGCCACCCGCCGCGATTCGATCGTGAAGCTGAAAATGCAGCAGTTCGAGACGCGGAAGAACGAGGAATTTCAGCGCATGGCTCTCGAGATCGAGCGCTACACCAAGGAGATCGCAGGGCTTGAGGATAAAGAGATGGAATTGATGGAGAAGGCCGACCTGCAGAAGAAGGCACTCGACTCCGCCCGGGCGAAGCTGAAGGAAAACGAGACCTCGGTGAAAGAGGAACTCGAGGACCTCGCCGAACTCGCCGCCAAACTCAAGGCCGATCGCGCCGCCGAATTGGCCGAGCGTGAGAAGCACGCCTCGGCAATGGACGACGCCGTGCTCGACAATTACAACCGCCTCTTCAAGTCGAAAAACGGTATGGCCGTGGTCGGCCTGGTTGACGAAATCTGCCAGGGCTGCCACATGAAGGTCGTGAAAGCGACCGTCGTCGAGGTCAAAGCCGAGCACGACCTGGCCCATTGTGAAAACTGCGGCCGCATTCTCTACTGGTGGACCGATGACAGCGTCGGGAAAAACCGGGGTGACTATTGATCGGTTAGGGCCGAAGGCCCGCTACCAAATGATTATCACGCGAAGCCATCCGCCACACGTGATCCGCTGGTTCTGTTTAATTCTGGCCGTGGGTGCCCTGATCTCCTTTCTTATTTCAGGTTTTGTTTGGTATGAGAATGACCGATCCGGAGAGGCGGTCTACCGGGCGGACATGCGCGGGATTGTGAAGGAAGACATCACCAGAAACCTGCATCCCGCAAAATTTCGAGAGGCCCAGACGAGACTGGTCCTTCGAATGGGACTTACCGGAGTGCTCTGCGTGATCGGTTTCGGTTTTTTGAGAAAGCTTGGAGCATAGGGAACCCCGCTGATAAAATCCCCGGCGGCGGAAAATTCTCGACGAACAGCTCCGCCTAAACGAGCATCCTGCTTGCCTTTCCGTGTGGATAACCAATCACCATGAAGACCTGGATCCTTTTCCTTTTCGCCCTGTTGTCTCCGATCCTGCAGGCCGAAATTCTTGAGCCCGAGTTGTTTCAACTGGCGGTTAAATATGAGGAGGACACCAAAACGCTCCAGCAACAGAAAACGGCAGCCATCGAGAGATCCGGCAAACGCTATCTGACGGATCTCGATTTCGCCGAGAAGTCGGCGACAGCATCGGGAGACCTTCCACTCGTCGCGGCCATCGTCAAAGAGCGTGATTCTTTGAGCCGGAGTCCGGGAAAAGAATTCCCCGAAGGATTGCCGAGGAGTCTGAAGAATTCGCGTGAGAGTTATCTCGATGGCGTTGAACGCATCGAGACGACCCACCTTGAGAATCAGGAGCGCATCGATGCGGACTATCTGCGGTCACTCGGATCCCTCCAATCGAAAGCAGCCGAGAATCCGAAGCTGGCGACTCAGATCGCTGCCGAAAAGCAGCGGCTTCTCGAAGGGGTGAAGTCAAAGGACACGACATCCGGTAACCCTCTCTCAAAAGAGGAACTCGCCAAAGAACTGATCGGGCACTGGTACTGGGGTAGTGAAAAGCTGTGGATGGCGATCACGGCGGACGGAAAGGCCTTCCTCGATACTAAAATCCTCACGTGGACGGCAGAGGACGATGGAGCAGTCACTTTTGTGGACACGAAAGAGACCGATGCCACGGCGGTTTGCCGCTTCAATATTCCTGACAAAAGCTTCACCGGCACCAATTTTGACGGCACCCCGGTCAAAGGCACTCTCAAGGAGAAACGCTGATTCAGCGTCGAATTCCTCCTGAACTCATGTCCTGCCCTACTCGTCTTTTCTACGCGGCGGCGATCCTGTCTTCGTCATGCGTTCACGCTCAGATCCCCCCTGTTCCGGAACCCGATCTGGCGAACCTTGCTTACGGGGTTCACGCGCGTCAGGTCCTCGACTTTTATCGCGCCAAATCGGATGAGGCGACGCCGCTTTTGTTTTTTGTTCACGGCGGCGGTTGGATGACAGGGGACAAGGCAAATCCCGATTTTCTCGCGAAGTGTCTTGAATCCGGCATCTCCGTTGTCTCGATCAACTACCGGCTCATTGCCGATGCGCAGGCGGAAGGGATTTTCCCGCCAGTGAAAGCCTGCCTCGACGATGCCGCAAGGGCCCTGCAGTTTGTGCGCAGCCGGTCTGCGGAATGGCGCATCGATAAGAACCGCATCGCCAGCTGCGGAGGGTCCGCCGGGGGCTTCTCCGCCTTGTGGCTCGCTTTTCATCCCGACCTCGCGGATCCGAACAGCGCCGATCCCGTCTCGCGCGAATCGACCCGTCTCACCTGCGCTCTCGCTTTCGTTCCGCAGACGACCCTCGATCCGGAGCAGATGATGAAGTGGATCCCGAACAACGAGTACGGGAATCACGCCTTCGGTCTCCCTGACATGAAGACCTTTGTTGAGCAGCGCGACTCTCTGCTCCCCTGGATAGAACGGTTTTCCCCCTATGCCCTCGCCTCAGGCGATGATCCACCGGTCCTGCTTTTCTATGACAATCCGCCGAACCCAGGCCAGCCCTATAAAGATCCTCCCCACTCCGCGAATTTCGGAGCGGGACTGGCGGAAAAGCTCAAGGCCGTCGGCATCGAGCATGAGATCAACTTCAACAACGACTACCCGAACATGAAATACCCTGACCTGTTCGGATTTCTGATCTCAAAGTTGAAGGAATGATCCTCACTCACTCGCCTTGGCGAGGTCCTCACATCCCTTGATGTCGAGTTTACCCGAGGCGAGAATGGGAATCTCAGGGACATCAACGATCTTCTTCGGGATCCAGAGCGCGGGAATCCCGTCTCCGGTGAGCTTTGTCCTGAGTTCCGTTAGATCAATGTCAGGATTCGAACTGAGGAGAATGAGTGCTTCTCCCTTGGCCTCGTCGGGTACGCCAACGATGGCGATACGGCGCTCGTCCTCGCCGGTTCCGAGGGCCTTGTTGATAAGATCCTCGACCGTTTCGTGGGGAACCATTTCGCCGCCGATTTTGGAAAAGCGTGACAGGCGGCCTTCGATGTAGAGAAATCCGTCCTCATCCATCCGTCCGATGTCGCCGGTCATGAACCAGCCGTTCTTCATGACCGAGGCGGTCTTTTCGGCCTGATTGAGATAGCCTTCAAAAATGTTGGATCCCCGCAGCCAGATCATCCCTGAGGTATGCAGTGAAAGCGGTTCCTGGGTATCCGGATCGGTGATACGCACGGCAACTCCGGGAATGAACAATCCGACCGAGCCGAAGCGGTGATTCGGTAGCACCGGACCCCGTGAACCGGCCGGACCGGGAACATCAGGCAGGTTCACATTGGTGACAGGAGAAGTCTCGGTGAGCCCGTAGCCCTCGAGGACCGGCTTTCCGAAACGCTCTTCAAAATTCTCAGCCACTTTTTTCGGCAGCTTCTCGGCTCCGGTGATCACCATCTTGACCGAGGCGAGTTGCTCCTTGGTCGCCTTGCGCAGGTATCCGCGGAGGAAGGTTGGAGTCGCGAGGAGGAGACCGACGGAGTGCTCCTCGATCAGTTCAGCGAGTTTGGCGACCTCGAGCGGGCTCGGATAGGTCACGACGCTGACCCCTTCGATCATAGGATACCACATCGTCACGGTTGAGCCGAAGCTGTGGAAAAGCGGCAGACAGCCAAGCACGCGATCCGTGGACTTCAGGTCGATGCGGGCACCGAACTGGTTCACGTTGGCGAGGAGGTTGCGATGAGAGAGAACCACTCCCTTCGGTTCGCCCGAGCTCCCGCTCGTGAAGAGGAGGACAGCCTCTTCCGACCCTCCCTTTTTGGGTATCTTCAGCAGTGAAGCGAGCATTCCCGCCGAGAAGATTTTGCTCAGAACAAGCCAGAGGCCGATGCGGCTCTTCAGTCCCGGAAGGATCCGGTCGAGGAGAATGAGCTGCTTGTTGGGCGGCCAGCTGAAGGTGGTCATCTTTCTTACGAAAGGATCCGCGGTGATGAACTTATCCATCTCCGCCTGGGCGATGCACGAGGCGATCGCCTTTTCCCCGGCGGTGAAATTGAGGTTCACTGGAATCTTCCCCGCCAGGAGCACGGCGAGATTGCTGAGAATGCCTCCTTTGCCGGGAGGCAGGATGATTCCAACCCGGCGCTTTTCGGTCTCCTTGCGGATCACTTTGGAAAGAACAATGGCCGCGGCGAGCAGTTTGTCGAAACGCAGTTTCGATCCGTCGAGTCCATCGATGATCTCGGAGGAACGGCTGTTCTTTTTCAGACCACGGAGGATTTCGTAGGCAAGATGACTCTTCAGGATGGGACGCGCCGCGAAGGCTGTCTCGGCGGCGATGAGAAGATTCTCCGTGAAATTGGCAAGATTGGCCGCTTCGCGCTGAAGCGGTTCGCCGAAGGAAAGAACGACGCGTTCAATCTCGCTGCGGGTCTCGACCCCGAGCGCGCTTTCCTCGGGATGATCAACAAAAAGGGGCAGAATGGGTGCGCCGGAACTGGTGAGAAATTTCAGGATCTCGGACGGAATGGACATCACCTGCCCGTTGCGGGTGTGGGCCAGTCCGGGGACAAAAACAACGGCGCTGCCTTCCGAGAGGTACTGATGCAGTTCTTTCTTGAAGTGAGCCTTCGACCCCTCGTCTGAGGAGAACTCCAGCGCATGGGTGTCCTCCTTTTCGAGATGGGCCTGGAGAAGTGGATCGTAGTCGAGACTGCTATCAATCAGGAAAACCAGTCTTCGTCCCGAGAGCAGCTTTTCGAGGTGGAGCAGGTCTTGAAACGCAAGGCGGTTCGCGATGATGAGGATTCCGCCGGAAGGGATGTTCGCCTCCCCATGCAGTTCGAGCTTGTTTCGCTGGCTGGCCATATTCCGGAAATGTGGTGTCTTTTCGCAGGATTTCGACCAGTTTAGCAACTTTGTCCGGCAAGAGAAGCCGAGTTTTCGTCACCCGGAGCCGCAAAGCACCCTAACCCTCAACTTCCCCCTTGCCTGACGTGACGGCGGCGGTTTGGATAGGGTCGCCATGCCATTCCATCTTGTCGATCATCCCGTCATCCGCGAGCGTCTCACCCGGATCCGCTCGGTGGATTCGGGAACAGCGGCCTTCCGCAGCGCCCTGCACGACATCTCCCGGCTGCTTTGCTTTGAGGTTACCCGGGATCTGGAAACAAAGGTCGTGGAAGTCACTACCCCCCTTCGTAAGACGGACGGGCACGAGCTTTCCCGGCCGGTGGTTCTGGTTCCCATCCTTCGTGCCGGCGTGGGGATGCTCAACGGCTTCATCGAGATTCTCGGCGACGCCGCGGTTGGTCATGTCGGACTCTGCCGCAATGAGGAGACCCATCTGCCGGAGCGGTATTATTTCAAAATGCCGGCTGGTCTCGCGGAATCCGAGGTCATCCTCATCGATCCCATGCTCGCGACGGGAGGCAGCGCGGCCGATGCCGTTGATGAAATGAAGCGTGAGGGCGCCACCCGGATCCGATTTGTCTGTCTCATCGCCGCCCCCGAGGGAGTCGCCGCCTTTTCCGCCCGCCATCCCGAGGTGCCCGTCTACGCCGCGGCGCTGGACGAATGTTTGAATGAAAAAGCCTACATCGTTCCCGGATTGGGCGATGCGGGCGATCGGTATTTCGGGACGTGATGAATCTTCAGAGTGGGAACCGCCTTGACTGAAAATCGGGTGCCTCCGTCCGGAAATATTGATAATCAAACGATTAGGGTCGCTTCAAGCCTTCCGGCAGAGCGGTGAGACGCTCGATGCTGGTGATCTCATGAAAGAACCATGGTTTGTCGTCTTTGATCTTAAAGAGGATCGTCCTGGAGGCATACTTGACACCATCGTGCTCCTTCCAATCGCTGAAACGGTAGTAGTCCGACCGCCAGTCGATGCGTTTAAGCAGGGAGGTTTGTTTGTCGAAAAAGAGCGTCATGGCGGGCGTAATGCTGCCGCTGACCTTGAGACCGAAACAGTCGACACCCTCGTCGGTGAAATCCGGGGCGACTTCGACCTTCGAGGCGGGGTCCACTAGTATGCCGAGGGTCCAGGCCCAGACGTCATACTTCGCGGGTTCATCACCCCGTTCCGCTCCTTTGAGCCACCATCCGTCGGGCATCTCGAGAACAGACTCGCGGGTACTGCGGGTTTTGCCCTCAGGCGGTTCGGGTTTGTCACCAAAGTGAAAAATCTCCCCGATCCGAAAGATTTTCAGGAGCTTGTCCTCCCCGCCGACGGCAGAGAGAACTCTCGCGATGGCGGTTTTCGGATCGGTGCCCTCAGCGAATCCCGCGGAGGTAATCAAAAGAGCGAGAAGCGGGATGAGGAAGCGGAGCATGACGAATCGGTAGGGGAGTATGGCCCCGATGAGAACAGAGTGGCGGTAGTATGTCCATCGCGCTATCGCGGCGCTCCAACCCGGCGAATCGAAGAAGCCCCGTTTCGTCGACCTCACTTCCCCTTCAAGCCCGCCAGATAAGCCACGACATCACGGATCTCGCTTTTCTGCAGAATAAAGCCCATTGGAGGCATCGTCGAGATCACCGGAGTGCGCTCTTTGATGGTGCCGGACGGGACGACGATCTCCTTGCCCTCGGCATCGCGCAGCGAGACCTTGCCATCCTTCTCGGCGAGGAACTGCCCGGCGATCGAGCTGCCATCTTTCATTGTCAGGGCGATGTTGCCGTAGCCGGGAGCGACGACGGACTGCGGATCAACAAGACTTTGGAGGATATAAAGCCGGT
This sequence comes from Akkermansiaceae bacterium UBA2381, assembly GCA_002344215.1. Classification (GTDB taxonomy): domain Bacteria; phylum Verrucomicrobiota; class Verrucomicrobiia; order Verrucomicrobiales; family DEV007; genus Arctic95D-9. The sequence continues at coordinate 138,599 of DDSV01000018.1, forward strand.
CCTTTTTCTTGCCGATGTCCTTCAGGTTCGGTCCCACGTTGCTGCCCGCACCGTCGGCGATCCTGTGGCAGGCGGTGCACTGGGCGGCCGGATGATTGAGGAGGACGGATTTGCCGCGGGCCGGGTCGCCGCCCTCGAGGGCAACACGGAAGGGCGCAAGAGGATCGGTCGCGGCGGCAGCCTGCCAGCCGGTTTCCATCGCGAGGACCGCGGCGGCGAGTTCGGGATGTTTGGCGAAGACGGGATCCTTTGCGGCTTCGAAGACATCGAGCTGCAAGGCAGGTTCGATCTTACCGGCCTCGAGGTCGGCGAAGAGGGCCAAAAGCGGGCCCGCCGCCTTCACTGAGGAGAGGGTGCGAATGGCGTGTTGTTTAACCGCGACGGAGGCTTTCGATTCAAGCCGGCCGGCGATCTCTTTGGGGGCTTTGTCAGGATCAGATTTCGCGAGGAGATCGAGTCCGGCGATCTTGAGGGCGTCATCTTTCGCGGCAAGAGCTTCGTTGACCAGTTCCTCCAGCCCCGGAGCCGATTGTGCGGAGAGTGAGCGCAGCGCGGTGGCGCGGAGCGGACCCTCGGCCCCGGTATTGTTGAACACGGCGAGGAGGGTTTCGTTGGCGATGGGGATCTTTAGTTCCGTCGCCAGCTCCATCGCGGTGGAGCGGACTTTGGAGAGTTTCGCGGTGAGGAGCGTGTCGAGATGCGGCTTCAGCGCCCCGGCGAGGATCGCCGGATCGCGTTCGGCGAGGGGACGGTATTGGCCGACGACGAGATCGAGGTCGCGCGGTTTCGTCCAGTGGGCGAGAGACTCAAGTCCCGCCTCGACGAGCGGCTGCGGGGTTTCGGAATCGGCAACAAACGCCACGACGCGTTCGGCGGCTTCGGGCGTGCCGACGCGGTGATTTGCGTTAATGGCGCGACGGGTGAAACCTTCGTGGTCGCGGTGTTTCCCCAGCCGGGCGGCGAGATCATTGAGGGCGTCGGGGATCATCCAATCGTCGTGGATGGCGCGGGCGACATCGGCGGCGAGGACGGCGTCGGCATCGTCAAGGAAAGCGGCGATCGCGGGATCACTGCGGCGGCCGAGCGCGAGCGAGGCGCAGGTACGGACGAAGAGCGAGTCGTGTTTCGCGAGGGCGGCAAGTTTCTCCGTCGGCGCGGCCCCGGCGAGGGCGGTGATCCCGGCGTGGCGGAGGGCGGTCAGGCTCACGACGTGCTCCTTGCGGGCGAGCAGTTTCAGGATCGCGTCCGTCGCGGCGGTATCGCGGAGACGGCCGAGGCCGAGGAGGGCATGAATACGGACGCGCTGCGAGGGATCCTCTAGGAGCGGGGTGAGAGCGGCAGTCAAGGCGTGGCTCTCGCCGTTGGGAGCGGGAATCACGTCTAGTCCCAACAAACGTCCATAGCGATCCGTCACCGTCCTGATTGCCTGAGCGCGGACTTCCGGATCGGGATCGCTGAACAGGCCGGCGAGGGTTGCGTCCGCCGATTTTTCCTGACGGATGAGCTGACCAATCCCCCAAATCGCGTGGATGCGGGCGAGCTGCGGGGCTTCTTCCTTTACCGCGACGGCTTCGAGTTCGGCGAGGGCGCTGCGCTTCACCAGTTCAAACTGTGCCTTCATCCGCAACCGCTGGTCGGCGTGACCCAGGAGGGTTGAGAGTTCGACCAAACCCTCTTTGGTAAAGTCGGCGGCAATGAGTTTCCGCGTTTCCTCACGCAGCGGGTGCTGCTTTTCCTTCGCCACATCGATGCGCCAGATTGCACCCTGTTCGTTCATCGGATACCCGCCGCCCCAGTCGACGCCGCAGAGGGCGCCGTCGGGCGAGAACTGAAGTCCGACAATCGGAATGCCGTCGCCGATGCGGTGATCGTCGCGCATCGCCCACGAGTCGTTCTCCGGCTCAACGCGGAAGGCCCACTGCTGGCCGTTCGGGGCGCTTGTGAGGAAGAAATAGTTCTTATACTCCGGTCCGAGTCCGGTGCCGGGATTGAACTTGAAGCCGGCGGGACCGTTCTCGTAGTTCGCGATCGTGGGGGTGTACCAGCGTGGCTGGGCCTCGTGCCATGGTTTGTGCATGAGGTCGTCGTTCCACGGATTGTAGTCGTTGCGCAGGTATTGCCAGTGCGATCGCCAGCCGAGGTCGCCGTATTGCTCGATGAAAACGAGGCGCTCCTTTTCGCCCTCGAAGTCGGCGTCGTTGTCGACCCCGAAGAAGTTGCCGTACTGGTCGAAGCTGATCTCCTGAATGTTGCGCTGTCCGTGAGCGAAAACCTCGAAGTTCGACCCGTCGGGCTCGCAGCGCATCAGGCCACCCTGGTGGGGAAAGCGGTAGTCGAGCCCTTCGGCGGTCTTCACGCGGATGCCCTTGTCGCCGATCGACCAGTAAACGCGGCCGTCAGGACCGAGGAAAAGTCCGTGCATGTCGTGACCGGCATAGGCGAGATGGGCACCGAATCCTGACACGACCACCTTTTTCTCATCCGCCTTGCCGTCACTGTCCGTGTCGCGGAATTTCACGAGTTCGGGCACGGGACAGACGAAGACCTCGCCCTCGTGCCAGAGCACGCCACCGGCGACGCCGCCGATGAGGTGGTCGAGCTGCTCGGCATAGATCTTCGTCGAGTCGGCCACTCCGTCACCGTCGGTGTCCTCGATGAGGTGGACGCGCTCGCTCAGGGCTGTGAGGTCGCGCACGTCGTGGATCCCGTCGCCGGTGAAATCCTTGACCCGCTTCGCGTTGAGCATGCTGTTTTCGGGGGTAAACTTCTCTCGGTAGAAGGCTTCCTTGTCCGCCGGTGAGGTGAAGCTGAGATCGTTCGGGATCCAGTCGGTGTTCTCACGAATGTCGAGGTCGTTGGCCTTGCGGCGTACCGTCTGGGTGACGTAGGCGCGGCCCTGCGGGTCAAAGCTGATCGCGACGGGATCGGGAACCTGGAATTTCGGGGTCCATTTGGTGAAAGTGAGTCCCTTCGGATCGGGGTGGCCTCCTGACAAAACCGCCACGGGTGGCTCGACCGCGACCCCGCGGACCTCGATGTCGTCCCACAGCCCCTTGTCGTCGAAGGTCCCGATGCCGATGCGTCCCCAGGCGAAGGTCTTGTCGTGGGCGACGTGGGTCGGTTTCTCCATGTCGTCGAAGTAGATCTCGATGAGTCCCGTCGCGACGGTGCGGACGATTTTCACCCGGTGCCAGGTCTCGTCTTTCCAGGGTGTGCCCCCGCTGGCCTGCTCGGAGATGGCGACGCGCGGGGCCTCGTTGACGAGGAAGATCTGGTTAGAATGCGGGTCGGTCTTTTCGCCGAGGTGGACGTAATAGAAGTTCGCCGGATCCTGGTAGCCGAAGACGACGCACATGTCGCGGTGACCGCGCGAGGTCTGTTTAGTCATGACGCGGGCGGTGAAGACGAAGTCCCCGACAAAGCCGCCCTCGCGGATCGCGATGTTCTCCGGGCTGCGGTGGGGGGGAGTGTACTTCGAGCCGCCGAGGATCTCGTAGGCGGGATCACCGCCCACCTCGGTGACCTTCCACGCCTTCTCGTCGGTGGGCCCCCAGGCGTCGGCACCTTTTGAAAAATCATCACTGAAAACGAGGGGAAGGTCTTCTGCACCGGACTGGAACGAAGCGGAGAGGAACAGGCAAACGAGCAGCAGGAAGACGGGGGGGGATTTCGGCATCGGGAAGTTTCTCATAGATTCGAGACGATTCCAGCGGGGAGAATCCGGAAAGGTCTCTCCTCCTTGCTGCCGATATGGCAAAAAGAACGTAAGCTTTCTCTTGGAAAGAGCGACAGGCTGTTTAGGTTCCCCCTACCCATCTCCATGGACTGCGAGCAAAGAAACATCGTCAATAACCTGATTGATTCCTACCATGCCATTGGCGGGATCAATCGCCTCGACAGCGCAAACCTGCCGTCCAAGCGGACGATCATTGCGACCTGTGAACGGCTTCTCCAGCTCCTCTTTCCGGGCTATCACGATGAGGATCCGATTCCGGCCGACGAGTTGGAAATGATTACGGGCGAACGGATTGCCGGTCTCGTCGAGACTCTCGAGGTGGAAGTAGCCAAGACCTTGCGTTTGCGGGACGATGAAACGGGAGAGCAGCACAGCGAGCTCAGGCAGCAGGCCCGGGAACTGGTCTGCAAGTTTCTCCGGGAGCTGCCGAAGATTCGCCATCTGCTCCAATCCGACGTCGAGGCCGCCTACGAGGGCGACCCGGCGGCGAAGAATTTTGACGAGATCATCCTCGCCTATCCCTGCATCGAGGCGATCGCGATCCAGCGATGCGCCCATTGCCTCTACGAGCTCAATATCCCGCTGATTCCGCGGATTATGACGGAGTTTGCCCACAATCTCACCGGAATCGATATTCATCCCGGCGCGACGATCGGGACCCACTTCTTTATCGATCACGGGACCGGGGTTGTCATCGGTGAGACCAGCGTGATCGGGAATTTCGTGAAGCTCTATCACGGAGTCACCCTCGGAGCGCGCAATTTTCCGAAGGACGAGAACGGCCGCATCGTGAAAGGCAACAAGCGTCACCCCAATGTGGAGGACCACGTCGTCATTTACCCTCATGCCACGGTCCTGGGCGGGAAAACGACGATTGGGACCCGTTCAACGATCGGGGCGAACGTGTTTCTGCGGGAGAGTATCCCGCCCGATTCCTTTGCGACCAATGTCGGGGAGAAACTGAATCTCATCAATAAGATCACGGGCGAAGCAGTCGAGCCGATCGAGACAGGAAACGATTCCTGAGGCGCATGAGTGATCAGGGAGAGCGCTTCGAGGGAGGGTCCTCACCGGAGAAGCCGGTTGCCGGCTACGCGCATCCGAGGTCGGGCCGGGATCAGGCTCTCACCCTGGTCGCGGCGGACCTGGTCCGGGAAAAGGGACTTCCGGCGCTCGCGGCCATCATTTCTGTGTCCTGGAATCCACGCATGCGGACGGCGGCCGGCCGGGCCTTTACAAGAGAGTCCCGCATCGAGTTGAACTCCCGCCTTCAGGACCTTCCGGAGGGAGCGCGCGAAGAGGAGCTCCGAAGCACCTTTCTGCACGAACTCGCCCATCTCGTCGCCTTCGCCAGAGCCGGGAGAAAACGGATCCAGCCTCATGGAGCCGAGTGGCAGCAGGCCTGTCGTGACCTCGGCATCCCCGGCGAGAATCGATGCCATTCACTCGACTTCAAACCGAGACGGATCGCCCGGAAATTTGCCTACACCTGTCCGCATTGTCGTGCTGTCATCCACCGCGTCCGCCGCCTCTCCCGACGGGTCGCCTGTTTCTCGTGTTGCCGGGCCCTTGCCCGGGGGCAGTTCGATGCGCGCTTTCAGTTGGAAGAGACGCGGCTCGGGTAAAGGAACTCGCTCAGGGTTTGCCTTTCTTGAAGAGCAGAAAGAGAAAAAACGCCCAGTTCAGGAACGGGACAGCGAGGAGAATCGTCCACCACCCGGATGCTCCGATATCATGGAGGCGACGGACTGATGCAGAGATGATGGGTATAAGAAATACGGAGGACATCAGCCAGGTAACATACTTTTCCGCCCCGGCTTGAATGCCAAGGTAGGAGGCAAGGAATCCTGCAGCGAATCCGACCGGAAAAGCAGTTAACGCAATAAGGATCAGGGCAGTGAGATTGACGTAGAAAAACTCGGCCCGGCGAGCCCGCCCGCGAAAGGTGGCGAAACGGGTGAAGAAACTTCCGGCCCCTCCCGGGATGGATTCCGTGATTTCGAAGGACTGCTCCTGCGTCATGAAGGAGAATCGCCCAAATCAGAGAAGGAATCAATCAGCTCTCACCGTTCGGCGCGCTTTCGCCTTTCCATCCCGGGAGAATTCCGCAAAGATCCCGCCCATGAAATACCCCTGCGGCGTGATCGCCGCCCTGTGCAGCGTTTTCGCCACCACCGGAATCTCCGGCGACAAACCCAATATCCTCTGGATCACGGTCGAGGACATGAGTCCTGTTCTGGGAGCCTACGGGGACACCTACGCGACCACTCCGAAGCTCGATGCCTTCGCGAAAGAGAGTGTCCGTTACACCAACGCCTTCGCCGCGGCGCCGATCTGTTCGCCCTCGCGTTCGAGCCTCATCACCGGGATGTGGGCCCCGAGCCTGGGGACGAGCCAGATGCGGTCTACTTTCCCCATTCCTCTCGATGTGAAGGGATTTCCGACCTACCTGCGCGAGGCCGGATATTTCACCACCAACCAGATCAAGACTGACTACAACACGGAGGATGAAGCCCGTCTTATCAAGGAGTCCTGGGACGAAAGCAGTCCTGCCGCCCATTGGCGAAGTGCGGCGAGAAAGGAAGGACAGCCCTTCTTCTCGGTGATCAATCATATGGTAACCCACCAGTCCCGGTCGATGACATGGCCCTATGCAGCCTTTCAGGAGGGGGTTCAAGCCAGGCTGTCTGCAGAGGAACGCCACGACCCGGCGAAAGTCATTGTCCCGCCCTACTACCCGGACACGGAAATCACCCGACGCGATCTTGCCCGGTTTTATGACTGTGTCTCGGTCATGGATGCGGAGGTGGGACGGCTCCTCGAGCAGCTCAAAGAGGACGGCCTCGCCGAGGAAACGATCGTTTTTTTCTACTCCGATCACGGGTCCGGAATGCCGCGCCACAAGCGGCTCCTGCACGACTCCGGGATGAAGGTGCCTCTGATGATCCGCTTTCCTGAAAAATACAAGCACCTCGCCCCGGCCGCGGCGGGCGAAACGGTCGACCGGCTCGTCACCTTCGTCGATTTCGCTCCCACGGTGATCTCAATCGCGGGAGCCCCCGTGCCGGAGGCTCTGCAGGGTGAAACGTTTCTCGGTCCCGAGGTTTCCCCGAAACCGGAATTTGTCTATGGATTCCGCGACCGGGTCGATGAGGTCTTTGATCTTTCGCGCTCCATTCGGAGTGAGCGTTACCTCCTGATTCGCAACTATATGCCGCATCTCTCCTGGATGCAGACCAGCGTCTATTCCGACACCGGGGACATCCAGCGGGAGATCCGTCAATATGCGGCTGATCACGCCGATACCCTGACCCCGGCGCAGCGGGCCTATGCCTCCCCGACCCGACCAGCGGAGGAGTTTTTTGATGTCACGGCCGATCCGCAGAACCTCAAGAACCTGCTCGATGGTGAACTGACCCCGGAGCAAACCACTGCGCTTGAAAACCATCGTGCCGCCCTCGCAACGAAGCGTCTTGAGATCCTCGATCTCGGAGTTCTCCCCGAAAGCATCATGGCGGATTATGTCATGGAGGAAAACAGGCCGCTCCGGGAAATTGCCCTGGGGAAAAGCGATCACCGGCCGGACCTCGAAGCAATCTGGTCCGCCGCCGATCTTGTGGGCAAAGGAACGCGGGCTGAACTGATCGACCTCACCTATTCCGGAGACGACGCCATCCGATTCTGGGGTGTCATCGGCCTTCGCTTCGCCTTTCCGCAGGATGAGGCCATCCTCGAGGAAAGGTACGACCTGATGGATGATGTCTCGGTTGCGGTCCGGATCGAGATGGCCGCCTGGATGGCGGAGGTGTCTGAGAAGAACCGTACGGAAGCGCTCCAGGTCCTCGCGCGGGAGCTTTTCCACGAGGACTGGTGGGTGGCGCTTCAGGCCTGCCGGGCCGTGGAGATTCTTGGCCTCAAGGCTAAGACGCTGATTCCCATCATTGAAACGGTTCACACGCGTCATCGCTTCGCCGAGGGTGATGGAAGCCTCTATCTTGCTTTTTCCTCTAGCTCCTTCTTGAAGAAAATGGGAATGCGTATCGAACCGTGGGACTTCACGGACAAACGGTAATCCGGTAAGATTCTCCTGCCCGGCTCCCGCGTTGAGGCCGTTGACCGCTCGTGTATCCTTCGCGACCTTCCTGATGATGAAATTTCTGCTCCTTTCTCTGAGCCTTGCGGTTCTGCCTTCCGTGTCTTTCGCCGACTGGCCCGAGTTTCGCGGTCCCACGAGTGACGGGATCACCGGGGCCGCCATTCCGACGGAGTGGGCTGCGGACAAAAATGTGAAATGGCGCAAGGAAATCCACGGCCTCGGGTGGTCGACTCCACTCATCATGGAGGGAAAAATCTGGATCACCACGGCCACGGAAAAGGGCCACCGGATGTCCATTCTCTGTCTGGATGAAACGACCGGCGAGGTCCTTCTCGACCGGGTTTTCATTACAAGTGACAATCCCGAGCCGCTCGCCAACAACCTCAATACCTACGCCTCGCCCACGGGAGTGATCGAAGCAGGCAGGGCCTGGTTCAGCTTCGGCAGCTATGGCACGATCTGCCTCGACACCAGGACCTTCAAGACCCTCTGGGAGCGCCGTGACCTCACCTGCAGCCACTGGCGCGGGCCCGCCTCCTCCCTGGCAAAGTGGGAGGACATGATCATTTTGACGATGGAGGGGGCCGATCAGCAGTATTTCACCGCTCTCAACAAGGACACCGGAGAAACACTCTGGCGCCGGGACCGCAGTACGGTCTACGCCGATGAGAAGGATGGTATTCCCGCCAACAGCGGTGACATGCGCAAGGCCTACAGCACACCCGTCTTTGTCCCCGTAGGCGATACCGTGCAGATGATCGTCAACGGAGCGAAGGCCTGCGCGGCCTACGACGTCAAAACCGGTGATGAGATCTGGCACGTCCCCTACGAGACCCACTCTCCCTCATCGCGCTGTGTTTACAGCAAAGACACAGGGATGGTCTACATCAACACCGGCCTCGGCAAGGCGGAGATCTGGGCGATTCGGCTCGAGCCGGGGATGAAGGGCAACGTCAAGGACTCGCATGTGGCCTGGTCCTTTTTCCAGCGGACGCCGAAACGCTCGTCACCCGTAGTCGCCAACGGGCTCCTCTTCATGGCGAACGACGGTGTCCTCAGCTGTGTCGATGCGAAGACGGGCGAGAAAAAGTGGGCTGAACGCGCCGGCGGCGAATACTCGGCCTCACTCCTCGCGGCGGGAGACCGCGTCTATTGCTTCGACGAAGTAGGCCTGTGTACCGTCGTGAAGGCGTCACCGGTGTTCGAGGTCCTCGCGGCGAATCAGCTCAACGAGGGCTTCATGGCCTCGCCCGCGGTGAGCGGGAAGGCACTGATCCTGAGGACGAAGACCCACCTCTACCGGGTGGAGGAATAGCGGTCGGACAACCCGGGTCAGATAGTCACGCTACCGCTCGTGGGATTTTCGACGACCTGCTTCAAATTGGCGAGTCCTTCGAGAAAGGAGTCTCCGCACATTTTCTCGCAGTCGATGAAGATGCCCATCAGCTTGCTGATGTAGGGTTGCGGGCTCTGCATTGCCCAGGTGACCTTGGTGCCGTCACCTTCGGGAGCGAAGGAGAGTTGCACGTCGGATTCGCCGGCGAAGGGCCGGACGAAGGCGAGCTTCATCGCCACCTTTTCGTTCGGCACGCTCTCGACGAGGGTGGTGCTGCCTTCGCCGACTTCGTTGTTGCCCGACCAGCGGTAGATGGCGCCGACACCGGACTTCGGTCCCTCGAGCGAGGTCTTCATTTCGGGATCGAGTTTGGCCCAGGGCGACCAGTCATTCCATCGGCTGAAGTCGTTGACGACGGCAAAAACGGCGGCGGGTGTTGCAGCCATCGTGGCGGAGCGCTCGACGACCATGGTATCGGGCCGGAAGACGGCAATGATAAGGACAACCACGAGGGCGAGGGCCAGGACGAGTAGTATTTTTTTGATCATGATAGGGTGGAGTGAATGAGTGAAGAGAGCGGGTTCAGGAAAAAGGGAATCGGGAAAGTTCGTCTTCGAGCCGGTCGAAAACCTCCTCGTTGCAGACGGGCACGTAAGCCAAAACCTTTTCACATTCCGCCGGATCAAGGAAGTCCATTTCCCATTCCAGCAGGGTCCCGCCGTCGCGATGAGAGAGGGTGACGGTGAGGAGAAAATAATGCACCTCGCGAAGGTGTTCGATGACCAGCTTTTGCGGAGCCTCGATTTCGAGGAAGCGGGTTTCGTTGCGGTAACGGGTACCATCGGGTCCGATCATATCGAACTCCCAGAGACCTCCCGGCCGGACCTCGCAGGTGCGGAAGTCGTTCGTGAATCCACTCGGACCCCACCAACGCGCAAGGCGTTCCGGATCGGTGAGGGCAGCGAAGATCGCTTCGGGAGAGAAGGGAATCGTGCGCATCGATCGGGTCACCGAAGGGCGATCCGGCGAAAAAGCCGCCGCCGCGTAGAGCGGAGCCATCTCGAGCTTCTTCATCGGAGTCATTGCCTGCATGACCCGCTGGTTTGCCGCCGCATCGCTCTGGAACAAACGCGCGATGCCCTTCGGTGCGATCTGCCAGGAGAGCCCGAACCGATCCCTGAGCCAGCCGCATTGCTGCGCCTCGGGGTCACCCCCTTCGGAGAGGACCTCCCAATAGTGGTCGATTTCCTCCTGCGTCGCGCATTCGATCACGAAGGAAACCGATTCACTGAAGTGAAACTGAGGCCCTCCATTGAGCGCAAGGAACGGTTGACCGCGCAACTCAAAACGGATCACCATCACCTCTCCCGATCGTCCCGTGTGGGCGGGATGATCGGAATCGGGATACCGGGTCGTCTCGACAATGCGGGAATCGGGAAAGACCGACACGTAGAAGGCAACCGCCTCCTCACCGTTGCGATCGAACCAGAGACAGGTGACGAATGGATCCATGTGAGTTTGTTAGAGAGTGGCGGCGAGTTCGGTGAGCTGATCGGTCGCTTTGCCCCAACCTTCGTGGAAGCCCATCTCCTCATGCTGTTTTTTGTCTTCGGCATTCCAGTGTTTTGCCGTGGCGATGTAGGAAGTGCGACCGTCGCCGAGATCCTCGAAAGTAATGACGCCGGTCATGAAAGGTTTCGCCGAAGGTTCCCACGCCCTGGTGTAGGCATCAGTGAAAACGAGGCGTTCGTTAGGGATGACTTCGAGGTAGACGCCCGGGTTGGGAAATTCCTCGCCCTCCGGGCTGAGCATCGTGATGTGGCAGGATCCACCCGCTCGCACGTCGAGTTCGGCGCGGGCCACGCCCCAGGGCCTGGGGCAGAACCATTGCTTGAGCAGTTCCGGCTCAGTCCAGCAGCGCCAGAGCTTTTCACGCGGCAGGTCAATGACGCGCTGGAGGAGGAGGTTGTGAGAGTCCATGGTGCTGCTCATTTCATCTCGGGAGTGGTGACCATCCAGGAAATGCCGAACCGATCGGAGACCATGCCGAAACAGGGCGACCAGAAAGTTTCTCCGAGCGGCATGAAGACATTACCGCCGTCGGCGAGAGCATCGAAGACGCGCTTAGCTTCATTCGCGTCGGCCACGGTGAGTGACATGCAGTGGCCCCCTTCGGTCTTTTCGGCTGACCACCCGTCGGAACCCATCAGCACGCTGCTCCCGATGCTGAAGCTGCAGTGCATGACCTTGTCGCCCCAGTTCTCGGGCAGTTGGCCCTCGGCACAGGGTTCGGGACTTTCGCTGAATTTCATCACCATCTGGACCTCGGCTCCGAGGTGTTTTTGATAATGCGCGAGGGCGGCTTCGCAGTGGCCCGCGAAGGCAAGGTAGGGCTGGATGTAGGGCGGGTTCATAGGGTCGGATATCGAATTAGGCGATGACGAGGGGCCGGAAGCCGCCGAAGGACATGCGGCTGCAGTCGAACAGTTTTTGCGATTTTTCCCCCAGCGAAGAGATCCGGGGATCGGCCATGATTTTGGCGTTGGCTTCGTCGCGGACGGCCTTCGAGGGATATTCCACCCAGGAGAAAATGACGACCTCGTCCTCGCCTGCTGCCGCCGCAACGGGGAAGGGTCGCAGCTCCGGACAATCGCCGTCGTCGAGGACGGATTCAACATAGTTCAAGGCGCCGTATTCCTTCCACACCGCCCCGCACATCGTGGCGACGGAACGGTATTCATCGAGGTTGGCACGGGGAACGGAGAGGAGGAAGCCGTCAATGTAGGAGTCAGTGTTCATTTTGGATATCGGGTTTCTATTTTCAGCTTTTCAAGATTTCAGCATTTCAAGATCTGGCCGGCCAGATCAAGCCGAGCCAAACTTTGCGTTCCACCCAGAGGAGGAAGAGGGCGAGCGCGGCAATGCCGAGGAGCATGGGCTGCAAGACGCCATCACCGGCGACGAGGTGGTGAAAGACGAAGATGTTGACGAGGATGGGACCGAGGCAGAGCAACCCGAGGTTTCGGGTCCGGGGAATGGCGACGAAAATGCCACCGAGCAACTCGATCACTTTCACAAAGGTCATGTAGCCCGTCGGCACGAAGGCGGCCATGAAGGAAGCCATCGGTGTGCCTTCGGGAAGCTCAGGGATGTTGACGAGCTTGAAGAGGAAGGTCACGGCGGACATGATAAAGAGCAGTCCGAGGAGGGCTCCGGCGATGATGGCGGCGATTTTCATGGATTCTCGATTGGTGGTGATGTCAGGATATTGAGAGAAGTCCTTCGACCCAGGCGAGGGCCATGCGGAGGTTCGAACGGATGAGGGCGGAATTTTGCTCGGTCTTGCCGACGAGCATGGAGCCCTGCCAGAGGCTGTTGAGGTACCAGGCGACCGCTTCGGGATCAAAATCGGCGTCGGGTGCATGTTTCGCTTTCGCGGCGGCGAGCATCCGGGCGCAGTTTGTCGTCCATAATTCAAGTTGGCGGGCACATTCCTCGCGCATCGCGGGATGTGATTGGGCGAGCTCCTGCGACATCATTCCAACAATGCAGGTGCAGACCTGATCTTCGCGTTCGGTGAATCCGATCATGATGCCGAAAAAATGGCGCAGCTGCTCGAGGGGATCGCGGCCTTCCTCCTTCCACGCCTCGGCATAGAGGGCTGTTCCAAAGGCGCCCCACCATTGGATCGTGGCCTTCCCGATCGCCTCTTTGTTCTCGAAGTGGTGAAAAAAACTGCCCTTCGTCAGCCCCGCCTCCCGACAGATGTCGTCGACCGTCGTCGCCGCGTAGCCCTGGCGCAGCATGAGCTGCACCGTCGCCATAAGAAGACGCTCGCGCGTCTCGGCCGCATTGCGGCGGGGCTTGGGGGCGAAATTTAACATACGAACCGGTTGGTATCTTATTTTGTGACGCCCTTCAAGAAAAAATTTCGGTTGGTCGGGAAAAAATGCCCGGTTCAGGGCCGGGCACTAGTCACCGCCCCGTCTCCCTCTCCCCACCGAACCCCGTTGACTCCCGCCCCAGACCCTGTTGAGTCTGGGAAATGCTCCGCAGCTCCCTTCTCTCCGCCAAACTCTATGGAATCGTCGATCTCGGCTATGCCGCGCCTTCGGCCCTGATCCGGGTGACGGCGGAGATGATCGAGGGTGGGATTGACGTTATCCAGCTCCGTGCAAAAGGATTCTCACCGGATGAGATCAGGCGTTGGGCCGAGACCCTGCTCCCGATCTGCCGCGAGGCGGGGGTGCCCTTCATCGTTAATGACCACGCCGACCTCGCCGCGGCGATCGGGGCGGACGGAGTTCATGTCGGGCAGGATGATGCATCGATGGACGAAGTCCGCGCCATCGTCGGTCCCGACATGCTGGTGGGCCGCTCAACCCACAGCCTCGCCCAGGCCGCCACAGCCGCCGCCAACCCGCGCACCGATTGCATCGGCTTTGGTCCGCTTTTCGCGACACCGACGAAACCGACCTACGTCCCCATCGGCACAGCCGAAATACGGGAGGTCCACGAGCAGCATCCCGACTTGCCCATCTTTTGCATCGGCGGGATCAAGAAAGAGCACCTCCCCGAACTCGTCGCCGCCGGGGCAAAACGAGCCGTGATCGTCTCTGGAATCTTGCAAGCACCCGATATCGCTGCTTATGTCCGGGCCGCGAGGTCTCTCCTCCCCTGATTCGTACTTTTCACTTTTCACCTTCCCTCTTTTCACTCCCCCGCTATGAGCGTCCTCGTTTCCGGTTCCATCGCCATCGACAATGTCAAAACGCAGAAAGCCGAGCAGGAGAATCTGCTCGGAGGTTCCGCTTCCTATGCCGCGATCGCTGCGAGCTTCTTTTCCCCCGTTGGCATGGTTGCAGTCGTCGGACATGATTTTCCGGTCGAACACCTCGATCTCTTCAAAAAGCGGAACATCAATCTGGAAGGGGTCGAGTTCTCCTCGGGCGAGACTTTCCGCTGGGCTGGCGAATACATGGAGGACATGAATGATCGCGAGACGCTCTCCGTCGCTCTCAATGTGCTCGAGTCCTGGCAGCCCACCGTGGCGGAATCGCAAAAGACGGCGACGACCGTCAATCTGCTCGCGAACTCGCATCCGCTCAATCAGCACAGCGTTCTCGACCAGCTCGGTGACGGGCCGGGTTTTACCATCGCCGACACGATGGATCTCTGGATCCAGATTTCGCGCCATGAGCTCGAAAACCTCCTCAAGCGCATCGACCTGCTCGTCCTCAACGACAGCGAGGCCAAGCTGATGATGGACACGTCGAATGTCGTGGCGGCAGGTCATCGTCTCCGCGAAATGGGACCGAAATATGTCATCATCAAAAAGGGTGAGCACGGTGCGATGCTTTTTGGTGAGGGTGAGTTCTTTACCTGTCCCGCGTTTCCGCTGCACGATGTCTTTGATCCGACCGGCGCGGGTGACAGTTTCATTGGCGGGGTGGCCGGTTATCTTGCGAGCCTCGGGAAAAGTTCCTATCAATTCTCCGATCTCACGAGCGGGATCGCCCGGGGTACGATCCTGGCAAGTTTCACTTGTGAGAGCTTCAGCACCCACTCCCTCAACGACCTGACGAAGGAGGGTTTCGAGGCGCGTCTGGCGGCTTTCCGCAATTACTGCACCTTTGCCTGAATTGGACTCGATTCTGATCGAGTGAGTTGCTAGCGTTTTCCATCATGATGCAGTGGTACTACGCCGACGAATCCGATCAACAGCGACCTGTGGCGGAAGAGGAGCTTGGCGGACTGGCGGCCTCAGGAGTCATCAAACCGGGGACTTTGCTCTGGAATGAAACGATGGCGGATTGGAAAAGAGCCGCCGAGGTTCGGCCTGATCTGTTCAGTACCTCTTTTACGCCTCCTGTCCTGAGCCCCGTCCAGCGACGCGACCTCGTGGTTTCCCGGAGCGTTCTCCCCGGGCAGCGAAGTCCCACCGACCCTGTCGCGGTCTGTGCGCTCGTTTTCGGGATTCTGGGATTGCTGTTTTGTGGCGCACCGGTTTTCTCGATTCCGGGGATCGTCTGCGGACATATTTCCCGAAGACGGTCGAGGGACGAGGTCAATCCGTCGAGCAATGGCGGCCTTGCCCTGGCAGGTCTCATCACCGGTTACATCGGCCTCGCCCTTTTTGCGGTCGTCATTCTCTTTTACGGGGCGATCTTCATTGCAGCGATCGCCGGAGCGGGGATGGAGGGTCTTGAGACGCCTTGAAACCATAGAGGAAAAAAGAGGGCGATGAATTGACCCGTCGGATCGCAGGTCATGAAAGAGGTCGAAGCGCAAAAGAGGGAGGCGACGCTCAGATTGGAGGTGGTCGCGGTGGTTCTTGTCGTGAGTGCCTTCCTCATTGCGATCCGCTTTCTGCCGATTCGAGAAGCTCTGGAAAACGCTTCGAGCCGGATTGATTCGCTCGGATTCTGGGGTCCGCTTGCTTTTATCTCGCTCTATATCACCTGTACTGTCCTGATGATCCCCCGGTCTATCCTGTCGGTCGGGGCCGGACTCCAGTTCGGGCTGCTCCCCGGATTTCTCTGGGTAATCCTCGGGGCGAATCTCGGAGCGAGCCTGGCCTTTATCATTTCACGATATCTTGTCAGAAATGCGGTGGAACGGTGGCTCAAGGACAGGGCGAATTTTCAGACTATCGTTCGCGCGGTCGATGGCGATGGATGGAGGATTGTTGCCCTGACGCGCCTTTCCCCGGTCTTCCCTTTCGCGCTGGTGAATTACGCCTTCGGGGTCACCAAGATACGCTGGGCGCATTTTGCGGCAGGTTCGTTCTTCGGCATGCTGCCGGGAACGATGCTCCTCGTTTCGGTTGGCTACGTGACCGATCTCGCCTCGGAGGCGGGCGAACCGGGGCCCGGGAGAATGGAAACGCTGGCGCTCGTCTGCGCGTTTGTAGTGGCGATCGCGGCAACCGCCATTATTACCCGCTTCGCGAGAGAGGCCCTGAGACGCAGGGCGGAGATCGGTCCTTCCAAACAATGAACTGGACCGGTAGTCAGGCGTCCTCGTGACCCGGGACTTTTCCGGCATAGACATTAAATCCCCTTTCCCGAAGAAAGCCGACGAGGACCTGACCGCTCTCCTGCGCCAGCTTGACGGCCAGACTGCTCGGAGCGGAAATCCCGGCGACGACTGGAATTCGGGCCGCGAGCGATTTCTGCATCAGCTCGAAGGAGATGCGTCCGCTGACCAGCAGGATCACCCCGGTCAGAGAGATCCCGTTCCGCAGGGCATGTCCGATGACCTTATCGAGTGCGTTGTGCCGGCCGACATCCTCCCGCAGAAGCAGCAGCCCTCCTTCCCGGTCAAAGAGGGCGGAAGCGTGCAGTCCCCCGGTGCGATCAAAGGTTTCCTGGGCCTCCCTCAATCTCGCGGGCAGGCTGAGGAGAAGACCGGCCTCCGGAACGAAGGAGGGCTCAACCGGCGGAAAATGTTGAAAGACCGATGCGATCGTCGCTTTTCCGCAGACGCCGCAACTGCTCGAGGTAAAAACATGGCGGGTCAGTCCGGAAAGGTCCGGTTCGTGGAGGAGCCGTACGTCGAGGGTGTTTCCGATACCATCAGGATCGACCTCCGGGCAGTGGACGATCTCGGCGATCTCGTTGGCGCTGGAGATGAGGCTCTCGGTGAAGAGGAACCCGGTGGCGAGGTCGTCGTCATGTCCGGGGGTCCGCATCGTCACCGCGACACTCGTGCCGTTGACCCGGAGTTCGAGCGGCTCCTCCGATGCGACCCGGTCGGTTTCGCTTTGAAACCCACTTTCGAGGCGGAAGCGGCGAATGGAGACGGCCTCGTCACATTGCCCCTGCTCGATGGAGGCAAGGTCCCCCGGCCGGTTGAGGTTGGAAAAAAAGCGCTCAACCCGGCTGGTGATCGGCAGCGGAGCAATCAGTCCCGCCGCCTCCGCCTCGTCGAGCAGGTCCTGCAGCTTTCGATTCCCTTGAGCAGTCCGTTCCCTGATCAAGCCGAGCATTTCCTCTCGAGGGTAAAGGGCGGCGAGGGGTTCCCACCGTCCTCCTGACTTCGGGACGATACCTTGCCCGGCACCGAGGAGGGTCCCGAGAAACTCCGCCTCCATGAGCGGGAGGTCGACCGCGAGAACCAGGACGTAGGCAGCGCGGCTGTTTTCAAAGATTGTTTTTAAACCACCCACCGGGCCGAGATCCGGCTCATCGTCAATGAGGCGGGTGATGCCTTCAAGAACCTGCGGGAAGGCCTGCTCCGCATTGGTGGAAAGCCAGAGTCGGCCCGGCTGAAGGGAGGCAAGTTTGCGCAACTGGCTGACGTAGAGCGGTTGGCCGCGCCAGTCAATGAAGGCCTTGTCGGTTTCGAAGCGGGTCGAGCGACCGCCGGCAAGGAGAGCTGCATCAAACTGAAGGGACTGAGACATAGGGTATCAGGACGTCCGGTCGGTTACACCGGTCTGGTCTTCGACCGAACCCGGTGCCAACCAGACCTCACCATTGTTCGGTGACTCCCCGACCCGTGCAAGTCGGGATATGGAACGTTCCGGGTCTCACTTCAATCTCCGAGGCGCTTCAGTGTCGCTCTCGATTCGTAAACGGGCGCCGAATTTCAGGAAGGACGGGACTGACCACAGTGAAAGGGTAGGGAATCCCGATAAGCGTTCAGTCCGAATATTATGGATTTTATAAATTTATGTTTGATTTCTAAAAAGAATTAAGTATTTTTGTATGGAAATTATGAATTCAATAATACCTCGGATAAATTTCGCATCTTCTGTCGTGAGTTTTGCGGCAATTGTTTCCTTTTGCTGGGGAACGAGCGTCGTCAAAGCGCAGACTCTGAAAGAGGCGGTTTGTATGATGCTGGAGTTTGAGCCCGAGCTCAACGCGGCTGAATACGACACGCTCAGCAGTCGCGAGGATCAGAAAATTGTTCGCTCCAAGCTTCTTCCGCATCTCTCGGTGAATGGATCGAGTGGATACTCTCAGCGGGATCGCTCCACTGACGGGCTTCTTGAGACCGGCGATTCGCTTCTCCAGCGGAGGGTTGGCGTTTCACTTCGCCAGCTCTTGTATGACGGAGGCATGGCGGTGAACGAGGCGCGCTCCTCACGGAACACCTTTCTTGCTCAGCAGTATCTCGAGAAAAGCATGATTGAGACCCGGGTGGTCGATCTGAGCGAAGTCTACCTTGAAGTCATTCGGACGAAAAGACAGATTACCCTTGCCGAAGAGAACGTCGCCAACCACGAGCGGATGCGTGACATGCTTCACGAGCGGGTCAAGGCGGGAGGCAGTCGCGCCGACCTGGCCCTTATTCAGGGGCGTCTTGGTCTTGCCGCCAACACCCTCGCCACCGCGAAGCTGGCCGCACGTCTCGCAGAAGGCCGGTTCGAGCGACTGACCGGTCAGTTGCCAGTTTCCCTGAGTTTTCCCGAGATCCCGCAGCTGCCCGGTTCCAAGGAGGCGATCGACCTGAGCAACAATCATGACTACCTCGCCGCTTCGGAAGCTCTCGAAGCAGCGGAACACCGGTCGCGTGCGGCGAAGGGTTATAATCATCCGAAGATCTATTTCGACGGTGGAGCAACCTCCGGCAGAGATCTGAATGGCGTGCCCGGAGACGACAATGAGGTAAGCGCCGTCGTTGTCGCCAGTTGGGACCTGTTTGCGGGCGGTTATAACAACGGAGTCAAGGATCGCGAACATTTCCAGGTCGGCAAATACGAGGAGTTGAAGCGTACCGCTGATCTCCAGCGCGATTACAATTTGAGTGTCCTCTGGCAGGAGCGGGAGGGCTCAGCCGCCTCCATCGAGGCCCTTGCCGAATACGCGAGGGAGCTGGATGGCGTTGCCAGCGACTATCAGGAACAGTTCGAAGTTGGCCGCCAGGAGCTTCTGAATATTCTGGATGTGCAGTCGGAAAAATACACCGCTCAATCCCGTCTCCTCGATGCAAAGTTTGAGTACGACACCTCAGCGTTCCGGGTGCTTGGCGTGCAGGGGCATGCAACCGAAAGAATTCTGGGCCCTGAAGGCTGCAAAGAGTGTTTTGGAGCAGACAAAACTGCGATCGCCGCAGTGGATGAGGTCGCGCCTTTTGACGTAGCCGACCCGGATTGTCGTGTTCCCCTGACACAGACCGAACTCATGCAGGGCAAGTTCGATTCAGTGGGACCCGAAGCGGAACACGATTCGCTCCACCAGGCTTATTATGTTGAAAGGCAGCAGTTCCCGCTTGAACCCAGCGCCGACTGTAAGCCCCTCGGTGGTGTCTTTAAGCTCAAGCGTCGCGGGAGCGCGGCGGAAACTGGTGAGGTTCCGATCTTCAAGTAATCGCCTCTGCCGTCCCTTCAAACCTATCCAGAAGTCTTTCCGTTCCCTTTCTACTTTTTCCTGTCTCTAACGCCGCCTGATCATGAACTATTTCATTCTCATCAAAAACGCCGAAGGCGAAAGCCGTCTCGTCCCGATCTCTGACATCAACGAGATTTCTGTTGTCGCAGGAGACGACATTGTCGTCATGGATGAACAGGGAAATCCTGTGGATGTAAGCTTACGGCCTGACGGGAAGGATCTCGTGGTCGATTTCAAGAACGGCGAAAACGTCGTGCTGAAAGGGTTTTATGAGATTGAAGAGGGAGGCGATCCCATCACGATCAGTCTGAATCCGAAAGAGCCGGTCGATGCGGGGTATGAGTTCAACAGCCAGACGGGAAACCTGCCGAATGCCAAGTCTTTTACCCTGATGCGCTACTCTAATACGGAGTACGTCAGTTTTGTTGAGCAGATCGACGAGTTGGGGTTGGCCCGATTCGGTGGAACCTTTGCAGCACAACCGTCGGGAATCGGCGGCGGCAGCGGCTGTGCCTGCCCCGAAAATCGGGATCCGGATGCCGTTGACGATGCAGGCGAGACAGATCAGAACACGCCACTGGTCATCACCGTCCTCGCCAATGACACGGACCTGAATGTGGACGACGCCCTCGTCGTCAAAGGGGTGGATCAGCCGGTGAGAGGTAGTGTTTCAATCAATGCCGAGAATCAGCTCATCTTCGACCCCGGGAGCGATTTTGCTTATCTCGGTGCGGGCGAGTCCGAAGTGGTCTCGTTCAACTATTCCATCTTTGACGGAAACGGAGGCACTGACACGGCAACCGTCACCATTACCGTATATGGAGTCGACGATGCATCCGTCACTGCACCCGATTCGGGAGTGACCGACGAAGAAACGCCGTTGACGATCGACGTACTTGCCAATGACTACGATCCCGATACCAACGAGAATCCCCTTTGGATTGATTCCGTGACCCAGCCTCTACTTGGCTTCGTCACAAACAACATCAACGATGTGACCTTTGATCCCGGGACCGATTTCAACTACCTGGCTGCCGGAGAAACGGCAACAGTTACCTTTACCTACACAACCAACACCGGGGTCACCGAAAGTGTGACGGTGACGGTCAACGGAGTCAATGACGCTCCCGATGCGAATGATGATGACCGGTCAACCGATCAGAACACTCCCCTCATCATCGATGCACTGACCAACGACACCGACCCGGATGGGACGGATTCCCTCTCCATTGTCGGAGTGACCCAGCCCGGAAAAGGAACGGTGACCTACAATGCGGGCGACCTCACCTTTGATCCGGGAAACGATTTCGACGACCTGGGGGCTGGCGAAACGGAGACCGTGACGTTTACCTATTCGATCTCTGACGGAAATGGGGGAACCGATACCGCGACGATCACGGTGACGATCAATGGAGTTGATGATGCAACGGTCACAGCTCCTGATGCGGCGGTGACAAATGAAGACGCCCCGGTGACGATCAATGTACTGGCGAATGACAGCGACGCCGACTCAAGCGACATTCCGCTGACTATCACCGCAGTGACCCAACCGGTTCTGGGCACGGTCGTGAATAATGGAAGCGATGTGACCTTCAATCCTGGTTCTGACTTCCAGTACCTCGCTGCCGGCGAGACAGCCACGGTTACTTTCACCTACACGACGGACACTGGCGCGACCGAAAACGTTACCGTAACGATCAACGGGGTGAATGACGGCCCCGATGCGATCGATGATGACCGGACCACGGATCAAAACACCGCGCTCACGATCAATGCGATCAGCAACGATACCGACGCGGACACAAGCGACGTGTTGCTTATCACCGGAGTCGACCAACCTGCCCGTGGCACGGCCTCGATCAACGGAAGCAACCAGATCGTGTTCGATCCAGGCATTGATTTTGACGATCTGGGAGCGGGAGAAACCGCAACGGTAACCTTCAACTATTCGATCTCTGACGGAAACGGAGGAACCGATACGGCGACAATCACCGTGACGATCAATGGAGTTGATGATGCAACGGTCACGGCTCCTGATGCGGCGGTGACAAACGAAGACGCCCCGGTCACGATCAATGTGCTGGTGAATGACAGCGACGTCGACTCAAGCGACAATCCGCTGACGATCACCGCAGTGACGCAGCCCGCTCTGGGCACGGTCGTGAATAATGGAAGCGACGTGACTTTCAATCCTGGTTCTGACTTCCAGTACCTCGCTGCCGGCGAAACAGCCACGGTTACTTTCACCTACACGACCGACACCGGCGCGACGGAGAACGTTACCGTGACGATCAACGGGGTGAATGACGGCCCCGACGCGATCGATGACGACCGGACTACGGATCAGAACACCGCGCTCACGATCAATGCGGTCAGCAACGATACCGACGCGGATACGAGCGACGTGCTGCTCATCACCGGAGTCGACCAACCTGCCCGTGGCACTGCCTCGATTAATGGAAGCAACCAGATCGTGTTTGATCCGGGCGATGATTTTGATGACCTGGGAGCGGGAGAAACCGCAACCGTGACCTTTAACTATTCGATCTCCGACGGGAACGGCGGAACCGATACCGCAACGATCACGGTGACAATCAATGGGGTCGATGATGCCACTGTTACCGCTCCAGACATTGCGGTGACCGATGAGGAAACCCCCGTGGTGATCAATGTGCTGGCGAACGACAGTGATGCTGATACGAGCGACACCCCCCTCACAATCACTTCGGTGACCCAGCCGATCCTCGGAACTGTGACGAACAACGGTACGAATGTCACCTTCGACCCGGGCACTGACTTCCAGGACCTCGCAGTCGGCGAGACTGCAACGGTGACTTTCACCTACACGACCGATACGGGCGCGACGGAGAACGTTACGGTAACAATCAACGGAGTGAACGATGCTCCGAGCGCGATTGACGACACCGAGACCACTGATCAGAACAGCGTGGTCAATATTGATCTGGTGGGCCCCGCCGACTCGATCGGACCGGATAGCGACCCGGACGGAGATAGCCTGGTGATTTCGCAGATCAACGGCATCGCTGCCGGCGGAACGATTACGCTGGCCAGCGGAGCGCTCGTCACGGTGAACGCGAATGGAACCGTCGACTACAATCCGAACGGTGTGTTTGATGCGCTCGATGCCGGGGAGACGGCCATCGATACCTTTACCTACACCATTTCGGACGGCAACGGAGGAACTGATACCGCGACTGCCACGGTAACGATCAACGGAGTCGAAGATGCGACCGTGACGGCTCCGGATACAGCCGTGACGAACGAAGACAGCCCGGTCACGATCAATGTGTTGGCGAACGACAGTGATGTCGACTCAAGCGACATTCCGCTGGCGATTACCTCGGTGACCCAGCCGGTTCTCGGATCGGTGACAAACAATGGTACGAATGTGACGTTTAACCCCGGTTCGGACTTCCAGAACCTGGCTGCCGGAGAAACCGCTACCGTAACATTTACCTACACGACTGATACCGGAGCGACCGAAAATGTCACGGTGACGATCAACGGACTGAACGACGGACCTGATGCAATCAACGACGCCCGGACGACGGACCAGGACACTGCCATCATCATTAGTGCTCTGGGCAACGACACCGACCCCGATGCGAGCGACGCCCTTGTTATCACCGGTGTTACCCAGCCTGCCAGGGGAACGGTGACCTACAACGCCGGAAATCTTACCTTTGATCCCGGAAACGACTTTGACGATCTTGATGCGGGCGAGTCAGCGACGGTGACTTTCAATTACTCGATCTCCGACGGAAACGGCGGAACTGACACCGCGACGATCACGGTGACAGTGAATGGAGTGGAAGACGCGACCGCTACGGCTCCCGATACGGCGGTCACAAGTGAAGACTCGCCTGTTACGATCAATGTACTGGCGAATGACAGCGATGCGGACACAAGCGACATCCCGTTGACGATTACCGCAGTGACCCAACCGGTTCTGGGATCCGTGGTCAATAATGGTAGCGACGTGACCTTCAACCCTGGTTCTGACTTCCAGTACCTCGCTGCTGGCGAAACGGCCACGGTAACTTTCACCTACACGACCGACACCGGCGCGACGGAGAACGTCACCGTAACGATCAACGGCGTGAACGACGGCCCCGATGCGATCGACGATGATCGCACGACCGATCAGGATACGGCTCTCGTAATCAATGCCATCGGCAACGACACCGATGCGGATACGAGCGACGTTCTCCTCATCACCGGAGTCGACCAACCTGCCCGGGGTACGGCCTCGATCAATGGAAGCAACCAGATTGTGTTCGATCCAGGTAATGATTTTGACGATTTGGGAGCGGGAGAGACCGCGACCGTGACGTTCAACTATTCGATCTCTGACGGCAACGGAGGAACTGATACCGCGACGATCACCGTAACGATCAACGGGGTCGATGATGCCACCGTCACGGCTCCTGATGTTTCGGTCACGAACGAAGATACTCCTGTGTTAATCGACGTGCTTGCCAACGACAGCGACGCGGATTCGAACGACAATCCGCTGGCAATCACCTCGGTGACCCAGCCAGTCCTCGGTTCGGTGGTAAACAACGGAACCAACGTCACCTTTAATCCGGGAACCGATTTCCAGGATCTGGCGGCCGGCGAGAGCGCGACGGTAACTTTCACCTATACGACGGACACCGGCGCGACCGAAAACGTTACCGTAACGATCAACGGGGTGAATGACGGCCCCGATGCGATCGATGATTCCCGGACCACCGATCAGAACACCGCGCTAACGATCAACGCCATCGGCAACGATACCGATGCGGACACAAGCGACGTGTTGCTTATCACCGGAGTCGATCAACCTTCCCTCGGAACTGCGGCTATAAACGGAAGCAACCAGATCGTGTTCGATCCGGGCAATGATTTTGACTATTTGGGAGCGGGCGAGTCGGCGACCGTAACCTTCAACTATTCAATCTCTGACGGAAATGGGGGAACCGATACCGCGACGATCACCGTGACGATCAACGGGGTTGATGACGCCACCGTCACGGCTCCTGATGCGGCGGTGACAAATGAAGACGCCCCTGTCACGATCAATGTGCTGGCGAATGACAGCGACGCCGACTCAAGCGATATTCCGCTGACGATCGTCGGAGTGACTCAACCCGTTCTGGGCTCGGTGGTCAATAATGGCACCAACGTCACTTTCAATCCGGGTTCGGATTTCCAAAACCTTGCCGCCGGAGAAACGGCGACGGTGACCTTCACTTACACGACCGACACCGGAGCGACCGAAAACGTTACCGTGACCATCAACGGGGTGAATGACGGCCCCGATGCCATCGATGACGATCGGACAACTGATCAGGATACGGCTCTGGTAATCGATGCCATCACAAACGACACCGACGTGGATACGAGCGACTCCTTGTTCATCACCGGAGTGGATCAACCTGCCCGTGGCACGGCCTCGATCAATGGAAGCAACCAGATTGTCTTTGATCCCGGTAACGATTTTGATGACCTTGACGCCGGGGAAACCGCGACGGTCACGTTCAACTACTCCATCTCCGATGGAAATGGAGGAACCGATACCGCGACGATCACGGTGACGATCAATGGAGTTGATGATGCAACGGTCACGGCCCCCGATGCGGCGGTGACAAATGAAGACGCCCCGGTCACGATCAATGTGCTGGTGAATGACAGCGACGCCGACTCAAGCGACAATCCGCTGACGATTACCGCAGTGACGCAGCCAGTCCTCGGATCGGTGGTGAACAATGGTACGAATGTGACTTTCAACCCGGGTTCGGACTTCCAGAACCTGGCGGCCGGCGAAAGCGCGACGGTGACCTTCACCTACACAACTGACACCGGAGCGACCGAAAATGTCACGGTGACGATCAACGGGGTGAATGACGGACCCGATGCGATCGACGATAATCGCACGACCGACCAGAACACCGCGCTCACAATCAACGCGATCAGCAACGATACCGACGCGGATACGAGCGACGTGCTGCTCATCACCGGAGTCGACCAACCTGCCCGTGGCACAGCCTCAATCAACGGAAGCAACCAGATCGTGTTCGATCCCGGCAATGATTTTGATGATCTTGACGCCGGGGAAACCGCGACGGTCACGTTCAACTACTCCATCTCCGATGGAAATGGAGGAACCGATACGGCGACGATTACCATCACCGTCAACGGAGTCGAGGACGCAACCGTGACGGCTCCGGATACAGCCGTCACGAACGAAGACAGCCCGGTCACGATCAACGTGTTGGCGAACGACAGTGATGTTGACTCAAGCGATATCCCGTTGACGATTACCTCGGTGTCCCAGCCAGTCCTCGGATCGGTGGTGAACAATGGTACGAATGTGACTTTCAACCCGGGTTCGGACTTCCAGAACCTGGCGGCCGGCGAAAGCGCGACGGTGACCTTCACCTATACGACGGACACCGGCGCGACCGAAAACGTTACCGTAACGATCAACGGGGTGAATGACGGCCCCGACGCGATCGATGATGCCCGGACCACGGATCAAAACACCGTGCTCACGATCAATGCGATCAGCAACGATACCGATGCGGACACGAGCGACGTGCTGCTCATCACCGGAGTCGACCAACCTGCCCGTGGCACGGCCTCGATCGACGGAAGCAACCAGATCGTGTTCGATCCAGGCAATGATTTTGATGACCTGGGAGCGGGAGAGACCGCAACGGTTACCTTCAATTATTCGATCTCTGACGGAAACGGAGGAACCGATACCGCAACCATTACGGTGACAATCAACGGGATCGATGATGCCACCGTCACGGCTCCGGATGTCTCCGTCACGAACGAAGATACTCCCGTGTTAATCGACGTGCTTGCCAACGACAGCGACGCGGATTCGAACGACAATCCGCTGGCAATCACCTCGGTGACCCAGCCGGTTCTGGGATCAGTGGTGAACAACGGGACCGATGTCTCGTTCAATCCCGGATCTGATTTCCAATACCTCGCCGCCGGCGAAACGGCGACGGTGACCTTCACTTACACGACCGACACCGGAGCGACTGAGAATGTCACGGTGACGATCAATGGGATAAATGACGGCCCCGATGCGATCGACGATGACCGTTCGACCGACCAGAACACTCCTCTCATCATCAATGCAATCTCGAATGACACCGACCCCGATGGAAGCGACGTGCTTTTGATCATCGGTGTCGACCAGCCGGGTCAGGGTTCTGCCTCGATCAATGCGAGCAACCAGATTGTATTTGATCCAGGCGATGATTTTGACAACCTGGGGGCGGGAGAATCCGCCACCGTGACCTTTAACTATTCCATTTCCGACGGGAATGGTGGCACGGACACCGCGACGATCACCGTGACGATCAATGGGGTCGATGATGCGACGGTGACCGCTCCCGATGCAGCGACGACAAATGAAGACAGTCCGGTCACAATTGACGTTCTGGCAAATGATAGCGACGCTGACACGAACGACAATCCGCTGATCATTACCTCGGTAACCCAGCCGGCTCTCGGGTCAGTGACCAACAATGGTTCCAATGTGACCTTTAACCCCGGTTCAGACTTCCAGAACCTGGCGGTCGGAGAAACTGCAACCGTCACCTTCACCTATACGACCGATACGGGTGCCACCGAGAATGTCGTTGTGACCATCAACGGCGTAAACGATGGCCCGGATGCCGTCAACGACAGCAGTTCGACGGATCAGAACACCGTCGTGAATATCGATCTCTTGACCAATGACACTGACGTGGATGGCGATTCTCTCTCGG
The DNA here is from genome assembly GCA_002344215.1 of Akkermansiaceae bacterium UBA2381. Lineage (GTDB taxonomy): Bacteria > Verrucomicrobiota > Verrucomicrobiia > Verrucomicrobiales > DEV007 > Arctic95D-9. The sequence continues at coordinate 165,903 of DDSV01000018.1, forward strand.
TCGTCGTCATCAACGGCACCCCGGTTGCGCCGAACTCGACTGTCACTCTCCCGAGCGGAGCGATCGTGACCTTGTTTGCCAATGGAACGGTCGGATACGACCCCAACGGCCAGTTTGACAGCCTCGATACCGGAGAATCGGCGGCGGATAGCTTCACCTACGTGATCTCAGACGGAAACGGGGGTTCCGATGTGGCTACCGTCAATCTAACCATCAACGGAATCGAGGACGCCACGATCGCCGCTCCCGACGCAGCGACGACTGATGAAGAGAGCCCGGTCCTCGTCGATGTCCTTGCAAACGACTCAGACCCGGACGCTTCTGACAATCCGCTCACCATCAGCAGTGTGACCCAGCCTTTGAAGGGCAGCGTCACGAACAACGGTGGCAATCTGACCTTTGACCCGGGAGCTGATTTCCAGGATCTCGGCGCAGGCGAAAGTGAGACCGTGACCTTTACCTACACCACTGACACCGGAATCACCGAAACAGTCACCGTTACGGTGAACGGGGTCGACGATCCGACGGTGACAGTCCCGGATGCCGCGACAACCTCCGAGGACGCTCCGGTCACGATCAACGTGTTGACAAATGACTCGGATCCCGATGCAGCGGACAATCCCCTGACGGTCGGAAGCTTCACCCAGCCACTCAAGGGAAGCGTTACGAGCAACGGAACAAGCATCGTCTTTGATCCGGGCAGCGATTTCCAGACTCTCGCTACCGGCGAAACGGAAACCGTTACCTTCACCTACACCACCGATACAGGAACGACTGAAACCGTCACCGTGACCGTTACAGGAAGTGACGATGAGCCGATTGCAGTGAATGATGCCGATTCCACGGATCAGAACACGCTGGTGAACATCAACCTGCTCGGAAATGACAGCGATCCGGACGGAGATACACTGACGGTGACGAGCATCAACGGAGTCGGCGGCGGAACGATTACCCTGGCCTCCGGTGCGACCCTGACCCTCCTCTCCAATGGTACGGTGAACTATGATCCCAACGGACAGTTTGATGATCTTGATGCCGGAGAATCGGCGACGGATACGTTTACCTATGTCATATCAGACGGCAACGGTGGTTCGGACACGGCGACGGTGACAGTAACGATCAACGGGGTCGAGGATCCTCTCGATGCCGGAAATGATGTGGCCACCACCTTCCAATCCACCCCGATCTTCATCAACGCCCTGGCCAATGACTCGGATCCGGATGCCAACGACAATCCTCTGACAGTGACCGGAGTAACGGCCCCGGCGCTCGGTCTGGCCACCTTCACTTCCAGTGGAGTCGCCTTCGATCCCAATGGTGATTTTGATTACCTGAATGCCGGAGAATCCGCGACCGTCACGTTCAACTATACGGTGGAGAACGCGAGCGGGGATACCGATGTTGCCTCCGTCACCGTCACGGTTCTGGGAAGCAACGATCCGACGGTCACCAATCCGGACAGTGCCACGACGGGCGAAAATACCCCGGTCGCCATCAACGTCCTCGCGAATGACAGCGATCTTGATGCGAACGAGAACCCGCTCACGATTTCGTCGGTTACGCAGCCGACCCTCGGCACTGTGACCAATAACGGATCCAATCTCACCTTCAATCCCGGGGCCGCCTTTAACTACCTCGCCTCAGGGGAGAGTGCCACCGTATCATTCACCTACACAACCAACACCGGCTCGACCGAGGATGTGACCGTGACGATTAACGGGGTGAATGATGCCCCTGATGCGGTCAACGACAGTCGATCGACAAGTCAGGGAACACCGTTGGTCATCAACGCATTGGGTAACGACACTGATCCCGACACTTCCGACGTGCTTGTGATTACCGGAGTGACCCAGCCTGCCCTCGGCAGCGTTACGTTCACCTCGAGCAACCTGACCTTCAATCCCGGCACCGCATTCAACTATCTGGATGCCGGTCAATCCACCACCGTGACCTTCAATTACACCATCTCTGATGGCAATGGGGGATCCGATACAGCGACGGTCACGGTGACAGTAAATGGAGCGGAAGATCCGACCAACACCAACCCTGACACCGCGACCACCAACGAGGACACCTTGGTCGCAATCAGTGTGCTTGCGAATGACAGTGATGTGGATACAAGCGATAATCCCCTTTCCATTACGTCGGTGACCCAGCCCGCGCTCGGCCTCGTGACTCACAACGGAACCACTGTCACCTTCAATCCGGACGGCGACTTTGAATCGCTTACGGTTGGTGAAACCGCGACGGTCACCTTTACCTACACCACCAATACGGGAGCCACTGAAGATGTCACCGTGACCATCACCGGCGTGAACGATGCCCCGGTAGCCAATGATGACATTGTCGTGAGCACCACGGATATTCTGCCAGTCAGCATCAACGTCATCTCAAATGACACCGATGTTGACGGCACGGTGGTCGCCTCCTCGGTGGATTTGAACCCCGGAACGCCGGGCATTCAGACTACCTTGACGGTGGCCGGGCAAGGAACTTGGACTACTAACGGAGCGGGAGTCGTTACCTTTACCCCGACCGTGGGAATCGTCGATCAGCCGACGCCAATCACCTATCAAATCACCGACAACAACGGCGGAACTTCGCAGGCAACGATCGATCTTAAATACAGCGCCGCTGACGTCTGGTTTGGCAACGATGAGTCGGGTAGTGTGAACACTGCTGATTTCAACCAGTCACGCACCCTTATCTCCGGGGCCGCGAATCAGATGACTTTCGCTGCTGGTTCGATTGCCTTCAATGCGGCGCTGTTTACCTGGGCCGACGCCGGCTCGCAGCAGATGGAGTTGGGCCTTTCCTCAAACAAAACCACTTTCGTGAGCGATAGCTCAACCTACAGCCGGAACTACGCCGGGGGCACCGACATTGGCGCTGGCATCGTCTATGGAACCCAGCAGATTCTCGCCTCGGTGGCTGCCAGACAGTTGGCGAATCATGCGAGGGCCGATGTGCCGCAGGTCATGGTCATTCTGACCGATGCCTCATCCAGCCAGATATTGAACGACACCAGTCTCCTCGCGGACGCCCAGGCCGCCAAGAATGCCGGGATCATTCTTGTCTTTGTGGCCATCCAGGAGGCTCAACAGGATCCCGTCGCGCTGGCTCGACTCGAGCAGGCCGCGTCGGTCGACGAAAATGGGGATCCCTTTGTCATTACCGCAGCCAACTACTCCGACATCGGACCCGCAACGATCGCTGACTTGCTTAATGAGATTAGGGAAGCTGCCGCGGCGGGTCTTCTTCCTCCGGTCGTGATTGACATGGACGGCGATGGAACCGAGTTCCTCGACATCGACAACGGTATTCTCTTCGATGTCGACGGTGACGGCGATCTCGAGCAAGTGGCCTGGGCCGGCAATGATGATGCTGTCCTTGTCTACGACGAAAACGGAAACGACAACGTCGACGGCGTCCACGAAATCTCCTTCGCCCGATACAGTGACAAACCGAATGCGACCGACCTTGATGGCCTGAGGCATTTTGACTCGAACAACGACCTCATTCTGGACGCTAATGACGCTGAGTTTGAATCCTTCAAGCTCTGGCAGGACCGGAACGGAAACGGCATCGTCGACGAGGGCGAAATGATGACTCTCAGCGAGGCTGGAATCAAATCGATCGAGCTCACCTCTGACGGGAACACTTACTACACCGCCGGAGGCGACGTGAAAGTGAACGGAACCGCCGTGGTGAACTACGAGGATGGATCTTCCGGAACCGCTGCGGATGCCGAGTTCGGTTATCGTGAGCTCATCGAGGCCGATGATTCCATCGAGATCCTGACCTCCGGGGGAGACGTGCTTGATCTGAGCAGCACGGCCAGCCCTGATCCGGGAAGTGAGCCGGTTGGTCCCGACCTGCTCGAACCCTCCGGAGGCGGAGCGTTTGAGCCCGTCGAAGGGGAATTCAGCGGTGCGCCGATGACCACCAACCTGGACGATGATCTTGCTACTGCCGGGGCGACCGTATCCTGATTTTTTTAGGCCGGGACCAGGGACAGTAGGCGAGGCGCTAAGTTATTAAAATTATTGAAAAGTTAATTAATTCAGTTAAACTGAGGGATCATTACCCTCCCTTCATCTTCAAAAGCGGCCTCGCTTGCTGATGCGGCCTACCGGAAAGGCGACTTTCAGGAGGCGATCCGCTTCCAGCGGGAGGCCGTTTCTGCGGAACCGGGCGGGGTGGACTCACTCAAGAGACTGGCCCTTTATTGCTACAGCGCCGGGGAACATGCCGGTGCCCTTGAGGCGCTCGGTCGACTGAAGGCTCTTGTTCCGGAGGACCTCGAAGTCATCGAAAACATCGGGGTTATCCTGAGGCTTGGAGGCAGGACGGAGGAGGCGGTGGAGAATCTTCTCGAAGTGCACCGTCTTGATCCCGCCCGCGTCAATGTCTGTGATGCCCTGGCCCATTGTTATGCCAGTCTCGGCCGGGACGAGGAAATGCAGCGTTTCGGCCGACTCGCTCTGGAGTTGAAAGACCGCGAGGCGGCTGGACGGGTTCCCCTGCGAACCATCGCCGAAATCGCGCCGCCGCCCTTTGTTCCCGGTGAAAGGAACCGCCACGTCATTTCATTCTCGCTGTGGGGGACGAACCCGCGCTACCTCCAGGGCGCACTCCGCAATGTCGTCGCGGCAATGGATGTTTACCCCGACTGGATCTGCCGCTTCTACTGCGATGACTCCGTGCCCGTCGCGATTTTGGATCAGCTTCGGGTCAACGGGGCGGAAGTGGTCATGAGACCCCGACCCTCGGTTTTCTACGAAGGTCTCCTCTGGCGTTTTGAAGTCGTCAACGATCCCGGGATCTCCCACTTTCTCGTGCGGGATTGTGATTCCGTCGTGAATGTCAAAGAGCGGGTCGCGGTGGATGAGTGGCTGCAGTCCGGGAAGTGGTTTCATGCGATGCGGGATTTTGCCTCGCATACCGAGGTCATTCTCGCCGGAATGTGGGGAGGAGTCGCCGGGGTCCTGCCCGCCGTCGACGAACTGAGACGTGAGTTCAAGCCGCTCACGGCGCCCACCCGCACCTACGATCAGCACCTTCTCAGGGAATGTGTCTGGCCCATCGTGAGGCAGAGTGTTCTCATCCATGACAGTGTCTATACCGCCTGTCTCGGCAGTATCGCTTTCCCCCGCTTCGGTACTCTTCCGCCGAAACATCATGTCGGACAGAACGAGGCCGCCGTCAGACCGATGTCCCTCAACGCGGGTCCGATGTCGACTAACAAAACACCTATGGAGAAATCACGGAGTTCCCTCTTTGTTCTCACGGGCTTGAATGAGGAGGCGATTCTGCACCTCGGAGGACTCCTGCAGGGATTGAGCGGAGTGCAATGTTACCTGGAAACCGGTATCTCCCGGATGCGGGAGAAGGCGGAAGAGTATGCCGGGGATATCTACGCGGAGGCATCTCCCGCGCCAAAGGGAGTCGATACCCTCGCCCGCCGGATTCTGAGAGATTCTCTCGAGGGGCTCATCGTCGATGGCGGCGGAAAGCTGGTCGGATTTGTTGAGGCGGGCGGGCGCATCGAGTCGCTCCTGCCGCTCCGCGAAGACTTTGACCTGAAGATCCTGTGTGTCATCCGGGATCCGCGGGATGTCGCCAGTGCCGGAAGGATCACGGCAGCAGGGGAATGCGAGGAACTGGCGGACGGCTGGGTTCTTCACTTGCAGGAGATTGCCGCGGCCAACCACAAAAATCCGGGTCTGATAGAAATCGTCCGCTACGAGGACCTCGACGAAAGCGGTTTCGCGAGGACCTTTGATCGGGTCTGCCGTTTTCTCGGGATCAAGGCCGCCGCTTCCCCTCCGGCGCCCGGCCGGATTGATGCCATGAAGCCACTTCCCGCCGAGCTGCTCGCGGTGATCGAGGCCAGGGCCTCCTCGTTTCTGACAAAACTCCGCTATCCTGCCCGTAGTCTCTCGGAGCTTGAGACAACCCTGCATTCCTGACGGTTTCTCTACGGAGAAAATAGCGAAAGTTGAAAGATTAATTGATATTTACCATTATTACTATAATTTTGGTAAATGCATCTGAGTTCTGACGACCCCCTTCTGGCAGCCCTGATTTTCTTCGGCAAGCTCCACTCCCGCGCGGTAAACGCCGCCGGAGCGGTCCAGGGGCTTCCCCTGGTTGATGGTCGATTGACCCCGTCACTTTTCCCGCGCGCTGCCTCCCGTTGCGGGTTTGAATCCCGTCTTGTCCACCGCTCGCTCAAGGGGATCCATCCTGCCACCCTTCCGGTCGTTCTGATTCTTCATGACAACGAAGCGGTCATCCTGACTTCCCTGCCAAAGAAAGGGGATGCCGAGATGATCGTCTTGAGCAGCGGCAGCGGGGTTCAGACGATTTCAAGAGGAGAACTCGAGAAGGCCTACAGCGGTATCGCCATTTTTGTAAAGCCATCCTACGAGTTCGAAAAACGTTCCGACTTCAACGCAAAGACGCTCGGGAAGAACTGGTTTTGGGGCACGCTCTGGCGCTTCAAGAGCTTCTATGCGCGGGTCTGCCTCTCCAGTCTTGTCATCAATATTCTCGCCCTCGCCTCATCGGTCTTTGTGATGAACGTGTATGATCGCGTCGTCCCCAACGAGGCGGTCGATACGCTATACGTCCTCGCCATTGGGGTTCTCATCGCTTACCTCTTCGAGTTCGGACTGAAGACCCTGCGGACCTTCTTTGTCGACCGCGCCGGTCACCGCATCGATCTCATTCTCGGCAGCGAGATTTACAGCCGCATCCTCGGGATGCGATACAACGACAGGCCCGCTTCGTCGGGCGCACTCGCGAGCCAGGCACGATCCTACGAGACACTGCGCGAGTTCTTTACCAGCGCGACTGTGGCGGCGCTCGCCGACCTTCCCTTTGTGGTGATTTTTGCCGGGGTCATCTTTCTCCTCGGAGGATTCTTTGTGGCGATTCCAGTGCTGACAGGACTGGCCCTCGCCTTCCTCGTCGGAGTGCTCATGCAGATTCCGATTAACCGCGCCGTGGCGCAATCCTATCATTCCTCTAATCAGCGGCAGGCTCTCTTCGTCGAGGGTATCCAGGCGCTTGAACAAATCAAGGCGACCCGGTCCGAGTCGGAGATGCAGGCCCGGATGGAGGAGACCCTCCACGTCTCTTCCAAAGCCGAAGTGAAGTCGCGGGGCTATTCGCACCTCGCGATGAATCTGACCTCGCTCTTCCAGTCCCTCGTCTCGACCGCGATCATCATCGCGGCATTCTATCAGGTATCCGAAGAGAAAATGACGATGGGAGCCATGATCGCCTGCGTCATGCTCTCGGGACGGGCGATGGCGCCGATGGCGCTGGTGGCTTCCCTTCTGACACGCCTGCAACAGTCGCGCCGTTCCCTGATGGGTCTGAATCAGATCATGGAAATGCCGGTCGAACGGGACGAGCGCGGAGCCCGCTATCTCTCGGTGCAATCCTTTCAGCCCGATCTTCGCCTCGAGAATCTCAGGTTCGCCTACTCCCCCGACAGCCAGCCTGTCCTCGACGGGATCAATCTTTCCATCAAGGCGGGAGAGCGTGTCGCCATCCTCGGTCGCGTGGGATCCGGTAAAAGCTCGCTTCTCCGCATGCTGATGGGCTTGCAGAGTCCGTCCGACGGACTCATCAGCATTTCCGGCATCGACATCCGGCAGTTTGATCCCGCCGATCTCCGCCGCCGCGTCGGTTATGTCTCTCAGGATCTAAGGCTTCTCTACGGATCTTTGCGCTCGAATCTCAAAGCCGGTTGTCCCTGGGTCGATGACGCCGCGCTGCTCAAGGCGATTGAAACGGTCGGGCTCGCCGGATTTATCCGTTCCCTCCCGCGCGGGATCGACCAGCCCGTCTCCGAGGGGGGTCAATCGCTCTCGGGCGGACAGAGGCAGTCCATCGCCATTGCGAGAGCGCTGATCGAAGAACCCGAACTCCTCATTTTCGACGAACCCACCAGCGCAATGGATCAACAGAGCGAAATGTATTTTCTCGGGAAGCTGGATCAATATCTCCGTGAGGATCCTCTGCGCACCCTCGTGGTTGCGACCCACAAACGTTCTGTCCTCGCGATCGTGAACCGTGTTGTCGTCATCGAAAATGGCAAAGTGGTTGCCGACGGACCCAAGGATGAAGTGATCCGTCAGGAAGCCCGGCAAGCTGCCGCCGCTGCCGAGCCGGCAAACGTCAATCGCACCAGCGCCTCCCGAACCCTTGCCGAACTCGGCCTTCCCTCCTGAACCGATTTTTTCCCATGAATCCAACCGACACCACCATGGAGCAGGCCAAAACGGTCCTTCGACGGGAAGACCTTGAGTATGTGCAAAACGCGCGGGCTGCGGTCAGGGGGGACAGTTTCGCCGGGGCCAATTTGCTTCTTTTCGGAATCATCGCTGCCGTCGTCGCGTTTGTTGCCTGGGCCGCCAACGCGATGATTGATGAAGTCACCAAAGGACAGGGAAAAGTGATCCCTTCCTCATCCATCCAGACGATTCAGAACCTCGAGGGTGGCATCGTCGCGGAGATCTTTATCAGCGAAGGCAGCCGGGTAGAAAAAGACGAGGTCATCGTGCGTATCGACGACACTCAGAGCGGATCGAGCTATCGGGAGAACCTTGCGAAAAGCCAGGCTCTCAATGCGGCCCTCGCGCGCCTCGATGCCGAGGCCAAACAGCTCAATGATCTCGTCTTTCCGGCTGAGATCGCGAAAAGTCGCAAGGATCTCGTTGAGCGCGAAACCTCCCTGTTTGAAAAACGCCGTAGCGATCTGGCCGAACAACGCGCCATCATCGACCGAAGCCTGAAGCTCGCGTCGGACGAACTCACCATGACCGTCCCTCTGGTGCAAAAGGGAATCGTCTCACGTGTCGAACAACTCCGCCTTGAGCGCGAAGTCAACGAACTCGAAGGGCAGCTCAAGGATCTCGTCGGAACCCGTCAGCGGGAGGCGATGGAGCAGTACAATGAAATCCGCGCCCAGGCCGAGGAGTTGAATGAAATGCTCCAGGGCCGCGAAGACCGCGTCCAGCGCACCTCCGTTCGCTCGCCCATCGCCGGAACGGTGAACAAGATCTACATGAACACGATCGGTGGCGTCGTCCAGCCGGGTGAGCCCATTGCCGACATCGTGCCCGAGAACGAGACTCTGCTCGTTGAGGCGAAGATCCGGCCGTCGGATATTGCCTTTCTCAGTCCCGGTCAGGAGGCGACCCTGAAATTTTCAGCCTACGACTTCTCCATCTACGGAGGCCTCAAAGGCACCGTTGAAAACATCAGCGCCGACACGATTCAGGACGAAGTGGACAAGGAGCATTACTATATGATCAAGGTCCGCAACGACCTGGGCAAACTCGTCAAGGACGGTCGCGAGCTTCCCATCATTCCCGGGATGGTCGTTGAAGTCGATGTGCTCACCGGTCGCCGCACCGTGCTGCAATACCTCACCAAGCCTTTCCACCGCATGCGTTTTAATGCGCTGCGGGAGCGGTGAGGAGGAGAAAATTGGATGGTCGGGATCCTTCGTCGATGATTATCATTTCTCAGGATTCCATGCACCAAAGGTGCATTTGAGCGCAAAGACTCCCGAGTTTTAGGCCGCCCTTTCAGGGCTCCACTTCTATTGTGGGGTCACCGCGAACCCGGGGCGTTGCCCCGGGCTACGATAGGGCGCACCTTTGGCGCTCCTGGCGAAGGTGCAAAGGTCGACGTAAAGGGGCGATTCGCACGCCTACTAAGTTCCCCTTACTGCGCCAGCCCAAACGCCGCGTGCGTGACCCGGGCGGCCTCGTCGATCTGTCCCTCGGCCACGGTCACGGTGATTTTGATTTCCGAGGTGGAGATCATCTCGATATTGATTCCCCCTTCGGAGAGAGCCTTGAACATCTGTGCGGCGACACCGGAGTGGGAGCGCATCCCGATCCCGACGACGCTGAGTTTGGCGATGCCGTCCTGAGCCTCGAGGGTTACTCCTTCACCGAGCTGGGGCAGAACAGGACGGAGGACCGCTTCGGCTTTGGCGACGTCGTCTTTGTGCACCGTGAAGGAGATGTCGGTGATGCCCGTCTTCGACACGTTCTGGACGATCATGTCGACGAGGATGTTGGCGTCGGCGACCGCGCCGAAAATCTTGCCGGCGGTTCCGGGGAGGTCTTTCACTCCGGCGATGGTCACTTTGGCCTGGGCTTTCTCCAGACTGACGCCGCGGATGACAACGGATTCCATACTCATGTTTTCTTCTCGGACTAAAGTGCCGGGGTTGTTGTTGAGGCTGCTGCGAACTTCAAAACGGACTCCAAATTTTTTGGCGAACTCAACGGAGCGCGACTGCATCACCTTGGTGCCCGAACTCGCCATCTCGAGGAGCTCGTCGTAGCTGATCTCATCGAGTTTTTTCGCCTCGGGTACGACGCGCGGGTCGCAGGTGTAGACACCGTCGACATCGGTAAAAATCTGACAGAGATCGGCATCGACCGCTGCCGCCATCGCGATTGCGGTGAGGTCCGAACCGCCGCGACCGAGCGTGGTGATTTTGCCATCCCGGGTTTGACCCTGGAAGCCGGCGAGGATGACGATGTTTCCGTCGTCGAGGAGCTGGTGCACTCCGGCCGGGGAAATGTTGGAAATGCGTGCCTTCGTGTGGACGCCGTCGGTCTCGATCCCGGCTTGTGCACCGGTCAGGGAGACGGCCTTGGCTCCCATGGCATTCAGGGCCATCGCGGTGAGAGCAATCGTGGTCTGCTCGCCGGTGGAAAGAAGCACGTCCATCTCACGCTCGGTGGGATGTTTCCCCTCGCCGGTGACCTGCTCTGCCAATTCAATGAGGCGGTTGGTGACGCCGGCCATGGCCGAAACGACGGCGATGACCTGATTGCCCGCATCCCGCGTCTCAATGATTCTCCGTGCGACATTCATGATGCGCTCCGGGGTGCCGACCGAGGTGCCGCCGTATTTCTGGACGATGAGGCTCACTGTTTCTTGGGGAGGGGGTTCCGTGAAATGACGGGTGAGACATATGCCTCAGGAACCGGCATTGTCCAACGCCGTTTCATCCATTCCCCCCACACTTTCCCTGACCCATTGGAAGTATCGTGCCGAGCCTGCTTCGGGAGTGAGGATGAGAATCTCGGGCACCTCGTAGGGATGATGGGTTTGCAGCCAGGCCTCAAGTTCCTCGAGACGGCCCCGGGTCGTCTTGATCATGGCGACGGCCTCGGCCTCAATCTGCGTTTCGCCCTGCCATCGATAGATGGACTCCACCGCGGGAGAGACATTCACGCAGGCCGCGAGTTGCGAATCAATCAATTGTGTGCCAATTTGTCTCGCCGTTTCGGCATCAGCAAAAGTCGTCAACAAGGTGACAATGTCGTTTTCGGTGCCGTTTTGTCTCTCTATCATGGACGTTGGGAGCTGAGGGAAATCTGAATGAATCCTGGAATCATCGACAAACTGATCGACCGGCTCGACAAGCTCGAGCCCGAGGAGATCCAGCGCATCGTTCTGAAGATCGTGCAGGAAAAGGGCTTCCTTGAAAAGGTTTTTGAAGTATTGCGCGAGGGCATCATCGTCACCGGGGCAAGAGATTCGATTCATTACATCAATCAGGCTGCCTGTGACTTCTTTGGCCTGGATCCGAAAAAGGCGATCCGGGGTAAAGTCTCGGACCTCTTTCCCGGCATCGAATGGAGCGAAGTCACGGGCACCGGCGGCAGCGTCAATCGCGATCTCGTGGTGCGATATCCCGAGCTTCGATATCTCAATTTCTACATTGCCCCGCTCGCGAGTCAGGATGCCGGCTTGCCCGACAATGAGTTGCTCGTCGGGTATGTCATCATTCTCCGCGACAACACCCGCAATCGCGAGCGGCAGATGAAAGAGATCGAGTCGGAGAAAATCGAAGCGGTCAAAAGCCTCGCCGCCGGAGTGGCCCACGAGATAGGAAACCCGCTCAACTCGCTCAACATCCATCTACAGGTGGTGGAGCGGAAGGTGAAAAAGCAGGTCGATCCCGCCGTCGCGACGGACCTGCTCGAATCGCTCGAGATTGCCCGCAACGAAATCAAGCGGCTCGACTTCATTGTCGAGAAATTCCTCAACGCTGTTCGTCCCTCGCGTCCGAACCCGCAGACGATCGATCTCAACGACCTCATCAAAGACGCGCTTAACTTTATCGGACCCGAAGTCGCTGACCGGCGCATTGCCGTGACTCTCGAGCTTGGCGAAGAACTGCCGCTCCTCCATGTCGATCAGGACCAGATGAAGCAGGTCTTTTACAACCTCATCCGCAACAGCTGCCAGGCCATGGGCACCAGCGGGGAACTGACGATACGCACCGGCCACACGGATGAAAACGTCTTCATCACCTTTGCCGACAACGGCCCGGGAATTCCCGCCGATCAGGTGAGTCGCGTCTTTGAACCCTATTACACCACCAAGAAGACAGGGTCAGGGCTGGGTCTTCTCATCGTTCACCGCATCGTTCACGACCACGGCGGAGAGGTGGAGTTCAAGAGCCGCGAGGGCACCGGCACCGAGGTCACCGTGTTTCTTCCCCGGGCCGAGAAACTGAGGCGATTTTTACCCGCGCGATCGGAACCCCAAGTCATCGATGTGTAGCGGCGAAGCCGCTGAGCGGTTTAGCAATTAGCTTTTTAGCCCTCCCCAACCGAAAACCTAGCCTCCCTTGTTCTAAAGCTAATTGCTTAGAAGCTAACCGCTAAAAAGCTATTTCATGGATTTCACCGAACACACCATCCTCATCGTCGATGACGAAAAGAACACCCGGGAGGGCTTGCGTCTCTCCCTCGAGGACGAGTTCGATGTCTACATCGCGGCCAACATCGCCGAGGCCGAGGAGGTTTTGAAAAACGAGTCTGTCGATGTGATGCTGACCGACCTCCGTCTCGGGGCCGAGAACGGAATGGATCTCATCACGAAGGCCCTCGCGAGGGCGAAGCCGCCGGTCTGTATTCTCATGACCGCCTACGGTTCGGTGGATGTGGCGGTCGAGGCGATGAAGAAGGGCGCTTACGACTACGTGAGCAAACCGCTCAACATCGACGAACTCGAGATTGTCATCAAACGCGCGATCCGAAGCCGGAAGGTGGAGGAGGAGAACGTCGCCTTGAAAGCCCAGGTGACGGAACGCTACGGACTTGAAAACATTATTGGCCGGTCCCGGGCGATGCAGCCCATTTTTGAAACGATACGGCAGGTCGCCCCGACCCGGGCGACGGTGCTGATCGAGGGGGAGAGCGGAACAGGGAAGGAGCTCGTCGGAAAGGCCATCCACCATCTCAGCGGCCGGCCGAAGTCTAAGCTTGTCACGGTCCATTGCGCCGCTCTCAGCGAGCAGCTTCTTGAGAGTGAACTCTTCGGCCACGAACGCGGTGCCTTCACCGGGGCGATGGAGCGACGCATCGGACGTTTCGAAGAAGCCGATGGCGGCACCCTCTTTCTCGACGAGATCGGTGAGATTGATCTCAACACTCAGGTCAAACTGCTCCGTGCCATCGGTGAGCGGACCATCGAACGTCTCGGCTCTAACAAACCCATCAAGGTTGATGTCCGGGTCGTCGCCGCGACGAACAAGGATCTCAGTGGAATGGTGCGCGAGGGCACTTTTCGCGATGACCTTTTTTTCCGCCTCAATGTGGTCTCCGTCATGATGCCGCCGCTGCGGGATCGGAAGGAGGACATCGTTCTGCTCGTTGATGCCTTCCTCAGGGAATTCACCGAGGAGAACCGGAAATCTCCCATGGAGCTGACGACCGAGGCGGTGCAGGCGCTCCTCGACTATGACTGGCCCGGTAATGTCAGAGAGCTGCGCACCGTCATCGAGCACGGCGTGGTCATGTCGAACACCCCGAAAATTGGAGTACGGCATTTGCCGATGTTTCTTCGGGATGACTCACTCCGCGATTTGCGCGGCGGCGGGTCGTCGACAAAGGCGGCGCCGGCTCTGCCCCCCGAACCCGTCGATCTCAACCTCGCCAAAATGGAGGAACGCCTCATTCATCTCGCTCTCGAGAAAACAGGAGACAACCGCACCGAAGCCGCGCGGTTGCTCGGGATCTCACGACGGACGATGCAGCGCAAGCTGAAGGAGATGGGATTGGTGGAGGAGTGAGGGGCTCAGGGATGAAGAGCTTGACCAAATACTTGACTCATGCTTGACATACTTCCGGTTGCTCCGCCCCCTTCCGAGATTAGGGACGCGCTAAGCATCTCCCGACAGGGTGCCATAAATTTTTTGCACCCCGTCACTGCGCCGCCTTGATCTCGTCCCAGGCTTTGTTGTAGAGGGCGTTTTTCTCCCCGAGGTCGTCGACCATTTCACACTTCTTCATCGTTTCGTCGTCGAGGAAGAGGGCATCGTTCTCCTTGAACTCGGGGCTGACCATGTCGTAGGCCGTTTTGTTAGGGGCGAGATAGAAGATGTATTCCATATTGACGGCGGCATTGGCCGGGTCGGTCAGAAAGTTGACGAAGGAGTGGGCCAGCTCGGGATTGGGTGCGGTGGCGGAGATGACAAGATCATCGCAGGCGACGGAAGTGCCCTCGCGGGGGACGGCAAACTTGATCGCCTTGTTGTCCTCCTGGGCCTGGAAGGCATCGCCGGCGTAGGCGTGCGAAAGAAAGAACTCCGCCGAGGCGAGGCCACCGTCATACTGGTCGCTTTCGAATTTGGCGATGTTCTTTTTCCACTTGATGACGAGATCCTTCGCCTGGGAGATCTGCGTCTCGTCGGTGGTATTAAGGCTGAAGCCAAGCATCTTGAGGGCGGCCCCGATCGTCTCGCGGGAATCATTGAGGAGGGTCATGCGTCCCTTGAGATCCTCCCGTTCAAACATCTTCCAGCTCGGCTCGACATTCTCGACCCGGTCACTCAACCAGGCGATGCCGCTCGGGGCGAGCATGTAGGGCACGCTCCATTTCATCTCCTTGTCGAAGGCGAGGCCGGTCAGGTACTCGGAATCGACATGTTGAAGGTTTGTCAGGCGCGCGTGGTCGAGTTCGATGATCATCTTCTCGCGGGCGAGGACCTTGACCATGTAGCTGGAGGGCACGAGGACATCATAGCCGGTCGCGCCTGCCTTCAGCTTCGCGAGCATCGCCTCGTTCGAGTCGAAAATGTCGATCACCAGCCGGCAGTTGTACTCGGTCTCGAACTTGGTGATGAGCTCGGGGTTTAGGTAGTCGTCCCAGGTGTAGAGGTGAAGTTCGGGCTTTTTCTCTCCGCACGAGGTGAGAAGCAGGGCGGCGGCGAGGAGGGAGAGGGTGTGTTTCATCGGCTGGTGGAGTTGGGATGGGATTGGTTCAGTTTCTGGCTCAGCCAGACGATCAGGAAGGTGAGGACGAGAAATAGGGTGGAGATCGCGTTGATGACGGGGAGCTCTTTGCTGTGTTTCACCATACTGTAGATCTTGAGCGGAAGAGTAGTGGATCCCGGTCCTGTCACAAAAAACGTGATCACATAATCGTCAACCGAAAGGGTGAAGGCAAGGAGACCTCCCGCGATGATGCCCGGGGCGAGGAGAGGCAGGATGATTCGCCTGACAATGACCCATCGGGTTGCCCCGAGATCGCGCGCCGCATCGATGACATTTTCATCAAATCCCTGGAGTCGTCCAAGGACAACGACGGTGACGAAGCTGGCGCAAAAGGTGACATGCGCGATGAGGATGGTGCCGGTGCCGAGGGTCGCGCCGATCCCGACGAAGAAAAGGAGAAGGCTGATCCCCATGAGGAGATCGGGAATAATGATGGGCAGATAGAGGACTCCGTAATGGACCTGCTGCAGTTTGGTGCGATACCAGTGAAGGGCACAGGCCGAGAGAGTTCCGAGGACCATGGAAAGGGCGCTTGAGGAAAGGGCGATGGTAAGGGTGCGAAGCGCCGCATCCCAGAGGTCCCGGTTCATCGGATTGATCAGGGCCAGATACCATTTCAGGGTGAAGCCTTCCCAGGTCGAACTGTAGAGGGCCGCATTGAACGAGTTCGCCACGAGAAAGAAAATCGGCAGGTAGAGGAAAACCAGCACCAGACCAAAAACGAGAGCAGGGAGTCGGCTTGATTTCATCCGTGCGCGACCTTGTCCCTCCGGTTGAGGATGAAGACGATGAGGATGGGGACCATCGTGATGGCGAGGAGAGCGACCGAGAGGGCCGCCGCTTCGGGCAGATTGCGACCCGAGAGGGCCCGCTGGGCGATCTTGTTTCCTATCATTTCGTTCGACGAACCACCAACGAGATCGGGGATGACGTAGGAACCAAGAGCCGGAATCAGAACGAGGGCCATTGCGGTCAGGAGTCCGCGGCTTACCGCCGGGATGAAGACCCGCCACATCGCGCGGAGGCCGCTGGCGCCGAGATCCCGCGCCGCCTCGAGGAGACTGTAGTCGAAGCGTTCCGCCGCCGCATAGAGCGGGAGAATGGCGAAGGGCAGGTGGGTGTAGACCATCACGAAGAGGATGGCGCCCTCGTTATTGAGGAAATAGGTGTTCGGGTCAATGAGTCCGATGGAGACAAAAGCCTGCCGGAGCATGCCCTCTGGGTGGAGAATAATACGCCAGGCCGCGACGCGGATGACGAAATTGGTCCAGAAGGGTACGATGACCAATATCAGCAATATCCCGCGCCATTTCTCCTGCATCCGTCCCAGGAGAAAAGCGATGGGGAGCGCCAGAAGAAGACAGATCGCGGTGGTGGCGAGGCTGAGTCTGAGGGTGCGCCAGAGGATGATCAGGTAGGCCGGATCGCCAAGAGATCGCCAGGCCTCAAGAGCCCAACCGTCACCGACTCCTCCGTTGGGATCGGCCGCCCGGAATGAAATAATGACCATTTCAAACGACGGAATCAAAAAGAAGACCGCGAGCCAGAGCAGGGTCGGGGCGGTGAGGAGAAGCTCGTTTTTGCGGCGAATCATTGAGTTATCATTCGTCATCATCCGGCAGCGAGAGCAACTGCCTGTCCTCTTCGGCGAAGTTCTCGAGCAGATAACCGTCGTTGGCGTTCCAGCTCACCCAAACCTCGTCACCCCATTGGGGTGGTTTGGCCTCGTCGAGAAAAAAGCGACCATGCTGCGATTCGACCATGAGAAGCTCCTCCCCGGTGCGCACCCAGAATCGGGTCATCGAACCGAGGTAGATCATGTCCTGAACGACTCCCCTGACCGCGTTGCGATTTTCCGGAAGTGGGTCCGGTCGGGTCCGGGACAGGGCGATCTTCTCGGGTCGGAGGCTGAGGTTGACCCGTTCGCCCGGCTTGAGGGTGCGGTCGTTGTAGATGCGGACCGGGCCTCCGAGGTAGTCGAAGGTGCCGGTGCTGTGTTCGTTGTCCACCGTGGCATCCACTTTCCCGCGCAGGAAATTGGTGTCCCCGATGAAGGCGGCGACAAAACTGTTCACCGGCGTCTCATAGATCGCGGCGGGGGCGCCGATCTGTTCGATGTTGCCCGCACGCATCACCGCAATACGGTCGCTGATGCCCATGGCCTCATGCTGATCATGGGTGACATAGAGAAAGGTGATGCCGACCTCTTCGTGAAGTTCGTCGAGTTCGACGAGGAGACGCTGCCGCAATTTCAGATCGAGGGCCGCGAGCGGTTCGTCGAGGAGGAGCACCTCGGGTTTGTTGATGAGAGCTCGCGCGATCGCGACGCGCTGCTTCTGGCCGCCGCTGATCTGTGAGGGTTTCTTGTCGGCATGTGAGGCGAGATCGACGAGTTCCAGCATCCGCTCGACCTCGGAATCGATTTCCTTCCGGGAGAGCTGTTTCGCGAGCTCGGGCCCGAAGGCGACATTCTGCCGCAAGGTGAGGTGGGGAAAGAGGGCGTAGTTCTGGAAGACAGTATTGACGGGCCGCTTTTCGGGCGGCAGTTCGGTGAGGTCTTTCCCGTTGAGGAGGATGCGTCCTCCGTCCGGCGAGAGAAATCCCGCGACGAGGCGCAGCAGCGTCGTCTTGCCGCATCCGCTGGGGCCGAGGAGGGAAAAGACTTCTCCCTTGCCCACGGAAAAGGAAGCGTCCGAAACGGCCACAAAGTCGTCGAAGCGCTTCGTCACGTTCTCGAAGACCAGAAAATCGCTCATATCGGAAATTGAAACTAGAAGCGAATCGGGGAGCGGCAAGAAAAATATGGAATCGATTCTCCTGTCAGGACCTTGAGCACCCGGAAAGGGTGTTCTGAGATGATACTGTCACCATCGGGAGATTGATTTTTGCGGGATGTTCTGACCCAATTGAAAAAGAATGAACTCCGATATTCCTGAATCCTCGAGTGCGAAGCGCCTCACTGCCTACTCGTTTCTGGTCGCCTTCGCCAACGACCACACCATTGACGAAGGAGAGCTCCGACTGCTTGAGAAGATGGCCCTGGAAGACGGAGTGCTCGACGAGGCGGAAAAAGAAGTCCTCGCGATGCTGTTTTCGAGAGTCCCGGAGAGCACGGCGAACCCTCAGGTTTGGGAAGCGATCACCCGCTTTCGCGAGGAGCACGGTTTCTAGGAGTCTGCCGCCCCGCTTTGCGCTTATGGCACCGGCTTGAAGTAGACCCACTGCTCGACGTCGCCGGGCAGCTTCATCCGCACTCCGGTCGAGACCTTGCTCCAGGTGATAATTTCACCGTCGTCAAATTGCAGAACGACCGTGCTTGTGTCGGGACGCTCGATGATGTGATATCCCCTCGCTTCACCGACTCCGTTGCGAACCCGCCTCATTTCGGTGGGGGTAAACTCGATTTCGACCCCCTCAAACTGGGTCAGGAGGATGCGCGAAAGCCCCTTCTGAAGTCCCGAAACGATGTCTTTAAGAAAACCCTCTCCGGGGTTCCGGCCACTGTCCTGAGGAGTGGAAATCATGGAAAGAGTCAGCTCGCGGTCGAGGGTCCATTTTCCCAGGTGCCAGTTTCTCCCGCAACCGGTGAGAAAGAGGGTTGAAGCAAGGAGCAGACAGAGTCGGGTGGTGGTCTTCACAGGGTTCAGGCTACGCCCGAAGGGGATTTGATGTCAATGGACAAGAGGGCGGGTGAATTTTATTTATATTTCCGAGATATCCGTTGATCAAGATAGCTAATAGAGTCATATTTAGGGCTAAATCTCCGCTTTCTGGTATTTACAATAATTTCCAGAACTAACCGATTCTTGTTTGATTTGCCCCGGAATATGGCCGCCAGAAAATCCAGCGTTGCGACAGAGAAGCCCGCCTCGCGGAAAAAACCGGCCCCCTCCGAATCCAAAACTCCCCGGGAAAAGCGTGTCTTCACCGACGAGCCCTATGCCTTTCACGAGGTCGTCGCGATCGTGCTCCTCGGGATCTGTTCCATGTTTGTGCTGGCGCTGGTGTCCTACTCGCCGGCGGATCTCCCTTCCTGGGTTCCTTTCAGCAGTCAGTCGGGACAGAGCCACACGATCGACAATTTCATCGGACCGGTCGGAGCGGTCGTGGCCGGGTACGCCTATTTCTTCTTCGGCGCGGCCAGCTTTCTCATCCCCGCCGTCCTGGCCTGGTGGGGCATTCAGGTGCTCACGGGCGCCCGTCCCTTTCATACACGCAATATTCTCTCCTTCGCCCTGCTGGGCATTTCGGCGGCCTGTCTCGTTGAGTTTCAGACCTGGTTCTTCGAGGACTGGTCGACCCGCTACAATCTGCCGAAGAGCGCCGGAGGTTTCATCGGCTACGGAGTGGGCCACAAGCTCGTCGAGCAACTGCTGGGATCGGTCGGATCGGTCATTGTCATGTCCATCATTTACACGATTTCGCTGATCGTGATCACGGGCATTCATCCCTTCCGTTTCATCGGAATGCTACGCCGGGGCATCGCCCATCTCATCGTCAGTCTGCGCAACCGCGGACCGCTCTTCTCGGGATTCAAACTGCCCTCGTTCGCGAAGTCAGAGGTGCCGGATCGATCACGCCGCCGCCTTGAGAGGCAGGAGAGGGTCGAACCGAAGAAGGAACCGAGGGCAGCTAAAGAATCAACGCCTCCCGTGAACCCCCTGCCTGCTCAGGGAGATCTCTTCAAGGATCTCGCGCCGGCGACACCGGAACCGCGCATCATCGATTCCTCGCAGAGCGCGAGGAAAAAATTGACCCCCGAGGAGGCGGCCGGCTCTCTCTTTGACCGGGAAAAGAAAGAAGGAACCGTGCTCTCCGGAGGCCAGTTTCAGAATTACAAGCTGCCCAGCCTTAACATCCTCCAATACGCCGATGACTCGGAGGCTACGCCGACGAATCAGGCGGAGCTGATCAGCCAGCAGGCTACGATCGTCTCGACCCTCGCGACCTTCGGAGTTGAGGTGGAGCCGGGCGACATCACACGCGGGCCGACGATCACCCGCTTTGAGCTTTATCCGACCCCCGGACTTCGGGTCAACCGTATCACCTCGCTTGAGGCGGACCTTGCCCGTGCCACCAAGGCGGAGCGGATTAATATTCTCGCGCCCGTCCCCGGGAAAGACACCGTCGGGATCGAGATCGCGAACAACGAAAAAATCCCCGTGGCCCTGCGCGAGCTCTTTGAGGATGAGGCCTTCCGCGACTCCAAGGCCAAGCTCCCCCTCGCTCTCGGCAAGGATGTCTACGGACGCACCATCGTCGGCGACCTCACCCGCATGCCCCACCTTCTCGTCGCCGGGGCGACCGGGAGCGGCAAGAGCGTTTGCATCAACAGCATCATCGCGAGTTTGCTTTACCGCTTCACTCCGGATGAACTCCGCTTCATCATGGTCGACCCCAAGGTCGTTGAGATGCAGCTCTACAACAAGTTGCCCCACATGGTCATCCCGGTGGTGACCGACCCGAAAAAGGTCCTTCTCGCGCTGCGCTGGGTCATCAATGAGATGGAGCGTCGCTATGCTCTTTTCGCCAAAGTGGGAACGCGGAACTTCGACGGCTTCAACACGATGCGCACCCGCGAAATGGCCGAGCTGAAGGCGGCCGAGGAGGTCATGATCGAGGAACCGGAGCTTGAGCTGGTGCATCATGTCAGGCTCGGAGACGATCTCGCGATCGAGGGCGGATTCCCCGAAGAGAGCATCGATCTTCCCGCCCCGCGTCGCAATCGACCCTCCTCCGGAGACAGTGACCTTCCCGAGAGCCTTCCCTACATTGTCGTGATCATCGACGAGCTCGCCGACCTTATGCAGACCGCTCCGGCCGATGTAGAAACCGGGATCGCCCGGATCGCGCAAAAGGCCCGTGCCGCCGGCATCCACCTGATCGTCGCGACTCAGACACCGCGGGCCGACGTCGTCACCGGTATCATCAAGGCCAACATCCCCTCCCGGATCGCCTTCCAGGTTTCCTCCAAGACCGACAGCCGCATCATCCTCGACGCCAACGGAGCGGAGAACCTCGTCGGCAAGGGGGACATGCTCTATCTGCCGCCCGGAAGCGCCCAGTTGATCCGTGCTCAGGGGGCCCTCATTACCGACGAGGAAGCCCAGGATCTGGTCGAGGCCTGCGCCGCCTACGGGTCGCCGCGCTTCGAGCCCGAGGCCCAGGAGGCCCTTGAGGGCGGTGAGTTTGGCGAGGGGGATGACGAGATCTCCGGAGCCGATGAGGATGTCCTCGAGAAGTGCCTTGAGGTCATCTACGCTGAGAAAAAGGCGTCTACCTCTTTGCTGCAGAGGCGCTTGCGCCTGGGCTACACCCGGGCTGCGCGGATGATTGATATTCTCGAGAGCCGGGGCATCATCGGGGCCGGGGATGGCGCAAAACCACGGGAAATTCTGGTCGATCTTTCCGACGATTTCGATTAACTTCCCGACTCGGGAATTGATTTTGTGAAAAATCTGACGTATTCGCGCGTCTGACTCCCGCAGACTGACTCCACCCGAAGGGTGGGGAAAGATGGAATCAGGCAACCATGCCGACAATCGGACAGAAACTGGGTAAAGCTAGACGCAGCAGGGACCTCTCCATCGAGGACGTGGCCCATGAGACGCGCATTCACCCGAACATGATCCTCTGCATCGAAGAGGACGATTTTTCGCATTTCCCCAGCGTCGCCTACGCCAAGAGTTTTATCCGGAAGTACAGCGACTACCTTGAAGTCGACATTTCCTCCGAGATGTCCGCCCTCAACAGCGGCGTCACGGTTCGTCTCAGCGAGAATGAGCTGCTGGGGGAAATGAAAAACACGATCAACAAGGATCATCGTTTCCGCCTCGAGCGGCGTCCCCGGGGCCAGCGTCGCCGTCCCGAAAAGCCGGGCGGAGCTCCCCTCTTTCTGAATTTTATTCTTTTCTGTCTGATCGCCGCCCTCGTCATCTTCTACGTCCTCGGTTACAACGCCAGCAGCCCCGAAGAGGCGAAATCGGAAATCACCAAAGGCCTCCAGCAGGCCAATCCCTTCGGTGGTCCCGTCGAGGAAACCGCCGCGGTCGATCCGGTCGCGGTCCCGCCGCTCGCCGATGCCCCGGCAACTCCGCCCGCTGCTCCCGTCCCCGTGGCGGAGACGGCCATCGCCAAACCCGAGGTTAAGGTTCAGTTCGAGGACGACCTCGCCGGGGCACCTCCCCAGGCCCCTGCCCCCGCCGCCAGCACCGAGGCGAACCTCCGTCCGCGTAACACCCCCGGAATGGTCTTTGTCGAGGAGCCCGTCAAACCGCTCAGTTCATCCGATCTCCCCGCCGTCCGCAAACCCGGAGTGGAGCCCCAGGCGGTCCTTCGTCCTGAAGGAACCGATCCCGCCGCGACGCGACGGCAGGAAGAGGCGGCCCGTCCCAAGCCGGCGGCGAACCCGCAGAATGCCGGCGAGCAGACTCCGCCCGCTTCGCCGATCCGGGCGGTGCCCGTCGCGGTTTCGGAGTAAAGGAACGATTTCCCGGGACACACTCATGGGAGATCTCCTCGTCAAGCTTTACGACCTGCCGGACGAGGGAACGGCGAAGGAGCGACTCATCGCGCAGGGCATCCGTCTCAAACGCCCCCTCTCCGCCGAAAAGAGCCTGATCTGCCGCTGGGTGAAAGAGCACTTCAGCGAGGGCTGGTCCGACGAAGTGTCCCTCGCCTTTTCCGGGCAACCGGTCACCTGCTTCATCGCCCTGAACGAGGCTTCCGATCCGGTCGGCTTCGCCTGTTACGACGCCACCTTTCGCGGGTTCTTTGGTCCGACCGGAGTCCTCGAGAGCCATCGGGGACAGGGAATCGGAACCGCGCTGTTGTTGCGCGCGCTTCACGCGATGAGTGAGGCGGGATATGCGTATGCCGTGATCGGATTCTCAGGGGCGGATGAGTTTTATGCGAGGACGGTCGGAGCGGTGCCGATTGAAGGTTCGACGCCGGGGCCTTATCGGGATCGGGTGAGACGGGGGTGAGGGAATTCGAGGCTTGATTTCGGGGGTGCGGGTGGGGAGGATGGGAATCGGCTGCAGGAATTTGTGTACGAATCCGATTCGTACACAGTTTTTTGTGGTTAAACAACGTTCTGCAAAAATGATTCCGGCTATGAAGCGATCACGAAGACAAACCTTGCTTTGGTTCGCTTTCCTACAATTGTTCTGCTTCGAGTCGTCGGATTGCAGGGGGCAACAACCCGATCCTATTTCAGCTGGTGCAGACGACTCGGCAAATTGGGCAAGAGCATTCCATCGATTCACGCCCGATGGATATCTTATATTGTTATTTACTCCCCGCGAGAAAAACAAGTGGAAGCTCACTGTATTTCCCGGCCGTGTTGAGCTTTGGGTTTCCTACCGCAGATCAGATGCAGGTACCTACCACTTTAAGATCCTGGACGACGCAAACACAGATAACGGATTGCGACGAATCGTCGAAACCTTGATCTCAAAACAGATCGAATTTGAAATCAGAGGCACCGAAAAACCGGGGAGCGATTCTAAGCAAATTGTATCAATTTCCGACGATGAGTGGATCCGTATGCTCAGTAAAACCGCGGAGCAGAACAAGGCGAGTCACTCAAGCCCTGACCGCTCCGAGTCGAAATTGCTTTTCTAATTCGTCAGATCATCTCACAATCAACCAGCGTTTCCCGTCAGGGCTGAGTGCTCTCTAACGTTCGGTTTAAAGATCAATGAGCTTCAATGAAGTGGTCGTCTTTGCAGTTCTGGTGACCATCGGATTTTTCTCTGGCATCCTATTTGGATATCGAGCGGCAACTCGAGGTTTCAGACTCGCAACAGGGCTTGTTTCAGCACTTTCATTTGGGATTTTGGTTCCCCTTCTGATCCTGTTCCTCTTTGCAATTCGCGAAGTGTCCCCGCGATCTACCGGAGTCATGGACTCTCTTTTAGCTGCATTTGGGGGCACCATCTTTTACGGTATCGGAACCTCCTTGGTCACTGGCCCATCCGCACTCCTAGCGTGCTGGATCACATTCAACGCGACACGTGACTAATGAGACGAACCCACACTCAGGTTCAAGAGTGAAGTGCAACGTTAGGGCTCTATCTCAAAGATCTCTTCCGGCGTGCAGTATTCATGTCGTTTTGGGGAACCGGCACCCTCGTGGTGCGGTCCACACCCTCACCGCCAAACCAACACCGGCACAATCCAGCTCACCGCGACATCACACGAGGCCGGTCGAAAGATCCCCGAACCCGGACCGCGTGGATCGTCCTCGCCCCAGTAGAGATCGATCTGACTGCGGAAGAGTCCGCCTCCGGTGTCGCCGACCTCGTAGCGGATGCCCCCGAACTGGTTGTACATCTGCGGGTCGAGGATCCAGGTCTTTGTTCCTTTTCCGAAGAGCGGATTCCCGCGATGCACCGCGATGGAAGTGCGATCGATGAGGGTGTTGCCCCGGTTGCCGAGAATACGCGAGTGCAGACCCCCATCGTAGGCGAGGTAGGGCAGGCCGCCGACCGGTTCGGCGAGACGACCGAAACCCTCGACGTAGGTCGTTCGCGCAAAGTCATTCTCAAACTTCCGGCTTCGCAGATCGCGTCGGGCATCCGCCTTGACGTTGAATCCGCGTTCCGCGGTGAATCCACTCTCGCGTGGAGTGTAGTAGACGGTGCAGAAAAAGTAGTGGGTCTCGGGCAGGGAATCGAAGGTTTCGTAGAGGTTCCGCAGCACTTCGGTAAAGGGCCTGATTCCCTCCGCCGCGACGGCCCGGGGAGGGATCACGGCGGCAAACTCTTCGGGTGATTGGTAGAGTCCCTCTTTCGCCAAAGGCGTGGCAAGAATCTCCTGCCAGGTCACTTTCGGGGTGCTTGCCTCTACTACGGTTGTGAGCCGCATCACCGCGAGGCCCACGGCAGACAACCTACCCAATCGCTGAAAAGATCTCCTCAAGAGGACGTCCGCAGAGAATCTCAATGGGCAGCTTTTCGTACTCATATTCATAGGGAGGCTGTTTCCAGGCAAACTGGTCCGGGTAGAGATTTCGGATCAACTGCAGAATCTCCAATCCGCTTCGATAGGGGAGAAGCTGGTCGCGATCGGTGACATGCAACTGACAGCCGTGACAGACCTGACCCGCATATTTCTGGAAACCGGGTTCAAAGGCGACCTCGCGGAACAAGGCACCGGGAAGCGCGAGGGTGTTCAGCTCCGACGCGAGATTGTATCCATTGATCCAGGGAGCCCCGAAAAATTCGAAGGGACGGGTCGTGCCGCGTCCCTCGGATAGATTGGTGCCTTCAAGCAGACACATTCCCGGATAGACAAGCGCCGTCTCGACGGTGGGCATGTTAGGAGAGGGCATCAGCCAGGGCAGCCCGGTCTCATCGAAATAGTGCCCGCGTTCCCATCCCTCCATCGGGAGGACTTCGAGATCAATGTCAGGAAAAAGCTCCTGCTGAAAGAGGCGGGCCAGTTCGCCGATGGTTTTCCCATGCCGGACCTGGAGGGGGTGGAGTCCGACAAAGGAAAGGTGGTCCGGTCGCTGCGGATCGCCCTCGACCGTGACTCCGTTGAGCGGGTTGGGGCGGTCCGCCACGACCACGGTGAGGCCATGTCGCTGCGCCGCCTTGAGGCAGAGCAGCATCGTCCAGATGAAGGTGTAGTAGCGCGCCCCGACATCCACGAGATCGATAAATATCACCTCGAGACCCTCAAGCATTTCCGGCGTCGGTTCGCGGTGTTCCCCGTAGAGACTGTGAACCGGAATCCCAAGCCGTGGATGACGGTAGCCGGTCCACTCAACCATGTTGTCCTGCGTCGTCGTTTCAAAACCATGCTGCGGTCCGAAGAGGGCGCTAAACCGAATCAGGCCATCGGCCGACATTTTTTCGAGATGGGCAAGGGTCGGTCGCAGCGAGCCATCGACCGAGGCCCCGTGGAGGAGCGCTCCGACCCGCTTTCCGGATAGACGTCGGGGCCAGAGAGTTTCGAGTCGATCGACCGGCAGAATGACACGACTCATGGTTTGTCCTGCTTTTCCTTCGCGGCAGCCGCGGCCTGCTCCTTGATAAAGGTGATCACCTCCTCCGTGATGTCGACGCCTCCGGGAACGTGGAGGACCTGGGGTAGTCCATTCGTATAGTTGGAGGAGTGGTTGAGGATGAGGGCGAAGCGTCCGTCCTGATTGAACAACTCGATGGAGGTCTGAATCTCTTTCAGGATCCCGCTCTTCGCCGCGCGGAAACGTTCCTCGAGGTCACGGGTTCCGGTGGTTTGGAGGGTGGCGATGACCTTTTCCGCCTCGTTGGCCGCCTCCAGCTCCTTCGCGGCTTCGTCCCGGTTCCCGGCACGGATCAATTCCTGATGGCGTTGAAGGATCTCCTTGAGGAGGTCGGACTTCTCCTTGAAGGCATTCCGGGAGGCTTCACGGGTCTTGGTCAGTTCCTCCGTCGCCGTGGCGGTGCGCGGATGTTCGGCGAAGACTTTCTCCAGATCGACCACGGCGATGGCCGGAGGCTCCGCGAGCAGGACGCCGGTCAGTGAGAAAAATCCCAATAGAGCCGGCAGGAAGGATTTCACCATGGAAGATTTCATGCCATGAATCGGGACCGGTGGCAAAACCTTTCGACGGGGAATCCCCGGGGATTCGAAGCAACATTGCGATCGGGTGGATAGGGGCTATCGTATGGACTCGAATGAAAGCCCCCTTCATCCTTGGTCTCGCCCTCGTTGTTCTCGCAGTCTTCCCGCTCACCGGGTCGGCTCAGGAGACGGCAAAAATCTCGTTCAATGACACGATCAAGCCCATCCTCCGGGAGAAGTGCGCCCACTGTCACAATGTCGAGACGCTGCCTGACCGGTTCAGTGTTGAATCGGCCGAGCTCGCTTTTGTCAAAACCAAAGCTGGCCAGGCGATCATTGTTCCGGGCAAGCCGGACGAGAGCCTTTTGGTGATGGCGCTTGAGTCCCCGAAGCTTCACGAAAAGGCGATGCCTATGGTAGGCCCGGGTCCGAATGTCGATGAAATCAAACTGATCCGCCAGTGGATCACCGAAGGGGCGGAGTGGCCCAAAGGTCCTGCCGGAAAGATTGAGCCGCTCTTTAAGGCGAAGGAATAGCCCGTTGAGTTGCTGACTCTTTTTAATGAAAACCCCCTTTCAATCGACCTTCTCTCTTCTGATTCCCGCGCTGTTTCTCGCCGCTTGCAAGGCCACCGGGGTGGAAGAGGCGGCGTCGGTGACCTCCGCGGTTCCTGCCGCGGTACCGGTGGCGGATTTTCCCGAGTTGGGTCTGATGAGAACCGACCATGTCTTCACCGGGAAGGTGTCGTGGTACAGCGTCAAAACCAACGGCGGCAGCCGCACCGCGAGCGGTGAAAAGCTGACAGATTCGGGGGCGACGGCGGCGCATCCGTCCCTGCCCTTCGGCACGATGGTGGAGGTCACGAACCTCGCGAATGAAAAGACCGCGATTCTGAGGATCACCGACCGTGGACCCTATACCCACGGGCGTGTCCTCGACGTGGCCATCGGCGCCGCCAAAGACCTGGATTTTGTGGGGCGCGGAGTCGCGGAATGCCGCGTCCAGGTCCTGCGCCCGCTCGGGTCGGAGTAAGCCGGGGATCCGGTTTCCCGATGAGAGCGGTCAAATCTTTTCGTAGCCGCCCCAAAAAGAAGGGAGCGCGGATTGCTTACCGGCTACTACCCCGGGAGAAGGTAGCCGCGATGGGCTCCATCGCGGGTTGGGTGTGGTTGAATCAAGATCGCGCAAGGTAACAGATCGTCGAACCGGCCGCTCGAGGCCGAGCGACCCTACCCCGGGAAAAGGTAGCCGCGATGGGCTCCATCGCGGGTTGGGTGTGGATGAATCAAGATAGCGCAGGGTAACGGATCGTCGAACCGCTCGCTTGAGGCCGAGCGACCCTACGCCGGGAAAAGGTAGCCGCGATGGGCTCCATCGCGGGTTGGGTGTGGTTGAATCGAGATCGCGCAGGGTAACAGATCGTCGAACCGCTCACTCGAGGCCGAGCGAACCTACCTTTTCGCTGGGCCGAAAATGGCTGCCGCTCTTTCTAAAACGCTCTAGATCCCGAAGGCGGCTAGAGAATTGGAGACCCGCCCGATTGCGAGGACGACGGAAGGATGTTCCTCCTCCCAGTGGGAGATGCTATCTTTGAGATCCTCCCACTTGCCGGAAAGACCGCGGTGGGCCTCCTCGTCTGAAGTGGCGAGAGTTCCGGCGGTTTCCCTGACGATTCCTTTGACCCGGTCCGATTCGGGATGCCGGTCGATTTCGTCAATGGAGGCCTCCAGCGTGGCAAGGGCTTCCCTGGCTTCGTCGTCGAGGCCGTTGATGGCGATCAGGGCCTGGCGGATTTCTTCAATTTCCTTGTGCATGAGATTCGGGGATTGGGTTCACTGGAGGCCGTATCCGGAGAGTCCTCCGCGATAGGCTTCATCGAGAAAGGCGACCAGATCCATCAGCTGCCGGGCGCTCATGTCCACCGTGAGATCCGGCATGAGCGGCTCGATGCTACCCTTGAGCTCGGCGTTCGTGAGGATCGCACTGTACTGCTGGGTGACCACGTGCTTGGGGTTGGTGATGGCGGTGACAAGATCTCCGTAGGATTTCACGAAGCGGGCTTCTTTGGCCAGCATGAGTTCGAGCCGGCGGTTACCCTTGGGATCGGCGAGTTCCACATTCGCGACGGTGTGACATTGGATACAGTTAAGACTGGTAAAGGCCTGCTTACCCGCCTCGACCTCGCCTCCGGGAAAACGAAAGCTCTTGCCAACGGGATCCGCCGCGTTCAGCCCGAAGGGACTGGAAGACACCGTGGCGGAGAGGAGCAAACAGAAAAGGAGGGATTTTTTCATGAGGTTTTCTTTCAGGACCGGGAAGAGATGATTTACCTCATCATGACGGCAAGCAGGCCGTTTGGCGATGCATGAATTGTCTTTTTTCTACCTGAGTGATTCAATCCGCGTGATGAGCGTGTGAGCAATTTCGCGTTTCGAGGAGAGGGGCAGGTTTTCCTGAGAGCCGTTCCGGAAAAAGAGGGTGACCTCGTTCACCTCACGGTCGAAGGCGATATCGGTTCGGCTCACGTCGTTGGCGACGAGCAGGTCACACTGCTTTCGCTCCAGCTTTTCGACGGCGTGCCGCGCCAGATCGGTGGTCTCGGCAGCGAATCCGACGAGGATTCCCCCGAACCCGAACACGGAACGGGCGCTCCCCAAAATATCGGGGTTTTTGACCAGTGTCAGGGTGAGGCGGTCCGCCAACTTTTTGATTTTCTCTCCGGCCACCGTCTCGACGCGGTAGTCGGCGACGGCGGCGCAGAAAACAGCCACGTCGCAACCGGGAATGCACTCCGAGACAGCGTCATACATCTCTTTCGCCGTTTCGACACGGATCAGGGTCGCCCCTTCCGGAGCAGATATCACCACGGGTCCGGAAAGCAGAGTGACTTGATGGCCCGCCTCAAGAGCCGCCTCGGCGATGGCATATCCCATTTTCCCGGAGGAGCGGTTCGAAAGGTAGCGAACCGGATCGATCGGCTCGCGGGTCGGACCGGCGGTGATGAGAAAATGCATGGTCCCGGATTCTCAGGAGGCGTTTCCGAGAAGGCGCTCGATTTCCTCCTCAATTCCCTCGACCGGCCAGAGGCGTCCGATGCCCTCGTAGCCGCAGGCGAGCATGCCCTCTTCGGGGCCGATGAACGTGACCCCGCGGGCTTTCAGCGTTTCGACATTGCCGCGGGTGGCGGGGTGTTGCCACATTTTCCCGTTCATGGCCGGGGCGATGAGAACCGGAGCGAGGGTCGCGAGATAGATCGCCCCGAGGCTGTCGTCGGCGATGCCGTGGGCAAAGCGGGCAATCACGTTGGCGGTGGCGGGAGCGATCACAAGAAGGTCCGCCTTGTCCGCGAGTTCAATATGACCGGGGTGCCAGCTCTGTTTTTCATCATAGAGGTTCCCCGTCACCGGCTGGCGGGAGAGAACCTGCATCGTCAGGGGAGTGATAAACTCCTGAGCGTCGCGGGTCATCACGACATGGACTTCGTGGCCGCGTTTTTTCAGCCGACTCACCAGATCGGCGGCCTTGTAGGCGGCGATCGAACCGGTAACGCCGAGAACGATGGTTTTCCCTGTCGATGAATCAGACACCCGGAAAGGTCGTTTCACCCGGGCCGTTGCGCAAGCGGCTTGAGCGGCAGCGTTCGCTGATGAGGATGGACCGGAAGGTGGCGAAATCGGTCTCCCGGTCACTGCTGACGAAGGTGTAGCGGTACTCGGGCCAATGCCGCGTTTCCTCATGAGCATTTAAAAGGCGCAGTGCCTTTTGTTGTTCCGTCTCCGTCCCGCGGGCCTGAAGGCGATTCTGTAACTCACGGTCGCTGGGCAGAAGAATAAAAATGTCGACATGCGCCTCCCGAATGAGCGGGTCATTCACCGCGCGCACATAGGCAGCTCCCTGCACATCGAGATCGAGAAGGACATCCCGTCCCGCTTCGATATGACTGAGGACCTCGCTTTTGAGTGTCCCGTAGAGATTGCCGTGGACCTCGGCGTGTTCGAGAAATTCTCCCTGGGCGACACCGGCTTCGAATTCGGATCGCTCGAGGAAATAGTAATCCACCCCGTCCACTTCACCCTCGCGGGGTTTTCGGGTCGTTGCCGAGATGGCATAGACCGCCGCCTGGTCGCTTTCAGAAAAACGCCGGCAGAGGGTAGTCTTGCCGGATCCGGAAGGACCCGAGACCACACACAAGATTCCCCGTCGCTGAAGTGCCAGATCGCTCATTTCCTGAAAGTCCCCCAAGCGGCGCACGAGTCAACAGGGTTAAGGCACCCGCTTGACCCTCCCGATTCCGCTTTACTGCACATTCTGGACCTGCTCGCGAATCTTCTCGAGCTCCGTTTTGGAATGGACGACACCGCGGGCGATGGCGGCGTCATTGGCCTTGCTCCCGATCGTGTTGAGTTCCCGGTTGAGCTCCTGACAGAGGAAATCGAGGGGTCTGCCCATCGGTTCATCGCTCGCGAGATAGCTGCGGAAGAGGGCGAGGTGGCTGTCGAGCCGGGTCAGTTCCTCGGTGACATCGCAGCGCTCCGCGTAGAGGGCGATTTCGCGGATGAGGCGCTCGTCATCGAGATCGAGTTCGAGTCCGGATTCACTGAGGCGCTTCATCAGATTCTGCCGGTGGGTCTGCGGGACGAGCGGGGCGAGTTCGCGAATCTCCGCCACTTCGCGGGCGATATTGCCGATCCGCGTCTGAAGATCGGAGCGGAGGTGCTCGCCCTCGCCCTGTTGCATTTTGATGAGCTGGGAAAGCGCGGTCTGCAGGGCGGCGAGGAGGGCGTCGCGAACTTCCGCCGGATCCGCTCCCGACTCGTCGATTTTGAAAATGCCCGGGGCGCGAAAGAGGTCGGCAGCGGTGATGCGGGTGTCGATTCCGGATTCGTCGGCGATCAACTTCGCGGCGGCCACATACTGGCGCGCGAGAGCCTGGTCGAAAATGAGCCGGTTCTCACTGCAGTCGGCATGGGTGAGGATGATTTTTGCGCCGATCCGTCCCCGCGAGACGGCGGCGGAGAGGAGATTTCGGGCTTCGCCTTCCAGCTCCAGGAGCGCGGCAGGCAGGTTCACGGATATATCGACCTGCTTCCGGTTTACCCCGGAGAGTTCCACATCGATCTTCCAACCGTTCACCGTGGCGTCGCCCCGGCCGAATCCTGTCATGCTGCGCATGCGGCAAAGAGTAGGCGGTTTCCCGGGAAACGGAAGTGCGGAAATGAAGACGGCCCTCAGTCCCCGGCGGCTTCACGGATGTCCTCGAGAGCATCGATGAAATCGTCGAGGAACTCGATCGGGACCATGATGGTGTCGCGTCGACCGCGAACGTCCTCGGTGATTTTGACAAACTGACCCCGGTCGTTCTCCTTGAGATCAAGAAAGAAGATCTTGCGATCCGCGATGATCTTTTCCGTGTGTATGGGCTTTTCGTCAGACCCCCGTTTTTCCCCTTCGTAACCGATCATAATTCCTCCCTCTTCCGCAGTTGCGCCCGGACAAGCTACCGTGCCTTCAAATACGAAATCTTTTTAACATCCCGCGTTTTCAATGCAAGCGGAGGAAGTAGCGCAATTTTGATAATTTTTCTGTAACAAAGCGCCAGGGACGCGATCAGAGGCCTCTACTTGCGGCCTTTGCCCTTTTCGAATTAAGGGCTAAGATTGCCTTCCTTTTACCTCAGGGGTCTTATCATGCTCAAAACAGTCTTTCAGAATCTGTTCCGCTTGCGCGAAAAAGCATCGCGTCGGGCCCCCGGCGCGGACGACGGTTTCGATGCCCACGAGAAACCCTTTCTGGACCATCTCGACGATCTCCGGCAGACCTTGTTCAAAATTTTCGGAACTCTGGCGATCTCGACAACCGCCTGTTTTGTTTTCCACATCAAGATCTTTGAACTGGTTCAACTCCCCGCGAAGTCCAAGCTCGCCGAAGTTGCTCCGGGAGTGTCGCTGCATTCAAAACTCGACCTCATCACCCTCGGGCCGACGGAGCTGATTTTCCTGATGTTCAAGCTCTCGTTCTACGCGGGGATCATCATCACCTTTCCGTTCCTTGTTTTCTTTATTTTTCAGTTCCTCATGCCCGGACTGCGGCAGGCGGAAAAGCGGACCATCATTCCCGGGGTCGGGATCGGTTTCATCCTTTTCCTTGTCGGTGGATCTTTCGCCTTCTTTCTCGCAACGCCCCTGGCACTGAAGTATTTCTATCAGTTCGAGGAGGAACGACTTTCCGGCACCGACCCCATTGGAGACGTGCTCGCGAGCCCCATTACAGAAGTCGGTCTCATTGGCTTCGATGGAGTGAGATACCCGGCTGTTGCCACTGAGACGGCAACTCCGCCAGAGGTAGAGAAAGCAACACCTCCCGCACCAGAGGCAGCCGCTCCTGCCACGCCTGAAGCAGAGACAGCGACGCCTGCCGCGCCTGAGGCAGTCACTCCCCCGGCACCAGAGGCAGAGAAAGCAACACCTCCCGCTCCTGAGGTAGTCGCTCCTGCCACACCTGAAGCAGAGACAACGCCGCCTGCCGCGCCTGAAGTAGTCACACCTCCCGCACCAGAGGCAGAGAAAGCAACACCCCCCGCTCCTGAGGGATCTTCACTGACGCCTGAGTTGCGAAAAGAAATTCGAAACTATCTCAGAGAAAGCCTCGCCACCGCGGAGGGGTCAAACTTCACCCTGCGCTACGACGAGGTCCGCGACAAAATGGTCCTTGTCCCGGCAAAAGGCGGGAGGAGTTCCTATCAAATCGGGAAATACATCAGCTTCATTTCACAACTCGTCCTCGTGTTCGGGATCAGCTTCCAGATGCCCATTGTCGTGACGATTCTGGTGAAGCTCGAACTCCTGACGGCCCGTGTCATGCGCAGCACCCGTTCGTATGCCTGGATCATCATTTTTGTGATCGCGGCCATCCTCACCCCGAGTCCGGATGCCTTCACGATGGGCCTGCTTGCCGTGCCTCTGATCATCCTCTACGAAATATGCATCGTCATCGCCACGATTATCGAAAAGGCGAGGGAGAAACGCGAACGGGCCGAGGAGTTGTCGCGGAAATCCCGTCTTGAACAACTCTACATGAAACCCGCTTCCGACCTCTCCGAGGACGAAAAGGCGGAGATGCACAAGGCCGAGATCGAGCAGTACGAGCGCGAGCATGAGCACCTTTACCTTGAGGACAGCGAGCATGTCGCCCGGGGCGGCCTTCACGGCGACGACTCCCACGATTCCGGAGAAACCGGTGCGATTCAGCACGATGAGAGCTGGCATGCCGACGATCACTACTGGCACGATCAGGGGCATCATGATGATCTTCACCACGGGATGGAAAGTGATCACGCGGAGAAAGAGGATCTCGAACCGTCCTCTGAAGACGAGGGGGACATCAATCCCGAAAAAGGAGAGTCCCCATCCCATCAGGATTACGAGAGCTGCATTCCCGACGGGCCCGTCGTGGATCTGAACCACGCGACCGAAGAGGAGCTGAAAACCCTCCCCGGGATCGGACCGAAGATGGCTCAGGTGATTATCGCGAACCGCCCCTATCGGACCTTCGACGATCTGGACCGGGTTCCGGGTCTGGGGCCGGAAAAGATTCAGAGAATCACCGACCGCATCATGATGGGGTAGTCGGAATGGAAGTTGATTGTGGGTAGGGCCGTTCGGCTCGAACGGCCGAAGGCGGCGTGTGACGAAGGTTCTTCCCGACCGAGCCGGTCGGGGCTACCCGAAGAACTCGTCCGGCCGCAACGGGGCCATGGGTTGGGAAGTCTCCCAACTTGGCCCCTTATTACTGGTGCTTCTTGATAAAAGACTTCAGCTTCGCGGCGCTCATGAAGCCGGTGGAGCGTCCGACGACCTTGCCGTTTTTGACTGCCACGACGGTGGGGAGCAGTTCAACCTTGTACTGTTCGGCGAGGGCGGTCTGGGTGTCGACATTGATCGACTGAAAGCTGACTCCGGCAGGTGAGCTCTTCGAGACCGAGGAAAAAATAGGTTTCATCTTCTGACAGGCGCCGCACCAGTCCGCTTCAAATTTGAGGATCTTCAGTGACGAGGCAGCGGCGTGGACCGGCATCGCAAGAGCGGCGGTCAGGACAAGAAGGGGAAGAGCAATCAGGAGGGCGTGTTTTTTCATGGGTAAGCGAGAGTGAAATCTCACGGGTAAGACGAAGCAAGAGGGAAGACCTTGCAATATTCACACGAGATTCCGGTGACGGTCGAGCCAGGCCTGAACGTAGTCCTCGGTCTCGGGAGACGCATCGGTGTTGAACCGTGTCTCCAGTTCGCCGATCTCCCAGCCGCCGAAGGGCGTCTTGATCACGATGGAGAGGGTCGCCCGCTCCGGATACAGGACCCGGTAGATGAAGGTGTGGCCCTCGCTGACGCGGGTGGCGTAACTCGCGACGCAGTTCCCCTGCTCCTCTCCCTCGTCGACAAGACCGGCCGCACTGGTGACAGGCTCGATACGGCCGGGAATGCCCGGGATGGGGGGCGAAAAGAAATGATGCCCCGCAATCTCATTCGCCTCGATCAACTGACGGACACGGCGGCGGTAGTGCCCCGAGATCTCGTCGTGGGCGGCGCGCAGACGGTCGAGGCTGGCGAATTGACGACAGCGCTCCCCGGTGCGCAATTCCTCCTGCATGCGCAGGGTGCTGGTGATCATGTGCACGACCCGACCCCGGTAGTTCTCACTGCGGTCCCGGGCCACCTCTCCCAGCAGGTTGGCGCTCGCCGCTCGTGAAGCGACCGGATCCGCGAGGATCTCAACGACACCACAATTGATCGAGGGCAGATGGCTGAGGCGTGACTTGCTCTCGCTCAGTTCCTTCTTGAGGACATCGACCATGGCGGTCCAGTTGTCGCCACTGATCGAGGCGGGATCGATTTTGCGGAAGAGATTGACCGCAGCCGTGAGTGAGGGCAGCCCCAGCACCTCCATGAGATCCCGCTGCCGCAGAGCGCTGCACCCCAGCGAGGAAATCAATTCCCGATCCGAACCCAGTTTTTGGGCCAGGATGAAGGCGAGCGCCGGGTTGGCCTCCGTCAGTTCGAGTGCCCCGGGATCGTGGGTCAGGAACATCAGGAGCGGCCACTGGTGCGTGCGGAAGGGCTCAAGCACCCGGGCAAAAGGCTTCGGTAAAGAAAAGCGGAAGGAATCAAAGGCCCGCTTTCGTCGTTGGGCCGGGGTTAGATTCCGGTCCGGTGATCGGGTGGTAGCTTCGTCGAAGAAATCGAAAAGGAGCTGGTTGCCCGGGGCCCTTTTGCCCGGTTTGCGGTCCTTCTCCGGACGATAGGGGTGCACGAGCCGGAACTCGGGAATGAAGGGTTGCCAGCTCGAGCCACGGCCTCTGCGTATCACCGCGCGCGGAACGGGCGAGCCGGTGATACGCATTTCCACCGAGTCCTTCACCAGGTGCAGGGCACCATTGGTAAAGGAAAAGCCGGGCTCGGCTGTTGGTGCGGAAAGGGGCATTGAACGGTCATCAACGTCCACCTCCCGATTCTCCGCAACGGGATCATGAGGCCTCGTTTCATTTTCAATTCCGCGCTCACTGATCATTGATTTTTCCGATTGGATTTCCCCGTTTAGCGACGAAAAAACACCTATGCCCGAACTCTGGTTTACCGCCGATCTGCACCTCGGACACGGGAACATCATCAAGTATTGCCGGCGTCCTCATCTTTCCCCGGAGGAAAGCCTGCGGGCACAGGAGGACTCCCGTGGTGGATGGAAGGTTTCCCGGGAGACAGTGCTCCGTCATGATGACGCCCTCATCGATGCCATCAACGAGCGGGTCGGGAAAGGCGACACGCTGTGGATTCTCGGAGACTTTTCCCTGTCTCCAATCGAGGAAGCGAAGGCCTATCGTGATCGCATCCACTGCCGGACCGTGAACTTCGTGAGGGGAAACCACGATCTCCCCTCCTACGAGGTTCTTTTTGATCAGGTCCTCGATCAGGGCATGATCAAACATCGCGGTCGAAAGATCTGGCTGAATCATTATCCGATGCGGAGCTGGGACAAAGCCTTTCACGGATCCTGGCATCTCTACGGGCATGTCCACGGGAGATTGCAGGAGGAGGATGCCGCCAACCCGCAACTCCTCGCGATGGACGTGGGCGTTGACGCCAATGATTTCCGTCCGGTGAGTTTTAATGAGGTCGTCGCCTACATGGAGCCACGCGAGGAAGCCTTCTGGAACTGGAAGGAAACGATGGGTCGAAGCTAGGCGGGCGGAGTCTCAACGTCTCCCGTGCCGCCACTGAGCCTCCACCCGCCCCGTGATACCGGCGTGAATCGTCGAGGCAGGGTTTCAAAAATACAGGTTTCGCTACACAATAAATATGGAATTAATGACAATTTAAGGCGAAATTCTTCGTCCGGAGCCGATCGCATTCCTTCAGGATACTGGGGGCAATCAGAGACCCGTGATAATGGTGACGAGTCTTAGATGTCCTTTCGCAGTCCCAATTTCTTTGTTGTGGGAGCTCCCAAATGTGGAACCACCGCCTTGTACCATGCCCTCCTCCGGCATCCTGAGGTCTTTCTTCCTCATTCGGACGAACCGGGAAAGTATTGGATCAGCAAGGAGCCGCATTTCTTCGCCGACGATCTCGGGATCGAGGATTGGATTCGCTTGTCCCGGGAGGAGGACTACCGCGCGCTCTTTTCCGGGGCGGGGGATCGACCGCGCGTGGGGGAAGTCTCTGCCCTCTATCTGTTTTCCAGTTCGGCTCCCCGGCGGATTCTTGATTATTGCGGGGATTCCGTCCGGATCATCATTCTCTTGAGGCCTCCGGTCGACTGGATGAGGTCCTGGCATCACGATTGCCTCCGTTATGCGCATGAGGATATCGGGGACTTCCGAACCGCTCTTGAGGCGGGTCCCGAACGGGAAGAGGGACGGGAACTGCATCACCAATGCGGGTTCAAGGGCTGCTTGAACTATCGGAAGCTGGCCCGTTTTCACGAATCCGTAGAGCGCTATTTTGAGGTATTCGGCAGAGAGAGGGTCAAAGTCCACCTCCTCGAAGACCTCAATCGCGATCCGGAGGGGGTGCTGCGCGAAGTCGCGTCTTTCCTCGGTATTTCGCCGGAACCCTTGTCTTCAATCGAAAGGCAGAATGATTCGGCGGTCCTTTCCCGCACCCACCTCTGGGAGTTCCGGATTCGGCGTGCTTTGGGGAATCGTCCTCTCGGAAACCGACTTTTCGCGGCGATTCCCCGGGGCCCCTTGCGCCTCTATCGCAAGGCGGTTGCGCGTTGGCTGCCACCGCTCTCCGACAAGCTGATCGACCCGGATCTGCGAGCCGCCCTCATCGGGGAATTCCGTCCTGAAGTCGAAAAATTAGGGAGATTGATCGGCCGGGATCTTTCTCACTGGAACGAGTAACTGCCACGGATCGGGGCCCGCTTACAACGACACAGCGACACCGGTTTTTCGGTGGGATGGGTAGTCGGAGTGAAATGAAGACGCGCCGAGAGCGCGGATGAAGGGATCTGCAATACGATCACCGAAGAACATCGCCGAGGAAGCAATTAGGAACGGGGTCAGCCCTCCTTAAGCAGCAGCACCGTTGTCCCTACCGGGAGGACCTTGCCGAGAGACTCCTGCAGGGCTGTATGACTCCACCCTGTGGCTGTCGTCCTGGCCGGATCGTTTGCGAGCGGCTTGAACTTTACGACCAGCTCGCCTCTGGCAGGTTTGATTACTT
This sequence comes from Akkermansiaceae bacterium UBA2381, assembly GCA_002344215.1. Lineage (GTDB taxonomy): Bacteria > Verrucomicrobiota > Verrucomicrobiia > Verrucomicrobiales > DEV007 > Arctic95D-9. The sequence goes on from DDSV01000018.1 coordinate 204,511, forward strand.
CAAATTCGACCCAGTCTTTCCACTTCGCGAAGGCCTCCGAGACTTTTGCGGCATTCCCGCCTTCGCCATAGCCGGGCACAACGAGATGCAGGGTGGCCACGTAGGGAGCCCCGTGGAGCGGAAAGGCGTCGGTCACGGCCTGGGCGATCTGATGGGCGCTGACTTTGGCAGGATCAAAAGTGACGTTGATGTAGTTGGCGTTGTTTTGTCCGTCGATGACCTCGTCGATGCCGGAGAGACGGCGCACCGAGTCGTTTACCGAAAACACACAGGCCGCACATTCGACCCCGGCGATGTAGAAGGTCAGAGTCTCGAGTAGAGGCTTCGTCTCAGGCTGGGCGGCGACGGGAATGACGGTGGAGAGGACGAGGACGAACACGATACGGGCAATCGTAATCATGAGGCTGAAGGGAGCGCGGAAATTGATTTCATCCAAAAATAATCTCCGCTAAAGAGTGTTCGAACAAGAGCGCGAAAGCGCATCGCGTGGATGTGGCATCCGGCACCGGAATCTCGCGGAATTTTCTTGGAAGAAGAGCGGAGCGAGTTAGTCTGCCATCGTCTCATGAGCGGAAAGAAAAAAGGCGACGCCGACAATGCCATCCTTGTGAATAATCTCACGGTGAAGGATGCGGTCCACCTCGTGAAAATGGAGGGAGGCTCGCTCTCGAAGGGGCAGATCGCCTTCCGTGTTGCCACGGTCGTGATTGTGGCCGCTTTCACCGCCCGCGCCATCGTCGTGGGTCAGGCGACTGCCTGGCATCTCTTTTTACCGATGGTGGGCGAGTATCTCGTCCTGCTGGCTTCGATCCCCTTGATCAGCCTGATCCTCCATGATTCAGCCTTGCGGAAAGATGCGCGCAGGAGTCTCACCTGGCTTTTAACCATTACCGTGATCGCCTCGCTCTGGATCGGTTCGCAAGCCTTCGACGAAGGCACCCCGTGGACCTCGCAGGCCAGGGTTGAGTTCTCGCGCCTCTACACCTGGATCACGACCCATCAAATGCATTGGCCCATCCTCGGCGCGATGACCGCGATGATCGGCGGTCTTCCCGGACGGGTCGCCGCCTTTCACCGCCACGGACCACCCTTCATGGCTGTGGGACTGGGCTGTGCGATGCGTCTTATCATCCCGCTCTTCGGTTGTTTCCTTTTACCCTTTATCGCTGCCGGGAAATTTCCCATTGTCTGGTTGATCTGGACGATCCTCCTCCTCTCCGAACTCGGTGCGCTCTTCATGCACTGGGACCTGCAGCGCCGACTCACGAATCGCGGGGTCGAGATGTGAATCGGCGGAAATCTAAACGAGATCGAGACAGTCGAATCTCCGCGGGCTGAGACTACAGGATCGCGATATCGGAATGTTCTCCGCGTTCGTAGACGACGTTCGCCCGGCCCACGAGGAGCGGATCGACCGAACCGATCAGCTTCGATTCCTTCTTCGAGTACGGCAGCTTGTGCAGGACATAACGCATCGCGTTGAGGCGGGCGCGCTTTTTGCAGTCCGACTTCACCACCGTCCAGGGCGCGTCGGCCGTGTCGGTGTTGAAAAACATTGCTTCCTTGGCGGTGGTGTAGTCTTCCCACTTGTCGAGTGAAGCCATGTCGATGGGGGAAAGTTTCCACTGTTTCAAGGGGTGGGACTTGCGTTCCTTGAAACGGCGGCGCTGCTCTTTGCGGCTCACCGAGAACCAGAATTTGATGAGGTGGATGCCGCTGCGCGTGAGGTTGCGCTCAAACTCCGGGGCCTGACGCATGAACTCGGCATATTCCCCGTCGCTGCAGAAGCCCATGACCCGCTCGACCCCGGCGCGGTTATACCACGAGCGGTCCAGCAGCACGATCTCGCCGCGGGTAGGGAGGTGTTTCACGTAGCGCTGAAAATACCACTGGCCCTTTTCCTCCTCGGTAGGTTTCTCGAGCGCGACGACACGGGCACCGCGCGGATTGAGGTGCTCCATGAAGCGCTTGATTGCCCCGCCCTTACCCGCGGCGTCACGGCCTTCAAAAAGAATGATGACCCGCTGACCCGTCGCCCTGACCCAGGCCTGGAGTTTCAGGAGTTCGACCTGCAGTTTGTATTTTTCGCGCTCGTAGTTGCGTCGCGACATCAGGTTCTTGTAGGGATACCCGCCGTCCCGCCATTCCTCGGAAAGCTCGAAATCAGAACGCTCGCGTTTCACCGACTTGGCCAACTCAACGTGTTTGGCAAAGAGGTTTTTCAGGGCGAGGACATCGTCCGGAGAGGCTCCGGCGAGGATCGCCTCGAACGTGCCGAGCAGCTGGTCTCCGTCGCCGGTCGCATTTTTTTTGAGGATGTCCTCGACCGCTACCGCCTTCGATTCGCGGGCCGCCGAGGTCGATTCAGTGATCGAGTGCTCCTCGACCCCGGAAGCGGTGAGCGATGGCGAAACATCGCCTTCTTTTGCGCGTCGCGACGAACGGGAGGAGGATTTGCCTGACGGCTTCTTGATCGAAGAAGGGACGCGTTTGGGCCGGGTTTTTCGGGTCATGCGGATAAGAAGCGAGTTCCAACCGGGATTGTAAGGCATCGGGCTTGGGAGACGCAATTCCGGAGGGGGCCTCCAACCAGAGAATGACAAGAAACGCGCAGGGATCGGGGCTCCTCCCTTTTGCATTCGTCTTGGGATGCCTTCCGACTCTGTTGTCAGCCTAACCCGTCGAGTGAAGCCTTCGCCGAAACCGTGCCTTAATCAGTTGCGTTAGGCGATCCACCACCACCGCGAAGCGCATCTCAAGGCCCCGGCCATTCGTCATGCTCGCCTCCTGGCCCGGATCTTCGAAAAAATCGAAAAAATGCGGTAAGTTAATCGAACAGGACGCTGCCGTTCATCCTGAAGCCCCCATGAAAAAACAAGACCCTTCCTGGAACCGTCGTCATTTTCTGCAGTCCTCCCTCATCGGTGCCGGTGCGGTGATTGCTTCGACGAATGAGACCACCGTTGCCGCCGAGTCAGACAGTAAAGAACCCGAGTTGACGCAGGAGGTAGACGTGCTTGTGGTCGGCGGGGGAACCGCCGGGACCGTCGCCGCGATCCAGGCGGGGCGCCTCGGCGCAAAAACCCTGCTCCTCGAGCGCAACAGCCAGCTTGGCGGCACCATGACGACCGGCGGGGTCGCCTTTCCCGGTCTCTTTGATGCCTGGGGCAAACAGGTCATCGCCGGGATTGGCTGGGAGCTCGTCAAGGAGAGCGTCGAACTCGACGGGGGAGAATTCCCGAACTTCGCCAAGGTCCCTCAGCGTCACTGGCACAACCAGGTCTTCACCAACCAGTTCCTCTACGCCCTCCTCTGCGAGGAGAAATGTGTCGCTGCCGGAGTTGAGATCGCCTACTACGAATTTCCTCAAGTGGTCACCCGGGTTGAGCAGGGTTGGCAGGTTGATTGCGCCGGATTCGGGACAAAACGCCGCATCCTCTGCCGCCAGATCATTGATTGCACCGGCGGTGCCGAAGTCGTCGGTATGCTCGGATTCAACCGCCTCCGCGAGGAAGAGCGCCAGCCGGGTTCTTTCCTTTACATGCTGGGCGAAGCCCACGAACCCGGTCGCAACCAGATCCACCGGATCTACGTTCACGGGGCGGACTCAACGAACTCGCGCACCGCGACCGAGGCGAATCTTGCCGGTCGCAAATCCATCCTCGAAAAGGTGCGTCAGGACAAAAAGCGCCTCATGCACCTACAGCCCGAGACCGGCTTTCGCGAGAGCTACCGCATCGAGGGAGAGACGATGGTCACGGTGAATGACTACACCACGGGTCGCCTCTTCGATGACGCGATCTCCTACGCCTTTTATCCCGTCGACCTGCACACCCGCGAAGGCGTCAAACCCCAGCCGCTCAAGCCCGGGGTCGTCCCGACGATTCCCCTGCGCGCCCTCATTCCCAAAGGCAGCCGCAACCTCATCGTGGCCGGCCGTTGCGTCAGCAGCGACCGCCTCGCGAACTCCGGCCTCCGCGTCCAGGCCTCGTGCATGGGCATGGGCCAGGCCGCCGGTGTCGCCGCCGCCCTTGCCGCAAAGGCAGGCACGACTCCGCTCGAAGTTCCCCTGACAGAGATCCACGAGCGCCTTCGGGAACACGGACAGATCGTGCCGGAAAAGGCTTGAAGAGCCGCCGAAGTGAAACGCGATTAATAAAGTAGCGAAGAACGTGAGTTCTTCGTTCCCGCCGCCGGAACAACTCCCGTTTTTCGCAACTCACCATGCGCCATTCTCCTAACACTACTCCCACATGAGTCAGCGCTTCGTCACTCTGCTGACCGCGACCAGCTTTGTCGTCCTTGCCGTGACCGGGGTGATCGCCTTCATTTGGCCGTTCTCGCTGAATGTCGTCGGACTCCATGCGCTGATGGGTTTTGCCTTCGTCGCGCTGGTCGTCTTTCATGTTGCCGCCAGTTCCCGGGCGATGACGCGCCATCTGCGGAGCCCCATCCTCTGGATCGTTCTTTCCCTCACTGCCCTCGTCACCGTCTTCCTCTGGTGGCAGCCGCGCCCCGTCAAAGCGCTCCTCGGTTTGAGCGCCAATCTCGGTCCCGCTCTCGATCGCTTCGAAGTGAGTGAGCGCGGAATGGTCTATCGCTACAGCCCCGACCCGTCCTACAAGATGGTCCTCGAGATCCGCAGCGGAGCCTCCTACGATTCCGCAAATCCTCCCCGCCTCGCCATCTGGCTCGAGAATCAGTCGCACTACCACATCAAAACCCTCCTTGAGCCCGGGGCCGCCGACAGCGAAACAATGCTCCCCTACTGGGCCTTCAAAGTCGCCGGATGGAAGGCCGCCATTGAGGACGCGAAAAAGCGCGAAGCGTCTCTCGACGATCTCGTCGACGCCATCTCCAGCCCCACCGAAAACAGTTCCTTTGATCCGGCCGACTACATTCTCCCCCGAAAAACCGAGTCCTCCATGCCCTACCGGCTTCTTATCGAGATCAATCAACCGGGGGACCCGTCTGAAAAATCCGACGATCAGCCCTCGCTTGTCTATCAGGTCGAAATCGACAACTTCGATCCCCGCACGTTCCAGCTTCTCGACCTGGTCGGTTATCCCGTGAAAGAAGTGTCCGGAGACGGAGAGATCGAATGGCCGCTTTATTTTGCCGATGAACGCTTTGATTCCGCGCTGGATTTGATCGACAGCGCCTTGCTGACGATTGAGCGGGAGCCGGGGGAATCGGAGCAGAACGGCTTAAGCGGCAAGTGATGTCCAGCTCCAACCCTCCCCGCAGCAGCTGATAGAAGGGAGCCGCGGGGTTGAAAAGTGAATTCCCGGCGGAGTCCCGGCCCCAAGAAACCGGCTCGCATTTCCTTTCCGATTCTCTAAGGTGAACGTCCCAAAGGATGGCAGGAGGAGACACAGACAGCGCCGGGGTGAAAATGACGCCCATGATGGTGCAGTATCAGGCGATGCGGCGCGAGCTGCCCGATGATGTGCTCCTGCTTTTCCGTCTTGGAGACTTTTACGAGATGTTCTTCGACGATGCGAAGATCGCCTCGCCCATCCTGAACGTCGCCCTCACCAAACGCAATGGCATGCCCATGTGCGGCGTGCCGCATCATGCGGCGGAGGGTTACCTCGCGAAGCTGATCCGCGCCGGAAAGCGGGTCGCCCTTGCGGAACAGACGACCGAGCCGCAGCCGGGAAAAATTGTCGAGCGGGCCATCAGCCAGATCATCAGCGCGGGCACGATCGACGATCTCAACCTGCTCGACTCGGCGAAATCGAACTACCTCGCGGCCGTCTTCCGGTCGAAAGGGCGCTACGGACTGGCCTATATCGAACACACCACCGGCGAATTCCGGCTCACCGAGTTCGGAGATCGCGGTGCCCTCGACGATGAACTCGCCCGGCTTCGTCCCGGTGAGCTGCTCTATTCCGAGGAACAGGCCGAGGCCTTTGACCTGTTGCCGAACGCGCAGCGCTACGATGCCTATCCCTTTCTCATCGATCAGGCCGAATATGTCCTGAAGCAGCATTTCAAAGTCCAGTCTCTCGACGGTTATGGTTGTGCCGGGTTTCTCCCTGCGATCGGAGCGGCGGGGGCGATCCTCCACTACGTCGAGACCCAGTTGCGCCGCAGCGTCAGTCACTTGCGCACTCTCCAGGCTTACCGGACGGAGAACTACGTGCTCATCGACGCCTCCAGTCAGGCCAACCTCGACCTCGTCTCAAGCCGCTCCGGAGGAGTAAAAGCGTCTCTACTCGGCGCGATCGACCGGACCTCCACCCCGATGGGAGCGCGCAAACTCCGTCACTGGGTCCTGCACCCCATCCGCGATCTCGCCGCCCTTGTGGCCCGTCAGGACATGGTTGAATCGCTCATTCGCGAGCCCTTTCTACTCAACACCCTGCGTCGGGATTTCAGCGAGGTCCGCGATATCGAGAGGACGATCAGCCGGCTCAGCCAGGGATCGGGTAATGCCCGCGATCTGAAGTCGCTTGAGATGTCCCTGCGCAAAGTGCCCGATGTCCGCGAGCACCTCGCGGCACTGGAGGGAGGGGCGCTCGGAAGGGAACTCGGACAGCGGCTCGGGGATTTTTCCACGCTCGTCGAGCTGCTCGGTAAAGCCATCGCGGACGAGCCGCCCGCTTCGCTGAAAGAGGGAGGTATTTTTGCCGACGGATACAGCAGCGTCATCGACGAGTTGCGCCGCGCCGGAACCGACGGAAAACAGTGGGTCGCCGATCTTCAGGCCCGCGAGCAGGAGCGCACCGGAATCTCCTCGCTGAAAATCAAATACAACGCGGTTTTCGGTTATTTCATCGAGATCACCAACACTCACCTCGAGAAGGCTCCGCCCGAATACACCCGTAAGCAGACCATGAGCAATGCCGAGCGTTTTATCACGCCCGAGCTCAAGGAGGTCGAAAACAAAATCCTCGGGGCCGATGAGCGGCTCCGCACCCTCGAGTATCAGGAGTTCCTCATCCTGCGGGAGACCGTGCTGGAGCATCTCGAAGCCATTCAAACCACCGCCGCTGCGCTGGCCGAGATCGACGTGCTTGCCGCCTTCGCCGAGACGGCGCGGCTCTTCGGGTACTGTCGTCCTTTTCTCAACGACACCCGGAATCTGGTCATCCGGAACGGACGGCATCCTGTCCTCGATCAGAACATCGGCGAGGAGAAGTTTGTCCCGAATGACACGGCGATGGAGTCGGAGACAAATCGTTTTATGCTCATCACCGGACCGAACATGGCCGGTAAGTCGACCTACATCCGTCAGGTCGCGCTGATTACCCTGATGGCCCAGATCGGGAGTTTTGTTCCCGCCGAAAGCGCCGAGATCGGCCTTGTCGACCGCATCTTCACCCGCGTCGGAGCAAGCGACGACATCGCCAAAGGCCAGTCCACCTTCATGGTCGAGATGACCGAGACCGCCCTCATCGCGAACAACGCGACCGAGCAAAGCCTCGTCATCCTCGATGAAATCGGACGCGGCACCGCCACTTACGACGGCCTTTCCATTGCCTGGAGCGTCGTCGAGCACCTCCACGACAAGGTCCGCTGCCGCACTCTCTTCGCAACGCACTACCACGAGCTGACCCAGCTCGCGAGTTCGCGTCCGGCGCTGAACAATTACAACATCGCCGTTCGTGAATGGAACGAGCAGATCATCTTCCTCCGTCAAATCGTGCCGGGAGCGGCGGACAAGAGCTACGGCATCCAGGTGGCCCGTCTTGCCGGTTTGCCGGACTCCATCATTGCGAGAGCAAAGGAGATTCTTTCCGGACTCGAAGGCCAGCCAGGGCCTTCTGAAGGTCCGGTGGAAAAACCCGCCTTCGAAGTGGCTCCGAAAAAGCGTGTCCCAAATCGATCCGATGACAAGGTCGGTGAGGACCCGCCCGGAGAGACGCAGATGTTGTTGTTTAGTTAGGACGGAATCACGATCCGATCGCGAGCCAGTTGAACTCGACCGAATAGACCCGCGAAGATCGCCAGGTCGAAATGCGGGCGACAAATCCGAACTCGCTTACCAACTCCGCCGTGACCGTGATCCGTGCGCTGCTGCATTGATCCAGATCAAATCCGCTTAGACCGAGGTGGACGACAGGGGGAGCGGAGAAGGGTGTGGCAAAGGCGATCTCGAAGGCAAAGGAGCGGATCGGATCCTCCTCACCCGCCGGGGCATCAAGAGTCCAGTCTTCCGTCTCCGTGCCGAGCGCGACGCTGGCGGAGAGGATGGTGAGGGGGAGGAGGTTGGTGCTCATGTCGGAGATAATTCCCGACAAAAGCAGGCTTCCGGCCAAATGACGATGGACTTGTTGTCAAAATGTCGGGGAATCGGGAGGACAGGCGTGCCTGTCGACAGGCGGTTGCGGGATGGCGACTAACGCAAATGAGTTGCAAATGCAATTGTATTGCGTGAGTGTGCCGGGATTGTCATTCCCATGAGCTTCGCCATCCCTGCCCGAAAACTGCCCGTCACCGTCCTATCCGGCTTCCTTGGAGCGGGTAAGACCACCCTTCTTGAGCACATCCTCCGTAACCGTGAGGGTAAAAAAGTCGCCGTGATCGTCAATGACATGAGCGAGGTGAATATCGACGCGGCGCTTGTCCGCTCGGGTGACGCCTCCCTTTCCCGGTCCGAGGAAAAGATGGTCGAGATGTCGAACGGCTGCATCTGCTGCACCCTGCGCGAGGATCTCCTCCTCGAAGTCGGCAAGCTGGCCCGCGAGGGACGCTTCGACCACCTCCTCATCGAATCGACGGGTGTGAGCGAGCCCATGCCCGTGGCTGAGACTTTCACCTTCCGCGACGAGGAGGGACGCTCCCTCGGTGACGTCGCCGAAATCGACACCATGGTCACTGTCGTCGATGCGCTGAACTTTCTCCGCGACTACGAGAGCATGGAGGAGCTCCGTGACCGCGGCGAGGCCATGGGCGAGGAGGACGAGCGCAGCATCGTGGATCTGCTGGTTGATCAGATCGAGTTCGCCAACGTTATCCTCATCAACAAGACCGACCTGATCGACGACGAGCAAAGGCGCCGCATCCATGCGATGATCCGGGCGCTCAATCCCAAGGCACGGATTCACGAAACGACCGAGTCGCGTGTGCCACTCGATGCGGTGATGGGCACGGGACTTTTCCAAATGAGTGAGGCCGAGGAGTCGCCGGGCTGGCTCGATTCGCTCATTTCCTACACGCCCGAGACCGAGGAATACGGCATTTCCAATTTTGTTTACGAGCGCCGCATCCCTTTCCATCCCGAGCGCCTCCGCCGTGTTTTCGAAGAGGAATGGCCGGGCGTGATCCGTTCGAAGGGACTCTTCTGGCTCGCTACCCGTCTGCAGATGGCGGGTTACTGGTCGCAAGCCGGGGCGATGTGCCGCGACCAGTGTATGGGCTTTTTCTGGGCGGCCGTGCCGAAAGAGCACTGGCCCACTGATCCCGCGCAACTCGCCGAAATCGAGAAGTCGTCCAAAGGACCCAATGGCGATTGCCGGCAGGAGATCGTCCTCATCGGATCCGGGATGGACCGCGAGGCCCTCACTGCGATGCTCGACGAGGCCCTCCTCACCGAAGAGGAACTCGCCATGGACAAGGACGAATGGAAGGCCCGCTTTCCCGATCCGTTTCCCGAGTGGAACATGGCCATCGATGCGACCGGCACGGTGATGCAGCACGCCCGCGAACACGCCGAAGCCCTTGTCTGAGCCGCGATGGAATCGCCCGACTCCATTCCCCGTGAGAGGCGGACATTTCTTCCGCCGCATGCCCGGATTTTGCGACTCGACTTCTCTCAGCTTGGTCGACCGGTCCGGCCCCGGGCGATCGAGGATCGCGCCGCCGGGACCGAGCGAATGGTGAGGCGGCTTCTCGCGATCGTGCGCGAGCACCGTGCCAGCGCCCGGCGTGTTGGATCGCCGTTCGATGACACGGCCTTGCGCGCCGTCCTTTACGCCCTCCGCGTCGAGTCCCTCGGCGGAGATCCGCAGGCACTCCTGCAAGATCCCGATCCGGTCGCCGCCTGGCTGCGGCAGGCGCTTTTTCAAGACCTGCTTGAGGAACCGAGCCACGTGTTTTTCACCACGCGAATCAACGAAGATACGGTCCGCTACGAGGCGATGGAGGCTGCTTTCTGGCGCGAATGCCTCGCGGAGCTGGGGGAGCAGGTCTTGGGGAGCCCATGAAAACTCTAACAAAACACTACCCGGTCGCCGCCATCCTGCGGGATTTCACTGACGCCCTCGCCCAGCAGATGTTTTACTGGGGGCGCGATGTGATTCATCCGTCGGGAAATCTCCTCGTCGCCCGCGGTTTCGACCGGCGCAAGTCCGGGGGGCTCGACGGCACGAGTTGCTACCGACTCCGCCTGGAAAGGGGCGTCGTCGAACTGCACGGAGCCTGTGCCGGATGGTATCCCGAAAACTCCGGAGAGCCGGGTTTTCTCTACATCCGTAAGCGGCATCGCTGCTATCTTTACGAAGGCTCTGAGCCGCCCGCTCCGGGACTTTATCACAACGAACTCCTCCGCACCTCACCGGGGGCGGAATTACTCGAACGGAGCAGACATTTTCTGGACTGGTGGCTCTCCTACGAAACCTGGATAGCCGAGCTCAACGGACCCGACTACCGCAACACCTGCCACCGAACTTTCGCGAAGTTGCCGAAGTCGGTTCCCTGGCTGCCACCCGCCGCCGCCCTCGATTGGCTCCGCGCCTATCATTGCGATCCGGAAGCGGCGGGAAGGGCCCGCCGGAAATCATGAAACCCCTCCTCTTCCTCACCGGCTTTCTCGGTGCCGGGAAGACGACCCTGCTGCGCGGGATCCTGACCGAATCTCAGAAACTCGGGAGATCCTGCGACGTGATCCTGAATGATTTCGAAAACGCCGAGATCGATGCCGCGACCCTGCCGTCCTACGCGGCCTCGATCGCTCCGATCGCGGCGAGCTGCGCCTGTTGCGACAGCCTTGAGAATCTTGTGCAACTCGCCCTCGCCGCGCAGGCGAGCCGGGGCGACGCGCTCCTCGTCGAGCTGAATGGCACGGCCGATCCGCTTCCGCTGCTGGAGAGCTTCACATTGCTTGAGGAAAAGCTGCCCTTCTTTCCGCGCTGGCAGGTCGCGGTGATCCACGCGCGGAACTGGGGCCGCCGCGGCGACTTCGCGGCGCTCGAGCGTCGCCAGCTTGAGACGGCAACGCATTGGGTGCTGACCCACGCGGAATCGCTCACGGCGCGTGAGTTGCGGGTACTTTCAAAAGGGGTCGCCTCGGTGAATCCCCACGCCAAACGCAGTCATGCGCATGGCCTTGCTGCCGATCTTCTCATCGGCCGGGGTGGGCCGGAGGCGGTATCGTTTCTCGCTGGCGGGAGGCACCGTCATGACCACGTCCACGCCCTATCACACCGCTTCACCGGTTGTCAGGTTCCGTTGCCGGGACACTACCGCAGTGAGGAAGTGATCGCCCTGTTTCATGCCCTGCCGCCCGTGGTGGTGCGCGCGAAAGCTCTTGTTCGCCTCCGCGATCGCCCGGGGAGCCGTTGGCTTTTTGGCCGCAGCATCGATGATCCTGTGGATGATCCCTATGAGGTCGACGGTCTCGCCAAGGCTCCGTCCTCCCTTGTCTGTATCGGACCCGGCCTCGATCCGGAGGTGATCAGGGGCCTGGTCGCGGAGATCCTGCACGGAGTAAGTCTGCCTTGAAGCCCATCGACCGGTGACCGCCGGCTGAGATTAATGAGTCAACCCAAGGATAGTAAAAACTTACAAAAATTATTGCAATTATAATACGGATGTATTAACTTAATTCCATTGTCTGCTTCAACTCATGACACTGGAATCTGCCATTTTCCTCATCACCTTTTCGTTCTGCCACGTCTTTTTCCCGGGCCATCCGACGCCCTTGCTTCTCACGACGGGAGGCATGGGCATGAAAAAGGCCTGGCAGTTCACGCTCGGCATGGCGATTGCCCATGGCCTGCTGATGGCCCTCGCCCTTGGCGTGGGACAGTTTTTCCTCAAGATGCTCATGACGGCCTGGCCGGGAGGCAAGTTCTGGCTTAGCCACGTCGACATTCCTATTCTCCTCATTCTCGGTCTCTTCCTCCTGCGGGAAGCCTTCCGTCGCGGCGGCGAAGTGGAGAGGGCCGCAAAGATGCTCGATCCAAAACATCCCTTCCTGACCGGCGCGGCGATCGGATTTATTCCCTGCCCCGACACGATCGGATACGCGATGATAGGAGGGGCGATGGGAATGCACGGGCTCGCTCACATGATCACCGCGACCTCGATTGTCTTTTTCGGAACGGCCCTCGGCTTCTGCAGCGTCACCGCCGTCGCTGCCTTCATGCCGAAGCTGGTCAAGAGCCCGAAACTGGGCCCCGCCATCTGCCTGGTGACCGCATTGATCTGCTTTGCCAACGTCACCTGGCGAACCTGGAACACCTGGAACGACTGGGCCTGATCTCCGAAATCCGATTTAAACGATGAAGCGCTTTTTGTTACCCCTCGCCCTGCTCTCGAGCCTGCTCTTCTCATGTTCCAGCGAGAAGAAGGAGGACCCCACTGCCGCCGCTGACTGGCGTCCCGAGGAAGCCAGTGTCGCCAAACACATCACGAGTGTGCACCACTTCGTGATCAGTCCCGCTCCCGAGTCACATCTCCGTGTGGATCGTGATCCGGCGACCGGCAAGATCGTCGGCGAGTTTCGCAAGGATGTTCTGGAAATCCTCGGCGGAGAAAAGGCCCTTTACGTGATGGGATGGGATGCCAATCCCCAGCTCTCCTCGCGGCACGAGTATCTCTTTTTCCTCGAGGCGCTTCACGCCTACCTCGTGCTCAATCATCCGGAATGGGATGGTGGCGAAGGCAAGGTGGCGGCGGTGAAGAGTGAGTGATCCTCGCGCCGAATAGTGAGCTACTTCAGCCTCGCTCGTAAAGCACTCAGGGCCTCTTTGTTGTCTTTGAGTAATCGACCGAAGAGTCGATCCAAGGTCCCGAGCAGAACCGTTTCACCTGCCTTTGCGAGATCCTCCGCATGATTGGCGAGATCGTTCTGCGTTGGCGAGAGTCCGGATTCCGCTGGTGTTGTTTTCGCGACAGCCGGATTGTCGCGGGCGTGCCCGCCGAAAACTCCTGAGATCTCAAGCAGCCAGGCCTCTTTTCCATCCGCGCTGAAGACCAGCCAGACGACGGGTCCACTGGTGTCTGAGAGTTCAAAGACACGGCGATTGGCGACAAAAGGAGAAACCTTTCGCACGGTCCAGGCGCCGTCGACCTGCGAGGCGAATTCCACCTCCGTCCCGTTCCAGCGGAGGCGGGTCGGATTGAGTTTTCTTTCGTCCTCGATCGATTCGAAGACAACGTTAGTGATATCCCCGGGGAACTGACTGATGCGTTTCGGCGTGCTGTCTTTCGCGATCTGGTAGGAAATCTCGCTCACCGCATTGACAGAGGTGACGTATTTAAAATTGTCGCTGAAAAAATACCACCCGGTGTGTTCCGCCTTGAAGTTCAACCGCACCACGCCCTCGTCGAGAAAGGAGGTCTCGTAGTGATTTCCTGCCTTCCCGTTTCTGGCGATCGGTGCCATGGCCGTGCCGTCGTAGCTCAGCGCTTTGAGGCTTGAGGTTCCGCGCAAATCCCAGATCACCCCGTTGAGGCGTTCCGCAAAGGCTTCAATTTCCGGATAGTCTGTTTGCGGAGCGGTGTCTCCGTCGGTTTGGGCCTGCGCCGGTGCGGCAATCAGGACGGACAGGAGACAGAAGAAGCATTGGAACCATCTCATGGGAACCTGTGATGAAGATAAGGCTAAGCAAGCAAGGTCCTCGCCTTCGTGATTATGGCTTCCGCTTCGCTGTCGCCACCGGGGGCGGCGCCGCGGGCCATTTCGGGTTTGCCGCCGCCTTTGCCTCCGGCCACGGCGAGTGACTCGCGAACGATGTCTCCGGCCTTGAACCGGCTCGTGAGATCACCATGGACGATCACGCCGAGATGGACGGACCCGTCGGCAACGAGGGCCATCGCAACGGCTCCGCGGAACTGACGCGCCTTGACCGTGTTCATCGCCTCCTGGAGAAGGTCGGCAGAGTCACCGGGGAGGAGACCCGCCCAGGTTTCGCCGGTGTACTCCGCGAGCGTCTCCTGATACCACTCGGAGGCGAGTCCGGCAGCCGCTCCGGCCGACGCCTTCTTCACCGCTTTCTCCGCCTGCACGGCCGCTGCCCGGATCGCGTCGCGATGGGCTTCGAACTGCTTCAGGTGGGCGTTCGCTCCGGGGAGGTCCCCCGAGGCGAGTGACTTCTCGATAATTTTGGAAAGATTGTCGATGTCCTCGGCTTCGACGTAGCTCTTGCCGAGAGCCTTGAGCTTCGCATTGGCCTCCGCGAGTTTGTGAACGGCATCGGCGAACTCCTGATTCACCATTTCGGCCTGCTCGGCGATCAGGGCCGCGGCGGCATCCCCGCAGACGGCTTCGATCCGGCGGATCCCGGCGGCGACGGCTCCTTCGCTTTTGATTTTGAAAAACCCGATCGCACCGGTCGAGGAGACATGGGTTCCCCCGCAGAGTTCCATGGAGTAGCCGTCGTAGGATCCTTTGTGCCCTCCGATCTGGACGACACGAACCTTCTCTCCGTATTTGTCCCCGAAGAACTGCATCACGTCCGGATTGTTCTTCACCTCGGAATGCGGCACTTCGGCAACCGAGACCGGATCGTTCGAGAGAATACAGCCATTCACCTCGGCTTCGATGCGGTTGAGCTTGTCGGCCTCAACAGCGGAGGAGTTGAAGTCAAAACGAAGACGATCCGGTGCGACCAGTGACCCTTGCTGGGTCGCGTCGGGATTGACGAGCTGGTGCAGAGCCCAGTGGAAAAGGTGGGTCGCGGTGTGGTGCTGCTCGATGCCGCGCCGGCGTGCCGTATCGACTTTGAGGGTCACGGTGGTGGTGTCTTTGTCAGGAAGTTTCGCGAGCTGGAGCACGGCCGCTTCTCCGACGCCGAGAACGGAGAGGACGGGGATGCTCTCACCGCCCGCCACCAGGACACCGGTGTCTCCCTGCTGCCCGCCTTTTTCGATGTAAAAGGGACTGCGATCCACGATCGCGAAGATGCCGCTGCCGTTGTCGATCCAGGTGACGACTTCCGCCTCGGTCTCGTCCAACTCGTAGCCGACAAAGGTGGTCTTCACGTCGGTCTCGATAGAGACCGCTTCGATCACGGAGGTTTTCTGCCCTTCCGCGCCGGTGCTCTTGTGGGCATCGACGAGGCGGGCGACTTCGTCCTGATCGGTCGTGAGGGAACGCTCGTCGAGGAGGAGCTGGGTCAGGTCGGTGGGAAAGCCGAAGGTCTCCCAGAGCTTCACGACGGTGTCGGCGGGGAACTTCTTCCCGGCGGCCACCTTTTCGGCGGCGTCATCGAACAGTTTCAGCCCGCGGTCGAGGGTGCGGTTGAACTGCTCTTCCTCGGCCTTGAGGACCGCGGTGATTTTCTCCTGTCGCGTCGCGAGTTCGGGGAACACTCCGCCGAATTCCGCGACAAGGACGGGAACGAGCTGATGGAGGAAGGGATTGCCCGCGTCAAAACCGAGGATACGACCGAAGCGCACGGCGCGTCGCAGGATGTTGCGGATCACGTAGTTGCGACCGCCATTGCCGGGCTCGATCCCGTCGGCGATGGAGAAACTGACGGTGCGGATGTGGTCGCCGATGACGCGGAAGGCGATGTCGATCTGCTCCTGCTCAGTGAGGCTGTGACGTTTGCCACCCTCGGGCACGGTCGAGGTATAGGTCTTGCCGGTCAGCTCCGCGAGCTTGGCGAAGATGGGGGTAAAGACGTCCGTGTCGTAGTTCGAGGCGAGACGGGAGAAATCGGTGAATCCCTTTGTGCCCTGGATCACGGCGCAGGCGCGTTCGAAGCCCATCCCGGTATCGACGTGACAGGCGGGGAGCGGACGGAAGGTGCCGTCCTCATTCGCGTTGAACTGAATGAAAACGAGGTTCCAGATCTCGATACAGCGGGCGTCGCTGCCGTTGACGAGGCTGCCTTTGGTGTCTCCCTTGGGAGTGAGGTCCACGTGAATTTCGGAACAGGGTCCGCAGGGCCCTGTTTCACCCATCATCCAGAAGTTGTCCTTGCGGTTGCCGTTGACGATGTGGATGGACGGATCGAGACCGGCCTTCTTAAAAATCGCGGCCCAGAGGTCATAGGCTTCCTGGTCAAACTCGGACGGGTCGCCCGGGGACGGGGCATAGACGGTCGCGTAGAGGCGCTCGGCGGGGAGGCCCCAGCGCTCCGTGAGGAGTTCCCAGGCCCAGGTGATCGCCTCGGCCTTGAAGTAGTTGCCGAAGCTCCAGTTCCCCAGCATCTCGAAGAGAGTGTGGTGGTAGGTGTCGTAGCCGACATCCTCAAGGTCGTTATGTTTGCCCCCGGCGCGAATGCACTTCTGGGTGTCGGCGGCGCGCGGCGGATCGTAGGGAGCGGCCTCGGTGCCGAGGAAATAGGGGATAAACTGGTTCATCCCCGCGTTGGTGAACAACAGGTTGGGGGATGTCGGCATGAGGGAGGCAGAGGGCACAATGGTGTGCTTTTTCTCTTCAAAAAAATCGAGAAAGGACTGCCGGATTTCGCGTGAGGTCATGGAGCGGGGAGCTTAGCGCGGAGCGACCCGGGTGCAAGTCGCAAGCGCGCAGCAGGTAGCGGAGAACCCGGGTCGGAGTTCGGGGCGAACACGGTCGCCGCGGTGAAGGCGGTGTAAGTGGTTGGGCGGGGGTGTGACTACAGATCCATCTTCGGTTCCCGCGGTAAACGAATTTTCTCGACGCGGGGACCCGCTCGTCGGCATGCTCTTTCCATGAACCCTCGAATTCAATCCCTGTGCGCGGCTTCAAGTCTCCTGTCGCTGGCGTTCTCTCTTCTTTCCGCTCAGGAAAAGGCGGCAGATCCCAAGCCGAAAGCTCCGAAAGTGGCCATTTCCCAGGCGGGAAAAGGGGAAACCCGGCGATACCTTGTTCCGCCGACCTTTCTCGTCTCTCGCGAAGCGACCGGCAAGACGACGTCGGATCCGTTTGCTGAAAAGAGCAGAGAAGCCGGCTCGGGCGCTGATCAAAGTCTCCGCATGACCTTTCTGAAGGCAGGAGTCGAGCTCAATACCGACGACTCGATCTCGTATGATAGGGACGAAGAGGCACTTACCGTAACGACGAGCCCGAGCGCCCACCGTCAGCTTGAGGACTATTTTTCGCTCTTAAAGGACGAGGCGGAAAGACAGATCCACATTCTCCTGGAATTCATCGAGGTCGATCATCTGGAGTTCAGCGACTGGATGTTCGAGAACCGGATTTCCGGCGACGGAACACCGCTGCGGAAAGCGGTGCAAAATTGGGTGCGGGCGGAGACAGCCACAATTCTGGAAACCACCATGGTGACTGCCCGATCCGGACAACGCGCCAAGGTGGAGTCGATTCACGAACACATCTACCCGACGGAGTTTGATCCTTCCGAGATACCCGCTACGCTTACCCAGGCGAAGGGAGCCGAAGCACCCATTGGTCCAGTGACCGCGACGGCATTTGAATGCCGCAATGTGGGAACCACCTTGGAAGTGGACCCTGTCCTCGGGACGGACAATCTCACGATCGATCTGAATCTGGCACCCGAGATGGTGCAACTGGAGGGCTATACGAGCTGGCCTAGTAAAGAGATGGATCCGCTCTTCAAAACCGATCTCCCGACATTCTACACGATGAAAACCACTACTCAAATTACGACTCTCGACGGGCATTATGCCTTCCTCTCCACGATGCGTCCCCTTGATGCCCGCGACGCCGAGGGGAGAGATGTTCTCGTTCTCCTGTTCGTCCGGGCCGACGTAGGAAGCATGGGGGAATGGTCCGTTGAGCCGGCGAAATAGATTTGGCTGTCCCCATCAGAGTTCCCGCTACAAACGCATCGTCTTCTTGAGGCCGCCGGGATTCCTTCTCGAAAAATCAAAAGCCCGGCCATAGATTCCGGGATCATGCGCCACTGGCTTCTCAAATCCGAACCCGACACCTTTTCCTTCGAAGACCTGAAAGAACGCCCCGGGCGCACGGAGCCTTGGAATGGCGTCCGCAACTATCAGGTGCGGAACTACATGAGGGACGAGATGGAGCCCGGTGACCTGGGATTTTTCTACCACTCGAGCTGTCCCGAACCGGGAATCCCCGGGGTGATCAAGATCGTCTCAGCGGCGCGGCCCGATCCCCATGCCTTTGATCCGAAAAGCGACTACTACGACCCCAAAAGCGATCCCGAGAATCCCCGGTGGTTGCTGGTCGATGTCGCCTGGCGGGCCGATTTCACCCGCTTCGTCCCCCTCACCGAATTGCGCGAACATCCCGAACTCTCAGAACTGCTCATCCTCCGGCGTGGCAATCGATTGTCGATCACGCCCCTGGAATTGGCCGATTTTCGTTTCCTCTGCCGGCTCGGGGGAGTCGACCCGAAAAAGCTCTGAACCGGGGATCCTCCCGCGCCGATCAGTTACCTGACGCGGCCGGGAAGTTTTTCGCGACGCCTGCGGCGACGGCTTCGGCATACTCCCTCATGATCGACGGACGGGTTTTTCCGTTGACCTCCCGCTCTCCTTCGTAGTCGCCTTCCTGTATCCTCGCGAACACATCGGTGTTGTTCATCACATAGGGCTCGAAATAGAGAACCGGGCAGGTGTAGGAGCGACTCGCGAGGAGGTTCCGGGCCCACAGGTAGGGATGACCGTCCACATTCCTCGCCCGTTTTGATTCCGGATCGTAGGAGTAGGGTGCCAGGCCGGTGCGCTCAGCGAGGACGTCCGCAGCGACTTTGCCGAGAGCGGCCTCCTGTTCGTGAATCCGCTGGAGGATGCGTTCGATCATCTGGAAACGGTCCCCCTCATCGAAGACCTCGCCGGTGGTGTAGGCCCCGTTCAGGAGAAGGTGAAAATGATTCTCATCGACAAAAACCGGCTCGGCGGGAGACGCCCAGTGTCCGCTGTCGCTTGAGGCATTGTAATGTAAACAAAGGACCAGATCGGGCTTGAGCACCTCATTGACGAGTTTTGCCCTCTCCACGATCTCATCCCTTCGGTAGAAACGCCCTTCCGCATGAGGGCGGAGCAGGGCGTCCGGCCACTTCGGATTAAGTTCTTTGTAGAGTGCCAGGAAATCGGATGCTCGTCTTGGAGTCACGGGTGTGTTTTCGGAACGCACCAGGCTGACCCGGGCCCCCATGGCCTCGAGGAGGGGCTTGAGACGGAGCGCGGTCAACAGGGTGATCTCCCCCTCGCGCACCGGCTTATCCCCGGGTCGACCGAACTGGCGCTCTTCCACCACCGCGAATTCCCCGCCAATATGGCCCGGATCGATGGCGATGTGGAGCTGGTCGAGGGGGAGTCCGCTCCTCCAGTAGCGTTTCACTTCGCCTGGCGCGGGGGCATCGGCCGGTCTCAGACGAAGAACAAAAGGATCGCCCGCGGTCTGTATCGTTGCCGTGTCAGCCTCGATCGTGATGACCTGCTGCCAGGTCTCATCGACGGTGTAGACTCTCTCAATCAGGTCCCGCAATTCCTGAGCCGAAATGGTCCCGTGGTAGGCATTGAGAGAGTTCCAGTCCGCGACAAATCCCCGCGGAGGATGAACGAGGGGGGTCGAGGGTGCGGGTCCTTTTTCCACCACGCGGGAGACCAGAAACCAGAGCAGCAATCCGATCAGGACGAACAGGCTGAGAACCAGAGGGAGTTGTTTCTTCATGGGGGCAGAAGGACCGGGAGCGACAGGCCCTGATTCTCAAGGATACGTGCGGGATCGAGACGACTCTTACATCTTACCCGCAATCAGTTTCTCCATTTTCACGATGTCCGCCGAAAAGGCGCGGATGCCCTCGGCGGTCTTTTCGGTGGCCATGGCGTCCTCATTGAGGAGGAATCGGAAGGTCTTTTCGTCGAGTTTGAGCCGTGCGATGTCCACGTCACCGGCGAGATCGGGGCTGAGCTTGCGCTCGACCTTGCCTTCGGTGTTTTTCAATTCTTCGAGCAGATTGGTCCCGATGGTGAGCAGGTCACAGCCGGCCAGCTCAAGGATCTGACTGGTGTTCCGGAAGCTCGCGCCCATCACCTCGGTCGCGTGGCCGAACTTGCGGTAGTAGGTGTAGATCTGGCGGACGGACTGGACGCCCGGATCATCGGCCCCGGTATATTCGTTGCCGGTGTTCTTTTTGAACCAGTCATAGATCCGTCCGACAAAGGGGGAGATTAGTTTGATCCCGCCTTCGGCGCAGGCAACGGCCTGGGCGAGCGAAAACATGAGGGTGAGGTTGCAATTGATCCCCTCCTTTTGGAGAACGGTCGCCGCGGCGATTCCCTCCCAGGTCGAGGCGATCTTGATGAGNNGGCGTCCACTTCGGTGGAGACGCGGCCGGGAACGATCTTGAGGATCTCCTTGCCGAAGGAAATAAGAACCCGGTCGATGATGGTCTCGACGGACGCGGAAGTGCCCGCGTCTTTTACCGCCTTGTCGACGAGATGGGCGTACTGCTCCTGCTGCGATGCCTTGAGAATGAGCGAGGGGTTGGTCGTTGCGTCCTGCGGCTGATATTCCCGCATGGACTCAAAATCGCCGGTATCTGCGACGACGACGGTGAACTGCTTCAGTTGTTCGAGTTGATTAGCCATAAGAGACGTTGTTCGCGAATCCGAATCATGTCCAACGATTCCCCGGGCGGAAAGGTCACGTTCTCGTCGGGTTTGACCCTCTTTACTCACCCACCTTACCCTCTTGAGTGACGGGTGCTCAGGGGGCTGCAACGCTGGTCGCGGAATACTTTACCGCCTCATTTCCCTGTGGATCGCGGGTGATGCTGGTAATCGTCACGGCCCCGTCGGCATTCACGGCAAGGGTGTTGTGGCTCGTGCCGCCGTCGGGAAGTTTTGCCTGGAGTTCGATCGTGCCTCCCGCTTCGTCATAAACCCCCTGATACTGAACTTGCTGTCCCATCGTGTCCAAATAGAGGGCGTAGACGGCATTTTTATCCCCCTGTTCCCGGAAACGGTACATCCAGCGAAAGCCCCATTTCGCGGGCCCGTACTCTGCGACACCGTCGACTTGAAACCAAAGGCCGCCTAGAACGGGCTGGCCAAAGGATTGCGCGGTCCCTTGAAGCGCAGGCGCTCCGGCTTGCGGGATCAGGGTTCCCGTCTCGAGCCGCTTGCCGGAGATGGCTTCGAAGAGGGGTAGCTCGGCGGCAACCCGACCCGGCTTTTCCTGGGCAAAAAGGGGTGTAAAAAAGGCCATGAGAGTGAACCGGGCGAGGAGGCAGGTGAAACTTCGCGGAATTTTCATGCTTGTCCGACGCCTCGGGGGGCCCGGTGATTCAGAATTCCGTTGGAAAACACCCTCCGCCACGGTAGCCTTGAGACTATGGCAGCAACGGTGTTGGAGATGGAGGACGTGAGCGTTCAGCGGAACGGGCGCAAGATTCTGGAGGGGATCAACCTGACGATCGAGCGGGACCAGCACTGGGTCATCCTTGGAGGAAACGGTTCTGGAAAAACCTCACTCCTCAATGTCCTGATGGGCTACCTCACTCCGACGACGGGCGAAGTTCACATGCGCGGGCGGGAGGATGCGGTGAACTCGGAATCCCAGAGCTGGGACGACTGGCGCAAGCGGATCGGTTTTGTCAGCAGCAGCATTTCCCAACTGATCGATCCCGAGGAGACCGCGATCGACATCGTTCTTTCCGGTCGGCACGCGATGGTCAATTACTGGCAAAAGACGGACGACCCCGCTGAGGTCAAGGCGGCGGAGAAGACTCTTGAGAAGGTGAATTGTGGCTACCTGCGCGACCAGGCCTGGGGGATCATGTCCCAGGGAGAGCGTCAGCGGGTTCTCATTGGCCGGGCGCTGATGGCCCAGCGCATGGAGGTCCTCGTTCTCGATGAACCCTGTGCCGGGCTCGATCCGGTCGCGCGCGAGCATTTCCTGAGTTTTGTCGAGGAGTTGACTGCAAAAGGCTCGTTCCGTTCGCTCATCCTCGTGACTCACCACGTCGAGGAAATCATTCCGGCGATCACCCATGCCCTCATTCTTCAGGACGGAATCGCCATTGCACAGGGCGAAAAGCGGCGGGCGTTGAACTCGCTCAGCCTTTCGACCGCGTTTGGTGCCGAGCTCAGACTGCGCTCGCGTCTCGGGCGTTATCGCCTCTACTTTGGCGACGAGTTCATCCCCGAGGGGGGGCAGATCGTCTGACGGTGCTTTTTGAAGCAGGTCACTTTTTCCACCGGCGCCGGGCCGCCTGCTCATACTTGCGGTGGTCGCGGCTGAGCTTTTTGAGGCGTTTTTTGAGCTGTACCTTGGAGGAGTCGCCGGATTTTCCGCCGGACATCCGAATCGTCGTGGCGGTAATGAGTTTCACCAGATTCTTCGCGTCGTCGAGGGAGATGAACTCCTCGGCGATGCCCGAGACGGGCGGGCAATTGTGGTAGTTCCCGAGGAGGACGGAGATCCCGGCGGAAGGAATTCCGAAAAGATTCAAGGCGGTCGCTTCGCAGGAACCTCCATCGAGAAGGGCCCGCTGGTGGGGAAGTTTCGCCTCTTTCGCGGCATCGACAAGCTCGGCGGTGACGCTGTCATTGAAAACGCTCATGCGGTCACCCACGCGAATGACCGGCCCTTTTCCCTGCGTTGCCCCGCCCCGGGGAGCGCTCGTTTCGAGCGAGACAAAACAGACTCCTTCCGGTAAAGGCCAGCGTTTGGCCATTTCCACGGCCCCGATAAAGCCAACCTCTTCGGCGCGGGTGAAGAGTCCATACACCGTTGTCTCGACTTTCCGCGCCTCCAGTTCCATGAGCAGGGCAACGATGGCCGCACAGCCCACGAGGTCGTCACAGGCGCGTGAGTGAATGAGGCCCTCTTTCAGCTCAAAAGGTTTCAGCTCCCACATGCCGAAATCGCCGAACCATTCGACCGGATGGGTGTTGAGCCGTTCCTCGGGAACGCCGCCAAGAAACTGGTCGCTTCCCTGAAAGCGGACCCAGCCGGGATGGTCCATGTGGGCTCCGAAGGCGAGTTGCGGCCGTTTCCTGCCCCGGCGGTAGCGGGCGATGAGGTTTCCGTAGTGGTCCGTCTCCAGGGTGACGTGTTCGAGCGGGGCGAGTAACTCGCGGATCACCCGGTCGACTTCGTACTCATGGAAGGGAGCAGTGGGTGTCGAAAGGACCTTCCGGAACAGGGAGACAAAGGCGTGATGCTGCATGTCGGCTGATAGTTTACCACTGGTTCCCGAAAATCGACGGCACGGCAAGTTCCGCCTTGCCCGGTCAGGAGTGCGCGATGAAAGTCCCGACCCCGGACAGCCTGACTTTGCCCGCGGCTCGAAATGAGTGATTCACGCATATTTCCCTGGAAGAAGATACGGCATCGGCTTGAGTGGCTGGCGGTGCAGTGGCTCTATTTTTGTGTGCCTCTCCTGCCGAGGAAAGGGGCCCTGCTCCTTAGCAAAATCCTGGGAAGCTTGGTCTTTTGGATCAACCGCGAGGGGCGCCTCGTGGCCATAGAGAATCTGAGCCTAGTTTTTGGAGATGAGAAAGATCAGCGCGAGATACGGCGGATTGCCCGGGATTCCTATCGTGGATTTGCCCAGACCGTCGTGGACCAGTTTTGGAGCAGCCGACTTAATGCGGACAACTACCGGACCTATTGCGAGACCGAGGCGGAGGATCTGGACTCCATCACCAAAGCTCTCGAAACGGGGGCCATCTGGGTGACCCCGCATTACGGAAATTTCGAGTGGATCGCCCTCATCATGGGATTCAGTGGGTTTAAATTCACCATCGTGGCTCAGGACTTGAAGAATCCCAGCCTCATCGAAACCTATAAAAAGAACCGGGAACTTTCAGGTCACGAAGTGATCACGAAGTGGGGTGCCGCCTATCGGCTGCTCGACAATCTCGAAAAGGGGGGACACGCCGCCTTTTTAACCGACCTGACGGCCCGACCTTCGAAAGCGGCTACGGTCATCAATTGTTTCGGGCGGAAGACATGCGTCACCTCGATCCACGCGGAGCTAATGAAGCGAACCGGGCTTCCCGTCATTCCCGGGCTCTGTATCCCCCGACCCGACGGAACCTACCTAGTGCGAGGGTTCAAGCCGCTAATATTCGGCCCTGACGACACGGCCCAGTCCATTGCGCAGACCTGCTGGAATGTGTTTGAGCAATATATAAGGGAGCATCCCGCCCCCTGGCTCTGGATGTATAAACACTGGCGAAATCTCCCTGCGGGTGAGGAAGATCTATATCCTTCCTATGCGAGGCCAAATGAGCTGTTTGAGAAGGTCCTTACGCGGATCGAGTCCTTGAACCGTCCGGGAAAACAGCGATGATGCTCCTTTGCTAGCGAGTCCGGTGCCGCCAGGGCCCGAACGTTCCCCGAAATGAATATCATCATCGTAGGCGCCGGCGAGATCGGCATGCACATCGCGCTGAACCTCGCGGCTGAAAACCACTCCATCGTCGTCATTGAGTCGAGCGAGGTGGTGGCCGGGATTCTCAACAGCCGCATCGATGCCCGGGTCATGGTGGCTGATGGAACTTCCATCGGTGTTCTCATCGAAGCGGGCGTGGCAGACTGCGACCTCTTTCTCACACTGACGAGTGACAACAATATCAATATCGTTTCCGCCTCGATTGCGAAGAGCCTCGGTGCGAGGAAGACGATTTGCCGGGTGCATCCGGGGATTCAACGGGAGAGCCTCTTTCTCGACTACGGGGAACATTTCGGGATCGATTATCTTTTCAGTCCGGAGCGGCTTGCCGCGGTTGAGCTGGCGAAGCATGTGCGAAACCCCAAGTCCGCCATGGTTGAGGAGATTGCCCAGGGTTATGTCGAGATCCAGCAGGTGGTCATGGCGGCCGACAGCAAACTCTGGGGGGTCCCGCTCAAGGATATCGCCTTCCCGCCGAGGATACGGGTGGGTGCGATCAATCGCGGGAGCGAAACGATTATTCCCAAGGCGGATGAAATGATGGAGGCGGGAGATCTCGTGACCCTCTTCGGCGAACCCTCGAAGTTGCATGATTTTCTGCCGCACTTTCAGCACCGTTCCGGACGTGAGAACCAGTTGAACATCGTCATTTTCGGCGGAGGAGAATACGGATTCTCTCTCGCCCAAACCCTTGAGAGCTGGAACTGCCGGATCCGCATTTTTGAGGAGAGCGCCTCACGCTGTCAGGAACTGAGCGATCAGCTCACCAACGTGACCATCCTCAATGCCGATGCCACCTCCATTGCGGAAATGAGGGAGGAACAGATCGGGCAGGCGGACTTCTTTATCGCGGTGACCAATGTCGACGAGGACAATGTGATGACCTGCCTCCAGGCGCACAGCCTTGGAACGAAATATTGCCTGCCGCTCATTCACCGGGCTGACTATGCGGATGCGATGACCAGCTACGGTGAGCGAATGGGCATTCTCGCCGCCGTTAGTCCCCGCGAGGCAACCCGAAAGGATCTGGCCCGCTATATCACCTCGGACCGTTTTCATCTGCTTCAGAAGCTGGAGGGTGTCGAATTGATTGAAACCACGGTGAGTAAATCCTCTCCTGTCGTCGGGAAGCAGATTCGGGAGGTGGTCTGGCCGGAAGACTGTGTCCTCGTCGCGCTCCTCAATGGCTCCCGGGGGCTTGTGCCGGCTGCTGACGATGAGATCAGGGAGGAAGACAGCCTCTACGCGCTCGTGAAACCAAAGGCCAAACGCGAGTTCCTCAAGCTGGTGGCTCCCTGATGAACTTTCGAATCGTTGCCAAAATCCTCGGTTTGCTTTTCATCCTGGTCGGATTGGCGATGGGATGTTGCTGGCTGTATGCCTCGATTGAGCTGCATGTCGCAGAGACGGGAAAGCCCGGCGCCTCCGCGGTCCATTCACTCTCTCTTTCCACGGCAATCACTGCAGGCCTCGGCGTGGTCCTTTACCTGATCGGGTGGAATTGCTCGAACGAAGTCCTGCGGCGGGATGCCATCGTCATCGTCGGGCTCGGCTGGGTCATGGCGAGCATTCTCGGGGCCCTGCCCTTTGTCTTTTGTGAGCCGGGCCTGGATTTCATCGGTGCCGTGTTCGAATCCGCTTCGGGATTCACCACGACCGGTTCCTCGGTCATGACCGACATCGAATCCTTTCCCCGTCCCATCCTGATGTGGCGGGCGGTGACCCAGTGGCTGGGCGGGATCGGGATTCTGGTCGTGTTCGTGGCGGTGCTTTCCTTTCTGGGGGTCGGTAGCCGCTCCCTCGTGCAGCAGGAATCCAGTCTGAACCTTTCCGAATCAGGGACTTCCCGCATTCGTGATCTCGCGGCCGCCCTGCTGAAAGTCTACCTCGTCCTTTCGGTGTCCTGTTGCCTGGGTCTGATTTTCTTCGGGATGTCGTTCTTCGATGCGATCTGCCATTCCATGACCACGATCGCCACGGGAGGGTTCAGTCCGAAAAACACCAGTATTGCCCACTACGGCAGTGCCGGGATCGAGCTCTGGTTGTCGCTCTTCATGTTTCTCTCCTCGATCGGGTTCATGTTCTATGTCTTCCTTGGGAACTGCCGATGGAACCGCGTCCTCGCCGAGGAGGAGGCAAGATATTACCTCTATCTCATCGCCGGTTTGACCGGTGCCATTGCCGTCAATCTTGTCCTGACGGGAGTTCATTCCAGCTATCCCGCTGCTCTCCGCGACGCCGTGTTTAACGTGACGTCGATCAGTTCGACCACCGGTTTCGGAGTTTCCGACTACGACAGGTGGCCGCTTTCGTCGAAGCTCCTCCTGATGCTGTTGATGTTGATCGGCGGTTGCGCCGGATCGACCGCAGGAGGTCTGAAGATGAATCGCATCATTCTCTTCTTTAAAATCACCCTGCGTGAGCTCGTCCGATCCTACCGGCCCAACCGTGTCTTCCGCATCCGGCTTAACGGCGGCGCACCCTCCGAGGAGGTGTTTGTCACCTCCCTTTTCTTCATTACGCTCGGCGTGTCCGTGGCGGGGTTCTCGGTCCTCCTCGTGGCGATGATGGAACCCGGTCTCGACCTTATCTCGGTGATCGGAGCCGTTTTCGGAACGCTCTGGAATGTCGGGCCCGGATTCGGCGATGTCGGACCGACGGACAATTTCGCGTTTCTCAAGCCGCCCACCCTCGTGCTCCTCAGTTTCCTGATGGTCCTCGGGCGTCTTGAGTTTTTTGCTCTCCTCGTGCTTTTTGTTCCGTCCCTCTGGAAGAAATACTGATCCTATGGCGACTCCGGAGACGGCCTGGAATCTGAAGACGCCGCTGGAGGAGACAGGGCTGGTTCGTTTTGATAAAAAGACCCGGGAAGGATATGCGAAGCTTGGCCTCGCCACCATTGGTGACGCACTTGAGCATTACCCCCGCCGCCATGAGGACCGTTCGCGTTTTGACCGGTTTCCTGAAAATGCCATGGAGCAGCCGGTCTGCCTCCACGTCGCTGTGACAGATTGCCGGATGCTCTTAGGGCGGGGAAAGGGTCGCCGTAGCTTTGAGGTGACCGCGGAACCGGTCGGGGGCGATATCCTCGGCAATCGCATCGTCCTGCGCTGGTTCAATGTCGCCTATCTGCAGAAGGTCATTGCGGTGGGACACGAACTGGTCATTTTCGGGCAGCCGAAGGAGAGCGGTCATCGTGTCGTGATCGATCATCCCGATTTTGAAATCGTTGAGTCGGGTCAGTCGGCGAGTGACGCCCATATGGGGCGCATCGTTCCGATTTATCCCCTCACCAGCGGGGTGAACCAAAAGAGTCTGCGGGGGCTCATCTATGAGTTGCTCCGGAGAATCCCGGACGAGATCCTCCCCGACTGGCTTCCTCCGGGCGACTACGGCGGGCTTACCCGGGCGGCGGCAATCCGCCGTATTCATTACCCGGAAACCCTTGCCGAACTTGATCCGGCCCGCCGCTATCTTGCACTGGAGGAGTTCACTCAGCTCCAGCTCATTCTCCGGAACAGGCGCGTTGCGCTCCATGCGCGCGGGGGGACACCCCATTGCGGGCCGGGACGACTGTTGGATCAGTTGTTGGAACGTCTGCCTTTTTCCCCCACCTCCGCGCAGCTTCGCACCATCGAGGAGGTGCGGCTTGACCTGGCCGCGTCCGTTCCCATGTCCCGCCTCCTCCAGGGCGATGTCGGGGCAGGGAAGACGCTCGTCGCGGCCGCGGCGATTGTGCTGACCGTAGAAGCGGGTTTTGACGCCGCTCTCATGGCTCCGACACAGATCCTCGCCGAGCAGCATTTCCGCACCTTCAGGACCTGGCTCGAACCGCTCGGCGTCGAGGTGCGTCTTCTCACCGGTGCACGGGATGAGGCGACGGACATGCCGCTCTTTTCTGCGGCGAAGTCCGGCACCGCGAGCGGGAGCCTGACGATCGGGACTCATGCCCTCATCCACGGGCGGGCCGGATTTGTGAATGGACTCGGTCTTGCCGTGATTGACGAGCAGCACAAGTTCGGCGTCGCCCAGCGCGAGGCGCTTATCAATCAGGGGGAGTTCACCGATGTCCTCGTCATGACCGCGACGCCGATCCCGCGCACCCTGACACTCGCCTTTTACGGCGACCTCGATGTCTCCATCCTCGACGAACTTCCGGCGGGACGGGGAAAAATCATCACCGGAATCCGTCTCACGACACAGACCGAAGATGCGGCGGCCTTTGTCCGGGATCAGCTCGCCACGGGAAGACAGGCCTATCTCGTTTATCCTCTCATCGATGAGTCGGAAAAACTCCTGGTGGGTGCAGCCTCGGTCGAGTTCGAGGAGTGGAAAAAGCGGCTTCCCGACCATGAGGTTGAGCTACTCCACGGGAGGATGTCGGCCGAGGAGAAAGACGCCGCGATGGAACGTTTCCGGACCGGGAAGGCCCGGGTTCTCGTTTCCACCACGGTCATTGAGGTGGGAGTGGATGTCCCGAATGCCAACATCATGCTGATCTATCACGCGGAGCGTTTCGGTCTTGCCCAGTTGCATCAGTTGCGGGGGCGGATCGGACGTGGTGAACACAAGAGCTTTTGTGTACTAATGATAGGGCCGGATCAGCAGGAGGCCCGCGAACGCCTCAAGATCCTCGAAGAAACCCGTGACGGATTCCGTATCGCCGACGAGGACCTCCGATTGCGGGGGCCCGGCGAAGTGCTCGGAACCATGCAGAGCGGACTGCCCGATCTCAAATTCGCCGGCTTTCTCGGCGATGCCCGCCTCGTTGAAGAGGCGCGGGAGATCGCTTCACGGATGCCGTGAGGGCGGCCGACCGGGGATTTTTCCTTGTCGGAATTGTGGAAAAAGAACCGCGACTTCCACTTGCCAGACCACCGGTGATCCGGCACGATTCGCGCACATGGATTGTCCCTCCACCCAACCGCAAGGGAGTGTCTCTGCCGCCGAGCAGAAATTTGAGCGCGGTCGCCGGACCATTGGTTTCTGGCTCGGCCCGCTTGCTTTCACGGCGATCCTGCTGATTCCCATGCCGGGGTTGACGCCTGAAGCTCAACGACTCGCCGCGGTCATCGCGCTCACCCTGATCTACTGGATCTGCGAACCGATCCCCATCCCCATTACCGCCCTGCTCGGTCCCGCGCTTTGTGTGCTCCTCGGAGTTGCTCCGGCGAAGGCCGTCCTCGCTTCATTCGCCGACCCGGTCATCTTTGTGTTCATCGGCAGCTTCCTGATCGCCCAGGCGGTCATGACGCACGGGCTTGACCGGCGTATCGCCATTTCGATCCTTTCTCTGAAGTGGGTGGGCAACAGCACGCGGCGCATTCTCTTCACCTTCGGGGCGATTGCCGCCTTTCTTTCGATGTGGCTCAGCAACACCGCGACCACCGCGATGCTCCTCCCGATCGCCCTCGGGATCCTCGGGGTAATGACGGAACTGATGACAGAGCAACGGGGCATCCGCGTCGAAAAGCGCGACCTGAAAATGAGCCGCGGATTACTCCTCATGACAGCGTATGCAGCCTCGGTCGGGGGCATCGGAACTCCAATTGGCACTCCTCCCAATCTGCTCGGCCGGGCTCTTATCGAGGAGCAGACCGGAACCAAGATTTCCTTTCTCGAGTGGATGTCATTCGGAGTGCCCCTCGTCGTGGTGATGTTTCTGGCGCTCTATTTTATCATCGTGCGGTTCCACCCTCCCGAGGTCCGGGAACTCACGGGTTTGAAAGATTATCTTCTCCAGCGCCGCGAATCTCTCGGCAAGTGGACCAGGGGTCAGATGAATGCCTGCATTGCCTTCGGCGTTGCGGTGGTGCTCTGGGTGACCCCGGGGATCATGAACCTGGTCCTTGGCAACGACCACGCGGCCCTGAAATGGTATGACACCCATTTGCCCGAGGGCATTATCGCCGTCCTTGCCGCCGGGGTGCTTTTCCTTCTCCCGGTGAACTGGAAAGAACGCAAGTTCACCCTGACCTGGGAAGAGGCCGTCCACATCGACTGGGGCACGATACTTCTCTTCGGTGGCGGCATCGCTCTGGGCAGTCTCGCTTCGTCCACCGGGTTGGCCGGGGTGGTGGGTCGGGGCATTTTCGAATCGACCGGCGTTGTGAGCCTCGCCTCCATCACCTTCCTGTCGATCTTTCTCGGCATCGTCATCAGCGAGACGGCCTCGAACACCGCCTCCGCAAACATCGTCATCCCCGTTGCCATTGCCGTGGCGCTGGCCGCCGGAGTGGATCCCATCCTTCCCGCGATCGGTGCCTGCCTCGGGGCGAGTTTTGGTTTTATGCTGCCCGTCTCGACGCCACCGAATGCGATCGTCTACGGTTCCGGCATGATCCCCATTCCGAGCATGGTCAAAACGGGTGTTGTCTTTGACGTGATCGGCCTGTTCCTGATTCTCGCCGGGGTACTGTTCCTGGTCTGATCCCTACGAGGGCAGTCTCCAGTGTACCGGAACTTCGAGCGACTGATTGAAACGGTTCCGGTATTTCACGAGGCCGTGTTTTGCCCCGTACTCGTGAACCATCTTCGTGACTTTGACGTCGAAGCAGCAGTACTCGGCAATGTCCATGATCCTGCCTTCCTGCCACCATTTGATGGCGTCGGTTCCCACGGCGGTCTTGCTCTCGCCCAGCGTTTCTCCCGCCACCGCGTCGAGTTTCGGGCGGTGTTGAAGTTCCCGCTCGAGTTCGAGCATGAGATCGAGATTATGGGTCCGCTCTTTCAGATCGAGAATGGTGTAGCCCATCAGCACCTCGTAATCGAAGGAGATATGATTGAAGCCGATCACCAGATCCGCGCCACAGAGTTCGTCGATGAGTCCCTGCACATTGGCCTCGTCATAAATCATGTAACGGTTTTTCGCCGAGCTGAAGGTCACTCCGACGGACATTCCCATGTCGGCCTTCCGGTCCCAGCCCCCGACATCATTCGCGGAGCGCCGTGTTTCCAGATCGAAATAAACAAAATTCTCCGCCATCTTCAGAGAGAAATCACGCGCAGGGCTCGTAGATGTTCCAGGGCAGGTCGGTGAACATCGGATTCGCCTGCTCCACGTCATCGAGGATGGATGTCGCGTCTTCGTTGGTCGAGGCGGCCCAGATCCGGTCAAAGTTATCGAGGTGCTGCCGGGTCCGCTTGACCGCGTACTCGCGCGAGGGTTCGTTTTTCATCAGGAAACCCCAGTCGCTCGACTGGGCGAGGAGGAGTTCCTTGGTCATCAGGCGGATGCAGCGTTCGCGATGGGCGGCGTTTTCTTCCGTGTAGATCTCCTTGTTCTCTTCAAAGATTCTGACATAGCGGACGAGCTGCTCCGAGCGTCGCTGGATCTCGAGGTAGACCCAGTTGTTTTCGCTGCTCGTCCAGGTTTCGAAATAGCCGCCTTCTCCCCACGAGGATGAGACGGGCGAAATGGCGGGGAGCGTTCTCTCCTGGTTTTCCGCGAGATAGGCTCCCGGGGTGGTGAAGGCGAAATCGGCGCGCTTGGCCGCTTTGCGGAAAACCTTTTCGAGAAATCCGGTGCCTTCGTACCACCAGTGACCAAAGAGATCCGCGTCGAAGGCGCAGATCACGATGGGATTTTCGACCCCCTCTCCCTCAAGTCCGCCGAGCTGGGCTCCGCGACTGCTGATGAAACGCACCGCGTGTTCCTCCAGCGCCCGTTCGGCGAGGACAGGGTCATAGATTTCACTCTTATCCCCCTCCCGGTAGGCGCGGAAATATTTCAGGCCGGTGAATTGTCTCTGGCCGCTCTCCCCGAGGTAGTCACTGAGATACTCCATCGGAGCCTCAAGTCCGACGTCGCGCATGAAATCACGGTAGCGGTCATCTCCCGGAAATCCCTCGTCGGCATTCCAGACCTCGCTGCTGCTTGCCTGATCACGACCGAAGACCATGAGCCCGTCCGGAGTCATCCCCGGAGTGAAGGGGAAAAATTCACTCGCCTGCGGTGCGGTGGTGAGGGCATGCTCCTCGACGATGGTCCAGTCGATGCCCTCGTGTTTGAGCACCTGGCTGAGCGCGGGAGCATAGGCACACTCGGGAAGCCAGAAGCCCCGCGGCATACGGCCGAAACACTGGACATACTGCCGGATTCCTGCACGGACCTGAGCCTGAACCGTTTCGGGGACCCGCATGAGGAGCGGAAGGAGCCCGTGGGTCGCGGCGCTCGCGGTCAGCTCAATATGCCCGCTGTCCCGCAGATCGGTGTAGGCGCGGATCAAGTCGCCCTGCCACTGATCCACAAAGAGAGAACGGAATCGAAGGAGGCGCTCTTCGTAGATCCCGGCGAGATGGCCGAAGCCGGTGATGTCTCCGCGCTGCACTTCATCGCGGCACAAACGAAGGGTCCGGTCGAGATAGGACAGGGTTCTGCGACGCAGCAGCTTGTCGCGAAACATCGCGAGGAGCGTGGGAGAAAGATTGAGCGTCAGTTTAAACGGCACACCCTCGCTCCGTAAACGGAACAGCATCTCGAGCAGCGGAAGATGCGTTTCCACCACGGCACTGTGAAGCCAGTCTTCCTCAAGACAATGAGGCACCTCGGGGTGCCTGACCCATGGAATATGGGCGTGTAAAACGATGGAACAATTCCGACTCATTAAAATTTAACTGACTGAAGCAAAAATAAGGCAAAAAAGGCACAAATGGCCAGCACTATCCTGACTGTACCCAACGGGGGATTTTCCACCTGAAGTTTCAACTGCTGATCCCAGAGGCATTTCCCCGTCGAGGTCATTCTGAAAAAGCTGAAAACCATACCAATGACGATAAAAGGGAACTGGTAAAATCCCACGCCCATCACATAAACGTAAAAGGAACGTCCGAGAGAGGGCAGCATCGGGACTTTCTCACCCGCGGCGGTCTTTACCGCCAATCCGAAAAGGGCTTTGCCGGGCGTGGTGGCGAAGAGATGGATGAGGACCGCTTCGATCAGGTGCCATCCGATCAGGGCGAAGAACAGGGTTCGGGCAAGAACGAGAGCCTCGGGCTTTTGCATCTCCGCGAGATAACGGGTGAAAAGTTCGGCAAACCCTTCTCCCGGAATCTGTTGAGGGATCGAAACATCCGAAAACTGGAAAACGATGACGGACACGACCATGTAGTCGAACATGCGGGCCCAGAAGCGGACGAAGGGCCGGGACTGATCCAGAATCCGCACTAGGGGGGAATTGATGGCCTCGATCGCGGGCAGCGGCACTCCGGCGAGCTCCTTTGCGTGCGGGGGGGCAAGCTCTGGCTCGGGCACGGGCAGCGGCGGAGGTTCGGGCTTGCGGTCCTGGTCTCTTCCGAAGACCACTTCGAGCGCGGGCACGTCGCGGACCGGTATCCATCCGGCGAGTTCGCGATGCCACGCGAGAGTCTCCGGAGTGATTTCTCCGCTTTCAAGCAGGTCGCCGACTTTGAAGATCGAATAGGGGCCCTTTTTGGTGCCCCCGATGGAAAGATAAAACTCCATGATAAATAGCTGTTGAGCGGGATACGCTGCCGCGCCCCGAGGTGAACCCGAATTTCTGGTGGTTGACTATTCGCTGCGGAGAGCTTTGGCCGGCTGGAGCGAGGCAGCAATAAGGGCGGGGATTAAGGAGGCGAGGGTGCAGGCGAAAAAGGCGCCTGTGGAGATGATGACGAGGTCACGCAGGGTCTGTTTGGCCGGCAAGCCGCCATCGACCTTGTAGATCTCTTCGGAAAAAATGTCGACGCCGAAACTCCGGCCGATCCAGCCGGCCATGTCGTTGCGGAAGTAAAGGGTGACCTGCGAGAGGAGGAGTCCGACGACCACGCCGACGAGGCCGACGAGAATCCCCTGAAAGAGGAAAACCCACGCAACCTGTCCCTCGAGTGCTCCGAGCGCCTTGAGCAGTCCGATCTCGGAGCGTTTTTGGAAGGTCACCGTGATCATCGTGTTCATGATGCAGAAGCCGCCCACGATCATGATCATGAAAAGGATCAGATACATCGCCTGCCTTTCCGCCGCGACCGCGTCGAAGATGAGTTTGTGCATCTCCACCCAGGTCATGACCCGGAACTGCTGAGGCAGCATCGCGAGAAACTTGTCCTGAAACTTGTTCGCTTTGAATCCGTCATTCGTGCGCACCGCGATCCCGTGGCATTCCTCGAGGTCGAAATTGTAAAGCACCTGAGCCGTCTCGAGGTGGACAAAGATGATGCTGCTGTCGAAGTCCCAGTGGCCCGAGTCGAAGATCCCTGTCACCGTGACTTCCTGGGGAGCGGTCATCTCCCGGGTCTCCTCGATCGCCTTCTTGCGCCCTTCCGCGTCTTCCGCGCCCTCGACCCGTTCGAGAGATTTCATGACCGAGTCGATATCCCTCGGCGAATAGAGCAGGATTTTGTCCCCGACCTGGATGTTCTGGGCTTCCGCCATTCCGTCCCCGATCACCGCTGAGTAGAAGTCCTTGAGATCAAAGTCACCGCGCGGGATCGCTTTTGACGGATCGAGCGGGTGTTTGGGATCGGGTGTTTTGGCGAGCTTGCCCCTCATCCGGGCGAGTTCTTCGCCCTCCGGGGGAAGAATGCCGCGAATCATCGGAGCGCTCCGCAGTCCCGCGAAGTCCATCACGACCTGTCCGCGGACGTAGGGAGTCACCGAAATCACTCCCTCGACGGCGGCCACTTTCTCGACCGCTTCAGGCCAGTTCCGCACGATTCCGCCCGAGTCGATCACCAGGTGCGGTTCGAAGCCCAGGATGCTGTCCTTGATCCGTTCCCCGTATCCGGTAAAGACGGCGATGACAACCGCCAGCAGCCACACTCCGAGCGCCACCCCGAGGATGGAGATCACCGTGATGATCGAGACAAAGGTGCGCTTCGGTTTGAGATAGCGGGTTGCCAGGAAAGGACTGAAAAACATGACTTGGGGTTGACTTCCCCCTATGGTAGCCGCTTATCCTCAAATCGATAGTCCAAATCCTCACTGCCAGACCATGATCGGAGAACCTCGCGAGAAGTATAAAGCCTTCATTTTCCTCGGTGCCCCCGGGTGCGGCAAGGGCACCCAGGGCCAGATCCTCGGCGCGATTCCCCGATTTTATCACTTCTCCATGGGCGACGCCTTTCGCTCCATGGACACCCGCACCCCCATCGGTCAGGAGTTCATCTCCTACTCGCGCCGGGGTGAACTGGTCCCCGATGAGCTCACGATCCGCTACTTCAAGGTCCAGATCGACGCCCGCGCCGATTTGCACATGTTCAAGCCGGACATCGACATCCTCCTCCTCGACGGCATCCCGCGCAGCATCGAGCAGGCCCTCATCATGGAGCAGCACATCGAGGTGCTCCAGCTGTTCCACCTCTCCTGTCCGAACCGCGAGGAACTCATCACCCGCATTCGTAAACGCGCCCTCAAGGAGGGCCGGATGGACGACGGCAGTGAGGAAGTGATCCAGCGACGCATCCGCACCTACGAGGAATCAACGAGAGATCTCGTCGACCACTACGCGGACCGGCGCGCCAACATCAACGCCAACCAGGCCCCGGTGAAAGTCACCCACGACATCCTCAGCGTCATCCTCAGCCATCCCGAGTGGCAGGCGCATCACGGCGAGGATTGATCGGTCCCGTTGCCGCGACCGGCAGAATGCCGGAGTTTTTATCCCGGCTCGCTCCAGGTGACCTCGCTGATCCCGGGGTCGGCTTCGAGAATCATTCGAAGGGCGTCGAGGAGCTTCGTGAGCTGCGGGGTCGCATCAATCGTGCGGAAAAACTTCTTCAGCTTCGGGGTGCTCGGATCCGTGAAGACGAGAAACTCGTCATCGTCACCACTCTGATGACCGCAGCACAGGGCGAGACGGAAACCTTCATTCCGGATCGGCAGGTAACACCCCCAGTCCTCCACTGCCATTTCCTCCGTTTCGATTCCGCGTTCCGAGAGCTTCTCGGCCAGATATTCGGTCAGTCGCTTCCCCCAGAGCCCGGGATTGATCTCTTCTTCCTCGCCTTCGTACGGGGGAAATTTGGACGAACGGAATTCGACGTGGGTCTTCATGGGATCTTGCTTACCAAGGGCAACGTCCGAGGCCTGGCGAGCCCGATCCGGGAGCGATGCCTCGATCGGAGGATAGGGATTTGAATCCGGGAAGTCAATCAACTCACAACGGAGTCGGGCTTACCATCGCCGTCGTGTTCGGATTCTCGGTTTTGATCTACAGGTCGCGATAAAATACCAGTCCTGTTCCGTCTGGTTCGAAAAGTCCAAATTCGCGAGTGCCCCAGGGAGTGTCTCTAACCTCGCTCTTTGGTCCTAGGGCGTTCCTCCCCTTGTATTCTTCAAAAAGCGAATCCGGATCATCCACCATAAAGCGCAGGATTGGTGGGTCTGATCCATCATTCATAAAATCCTTCTCATCATGCCACTGGAGATGGAGTTCCACCGTGTCTCTCCTCACTCCAGCATATTTTGGTTCGGTAGGAGTGTCCTGAAAAGAAACCCGAAATCCGAGCTTCTCCGTGTAATATCGAATCGATACATCGACGTTACGGACTGCTAAAACTGGATTTACCTCGCGAAAAGTGGCGGT
The DNA here is from genome assembly GCA_002344215.1 of Akkermansiaceae bacterium UBA2381. Classification (GTDB taxonomy): domain Bacteria; phylum Verrucomicrobiota; class Verrucomicrobiia; order Verrucomicrobiales; family DEV007; genus Arctic95D-9. The sequence goes on from DDSV01000018.1 coordinate 241,520, forward strand.
TTTCATATCTTTTCCGAACGTTCAGAAATGGTAAGCCCGCTAGAGGGAGCCAGCGTGTAGCGCGGGGAACGGGGTCCATTGAAAACAAAAAGGCTAGAGGTGGTTGCCATCCAAATTTTGTTCGCTTCCGAAGACTCGTTTTTGCAATCGTCGCAAACCCCGTCCGAGAAAATGGCCGAGAAGCGCGGGCGCCGCTCCCGCGAAGACGGCTGCAACGGTTCCTGGTTGATCAACGGCCACCGCTCTCACCCCGTCTATCCCGTGGAAGTGATTTGCAAGCATCAGTGAAAAAATGTCTTGGAAGAGGAATGAGAGCACGAACAGAAACCAGCCGAGGCCGATTGACACTCCCAATCGTCCTCCGAAAAATCCCGTGAGAAGCGGCACGAGCACGGACAGTACGAGAATCGAAGGCGACAGCGATTCTATCAGAGTGATTGGCATCGGCGGTAGGCGTGTAAGCGAACGATCAAGAGGTGGCAGGCGACGGCGAAACCGTTGCCTGCCGACCCTGGTTCGCGTTTGCCTGGTTTGTCGATCTCGTCATCATCTCACTTGAGGAGGATTAGCAATCCGGATGCGGCGGAGTCTAATGAGATCTCTCAAGACCATAAGTCCAGAGATAACGGCAAGAGCGATATGGCTGTAGAGAAGCACTCCTGAAACAATTCCGGAAATCAAAACGGTTGAAGCCCATCCGATCCCCCAGAGGATGAGAGGCAAGACAGGAAAAATCGGCATGATGCTAACGCCTCGACTCGAATCAGACGGAACTCCCTGCAACTCGTCCTCAATGGCCAAGCGGCCAGCAGGCACAATGCTGGCCAAGAACCACGCGAGCAAAATCACAGGAAGTAGAATGAGTTGCATTTGGTGGCCTTAAGCGAACGTGAAGCGCATGGAGGGCCGCAAGCCCTCCCATGGCTCGGCTTGTTGGGCGGGTTTTCGGATTTTCTCAATCGATGTCAAAGATCGTGTCGGAGGAAAGTGAGAATTCAGTAGACCAATAAACGACCGCCGTCACCAATGCGGAAAACATTGTCCCGAGGGCAAAGAGCGGCAACCTAAGCTTCTCAAGTGATGTTGCCGTGAGGATCGTGGCATAAAGTTCGCTAAGCGGACCCAACGAAAATCCGATGTTCGCGGTGATTCCGTAGAGGAGCGCCCCGAAAACATATGACGGGGTTCCACCCATCTCGTCGCGAATACCCCATGAAAGCCAAAGGCCGAATACTCCGATGATCACGTTGTAGGCGATCCGGAGCTTCTCCCATTCAAGAATGGTCACCTTTAGTTCAGCTCGCATGCTTATTGGCACAACGTTTAGGATAAGTAGCGTCGATCTGAGCGGAGTTCCGCAGTGACGATTTACAACGACGTCGACTTCATCCGGCTTGTTGGACGCCGAATTTCAGGTTACGGACCCGCTCGCAGTTCGACAAGGGAAAAGCGCACTTTCGTTACAGGAGCGGACAAGCGGACGAAGAACGAGTGATAGACCAAGTGGCGTGCCTGGCAGCATCGGCAGGCAGGCTTTTCAGCAGGCAGTGCCCATTCTTCGATTAACTCCCGGGTCTGTCCGCTTTAAGGGGCTTGGCAAGCCCCTTTCCCTGGTTTTACAGGGCCACGCCTTGCCCTAATCACCCCTTCGGCCCCATGTCGCGGAACGGCCATTCGGGGCTGCCTTCGGGATCAACGGCTTTCGGGGATTTTCCGAGGTCGAAATCGGACGGCTTGAGATTACGGCCCGGCCAGAAGGTCTCGTCTTTGATGAATCCGAAGAAGCTCGGATAAAAGGGGTCAACGAACGAAACATCAGCCTTCTCCGGCACCTCGAGTCCGGTGAGATGATAGGCGGCATTCACGACGAGACGGCGCAGGTCCTCGTTGACGAGATCGACGGCGGCTCCGGTGGTGGTGCAGAAGGCCTGTCCTTTGGTGGTTCCGTTAGGGGCTGTGTACTCGCGCACCCAGGCGAGCGCCTGGAGGGGATTGTTTTTCTCACCCTCCACCGGCTTCGAGGCGGGGTCGAGGGTTTCGGTGACCGCGCCGCGCATGAGAATGGTTTCGGTGCCTGTCAGGTTTTTCACCGTATAGACATCCGAGGGCGCAAAGACATCCTTGACCCCGCGCAGGACGGGGTGAGCGGCATTCGCCTCCTCGATCACTCCGCGCGCTCCCTCTTTTTTGTGGACGCCATGGTGAGCCACCCAGGTTTCCCCGAGGATCTTGAGCCCGAAGCCACCCTTTTGCCAGTCGCCATAGGTCCAGCCTCCATCCGCCATTTCTCCGGCGAAGGCATGGGTCGAGGTCCGCAGTCCGATGACCGGTTTCCCCGCGTTCAGAAAGGCGGTGATGGGAGTGGTTTGTTCAGGCGGGAGATTGCGGAAGCGGGCAGAAATGATAAGCAGGTCGGCGTCGGCGAGGGCTTCGGTCCCCGGAATATTCTTCTGCTGGTTCGGATCGATAAACCCCTTCTCTGGATCAACCGGGAACAGCACCGTGGTCTTGAAGCCGTGCCTCTCGCTGAGAATCTTGGCGAGCATCGGCAGCGCTTCCTCGGATCGATACTCCTCGTCGCCGGCGATGAAAACAATCTTCTTCCCCTTGCCGGGACCTTCCTTTCCCGCGAAGTGCAGGCCCGGTCCGTCTGCGGCCGGAGCGGTGCCGGTCATGCACATGGCGACTAGAGGAAGGAGATAGCGAAGAGGGGATTTCATGGGGTGAGACTGGTTTGAGTGAGTGGATTCAAAGGACTTGGAACATGCCGCCGGATTCCCGGAGCGGCCATGGCGGGATCAAGTCGGCAAGGTATAGAGACTCGGGGGCATCGCTGCAAGGGTGAAAAGCAAAGAATGGAACCGGGTGAATTTTTTTTCATAGGTGACGAATTCGACTCGTCTCTTTCCTGAATTGCCTGCTAGTCTAGATCCGCCTTTCCCGCCATGAACCCTTCCCAGTTTCTCGTGCCCGTATCCGCCGCTCTCGCGCTGATTGTCGCTTCACCGCTTGTTCCCTTCAGTCTCAATGCACAGGACCTCACTCCGCAGGTTCTCTCGCTCCTGCAAAAGCGTTGCCAGGAGTGCCACCATCCCGATACGGCGGATGACTTTCCCTACCTTCATGAGGGAACCAAAATTGAAGACCTCATTGAAGAGGAAATCCTCACCGCGGGAAAACCGGAGGAGTCGTCACTGCTCAAGCGGGTCAGTCTTGAACCCGACGCCAGCAAACGGATGCCAAAGAGCCGTGGCGCTAACGGAGGCGAAACCTATCGGGACCCGCTCTCAAACGAGGAAAAGGAGTTGATCAAAAACTGGATCGTTCAACTGGGGAATTCCGGCGGGACCACTCCCGGGGCGACGAAACCTCTCACGGTGACGGAGACAAAGCCGGCCCCGGTTTCAACTCCCGGCAATGCTCCTGCCGCGGGAACCGTCCCTGCCACAGCGACAATTCCGACTCCCGGCGCCGCCCCCGCTTCAGTTCCTGCGATAGCCCCTGTTCCAAAGAGCGAGGAACTCAAGGCCTCCGTCTCCGACGACGAAAACCGGATGCCCTCCGGGCTCAGTCAGGCCGACAAGGTTCACTGGATCTTTGAAAACCGATGCTCCCAGTGCCATGCCGGTGACTACGAACCCGAATTGCACGGGACCGTGAATCTGACCGCCTTCTTCTCGGAGAAGGACGCCTCGGGAACGTCCAACATGGCGCAGGCGGTGGTCGAGCGGGTCTCGCGTGCCCACGATGCCGAGGGGCGCATGCCCAAGTCCAAGGGTGCACCGAATGATCGCGGTTTCCGCCCGCCGCTCAACGAGGAGGAGCGCGAGGTTCTCAATAAGTGGGTCGACGCCGGGAGTCCCGAGACAAAGGAGCGCGACTTCATCACCAACGAGGAAGTGCTTGATTCGATCTATGACGATCTCCGCGGGGCGAGCGAGGCTGAACAGCGTTTCTACCGCTACTTCACCCTGACAAACCTCTACAACCAGGCCGACGAAAACGGTGCCCCGATGATCGCCGATCTCGACACTCACCGGGCTGCGGTCGGAAAGCTGATGAACAGTCTCTCGATGAACGGCCGGATCACTTTTCCCTTCGCGATTGACGAGGAGAAAACCATCTACCGGGTCGATCTGCGTGACTATAACTGGGACAAGGAGGACTGGGAAAAAGTCGTTCACTTTTACCCCTACGGGATCATCGGGGTGGACCGGCAGAAGGAGCAGTTGATCGAGCGTTTCACCGGCTCAAAGATGGCCTATCTGCGGGCGGACTGGTTTACCTTCGCGGCCGCGCAACCTCCCCTCTACGACAAGGTCATGGACAAGCTCCTCGGCATCGAGGTCAGCGGGAAGGACGATGACGTGCTTGCCAAGCTCGACCACGCGCTCGGGGTCGACCGCATGCATAACCTGCAGGAAGGCAATGCGATGCGGGCCGGGTTCCAGTTCTCGGGTGTTTCGGGGGCGAACCGTCTTATCGAGCGGCACGAGCTGGGGTCCCATCAGGGTGCCTACTGGGTCAGCTACGATTTTACTCCCCTGAGTGCGAAGCGTACACAGGATCTCAAGCTCGCGCCTCTCGGGCCAACCAATGCCCATCTGAGCGCTGACCCGGACCGTGTCTTTCAGCACGACGGAGGAGAGATGATCTACAATCTCCCGAATGGTCTGCAGGGCTACATGCTCACGACCAATACCGGGAAACGTCTCGACCGGGCTCCAATCGAAATCGTGCAGGATGACAACCGTCAGGACAAGGTCATCCTCAACGGAATCTCCTGCATGGCCTGTCACGCGCAGGGCATGAAGCCGGCGATCCGGGTGACCGACCTCTCCAAACGCACCCTCGAAACGATGACCGACGAGATTCGTCCGCTCGTCGAGGCGGCAAACATCCTCGACTTCAGCGAAAAGAAACTGCTCGAAAAACTCTACCCGGAGCCGGCGGTGTTCCAGGCGGCGATCAAAGAGGATTTTGAGCGTTTTGTCAGGGCCGAGACTGAAGCGACCGGAGGCATCAGTGTCGCGACCGAGCCGGTCTGGGGGCTTTACAGTGAATTCCGGAGTCCCGTCACCGCACGCAAGCTGGCGGCAGAGTTCGGGAGCGAGTTCGATGAGATGCTGCGTCTCCTCGATGAGGAGAGCGACCGCAGTGAAGTCCTCAGTGTGATTTCCAGTTCACTGAGCCGGGGGATTCCGATCAGGCGGGAGAACCTGCTGCGCGAATACATCGCCATGGTCTACGCGCTCGGGTATGAGCTGATGCCCTTTACCCCGCTCGGCTACGAGGATTTCGGAGGGGAAAAATACGCCCAGCTCATCGCCGGATCCGACCAGTTCCTCGCCGCCTTCGGCCAGGAGGGATTGAAGGTCTCTGACGTGAAAGAGGCGGTCATCGGGTCGACCGGTTCCGATAATCTAGCTCACGAATCCGTCCTGCTGCACGGCGGAGGTAAACTGCGCATTTCGATTCAGCCGAAGCTGACCGTGGGCGAGCGGGCCAAGCTCGATATCGTGGCGACCGATGATGTGCACGTCCGGGTCTATCACCTCAGTTCCGACAAACATGTCACCGAGTTGTATCCCGGCAGCACCGGTCAGGCCACCTTCCGGCCGAAGAACAAGAAACTTCAGGTCTCATGGGAAACCACCTCTCCCGGAGGTCCCGAGCATGTCATCGTTTTTGCCTCGGCCGGAGAGATTAAGAATATCGCGACGGGAGAAAAAGTCGGTGACTTCACGGTTTACGACAAGGCGGCGATCTTTTCAACCCGCGGCATACCCAAGGCGATCCGCGCCGGTGAGGCGGATGAGACGTCCAGTGTGCCGGCTCAGATCGTTCAGGCCCGCATCGGATATATTTTGAAAGAGAAACAGTGAAACCCGGCAATTCTATTTCTTCATCCGGAAACCAGAACCACGACATGAAACCGATCCAACTCAACCTGACACGAGCCCTTCTTGTTTTAGGCTCAGTCTTTCTATGCGCGCCCCTTGCTGCTCAGGAGTCGACCGAAGAACTGGTCAACAAACTCCGCGGTACGGCGGGTGCCACCGGAACCGAGGGCGGGATGAAGACCCGTGGCTTCAAGACCCGGTCCCTGAGCGGCCCGGCGGCACCGGCCACTGAGACCCGGTCCGTGATTTTCAGTCCGCGTGGAATTCCCAAGGCCATCGAAGCCGCTGCGGAAGAGAACAAGATCGCGACCACCGTAACGACGGCGCCGAGTTCATCCGGAGCCGGGGAGTATTCGGTCTCAGCCGGAGAAAAGGCGGTCGAGATCTCCTACAAAGTGGACCCCGAATCAAAGGTCTCGAGAGACAACATTCTCTTTCAAAAAGGGTCCACCAATTTCGCCGACGAAGCCTCCTTCCAGGTGGTTCAGCAACTCGCCCAGGCGCTCAAGGATCCCTCGCTCTCCGGACTGCAGTATGTCATCGAGGGTCACGCCTCGGCCGAGGGCAGTGCCTACAGCAATCAGATCCTCTCTCAGCAACGCTCCGAATATATCGTCACGGTTCTGGCCAGTCTGGGGGTCGATTCGAAACGCCTCCTTCCCGTCGGCTTCGGTGAAACCCAGGCCCAGTTTCCCGACTACTCGGAGCAGTATCTGTTAAAGCAGGACCGTCGGGTCGTCATCTACCGGCTCAACCAGTAGATCGCAGGGCGCTACAGCGTGACGGAGCCGCTCGAAGCGGCTTTAAGCCTGGTTCCTCAAAAGTTACCGGGGAGTACACCGCATGAGCCATCGCCCCGCCCCTCACACCCGATTAAATTCGGGGGTAGCCCTGACCGGCCCGGTCGGGGATTGGACGCGCTCCGTTCCTTGGTCGTCCAATTCGGTCGTTCGAGCCGAATGACCGTTGACTTTGTTTTCCTCCATCTACCCGCTTCGCGAGTTCCCGTGCTCATGCGCGAGAGGGGCAACACAGTCCGAAAAGCGACGTGGGGCGCTGCCGGATAAGTCAAACTCCGGGAGCCTCCCCGGAAGAGCCAGGGGATCTCCTATTGGAAATTAGACGGAGATGACGCCCGATCATCTGCGCTGAAAGGGTCTGCCTCATCGTTCACCGGAAACATCTCCACGACACGATCCGCCTCGAGATTCTTCGGCAGCAGGTGGGTGATGATAAGAATGCCAGTACCTCGGGCTCTTTCCTCCTTCATGGCCTCAACCACCAGATCGACGGATTCGACATCGAGGGCGGCAAAGGGCTCGTCCATGAGGAGGAAGGGGCGACCGCAAACGAGCGCACGGCAGAGAGCCAGGCGGTACTGCTGACCTACGCTGAGATTTCTGCCCCGGTCGGTCAGGACCTGATCAATACCGCCGCGGTATTCAACAATCTCCCGCAAGCCGACTTCGTCCAGCGCCCCGAGTACTGTCGCATCGCTCACCGTTTCTGAACCGAGGGTGATGTTGTCGCGAATGCTGCCGACAAAGAGATAGGGCTGCTGTTCGACGAAGGCGGCGAGGAAGGGAGGGGCCTGGGGGAACTGCCGGGTCGTGCCATCTTCCATCTCGGCGTTGAAGCTTCCCGCGTTGGCGCGGCGCAAGCCGGCAAAGGACTCGGTCAGGGTGGACTTTCCACAGCCCGAACTCCCCATGAGGGCGACAATCTCACCCCGGGCAAGTTCGAGAGACTGATTCAAGACGACGGGAGGATTCTCTCCATAGGCAATCGTAACTCCCCTGGCGGCCAGGCGTTTCACACTGCGGACTTCGCTCTGGAAGGTTCCGAACTGCTTCTCACGATTCTCCTCTTTATGCTCATCGTTATAGAGAAGCGAGGCGAGTCGCCCGCCCTCAATAAAAAAGCGGTTCCAGTCATAGGCGGATGAAACCAGCGTTTTGGCCGACCCGAGGAAGAGATTGATATAGAAAGGGTAGATAAGCGCATCCGTCGGGGTGAGTGCTTCTCCCCTGACCTGGTAGGCCACGAGAGTGAGCAGTCCGGTGACGACAAGTTGACCGACGAGTTCGTTTGTCCCCATCAGAATCGCCATCGATCGGGTGATGTGCATGCCGGCGGAGAAGAGCTCCTTCAACTGGGCATCGAGGCGGGCGAGAGTGAAACGTTCACTGCCGTAGGTGCGGATCGTTCGCAGACCTTCGAAGGTCTCGATCATTGATTGAAAAACTCCCCCTTCGATCTGCCGGGCGCGCCCGAGGGTCGGGCCCATGCGGCCTTGCACCACAATGTTCAACCAGGCGAGCCCGAGGGCCGCCACCAGCGGAATGAAGGCAATCGGTCCGCTGTAGTAAAAGAAAAACGCCGCCGCTCCGACCAGCATCGTCGCATTGGTGATCTGCTCGGGAATGGAAGTCGTCAGGAATTCCTCCGCCGTGTAGAGGTCGCCGGTCAGGCGTGTCATCCAGTCACCGCGCTGGGCCGAGTCAAGGGAGTCGAGTCGCATCCCTGTCAGGGAGTCGACCGCGTCCCGCTTCAGTCCGATACTGATGGTAAGCCGCAGCCACTCGCGTAGGATGCTGTCAAAGATCAGGCCTATCCACTGCGCCACGCCCACCGCGACACCGAAGATGACAAGGAGCTTCAAAAATTCGTCGGCACCCGTCTCGTTCAGTGTCTGCGTTCCCTCGGTGAAGTATTGCAGAAAACGCGGCGGAAGCAGGTGCACCGCCGAGAGCACCACGGCCGCCGGAATCCATAGTTTGTATTTCCAACCGAGACGCCCCGTGATCTCGCGAATCAGACGCATACAGTACCGCCGCATCTCCTTCGAATTGAACTGATCCTGAGGCGGGCCATCCCCTTGAAAACCGGGAGGCATGGGGTCGGGGAATGGTTCGTTCGACATCGGGAAAATTCGTCAAATCGTTTGCATAGACGGCGAATAAAAACCGTCTCTCAAAAGAGGGTGTAACCAATCAACCCGGAAGACAAGATTATTTCCGTGTCGCAACCTTTTCCTGTTTTGGCTTGATTCAAACCCCGGAACCGTTCACCCCTATACGAAGCATGAAACCTCTCTCCTCGCTCGAAGATCGAATCCGTTCTGTTCGTCAGGGTTTCCGGGCCGGTCAGCCGCTCGACTACCGGATCAAGCTGGTCCGCGAACGTCATCAGGCGGCAAAGAAAAAGTCCGTCCGCCGCATCCAGGTCAATCTCGACCGGAAGGCATAATCGGAAAAAAATATTCACATAGTTCATCATCCTAACACGTCGAAAACACTGCATGACCACGACACTCCAGGAAGCTCCGAAAACGGCCGTCGATTCCTCCTCCGCGAATGAATCAATCGCCCATCTCACTCCGAAAAACTCCGAGATGCTCGCGATGGGGTTGCTCGTGATCCAGCCCAGTCCCTTCTGTAATATCAACTGCGACTATTGCTACCTCCCGAACCGGACTGATACCCGCCGCATGGACTTCGCGGTTCTCGAGAAGGTCATGGACAAGGTATGGTCGAGCGGACTGGTCCAATCACCGTTCAGCCTGCTCTGGCACGCCGGGGAGCCGCTCGCCGTTCCGATCTCCTGGTATGAGCAGGCCTTTGAAATTATCAACCGCTACCCGAAGGCCTCCGAGTATGTCATTCATTCCGTCCAGACCAATGGAACTCTGATCACTGACAAGTGGTGCGACTTTCTCAAACAGCATCATGTGGAGGTGGGCATCAGTATCGACGGCCCCCGCGAGATTCACGATCATCACCGCAAGACGCGTTCGGGTGAGGGGACTTTTGACAAGGCCATGAGGGGAATGGAATGCCTCAAACGCAACGGCGTTTCCTTCGGGGTTGTCACAGTGATCTCGGACATCTCGGTCGACCGCCCCGACGAGATGTACGAGTTCTACCGTGAACACGACATCACCGGGATCGGCTTTAACATTGAGGAAGTGGAGGGAGCCAACACCAGTTCCTCCCTCGGGAAATCGGGAGGACACGCCCGCATCCGGTCCTTCCTGAAACGCTTCTACGAGCGCAACAAAGCCGACGGCTTTCCGCTCAACGTCAGGGAGTTCCAGAATGCCGAGAGGAACATACTTGAGCCCGGCTGGTGCTCGCGTCCTGATGGGGAATATTACAATCAGGAAGCCGATCCCTTCGGCATGGTCAATGTCGACTGCTTCGGAAACTTTTCCTCCTTCTCGCCGGAGCTCCTCGGTCAGCCCACCGAAAAATACGGCTCCTTCAGCTTCGGCAATCTGTTGAGCGGATCGCTCTTCGATGCAACCCGGAACGACTCCTTCAGGCAGGTCCTCTCCGACATCGAGTCGGGTAACCGGAAGTGCGCCGAGACCTGTGAATTCTACCGCTACTGCGGAGGGGCTTCCCCCTCGAACAAATATTACGAGAACGGGACCTTTGATTCCACCGAGACGCACCAGTGCATCTCGACCGTGAAGATCCCCATGCAGATCGTTCTCGAAGATCTTGAAAACGAACTCGGCATTACCGAAAAAGTTTCTCCGCTGATGGAGAAACCGCGCCCCGCCGGGCACTAACAAAACACTTTGCTGGTATTCGCCGCGTGACTCCAGGGTTGACGGCGGACCAACAACTGAAACGAAAAAACAAACTAACCGAAAGGAAAATACAATGGCTATTCTAAGAAGCAGTGATGGACGGTTCTATGATGTTGCTGACGACCAGCTTGAAGGCAAGCTGATCCCGGCCGAGCAAATCAAAGAAAAACTCGGCGGTGTCGGTGTGGGTCCTGCAGAAGGTCCCGTCGGCCCCGGCCCCCAAATGATGGTTCCCGGAACCGGTGGCCAGGTTGTCATCCAGATCTACACCTCCGGTGGTGACAACGGCGGTGGATACGAGGGTCCCCAGTCCGAAGGCGGAGAAGGTGATGTCGAAGCGCACGGCTACTGCTGGCGCCGCAACTACTTCTCCAACTACTGGCGCCGCAACTGCTGGCGCAACAGCTGCTCCTACTAATCGTAGCCGGCAGATGAAGATCCCCGATCATCCGGCCGGGCCAGCACGGCCTCCGGATGACTCGGGGAATTTCTGCGTTTAGACACTACCCTGCCAGGGCCACCGCTCCACCCGGTTCCATTTACCCATGACTCCCTCTGAACTGCATCGTGACCCCTACGGCGTGGGTCTGGCCTACCGCTTCAACGTGCATCAGGACGCGGTGAAGCATCGGTCCGAGATTGACCTGCTGGAGATCTCGACTGAGGACTATATTGTCAGGGAACGCCGCACTTATAGTGATCCGGACGAGAAACTCCTCCGGGATGCCCTCGCGACTTTCCCCTGTGTGGCCCATGGCCTGAGTCTCTCCATTGGCACGGTCGACCGTCTTGATGAGACCTACCTGAACGCCACGCGCCGTTTTATGGCGGATCACGGGCTCAATATTTTCAGCGAGCATCTCGCCTTTCACCGGGTCGATGGCAATGACCTGACCATGTTCCTCGCGATTCCCTTTGAGGAAGTCGCCGTGCAATGGGTAAAGCGGAACTACTATGCGATCCGGCAATGGCTCGGTCGACCCTTTGCCCTGGAGAATGTGACCTATGCCTTTCCCGTGCCCCACTGCTCGTTGAGTGAGGCCGATTTTCTCCGCCGCCTCTGTGAGGAGACCGATTGCACCCTGCTCCTCGACGTCACCAACGTATTCAACAATTCGCGAAACCACGGCTACGATCCGATCGAGTTTTTTGAGCGGCTTCCCATGGAGCGGGTATCGCAGATGCATCTGGCCGGAGGGCATCAGCTCCCCGATGGAAAGTGGGAGGACAGCCATTCCGCTCCCGTCATGGAAGAGGTCTGGCCGCTTTTCGACGAGGCGGTGAAACGGGCGGTCAATACCCGCATCGTCATCCTCGAACGCGACAGCAAGCTGAAACCCTTCGACTCGGTCATGCACGATATCCGCCGGGCGCGTGAGATTTTCTATTCCCATCGACCGCTCGAAGCACCGCATCGGGAGCTGAGTGATATCACCGGAGGAGAGGCCCTTGCTCCCGATCCGCTCGCCAATGAGTTTGCGGGGATGCGGAGTTATCAGCGTGCCCTGATGGGACGGATTTCAGATCCCGGGTTCCGGGAAGCGTTTCTGGCCAATGCCCCCGAGGCGGTCAAAAAATTTGAGGTGACCGATCCTGCCTGGTTCCAACGGCTCGCCGATTGTGACGGTCAGGCGATGCGCCATTTTGAGGAGTCCTGGGACTACTTCAAAAAAGAGGATGAAACGGTCGCCCGCGAGTACGAAAATCGCGAGTGGGCCAGCTGGGCGAAGCAACTGGGCCGGGGCGGATGGTAGGGGTGATGTCCACATCGCCCCATCGTGCAGCTGGTCGAACACGGGTCGATGGAGTCCGTTCGCAAGTCCGCGCGAACTGTAGATAACCCCCTGGCTTTGTGGCCCGAGAAGGTTGGCAAATTCATCCATGTCCGAAGATAGATTGACAGAGGTATCGGCAAATTTGATATAAGACAGGTGGAGTGGCGCGCATCAGAACCATCGTGCCCCCCGCTTCCTTTGCATGAACCGACTACTTCCGGGCGCTGTTGTTTTGCTTCTCTTCTTTGCTAACGCTCTGTCAGCCGCTCCGCTGGAACTGGATACGCTGCGGCAGCAATATGAAAAAGTTGTCGCTGAGAGGGTCACTGCCGTCTACGAAGCGGGTAAATCCGATCTCGACACCGGCTTCGCTGCCGCGCTCGACAAGGTGATCGCCCAATCAAAGACGGCAGGTGATCTTGCGGCAGTGCTGATCCTTCAGGGAGACCGGAAGTTGCTCACCGGGGGTCAAGCCCTGCCCGATGACGATGCGACCACTCCTGAATCGCTGAAGAAGCTTCGTGCGATCTATCGTGAGCAACTCGCCAAGTTGTCCGGCGAGAGAGACGCGAACACCGCAAAGTTGGACGGGCCATTTCTCGAGCAGCTCAAGAACCTCGAGGTGAAACTCACGCAGGCCGACCGGGTGGAGGACGCGGCGAAGGTGATGGAGTTTCGTATGGCCCTAAAAACAAATCCCCCTGCTGCGGTCGCGGGCAAGATGGAATCCATTGCTCCTGCACTAGGGGCTTCCGGAAAGGGAGGCGACGACGGATTTACTTTTACCCAGGGAAAGCTTTTCGCCGTGGGCAAGATGCAGGGCGACAAAATTATTGACCTGACGGCGGCGGAGGGTATTTCCGATTTTGTGGATGTCACGGGAGGCGTATCGTCATGGGCGGGCTTGAGGCAGGACGGAACCGCAGTCGGATGGCACGCCAAGTCCGGTGCGTTTTCCATGCCGGGGATTAGACAGTTGGTAAGTGCACAACACCATTTTTCCGGCCACCTCTTTGGCATCACAATAACGGGCAATCTGGTAAACCTTGTGACTGGTGAGATCATCATCGCAACGGGCAATGTGAAGGATGCGGCGATACAGCAAAATCACTCCATTGCCTTGCTTGACGATGGAACAGTCAAACTCTGGGGGCTTCTCCACGAAGGTCCGGTCGCGGACATACAACCTTTCCCAAAAGTGGCCGAAGAGGACTTGAGAGACGGTGTGGCGATTGGTGCAACGCGCTACCGCGCCTACATGGTAAACGTACGCGGAAAAATCACCGCGTGGGGATCAGGAGGACAAACGATTTCCGAATTTCCAGAGGAACTTCGGAAAGTCACGCGGATCACGGGAACTGGCTTTGGCGTATTTTTTGAAACCAGGGAGAGAGACCTCCATCTAATGACCGTGTTCAGCGATTCCAAAGTTGAGCCGATAGCGGGAACTCCTGGGTTGATCCGCTCAGGGGATGAATCTGTGATCAGTTATAGCCGGCCGCGATGGAACTTGGTGTATTCGCCCGATAGGATTAGACAGGAACTGAATGGCGAACTGGCGGCGCTTGAAAAGTTAAATGGTGAGGATTTGCCGTTTTTCTTCCAGAAGGCGTCGGGTGGAAAATTGACGGCAAGCTACCTCCTCTGGCTGTCTGCCGATGAGCCTGCGGCCGCAGAGTAGTGGACTTGGCGGAGGCAATTCCGTCTGCCTGCACTTTCCGGAATTTCCTCCCCTGCGGGTAGATTGTAAGTGCGCTTTTCCCGAGTCCATGGTTTACTCAGCCCCATGCCGGACTTTGCCACCGCGCTGAGGCGTATTCATGATCACAGCGAGACCATCCTCGCCGACGCGACGGTGATGTTGCGTCAACTGGTTGAGGACACCTGCTCTGCGATCTCCGCGGCGGAGGGCTCCATCCTCGTCCCGGTCGAGGGAAAGAATGAGCTCCGTTTTTTTGTCTCGATCAATCCGGTTCTCGAAAAGTCGGGGATGTCCGTCTCCGTCGATGGAACCATCAGCGGGTATGTCTTCAGTTCGCGACAGGCGATGGCCAAGGTGAAACCGGAAAGCCCGGGCGTGGCCAAGGTCGACGAGGTGGCCAAGGTGGAGACGAGTTACCTCCTTGCGGTCCCCATCGTCGATGATGATCGCGTCTACGGGGTGGCGACCTTCGTCAACCGGCGCGGAGACAAGGTGAACGAGCCTTTCTCGGTCGAGGATCTGAAGACGGCCCAGGCCTTCGGTGAGATCTATGCAACGGCGATGAAACTGCACCGGAAAATCGAGTTCAGCACAAGCACGGCCAGGGTCGAGATCGCCGACCATGCCAATGAATTTGAGGTTGAGGGAATCTCCGGCTCCGAGGAGGACCTGCGGACCGCGCTCCGATATCGGCTTCCCGCCCTCCTTGCCGAGAAGGCGGTTTCTCTACCCGACCGGGAGAGAGAGCTGCTTTTCAAGATCGGAGAGCTCATCAGTGATTACGCCGGGGTCGGGGAGGAGAGTGTTGCGTATGATCTTTGACGAAATCGTCAATCGTGAGCGACTTCGCGAATGCCTTGCCACCGGCACGGGCAAGGGCGTGAAGGTCGGTATTCTGGATTCGGGCGTGGCCTCGGATCTTCCGCAGTTGCACGGTCGGGTGGTGGCCAATTACGAAGTGCTCGAAGACCGCTATCACGGGCCGCGTGTGGTGGCTCTCGAGAAGGGAGTCGATGTGATCGAGCATGGCACCGCCTGCGCCTATATCATTCACCAGCATGCCCCCGACGCGGAGCTTCACAGTGTCCGGGTCATCGGGCAGTCACACAGTGCCACTTCAAGTAAACTGCTCAGCGCTCTCGAGTTCGCCGTGGAACAGAACTGGGACATTCTCAACCTGAGCCTCGGGACCGAGTCCAACTACGAGAAGATCGCCCGTCTCGCGGATCAGGCTTATTATAAGGGGATGCTCTGGGTCGCGGCCAAAGACAACAAGCGGAACAAAGTCGGTTATCCGGCAGGTCTCGCCTCCGTGGTCGGCGTGGACATGGATTTCTTCACCCATCCCGGCAGCTTCCGCTTTCATCCCGGCAGGGTGACTGAGGTTGAGGCCCTCGGGGTGTATGTCGATGCGCCGACTTCTGATGGCGGATGGCAGCAGTACACCGGCACGAGTTTTGCCTGTCCCCAGATTTCCGGAATTGCCGCCCGGCTCCGGGAGCATTTTCCCGATCTCACACCTTTCCAGCTTAAGGCGGCCCTTGCCGCCTTGCGTGAGAATCAGTAGGCCGGGAACTCACGCCGGGTAAAAGAGCGCCCCGCAGAGGGAGTGGTCATGCCGGAAATTCACCTCTGCCACCGGCCCGAACTCTCCGCTACCGTAGAAGCCGGTCACGGGGATCGCGCCGAATACCTCCTGAATGATCGCGGAGTCCTGGTCGGGCTCGCCGTAGAGTCTGCGCCCGCGTCCGCGCCCCCCGCAGAGAAAAGAGGAAAAGGGAAGTCCGTGCTCCGCTTTGATCGATTCACAATTTTCCTTCAGGACCTGTTTGGCGACCCCCGCATTGCGGAGTTGGAACTGCAGGGTCTGTCCGACGCGGGGAGGTGAGGTCAGGATCAGTTTTCCATCATCCAGATCAACTCCCACGATGGTGCGGATCAGAAAGTCTCCCGCCTCGAACTCATCCACCTCCTCGCGAATGGCGAGGCCGGCGAAGATGTTCCCGTCGGCTGCCTCTTTTAGAGAATCCCCGAGTGAACCGAACGCCTCTTCGAGAACACGAAAGGGCTCACGGCCTCCGATGGAATGAACGACGTTCAAACGGCTCCCCGTTACGACCATCGGTTCACCGACGGGTCGGCAACCCTGGGCGACGAGAGGGACCATCCTGATTCCTCCGCAAAGTCCCAGGGCGAGGAAGTCGGCATCCACTCTTCCTTCCTCCGTGAACAGGAAAAGGTCCTCATCCTCCGGACCTCCCGTGATCATTCCGCCAACGGCGGGGACTCCTGCAAAGTGGGTGTTGATCTCGCGCAGGGGTCCCTGGCTTCCACAGCGGAAGGGGTCGGCCATCACCAGAAATCCTGCGGGAACCGAATCGAGAAGCGCACTTTTCCCGATGGCTTCTTTTGACCGGATCAGTTCGAATGAGGTCTCCGGGAGGCGCAGAAAGGAAAAGGAGACCCCGCTCGTGTTTTCCAGTTCTTTGCCCAC
This sequence comes from Akkermansiaceae bacterium UBA2381, assembly GCA_002344215.1. GTDB lineage: Bacteria > Verrucomicrobiota > Verrucomicrobiia > Verrucomicrobiales > DEV007 > Arctic95D-9. The sequence goes on from DDSV01000018.1 coordinate 257,991, forward strand.
CCCGAAGCTTCCGCAGGTGGACGATCCGATGATCCTCCGGGCATGACCGTCGATTTGAAAGTGCTCGATGAGCGCGGGAAGATGTGCCCGATAGTCGGAACTCACGGCAACGATCACCAGGTCGGGGTCACCCCCGAGGCTTTTCCGGCAACTGCTCACCGCCTCCCGAATCGACGGCCCGTCAAACGGGGTGCAAAGGAGGCAGGAAACCGATCGGTTTGGAGGGGTATGGCTCATTCGTTTCAATCCGGGGAAGCCGCTTCAAACCGCACCCTTCCCGATCGATTGGACGAATAATGGCCGCGAATGAGTCGGAGGTTGACCCGAATTGGGGTCGGAAAAGCGTGAAAGAGTCCGTTTTTCCCCTCAAAGATGTCTTGACGAACCCCGGGCGGATCAAGATTATCCGTCAGGAAAGACTGAATCGCGTCTTTTTTCCCAGATTTCGCTTAGGAGGTTGAAATCAAAATTCGAGCAGCTATATACTTCGGAGATCTTAAACGACCATGAAAAACCGCTTCCTCTTTTTGCTCCTCCCACTTGCCTGTTTCGTCAGTTGTGAAACGACCGGAACTACGGTGAAGACTTCATCAACGGTGCATGCCGGTCCGGTGAAACGGAACTTCATCAGCTCCTATCGCGGAATGACGAAAGAAGAGGGTCTCCTCAACGGCGATGCGCTCGTTCGTAAAGCCGATCCGAAAACGCTGAATAAATACACGAAAGTGATTGTCGAAGACGTCAGGGTCATTCCTTCGAGAACGTCATCAGGAACGGAGAAAACCGCGACACGGGCGGAAAGTAAGATCCTCGCCGACCAGTTCGAATCGGCTCTGCGCAAGGAACTGGGCCAGCACTACGAGTTGACCTCACGACGGGGTGCCAACACCCTCACGGTGCGTGCCGCGCTGACTGAGCTTCGTCCGAGCAATCCGGCACTGTTCGCTCTCAACTATGCCCCCTATGTCGGAATTGCGATGACAGGAGTGAAGCTGGCGACCGGCAAAACGCCTGGCTCCGGAAGCACCAGTTTCGAGGCCGAAGTGCTGGACTCGCTCTCAAGACGCCAGCTTTATGCGATTGTTGATCACTCTCAGGGAAGCAAGATTCAATTCACCGGTCTCGACAAATGGGGACACTCCGGATCGGCGATGCGTCTCTGGAGCCGCAAGATCCGCACGGGCATTCAGGCCAAAACCCGATAGGGCGGCGAACGCGCGGATCAGCACTGCGCGAGGGCAGTTGAACCGGAACCTCCTGAATTCCCTTTCGGCCGAAACCTTCGGCTGATCGTGATTTCGGAGGTATCGCTGCCGGGTCGGCATTGCGTAGTCGGGGAGCAAAAGATTGACCCCCGGTCAAAAAACAGGCACATACGGAGAACCCTTCCGGGGTTTACCTCAACGTATGCAGTCATTTTTACCGGCGATTATCGCACTCCTCATTCTCCCGGCTTTCTCTCACGCCGGGGATGAGGCGGGTAGGAAAGAATCCGGAGACACTTCGCCCGGCGAAGTCCGCGTCTACAAATCCTCCGCCGGAAAACCCCGCCAGCTTGAGCTCTATTTCCCGCCGAATCATGATCCGGCGAAGGCAAAGGTTCCGGGGCTGATCCTTTTTCACGGCGGCGGCTGGAGCGGGGGGAGTCTCCAACAGTTCCGCGCCGCGTCCGAATACTTCGCGAGTCGCGGCCTCGTCTGTGCAACGGCCGAGTATCGCATGCTGACGAAGGAGGAGTCTGCGGCCCTGCCCGCCGGAGAAAGCAGGAAACGGGTCTGCATCACCGACGCAAAAAGCGCGATTCGCTGGTTCAAAAAGAATGCCGGCGAACTCGGGATCGACCCGGCCCGCATCATCACCGGTGGTGGTTCCGCCGGCGGACATATCTCCGCGCTCGCGACCTTGAATCCCGGCCTGAACGACCCGTCGGATCCTGAGGGCATCGATACCTCCGTTGTCGCCTATCTCTGGTTTAACCCGGCCTTCTCCCCCGACGATATGAAGGATTCCGAGGTCGACGTGCTCGGATTTGTGACGAAGGATCTTCCGCCTGCGATCGCTTTCTTCGGAACGGAAGACCCGTGGAAGAAGGGCTGGGACACGGCCTATGCGGAGTGGCGCAAGGCCGGCTGCACCTCGATCGACCTTCAACTCGCCGAAGGGGAAAAACACAGTTTCTTCAACCGGGATCCCTGGCAAAGTGTTACCCTTATCGCCGCCGACCGATTTCTCGTCGGTCTTGGCCTGCTTGAGGGTGAACCGACCCGAAAAGGGCCCGCGACCGGGGAAGGTCTCGTAAAGGAAGCACCCTGATATGCGCGCTCAGATACTGGTCCTGGCGGCTCTCTTTTTCGCCGCCTTCACTTCCGCCGCCGAACGCCGCCCCAATTTCATCCTTATCCTCGTCGATGACATGGGCCACGCCGGGGTAAGCTGCTTTGGAAATCCCTACTTCAAGACACCCGAGATCGACCGGCTCGCGGCCGGGGGGATTCGGCTGACCGACTTCCACTCCTCCGGTAATGTTTGCTCGCCAACCCGCGCGGGGCTGATGACGGGCCGCTACCAGCAGCGCGCCGGGATCGAGGCGGTGATTCATCCCGCCGCTGACCACGCCGAGCACCGCAAGGGTCTTCAGAAAAGCGAAGTCACCTTTGCCGGATTATTGAGAGAAGCGGGCTACGCCACCGGTATCGTTGGCAAGTGGCATCTCGGATATCCCCACAACTCGCCCGACTACCATCCCCAGGAACACGGCTTCGACGAGTTTTTCGGCTATCACAGCGGTAACATTGACTTCATCAGCCACGTGGGAGATCACCTCAAGCATGACTGGTGGCACGGACGCGAGGAGACAAAGGAGGAGGGTTACGCGACTGATCTGATCAACCGTCATGCCGTCGCCTTCATCGATCGTCATCACGATGAGCCCTTCTGTCTCTATGTGCCTCACCTCGCCATTCACAATCCCGTTCAGGTGCGCGGTGATGCGGTGCAACGCACCGAGGAGGGATGGAAGCGGTGGAAAAGTTCGGGAGAGGCCGAGACCCTTGAGAAGTTTCAAGGCATGACCCTCCCGGTCGACGAGGGTGTCGGCATGATCCGCGCCGCGCTCGAAAAGCACGGACTTACCGAGAGCACGATCATCTTTTTCCTCACGGACAACGGTCCCACTCCGGACGCTCCGAGCGGCAATCCGAAGTGGCGGGGACAGAAGGGCTCCCTCTACGAGGGCGGACACAAGGTTCCCTTCATCGCCTTCTGGCCGGGAACGATCGCGGCCGCCGGCGAGAGCGACGCTCCCGCTATGACAATCGACCTTATGCCGACGATGTTATCCCTCGCCGGGGTGAGAGCTCCGGACGACCTCGTGTTGGATGGGGTGGATCTGTCAGGATTGCTTCTCCGTGGCGAGGAACCAAAACCCAGACCACTCTTCTGGGCCGCGCTCGCCAACAACGGGGCCCGTTCCGAGGCGATGCGGGACGGCCCCTGGAAGCTCGTCGTGAATCATCCGAAGGCAAAGCCCGGCAGCTTCGGGAACGAAGCGGTCGAACTCTACCGCCTCGACCGCGATCCCTCCGAAACCACCAATATTGCCTCCAGCGAGTCCGGGCAGACCGCCTCCATGCTCGCAAAACTGAAAGCCTGGTATTCAATAACCCGAAGTTCCGCGCCCGCCCAGCCCGGCGGCTGGCCCGACGATCCCTCAACCCCCTGACAAAACATCATGAAACTGATCGCGATCACCTCCATCCTGATTATCTCACACGGCGCCCTCGCCGCCGATCCCGTGGCGACGACATCCTCCGATTGGAAGGGCGCCACGAAACAGTCCTTCGAATTCGAGGGGCACAAGGCATTCGTGGTTGTCCCCACGAAAGTCGCTCCCGGCAAACCCTGGGTCTGGCGCACCTCTTTTCCCGATTTCCACGCCGAGGTTGATGCCGAGCTGGTGAAGGAGGGCTTCCACATCGCCCACGTTGATGTGGTATCTATGTTAGGCTCTGACGGAGCCCTTGAGATCATGGACCGCTTTCGCGACCTCGTCCGCAGCCAGTGGGGTCTTGCCGAAAAAGCGGCTCTCGAGGCGGTAAGCCGCGGCGGTCTTCACGCCTACCGTTATGCTTCGACCCGGCCCGACCGGGTTGCCTGTATCTACGCCGACACCCCGGTGATGGACCTGAAGAGCTGGCCGCTCAAGGCCGACAAGACAAAGGGACCCTATCTCGACGCGCTCAAGTTCTACGGTTTCGCCGATGAGGCGGCTCTGGTCGCCTTCAAGGGAAATCCGCTCGACATCCTCGAGCCCATCGCCAAAGCGAAGATCCCCCTGCGCCATGTCATCAGTTCAAACGATACCGTCGTCCCCGCCGAGGACAACACCCTCGAGGCAAAGCGACGTCTTGAGAAGTTCGGCTGGACCATTGATGTTCATATTGTCGATCCCGCGACGACCATTAACGGGGGACATCACTTCCCTCTCGTAGGGATTCCCGAATCGGTCGCGTTTATCAAAAAGCACGCGGGTGGTCCTCAGGGTGAATAATCAGATCGCCGGTCTTCACCCTGCTGGTTCTGTGATGCGACCCTCTTTCCTTCCGGTTATTCGTTTGAGCCTGTTCTTCGGTTTCACGTTTTCGTCATGCTTTGGCGATCAACCTCCTTCCCCGCTTCTCGACCGGATGCCGCGTCAGGAGGACCACACCCATCTCTGGTGGGCCGGGGGTTTCCCCGCCGTGGTTGAGTCGGCTCCGTGGTTGCGGGTGATCCAGACGGGAAAGTTCGCCCTCGCGATGGAGACCGGGACCCTGCGCATCCCGCACCTCGGTCCGGTCGCTTCGGGAGGCGGATATTCCGGGACGACGCCGCCGGATAACAGCGCCTGGCAGGCACTCCCTCCGGCGGAACTCGAACTCGCCATCACAGTTGCCGGAAGGCGCTACCGGGCGATTTCCGCCGCACCCTGGAGCCAGTTTGAAGGACCGCGCCTCATTGCCTCGGGCCGATTTTTTCAGCGTGTCGATGTCACCGGGCTGCGTTTTGCGGACAGTGAGGGGAACTCACTGGATGCCGAGGCGCGCCTTGAGACCGTCGCCTGGCCCGATCAACTTGCCTTTGTCCTCGCGGCGCGTCCGGGTGTGATGCCTATCCCGGCGGGTGAAAAGGCCTTCGGCCGGGTGGGAGGAGGCTATGGGCTCGACGGGACGAATCACCTTGAGATTCCCCATCGCGACGAACTTGAGCCCGAACATTTCACCCTCGAGTTCTGGGCCTTTGTCCCGACTGACCACCGGCCCTCTCAAAAAACCTTCCCCTGGCTTGCCTGCAAAAACGCCCACGAACAGGCCGAGGGAAACTACGGACTTGTCCTTCTGGGAGGCCGGCCTCAGGCCCGAATCAACATCGGGGGAGGACGTGAGAATGCCTTCGAAGTCACCGCCCCCACTCCTCTCAAGGCCGAAGTGTGGCATCACCTCGCGATGAGTTATGATGGGGAAACCCTCCGCCTTTTTGTGAACGGAGAACTCTCCGGTGAGACCCGCATTGGTCGCAAGCGCACTCCGGGAACGGGTGGTCTCGCCTTTGGCCGCCGCCAGGACAACAGCGGCGACGGGTATCACTTCCGCGGTATCCTCGATGAGATCCGTTTGTATCCGCGGGCTCTTTCGGGATCCGACGTGAAGCAAAGCATGAGCCTTTCCGGGGCGGCTTTGTCAGGATCCGCCCCTGTCTACGAATCCTCCTTCCGGGATGATGGGATCAGCTCCCTGACACGACCACATGGGGAATGGAAAGGGGCTACCCTGGAGGTCGCTCTTCGCGGCGGTGAGGGCGGTGTCTCCATTACCAGGTCGGAGCTCTCGAGCAAGGGCGAATGGATCGAAGCCGGAATCACCGTCGATCCCGTCACCGCGGTCGAGGCTTCGCCCTGCCCCGTCGTATTAAGCGCGAGCGAAATTCCGGGAGGTGCCATTCGTCCCGTGAGCCACGATGCGACGCGAGGCTGGCATCGTGTCGACCTCAACGGCATCGTTCCTCTGGTCCCGGAGGGGAAGCCTGATGCCGTCTCAAATCCTAACAATGATGCCATTGAACGGGTGAGGCTCGTCCTTTCCAATCCCTCCGCCACGGAGCAGCCGGCTCGCCTCCTCTTCGAGAAAACCGGACCCGGCTTTCGTCAACGGTTCGGAGCGGCGATCACCGGCATGAGCGCGATCCTGCGCGACAAGGAGGGCAATCCCACGGGCATCCCGGTGCAGATCAGCAAGAACTGGCACAACCGTCCCGAGGGCGGGGTCTACACCGGAGCGTGGTTCCACGGTTTCTCCCTCCTCCATCTTCCACCGCATTCCGAGACCGAGCTCGAACTAACCCTCGTCTACGGTCATTGGGGCGGGCTTCCTGCCGCCTCCCATGCCCAGCTCTGTCTTGTTGGATGGGGCAGCAATCAGCTCTGGGATCAGAGCGCGATGGGCTCGTGGGGCGAGAGCATTTGCTACGAACCGGACCAGGTGCAGGGTGGTTGTGCCATTCTCGATGTGCGTCCGATGATGGTGAAGGGAATGAGCAGCGACGGTCCCTGGCAGTGGACACATAATGTCGGAGGTGGCGATGTCTTCCGTCTTTTCGGCCCGGATGGATCGCGCGTTCCTCCCGCCCGCATGCGCACGACCTATGAGCGCCAGGGTCCCTGTCTCACCGAAGTGACGTATGCGGGCGCCACGGGCGCGGGGCTCGAGCACTCCTTCACGACCAGTCTGGCCCGCACCGACGACCTCGTTCGTGCGACCTATCGTCTGCGCCTTAAGGTGAAGGAAGACACTGCCTTCTCCCGTTTCGTTCTCTTCCAGATCGGAGCCGACACCTACAGCTACACCGGCGAGCGGAAGATCGCGCTCGGCAACGCGGACGGTCTCCTGAAAGAATGGCCGACCCAGTGGGGGGGAGAGGTGAACCGCACCGAGCCAGTCGAGGCCACCGGATCGGTCCCCTGGATCTCCCTGCACGAGGCGGTTGCGCGGCGCGAGAAGAATGAAAAGGGAGCCTGGGCCAATCGGGGTTTTGTCATCCGCGAGTGGAAGGCGAAGCTCGGAGGAAAGGAAGCCTCTCCCTGGATTGTCGAGCGTGGCGTCCACGCCCGCGGGTCCGATACTTCCACCGTCGATCTCGTCCCTCCGCCCGGAGTGAAGGGGCTTATCGCGGGAGATTTTGTCGAGGCGACGATCGAGTATCTCATCGTGCCGCAGTTTGCCGCTGACTACTACGGACCGAACGAGACTCTTCGTGCGGCCCTGACAGAACACGAAAACACCTGGCGGATGATCCATCGCGAGGCGGTGGGCAATGTCCGGCAGGTCGATCTCGGGACGGGCACGCTGCTCCGGTCTTATCCCGACATCGAGATCGGCACGACCCGGGACCGGGCTTCCTTTTCGCTGACGGGGGGAATCGGCTTCATTCCCGTTACCTTCCGGGGTCTCTCATCACCGGACAGATTTGAGCTCCGTGTCGACGGAGCCGTTTTCGACCAGAATGTGCACGGGCGGGACTTCTGGCAGTCCGACTACGATCCCGCGACCCGCACCTGGAGCCGCACCTACAATCTGCCCGCTACGGAGAAGGGAAAGACGCGCCCGGTGGAACTGGTGCGCCTTCCCTGAATTCGTTCGCACCCAATCCCGGATCCCGGGGTTTCAAGGAGACCCTTTCATGAATCGTTTGTTCCTCACTTTCGCCGTTCTTTCGCTCGCTCTCTCCCCGGTTGCTGCGGAGTCTCCCCGTCCCAATATCGTCTTTTTTCTCATCGACGATCTCGGGTATGCCGATTGCGGTTTTAATGGAGGCACGGAGATCAAGACGCCCCGGATCGACGCTCTTGCCGGAGGCGGAGCGGTTCTCGAGTCGCATTACGTGCAACCGGTCTGTTCGCCGACGCGATCGGCGCTCATGACGGGCCGCTACCCCACCCGCACCGGAGTCTACACCGTGGTGCGACCTCACGCGAAGTGGGGCCTTCCGCTCAATGAGCGCACCCTCGCCACCGCCCTCAAAGATGCCGGCTACACCACCGCCATCACCGGCAAGTGGCACCTCGGTGAATTCGAAGCGGCCTACCGCCCCACCGCGCGCGGCTTCGACCATCAATACGGTCACTACTTCGGCGCCCTCGACTACTTCACCCATATCCGCGACGGCGCGGACGACTGGTACCGGAATGATGTCGCGCTGAAGGAGGAGGGTTACAGCACCCATCTGGTCGCAAAGGAAGCCTGCCGCCTTATCGAGACACAGGATAAAACGAAGCCGCTCTTTCTCTACGTTCCCTTCAATGGCGTTCACGCGCCCATGCAGGTTCCCGACTCCTACCTTGCTCCCTACGGGAACCTCAGCGGTCCCCGGCTTCAGCTCGCCGGAATGCTCGCCGCCGTCGACGAGGGGATCGGGCAGATCGTGGATGCCCTCGAAAAGGCCGGCTTGAGGGAGAACACCCTCATCGTTTTTTCTTCCGACAATGGAGGACCGAAGCCCGGGACGAACACGCCTCTCCGGGATTACAAAGGCAGCCTTTTCGAAGGTGGCGTCCGCGCCGCCGCCTTCGCAAACTGGCCCGGGAAAATTCCCGCCGGACAACACATCAAACAACCCATGCACATGATCGACTGGTTCCCGACGCTGGTGACGCTCGCCGGAGGAACCCTCGAGGGAGGCCTTCCGATCGATGGAAAAGACGTCTGGCCCATGCTCACGAAGGAGGCTCCGTCGCCGCATCCCTACATCCTCTCCGCCCAGGCTCCTGACAAGGCCGCGCTCAGGGTTGGCGACTGGAAGTTGATTGAAAATCGCTCCACAGACGGAGGCAAGACGAAGGGAAAAGGCAAAAACAAGGGCAAAGCCCGCAAGGAAGCTGAACCTGTCGCCCTCTACCATCTCGCCAAGGATCCCGGTGAGACCACTAATCTGGCCGAGTCCGAGCCTGCCCGTCTCGCGGAAATGCGTGCCACCCTGGACGGCCTCTTGAAAGAGGCGGTGCCTTCAGGAGTCGTTGGACCGGAGGAGTGAAAGGCGCGAGACCGGACTCGACACCGGGAATTGCCTGAGTCAGAATGCGCCTTCTCAATCGACCCGATGAATTCCCCATTTCGATCCGCCTTTTCTCTCATCGCCCTGATCCTCTTCACCGGAGCCGGGACCCTTCCGGGACAGGATGATGCCCGCTGGCTGCAGGAGAAGGGCACTCTAATTTTCCACGATGCCTTCGAGCGCGAGGAAGACGGAAATCTCGCCAAGGCTATCGGCGAAGGTTGGAACAGCGCCACCGCCGACCGGGCTCCCGACACCAAGCAGGTCGACCTCGACGAGGGCATCATGAAAATCGCCAGCGCCACGAAGGAGGCCGGACACGCCGCTCACATTCATCATGAGGCCGGGTTCACCGACGGAGGAGCGATCATTCGTTTTCGATTTCCCGGACTGAGCGAGGACGAGGGTCTCCAGCTCGGTTTCGTTGACCGCGAGGTGCAGGGTGTCCACGCCGGGCATCTCTGCTACGCTATCCTTGCGGAAAAAAGTGTCACCCTCATTGATCACAAGACCGGGATCATGAACCTCGAGAACCGGAAACGCCGTGACGATGCGGTCGCTGCCAAGGAGAAGATTCCGAAGGATCTCGAGAAGCTCCTCGCCACCAAACAGGTCGTCGAAAAATGGAAAGCCGACGAGGAATGGCACGAGCTCGTCCTCGTGACTGAGGGCGACGAGATGCGCCTCAGCATTGACGGAAAAGTCATCGCCACCCACCACTCCGAAGGTTTCGCCCACCCCATGAAACGCTGGTTCAGCTTCCTCGTCTCTTCGACCGTATGGGTCGATGACGTGAAGGTATGGAAGGTGAAGTAAGAAATAGTAAAAGCCTACCTCTCCCGACGGCGCCTTGACCAAGACCAAGACCAAGACCAAGGACCAAAGAACGAAGAACCTACCCCCCATGAAACCCCCCGCACTCTTACTGCTTCTCCTCTCCCTCCTTCTCCCCGTCATCGCCGACGAACCTGTTGCGCTTTTCGATGGCAAAACCTTCGCGGGTTGGGAGGGAAACATCGACAAAGTCTGGCGCATTGAGGACGGAGCTCTTGTCGCCGGATCGCTCACGCAAAAGCAGGAGAAAAATGACTTCCTCGCTACGACGAAGGATTACGGGGACTTCGAACTGACCTTGAAATGGAAACTCGAGGGCACTGAGGGATTTGTGAACGGCGGGGTGCAGTTCCGCTCTCAGCGTATTCCCGATCATCACGAGGTCATCGGTTACCAGGCGGATCTCGGGGCCGGGTATGATGGCGCCCTCTACGACGAGAGCCGCCGCAAGAAAATGCTCGCCCAGCCCTCGAAGGAAGTTCTCGCCAAGGCGCAGAAGCCCCTCGGTGAATGGAACGAGTATCGTATCCGCGCCGAAGGACCGCGCATACAGATGTGGCTCAATGGGATCCAGACTGTTGACTACACCGAGACCGAACCCGGCATCGCCATGACCGGTCTCATCGCCGTGCAGATCCATGGCAACGCGACCAGTGTGGTGCAATACAAGGATCTGGTGATAAATGAGTTGTAGGGCAAGCGCTCCGCTTGCCGCGTCGGACGCTCATTTGAGTTCGACGTCCCTGATCCCGGCATCCCGCTTCCGCGTGCGTACCTTCCCGCCCTGTAGCTGGCCTCTGTGAGGCCGGGTTGAACATCCCACCCCAATGTTGCGTCCTTCCTGCGTGCAGCCGGGTTGGACGTCCCTCCACCATGCGCGTCGAATCCGGCCTCACAGAGGCCAGCTACAGAGGACCCCCTCCTCTTGACGCTATGGCGTGATTCCCTGCATCATGCTACCCTGACGCGCCGCTTATGAAATTCCCCCTTGTACTCGCCCTTCTTGCCCTCTCCGCCACCGCGTTTTCCGATCCGCTTCTGAAGCCCGATGACACGGTCGCCCTCGTCGGCGGGGCAAATATTGAGCGAACCCGCCTTTACCCCTGGCTCCAGACCCAGCTCGTTGCCGCCTTTCCCGAAGGCACCTTGAAGGTCCGCAATTTCGGATGGGAAGGGGACACCGTCTTCGAGCAGTGGCGGGACGGAGGAGACGTCGAGAAGCTCGACGAAAAACGCCGCGAATCCGAGAAACGCATCCAGGAACAAACCGGCACGACAAGCTGGCGTCAGCAGCGCGACTGGAGGCAGCAGCTCGGCGAGGTCAGGGCGACCGTGGTCCTCGCCCAGTTCGGCCAGATGGAATCTCTCGACGGACCCGATCGCATCCCCGCCTTCATCGCCGCCTACGAAAAACTCATCACCGAACTTCAGGGGGAAGGGAGCGCGGGCACTCCAGCCCGCCGTGTCGTTTTGCTGGAACCGGTCCCTTTCGAGACTTCAAATCTCCCCAATGGTCCCGGGCTGTCCTCACACAACACCCAACTCGCGGCCTACACCACCGCGATTCGTGAGCTCGCGGCAAAACTTAAGCTTCCCTTCGTCCCCCTCACCGTCGTCGGTGAAAACCGTCCCGCCCTCACCGAAAACGGCTTTCACCTCAGCGAAGCCGGCCACCGCTCCGTTGCCAAACGCGTCATGGAGGGTCTCGGTCTCGCCCCCGCACCCGACGATTCTCTTGCCTCCGCCTATCCGGAGATGGTTGAACTGGAGCGGCTCTGGTTCGACACCTGGCGTCCCATGAACTGGGCCTTCCTCACCGGGGACCGCACCAATGTGCCCTACTCGCGCGACTGGAAAGATCAGGACAAACGCCTCTTCCCCGAGGAGATGAAGGAGTTCCTCCCCCTCCTCGACCTGGCCGAAGCCAATGTCCGCGCCGCTCTCGCCGGGAAGCCGGTCACGCCCATTCCGATCCGTTCCTCCATCCCCGTTGAGGAACCCACCGCGAAACCGCAGTCGCCCGAAGAGCAGCTCGCCTCTTTTCAGATCCTCGACGGCTTCGCCGTGAATCTCTTCGCCTCGGAGGCCGATGGGATCATCAAACCCGTGCAGATGCGCTGGGACGAGCGCGGCCGTCTCTGGGTCGCCTGCTCCCCCAGCTATCCGCAGATCAAGCCGGGAGAAAAGGCCAATGACTACGTCCTCATCTGCGAAGACACTGACCACGACGGCAACGCCGACAAATTCCACAAATTCGTCGAGGGTCTCTTCATGCCCGCCGGCATCGAGCTCGGTGACGGAGGCCTCTACGTGGCCCAGGGCACCGAGCTGCTCCATTTCAAGGACACTGACGGAGATGACAAGGCCGACAAGCAGCGCCTTGTCCTAGGAGGTTTCGGCACGGCCGATTCGCATCAGATGATCAACTGTATCAACTGGGGCTTCGGCGGTGAATTATGGTTCAGTCAGGGCCACCACATCTACTCGCGCGTCGAGACTCCCTACGGCGTCGAGACCCTGAACCGCGCCGGGATCTGGCGCTACCGTCCGCGCACCGGACACCTCGATCCCTTTTTCCAGTGGTCCTCCGCCGGAGCGAACTGCTGGGGGGTCGTGACGACCGATTACGGCCAGCCCTTTCACAAGAGCGGCGCCAACATCGGCGGATATTACAGCACCCCGGGTCTCGTCCGCAGCGACCTCGCCGTCGATGCCCGCGCCCTCAATCTTTTCCTCGCCCCCATCAAACAGGTCGGACTTGAGTTCATCGGCTCGTCCCACTTCCCTGAGGAAATGCAGGGCCGCGCCGTCATCGGTGGTTACTACGGCAACACGCTGGAGCAGCACCGCCTCAACTACGACGCGAAGACCGGGCTCTACTCCACCGAGCTGCTCCCCAACATAATCGAGACCAAAAACAACGTCTTCCGCCCCATCGAATTGCGCATGGGACCCGACGGGGCCCTTTACGTTGCCGACTGGTATAATCCCATCATCGGCCATTACCAGGCCTCCTATCGCCACCCGGATCGCGACAAGGAACACGGCCGTATCTGGCGGGTCACGGTGAAGGATAGACCGCTTGTTAAACCCTCTTCGGGGCGACCCTCTTCACTCGCTGAGGCAACCCTCTCTGATCTCTTTGAGCAACTCGACTCACCGGAGCGCTGGGCCAAGTACCAGGCGAAACGCCTCCTCTTCGAGCGCCCCACCGCCGACGTCGTCGCCGCCCTCGACACCTGGGTCGCGACCCTCAAGCCCGGTGAGGAAAAAGACGAGTATCGACGCCTCCAGGCGCTTTCCCTTTACGAAGGTCATGAGAGCCCGAGACCCGATTTGCTGAAGGGCCTCCTCCGTTCTCCCGATGCGCGCATCCGCGCCTATGCCACGAGGACGCTTTCGACCTGGGTGCGCGACGGTCGCCTCGACGGAGGCCTTGAGCTGCTGGAAGTCCAGATCGCCGATGAGGACCCGCTCGTCCGTCTTGAGGCGATTGTTGCCTGCAGCTATGTGGCCGATCCCCGCGTCGCTGTTGTCGCCGCCCGCGCCCTTGATCGCGAGTTCAACGACTACCACCACCACGCCCTCACCAAAACCCTGCACACCACCCACCGTCTCTGGGCTCCGGCTCTCAGCGGAGGCAGCCTCTCGTTTGAAAAAGACGAGCATCTCCTCTTTGCCCTGAAAAACAGCTGGGTCGAGAACAATCCCGACGATCTCAAGAACCTCAGCGGCGGAGCGGTCGATTATCGTCCCACCGCCGCCTCGGACGAGGTCCGGGCCATCATGCGGCAGCAGGTGGAGAAGTTCAAAGACAGCCCCGATCGCGAGCTGGTCTGGCTCCAGGCCCTCGCGGCCCGCGCCTCGTCCGATGATCTGGCTCTCCTCCTTGAGCGCGGCGTCCAGCATCCGGCCCTGCTCGCGGCGATCACGGCGAATCCCGGGAGCGATCCGGTTGCCCTCCTTGAGCCGCTCTGGGCGAACGGAAATGTCGCGGTGCAGCGCGAGGCGGTACGTTTGTCAGGACTCTGGAAAGTCAACGCCTTCACCGAACGGGTCCGCGCCCTCGCCTTTGATGAGACTTCGCCGCTGCGTGTCCGCGCCTTTGAGGCCCTCCTCGTCCTCGATCCTGACGCTGTCGTGGCCCGCCAGCTTGAACGACTCCGCACGGTCGCCGATGCCCAGGCCGCCGCGCCGCTGCTCTCCGCCCTGCTCGCCAAGAGCGAAGGACGCGAGGCCCTCATCCGTGCCCTCGCCGCGCCCGACGTCCTGAGCGCCGCCGCCGCCAAACACGTCCTCAATGCTCTCAACGCGATCGGACGCGCCGACGGTCAGCTCTCCCCGCCGCTCATGAAACTGGCCGGACTCAATGCCGCCCTGCCCGCCTACACGAAGGAGTATGTCACCAAGGTCGTGAAAGACGCCCGCACCTACGGCGACCCCGTCGAGGGCAAAAAGATCTACGAGACCGCCGGCTGTATTGCCTGCCATATTCCGGGGGCCGCTCAGAGCAAGATCGGACCCGACCTCAGCGCGATCAGCCGCGGTCTTCCCGTCGAGCTCATCGTCACCGAACTCGTCTGGCCCGCCCTCAACATCAAGGAAGGCTACGAAGCCGCCACCGTGACCCTGAAGGATGGAACGGTGGTGACCGGGTTTAAGCAGACCGAGACGGCCGAGGCGATTGCCGTGCGGGATCTGGCGACCGGCGCGGTCAGGAGCATTCCGCGCGGGGAGACGAAGGAGGTGAAGCTCGGTGGGACGGTGATGCCTGATGGATTGACTGCGGGAATGGATGAGAGGCAGTTGGCGCACTTGGTGCGGTATTTGATGGGGTTGGGGGAGTGAGGGGGGGAGGAGATCAGAGGTCAGAAAATGGGAGGACATCTGCGAACATCTGCAGCCCATTTGCGCTGAATTCCTTCGTCATCTGGGGTCATCAGGTCTGCGGCGCGGTGCCTTTCTCATTTGATCCCAAAATCCAACTTTGACAAAAGCCCGAAAAGCTGTTCAAATGTTCCATTCGCTATCATAAGCCAAAAGAGAAAAAGCGGATTAAGAAGCTCTTGTTTGAGCTTGCGAAAATACATTGCGGATCGCTTGTCAAGTTTCCAGCAGGACATGATTGAAAATGGAAATGCGACAGGTAGAGACGTAATAAGGTCGGGGAGTATTTCGATGCTTATCCCTTTCATCCGCTCCACGCTCCATACTTCAGTAAGCGCCCAAGTTCCATCGCCCGGCCATGCCCACCACCCTCCCAACTAAAACCGCCCTCGTCACCGGAGCCAACCGGGGTATCAGCTAGACCCTTGTCGATGCCCTCTGGATCAAGAGGTCATGCAACACGTCTTGACACAAATTCATCCTTGTTCACCTTAAAATTAGTTGCAAAAAGCCTTGAACATTTTTTCCCCTCCGACCTCGCGCCAACAACAGGAAGAATCGACCAAAGGGAACCAAGGGGATACCGCTGTGCGAGCGACTCAGGTGCCAGAAGGGCAATCGAAGCGCCCAAAGTGAACCTCGAAATAAAATGGCAACGAAGCTACAGTATGATTGTTTTAAAGAAGCGTATGATCGAGAAGTCAAAAGGCATGAGCGACTAGTAGAACGGTGTAAGATTTATCTCGCGCTTGTGACTCTTTATTTTGGATTGCAAGGCGTTTCCGTTGATAAGATTATTCCGAGAATTCAGGGTCATGGCGAAATTGTTATATTCTACCTTGTCGGGCTGAGTTGTTTTTTCACCGCGCTATTATTAATTGTTAGAGCGTTGGGAATTTATAAATATGTTTATCCGATGGACCTTCGAAGAGTTATTGGTAACATGGGGTCATCTCCACCCAGTGACGAATCCTTTTTGAAACATCGCATTGCTGAGTTAACCGCTGCATTTCACGCAAATTTGAATGTGGACGAGAAGCGGTGGCGACTCCTGAGATATGCGACTTGGGGAATGGTGGTAGGGATATTTTTTCAACTTGTTGTCTTTTTTTACCTGCCTTTCGTTGAACCGAATAAGCCACTAGAGATCATGATTGATGCATCAAGTAGTGATAAAACTAATGAAGATTCAGACGCATCTGAGGTTGAGGAGGAATGTCCTCAACCCCAAAGTGATTATGGGCAAGAGATGCGGGAGTTGGTCCAGTCTTATGAAAGACAACAGCAGCAGGATCAGACGCAACAACAACAGCAAGAGCAACGATCGCAAGTTCCGCAGCAGCAGCAATGATGCAGTATTTGCGTAAATCAATTCATGCTAGAATCGTAACAATTGAGTCTGCATAGGCATCAATCCGATAGCTTCTTTAGATCAAGTGGGAACTGGGTCGGGGGGCGATTTCCGAGTTTTCACCCGATAGGCCTTCCTGATTCCCGATCCCCAACTCCCCGCTTGCCGGATTGTCGGGCGTGACTCAAACTAGGGCATGTACGAAGCTAAGCCCATCGCTCCCCGCCGACGCAGCGCGTCGGTTGATGCGGCCCTGCGGACGGGAGTAGCTCGGATCGAGGCGATGATGATCGAAGAGTGGGTCAAGGCGGCGCTGTATCTCCCGGAACGATTTGCGTGGCTCGCCCCTCCGAATCCACCCCAAAGCTCGACTTCCACCCCCATTCACTACCTTGAGGGAAAATGCAATCTTCGGATCGGTGAGGGACAGGCGATCTGCGGGACTAATACCTGCTGCCCGACCCAGAAGATGAGTCATTAAAATTTAGATTCTGGCATTCAACGAATTACAGTGGCGGTTTACAGTTGAACTCTCCCTAGGAACTCGGCGTCAAAAACCTGAAGCAAGATCCAATCCAATGTCAGATAGTCAAAATGATCCTCAGCCGCCTAGGGTCTTTATCTCTTACTCCCATGACACCAAAGACCACAAAGCATGGGTCGCGGGAATTGCGACTCAGCTCCGCATAAAGGGAGTAGATGTGATTCTCGATCAGTGGGAAACTGAGCCGGGTGACGACTTGGCAAAGTTCATGGAGTCTGGTGTCCGCGACTCGGACAGGGTGTTGATGATTTGCACTGAGAAGTACGTGCGAAAGGTCGACGACGGGAAGGGCGGCGCTGGCTATGAGGCCATGATCGTTTCCGGCGAACTAATCGCAGATCAGGGCGTCCGTAAGTTTGTCCCAGTGGTTCGCCAGACGGCAAGAAGCCGTGTTGTTCCCACTGCGTTGGGAACACGGAAGTATATTGACTTGAGTGAGGACATCGAGAATCAGGACGAGCAGTTTGCTGAGCTGCTCGAATCAATTCACAAGGTAATCTCGAAGAAGAAACCGCCACTTGGTCCGAATCCGTTCGCCCAACAAGAACACGCACCGAATCTTGATGGGCCAAGCGAACTGATTTCGGACTCAGCTCGCGATCTGTCCGAGAGTTACAGGCTTGCTCTTCAAATAGTTCGGGCACAGGATCGGCTCAGTTGGAGAAGGATGCTCTCCTCCGCAGTCACCGATAGCGGCGTGCGACTGCTCGAATGGAAGAAGAGGTGTCAACCTCAGTGTCCTTTGAATCTCAACACGCAGAGCCCTGAACCATGGCTTAAATTCTTTGGGGAGGGCATCGAGTGCTACGATCATTTGCTCGCAACTCTTTTGGCAGCAGCAGAATCGGGTGAATCCGAATTCGCGGGGCAAAGAGGTTGGATTGATTTGGTGCTTGAGCCCAAAGGATGGGACCGATCAGGGCTGACAGTTTGGACCGATATGCCCAGAGCCGTGCTCTTCTCACTTCATACCTATCTTGGCGCGATGCTCATAAGGTCGGGAGGGGCGGATGAAGCGGTAAAGCTGGCAACGACTCCGATTCCGAACTCGTCTAATCGATCGAAAATGAAACCGCTCTTTCTTACATCGGAGGTCTCCGGGTGGATCGAAACATTTGGTCGCGATTGCTCAGTTTCATGGGCCTATTTTGGCTTGGTGGGCGACAAGCGTAAGTGGCTGATTGATGCGTTTGGATCAGAAGAAAGCATCGCTGTTGGACGGGTCGCCTACTTCATGCTTTTGAGCTTCCTCGAGTTCACAAAGGACGCGGCAAGATCCGATTGGACATTTGATCCGAAGACTTCCAGTTTCGAGGTGTCTCATATGTTTGTCCGTGCGTCCGAGGAGATACAACGAGCCGCATTCGGACTGCTCCTCGACAACGAGATTACCCTGACGCGGGTTCTCGAAAGTAACGGAATTGAACAAGATAAATTCCGCAAGCTCTGGCCTGAGTGGACAGCAGGAATGAAGTCGTGGGTGACACGGCTCCGCGACGGTTACAGGCCTAGCTGGAGCCGATTTCCATTGGACGACTTGCCACGGGAAGTGAACCGAGATCCATTTGACCTAAGGGAAGGATAAATTTCAGCTAACTCCGCGCCAGTGAGAAGTATCGACCAACGGGATGTGGGCTGCCGACAGGCAGGAACGAAACGTAAAAGCTGACGGGATGAAAAGGGAAATTCCTATCAGAAATGAAGCGCTTACGGCATAATTGGAACCCAACACGATCATGGCAACTACATTTCGAATTCCCAGGCTGACAGATCAAGAAGCTGCAACGGCTCTTTTGAGCCTCGCCAGAGAGACGGCTCACATCTATCCGTTTCAGGCTGCAATAGACGTCCTAGGCGTTGGCGACCAAGAACTTCATAACGACAACCAGCTAGTTTCACCAGACTCTGATCTTGGGTTTCAATTGAATCTTCAGGCCGCTGTTGCTCGACACCTCTATCTGCGAGGGCCCCGAAATAGGCGGGTGATAGTGGTTGAGCGGAACTTTAATGAGCCGCTCGATACAGCGAGGATTGAGGACGGTTGGCAGGAGCATTTAACGGAAGAACAAAAGATCAAACTTCCTCGAATTATGGCGCTTCTTGTGTCGCGCGGACGTTCGTTGTTAAAGGCACCTGAGGTGGATGCATCTCTCACCAGCGACCCGAGCTCGGCTTGGAGTAAATATAGGAACGCCCAAACAAATATTCTAAGCAGCCTTCAACAAACCGCCGAACAAATCATTGTCGATGTTGCAAACAAGAATGCTGAGATTGATTTGCTTCGCGCCGAACGATTTGAAAAGTTGGAAGAGCAACTTCGTTCCGAACTGCAAAGTGAACGAGAAAAGCTGCAGCAGTCTCACGATCAGCGGCTGGCAGAGCTTGAAAAGCGCCAGATGGAGCATGCTGAAAAGGAAGCGCAGTTCCTTACAAAAGAGGCCCGCTACGTTTCCAGGCAGAAGCAGGACGAACAGATTAAACAGGTTCAGGCATGGCTTGAGAATTGGGGTCTAACGAAAGGGACCAGCCGCAAGCGCTGGCCAATCACCGCCGCTTATGTATCCGCACTTTTGATTACCGGCGGTCTTACATTTTACGCAACGAGTCACAATTACGAATTGCTGAAAACAACGGACGACCTTGCGAAGCTCCAGTGGTGGCACTGGGTCGCGCTCGCTTCAAAATCCCTCTTTCCGCTAGCGGCGTTCACGACATTTATGATTTACTTCATTCGGTGGTCCTCCGCTTGGGCCAAGCAACATTCGGAAGAGGAGTTCAGAAACCGAACCCGGCTAATCGACATCGGCCGCTCCGGATGGCTTCTTGAGGCGGTTCGCGATGCTCAGGAGAATAAGGCGGAGATTCCGACCGACCTTCTCCGGGAACTCTCAAGGAACTTGTTCATAAATTCCTCGATGTCCGAATCTGATATTCATCCGACTGCAATCTCAGATGTGTTACTTCAGGGACTAACGTCGTTGCGCGTTAAGTCACCCGACGGCTCTGAAGTAGAGGCTTCACGCGCAAAGCCCCAGAAAAAGTGAGGGAATCGCGCAGGCACTGAGTCAGTCAAAAGTTCTTGAGTTTCCAAATCCCCCCGACCCCGGCTTGAAGAACCTAAGACTGCATGAGCCACCCTCGCTCCCTGACTCGGTGAGCACACCCGACGAGCGTTTTGCTCCTGGGAATCCGATCTGCCGCTATTCCTTGAATACCGCCTTCCCTACCAGGGCGATCATGGGGACGGGCCCGATGTGGCGGCTGTCTCGTGAGTTGGCCCGGTTGTCGCCGAGGACGTAGCAGTGGTGATCGGGAATGGTGATCGGCGGAAGGTTGGTTTTGTCGGGTTGAACGCCGCTGACTTCCTGGATGGCTGCTCCGTTGAGGTGGACGATGCCTTCCTTGATTTCCAAGGTATCCCCGGGCAGGGCGATGACCCGCTTCAGCCACGTCTGCCGGCGATTGCCGGGGTTGAGAAAGGCGACGAGGTCGTTGTGCTCCGGTTCGCGGTCGCGGTAGCTGTCCTTGCGGACGAAGGCTCTTTCGCCTTCGTCGAACGTGGGGCTCATTGAGCTGCCGGTCATGGCGAAGATGTGGAGAAAGTTTTCGCGAACGGAGAAGGCGAGGCCGGTGAGGAGGGGTAGCGTGAGGAAGATGAGGGCGACATAGACGGAGACACGATTGTAGTCTTTGAGGCGATAGTCTTCGCGGCTGGCGAGCGCCATTCGACGAGCGTCCCATGCAGAGTAGGCAGTTGGGATGATGGTGAGAATGGCGAAAGTGATGAAGATAGTCTTCGGTGGGGCGGACTGGGTCGCGAGGAGGAATATGACTACGGCGATGAGAGCCGTGATTACACAGAGGTGAAGAAGGCCGCGACCAAGGGCACCGCAGTAAACCTGTCCGAGGCCCGGGAGGAAGAGCGAAAGGTTGATGGCGGTGGAGGCCTTCCGTTTGCTGACGGGGCCAAGGGCGAGTTCGTTTGAAGAGTCGGTGTTCATGGTTTTTGGGTTTAGAAGACGAGGTGAACAATGAGGCTGAGTTTTCCGATGCCGGCGGCAAGGCAGGCGGCCGCGAGGAGCCGGGAGGGGCGCTCTGCTCCGGGTAATGGATGGACGATGGGCTGGGAGGCTTTCTGAATTTTCCCCATGACCGAGGGGGCGAGGTGCGCGGACAGGTCTTGCTTCCGCGCGGCAATCCAGAGGTCGAGTTCGTGATCGGATGACGTGGGCATGGATCAGTGGTGGTTGAGGCTGGTTTTGAGAAATTCACGGGCGCGGCTGACGCGGGACTTGATGGTGCCGACGGTGGTGGATTCGATCTGGGCGGCTTCGCCGTAGGAGAGGCCTTCGAGAGCGACGAGAGTGAAGGCGCGCTTTTGCTTTCCGGGGAGTTGATGAAGGGCCTGGTCGAGGGTTCTCAGGCGCTCCCGGTGTTCGGGTTCGGCGGTGTCGGTGTATTGCTCGGGAGGTTCGGCAAAAAGAGTCGGGACCTTCTTCTTGAGGGCATTGAGAGAGCGGCTGCGGGCGATCATGAAAAGCCAGGTGGAGAATCGGCTTCTTGCCGGATCGAAATCCTTGAGACGGCGAAAGGCTTCCACGAACACGATCTGGGTGAGGTCTTCGGCGTGGCGTCGTTGGTCATTCAAGAGAGTGGCAATCATACGGAGCAGGCGATCCTGGTAATGAAGAACAAGGTTTTCAAAGGCGTCGATCTCTCCGTCGACAATACGGCGGATGATCTGGAGTTCTTCGTCTTCGCTCATTCGTTGTTCGGTGATGATACCGGTAGGGAAGGAAATGGTTCCATTTTTCTCACGCAGCGCTGGTCCCGGAATCCTGAATCATTCCACCGGCCTCCCGCTGATTCCCGCCATAGACGCGCGAAACCCATTTTGTATCTGTCCCTCAAATCCCCATTTTTTCATCGCGACGATCCATCTGAAAGGTGAGAGTCGAATCGTGCCGAAGGAGCCAATTTGAATGCGATGAAGGCAAAGACGACCGGAGAAACTCAACCAGCAACCACCGCCGCCGTTCGCGAAAGCCTGCGGAGACTCTCGAATCGCGAGAAGGCTGAATTCTTTCCGCGCTTCTTCAAAAGCGATCCAGAGAATCGAAGCGAGGGCGATCTCTTTCTCGGGGTGACCGTCCCTGAGCAGCGTCTGGTGGCGCAGGCCTTTCGCGACCTGCCCCTCCCTGAACTGGAAAGGCTCCTTGCGGAAACAACCCACGAGTTTCGACTGACTGCCTTGATCATCCTCGTGAACCGGTTCACGAAGTCACGCGACGTGGACGAAAAGAGGAGGCTGAAGGACTTCTATCTCGCCCACCTCGACGCGGTGAACTACTGGGACCTCGTCGATGTTTCCGCTCATAAAATTCTCGGCGAATGGCTCGTCGCTCTTCCGGCGGCCGAACGACTTTCCATCCTTGAACCTCTTGCCGACTCGACGGACTGGTGGCGGCAACGCGTCGCGGTCGTGGCCTGCTTTCCCCTGATCCGGCGTGCGGAGTTTGCGGAAATCCTCTGGCTCGCCGAAACCTTCATCGATCATCCTCACGATCTCATTCAAAAAGCGGTCGGCTGGATGCTGCGGGAAGCCGGGAAACGGGACCTCGATGTCCTCCGCGTTTTTCTGCAAGAGCACGCGGCCGTCATGCCGCGCGTCATGCTTCGCTACTCCATCGAAAAGATGGCTCCAGAGGAGCGCGGCAAATGGCTCGGGATGAAAGAACGGAAGTGAGGGCGGTCGTGGGGACGTCGATGTCGCCACCGGAGGCGGAAGGCCGTTAAACACCGCCCCCGACCGGGCCGGTCGGGGGCTACCCTGGCTTGGCGGAGTCCAGGGCCGGTCAAAAGATCTTGAATCTCCGCGCCCGCAGTCACCCGACCATTTCCCAATTTTCCCCGAAATGAACGTCGAGGAACGAAAGCCTCCTGTCTACCCTCACCCCAACTCCCCGCTTGCCGGATCGCCGGGCCTGACTCAAACTAGGGCATGTCCGACGCCAAGCCCATCGCTCCCCGCCGACGCAGTGCTTCGGCTGATGCGGCTCTGCGGGCGGAAATGGCGCGGATCGAGGCGATGACGATCGAAGAACGGGTCAAGGCGGCGCTGTCTCTCCCGGAACGATTTGCGTGGCTCGCGCCGGCGCATCCACCCCAAAGCCCGACTCCCGATGCCCCCATCCGCCCACCCCGAAGCAGAAGGTAATCTACGGGCCGCTGAGCGGGTCGTTTCCCTGCTCTCCGACCACGGTGTTTCGGCTGTGGTGATCGGCGCGGTCGCTCTGGCGGCCCATCGCTACGTGCGCCACACCGAGGACATCGATCTCGGGGTCGATGCGGATTTGTCCAAGATGCGCACATTGACCGCAGCCTTGAATACGGACGGATTCCAGGCCGAACTTCACGAGCCCGACGGCAACGACCCGCTCGGTGGGGTCATCGACATCCGGGGCGACTTCGGTCTCGTGCAGGTGGTGAGCTTCGCGGACCGTTTTCCCGCGGCGATTCGTGATGCCCTTGCCGGCGAGGTGGTCCCGATCCGGCCGGGAAGCGGGCTGCGTCTCGTGCCCCTGGCGCAGCTCGTCGCCTTAAAGCTCTACGCAGGAGGGCTGGGATCGAAGGCGGACATAGTCGAGCTCTTGCGTCGCAATCCAGAAGCGGATCTCGATGTCATCCGCGCGACCTGCCGCCGCTACCGGCTACGGGGTCTGGAGGCAATTCTCGCGGAGCTGGATTGAGGCTTTTCGATCATCGTGAATCTCATGGCGGGCAACCTGAAAATCGAACGCCTCTCCCCGGCGCCTCCGGGCCAGCGAGTCCAGGGTTGATGCCTCTATCGGAACAACCGCTGGGATGGCGAATGTCCCCAACAGGAGGACGAACTCGGCTTTCCTCGTCTATGCCGACAAGGACTCTGCCTACGCCGCCCTCGCCCGCGAACTGCGTCTCCGTCTTGAACATTTCGAGGCCGGAAAATGGCAGGGCGGGGAGCTCGAGACCGGGTGGTATCCGATGGAGGTGACGCTGTTCGACGACGGCCACCTGTGGGGTGCGGCCGATAGCGAACAGTGGCCGTCGGGGAGGATCGAAGAGGTGGATCATTGAAAGTTTAGATTCCGGCACTCAACAAGTAAGGTGGTAGTCGACCCATCACCTGCCCCGGAAAAGAACAACGCCGTGCCGGTGCGAAACCTCAACGCCGGGAGAATGAAACCGGAAGTTCCGAGCCTTGAATAATCAATTTCCTCCGCGCCTCGATCCTAACTTAACAACAAAACAACCAGCTCACCCGAATCACGAACGAGCACTTCGACGTGGCAGCAACGAGAGAGGCCCAAAGGAAAATCTTCTGCCGCGTCTGAACGTACTTAAAGCGGCAGTCGCAAGCGATTGATTTTGTTCCATTTGGGACAAAGGGGAGGCGGTCCTGTATCTCGCGTTGCTTCCTATCGGTTACTTGACTTTTCCGCGATGAGCCATTCTTTTCACGGATGAAGCAGGATCTCTTCCGCCGTGTCACCGCGTTATTCTGCATCGTTCTGTTGTTCTTTTCCTCGGCGGGAATGAGTCTCCTCTGGGCCAATCCGACGGGTGCGGCTCCCATCACGGGCACGGTCAATTTTTCTTCGGCTGGTAACACTCTTACGGTGAACCAGCTCAGCACCAACGCGATCATTAACTGGAATGATTTCTCCATCAACGCCGGAGAGACGACCAACTTCAATCTTCCCGACGCCAGTGGTGCCACGCTCAACCGGGTGACCGGTGCGGTCGCTTCGACCATCGCCGGTAACCTCAACAGCAACGGGCGGCTCTTCCTCATCAATCCGAATGGCGTGATCGTGAGCAACTCCGGAATCATCAATACCGCGGGTTTTCTGGCCTCCACCCGCGATATGACCGATGCTGACTTTCTCGACGGTGGAGCCTACACTCTCGACGGGAATGGCTCAGCCGGGATTGATGTCCGATTCGGATCTTCCATCTCCGCTTCCTCCGGTGACATCATCCTCGTGGGCCAGCGAATCACCAACTCCGGCAACCTCAGTGCTCCGAACGGCGTCGCGGGACTCGCTGCCGGCAGACAGATCGTCTACACTCCCGGGGGCAACGAGGTTCTTCGTGTCGTGTCGGGGATCACCGAGGGCGGGCTGGGCGTCAACCAGACGGGCGTCATCAATGCGGCTCAAGCGGAACTCAAAGCCGCCGGTGGCAATGTCTACGCCCTCGCCGTGAGCGCCCGCGGAACCGTCGCCGCTCAGGGCACGACAACTCGCAACGGGCGTATTCTTCTCACGGCCAACAATGGCAATGTCGAGGTCGGCGGGAATCTCAGCGCCCGTGACAGCGACAACAGTGGCGGACAGATCTCGACAGTGGGATCCGGCAACACCCGTCCCGCCGAAACCATCGTCGCCACTGAAGGCAGCCTGAGCACCGGAGGCGGCAGCCGCAGTTCGATCTCCCTCAGCAGCCTCAATCACACGCGTGTCTTCGGTACCTTGAACACTCCGGGAGGCACCGTCAACCTCAGTGCCGGTGGCGCGCTCGATTACCGGGGGGCGACTACCGCCGCCACCATCAATGCCTCCGTCAGGGCCGACACGACCATCGGGGATGTCGCTGATTTGGGACCCGGCGATGAAGTCCTCTTCGGCGATCCGATCACCAGCCAGATCGACGTCGATACCCTGCGCTTATCCAGTGCCACTAACATCTTTGTCTCCAGTTTCGGGGATTTGACGGTGCGGGATCGACTGTCTACTTTTGACCCGATCAATTTTAATCTAAGCGCGGATCGCGATCTCACTTTCAACGATCAGGTCAGCTCGGCCGGCAACCTCGATCTGCGGGCTGGTCGGGCAATCACGATCAACGATGGTCTGAATACCGACGGTACCGGTTCCGATATATTTTTACGCAGCGGCAGCACCACAACCATCGGTGCGCAGGGTCTCATCACCACAGCCGAAGGCAATATCATCATCTCCACCAGCGGTGGTTTCATTAACAACCGGTCTCTGGGCAGCCACCTGGCACTGCAGGCCGGACAATTCGGGGACGGGCGGTGGATCATTTATGCCCCGACTCCCGCGTCCGTGAAGCTTGGCGGACTCACCCCCACGGTGGAGGCTTACAGTACCGCCCCGATTCAAACCCCGGGTGCCCTCCCTGTTTCCCTTGCGGATGGCCCCAATGCCCTGATTTTTGCCTCAAGTGACCCTCGCTTTGTCAGCGCGGATGTCGCGGGCGGGTTCACGGGCGATGGAGAGGAGTCGCTCAACCCGATACTTGAGTTGCCTGTTGACACCAGTTTAATCTCCCGTCCTCCCTCTTCCTCCACGTCCCCCACGGCTCATCCCGGTACTCTCAATCCCGCCGGTGAAACGGTCGCCCAAAGAGACGCCCGCCTCAAAGCCGAAGCGATCATCCTCCAGCTCGTCGGACTGCCTACTCCCGGTAATGCCGGCGCGGACTTCTTCCCCATTGTCTTCAACGCGCTCGCCGCCCTCCTCGGGCCCAATGCCACCCAGGCGGATATGGCGCTCTTCCTCGCCTCACTGGCCACGAATGAGGAGGCCAGGTTTCTATTGGCGGGCCAGTTGACGGCGACAACGATGGGACTCATCAAGTCCACCAACCGCACCCCGACGGAGGTGGCTTTTTTGAATCATATTGCGTCGAAGATGGGGGGTCTCCAGCTTGAGATGGCGGAGAAGACCATCGCGGAATACGAGCAGTACAAGGTTGACCGATTCGAATCGCACCTCAACAGCTTCAGTGTTCTGTTAGACCCCATCGGGAAGGGTTATGAAGCGGGGACGATTGTTGGCATTTTAAGCGATGGAAACCAGGCTCAACTGTCCGCAGGGGAACGTTGGGGAGTATCCATCAGCGCCGGATTTGTCGGAGGATTGCCCTTTGCCATTTCGGGAGCAACCTCAGTAGTTGCGGCAGCCAACGGCGTTGCCCTGGGCAACGCCGCTATGGCCGCTCAATCGGTTGTCACCGGCGCGGCCAGCGCGGCCACGGGCGGGGCAAGCAGTGCCGCCGCCGGGGGTGCCATCGCGACAAAAATCACGGCCGGAGCCGTGGCGGGCCCTGTCGTTATTATTGTGGTCGCGATCATGGCTATTGTGATGCAGTCAATCGAAGTCGGCAAAATCGTGGAACTGGAGAAGGCGATGAAAGAAGCCCTCGTGAGCGCCCGGGAGGGATTCGACTTTAACGATTACCTCGGGAGCGAAACGGAAGAGGCTTTTCTGCAGGAAATGTTGAACTACCAGTTTGGCATCAGCCCGGCTCTTTTCGCGGAGGGCTTGTCCGGCACCTCCGACATCACCACCCTGCCCAACGGTAATCTGTTGATCAACGGGTTGGAGGTCATCACAAACAGACCGTAGCCCAACCCGTTCACCTCTGCATTTCCTCATGTATCCCCTCCTCCGCCGGTTGACGATGCTATCGCTCGTCTCTTCAATGTTGAGCGCTCAGGATTCCAGGTTCCTTGAGCCCGACCTGCCCCCTGTCGCCCCTGCCGGCGGCCCGGTGGTTAAGAAGCCGGCCGATCCGGTTGAGGCCTCCGGTCACGACAACGGCGATGTCATCCTGCCCGAACTCAAGGGCCTTGTTTTTGTTGATGCTCCATCGGCCGTTCTAGAATCGGGATCGTCGGTCCCGGGTCTGGACTTCTCCGCCGTTCCCCGGCTTGAAGATGAGGTCTTGGTCGCCAAACTGCGAACCTTCCTCGATCGCCCTGCCTCACTCCACACCCTGGAGTTGATCCGCACCACTGTTTCCACCTATCTTTCGAAAACCGACTACCCTTTTGCGTCGATCGTTCTCCCTCCTCAGGACATCACGTCGGGGACGGTCCAGTATCTCGTGATCGAAAGCAAACTGGGGGAAATGGAGGTAACCGGCAACCGTTACTTCGCCTCCCACCTTTTCCGCGAGCCCATCATGATCGATGAAGGCGATTCGATCAACATTCGGGAACTCGAGTCCGGGTTGGCCTGGATCAATCGCAATGGTTTCCGACACGCCGAAGCCCTCGCCTCGGAGGGGGGAGACTACGGCACGACGAACTTCGAGATCAGCGTTCAGGATCGATTTCCCCTTCGCGTCTATACCGGGTACAATGACAACGGTTCGCAGTCGACTGACTTCGAGCGGGTCGAATACGGCCTCAACTATGGAAATGTCTTCGGCCTCGGGCACCTCTTTAATTACCAGCTCACAGCGGATCCCGATTTTGACAACCTCATCGGGCACTCCGCCTCCTACATCATCGACTACCCCTGGCACCATAGCCTGATTCTCAGCGGTGCCTATTCCTCCGTCACCAGCGACCTGCCTGCTCCCTTCGATCAGGAAGGTTCTACGGCAGCGCTCGGGGCGAAGTATGAGATCGAACTCGATTCGATGGAATCTCTTCGCCATTTCCTGATTCTGGGCCTCGACTTTAAACAGTCTGAAAATGCGCTCAATTTCTCCCAGGCAGCGGTATCGGATTTCCTGACGGATTTCATGGCCTTTTCCGTTGGTTACCGGGCCAGCCTCCGTGATAGACTCGGCGAAACCTCACTGCAGGCTGCCGTCTATTGGGCGCCGGAAGGCATCACCAGTCATAGCAGTGATGCGGATTTTAACGCGAACCGCGTCGGGGCCGATCCGAATTTTGCCTACGGAGTTCTCTTCCTGAATCGCCATCAGCCGCTCGGCGCAGGGTTCGACCTCAACGTGGGATTGACCGGACAGATTGCCTCCACCAATCTTCTGGGCACGGAGCAGCTCGTCATGGGGGGTGCTACCGCAGTGCGGGGCTTCGGCTCGTCCGATCTGTATGCTGATCGCGGTGCGGTGGTCCGGACCGAGGTCGCCACTCCTCCTGTGGGTCTCCTGAATCTCTTCGGTTCCAAGGCCAATCCGGTTTCCGAATCGAACTCTGATGAAGTCATCGTCCCGGGAAAAAACTTATCGCTTCAGGATCAGATCCGTTTAATCGCCTTCTACGATCTCGGTGTCGGTGGCTCTGTGGATCCCCTGCCCGGTGAGGAAGACTACCGCACCCTTCAAAGCTGCGGAGTGGGGTTGCGCTACAATGTCCAACAGAACCTCAGCATCAATTTTGATTACGGCTGGCAATTGAGCGAGGTCGGAGCCTTTGGGGAGGACTCCCGAGGACACGTTTCCATGCAGTTGTCTTTCTAAGCCCGGCGCTTGGATTTCTCAGCAGGGCAAGGCCGAAGCAACCGGGCTGTTTCGGCAGGGAATCAATGAGCCGCGAGTTGTCGAGGAGCTTCGGAAGACCTCCGCATGTTTCACGAAACGACTCTCGAGAAGCGGTCTGTCCCACTCCCTCGCCCGACCGCCCCCGGCGACGGTATCACTTCAATGCAACCACCAGGGTGCAGATCCACTTGTCCTGGTCCTTGCGGAAAGATTGGGACACGACCCTTAAATCGCCGCCGATGGTTCTTTCGGCCAGATCCATGGCATTCTCGATGGCCTCCTCCTGTGAGGTGCCGGTGCCGGTGACGGTGTGGTTGGCCGCGTTGAAGGTAACGGCCGCCGGGACTGCGGAATCATTGGCCGCCGAAGCGAAGTTCGACACGGGAGAGGACGAGGCGATTGCCAGGGTGGTGAGGAGCAACAAGGTGGTCATGGATTCGTTTTCTGATGAAGTTCACGGAGTGGATTCAAAACGGCCGGGATGTCCAGATTCCTCTCCTCGGTCCTCAGGCTAGAGAGGTCCCCAGGGTATGTCAAGCGTAGCGGGAGTTTCGTTTTTCAACTCTGGCGCTCCGGCTCTGGCGAAAGCCGGGCGCGAAGTGTCAACGCCGACGGGATGTAGCGGGAGATTTCGGCGGAGAGCGGTTAGGCGTTGACTCATTTTGCCAAATCAACCCATAGTGCCGTGAATCCACTCCTGACCCTCGCCCCGCTTTCGCCGCGAGCCAAAGGCAGGAGGATCGAGTTTCCCTTCAATCAACCATTCCCCAGGAAATGAGCATCAGCATCCCATCAGCAGAAATCACCATCGGGCACGAGGTATCCCTCCCCGCCCCCGCCGATACCCGGCAAGACGAGGCAATCTTTCCGAGAGTGAAATCGGCTCGATACTTTCTCCTGGCCATGTTGTTGGTATGCTTTTTCTGCTCGAGTCAGGGGGCGATGGCCCAGGTGGTGGAGGGCCAGTTTTACCGGATCAAGAACGTGGGCACCAAAAAGTATCTGGCGCTCGGGGATGACGCCAAAACCGTCGTCGGGGCGCAAATAGTGCAAAGAGCGCTCGGCCAGGATGATCGCCAGCAATGGTCGTTCGTGAAGCAGGGGGCCTTCTTCAAAATCATCAATCGCCAGAACGGCCAGGCCCTCAACGTCCAGAGTGCCTCGATGGAGGTAGGAGCCCCCATCATCCAATGGGAGGCGGACGTGAAAGGAAAGAACCAGCGCTGGACGCTGGTGCCCCACGGCACCTATTTTGCGCTCAAGGCGCGGCACAGCGACATGGTGATCGATGTGGCCGATGAGTCCACGGAGCGCAAGGCGCCAATTGTCCAAAACACCTTCCAGAACACCGAGACCCAGCTCTTTGAGTTCGAGCCGGTGCAGTAGTCGGTTTTCGGTTACCCCGCGAGCGCCAAGAAAGAGCCAAAGGAGCGCGGACACTCCTGTCCGCCGATTCGCGAGCGTCGTGCCATGCTCCAATTGCGCTAACTTGTCCCTGAACGCCCAACCCCCGACCGGGCCGGTCAGGGCTACCTGGTGGGCAATGTTGCGGGTGAGTTGGAGGTAGGGCCGCGCGTCCCGCACGGCTGTTTGGGTTGACGTGGCCGCGCGCATTTGCTTTCCCACCACAGGCCGTACCCCGTTCCATTTTGAGTCTTGCCCATTCGCCAATCCATGTGAGATAGTTCAGTGATGAGCGAGATCATTTTCGAAGTTCGCGAGGACGAATTGGAAGGTGGCTTTGTAGCGACTGCACTTGGCCACTCCATTGCGACGCAGGGTGATACAGTCGAGGAGATTCGTGAGATGGTGCGCGATGCGGTTCGATGTCATTTCGGTGACGGGGAACCTGGTCCCATGCCGAAGATCATCCATCTGCACTTTGTGCGCGACGAAGCGCTCGTGGTTTGAGAATTCCCCGGGACATCAACGGTTCCGACCTCGTCCGCGCTCTTCGGGTGCTCGGTTACGAGCGTATCCATCAGGACGGTTCTCATATTCGTCTCACCCACCTTAGGTGGCACACACCACGTCACGATTCCCAATCATCGCCCGCTCAAAGCCGGGACCTTGGCGGGTGGTATCTTGAAACCCGTCGTAGCTCATCACCAGATGTCCGTTGAGGAGCTGCTTGCTATGCTCGATTTGTAGCCTGAGATCCCGAACCCGGTTCACCCCGCTTACATGAATATCCTCCTCGTGGTCTCATTCGCGATTTCCTGCCTCGGGATCGTCGCCCTCGTCATCTGGCTGGGCTTGTTTTTGCACACCCGCTTCGGCGCTTCCTTGAAGTGGTGGGCCTTCGGGATGCTGGTGTTTGTAGTTTTCCAGGGAGTGCTGCGCCTGCCGTGGGTCCTCGCCCTGCCGCAGCTCGATGTCTTCCGGGAGTGGGTCAAGGATCCTCTCAACCAGTGGACCTGGATCGTATTCCTCTGTGTGACGGCCGGGGTGTTCGAGGAGGGCGGGCGATGGATCGGTTATCGCACCCTCTTCAAAGCAGAGGACCGTGTCTGGAAAAATGCGCTCATGTTCGGCGCGGGACACGGCGGCATCGAGGCACTGGGGGTGGCCTTGTTGCAACTGTCGGGTCTTGCCAACTACCTGCTGCTGCAGTGGGTCGATCCGGCCCTGCTGCGGATTCCTCCCGAGGCGGCCGCCTCCGCCCTGAAGCAGTTTGACGGGCTTCAGGGTTGGGAACCGCTCCTGGCCCTGTGGGAGAGAGTCGGATCGATGACGGTGCATCTCGCCCTCAGCGTGATGGTGCTGCAATCCTTTCGCGGACACCGCGGCTGGCTCGCCCTCGCGATGATGGCCCATTCCCTGACCAACTTCGCCGTGGTTGCCTGCATGGTGCAGTTGCAGAAAAAGGGCTGGGATCTGGCGGCGAAGATCGTGCCGGAGATCGTGGTCACGTTATTTGCCCTCGCTGCCTTTTGGGTGATCAAACGCTTCCGCGAGCGCGGGGAGATGAGTTAGTTCTTCGGTACCTGCATTCCGACGATGGCGAGCTGCCGCTGGTAGTCAGAATCACTTCGAGAGCCGTGTATTCTGGCGGGGGAGTTTTGGAGCACGAATGGGCACGAATTCACACGAATCGCTTCGCGGTCATGCTCGTTTCCCGAATTCTTCTCGTGAACAGCGATAGCAAATAGCGATACCCTGTCCGAGTCTGAATTCGTGTAAATCAGTGAAAATCCGTGGTCGAAATCACTTCGAGGGCCGGGTCTTCTTGAAATCAAGGGCAGGGGGGAAATCCGATCCCCTGGTCCGTTAGAGTCGCAGCGAAGCGCCCGCGTTTGCTCCGAGCCTGGCGCCGGATCGATGACGGCTGGAGGAATGAGAGGAGTGTGAGTCCGCACCGATACCGGCCCCTACTCCGACACTACTCCGGGTGCTGCAACTGGAGGTGGTGAACCCGACAAGAACCAATAGAGAGGTGCACAGTAATCGTTTCATGTGTTTCAGAATAGGACCTGAAATGCAGAGAGGATATGGGGGAAATCCCTACCGCCGCCGGGTATCGTCAGGCTTGCCGTCCCGCGAAGTCATCAGATATTGTCAAAGACTGATATCCCCACCTCAAGTTGTTATGAAGCTGGAAAATTTTTTCAAGGTGTGGAGCGGACGCCTCCTTTCGATCCTGCGTATCGTAGCGGCGCTGCTGCTGATGCAGCACGGTGGCCAGAAGGTGCTCGATTTCCCGGTCCCGGCGAGTTTCGAGTTTGTCCTCTTCTCTCAGATGGGAGTGGCGGGCATCATCGAGTTGGTGGGGTCCTTTCTCCTCGTCATCGGACTCTTTACCCGTCCCGTGGCTTTTCTGGTTTCGGGGCTGCTCGCCTGCGCCTACTTCATCGCCCACGCTCCTCAGGGCTTCTGGCCGATGGTCAACGGCGGCGAACTGGCGGTGGTCTATTGTTTTCTCTTCCTCTATCTCTCGGTCGCGGGAGGGGGCGACTGGAGCGTCGACCGGCTTCTGCGGAAGCGGGGCGCCTGAGGCGACCGGGTGAACCGGGCCGACAAGAAGGAAGAAGCGAGATCGTGCCGGTATTTCAGTCTGGCGTCTCCGGACCTGCGTTGAGTAGGATAGTGCCTACAACCCCCGTGACCCATGAAATCGATCAACCCCCGCCTCTTCGGCGCCTGCCTTATCTTGATGGCCGGCACCGCGCTGACCCAGCAGCCCTCTGCTCCCCGCCGGGATCCGCCCCCGCTGCCGCCGGCTGATCATGAGAATGTAAAGTACGGGCCGCACGAAAGAAACGTGTTCGACCTCTGGCTCGCCCCGTCCGACAAACCGACGCCGCTCATCGTTTACATCCACGGGGGCGGTTTCAGTGGCGGCGACAAACGCTCCGTGGGCGCGGGATCGCTCGAGGGTTACCGGCGCATGGGCTGGTCAGTCGCAGCCGTGAATTACCGCTTCTCCAGCACCGCTCCCGCTCCGGCCGCTTACCTCGATTGTGGACGGGCCATTCAGATGCTTCGCTCCCACGCGAAAGAATGGAATCTCGACAAAGAGCGGATCGCCTCCACCGGTGGATCGGCCGGTGCCGGCACGTCGATGTGGCTCGCCTTTCATGATGATCTCGCCGATCCCTCGAGCAGTGATCCGGTTTCCCGCGAATCGACGCGGCTCACCTGTTTGTCGGTGGATGCAGGCCAGTGCTCCTACGATCCCCGCTTTGTCGAGGCCTTCGGCATTCCGAGGCCGAATCTGGAGCTGCATGGATTTTTCCTGCCCTTCTATGGCATCACCCGCGACGAAATCGATTCCGAAAAAGCCTACCGCCTCTACGCGGAAATGGCCGCGATCACCCATCTGACCGCGGATGATCCTCCGGCGATGCTTACCTATGGTTATCCCGACCGTGACGCCGATCCTAAAACTGAGCTGGGCTTCGTGGTCCATCACCCGCGTTTCGGAATCAAGCTCAAGGAAAAAATGGACCCCCTCGGGATCGAATGTGTCGTGGTGTATCAGGGCCCGGACGGTAGGTCTCTGGTTAGGCACGGAGGCGGTGAACTGGAGAACCGACTTGAGTTTATCCAGAGGCAGTTTGAGAAGGTCGGGAAAGATTAGGACCGGCCCTATTGAGGCGTCTAGGGCCATTCCAGTCTTAAAAGTTGTCCAATTGCAACCCCCATCGAAACGAGCGCAATCGATAGGAAAAGCATGCTAAAGAAGAACGCAGTCTGTTTTTCAGTGTCCGTCGTGGACCTATATCTTCGTGCTTCCAAAACCCGCCATTCCGCGTCAAAGAGTTGCGCTGGCATGTGGTCTTCGAGTGCGCTGATTATTTTGAATTTGGCCCGATTCAAAGTGCCGTACGAAATTACTGTCCTTCTCCAGTTAAATCCGAGGGCGAGACCGAGGAAGGACAACAGGAATGTGCCCGTTGATGCGCTGAGATGTCCGATTTTATCAAACGATGAGATGACCAGACCAATGCCCGCAAGCAGTGCGGCGAGTGCTGATACATAGAGAGCGTTCACGGTTTGGCGCCTTGCGACCAGTGACTCTGAGCTCGAAACCATGAGGCTGTATTGATTCCATATCAGTGCCTGGTTCGGAGGTCCATCATTCCAATTGTGACGGAGAAAAAGTGCTCGCGGAACAAGGAGTTCTGCAATTTGCCCTGCAAGAGCCGATACATCCCACTCCACAATGGGAATCTTTAGCTCTTCGCAACAAGGCGGCGCAGGAAATTCGGACGATGAACGTGTTACAATTAGAGGTTTTTTGAGTTCGTGTGCAACACGGATTTCCCATTCAACGGGCTCACTTAAATGGGTCTCAGGGCCAACGACGCAGATTAAGGCATCGCATGTATCGAGTAATGATCGGGCAGGAGTCTTCCAGTCTTCATCGAATGGGACGACCGATGAGACATCGTCAAAAGGCAAATTTGGAAGAAGGTTTTGAAGTCGCGACTTGAGTCGATCAACATTCGATTGATCAACGGAACGATTGCTAAAGAATAAATGGAACATAGAAACTTAATCGATTTCAATGAAATAGGATTCGACTGCGTCCGAGCGACAAGTCTATCAGAAATTTATTGCGTTGCGCTAGCAACTGCCAATCCAATATCTGGGCATTGTATGAAAATATAAACAAGCATGAATCCTCCAGTTTCACGCGACAATATCTGATCGATCGGCGTAGGAGAGTGCCCTGACCGGTCCGGTCTACCAAATGTGCGGGTTATGAAACTGAGTTGGCGCTCGTTCGCGAGGACCACGCGAACCCGGATTGAAACAGAGACAAGGGCCGTTTCCAGCCTTGGCAAGGTGGTCCACCTCACCTCGCCGGGGATTGTGAGTGTCCGGTATCTCATCCTAATCCGTTCTTGACCGGGCGGGCCGGATTGGATCATCCTGACGATGGTTCACTCAAGAAACTCCCCCGTGATCCCCAAACACGAACCCCGGGATATGCCATGAGCAGTTTCCGCATCCGGCCCCGCTTTTCCCAACGCTTTGATCTGGAGCCCGATCAGGTGCGGGCGCGTATCGTCGACTATATTGCGGGAGGGGAT
Organism: Akkermansiaceae bacterium UBA2381; assembly: GCA_002344215.1. Taxonomy (GTDB): domain Bacteria; phylum Verrucomicrobiota; class Verrucomicrobiia; order Verrucomicrobiales; family DEV007; genus Arctic95D-9. Next base: position 293,476 of record DDSV01000018.1, read on the forward strand.
GAGCGACCTCCGGGCAGCCGCGTCGAGGTGAAGAATTTTCCCGGCTATGTGACCCTGCGCATTCCCGAAGAGGACCAGCATTTCTGGTCGCCCCTGCTCAATCTCAGTCTCGACTCCGGGGGCGAGGGCAAAACCGTGATCCACGGAATCTATGGCCCGAACGCGAATGTTTGGACGATCTTCCTCTACGGTTACCTCCTCTTCGGATCCCTCGCGATGTTCGCCGGGCTCCTCGGGATCTCTCAATGGGTCGTCGGGGTGAAGGCCTGGGGCCTGATCGCCTTGAGTGTTTTGTCAGGGGTGCTTATCGGGCTCTACCTCCTCGCCCAGTTCGGCCAGAAACTGGCGGCCCGTCAGACCTACCTGCTTCACCTCACCTACGAGGCAGCGGTGGGCCGGGCGGTGGAGATTCAGTGAGGGTAACTCTTAACGCCCTTCCGCCATCTGCCGCGTCCCGGGCATCTCGTCGGCGAATCCGGCCCCGGTGCGGCGGGCTTCCTCCCGGGCGAGAGTGCGGAGGCGCTTGAGATTATCGGTTTGTGAGGGTTCGTCAGCGAGATTGGTCAGTTCTTCGGGATCGGAGGTCAGGTCGTAGAGTTCCTCGGTTTCCCCGGCCTTGAGGTAGCGGATGTATTTCCAGCGACCATCATTCATCGCGATGTAGAAGGGGACGTCATTGTGGACGGCGTCCTCGGGATGATCCCGCAGGGTTTTCTCCACATCGCTGCCGTATTCGTGACCGGTGTGTTCGTAAAAGCAGGGCCGGATCTCTCCGTCGGCGAGGGCGGGATTCGTCAGGACGGGGGTGAGATCGTGCCCGTGCATCTCCCAGGCCTCGTCAATCCCGGCAAGGGTATGGAAGGTGCGGACGAGATCGACCCCGTGGACAGGCTGACGGCAGACCTTGCCCCGGGGAAAGCGCGAGGGCATGGAGACAATGAGGGGCGAGCGGTAGGTCGCGTCCCAGGGGCCGAGCTTCATGCGGAAACCGTGCTCGCCCATGCCGAAGCCCTGGTCGGCGGTGAAAACGATGAGGGTGTTCTCAAGCTGCCCGGTTTCCTGCAGGGCGGCGAGAACCCGCCCGATGCCCTCGTCAAGGGCTTCGACACAGTCGTTCGTCTGGTGGACGAAATCCTCGAAAGTCCTGCGCTTCCGCTCGTTCTCCTCTTCGCCGAAGGCGGCACCGCTTTTCCCGGCATACACGACGCCGTTTTCGCCGCGCTCCCACGCCTGGGTTGCTTCGAGGAACGAGGGCTTGCCCGGTCTCGGACCGAAGAGATCAAGCGGACGAATCACCTCGTCGTTCCGGTGTTTGCCGGCGTGGCGTTCCGCCGGGGTCGTGGGACCGTGGATCGCGCCATAACACAACCACAAGAACCAGGGCTTGTCCGCGTCGCGTTTTTTCCCTTTGAGGTAATCGATCGCCCAGTCGGAGTATCTGTCAGTGGAGTATCCCGGCTCGATCCGTTTCACGCCATCCTCGTAAATGATCTGGTCGTAAAAGTAATTGCCCGCGTTCTCCGGGTGGAGAGGACGGTTCCACACGATCTGGTGATCCCAGTCGCGCCCCCAGCCGCTGTCGGTGCCGGTGTGCCATTTCCCGATCTGTGCGGTCTGGTATCCTTCGGCGCGGAAGACGGCTGGCCAGAAGCGGCAGACCTCGGGATTGTAGGTGCTGCCGGGGTAGGTCCCTTCGAGCCGCATCGTCTCGATCGCGTGCGGATGTCGTCCTGTCAGGATCGAGGCGCGCGAGGGCATGCACCACGATCCCAGGTAGGCGTGGGTGAAGCGCACTCCGCTCGCGGCGAGGGCATCGAGGTTGGGTGTCTTCACTCCCGGGAGGGCCTCGGGATAGCAGGAGACCGTCTTGTAGGACTGGTCGTCGCTGAAGAGGAAGAGGATGTTGGGTCTCTCTTCCGCAGCAAAGGAGGCGGCGAGGAGGAGGCAGGACGAAAGAGAGAGGAAAGCAGTCTTCTTCATGGGGTTTCTCCAGACTACATTGGATCGCAAAGCGAAGGCAAGCGGGTAAGGCCGGTCCCGGCCCGGGAAAGCGAAAGCCACGAATGAAGCGGTGAGGATCATCGTTTATCACGGTCCCCGCCGCTCGGTCGTATTTACTCTGGAAATCCGCTCCGGGGATTCTACCTTTCCTTCATGAGGCCGATTTTTCTTATTCTCATGTTCAGCTTGTTTTCCCCTTTTGCCTTCGCGTGGGATCCCGAGGACGAGACCTTTGATCCCACCGTCTTCGAGACCATCATTGACGGAAGCTCCCGCATCGGTGATCCCTCGCCGGTCTATCCCAAGGGGAGTTCGGTCCGTGGATTCACCTATGTGATGGGCAGCAAATCGCCCGAGGCGGGAGTGGGCGTAATGGTGTCACTCATCCTGACTCCCGATCCGGCGAAGCCGCAGGCCTTTGCTCCGGGCAGTGCCTATCTCTCGGCGGACGAGGCCGGGAAGCTGGCCGGATGGCTGCGGCAGGGAGCGGAACTCGGGAAGACCGAGGTGATCAATGATCAACCGGGGATGGGCAAATGGACGATACGCTACGAGGCCGAACACGGCGTCATCCTGACAAATGACACCGGGAAAGAGTCGGGCGATTTTGTCCTCTCAGTTCCGGCGGCGAAGAAACTTGCCGGTGCCGTTGAGCACGCCATCAAGACCGCTGAGGCGATGCCCTGAACCGTCGAACTCGCGCTTTCTGCCCCATGAATCTCGTTGTCAAAAAGGAGACCGCTTCGGAGCTGAAACTCGAACTGAGGCCTGGCGCTCTCATCCTTTTCGTTGCCGGTTTGATTTTCATCGGAGCCGGATTGATCGTGATCCGGGCGATGGGTGACCACATCGTCTTCGCGGTGGAGAACGGGAGACTGCGATATGAGAAGCATTCCCTTCTGCCGCGGGACACGGGAAGTTTTGTACTTGAGGCTGCTTCCGTTTCAGGAATCTCCATCGTGCTGCGCGAAAAATTCAGCCCGTCCTACGAGGTGGTCGTGGAGAGTGGCGGCAAGGTCTACGACACCTCATTCGTTTCGGCGGACGGGGAGAAAAAACGGGAGATCGCGAAGCAGAGTCTCGAGGCTCTTTCCAGCGAGGGCGGGGCGTTTCATTATGAAGAAGATGGTCGTCTCGCCGCGATCATCCTGGGCGGATCCTGTGTGGGAGGGGGGTTGATCTGCTGGTTTGCGATCCAGGTCGTCACGATCACAGCGGACCGGAGGCGCGGCACCCTGACGATCCATCGCCGTCGTCGTCTCCTTCCATGGGGGGAGATCTCGACCTTGAAGATCGGAGAGATCCATGAGATCCGGATCATCGGGGAAACAACGGACACCGGGAAACATCAGGTTACCAGCTATCAGGTCTGGCTGGATCATCAGAGCGGAAAGCCGGTTCCGGTCGCGAATGGCCCCATGTTCACCGATGGCTCGGCGGCCGATCTGAGGAGGAGGCTCGCTGCCTGGCTCCAGCAGGGCGGCGAGTGAGCTGGAACGAGGGGGTGTCCGTCCTCACGGCGAGAAAAGCCGCTTGCATTTCCGTGCTCTGTTGTAATATTCAACCATATGGTTGAATATGATTCCGCTTTGCTTGACCGGACCTTCGGAGCCCTTGCGGATCCGACCCGACGCCGGATCCTCGCCCAGCTGGCCGAAGGTGAAGACTGCGTCACCGCGCTCGCCGGGCCGCATGCGATGTCCCTCGCGGCGGTCTCGAAGCATTTGATCGTGCTCGAAAAGGCGGGGCTGGTGAAGCGGGAGCGCCGGGGGCGGGTTCACTCGCTGACCCTCGAGGCCGGTCCCATGGAGGAGGCCCTGGCCTGGATCAGTCGCTACCGGAAGTTCTGGGAGGGGAACCTCGATCAGTTCGAACAGTATTTGGAAAAACTACAAACCAAGGAGAAAAACGATGATTGTGAATGAAGTGGAGAAACCGGACAACGCGACCCTCGTGGTGCGCCGTCTTTTGAAGGCTAAACCCGAACTCGTCTTTGCGACCTGGATCTCGGCCGAACACATCCCGCAATGGATGCAGCCGGAGCCGGGCATGGAAATACCCTATGCCTTCATGGACGTGCGGGTCGGCGGCAAGTTTCGCATACAGATGAAAATGCCGGACGGCGATTTTTGCACTGCTGTCGGGGAATTCAAGGAAGTGACCTCACCGAAGCGCCTCGTCTACACCTGGGATTGGGAGAAGGACGGGAGCGGAACGGAATTCGGCGAAGTCGAGGGCAACACCTCTCAGATCACGGTCGATTTCATCGAGCGGGGCGATCAGACCGAGTTTGTTCTCACCCACACCCGCTTCGCAACAGTGGAAAGCCGCGACAATCATGCCCGCGGATGGAGCCGCATTGTTGATTGCCTGGCCGGTCACCTGGAGGTGGACTGAGTCCTTTCCTCCCTCACCCGCGCACCGCGGTTCCCTGGATGATGAGTTTTGGGCCACTGAAATCGGTGACCAGAAAGCCCGCCTTAGTCAGCCAGGAGCGGAGGTCTTCCTCATGGAAGGCCTGGACGCGGGTGATCTTTTCCCAGGGGCCCTGGAGAAGACGGTAGGCGGGAGAGGTGCTTTTCCGGAACGTGAAAAAGGTGAAGGTGCCTCCGGGTTTCAGGCAGCGGCCGACTTCGGCGATGGCGGCTTCGGGATCAGGGAAGAGCTGGAGGGAGTTCGAGCAATTCACGGCACCGAGTGAGGCATCGGCAAACGGAAGCTGTGTGGCATTGCCGCGCAACAGGGTCAACTCGTTCAGAAGACGGTGGGTTCGCTCCAGCATGGTGTGACTCAGGTCCAGACCGATGACCCGCTCCGGCCCGAAGGTCTCGACAAGCGTCCGCGTCCAGCGTCCCGCCCCGCAGGCCAGATCGAGAACCGGGCCGTCGACCGGAGCGACATGGCTCACCAGATAGGCATCCTCGAGCGCGGGAGTGAAGGCTCCGTCCCAGTTCTGACCCATGACGCGAACAAAACTCACGCGGAGATATTTTTCATAGATCGCCACCCCGGGCCGGCTCTCAAGAACCCATTGTCCGAATCCCGACTGAGCAATGATCTCCGGAGCAAAGTCCTGGTAGAATCCATCCCGCATCGGGTAGGCGGTTCCACAGGAAGGACAGGAGGATCCGTCTTTGCTCCCCTTGTCATCGAGAGTTCCCCGGCAGGATGGACAGCGAAGGAGATCGGACAGTTGCATGAGCAAGCCACTAAGGGCGGTCTGCTGACTTTACAAGTGTTTCCCCATCCGCGTAGCGGCCACCCGGCGGTCCTGATTCTCTGACACTTGAAAATGCGGTTCTGCTCGCTTAAGTCCCCGCAGTATCCTCCCGCCTTTTCCGGTTCAACTCCCCGGCACGGGTGCGGGGAAACTCGCCCAAGACATGACGACTCCCGACTCCAATTCCACCCCCCGCCTCGGCATCCTCCCGGCATTGATCTTCAGCTCCCGCTGGCTTCAGGTACCCCTCTATCTCGGCCTGATCGTGGCGCAGGGCGTCTATGTCGTCCTGTTCCTGAAGGAGCTCTGGCACCTGATCGAGGGCGCGACGAGTCTGTCGGAGCAGCACATGATGTTGATCGTCCTTGGGTTGATCGATGTGGTGATGATTTCGAATCTGCTCATGATGGTGATTGTCGGAGGCTACGAAACCTTCGTATCACGGCTGCGCCTCCAGGATCACCCCGACCAGCCGGAATGGCTCAGCCATGTGAATGCCTCGGTCCTGAAGGTAAAGCTCGCCATGGCCATCATCGGAATCAGTTCGGTGCACCTTCTGAAGACGTTCATTGCGGCGGGAAATATTGGCCTTCCCGCGATCGCAAACCCGTCCCTGGCGGGGGCTGACACAGTCACTTCTGAAGGGGTGATGTGGCAGACCATCATCCATGCGGTGTTTATTCTCTCCGCCCTCGGGATCGCCTGGACCGACCGTATCATGCTGGGGGTTGGCAAAGTGCCGAAGGCCTGAGCTTCGGCCCGGAATCCATTCGCCTGTCTTCTCGACTTGGAAAGGAAAAGGCGCGACCCTGCCGAAAGCGCATGTCCAGATTCTCCAAGTTACTCACCCTAATTTCCCTCATCGCCTCTGCCGGGGTTGGTTCATCAAATGCAGAGCTCTCCTCCCGAATGGATCGCGCCTGGGAGGTGACCTGGAGCCGGTTCTATCTCCCCCAGGTGCAGACCTTCGGCGATTATCTGAGCAGCTATGAGGCAGGGAGGGAGCAGGCCCATCTCCCGACGGCAGAGGAGGTGAAGCGCCAGTACCCGAATCCCTGCGGTTACAGTACGGGCATGGAGGACGGGGCCATCCTCGGCGGCGCAATGCTGAGCCTGCTCTGTGATCGTTTTGCAGTGACAGGAGAGGAGTCGCTTCGCGCAGACGCGAAGAAAGTCTTCGAGGGCCTGCGTCGCTGCGTCACGGTCCATGGAGTGTCCGGATTCGTCGCCCGCAACGTCTGCCCCGAAGACGGAAAGAGTGTCTATATTAATTCCTCGCGGGACCAGGTGACCCATTTTGTTCATGGTCTCTGGCAGTATTACCATAGCCCTCTCTCCGATGAAGCTGGCCGGAAGGAGATTGCCGGTATTCTCGGTGATGTCGCCGATCGCATGATAGATTTCGTGACACCGGAGAATGATTACGACTTCTGCCGCGCCGACGGGAAACGCTGCCCTCTCGGGATCTGCCGGATGTGGGAGGTGCAGGCGCACGAGGCGGCCCGTCTCCCCATGATTTATGCCGCGGCCGCCGACGTAACGGGGGAGGAGCGATACCGCGCGCAATGGCGTCACTATGTGAGTGACGCGATCGAGCAGTCCGCAACCCCGGAGCCTGACAAACCCGCCTACGCGCTCCTTCAGATGCAGATCTCGCTTGAGCTGCTACACACCCTCGAGCCGGATCCGGCCCTGAAGGCGACGATACACGATCGTATGGTCCACGTGCGCGGGCTGGCGGCGCGGCGATTCGCTGGCACGCTGGAGAAGCTTGCGAAAAAGAGTCCGGAAGATATGCGGATGCTCGGCCCTGACTGGCGCCATGTGCCGGAGTGGAAGAATCAGAAAGGTTATCCGAATCCCCAGTGGGGACCCTACCGGGAGATCTGGCATCTCACCCGCGAGGCCGGGGAGGCGGCCCTGATCCTGCTGATGGTTGATCCCGGGCTGGTCACGGCAACGGAGCGGGAATCTTTGTGCGCACTGCTTGACGGCTTTGACTACGAGCACAATTCCAGCTGCGGCATCATCTACCATCTCGCCGCCTATTGGAAGGCGCGTCGTCAGGAAGTGCTTCCGCGGTAGGCGGTCGCTCTTGCTTCCGTAGTGTTATGTTAGTGTGCGGGATGCTGTTCCGCGGCGGGCAGCCGCCTTCGCCAAAAAAAGCGGCGGCCCCTGTGGACCGCCGCTGAATCAGCAGATGAAGACTTTTCCGAATCGTCCGTTCAGGATTTGCCGGGAAGATCGAAGCGATCAAGGTTCATGACCTTGGTCCAGGCGGTGACGAAATCCGTCACGAACTTCTTCCCTCCGTCGGTGCTTCCGTAGACTTCGGCGATGGCGCGGAGTTGGGAGTTCGAACCAAAGACGAGATCAACCGAGGTGGCGGTCCATTTGACTTCGCCGGTCTTGCGATCGCGTCCTTCGAAGAAATGCTCACACACTTCGGACTTCTTCCATTCCGTGCCCATGTCGAGCAGGTTCACGAAGAAGTCGTTCGTCAGTTGTCCGCGCCTTGCGGTGAAGACACCAAGGTCGGGATGACCGACATTGGTTCCGAGGACACGCATTCCGCCAACGAGGACGGTCATCTCCGGAGCGGTGAGGGTGAGCAGCTGCGCCCGGTCGACGAGAGTCTCGGGGGCGGGCCGGTCGAGTTCGTGTCCGAGGTAGTTGCGGAACCCGTCCTGTTTGGGTTCAAGCGGGGCGAAGGACTCGGAGTCAGTCAACTCCTGAGTGGTGTCGCTGCGTCCCGGTGAAAAGGGAACAGAAACCTCGTGCCCCGCTTTCTTCGCTGCTTCCTCAATGGCGGCGGAACCGCCGAGGACGATGAGGTCGGCGAGGGAGACCTTCTTCCCTCCGTTTCCGGCTCCGTTGAAGTCGGTCTGGATCTTCTCAAGAACCGGCAGAACTTTCGCCAGCTGTTCGGGCTGATTGACTTCCCAGTCCTTTTGCGGGGCAAGACGGAGGCGGGCTCCGTTCGCACCTCCACGCAGGTCGGATCCACGGAAGGTGGAGGCCGAGGCCCAGGCGGTGGAGACCAACTGTGAGGGCGTCAGACCCGAGGCGAGGATCTTCTTCTTCAGGTCGGCGATTTCCGTCTCACCGATCAGCTCATGATCGACGGCCGGGACGGGGTCCTGCCAGATGAGTGCTTCCTTCGGAACTTCGGGACCGAGGTAACGGGCGATGGGGCCCATATCACGGTGCGTCAGCTTGTACCAGGCTTTGGAAAAGGCCTCGGCGAACTGGTCGGGATGATCGAGGAAACGTTTTGAGATCTTCGCATATTCGGGGTCCACCTTCAGGGCAAGGTCGGTCGTGAACATGATGGGAGCATGACGTTTCGCCGGATCGTGGGCATCGGGTACCGTGTCGGCCCCCGCGCCATCCTTGGGTGTCCACTGCTGGGCACCGGCGGGACTCTTCGTCAGTTCCCACTCGAAGGCGAAGAGATTGGTGAAGTAGCCGTGTGACCAGGCCCTCGGTGTCGTTGTCCAGGCGCCTTCGAGACCACTCGTGATGGTGTCTCCCGCGTTGCCTTTCCCATGGCTGTTTTTCCAGCCGAGGCCCTGCTCTTCGAGAGGGGCACCCTCGGGATCCGGACCAACCGTTCCTTCCGGACTCGCGGCACCGTGCGCTTTTCCGAAGGTGTGGCCTCCGGCGATGAGGGCGACGGTCTCCTCGTCGTTCATGGCCATGCGGGCGAAGGTTTCACGGATATCCTTTGCCGCAGCGAGCGGATCGGCTTTTCCGTTCGGACCTTCGGGATTCACGTAGATCAATCCCATCTGGACGGCGGCGAGGGGATTCGAGAGCTTCCGACCCTCGGCATAACGCTTGTCACCGAGCCACTCGGTTTCAGGCCCCCAGTAGACATCCTGTTGCGGCTCCCAAACGTCGGCACGACCTCCGCCGAAGCCGAAGGTCTTGAATCCCATCGACTCGAGGGCGACGTTGCCGGTGAGGACCATGAGGTCAGCCCATGAGATCTGCTGACCGTATTTCTGCTTGATGGGCCAGAGAAGTCGGCGCGCCTTGTCGAGATTGGCGTTGTCGGGCCAGCTGTTCAGGGGGGCGAAACGCTGAGTCCCGTCAGAGGCTCCTCCCCGACCGTCGGAGACGCGATAGGTGCCCGCGCTATGCCAGGCCATGCGGATAAAGAAGGGTCCATAATGACCGTAATCGGCCGGCCACCAGTCCTGCGAGGTCGTCATCAGCTCATTGAGGTCCTTTTTGACGGCAGCGAGGTCGAGTTTCTTGAATTCCGCCGCGTAGTCAAAGGCTTCGCCGACCGGATTGCTCTTGGCGGAGTTCTGGTGAAGCATCTGCAGATTCAACTGCTCCGGCCACCAGTCGCGGTTCGACATCGCTCCGGCGGCGGTGTGCCGGTTCGGGCCGGCCTGTGCTCCCATGACGGGGCATTTGCTTAGACTATCCATTGGTTTTTCGGATTCAGGTTCAGTGTTCTGGGCGTGGAGGAAGCCGGCGACAGGCAGTAGCCAAAGGCAGAGTGCCGCCACGGTAAACCGGGAGGCTATGCTTGCCCTGGTGAGCCGCATGTCGCATGCGCTTGAGGTTTTTTTCATCTGATTTTCTTTTTCTGGGGGTTTGTTAGGAGCTGGGTTCTGACTTCGGAAACTGGTTACGTCCCGGCAAGGCAGTCGGGGCAGGTGCCCCAGTAGATGACTTCCGCCTCATCGATCTTAAAACCAGAGTGGTCTGCGGCGGAGAGGCAGGGCGTCTCGCCCACGGCACAGTCAACATCGACCGTTTTCCCGCAGGTCCGACAGATCAGGTGATGATGGTTGTCACCTACCCGGTTTTCATACAGTGCTGCCGACCCGGAGGGCTGAATCCGGCGGATAAGTCCCTTGTCGGCCAGCATACCGAGGGCGTCGTAGACGGCCTGACGCGAAATTGCACCGATGTCGGCTCGTACTTCCTCGGTGATCGCATCCGCCGTCGTGTGTGGTCGGGCTGAAACTGCCCGCATCACGGCCAACCGCTGGGCCGTGACGGGAATACCATGACTGCGAAGGGAATCTGATGGATCGAACATTAGATTAGAATTGATCAAGATTTGGATTTTGTCAAGAACTAGACGAAATCTTCGGGGAAGGTTCCCTGACCAGTTCTTCCCTGTTTCAGCCGAAAATTCCGCCGGGTAGTCGTTTCCAGGCCTGACGCGATCGAGTTTTCCCCGGCCAAAGCTGAAACTCTCCTGATCCGACTGTGGTTTTTCGGCTCGAAATCAGCTTTTATCGGAGGTCGCTATACGGTTCCGTTCGGCGCCCAAGGCGCTTCGTGAGATTTGGAGATTGAGAGGCGTTTCCCCGGCCCCGGTAACGCTGTGCCGGTCCTTTCCCGTTCGATTGTCGCCTTGCGCAGTCCTGACGGGAGCCTATGGTGGGTTCCCCTGTCGAAGGCTCCGGCTCCTTCCCGGATCGAGAATAGTTTGGCAGAAAACAGAAAGCAGAGAGTCGAAAATCCCGGGCCGATGGAAAATGAGATAAAGCCCAAGCCTACCGAGGCTCCCGCAGAGAATGGGACCAAGAAAGGTCGTAAGGCCGTTTCGGTCTACGAATCTCCAAAGCTTCTGGTGCGTCTTTTCCGTGACACCTACCACGGACAGATCAGGCGTTACTGCCTCGCTATCTCCTCGATGGCAATAATGGCCGCAGCCACCTCGGGGCTTGCCCTGTTGATCCGCCAGGCGGTGAACGGGGCCTACTTCAACGAGGCATCGCTGTCCACCGGAATGGTGGCTTCCATCATTGTCGCGCTTTCTGTCGTCAAAGGAGTCGCGGATTATTCACAAAGAGTTCTGATGACCACGATCGGGAATCAGGTTGTGGCTCGCTTGCAGAAGAGAGTCTTCGACAAGGTGCTGCGGCTTAGACTCGGTTACCTTGGTTTGCATCACTCCAGTATGCTGACCACAGTGGTCACGCAGAACACCCTCGTCGCTCGTGGCGCGCTGACCGCGGCAGCCACGACATTCGGGCGCGATGCGTTGACCGTGGTGGGTCTGAATGCGGTGATGTGTTATCAGGACCCTTTGCTCTGGATAGGAGCCATAGCCATAGCGCCTCCCGTCATTATTGGAATCCAACGCATCATAAGGCGAATCCGTGACATATCCTCCCGCGAATTCGTTGGCATGGCTGATGTTCTAAAGTCGACTCAGGAGACGCTGCAGGGAGTGAAGACTGTCAAATCCTTCACGATGGAGCAAACGATGCGGGAGCGGTTTCAAACTTCCATTGAGACACTGAGATTGCGATCCGATGAGGTAGTGAGGATCAATTCACTGACCAGTCCTCTGATGGAAACCATGGGGGGGCTTGTCGTTGCCATCCTGGTGTTTTATGCCGGATGGCAGACAGTCGCTTCCGGGAAAACTCCCGGAGAGTTCATGTCGTTTCTGACCGCGTTCCTTCTTGCTTATGAACCTGCCAAAAGACTTGCCAACCTGCACGTTACCCTGCAACGAGACTTGATCGGAATTGGCGGGGTCTACCGGATTCTGGACCTCAATGAAGATGAGCCGGAGACAGGTACGGTTCTTGCCCGAGAGGACCTGACCGGACATATCGAGTTTAAGGACGTTAGTTTCGGTTATAACGCCACCCCCGTTCTGAACGATATTTCGCTGGAGGCCAAACCCGGTACCATCGTGGCGCTGGTTGGGCCTTCAGGGTCCGGAAAGACAACCATCTGTGCGCTTCTGGAACGGTTTTATGAACCCTGGTCGGGGAACATCACCATTGATGGAAAAGACTTTTCCACCTTCGAGATTACCAGCCTGCGGAAATTGATCGCCAGTGTTGGCCAGGATACGGTTCTATTCTCCGGAACGGTTCGGGAGAATATCCGATTGGGGCGAACCGATGCGACCGACGAGGAAGTCGAGGCCGCCGCCTCTGCCGCCGCCGCCGATTTTATCTCCGGTCTTCCGCAGGGGTTTGAGACCCTGGTGGGAGAGCGGGGGTTCAGTATGTCGGGCGGTCAGGCTCAGCGGATTGCGATCGCTCGGGCGATTCTGAAAGATGCACCCATTCTGATTCTCGATGAAGCCACTTCAGCGCTGGACACCGAGACTGAAATGCAGGTGAAACAAGCTCTTTCCCGCTTGATGAAGGGCCGCACCACCCTTGTCGTTGCGCATCGACTGTCAACCATTCAGGGAGCAGACTATGTCTATCTGATGACGGCGGGAAGGATCATCGGAGAGGGAAGTCACTCTCAAATGCTGACGATGAGCCCGCAGTACCGTAAACTCTTCGGGGAAGAAAATGACGGGGACCGGGAAGCGGCAATGGCTGAGTTCGAGGTCTTTTCGTGAAAACCTCTCGTGAGTTAGTATCAAGATAAAGACCATCAGGATATTGCGGATATCTTCGAGGCCTTTTTTTAATGGAAGCGGTTGCTCCTGTGCTAAGCTGAGGAAATGATCATCTTACTGGGAGCCACTGGATACGTAGGCAGCGCCTTCTCGAGGCTCTTGCACTCGCGCGGGATCCCTTTCCTCGCAGTCTCGCGTCAGTCCTGTGACTATTCCGATGCCTCCACTCTTTGCTCCCTGCTCAGAGAGCAAAGGGCCTCCTTTGTCATCAATTGCGCGGGTTATACGGGGAAGCCGAACGTTGATGCCTGCGAAGGGCAAAAATACGATTGCCTCCAGGGAAATGCGCTTCTTCCGGGAGTAGTCAAGACGGTTTGCGAGGATCTGAACGTGGCCTGGGGGCACGTTTCTTCAGGCTGTATTTTTACGGGAGATCGGAGTTCCGGTCGTTCTGACAACAATCCGGCTGGATTTACCGAGGTGAACCCTCCGAATTTTTCTTTTCGTCAGAACAATTGCAGTTTCTACAGCGGAACGAAAGCGCTTGGTGAGGAAATTCTAGGCTACGGTGAAGTTCTCTGCCCCGATGGGCAGCGCGTTTGGGAAAATAAAGAGGAGGCTACCGGCTACCTCTGGCGCCTTCGCATTCCCTTTAACGAACAGGATTCCGCCCGCAATTTCCTGACCAAACTGATGACCTACAACCGTCTCCTGGACGCTCGAAATTCTCTCTCCCATCTGGACGAGTTTGTTCGCGCCTGCTGGGAGTGTTGGGAGAGACGTCTTGCCTTCGGGATCTACAACGTCACCAATCCGGGAAGCATTACCACTCGTGAAGTGGTGGAGCTGATTCGTCAGTCGCCCATTGGAAAAAAGCTGGGCGCCGCCGGCAAGCAATTCGAGTTCTTCAAAAATGAGAGCGAATTCATGTCAGTTGCCGCTCTCACTCCGCGGTCCAACTGTGTTCTCGACACGCACAAACTCAGCAGTGGTGGAATTGTGATGACCCCTGTTGCCGAGGCGATCAAAAATGCTCTTCAGACCTGGAAGGAAAGGTAACCCGCGAGAGGACTCACTATGAATTTATTGATCACCGGAGGCTGCGGCTTCATCGGATCCAACTTCATCCGCCAGCGGCTGGCTTCCCGGGAGAATCCCGGATCGATCAAGGTGGTGAATCTTGATAAACTGACCTATGCTGGCAATCCCGCCAATTTGGCTGACCTGAGCTCAGACCCCCGATATGTTTTTGTGCACGGCGACATCGGAGACGAGGCGCTTGTTTCCAAGCTCCTCCCGGAGCATCAGATAGACGCTGTCCTGAATTTCGCGGCTGAATCCCACGTGGACCGCTCCATCGATTCGCCTGAGCCATTCGTTCAAACCAACGTCGTCGGAACCTCGCGACTGCTCAATGCCTCCAAAAACTATTGGGCTGCTCTCTCCCCTGAAGGGCAACGTCACTTCCGCTTTCTTCATGTCTCGACCGACGAAGTCTACGGAACCCTCGAACCCGGTGATCCTCCGTTTTCGGAAACAACTCCCTTCGCGCCCAACTCTCCCTATGCGGCATCCAAGGCCTCGAGCGATCACCTCGTTCGGGCCTTTCACCATACTCACGGGCTTCCCGTCCTGACAACCAACTGCTCGAACNNCTCGAACAACTACGGTCCCTACCAGTTTCCGGAGAAACTGATTCCCCTCATGATCTTGAACGCCATTGAAGGCCGTGATCTTCCCGTTTACGGTGACGGTCGGCAAATTCGGGACTGGCTTTATGTGGAGGACCATGCCGCCGCCATTTGGCTCGTGCTGCAAAAGGGCCGCATCGACGAGACCTACAATGTGGGCGGTCTGAACGAAAAACCAAATATCGAGATTGTTCGGGCCATTTGCGATCTCCTTGACCGGAAATCCCCCCGGAGCGATGGGAAAAGCTATCACGAACAAATCACCTTCGTCGCCGATCGACCCGGACATGATCGCCGCTATGCGATCAATTGCGGCAAAATTCAGGCCGAGCTGGGGTGGCAGCCACGGGAATCCTTTACCACTGGCATTGAGAAAACGGTGGAATGGTATCTGAATCATTCCGAATGGTGCAGAGAAATCAGTCAGAACCAGTATCAGCGTCAAAGACTTGGCCTTTGAGGGGCTCGCCCTCGTTGACCGATTGACCTGCGGCATCTAAAACTCAGGCCCCCATGCAAGCATCCCCCATCTCGCCGCCCCGTAAGGGCATCATCCTCGCCGGTGGCTCGGGAACCCGACTCTACCCCAATACCATGGCGGTTAGTAAGCAACTCATGCCGGTTTATAACAAGCCCATGATCTACTACCCTCTTTCCGCCCTGATGCTGGCGGATATTCGAGAGATCCTGATCATATCCACTCCGCAGGATCTTCCCCTTTTCCGCAAGCTTCTGGGCACCGGTGAACAGTTCGGATTGGAATTGCACTATGCCGAACAGCCGCGCCCCGAAGGCCTCGCCCAGTCTTTTCATATTGGTGCCGATTTTGTTCAAGGCGGTCCGTCCTGCCTCATTCTCGGAGACAATCTCTTCTACGGGCATGATTTCACTGAAACGCTTCAAACCGCATCATCCCGCCGGGAAGGCGCAACGATATTTGGCTATCATGTCACTGATCCCTCGGCCTACGGCGTCGTGGAATTCGACTCGCATGGAAGCGTGGTTTCACTTGAGGAAAAGCCGCGGGATCCCAAATCGAATTTCGCCGTCCCGGGACTGTATTTTTACGATGAAAACGTGGTTGAGTACGCCCGTGCGCTGAAACCATCCTCCCGCGGTGAACTGGAAATCACGGACCTCAACCGGCTCTATCTGGATGCCCGATCCCTCCGGGTCGAGAAACTCGGCCGGGGCACGGCCTGGCTCGATACCGGCACCCACGACTCTCTTCATGAAGCTTCCGAGTTTGTCTGTCTGATCGAAAAACGGCAGGGCCTGATGATTGCCTGCCTTGAAGAAATCGCCTGGGACAAGGGATGGATCAATGCCGATCAACTGGAGGGGCAGATCAGCGTGATGGGGAAATCATCCTACGCTCAGTATCTTTCCAGGCTTATTCTGAATCGATAAAAGTAGTTTTTCGTGGTATCCCCTTCCGTCCTTCTTCCCCGCACAATTGAAAGCGCGGCATTGAGATCAAAAACGTGAATAGAGACATGAACAAACCTGATCCGTCGACGCTCCCCTGCGGTCTTCTAACCGAAGTTCGCGGCCTCAAGTATTTCCCGCGCATGGTCATGAAAATCCGTCTGCATGAGAGTGGCGAACTCTGGGGGGAACTCCGGGAAAATCTCGGGAAAGGTGCGGACGGCTGGTGTTGCGGTTTTCTTCATGTCGACTATGAAGCGCTTCGGTCGCGGGTCCTTCAGGGAGGATCGGAAGAAGAGATACTGTCCTGGTGCGAATCGAACGGGCGTCCCCTCAACGATAGTGACCGGCTCGTTTGGAATGCCTTCATTTCCAAGCTGGGCTGGAAAGACCATGTCTCGGCGATGCTGGAAAAGCGAAAAGTTGACGGTGGACTCGGGGACCGCGACGATATCGAAACCATGGCTCACTACATCGATGTCGATGAAGGGCGTCTAGACTAGATTGGCTATGCCTGCGAGTTGGTGCCTCGTGTCATTTGAGATGCGTCAGGCTCGCATGATCAGATGATAGAGTCTGACGTCACTCTCGCTTAACTTTCTGTCCGTGGTGTCGCGGTAAAATCGTCCGGCGACGTCCGGCAGCTTGTTCGAACGTGCCCGGATAGGGCAATCAATCGAAGAAACCAAAAAAGAAGATGACGGCGGCGTGTTCCTTTTTCACGCCTTTGGCCGATCCGATCACGGAACCTCCTTTGCGTACTGTGCCATCGGATTCGATCCGGCCTACCGAAGAACCTCCGACACGGACAGTTCCGTCAGACTCGACGCTACCGACGGATGAGCCACCCTTGCGGATGGTTCCGTCGCTTTCGATTTTGCCCTGCACGGAGCCTCCCACGCGAATCGTGCCATCGGATTCAAATCTGCCCCTGACTGAACCGCCGATGCGGACTGTGCCGTCGGACTCGACTTCTCCGAAAGAGGAACCATTCAAACGCAGGTCCTGTGCAAACGTTCCGGAAAGCCCTGTGTAAGCTAATACCAAAAGCGCAGGAAGGAGGCCGGTTTTCATGAGAGAAGAGTAGCATGTTCCAGGGGATTTCTCTTCACACACGTGAAATTGATAATCAAAAATTCAGAGGCGGATAGTGTTGGCCGGGTTGGCCCGGTGCGGGTAGGGTGTCGGTGCGATGACCCGGAAGGACACGGAATATTCCCACGTGCGTGTTGGCTTCGACGGGCGGGTTCATAAGACATTCCGGGGACTGAATGCCCGGATGAGGTTTGAAACGGAGGTGGCGGTTCTAAAGCACCTTGAGGAACTAGGGTGCGACTACGTGCCGAGGCTCCTCGAGGTCGATCCCGGGACGCTCACTATCGTGACGAGCAATTGCGGACGGAAGGTCGATTCGATCAGTGATCGCAAGGTCAAGGAGTTGTTCGCCACTCTTGAGAAGGACTTCAGAGTTCGGCACGAGGATCCCTTTCCCCGCAACATCACCTATCGTCAGCAGGACGGGAGGTTTTGCCTGATCGACTTCGAGTTCGCCTCGATTGTCGACGAGAACGGGGAAGTTCCTCCGGGCGGGGTGAGTCTGAAGGTTCCGGGAAAGACGGGAGAGGCGTGAATGGATGAAGTAATGAAAGGCAGATCGAAATCGCCTGCCAATTTCGGTGGGTCAACGAAGCCTGCGACCGGCTATCTCCGTAGCGATCTTGATAACCGTTTTGTGATGAATAGGACCTCGTCGAGAAACGGCTGAGTTCACTGAGTCCGTGAGAATCTCCGGTAGGTTCGAACTACTAAGAATCCTCCGAGCGCGGCGACGAAGTAACCTAGCCACTCCATTCCCCCGAGGTCGGAGGAACCTCCCACCAGCACGGCTGAATCGGGATCGCCGGGAAAGCAGCGCAAGGTAACAGAGGGATCTGCGACAACACCACCTTCGCCAACACGGCTGAGGTAGAAGGTTTTTGTGACGGAGAAGGGATCGTCCGTTCTGGTTTGATCTCCTTCACCCCAGTTAACTCGAACGAGGTAGCGCTTCTTCCCTTTTGATCCCTTTTGCACTTCCGCCCTGGTGATCGTTCCCGCATGAGAGACTCCCTCTGAGGCGAGACGGGTGGCGCTGCGTTTGGCGTTGAGCCCGAGGCCGATAAAGGTAACTCCCATCCCGAGGATGCAGAGGCTGGGAATAAAGGGGCGGATTTGCATGGCGCTACGCATTCATCAAGGGCCGTGAGTGTCAACCGCGAAGGCACGCTCAAGGGGTTCCCGAAACCTTCCCGGCGAACCGCAAAAGAGAACTCAAGCGCTGAACATTAGGCGACTAATTCGCGCTTGATTAAGATAGGTTAACAATTTAGAATTATTGTAATTTTTATACCGGGTGACCGGCTCCAGAGAAATGATCATTTCGCACCGGCACAAGTTTATCTTCATCCACGTGCCCCGAACTGCCGGGCGCAGCCTGACTATTGATCTCGAAAGTCATTGCGGACCGGAGGACATCATCACCCCATCAGGGGACAGTCCCGGCCGAAATTGCTCAGGCTGGCACCGGCACTCTTCCGCAAGAGAGATTCGTGAAAGGCTTGGGACAAAGACCTTCGAGGACTATTTTGTGTTCACCGTGGAAAGGGACCCCTGGGATAAAACCCTCTCAACCTACTGGTCTATCAAGGGATATACCCCCGGTGAGGGCGGCAGGACGGAGCAGGTTTCTGCGGCGGACCGGATCTGGAGAACAGTGTCAGGATACCCCTGGTCTTTCGATGCCTGGGTAAAATATCGCGTCTTTCGGAGCCGCATTCCGGGCTTCCGGCGACCATTCGGAAAGACCTTTGGTCACTACACTGATGATAAAGGTAAAGTGATAGTGGATGCCATTTTTCGATACGAGTATCTTGAAGAGCACGTTGGGATCCTCGCCTCGAAACTAGGACTGCCTCTAAGATTGAGATCAAAGGAAGGGGGAGGAACGCGACCCGACAAACGCGACTACAGCCGGAGTTATTCTGACTGGAGCCGGGAATACATCTCGGGATACTACGCCAATGAAATTGGCCTGATGGGATATGCCTTCGGTTCCAGTTCTCCCGACAATGTTGTGGAGACGAGTCCTCTCATCCCGCGGGCCCGAATCGAAGTACCCCGTCGGGTTGAGTTCGCCTTTTCGCGATAGCCCGGAGCGGGCTGTTCATTCCCGTCCGTGCGATTCCCGGCAAAAAGACCGTGGAGAGACCCGGGATCACCTCCCGTGAAGGCAAAGGAAGGTGGTTTTCGGCAAAAAAAAGAGGAAAAATATCAGAAAAGCCGTATTTTTAAGAAATAACAATCAACACTTAAGCCCATACGGACCTGTCATGACTGATCGGACGACCTCGATTTTTACTTTTTCGTTTCTGCTCCTTTGCCTTTCCCTCGCGACTGCTGACCTTCGGGCCGACGACGGTGGCCTGGCGAACCGGATCGACGGCTATATCAAGTCACAGCGGGCCAGTGGTGGCCTCCGCAGCGATGAGCGGACCGCCTGGCTTGTCTATGATTTCACTTCGGGGCATGAGGTGGCCAACATCAATGGAAACGCCGCTCTCCAGGCGGCGAGTATGATCAAGGTCTATCTGGCTCTTGCCTTCTTCCATGAGGTTGAAGCCGGGCGATTGACCTATAGCTCGACGGCGCGGAGCCACATGGAACTAATGATCCAGAAGAGCAACAATGAGTCGACCAATTGGGTGATGCGACAGACCGGAGGGCCTGCTGCGACTGAGGCGCTGCTGAAGCGTCATTACTCCTCACTCTGCCAGCAGATCCGCCTCGTCGAATACATTCCGGAGGGGGGCAAGACCTACCGAAACCGGGGTTCGGCCGGAGATTACGCCCGCTTTCTCCATGCCCTCTGGTACAAACAACTTCCCCAGTCCGAGGAGATCCTGCGGACGATGGCGCTGCCGGGCATCGATCGGCTCTACACCGACGTTAAATCCGTGCCACCCGGTACCAGGGTCTACAATAAGACCGGGAGCACGGCGATGTGTTGTGGAGATATGGGCATCATTGTTGCGAAGGGGCGCGATGGTCGCAGCTATCCCTATCTGATGGTGGGCATCATCGAAAGCGCCCGCCGCAACACCTCGTCCTACAGCACCTGGATCTCGAGACGGGCCGATGTGATCCGGGAGGTGTCGAATCTGGTCTACCTTGACATGAAGAAGCGGCACTCCCTCTGAGAAAGCGAACCCGACGAATACGGGGCCTCTATGGCCAGGGAATGATCACCCGCAGGCTTATTGCTGTTCCCGTCGACCCGGCGGAGATTCGTTCCGAGTTCCAGCGTTTTCTGGATCAGGCGAAGAGCAATGGCTGGAGGGAACTGAAGGTACGATTCGGATTCGCGTGGGAGACTCCTTCCGAGAGAGAAAGTGGACTGGAGGAAATTTTAACTCCCGTGGAGCTTGGGGAGAGAGTCGATGCGGCCGAGTCAGACGGAATGGGGAAGATTGGCGAGGATGATCTTTATCTCACTCCTGTGGCGAACGGAGTGGAGCATCTCTTTTGCCACGACGCGGACATCCATCTTACCGGCCCGGGAAATTCCGTGTATCTCGAGTCGGAAGCCACGAGGTACGCGTCTCTCGGTTGGGTGGTTTACGAAAGCATTAAATCGGGGGAAGAGACAATCTTCGGGAAGGTTCACCGTTTCAAACCGCAGGAGTAATCTCCCGGGCTTTGGGGCGAGATTTCCGGTAACCACCCGGAGTTTGTTTCAAGGGTTCAAACCGAACTGTGGGAGGAGGGAATCAAGAGCGCTCCGCCGTTCTGCTTATTTCCGTTGATTGTACTCTGGAGCGGGTTCGCCTCCTTCGACTCAGCCACCAAACGCCAAAAAGATCGGGTATCCCGACCGCCAATCGATCAAGAACACCGTATTTTGAAACGCCGTGTTCCCGGGGTCGATCAATCACATCAAGATGCTTCACCGTCCAGTTGTCCGCGGCGAATAAGGCCGGGAGGAAACGATGAAGGGTCTCAAAATAAGGGAGCGCGAGAAACGCCTCCAGGCGGAAAGCCTTGAGGCCGCAGGCGGTATCCCAGGTATTGTCCTTGAGAACCCGGCTTCGGGTTGCATTGGCGATTTTGGAAGCGAGCCACTTGATCGATCCTCCCCCCCTTTGCTTGCGCTGTCCTGCGACCAATCCCACGCGGCTGTCCGACCTTAGGATACCAATCATGGGTTTGAGGTATTGGGGGTCATTCTGGCCGTCCCCGTCGATGGTTACACCAAACTCCCCGCGGGCAGCCAGGGCGCCGATCCAAAGGGACCCGCTCTTCCCGGCTGAACTTTGGTTTCGGATCAGCCTTACCTCCGGATGCGCTGTCATGATCGTCGCAACGACATCAAGGGTATTGTCGTGACTCGCATCGTCAATCACAACAATCTCAAAGGACTCACCCTCGAGCGCAGCACAAATCTCAGGCAGGAGCCGGGGCAGACTTCCCGCTTCATCCCGGGCTGGCACCAGTACACTGATGAGTGACTTGGTGTGTTCGGCTTTGGCGGGTAGGCCGGCTGTCATGGGATATATTCCGTGGAGTGTCGGAGCGACGATATTGAACCGAATCACGGAGTTTTCACTATTTTCAGCTCAAGCAAATCCCCGCCGCCTATATTCGCCGCTGAGATTTCACCTATCTCTTTCACGACAAGGTTAAGCTCTTTCTTTCTGATAAGAAAATCGGGAAGCTGAGACTTCTCCAGAATAGCAATGGCCCCCTTGCTTTCCGCCATCAGGCGTGCGGTTTCGCCACCCGATGCCAGAACAATGTCCGTTCTGGTGTTGAACACGAGAGACGGTTCTTCGTACCCGGCGCTGATCAAGAGCGGCCTTTCTTCCCCGGACTCCGCTGCGATTATCTTTGCTATTTGGGGTCCCGGCCAAAGAAACGGCACTCTGGCGATCAATGGATAGGTCAACCAGTAGAATGAGATGACCCCGAAAACCAATGCACAGTAGAAGCCCGGCAGGTTTTGACTTGCCAGGGCTCTTCCTGACCAGCGAAATACAAGGCTGAAGGCCAGCAAGGAAAGAATTGCTGCGGCGACTACCGCGACATTGAAGATCTCTCCCTGTGCCTTCCATGCAATTGCCGTGATCGAGAGGACGGATGAAATGGAAAGCAGAACCTGGGCGGTTTTAACGAGTCTGATCCCAGGTAAGCTCCGCACAATCCACGGACGGGACCCGAGAACACCGGCAGTGGCAATGGCGATCGCTGGAAAAACCGGCAGAAGATAGTGCGGGAGTTTTGTTGTGATCAACTCGAAGGCGATCCATGACGGGACAGTCCAGCAGATCAAAAATTTCAACCACGGCTCTCGCCGCCTTTTCCAGAGCTCCCCGAGACTCAGGGCAAAAAGAATGGATCCTGGCCAGAAAATTCCCCAGAACCAGGCGATATGCGTGAAGGGAGGCGCCCCATGTCCTTCGTGCCCCTGGGAAATTTTCCCGACAATGTTAAAGCCGATCGCCTTCTCGTAGAAGAGGCCGTCAGTGCGTATGCCGATGGCGATGTACCAGGGAAGCACGATTGCCAAAAACCAGAGGGTCCCCGGGAGAGGCCGAAGCTTTGAGAGAAATCCGACCGATCTTTCCGAGATCGCCAGGCTCACCGCGGTAAAACCGACAAAAAGGAGAATGAGCGGACCTTTGACCAGGGCTCCAACAGCGAGGGCGGTCCAGAAGGCAAGAGGAAGAAGATAGGATCGACGACCCGAAAGAAATTCCGGCCGATTGAGTTTGTGGGAGAGGTAAACCCGTGCGAGCACGCCCTGTGCAGTGAGTATCGTTGCGAGCAGCGTGGCGTCTGTTTTTGCAAGTCTCGCCTCGACTCCGAGAATGAGAGAGCCCGCCATGGCCATGCCTGCGAGAAACGCGGGTCCCGCTCCAACGAGGGGAATCGCTATCCAGTACGTCAGCAGAACCGAGGCGATGGCAGCGATCAAAGAGGGAAGTCGGTGAACCCAGATGGGGGCGTCTCCGTTTTCTCCCAGTAAGCTCACAAAGAGAGACTGGGCCCAGTAGATTCCCGCTGGTTGTTTGTGGCGAGGCACTTCCTGAAGCCTGATATCTATCCAGTCACCGCTTGCGACCATCTGGCGGCTGGCTTGAGCATAACGGGCTTCGTCCCTGTCAACGGCCGGAAGGGAAACGAAACCGGGGAGGAAGCAAAGCAAAGAGACTACGATGAGGAACAGGCTGGCCCGGCTTCCGCTGGTGGAGACGATGGAATACCAATAGAGTGAACCTCTCTTCATTAGAACTCGCCTTGTTGGAGTATTCTGCTCGATCATCGCTCCCCCCTCAGGTGGTTGCCGGGTCAATCGTTGAGCGACCAGAGAACAAGGTTTTCCCCGTTGGATCACGGACTACTGAAAAGCAATTTCAGGCTGCCCCAGAAATTTGTTGCCGTCAAGCGTGCCTCATCCCTGACAGGGATACTTTCCATAAAAGGATCTTCTCGAAATCAGAAACGAGGGTCGGGGGTATCGTCCTGTCGCCGCATTGTTTCTTATGTCTTCAAGACTGACCGCATTTGACTGCGTGTCTATTTATGGCTTCCTGCCAACGACATGGACGGGTATTGTGCGCCTCGGGAAGGGTGCTGTGTCTCAATGGGCATCGAAACGATCCCAAAGGTTAAAGATCCGGAAAAACCAGAGTAATGCTTGTTGACCTTTCGAGAGCCATTGGCGGCTATTTTCATCAGATTTTTGTCCAGTCGATCGATGGCTGGGTGATTCTGGGCATTATCGGCCAAGTCTTCTTTTCGGCGCGGTTTTTGGCTCAGTGGATCGCGAGTGAGAAGGCGGGCAAAAGCGTCATTCCCTTGTCCTTCTGGTTCTTTTCGATAGGGGGCGGACTGATGCTTTTAGCTTACGCTCTCTATCGTCGTGACCCTGTTTTTATTCTCGGGCAGGCATTCGGCCTCTTCATTTATGTTCGCAACCTGATGTTGATTCGAAAAAGTGAGGGTGAAGATAAGTGATCAAACCTCCGCACCCCGCCGCCCAGCCCGACTCTCCCTCGATGCAACCGGATCTTGACTCAGAAAGCGGCGGGTTGGTATCTACCGGTCATCAAGACGCGAAACTTCCTCCCACCCGCTCCGGCGTGAGAGCGTTTTCCCTCACCTTCTGGTCAGTATCTCTTGACCTCTACCGGTATGCTGGAGAAACCGCGTGGAGATCACGCTTTCGGATCCTTGCCGTATTGGCAGCACTTGTTGCGGTCGAGTTCTTTGTCATTCGCTTCGGAGATCAGGCTGTGATGGCCTGGATAGAAAGCTGGCGAACGGGAGAGGTCGCCAGATTGGCAACCTGGTTGAGCCATCTTGGCAAGTTTCACCTCATTCCCCTCGGCCTTGTTGTCGGAATTTGGCTATGGAGCGAGATCAGGCATCGAACGGACGGTCGTATCGCGCTGGGTGCCGCTGTCGTCGCGATGGTTTGGGCCGGTATCATCGTACAGCTACCGAAATTCATTTTCGGACGCCCTCGTCCCCATTTTAATCTTCCGGACCAGTTCGCCTGGTTTCATCCGGAATGGAATTCCTTTCCGTCGGGTCATGCCGCTCACTGGTTTGCTCTGGTCGGGGCACTCTGGGCATTTTCGCCCCGGCTCTCTCTCATGGTGACGCCCCTCGCCATCATCGCATCGCTTGCCCGTGTCGTCGCGTTGGCCCACTATCCTTCCGATATCATTGCCGGAGCCGCATTCGGCCTCTTTCTGGGTCTCTTCCTTGGTTTTTCGGCAGCGATGATCAACCGGAATCGGAACCGTCCTAAGGGCCTCGAATAAGGGCTCGGGCCGGCCGACGCAATTGACATCGGTTGATCCCGCGTAAAAATACGGCGTGAATTTTTCCGGGACCAGAGTCATTTCAGAATTGTCTCCGCCAACTCTGGCGACAGCGCTGTGCCTGTCCTTTCTTTCGTTGGAGGCGGAAAACCTCCCCTCTCACTTCAGGGGGTGGGAGAGCCTTCCCGCAATGCCGACGGCCCGGTCCGAAATCGCCTGTGCTGCAATCGGGCCCCGGATCTACGTTGTTGGAGGCATCGGGTTGGATGGTTCAAAGCGGGCTTTTGAGGCCTATGATACAAACACGGGGAGTTGGGAGAAGCTTGCCCCCCTCCCGACAAAGCTGAATCATTCCGGGGTCGCGGCGTGGGGTGACAGTGTCTATGTCTCGGGTGGATTTCTTGACCTGAGGCAGAATCATTTCTCCTCCCGTCTTTATGTCTACGAGGTCGGGAACGATTCGTGGAAAGACCTCGGTCCGATGCCGGAGTTCCGTTACAAACATTTTATGATTGCGAGGGATGGCTGGCTGCATCTCATCGGGGGACTTCACCTCAGGGAGATCTGGTCTTACCATATCGCTTCGGGGAAATGGCGGACGGATTTACTCTCTCCGCTGCCGGAGTGTCGCGACCATACGGTGGTTCTGCAGGACAGTGCCTACCTTTATGTGGTCGGAGGTAGGAACGACAGGGTCGCGATGGCCGACTGCTGGCGATACGACTTCCGATCCGGACACTGGAGTGTCTTCGCCAAACTTCCTATTCCCCGGGGAGCGCCGGCAGCCGTCTTACACCGGGGGAGGATTCATGTCGTGGGAGGAGAAGATCTCATTACTCAAACGGTCTCGCGGCGCTATGACATTCTCGATCTCAGGAACGGAGAATGGTCAGTCGGGAAACCGATGCCACTCCCCCGGCACGGCATGTCGTCCGCCCGGATGGGTGACACCTGGATCGTGATCGGGGGCGGGAGAAGAGCGGAAATCGGAACCGTGTTCACCGCCACCCGTGCGACAGAGGCAATCGCATTGGTCGCAGATTGAAGGCGGCAGCGTACGCAACCGGGAGGTACGCGGGGACTACTGGCTGAGGATCTGGATCGCCACGCTGAGTATCAGCGCGAGGATAAAGATCCCGATGATCAGAGGGATTTTCCACCGTAGTTCGCTTTTGAATCCGGTGCCGCAGCGACAGCACTTCACCTCGTTCGACGGTGTCCATCCACAGCCCTTCGGGCAGGGGCGGCGGGGACTTCGGGGATTGCGTGAGCAAACCGGACAGGATGTTCCCGTCACCACCATTTCGGAATCACAGAAGGGGCAGTTCATGCCTCTGACGGAGCGGCGTTCTTCAGGCTGCCGTTACCCCGCCGCTGACGACGGAGGCTATCGCCATCGCGTCCTCCCGATTTGTCGGGCTGAAGGCGCGATGAAACTTCGCGACGAAGGGACGATCTTTGTCCTTGATCGCAATGTGGGTGAAGAGACCTCCCGTCGAAGTCTTTGCCTCAAGACCGGGAAATTCGTCCCTCGAATATTCGATGACCTCTTTAACATCCGGGGTTTTCAGATTGAGGTTTTTAACTCGCAATACGAGGATCCGCCTGTCAGTCAGCGCAACCAGATAATTTTTCGTGAGAAGCATGACGGCGATGAGGCCCGGCAGAATTGCCAGAGCAATCAGGACGATGAGCAGAAGAAGGTTCGGTTGTTTTACCCCGTAGGCCGCCGATTGAACGGTCTCTCCGGGTTGCAAATAGGGTTGGAAGGGACCAGCGAGTTGATCACGTGTGATTTTTGCCATGGGATGAAGCGGTTAAGGTTCAGTGAATCGTCGTAAAAACGACGAGTGAACTAAGAGCCACATTCAACAATAATCAAACTCACGGATGAGCCGGGAGGAGCGATTCCCTTTTCCACTCCGGGCGGTCTGCTACCCCTGAGGTACTACTTCGGTCAGAATAAGATCGTCGAGCGTCTGGCGGGCGCGAATCACGTGCGCCTTGTCTCCGTCGACCAGAATCTCGGCGGGAAGGGGACGCGAGTTGTAGTTCGATGCCATCGCAAAGCCGTAGGCGCCTGCACTGAGAAGGGCAATGCGGTCCCCGGTGTTGAGGAGAGGGACTTCACGATCCTGGGCGAAAAAGTCACCACTCTCGCAGACGGGCCCGACGATATCGACGATCTCGGTTTGTTCGGTGACCGGTTCGTTCAGCGGCGCAACTTCGTGATGACCCTCGTAGAGCGCGGGGCGAATAAGATCATTCATACCGGCGTCGACAATTTTGAAGATCTTGGCTGATCCACGCTTTTCGTAAAGAACCTCGGTGATGAGGATCCCGGCATTGCCGACCATAAACCGGCCCGGTTCGAGAATGATTTTCAGACCGAGGGGCTTGAGCAGCGGGACAAGCTGACCTGCGTATTCCTCGATCGTGAGCGGGGTCTCCTCGTGTCCATCCCACCAGTCGAGCGACCCGCTCGCGAGACTGTCGCGATAGACAATGCCGATGCCGCCGCCAATGCTGAAAAACTCGATGCCGTAATTTTTCTTCAACTCCTCGACAAAGGGGAGCACTTTCTCCACCGCCTCGACAAAGGGGTTCACCGAAGTCAGCTGGGAGCCGATGTGCATCTGGAGCCCGCGAATCTTCACGTTCGGAAGGGCGGCCGCGCGGGCGTAGGCTTCACGAATGGTGGAGAAGTCGATTCCGAACTTATTTTCGCTCTTGCCGGTCGAAATGTACTTGTGGGTCTTCGCGTCGACATTGGGATTCACGCGCAAGGCGATCGGGGCAACAAGCCCGAGGCTGCCGGCGACTTCGTTGATAAAGGCCACCTCGGCTTCGCTTTCCGCATTGAAGGAATAGATCCCTTTTTTGAGGCCCGCCTCAATCTCGGCCCGGGTTTTGCCGACGCCGGCGAAGGTGCATTTGCCCGGGTCGCCCCCGGCTTTTTCCACACGAAAAAGTTCCCCTTCGGACACGATATCAAATCCGGCTCCCTCTTTCGCAAGGAGATTCAGGATCGCGAGATTCGAGTTCGCCTTGGTCGCATAGCAGATGCGGCAGTCCAGATCGCTCATGGAACCGGCGAGGCGGCGATAGTGATCAAGGATGGTGGCTTTACTGTAGACGTAAAGCGGAGTGCCGTGGGTCGCGGCGAGAGCGTTGAGGTCCACTCCCTCACAATGAAGGGAACCGTTCTCGTAGTGAAAGGAATGCATGGGCGCGAAGATAGCGGGTAAATGGGGAGGGGCAAGTGCCGGAGAAAAGGCGACTTATTCCGTCGAGACACGGTTTTCGTTCTTCAAGGCGGCCTCGAGGGTGTGCCAGGCCAAGGTCGCGCATTTGACGCGGGCGGGAAACTTCCGGACGCCGAGGAGGGCGGCGAGTTCACCTATTTCAAAGGGATCCACCTCCGGTTCCTCCTTCGCTGTGAGCATCTCGACGACTTCGTGAATCTTCGCCTCAAGCTCGGCACCGCTCAGTCCCTTGATCGCCTCGGTCATGATCGACGCCGAAGCGCGGGAAATGGCGCAGCCTTCCCCGGTGAACTTGACCGCCTCGACCTTCGGGCCGTCCTGCTGCACATAGATTTTGAGCCGGTCTCCGCAAAGCGGATTGTAGCCCTCGGCCTCATGATTGTGTGGCGTGAGCTCACCCTCGTTGCGCGGGCGCTTGTTGTGACTCAGGATGATTTCCTGATAGAGGTCTTCGAGATTGTCCATCGTGCTGGAGGATTACGACGAAAGAGGGTCGAGTCGATCACATGACCCTCTATAACGTGGTCCGCGAGCGATACCGGGAACAGGACTCGAACCTGCACACCTTACGGCACTTGATCCTAAGTCAAGCGTGTCTACCAATTCCACCACCCCGGCGTTTCGCGGACGGTAAGTTGCCATGTCGCACGAAGAAGACAAGCGGGGAGGTGACGGAAATACAGGGCGTTAAAGGTCTTATCGCCCGGGCATTCCATTGAATTTCGCTCCGTTGGCATTACCTGTTCGCCCTTTCCATGAGCCAGATCGAACTCAGTCTTCAATTTCTTTTCGACACCGGCGGGTGGAAGGAAATGAAGGAGGCCCGCGCCATCCACGCGGCGGGTCGGGTCTCGGAGGCAAGTTACCGCGACGGAGTGCTCGAAGGGCTCGTCCGCGAGGGGAGCAAATCGATGAGGGTGCGGATGGAGATTCGCTCGCGGACCGAGGTGGTGAACCATTGCCCCTGCTTCCGGACCAGGCGCGACGGGATCATTTGCGCGCATGCGCTCGCGACCGGACTGGAGGTCCTCGATCCTGCGGTGCGAAAGCCCGAAGCAGACGAGCGTGGAGGCGGGGCGAAGGTGCCCGCCGGAAAACCCAAAATCGAAATCAGTCCCGACTGGCCGACGCTCACGGAGGTGGCGGATGACAAGGCGACTCCCGCCCGGCTCTTTCTGGTAGTCGCTCCGAATCTCGCGACGGCGTGGGAAAAGGGTCGCATCACCGTGGGCGTGGAGGTCGATCTCGACGGGGAACGACGTCTCCTGAATTCCGTACCCGGAACGACGACCCTCTTCCTTGATACGGGCGACGCTTTTCTTTACCGGGCCCTGCAGCAACTTTCGCCGAATGAAGTCCCCGGAGTGCTTCTCGCCGGCGTGGATGATTTTTCCCAATTGCTCGCCATCATCCCGGGGCATCCGGGAGTGACGCTCGGCAAAGGAACGCCGCTTCAGATTTCGCCACGCCCGATTCGCCCCCCGCTGAAACGACTCAATGGCCTGCGTTTCCGGGTCGAGTGGGCCAAGGGGCTCGTTCCCCTGATCGCCCCTTCGGGTAGCTGGGTGTTTGATGGCAAAAACCGGCTTCAGCCGGTCGCCCATGGACTCGAGATGAGCGCTCAGGCCTTGCTTGGATCGGGCATGACCCTCGATCCGGCGGATTTCCCCCTCGTTTTCCGACAGTGGCAGGATCACTTTGAAACGGCGGCGATTGAGGTGGTGCGGCTGACACCGGAGATCCGGCTGGAACTCGAGGGATCACTCAATCATCTCGATGCCGATCTGAGTTTTGTCTACGGGGGAGAGGTCATCGCCGCGAGCGAAGAGAGAGAGCCCGTGTGGGAAAAAGCGGGCGTTCTGCAACTCGCCGACACCGCGGCAGAGCGGGCCGCCCTCGGCGAAATCGAAGCAGCCGGTTTTGTGCGGCGCGGTTCGGGTGGGCGTTTTGTGCTGAAGGACAAGGCGGCCATCCTTCAGTTTCTTGCTTACGGCTACCCTGCTTTTCAAAAGCGCTGGCAGACACAGACGGGAGAACGCTTTGATCATGCTCTCGGTCAGGTTGAACCCATCACCACGACGATGCATTTCCGGCCCGGCGGGGAGGACTGGTTTGCCCTGGAGGTGGATTTCGGAACTCCGTCCGGCGAATCTGTTTCACGGCAGGAGATCCAGCGCCTCCTCCAAATGGGGCAGTCGAGCAAGACCGTGGCTGGTGGGAAAATCGCCGTGCTCGACACCGGTCTCGCCGACAGCCTCGGTGAGATCATCAACGACTGTGATCCGCAGCAATTGCAGCCGGGCACCTATCGGGTCGATCAGGCGCAGGCCGCTTACCTGCGGGAAACCGTCGCTGAACTGGGCTTTAGAGCCGACGGAGCGTTGCCCTGGAAAGCGGAAGGAGAAGGAATCGAGTTTTACGCGCTGACCCCGGAGTTGAGCGCGACGCTGCGGCCCTACCAGCAAACCGGAGTGGAATGGATGCAGGGACTCGCCTCGCAGGGCATGGGAGGAATTCTCGCCGACGACATGGGACTGGGCAAAACGTTGCAGACCCTGGCATTCATCCATTCGGTGGGCGGGTCAGCACTGGTTGTGTGTCCTTCCTCGCTCGTTCACAACTGGGTGGCCGAAGCGGAGAAATTTGTTCCTGATCTCAAGGCCGTTGCCATTGAGGGCCCGGATCGGGAGAAAACGCTCAAGGAACACGGGGACGCCGACATTCTTGTGACGAGCTACGCTCTCCTCCGCCGCGACGAGGAATGGTATCGGGATCGCGAGTTTGATGTCGTCATCCTCGATGAGGCACAGAACATCAAGAACCCCGAGGCCCAGATCAGTCAGGCGGCGCACCGCCTCAAAGGCACCTATCGTTTTGCCCTGACCGGAACCCCCATTGAGAACTCGGCCCAGGATCTCTGGTCGATCGCCCGCTTCGCCCTGCCGGGATATCTCGGGAGCAAACAGAGTTTCACGGAACGCTTTGTGAAGCCGCTCGGGACGTCGGAGCCGGCCGGATCGATTCGTGAACGACTTGCCCGGCGGCTGCGTCCGGTCATCCTGCGCCGGCTGAAGAGTGAGGTGGCGCGCGATCTGCCGGAGAAAATCGAGCAGGTCGTCTTTTGTGATCTGAAGCCGAAGCAGCGTGAGGTTTACGCCAAGCTCCTCCAGGAGAGCAAGACCTCGCTGATCGAAGCGCAGGGCGGTCGCAAGCGCATGCTCGCGCTTACCGCGCTGCTGCGACTCAGGCAGACCTGTTGTGATCTGCGGCTCCTCGGCCTGAGGGAGATAGAGGAGGAGGACGCCTCGGTAAAAGCAGAGGTCCTCGCCGAGTTGCTAGACGAGGCACTCGAGGGAGGGCACCGTGTTCTCGTCTTCAGCCAGTTCGTCGAAATGCTGCAACTCATCGTGCCTCAACTCGCGGCGAAAAAAATCGACTTCTGTTATCTCGACGGACAGACAAAAAATCGCGCCGAAGTCGTGAAACGTTTCCAGACAAAAGAAGTCCCCGTTTTCCTCATCAGCCTCAAGGCGGGTGGCGTCGGCCTGAATCTGACCGGGGCCGATACCGTCATTCACGTCGATCCCTGGTGGAACCCCGCCGTGGAAGCCCAGGCGACCGACCGCGCCCACCGCATCGGACAGGACCGGGTCGTGACGAGCTATAAACTGATCACGCGGAACACGGTGGAGGAAAAAATTCTTTCATTGCAGAACCGCAAGCGGGCCCTGACCGAGTCGCTTCTCGCCGAGGCGGGCGATGCCCATCTGAGCGAAGGGGAATTGATGAGCTTGTTTGAGTAGGAGGCAGGAGGGTGATTACGGGTAGGTGTTTGCAGGATCAATATCCGCACAGTAGCGTTTGATCCTGCCAATCAAATTCTCCACCCTCTCATGACCCCCATCAAAGGTTACCATCTCATCACGCCGGACGATCTGCACTGGCGTCCGTCGAATTTGATGCGCATCCCGAACGCGGATTTTCTGGAGCGCACGGGAAGCGAGAATCTAAGTGCACGACTGTGGCGAATGCCCCCCAAGAGTGCCAACACCCTCCACAAACACATTCGACAGGAGGAGTTCTATTTCGTCCTGGAAGGAACGGGCCGCCTCCGGGTTGGCGAAGAGACGCTGACGGTGGAAAAGCATGGCGGCGTTCTGGTCGGGCCGGAGCAGTTGCGCCAGGTCTTCAACGACACGGACGAGGAGGTGCTCTGGCTCATCGTCGGGGCACCGGAGGAACTGGAGTTTTTACAAGGCTCGAAGTCACCGATGGACCTCTCCCTCATCTACCCGCAGGACCCGACACAACTCCCGCCCGAGCTTGAGGGCGTGGAGTGGCCGCCGAAAGACTGAGAGACAGGGATCCCCGGTTCCTACTGAGCCGGTCCCGCCGGGGCGGGAGCAGGCAGTGGTGCCGGAGCCGGGACAGCCGGGACGGGTTTGGGTGCAGCCTTCGCGGCGGGTGCCTTGATCGATTCAGGCAGCGCTTCTTCCGCGACCTCCGCCGAGCTGCTCGGTCCGACGGGTTTCACCGCTTTCAGATATTTAAACAGATCGCTGTCGGTCGAGAGCACCACGGTGCCGCCGCCGAGGGTTGACTGGTAGAGTTCCATCGTCCTGACAAACTCATAAAACTCCGCCGCTTCGGGGGAAATATTGAAGGCCTTGGCGTAGATCTCGGTGGCTTTTGCATCCGCTTCACCCTTGGTGGTTTCGACGATCTTATAGGCTTCGGACTCGATTTCCCGGAGCTCCTTCTCCATGTCGCCAAGAATTTTCGCCGCTTCCCCGTCCCCTTCGGAGCGGAATTTCTCGGCGATCTGCTGGCGCTCGGAGACCATGCGCTCGTAGATGCGCACCTGTACGCCCTCGTTGTAGTTGATGCGCTTGAAGCGGATGTCGAGCAGCTCGATGCCGAACTCGGCCAGCTTCACCTTGGCGGTATCATAGATCTCTTTCTCAAGGAGGGCGCGACCCCGACGGATCGGGATGAGCTTTCCGACGGTTCCGCTCTTGTCTGCCTCGGCGAGGTCTTTGTCGACTTGAACGGTGCGTTCCTTGGTCGTGCGAATTATCTCGATTAGTTCGTGTTTCGCGACCGTGTTCCGCGTTTCCGACCCGAGAATGTCATCGAGGCGCGACTGTGCGCTTCGTTCGTCGCGGAGTTTTTCGAAGAAACGCACGGGATCGACGATGGTCCAGCGGGCATAGGTGTCGACGATGATGTAGGTTTTATCCTTCGTCGGCATCTCCGTGGTCCGGCCGTCCCACTCGAGGATGCGGCGGTCAAACGAGTTGGTTTTCTGGAGAAAGGGGACCTTGAACTTGAGCCCGGGTTTGACGACGGGTTCGTCGACGAGTTTGCCAAACTGGGTCACAATCACCTGTTCAGTTTCGTTGACCGTGTAAATCGCACCGGAGGCGATAAGGAGGACAATAAAGAGGGTGATGACGACGAGGCAGCCGAATCCTGATTTTTTCATGGGAAAGTAGGTAAGTGTTGGATGGGCCTGGCGATTAGCGGGTGGCGGGAGCGGGAGGTCCAGTCGGAGTTCCCTGGGTGAGCGGAAGGAAGGGAAGAACCTGAGTGGCGCCCTCGTCGAGGATGACCATGCTACCAAGGCGAGGCATCAACTCCTCCATCGTTTCGAGGTAGATGCGTCGACGGGTCACGTCGGAGGCTTTCTGGTACTCGGTGAAGAGAGCGGTGAAACGGGCGGCATCACCCTCGGCTTCGTTGATTCGCTGAGTCGCATAGCCCTCGGCTTCGCTGATCATTTTCTCGGCTTCGCCGCTGGCTTTGGGGACCGAGCGGTTGTACTCGCCGTTGGCAATGTTGATCGACTTCTCCTTCTCCTGCTGGGCATTGTTCACTTCGTTAAACGAATCCTGAACCGGCACCGGCGGATCAACATCCTTGAGCTGTACCTGATCAATCGTAATCCCGAGGTTGTACAAGACGACGAGTTCTTTCAGCTTGGCGTTGCACTCGGTCTCGATCTCCTGGCGTCCGATCGTGATCACTTCATCGACAGTCCGGTCTCCCACGACCTGGCGCATCACCGATTCACTGGCATGACGCAGGGTGGCGTCGGCATCGCGCACTTTGAAAAGAAACTTCTCCGGTTCGGTGACCCGGTACTGGATGACCCAGTCGACGAGGACGGAGTTCAGATCGCCGGTGACCATATTTCGCTCAAGATCATTTTCCTGCTGGCTGGTCCATTGCCCCGGATTGGTCGCGCCGGGCGTGGAGAAGCCGAACTCCTGCTTCAACTGACGTGCCACGGGTACGGTGGTGACTTGATCAATCCCGAAAGGAAGTTTGAAATGCAGTCCCGGAGGAACGGTTTCGATGTGTTTTCCAAAGCGAAGGACGACCCCTGCCTCTTCGACCTCGACGGTGTAAAAGGCTCCTCCGCCTCCAATGAGGGCGAGGGCGGCAATAATGACCGCGCCGACGGCCTTGCCGGAAAATGATGGAGTCTTCACTTCGATGATATCTTTGCCGACCTGAATGCGCATTCCGGATACTAAAGGCTTTACCGAAAGGTTCCAGTTACAAATCCCGGTGCACTTTGGAATCGAATCATGTGTCGATATCTTTTCAGGCGTGAATCTTGCTCACCGAAGAGGGTGGGGGCACTCTTTGCGGTGGCGTTGAAACGCCGTGCCGCTTCGGAGGGCAAATCAATTCGCGCCAATGACCGTGTCGCAACTATCACCAGCCGGACGAAAGACGGTCTTCCGTTTTTCGCGAGCCGGAGCCTTCTCGCTGATCGAGATGTTGGTGGTGATGAGCATCGTCGGCGTGCTCCTGGCCCTCGCTGCACCGGGCTTCGTCTCACTCGGGCCGAATCGGAAAATGGCGATTCACGAGGTCTCCGGATTTCTTGAAAATGCACGGGCCCGTTCCGTGGCCGCCCGGACGGAGATGATCGTGGCCTTCGCCGATGGAAATTTCCCGGATGAGGAGGGTGCCTACCGTTCCTATGCACTCTTCACCCTCGATGGCAGTGCGGCGGGAGGTGGCGGCCCCCGACCGCTCCGCCAACTCAGCCCTTGGCGAACTCTTCCCGAGGGGCTCGTTTTTGCCCGAAGCGAACACTTCGACGTCGATGACGGCATTGCCTTCAGGACAATTCTGGACGCGCCCGTTCGTCGCTTCTTTCCAGTTCCTGCTGCGACAGGGACTTCAGGGGAAATGAATCTCCCCTATCTTCTCTTTGGTCCCGAGGGAGGGGTGCTGGTGCCTTCGTTCCCTGATGCCGATGCCTTGCATGTGGGCATTGCCGAGGGGCACTACGATCGCGAAACCGGGCGCGTTGCCCTCACTTCCACCCGCCCCGGCCGGGGCGGCACCGGTCAGTTTGCCAACGGAGAATGTCTCCAGGTCGGTTATTACACGGGGCGTTCGCGAATTCTAAGTGATTGACGATGAAAACGCGATCTCACCCTCGATTGATTGCCCGGGCGGGTGCCTTTTCCCTTCCCGAGGTGACTATTTCGATGGGAATCGTCGCCGTCCTCATGCTGCCCGCGCTCGCCATGCTCGCCGGTGGCGGCTCGATGCAGTCGCTCGCTCAGGATAGGGAGTCGGCCGGTCGTCTTGCCCGCGAGATCACGACGACGATCAGGTCGACCGGGAGCGGCGAGAGTTTCGAGGTTCCTTTTTTCAATGCCGAGCCTTTGAACCTAGGTCTTCCCAAAGCAGGCACTCCGACTGCGGTCTTTGCGGCCCTGGATCGGGAGGGATGCTTTCTCCGCGAGATTTCCGAAGCGGAATTCATCGCCGGCACCGGCCCGGCAGGTGACCCGCTCCATGTCGTTCGACTCAGACTTTCGCGATCCGCTCACCCGTCACTTCTGGAACTCGATCTCTCGGTGCAACGCCCGGCAGTGGCAGCGGAAGCTTCCCGATCTAAGGAAACCTTTCAAACGAGGCTGGGTATCCCATGAATCGTGCGAGTTCTCCATCGTTGCGACTTTTCGCCACCCGGGTCGAGGGGACGACCCTGGTCGAGCTGCTCGCATCAATGGCCATCCTCTCGGTTCTCCTCGTGGTGCTCGGATCGACCCTGGAGGTCGCGCTCGGTCGTTTCCGCAGCGGAGTGGAGAGAACCGAAAACCACGGAGGAGCGCAGCTTGCAGCCAACTGGATCGAGCGGGATTTATCCTCGCACGCCACCTCCCGTCCGGCCAATCTGCCCCGTCTTCCGGTCGGGGTCACTTCCGCCCAGCGGGAGTTCTTCGAGCGAACGCTTCTCCTTCCCTTTGAGCTCAACCGGGTGCGCGGAACCGGCATGCCCGAGGCACGGAGTTTTCAGAATGCGGCGCCTGAATTTGCCTCCCTTGCGTTCGTGAACAGGCAGACTGCGGACGGGGCGCTACCCGGGGAGGGTGGTCTCTCGATTGTCGGCTACTATGTCGCCTACGCCCGGAACTCGCCCCTGAGTGGCGATGATAACGCCGGGATGAAATTGTTCCGGCATTTCCGGCGCGGCGGACCACATTTCGGAGACGGATACGCCGGGGGACTGCTTCGCTATTGCTCCCTCGAAATCAATGATGCCTGGGATGAAGCGAGTTCCGGCGAAGCACGCCCTTTTGGAACCGTTAACCCGGCTGCGGTAAGGGGAGGGCGCTTTGAGAATGCGGATCTTCCTTTTCTTCTTTCACGAAGATTCTCCAGTATCGAGTCGACCACGCCCGTTGCCGCGACGCAACCCTGGCCCGCCTACCCTCTCGTTGAAAGGCTGAGCTCACCGCCGCCGAGTCTGCAACCGGATCGTGGCACGGAGGAAGCCTGGGACAATCCTTCAAGCGCGGTGCACGACTCCGTGTTTCCCGACGAACTGATCTGCGATCATGTGGTGCGGTTCGAGTTGACTCCCTTCCGTCGCGTTGAGAGAGCAGGCAGCAACCCGGAACTCATGAACGCCGAGGCCTTGAATCGTCACCTCGGACTGGCCGGAGGGAAGGAGTGGCCCGTCCTCGCGGCTCCCGACCTCATCGAGCTTGTCATCACGACCGTCACTGAAAAGGCCGCCCTCACCCTGAGGCGTTACGAAGACTGGCTCATCGATTGGGAGAATGAGGATCCAGGGTCCTGGTCACCTCAGCGCCAACTGATCGAACGGGAGATGCAAACCTTCCGCTTTCGCCTTCAACTGCCACCCCGTTCTCGATGAAGCCGGACTCCTCACCATCGCGGTCGGGTGCCGCGCTGATCATGACACTGATCCTGGTCACTGCCATCGCCCTCGTTGTGATCAGCTTCTTCGCAATCACCCGGCAGGAGGCGACGATCAGCAGTGCGACGGTTTCACGGGCCCGGGCTGATCTGGGCGAGCGGGCCGCTTTTGAAGACGCTGGAGCGCTGCTCCGCTCACTCACTGGCAGCGATTCCTATCTGGTGTCGTCGGTGACGAAAGAAGACCCCGGATCGGGCCGACCGACTCGCTATACTTTTGTCAGCACTCCGGATGCATCGGGAGTGACCCACTCTCCCCTTTTTACCGGCGGTGCGGTAAAGCGTGTCAATCTACCGGATCTAAATCAGCAATCCACGGTTGCTCTGGCCGACGGACCAGTGGCACCCCCGGTGGTCGAGATGGAAGCTGCCGTAAGTCGTGGATCAATCGAAACGTTCCGTCTCACCCGGCTTTCCCCCGACGGCAGTGTCGAAGGGGAGAACACCGACCCGGAGCTGGTCTATCGGGGGCTCGACCCGGTAGCCGGGTCACCCTACCTCACCCGCTACACCTACTGGATTGAGGACCTCGAAGGATATCCGAATATTGATGTCGTCGGAACCTGGACCGATCAATTTGAAGACGAAGACGGGAACCTCGCCCGGGACCACTCCCGCTATGGTTACTCCTCCGGCGATTCGCGTATCGGAGCACGCCTCAAGCTGGAGAATGACGCGGACCTTGCTTTCCAGTTCCCCTCATCGTTTCGGGGACAAAGTCTTGTCGATCAGGTGGCCCCGGGACTTTCTCCCCGCGAGATCACTCTGCAACCCTGGCGGACCGACTCACTTGAGCTGGCTCTCCATCCCTATGCTCAAGCCGCGCAGATGTTGGCGGAGAGGAACCTCCTCGTCACAGGAGCGGCTCAGGTGCAGGAAGACGGGAGATTTGCCACGGGTCTTCATCCCTATCGACGGATCCCGATGATTCCCTTTGCTCACGGATACGTTGACGAAGGGAAACCGAGGTTCAACCTCAACACCCTCGTGGCTCAGCGCAGTCTCGAGATTGCTGATGTCGTCGAGCGAAACCTCCCTCACTTCTCAGATCGGAAAGGCGGTTTTCCCGAAGGAGAAGACTACGTTGGAACCCTCGCCGCCAGTGCGATTGACTATGCTGATGGAGATAGTCTGCCTTCTCTACCCGGCAACACGACGAGCGGCGGTTCGCGAGTCTTCCGCGGGGTCGATTCCTACTGTCCGGTGAATGAGTTTTTTGTGCATTTCAAGTATGTCGGGTATGAGAGCACCGATACCGAGTATCGCATCGTCCTTGAAGCGACGCCTTACGTCGAATTTTGGAATACATCGAATCGGACAGCAGTGATGGAACAGATGCGGCTGAAGTTCCGCTTTCTGGAGCGAGTCCGGTTCAAGACGAACTCGGTCTTTTACGACATTCTGGATACGCATCGAGTTCTCGATGAACCCTTCGATAATTTGGCGGGAATCGGAGTCATGGTCCCGCCGAACGGGTACCTGGTCGCGAGCTTCGGCACGATACGGTGGAAAGTGCCAGTTCCCCGTGATCCGAAATCCCTCATTGCCTTTCCGGTTGTGCAGGATCTTCGCGGCGTGAGTGCTGTGTCCGTCCGGGCCCATTATGAACTCTATCTGGGAAATGACAGGATCGATCAATGTGGTCGACCTGATCCTGCAGATCTTCCCATCGCTCCAAAGCATGGGTTTTTCTTCAGCCGGAATCAGCCTGTCATCAGTCCCGGTGAATCCTTCATGCGGCTGGCGACGCCAAGCCTTGGAGGACAGGCCTTTGGATTCAATGCCGGAAATGGATCCCACTTGGGAGACTCGTGGATGACCTATTTTTCCCGTTCCACTTTCGACGATCCGACTTATCGACTAAAAGGATCTCCGGGTTCGCGAAATTTCGACTCTTCAAAAGTCAGTAGTTCCCGTCCCGGCCAGATGGGGGACCAGACCAGGGTTCGAGATTGGCCGGACAGGGGATACGAAATCGAGCCTGGTCCTATCTTTCCCGCTTCGGATCTTCAACTCCCCGACACTTTCAGCTCCCCCCCGAATCCCGGAGGTGTTTCCTTTGCTCCCTGGAGAATCTCGAATCTAGGGCGGTTCTATTCCGTCACCGAATTGGGCAATCTCCACGACCCGGTCATGTGGGTTTCTGCTGACCCAACGGTCTCCAACTTCGGCCTCACTCGACCCACGACCTTTCTCTACGGTGAATCCCGGAATACCACACTCAAAAGCCTTCCCTCCGACGCTACTCCCGGAAAAATGTGGGGCGGAGGCAACACCCTGCGCATCGGTCGACCTGAACACAAACTCTTCGACCAACCCGGAATGCGGGCGAGCCAGTGGCTGGATCTCTTCCACACCGGATTCACCGGAACCAATCTCACCGACGGTGGCAGCGGGGCCGACTTGTACGCCGACCACGATCCGCGCGATCACCAGCCGCCGCGCGCGGCATCCGACCCTCTTGAGGCAGAGACCCAACCCTATGCATCGCTTTTCGATCCCGACTTCAATGCGCAGGGAAAGTTCGAATGGATATACGGCCATCTCAACCTGAACTCCGCTCCGACACTGTTTGAAATAGAAACCCTTTTGAGAGGTCCTTTTGTTTCCTCGGACATTCGTCTTGAGGCCGATCACTTCAAGACTCCAACCTACTCCCGTGAAGGCGTCAGCGGAAACCTGCGCAGCGGTCTGAAACCCGACGCGATTCCAAAGATTGCAGCCGGTCTTTTCAATGCGCGTCCGTTCTATAGCCCCTCACATCTCGCCCGCGTTCTCTCTGAACTAATCGACCGGCACGATGCCCTGCCCGATCATCACAATGACGCCGAGGCGGAAGAGACCTTCGCGAGGATTTTCAACACCACGACACTCTCGAGCCGTCATTTCCGGATCTTTACCTCCGCCGAGGTGTCTCACCGTCAGACGGGTGAAGTGTCAGGCCGGAACCGCCGGGTCTATGAGGTCTTTCTCCGGCCTGTCCGGAACGCAGCGGGCGAAGTGGTCAAATCGAAGCTCGAAGTCATTTCCTCCCGTGATCTTTGAAGAATGAAATCGATACTAGTCTTCGTCGCTCTCCCTATCCTGACACTACCACTGCAGGCTCAGGATTCCGTCGAATCCCCACAAGCTGGATTTCTAAACCTGGTCAATCTAATCACCCTGAAAAGTCCCACCTTCGTCGATCTGGCCGGTTTCAAGCTCAATGGGGGTGAGGCCATGGCACCGGGTGATACCTCCGGCGTGCTCGCCATCAAGCCGGAGACTTACTCGTTCACCCTCTCAAATACAGGTGCGAAGCCGGAGACGATCACCGGCAGCTTCACGATGGAGCAGGGCAAAACCGTCGCCATCATTTGTTATGACGAGGTCAAAGAGAATCGGGAAGGGAAGCGGGAAGTAAAACTGCGATACAACCTGCTGATCGAGTCCGACGAGCAGACCGGGCCGCGACTGAGTATCGTCTCTCTGCTCAATGTGCCCCTTGTCGGCATCGAAGTCTCGGGGGTTCCGGTGACGCTAACCGAACGACTCGCCCATCAGGCGAAGGTGAGTCTGAACGAGGAGGTCAGCATCGTTCACAAGGGACGAACCCTGGCCGGGTTCGAGGTGACCAAGCCGGTCCACACCATCCTCTTCCTCTTTGAGAATCCTGAGTCAGGTGAAGTGGAGATCTCCATGATTCAGAATGAGAAGCTCGAGTATCACCCCCCTCTCGATGCGGAAGACGAGGGCGAGGAAGAGGAGAATTGAACTCGCGGATCCGGGCTCCCGGGGTGGTATGCGCCACGAATCGCAGCGATCACCCGGACACTGTCAGTGACGGCTTTGACGTTGTGGACGCGGAAGATATTGGCCTGTGCCACAAGACCCCGCACGAGGCAGGCGATTGTCCCGGCGTCACGATCCGCCGGAACGGGCAGGCCGAGGACATCGCCGATGACCGTCTTACGCGAGATGGGCAGGAGGATGGGAAGGTCGTATCGGCTCAGTCTCTCGAGTTCGCGGTAGATACTCAGGTTGTCGATGCACTGCTTGGCAAAGTCGATTCCCGGATCGAGAATGAGCTGATTGTCATCAAGGCCAATCGCCCGGGCTCGCCCAAGCCGGTTGTCGAAGAATTCCTCAAGCGAATCCCAGACATTGCGATAGCGCTGGCTGGTGTGGGGCACCTTCGGCTCGCCGACCGTGTGCATGATGAGGAGTGCGGCGTTGAATTCAAAGCAAAGCCTCGCATTGGTGTCCTCGACGAGTCCGCCGATGTCATTGATGATGTCGACCCGTCCGGTTTGAAGCACCGCTTCCACGATCTCCGGGCGCCACGTGTTGATCGAGAGGAGTGGCGGCCAGATCTGAATTTTGTCCCGGGGCGCGGTTTCGGCGCA
Organism: Akkermansiaceae bacterium UBA2381; assembly: GCA_002344215.1. Lineage (GTDB taxonomy): Bacteria > Verrucomicrobiota > Verrucomicrobiia > Verrucomicrobiales > DEV007 > Arctic95D-9. The sequence goes on from DDSV01000018.1 coordinate 334,934, forward strand.
GAGTTCGTGAAACCCTTCGATGAAAGGGAGGAGCCTGGCGATTTCCTCGGCGACGCTGATGGCTCCACGGTTCGTTCGCGCACTTTCAGCCCCGACGTCGATGATATCGGCCCCTTCCTCCGCCATCCGCACCGCCTGGCGGAGGGCCTTCTCGAGATCGAGGGTCCCGTCACCGCTGAAGGAATCGTCGTTGATATTGACGATCCCCATGACGCGGGGGAAAGCTCTCAGGATTTCCTTCATCTCTGCACAGCCCGAAACGGGCAACCTCCCCGAGATTGGACGAAAAAGAGAAGGATGAGGCAATGTAAAAAGAGGAATTTTCCGGGCGCGAAAGCGGTGATGGGGGAAAACCCTACTTCACCCCGGCCCTTCACCAAATGCCCTACCCGATCCGCACGCTGCGCTTCTTGTCCACCTTCAACACCTGTCCGGACTTCCACTCTGGGGTAGCCTTGGGGTCGACGAGTTTCTCTCCGTCGAGTTGTACGCTGCCCTGCTGAATGAGGCGGCGTACGTCCGAACCGGAACGGGGGCTTTCGAAGACTTTCTCGTAGACCTCTCCGACGACTCCGAGGAGGTCGCGTCTTTCACCGATGTCAAAACCGGGAAGGTCGACGGCGTCCAGATCTTTGCGGCTGAACATCGCCTCCCAGTTCTCCCGGGACGCAAGTGCCTCGTCGGCCGAGTGGTAGCGGGAGACAATCGCGACGGCGAGGGACTTCTTCGCCTCCATCGGATGAATGGAACCGTCGATCTCATTGCCCATGAGAAGGACCGAGTAGCGAGCCATGAGTTCATCGGAAATGCTCATGAGCTTGCCGAACATCTCGCCTGGTGCTTCGGAGATCCCGACATAGTTGTTGAGGCTCTTGCTCATTTTCTGAACCCCGTCGAGTCCTTCGAGAATGGGCAAACACATCACGACCTGCGGCTCCATGCCCTCGTTCTTCTGCATGTCGCGTCCGACTAGGATGTTGAAGAGTTGGTCGGTCCCGCCGAGCTCGACATCGGCACGGACTTCGACCGAGTCCCAGCCCTGCACGATGGGGTACTGGATCTCGTGAAGGCGCACTTCCTGATCGTTCGCGATGCGGTTTTTGAAATCCTCGCGCTGGAGCATCTGCTGCAGGGTGACGCGCGCATTGAGCTGAATGACATCGGAGAAGGTCATTTTGTTAAACCAAACTCCGTTGAAGACGACCTCGGTTTTCTCCTTGTCGAGAATACGAAAAGCCTGCTCGGTATAGGTCTCCGCGTTCGAAAGGATGGCCTCGCGGGAGAGAGGCGGGCGGGTTTTGGAGCGTCCGGTGGGGTCGCCGATCTGGGCGGTGAAGTCTCCGATAATGAGCACCGCCTGATGGCCGAGTTCCTGAAATTGGCGGAGTTTCTCCAGCACCACGCTGTGTCCCAGATGAAGATCGGGCGAGGTCGGATCAACCCCGAGCTTGGCCCGCAACGGAGTGCCGCGCTCCAGCTTTTTGAGCAGCTCGTTTTCGCTGATGATTTTGGCAGTTCCCCGGGAGAGGATCTTGAGCTGTTCGGCGGGTGATTTCATGGCCTTGAAATGGGGGTGCCAAGGAACATGGCCCCACGCCTTAGATCAAGCCACTTCTTCACCTTCACGCACCGTTGGATTTTCACCGGGAGGAAGTCCGAATTTTGTGCGGTAGACGGCGGGGCTGATGTCGAAGACCGTCTCAAACTGTTTCGAAAAGTCGGCCGTCGTGGTAAAACCCAGCTCTTTGGAAATTTTTCTCGGCTCATCCGTACCGGAGAGGAGTCGGCAGGCGGCATGGAAGGCGCGGCGGCGCCTGGCGTAGTCCGGCATCGACATGCCGCTGAGTTCCTCGAAGGACTTCTCGATGGCTCGCTTTTCAAAACCCCCGCGAGACATCTTTTCCGCTTCGAATGCTTCGCCGCGAAGGATGGTGGCTTCGATCTGGTCGAGCGCGAATTTGGCCTCGGGAAGCACTTCGACCTCGGAAACGCCCCGCCAGAAGCGGAGATATTCGTCGGCAAGAAGCATCATCAGTTTGAGCAGGGAAACCCGGGCGATGGGCTCAATCTGGCGTTTTTCTTTGATCAGTCCCCTCAGGTATTCGAGTTCACTGCGGACCCTCGAGGCTCCGTCGCCCCGAGTCGTGAAGACGTGCAGATTGTCCTCGCGGTGGAAACGGAACCATGACTGATCAAAAAAGAGCGAAAGAACTCCGGGCGAATTCGCGATGATCTCGTACTCGCGGGTGAGCCACTCGGGAAGAAAACGGATACGGGTAAGAACGACCTCGTCGGGTTGCTTCACAGTGTGGCGATGGCCCGGATTCACCATCATGGCCGCGCCTTCGCGGACCGCCTGAGTGCCGGTCTCCGTCTCGTGCAGGAAATTACCCTCCTGAACAAAAAAGATCTCCGGGAAATTCGTCGCCGGGAATTCGTATTCGTCGACGAGCTGGAAATGCGTCAAGCGCACAGGCCAGCGCCCCGAATTCTCGATACGGTTTTCTCCGATTCCTGATTTTTTGAAAAACAGACCCATGCCAGTCAGTGCGTTTCGCGATGCTCTTACATCGCTGTCATTTTAATCTATTTCAAAGGCTTCCGGGTAATGAACTTTCACGAGAGTAAGGCCGTCAGCCGGGGCGCAGTAGGGGGCTTTCGCCTCCTTCCCGGCACCCGTGAGCAAGCGGTTCAACTCCTCAGGGGAAATTCTACCTTTTATACAATATACCGCAGATCCGACAAGAAAACGGACCATTTTATAAAGAAATCCATTTCCGCGGAACTCGAGAATCAGCAAATCGTCCCGCTCCGGAGTGACTTGGGCGAGGCTCAGAGTTCTTACGGTATCCCGTTCCTCGTCTTTTCCATCGTGCCGCTTGGCGGAAAAGGCGCGGAAGTCATGGGTGCCCTCATAGAGACTGAGAATCTCCGCAAGATCCTTGACCGGTCCGAGGCCGCGCTGGTGCCAGGCCAGTCCGTGTTGGAGGGGAGGGAGGATGTCGCCGGTGGCGATCTCGTAGCGGTAGGTCTTTTCCTGAGCTGAAAAACGGGCATGAAAAGTCCCGTCGATAGGGACGCATCGCATGATCCGGATGCTTGGCGGAAGTTTTGTATTCAGGGCCCGCTGCCACTCATCCCCCTTCATGCGCCACGCCGACGGCGCGTCGAAATGGGCCACTTGTTGCAAGGCCGAGACGCCGGCATCGGTGCGGCCCGAGCCCTGGACCGAAGTGACCGCCGGACAGACGGCGGCGAGAGCCTGTTGCAGGATATCCTGCACCGCGTCTCCGGAGGCCTGGCTCTGCCAGCCGGAAAAGGAGCGCCCATCATAGGCAAGGTTGAGCCGGAACCGGCTGGTCTGTTGTGTCTCCTCCATCGGGGCGGGGTGAAGTTTACCCTCATTTTCACGACTCGCCGTTGCCAAATATTCCCGTGTGCCGTCTATTCTCACCACTTGAGAATCCAGCAGCACTTCGATCTAAAGCAGCATATTCGCGAGCTGCACCGTTTTGTTCTTCCCTTCTTTTTTCTGCTGGGGGCGGTCATGATGGTTCTTTTTATCGCCTTTCGGGCAGGGGAAGAGGGACCGGGTGTCCATGAAACCCGGGAACCATCCCTAAACGGGCTCATCCGTCCCGCCAAAGAGGCCGCCTTTGATCCGCCAATGGCTGTCCTCTCGCCCATCGAGATGGTGCTCGCCCCGGACGCGGTGAGTTTTGATGCTCCCTCCGGGAGTGAGCACGGGGCACTCACCTATAATGCACAGCCCTTTCTTTTGAACCGGCATCTCGGAGACGATCTCAATGGCATCGGGGGACAAAATTCGGATCTCGGCGACCCCGTCTATGCCGTCTCGGAGGGAAGAGTTCTCCAGGCCGGTTGGGCCGGGGACGGGTGGGGCAACGTCGTTGTTCTCCTGCACGAGAGGAACAAGGGGGAGATGGTGAAAACGCTGTATGGGCATCTCGATTCCGTTCGTGTTGCTGTCGGAGGGCAGGTCAGGAGGGGTGACCCGATTGGCACGATGGGCAATGCCGCAGGGCGCTACCCCGCGCATCTCCATTTCGAGCTGAGTCCTGCCGCCGCTCTTGAGATCGGGCCGGGCTACGCGGATTCAGGAATGGGACGTCTTTCCGGGGAGCATTCGCTTCATGAATGGCGTGTTCGGTCGGAAGATCGGCTTTCCGCCGCCCCGGTTGGAGAGGCGCTGGAATCGTCGGCGTTTAATCTCGATGTGGAGGATCCGGCCGGCAAAGAGCGCTGACTCTTTTCCGGCCGCCCCATTTTCAACCGCCGACCCGGCTCGCCCCGCCTTCCGGCGCTTCGTCGCCAAACGCATCTTCGTAGAGGTAGACGAGAGCCAGAGTGGCCCAGGCTCCGGTGATGAACATGCCGAAATAGAGGGCAAAAATTCCAATGATGGAAAGGAACGTGTTCAGCATCATGAACAAAAAGAACTTGAAGAGGAAAGCCCGCGTTGCTCTCCAGGCGAGGGAAAGGGATTCTTTTGCGGTCAGGCTGCAATCGAGAATCAGCAGGGATGCAAAATTGGCGACCTGTCCGAGGATCATGAGAGGCACGGAGATGAGAAGAAGAAAAACCGTTGATCCGCCGATCAGGGCGGCGATGGCGAGGGGTTCTTCAAGTTTTTCCTCCAATTGGGCTCCACCCGCCGTCAGCAGTGCGATGATCACCGCCACAGCGACGATGATAAGCGCGAACAGCACAGTTCCGATTCCCGCAACGATGAGGTTCATGATCGCAAGCGGTCCGAATTGTCTCCGGAAGCCCTCAAAAAGCATGTCGATATTGGCTTCCTTCCCGCGGATGCGGAGGAGCATGTACCAATAGAGACCGCCCATGAGCGGATACATCAGAAAGAAGATCGGCACATAAAACTGCGAAGCCACTGACAGGATCAGGCTGGTCAGCGCAAAACACCCGACCATGGGCCAGAAATTGGCTGCCAGCATACCCCAGCCGCGTCCGATGCAGGAACGTATCCGGGGGCGGAAGCCCGGACGGAGTCTTGCCTCCCTCGGAACAAAAGAAACGATGCTTTTCGGAACCGGAGGCGGGCCACCGGCCGCGATGGCAGGTGGAGATGAAAGGTTGGCCGCCTTCGATGCCAGGTCACTTGAGGAAACGGGCACCCACTCATCCATCCCCTCTCGCCAAACGAGGCTTGCGGCACTCAGTTCGCCAGTCTGGTAGAGTCCGAGAACTTCGATCTCTGAAACCGGTCCCCGCCGTTCCCCCTTCCACTCGTAAAACCAAAATGTTTCCCCATTCATTCCGGTGTTCATAGAGCCTGAAATGAGAGGCTCCAGCAAGCAATAGTTTTGTCGGGAAGCCAACCGCCCTGTGTCAGGGTTTCGGTTCCTTTACCCTCTCATCCAGTTCGATCAGTTCCGAGACCGTGACAAACTCATACCCCTGGGCAAGCAGCTGATCGAAGGTCGAGGGCATGGCATCGACGGTGGGCTTATGGAGGTCGTGCACCAGAAGTATTCCTCCCGGGGCGGCACCACTCACGAGCCGACTCGTGACGACTGCCGGGCCGGGACGCTTCCAATCCTCGGGATCCACCGACCAGAGAATCGTCGGGTAACCCAGCGCTTCCATCACGACCTTTTTCTGGTCGTTCTTGATGGCCCCGCCCGGGGGTCGCATTGTCCGGGGAACGACACCGGTTTCATTCACAATCTGATCGTGTGCCGCACGCAGTTCGGTGATGAGGGCCTCGTCTGACATCCGTGAGAGGGTGCCGTGAGAGACGGTGTGGTTGCCGATTTCATGCCCCTCTTCGATCATGCGGCGGAGCAGTTGGGGATTGTACTTCACCATATTGCCGACGACGTAAAAAGTCGCTTTGATCTCGCGCTCCTTGAGCATGTCGAGCAGGCGCGGTGTGTTCTCGGGGTGAGGCCCGTCATCAAAGGTAATCGCGATGACCTTCCGGCTCGTTTTTACCCTGGTGTAGGTGTCATCGATCTCACGACTCCAGCCGGAAGGTGCCTTCTTTTCTTCGACCGAACCCCAGGTTGGTCCCTCCAATCCAACGATGAGAGGAGGCAGGGTGATCTTCAATTCGCCTCCCGGGAGGAGGGACGGATTTCTCGAAACGGACGAGGGAACCTGGCAGGCGGTCAGCAAAAGGACGGGGAGCAGGGAGAGAAAGACGGCCTTCATGGATTACCTGATGCTGGAAATTGGAGTGGCCGATGCGTCCGTTCTGGTGCGCAGCCCCCAATAATCCCGCCACCCCGGCAAAATTTCAAGGAGCAACTCCCGGATTGCCCCTTAAATCGCCGGAAGGGAGCCCCGGAGCCTGCTGCCAGGCAATCCGGCGGTTGGGCCCTGTTCAATTCTCCGTTGTCTGGAAATCGGCGTAGGCGTTCACCGAATGCTCCGTGAAGTCGAGCCCGTCCTCCTGCTCCTCGTCCGAAACTCTCAGTCCGATGAAGGTATCAATGAGTTTGAACAGAATAAGGGCCACAAAGAACGCACCAATGCAGATCGCAAGGGTTCCGAAAAGCTGCGTTCCGAGTCGATTTAGGCTGAATCCGTCTTCATGGAACAGGGCGACACACAAGGTGCCCCAGATCCCGCAGAAAAGGTGCACTGGCACGGCTCCCACTACATCGTCGAGTTTCATGCGCTCAAGGAGGAGCGCTCCGGCGGTTGCAATGATGCCGGCGACCCCTCCGATGATGATGGAACTCAGGGGTGTCACCACATCCGCTCCGGCAGTGACGCCCACAAGACCGCCGAGGACTCCGTTGAGGGCGATAAGAACGTTCGCTACTCCTCGAAGCCACCAGAAAAAGAACATGGCGACGACACATCCGGCTGCTCCGGCGATCCCGGTGTTGACGCAGATCCTCCCGATGCCGGCACTTCCTTCAACGAGCGATCCTGCATTGAATCCGAACCAGCCCACCCAGAGGATGAGCGTACCAAAACAGACCAGTGGCAGGTTGTGCCCCGGCAGGTAGCGGGGATTTCCGTCTTTGTCGAAACGCCCGACGCGTGGCCCCACCACGATGATTCCCGCGAGGGCGCTCGCTCCGCCGATTCCGTGAACGACGGTGGAGCCGGCAAAGTCGAGGAAGCCGACTCCGAAATTCTCCAGCCAGCCGGGACTTCCGCCAAAGCCGGGTTCAAACCCCCCGCCGAAACTGCCCCACGCCCAGTGGCCGAACACAGGGTAGATGAGGCCGGAAAGAATCACCGTGTAAACCAGATAGCCCATGAACTTGATCCGCTCGGCCATTGCGCCGGAGGCAATCGTGCATGAGGTCGCCACAAAGACGACCTGGAAGAAAAAGAAGGTCCAGATCGGGCTGTCAGCTGAAAATTTCCACACGGCAAAATCCTGGGATCCGATCCACCCGCCTTCAGTTGTGCCGAACATGAAAGTGAAACCGAAAAGGAGATAGGCGATTGAGGCCATGGAGAAATCGAGCACATTCTTCATTCCCACGTTGATCGCGTTCCGTGAGCGGGCCATTCCGATCTCCAACATGCAGAATCCGAGCTGCATCATCATCACGAGAATGCCCGCCGTGACCGTCCAGACATAGTCGATGTTCTTCTGGATCTGCGGTTTGTTCTCACCGAGAGGAGAATCAAGAGTCTGAAACTTCATGTCGAACTCCCGCATTTTCTTTTTCTGAAACTCCGGGTCATCGAGGGCGGATTCAGCCTGTTTCTCAAGTTCAATCCGCTGCTTCATCTTGTTTGCCTGCTCGATGAGCAGGTTCAGGCGCTCCAGATCGGCATCGCTGCCGATACCCTCCTGAGCGGTCACGGGAACAAGCTGCCCGAGGAGTAAAATGAAAGTCAGGAATAGTAGGGTGGCGTGTCTCATGGTTCTGAGGAAAGTCGTGGAGGGTTCCGGGAGCGGAGGGTTCTTCAATCGAGGTGATCTTCAACGTGGGAAATCATTTCCATTTCGAGCAATCGCCGGACGGACTTGTCTTTCACTTTCGAGATGACCCTCTGCCCGAAAGGCCTGAACTGAGCCGCGTTCAGAAATGCGTCACCTGTTATTCCCATCGCGGCGAGTTCGCGGTCGATCAGTTTTGCGGCTTGTGCTCTTCCCAGCACTTTGGAAAGGAGATTTTCAATTCTCTGGCGGAACGAGGTCCAGTTCTCAGCCCGATTGACTGGCGGCGATACTTCGCGAGGGACCGCCGCCGGTGTTTGCTCGCTCACCGGCGTTAGAGGGACAGGAGCGGCAACTGCTGCAGTCAGTGGTTCAACAGCAACGGGATCAGGTGAAGGGGTGGACGGTAATGGTGACACCATAATTTCAGGCGGGGTGGCAGGCTCTGGTGCCGGGCCCGGGAGTTCCCCGGTTACCGCCGGCGCAATCGTCATCGGTAGGATCGCGGGAAGCGGGTCTTCCTGATCTCCGGCGGTCGACAATTGGAGTTGGGGAAGGTCGCCCCCCTCGTCCAGGTTGAGCCGCAGCGAACTCGCCCATTTTCGCAGGAATTCCTCACCCGACTTTTCCACGACCGCCGAGTCCTCGATCTTCCCAAAAATGAGGCAGACCGTGAGTGGAACGACGTTAAAGATGAGAACATTCCCGCCGTCGAACCCGAGAAGGGCCCGGTAAAGAGGGCGGCTCGAGTTTCGATACTGGGCGATCAGTGCGTTGACCTCCTGCACAAAGTCATTGACCTGCCAGTCCATGAGGAGGGTCTCCGAACTGATCATCACTCCCTCGTGCATCATTACCGTCCCCTCAAGCCTGCGGATGCGCTTCAGCATCTGGAGCGATTTGATCAAAGCATCGTAGGAGGTTTCGTTGTTCATCGATATGCTGGCCTCGAGTCCCCGAAGGTTCACTTGGTTGCTTCGTAAAGGCTATGGCCGGAGTATCCCGTCCCGGTGACAAGAATTCCCTTGGCGTCGAATCCCTCGTCCGATGACTTCGCAAAGCGAAACCCGATTGAGCCTGCTGAGTGAGCGACCGAGCTGCACGCCAGAGCCGACATTCCGATCGCCAGGCCGATCTGATGGGCTCGTGCCTGCAATCCCTCGGCTTCTCTCGCAAACAGGGAACGGATTTCTTCCGAGGCCTCTCCGGAGACTCCGATGACTTTGTCACCTTTGATCTCCAGTAAAAATGTCGGCGGTCTTGTCATGAAAAATGCTTTTTGGGGATCAGGTTCCGGTTGCGGGCAGTCGTAACCAAAGCCGCATCGATCAAGTCCCTTGGTTAGCAATTCTTGAGCCTAAGTTTGATCATTTTTTACAAATCAAAGTTTCCGCCTTATGAAAATGTTGCCGAAGATCGGACTCCTCCTCCTGATGTTTTTTGTGCTGTTTGCCTCTTTTGTACTTCCTAAATTTGTTCAGCGCTCCGAGCCTCCCACTTCGAAAGAGGATCTCGCGGCGGCGCTGGCAGCAGTCGATGTTCCGTCCGAAGTGATCGAGACCGAAACTTCTCCTGTCGTCCCCCAAACGGTGGAAGCACCCAGTGCGTTGCGCGATGATGCCCGGTTTGATGCCTTTTTTGCCGCTCTTGATGCAAAGGATTTTGAGGCTGCGGGGAAGGCATTCCTCTCCGCTTCGGAGGGTCAGGAGCCGGCGGTAAAAAAGGAGCTCACGAGACAATTGGAGATTGCGGTGAACGCCATGGAACCCGCCGCTCCTGAGCTAACGACCGTCGCCACGACCGGTCCGGCAACGTCCGTTCTTCCTGATTTGCTTGAACCTGTCGTTCCTGAGGCGGACGCTCCCGCCCCTCCGGTGACAAAATCCTCGACGGACGAGGGGGCTGCTGAGCTCGTCAAGTTCATGGGGCTGGTTCAGGCGGGAAACTTTGAAGGAGCGAAGGGCATCCTCAACAGCCCGGAAACGAAGGTAGACGCGAGCACCCGCCTCGTGATGGAGACGGCGCTTGTCACCGCCGAGAAGAAGGAGAAGGAGATCGAGGACTCGAAGCGCCTCCTTGAAGAATCCCGTCAGGAGATGGCGAAACTTCAGCAGGAAAGCATCAGCCAGATCCAGGCGTCGGTGAAGGAACTGACCAGCGCCACGCTCGCTGCCCGGGAGGCTGTGGCCGAGACCTCCCGTCTTCGGGAGGAGATCGTGCAGGTCAAGACCGTTGCCTCTTCTTCCTCACCCCCCGCTCCCGCAGAGGCGGAATTGATCGAATTGCCCGAGCCGGTCGCGGTGATGTTCGGCTTCGATTCCACCTCGATCAGTGAAGATAGTCGAAAGATTCTCCTTCCGGTGGCTGAGTCATTGAAGGGCAAGCCCGGAATGTCGGTTCAGTTACGGGGACATTCGGACACGACCGGTGCTTCCGATTACAATGCCATCCTCGCCCTCGCGCGTTGCGAAATGGTGCGGGACTTCCTTGTGGAACAGGGCATCGAGGCAAAACGAATCTCGGTCGTTTCTTTTGGAAAAACGCAGGCCGGTGGGAGTGGAAAATCTGCGGAGGAACTTCGCCGCGTCGACGTCATTTTCAGGGCCGAATAGTCCATCAGATAGTCCGTCGATCTTGAAGCGATATGCCGGTGATGCCGGTGACCGCAGTTGAGGCGAGCGGTTTGCGCGTGTAGGATATTTTCTCAGCCCGCGGCAATCTCATTGGGATGCCCGACCGGCGAAGAGCGTCGACCCGCCCCTTTGTCTGGCTTACGCAAGCGCGATGGAACTTATTCTACTCCCTGTTTCCCTTGGTGAAGCGATGGACAAGCTCACCATTCTCGAGATCAAGATGGAGAAAATCTCCGATTCACGCCGGACCGATTGTGAAAAAGAGTATCAGCTCCTCGCGGATAAACTGGATCCCTATCGAAAGCAGTTCGCCTATTACTACCGCATCCTCAAGGAGATCAACCTATCCCTCTGGGAGACTCAGGATCATTTCCACGGAAGGAATGTCAGTCCCGAAGAGGGGGCCGCGATGTGCCGGTTGATTCTCAAGGAAAATGACCGCCGCTTTCGCGTGAAGGCTAAGATCAATGTCGCCTCGGGGTCTCCACTCCGCGAACAGAAGGGCTATGGAGAGAAATTGGCCTTCCTCAACGCGCCGCGCGAACGTGACGTCATGACTTGGTTGAACGGAGCCATTCGTTTTCTCGCGACCGCCTACGACAAAGTTCTGGTCGCCTGCAGCAGCAGGGACGAAGCGGAGCTTCGCGCGATTTATGAGGATGATCCCTGCATCGAGTTGCGGGTGATCGGAGACGAATCGGGAACCGCGCCCCTTATCGATCTGCCGGATGATCTCGTGACCCGGAGCGAAATCACCGTGTTTTCGTGCGGTCCGGGAGCTGGATCCGGGAAAGTGTCTGATCTGCCGGAACTCTTCTACGATGAGCTCAAGCTTGGCCGGAACATCAGAACCGAATATTTCCATGCTCCGTCCCGGGCGGCAGAAGCACCTGCGGTCTGATGGGCCATCCCGGAGTTCTACCGAGCCGTCACGACCACCCGGAAGCCGAAGTTTGCGCTTCGGCTGTTCTCGGGGCCAAGAAACCGGAAGGACGAGCGCATCATATTTTCGATTCCGAAATCCCATGACCCGCCCCGCAAAGTTCGGAGAGGAGAACCGTCTCCGGAACTCGGGTTGGCCAATCCAGGCAACTTGGCGAGGGTATCGGCGTCATTGAGAGCGGAATGGTAAACTTCGTCACACCACTCCCAGACATTGCCGCCCAGATCGAAAAATCCGTGGCGATTGGCGAGATGTTGCCCGACCGGCGCGGTGGCGGCTGCGTCATCGGCGTACGGATAGGCCAGTCGCCACTCATAGCCGGGGAAAGCGGCGCGTACCTCTTCACCCGGGTAGTTTCCGGCCGTTTTGGGGGCTGGCCACTCATTGCCCCAGGGGTAACGACTTTCTGAACCGGCGGCGGCGCTCCATTCGGCATCAGCGGGGAGGCGGTAAGAGTGCCCCGGGTCCTTCTCCGAAAGCCACTTACAGAAAGCTTGCGCCTCCGTCCAACTGACGCACACGACAGGATGAGAATCCGTCTGGGAGAAGGCCGTGTTGTCCCAACCTCCCTTTTCCTCCAGGTACCAGCGGGCTTTCCCGGCAGGATCAATCCCGAGGAGATTCGCCCCTCCCATCTGCTGATATCCGGTTTCCTGCACAAACGCACGGAAGTCACCGAGCCGGGTTTCGGTTCGGCAAAGGTAGACGCCCTGGTAGCCGGGAACAGGAATGAACTCCATGCCCAGGGGATTCACGTAAGGCCGCTCTTTGGTCGCCTCGCTAAGCTGCGGTCCTCTCATCGTCGCGGGAAAAGCGGGAGTCGCAGCCGGGGATTTCATCGCCAGTTCTTTGGCCCTCGCTTCAGCGGCCTTCGCCTCCTGCGCCTTTTTATAGGCGATCATGTTGGCAACCATGGATTCGGGACTGCCCGCCCCGAGCGGAGCATCCGTCCCTGATGATGTCCCCGTTGGTGTCCCGGCTTTTGCCACGGTTGCACCCGGTCGGTTGGCAAGGAAACTCTGCTCCCGGAAGATTCGCCCCGACCCGTCAAACTTCAGCCACGGAACCTGCTGCTGGGAGGTGGCTTCCTGGACCCGGTCACTCACCGCGAAAAACGCATCCATCAGATTCATCCCCTCGCGGGGCAGGACCTCAATGAGAGCCTCCGTGAATGGCCCGTGTTCGGTCCCGTCGCTGGCAACCCGTTCGGGAGCGGCCGCGAGGATCATGAGCGTGTCGGCAGGGATGCGGTCGTCCGCGTAGGTGACGAGGCCTCCACCTGCCCGGGCCGAACCACGACCGGCAGGGCGTTCGCGACAACAGTCCATCAGGATTACCTTGGCACCCGGCGTGGCATCGGCGAGGTCGGCGGTGAGACCCATGAGATTAATTCCCGTGGCGCGCAGGACCGCTTCCGACTTCACCGCACCGGCGACATCCACGTCGATGGGAAGGAGAAAGTTCTCTTTGCCGTCGAGGCTCTCCATGCCATGTCCGGCATAATACACCAGAACAATGCCCGCCTCTGCGGAGGCCTTTTTGAAAGATTCAAAGAGTTCGAAAAAGGTGAGCCGGGTGGTGTTGGTTGAAAAAAATATCCCGTCTGACGTAAACCCAAGATCAGACTCCAGCAGTGACTTGATGGCGGAAGCATCGCGCACCGCATTCGCCAGAGGGGCTTTGGGATAGGCATCGTTTCCAACCACGAGGGCGACGCGATCAAGGGCGACTCCGTCGATGCTGGAGACGGTGCAGCAGGCTCCGATAAGAAGCAGAACGGGGAGAAAACCGGAAACGTGATTCTTCATGGAGGGACGAGGTTCGGAAATCCCGGAGTAATGATAGATGTAAGCTCTCCTCTGTTTATGCACGAAAAGGCACCCCTTTGCAAGATACCTGGAGAATGGTCATTGAGGCTCGCCTAGGGGCCTGCTTCCTCCAGATCCAGTCCTTCGAGGGCTTTCCGGATCCGGTGAATTTTTTCCGAAGTGCTCAAAGCCACGCGACCGGCGCTGAGGAGATCGGGAGCGGCTTCGGTGAGACGGGGAATCGCGGCGAGAGTGAAGTCATGTTCGGCCAAATACCGCTTCGCCTCCGCGACCGTTGCGAGACTGAAGAGCGCGGCGTAAAACCAGGGCTTCGGATCCTCGTTGTGTCCGAACCGATCCGTCAGAAGCTTCACCCGTCGACAGGACTGCTGGAGGCGCTTCGGGTCAGTTTGCGCGAGGTGTTCGAGGTATTCCGCCGCGTGTTTTCTGAGCGCTTCACGCACGATCCACCGATCGTTGAATCCCTTTACCCAGCTTATTTCATCGGGGAAATACACATCTCAAACATAACCATCTCCGCACCGGGATCAATATTGAGCTGATTAATGGATCAGTTCGCGATGAAAAAGGCGTGGGTTCGGCTTGCCAAGGATCATCCACTTGCCTAAGTATCTCCGCAATGATGGAACTCTGGTGGCGGGCGCTCGATCTCGAATTGCAGATCTTCTACGGGATCGGGATCATTTCCCTGTTCAGCCTTATTCTGCAGATGGTCCTACTCCTTTTCGGAGGACTAGATGACCATTCCGACTTCTCAAACGTCGGTGATCATAGTTCCGGGCTCGGCGTTCTTTCTTTTCGGGGCATTACCGCATTCTTCCTCGGCTTCGGCTGGGCGGGAGTCATCGCGCTCAAGGCCGGGCTCGGACTCGCCGCCGCGATTGCCATCGGACTGGGGACAGGGGGCCTCCTTATGTTTGGCATTTTTCTCCTCATGACCTCACTCCTGCGTCTTCAAAGCAGCGGCTCTCTGAACTATAGCAATGCTGTCGGCGAGGTTGCGACGGTCTATGTCACCATTCCCGCCGACCGGAAGAGTGGTGGCCAGATCGAAGTCATGATTCAGGGACGACTCGCCACGGCGGAGGCACTTCAAAGGGGATCGACACCCCTTTCCCAGGGCGAAAAAGTCCGTGTCCTCGAAACGGTCGGAAAATCCACTTTCATCGTCGAACCGCTCAATCTCTAATTAATCTCCCCATGGAATTCCTCATCCTCATCGGTGCCTCGGTCGCAGTCTTCTTCTCCGTTCTCGTCGCTCTCGCGATGCGCTACAAAAAGTGTCCCTCGGACCGCATTCTTGTTGTTTACGGAAAAGTCGGAGCCGGCAAGTCGGCGCAATGTTACCACGGCGGTGCAGCCTTCATCTGGCCGATCATTCAGGATTACCAGTACCTCAACCTGACTCCCCTGCCCATTGACATCAAACTTGAAGGGGCTCTTTCGAAGCAGAACATCCGTGTCAATACTCCTTCGACCTTCACCGTGGGGATCGCGACCGAACCCGGCGTGATGGAGAACGCGGCCGAGCGACTCCTCGGGCTCACGATGCAGCATATCACCGAGTTGGCGAAGGACATCATCTTCGGCCAGATGCGCGTGGTCATTGCGACGATGGACATTGAGGAAATCAATGCCGACCGGGACAAGCTCATCGCCAACATTTCCACCGGGGTCGAGGTCGAGTTGAAAAAGGTCGGTCTCAGGCTCATCAACGTGAACGTGCAGGACATCACCGATGCCTCCGGCTACATCGACGCCCTTGGTCAGGAGGCCGCCTCGAAGGCCATCGCCGAGGCCAAAGTGAAAGTGGCCCAGGCCGACCGCGACGGAGAGATTGGAGCGGCCGTGGCCCAGAGGGACAAACGTATCGCCGTTTCCACCGCCAACGCCGAGGCCACCCAGGGGGAGAACACCGCCGAGGTCGATATTGCGAATTCGAACGCCCAGCGCCGCAGTTCCCAGGCCGAAGCGGAGCGCCTTGCCACCGCTGCTGAAAAGGTCGCCCAGGCGAAGGTTCTCGAAGAGGCCTATGTCGCTGAGCAGCGCGCCGAACACCAGCGCGCCGAGCGCGAACGATCCACACAGTTCGCCAACATCGTTGTGCCTGCGGAGATCGCCAAGGAGCGTCAGATCGTCGAGGCCGACGCCGAGGCGGAACGGGTGCGCCGCATTCAGCAGGGTATGGCGGACGCGGTCCGCGCTGAAAAGCAGGCCGAAGCGGACGGTATCATGTTTGTGCAGCAGGCCGAGGCGGGCGGGATGAAGGCAAAACTCCTGGCCGAGGCCGAGGGTGCCCAGGCCATCCTTGCGGGGAAAGCAAAGGGCTTCAAGGACCTCATCGCCACCTGCGAGGGTCCGAGTGGTGCCCAGCAGATGCTGGTGACCGATCTCCTTCCCCAGCTCATCCGCGAGCAGGTTCAGGCCATTTCCCAGCTCAAGATCGACAAGATCACCGTCTGGGACAGCGGTCAGGGAGCCGATGGAAAGGGCAGCACCGCCGGATTTCTCTCCGGTCTTGCCGGTTCGATTCCTCCGTTGCATGAACTCGCAAAGAATGTCGGCGTCGAACTGCCGGAGTATCTCGGCAAGTTGAATGAAGTGCCTTCCCGGTCCCCCAGGCCGGCATCGCCCGCGAAACCTTCCTCCGAGGAGGCCTGATTGCCGCCGCTGCTCACCCTGCATCTTGTGATCCTTGCCTGGGCCTTCACGGCCATCCTGGGCAAGCTCATCACTCTGCCTGCACTCGACATGGTGGTCTGGCGGACCGGCCTCTCCGCGCTTGGTTTTGTCGTATTGGCAGGGGCAATGCGGAATTCGCTCCGCGTCTCCGGGGCCGATGCCGCCAAGTTGCTCGGGATCGGAGCGCTGCTGGGTTTGCACTGGGTCACCTTTTTTCTCTCGGGGCGGCTAGCGACGGCTTCGGTCTCGCTGGCGGCATTGCCGACTCTGATGATCTGGTGCTCTCTCCTCGAACCTCTCGTCAATGGAACCCGGCGCTGGAACAAGGTCGAGCTGATCGTCGGCATGATCATCGTCGGGGCGGTCTGGATGATCTTTACGGTGGAGGCCCGATACTGGGTCGGCTTCTCCACCGGACTTGTCTCGGCGATGCTTGCGGCATTTTACGCCGTGGCAAACAAACAGCTGGTGAGCCGCTTTCCCTTCGCCGTTCTATGCTTCTATCAGATGCTCGGTGCCTGTGTGGCGGCGTGGGTCCTTTTGCCGGTCTTGAGCGAACACACTCTTCCGGAGCTTCCGGGTCTTCGTGACTTCGGATGGCTGATGGTTTTTGCCTTCGGCTGCACCGTTCTTCCCTATGCCGGATTTATTGTGGTGATGAGGTACCTGTCCATCTTCACAATCAATGTGGTTTACAACCTCGAGCCTCTTTACGGCATCGTTCTCGCTGCCCTTGTTTTCGGAGCGAGTGAAAAGATGACCCCGGGCTTCTATGCGGGCGCCGCCATCATCATCGCCTCAGTCCTCATCGTGCCGTGGTGGCAGAACCGGCGCTTCAGCGCCGCCGCATGAAGGCTTTGACGAAGTCCTCAAAACTGGGGGCTTCGCCAGGGTCGAGCGGCGAGATCTCCTCGATCTCGCGGCGATCGCGTTTCGTGGGGCGTCCCGCTCCCGCCTCGCGCTGAGGGGTGGAATCGCGGTTCAGTTTCTCGATTTCGGCGACCCTCTGGTATTCCGCCTCGGGCGTGAGATCCTGGAGAAAGCCGGCGACTTCTTTGGCGGCAACGCGTCGTCGGAGGATACCCTTCACCTGGAGGGTGCGGATCAGTATTCCCTGCTTCACGCGAATTTCGTCGCCGATCCGGACTTGTTTTGCAGCACGACAGCGCTGCCCGTTGATGAGGAGTTGCGCCTTCTTGCAGGCAGCGGCCGCCTGATCCCGGGTCTTGTAGAGGCGCACTGACCACGCCCAAAGATCGATGCGGACACTTTCGCCCCGGTTTGCTGGTTCACCTTCCACGATTTCAGTAAAGACTTCCGGAATCTAGCAGGTTTTACCGAGGAAGGTCCAGCAGGTTTCGCCATAACGTTCCAGTGCCCTGCTGCGCAGGGTATGTCCATTGGCGCCCTGTTTCAGGATCGCGAGCATCGTTGAACCGGATCCCGAGAGGAGCGCGGCCTCCGTTTCCGGCTGGGCGATGAGCCACGACTTCATCTCTCCCAGAACGGGAAACTTTTCAAAGACGGGGCGCTCCAGATGATTCACCATCGTGCCCCAGGGACAAACCTGCTCGTGATAGAGGAAACCCTCATATTCAGCGGAAGCCTCGTAATGCTGATAAGCCCAGGCGGCCGAGATCTCAAAAGCGGGTTTGATCAGAAAGACGGGAAGAGGCTCAATCCCGTGTTCCGCGGGAACCGGCACGACGATTTCGCCCCGCCCGCGGCAGTCGCAGGTCCTGTCATACACAAAAAACGGAATGTCCGATCCTACCGTGGCCCCGACCGAAGCCAGTTCCTCTTCAGGCAGGAAGAGGGAGCCCATCACGTTGATCGCCCGGAGCACTGCCGCCGCATCGCTACTTCCCCCGCCGAGTCCGGCGCCCGAGGGAATGTTCTTTTCCAGATCAATGCTGATGCTGAAGACTTTGTTAGTGTGCACCTCGAGTGCACGCACCGCCCTGACGGCGAGGTTGTCCTCTCCCCCGGGAAGAGAATTGTCGGAACAGCGCAGCACAACATGGTCATCGTCGCGCCACTTCAGGCGAATTCTATCCTGCAGGGAAAGCTTCACCATGCGGGTCTCGATCTCGTGAAAGCCGTCGTCGCGCATTCCGAGAATACGCAGATGCAAATTGGTTTTTGCCGGAGCGAACACCTCGTAGGCGTCGCTCATGTCAGGAAACTCATCACTCATGAAGGTCGGAGGGAAATCAGATGGACTCCCAACCAATAAGGGCAAAATGCCGTCCCGTCTTTCCCTTTTCGACCCGGTAACTGTAGTATCGGGCGAGATCGCTGCTCGTGCAGATCCCGCAGTCGATGACCCGGGATTCCGGAACGCCGACCCTGACACAGTCTCTCATGATCTGCGCCGCGAAGTCGACATCATAGGCCGGAGGGCGAATACAGGGGGCCAGTTGCACGATGAGATCCGCAGGCTCTGATCCGTAGACCTCCTGCATCAGGGCGATGGCCTTGGGAGCGATTCCGAGCTCGGTCCCCTTCTTTCCCGAATGGACCACGGCACAGGCGCGTTTCACCGGGTCAACGATGAAGACGGCCCCGCAGTCCGCCACGTAGACTCCGAGGAATTGTCCCGGTGTTGCCGTGAGAAGTCCATCGGTGTCCGGGAAATGGGAAGACGAGGGGTGTTCGCCATCGATCACCGCGAGTCGGCAGTCGTGCACCTGATCCCCGGTGGCGAGGTGTTCGCGCCGAATACCAAGGAGATCGAGTTGCTCGTCAAAATAGGGTTCGAGCCGGGCCAGCGCGGTTTCTCGTTCCGTATCGACGTCAATGTCAGGGCTGCGCAGGATGAAGCCATGCACGATGCCCTCCAGGGCGGAGAGCGCGGGAAAAGTTTCGAGGTGGGGGGAGGAACTCATCACCCCCTGACCCAACAGACTTATGCGCCGGAGTCAACCCGGTTGAGTCATCACTTGCTATCGTCGGATTGAACCACCCCTGGTGGTGCCTTTGAACGACTTGGCGTCGAAGTGCTCATCCTGGCGGAGTTTGAGGATGGCATCGGCGGCATTCTCGAACCGGGGTGTCGAACCCGAAATGTCGATCACCTTTCCTTCGGCGTTTCTGAACACAAAAAGGAAGCCATCGTATTTTTCCCCGTGAACGATGTCCTTATCATCATATTCAAACCTGACCAAATCACCCTCGATCTGAGTGTTCTTCCCGGGAGGAATGTTGATATCGTTGAACTCCATTCGCTGCATCACGACTCCCTCTCCCGACGTGTAGAGATACAATCCGAGAACAATCAGTGTCGCCGAGGCGTCTTTGATTTCGAAGGTGCGTTCCTGGTTTTCGAGGTAGATCTCAAACTGAAACTCTCCCTGCCTGTCCTCGTTTTGAAGAGCTCCCTCCTGTTTTTTCTCCCGCTTGTTGGGATTGGGTCTGACCACCACCTTCGGGATGTGGTTCTTCTTTTCGTTCTCGGCCCACTCCTTGAGAAAGGCGTTGTCGGGGGCTGAAAGTCGCTCAAGCGGAACGGTGACGTTGGCCCCTCCTCCCCGGGAAAGAACGACGGAGGTCTCAGTGACGGTCACCACCTCCGCCTCGATCGATTTTCCGTCCGTCGAGGTGAAGGTCCGGGCAACAGCGTCTGAAGAAAAAGTGAGGAGGGATAGACCAATCGCAAATGAAACAACGAGAACGGGTTGCGGCGATTCGGGAAGCGCAGGTCTCATTCTGCGAAAATAGTAAGATGAATGAGATTAGGGAAGAAAAAAATTATCTGCGGTAATTTGGTTTCCTTAATCGACCGCGTCGGTGCGCGATCTTCAAAAAGCCGGGGCAGAGTTTGCCCATTCTGTCTCACCTACGCCCTTCGCTGGATTACAGGACCTCTAGCGCGACCGGAAGATCTCACTAGTGAGCGCCTCAACAACGAGGGTGTTCAGGCCGTAGTTTTTTTCCCGCACCCGCTCGAGGATGTCCTCGATCTCGTAGTCGTCGACGACCTCCATGTGGCGGCCGGTTGAGTAGGCGAGCAGCTTCGCGACGAGGTGACGGGCAAAGAGGTCCTTGCGCCCTTCGGTGAGGATCTTTTTAAACTCGCGGAAGTCGGCGTAGGTTTCGCCCGAAGGAAATTCACCCGAGGCATCGATCTTCGGCGAGGGACCGTCCTTTTTGGTGGAAGGATATTTCGTCCGCCAACGGCCAATGGGATCGAAGACCTCAAGCCCGAATCCGAGCGGGTCGATCTTGCGGTGGCATTCGGCGCAGGTCTTGTCGGCGGCATGTTTGGCGAGTCGCTCGCGGATGGTTGTCGCTCCGCTGACATCGGATTCGATCACCGGGACAACGTCAGGCGGTGTTGGCGGCAATACCCCGAGGATGTTTTCTGATACCCAGACTCCGCGGGTCACCGGGGAGGTCTCGACTCCGTTCGCGCTGACGGTGAGAACGCCCGCCATCCCGAGGACGCCGCCGCGCTGGTGATTCTCTCCCAGGCTGACGCGCTGGAACCCGTCGGCAAGGCGGAGTTTGTCCTTTTCGGGAAGGCCGTATAGAGTCGCGAGTTTCTTGTCGACGAAGGTGTAGTCTGAATCAAGGAAGTCGGTAACGGGTCCGTTCTTTTCGAGAAGGTGGCGGAAGAAAAGGCGGGCCTCGGCCTTCATCGAGGTCGGCAGGTCCTCGGCGTAGAAGACACGGGCGACCTGACGCGGAGGCGGCTGATTGCCGATCTCGCGAAGGTTCAACCAGCTGTCGAGAAAGCCCTCGACGAAGCTGTCGGATCGTTTCTCCTTGAGCATGCGATTCACCTGCTGTCTGAGAGTCTCCGGTTTGCTGAGGCTGCCATCGGCCGCTGCGGCGAGGAGAGCGGCATCGGGCGGTCCGGCCCAGAGCGCATAGGAGAGGCGCGAGGCGAGGTCGTAGGGACGGAGGAGTTTCTCGTCCTCGGGCGTAATCTCACTGAGGTAGAAAAAGGCGGGCGAGCAAAGGATGCGCTTCACCGTGTCGAGGGCGGCCTGACGGGGGGAGGCCTTTTCCTCAATGCGTTTGCGGTAGGAACCTTCGATACGCTGGCGGTCCTTGTCATCGAGGGGGCGACGAAAGGCCTTTTCGCCGAAGGCGAGGAGCTGGGCCACCGCGTTCTTCTCATCAAAGCCGCCGGCCCCGAAGACGGCGACTTCTTCGAGGCTGCCACCTGTTTCGATCAGAGGTCCTTTAACCTTGATCTCGCCAATGCGGATGTGGGGCAGCTTGCCCTCCCTGAGGATGTGGGCACGACCGACGCCGGAGTCGGAGACCTTTCCCTTGAACTCGTCCTTGTAGCGTTTGTTGATCTCGAGGACGGAGGCGCGCGACTCGTAAGGGCCGTTTGGGAAAATGAAACGCGGGGTCTGGCCCGCTTCGAGCCAGACTTTGAACTTCATCCAGGTAGGCTCCTTGTCAGGGACCACGGCCTCGGCGAGGATCGGCTCGATCGCCTGGGGATAATGGATATGGCCCTTCGTGACATCTCCCGGAACCACACCGATGCGGAAAGGCTCGGAGAAATCGATCCCGAAGATCTTCGGGTCGTAGTGGGTGTCGCGGTGCATCGCCTGGGCGAGAACCTCGATCTCGTAAAGACCCGAGACGGGCACGCCCTTGAGAAAGTCCTCGATATGACCGTATCCGCCCTGTCGTGTGTCTGTGTTAGGTTGCTCGTAGAGGCAGAGAAACTTGTAGTCGAGGGCATCCTTGTGGGGACCGCTCAGCTCTTCGTATTGCTTGAAATTTTTTGTAAAGTGCCAGGACTTCGGTTCCATCGCCGGCTTGCCGAGACGGCTCTCGACGAGCCGGTTGGCCGATTGAAAATACTGGTCGAGGAGAAAGCCGGAGGTTACGAGGGTGCCGCCGATGTTGTCGAGGTGATGGCTTGTCTTGTCCTTGGGAAAATCGGCGGTTAATCCGAGCGTGTCGACGCGACGGCCAAAGAGAATCGCGAGTGTATTTTCATACTCCCGGTTGGAGAGCCTCCGCATCACCGTGCGTGAACCTGAGCTCTCAAACTTCGATCTCGCCTCCGCGATGCCTCCGCGTAGGGCCCGCAAAACGGCGAGACGTTCCTCGTCCGTGGGTTGCTCCGCCTTCTTCGGCGGCATCTCCCGCAGGGTGACCTGGTCGATGATCTCCTTGGCGGAGATGAGGTGAGGTTGGGTCGCCAGAGGCAGGTCGAAGGCTTCGAAATCACGTTCGCCCTTTTGAACGGAGGTGTCGTGACACTCAAGGCAGTAGTTGCCGAGGAATTCGTTGACGACTTTGTGGTCCGCTTCCGCGGCTTTTACGCTGCCGGACAGCAAAACGAGGAGTCCCGCAAGCGCACTCACACCCCGTCTTCCCTGCCCCCTTGATCCTCCCATGGCTCGTTCCCGTTTCACGAGAAGGTGCTCGTGCTGGTGCCGAAGGACTCGGATTCGATCCCCATCTTCTGCGCGATGTCGAGGAAGAGATTGCAGAGCGGCACCTTCTTCGAACCGCTCGTTTCAAGCTTTCTGAACTCGCCGTGACGGTAGCCGCCGCCCGCCAGGATGATGGGAAGGTCGGAGTTCGTATGGGAGTTGCCGTCGCCGATGCCGCTGCCGAAAATGACCGAGGTGGAGTCGAGCAAGGTCCGCTCGCCGTCTTTGATCGCGGCGAGGCGGGTGAGGAATTTTCCGAAATGCTCTATCTGGTGGGTCTCGAGTTTGATGAGGTCGGCGATGGCCGCTTCGTCTTTCCCGTGGTGGGAAAGCCCATGATAGGATTTGTCGATTCCGAGGTGCTGCGGCAAGTAGCAGCCCCCGATCTCAAGCGTGGCGACGCGGGTCGAGTCGGTCTGCAGGGCCAGTGCGATCAGCTCATAGAGCATCGGCAGATCCTCAACCGTGTTGCGGTTGGCGGGTTTTTCAAAGGGAGCTTTCGGCTTCGGTTCGTTCTCCCAGCGCTGCCGCATCTGGAGTCGCTTCTCGACATCGCGAATCGAGGTGAAATACTCGTCGAGTTTTTCCTTGTCCTCGCGATTCACCCGCTTGGAGAGATCGTTCGCATCCTCAAGGACACTGTCGAGAATGGAGCCGTGGAGTTCATTTTCGCCGGCCCGGCTTGCACGGCGTTCGGGCGACTCTTCGACAAAGAGCTTTTCAAAGAGTTCCGCCGGTCCCGTGACGGGCGGGACTCGCACCCCTGACCTGGTCCACGCAATCTGGCACCCGCCGTGGATGCCGTCCTCGGAGCCAACCGTGAGAGACGGAAAGCGGGTCTGCATGCCCACCTCGTCGGCGATGAACTGATCGATCGTGACGTTGCCGTCGGGGCGATTCTGCGCCTCGGAGTTGAGCACTCCGGAGAGGAAGGAATGGACCGCGAAGTGACCGCCCTTGATCCCGTGGTCGAGGCCGCGATAGACCGTCATGTGCTCGCGGTTGGCGGCGAGGGGCTTGAGCAGGGTGGTCAACTCGTATCCCTTGCCGGTCGTCTCGGGGAAAAAGCTCTTCTGCTGAAATCCAAGCAGGTTTCCCACGGCCACGAAACGACGGGCTCCTGCCCCCGCTCCTTTGGTCGCTTTGACCGCTCCGTTGGCGCGCAGTGAACCCGTCATCAGCGAAGGCAAACCGGGCAGGGCCAGTGAGGCGTAAAGGGAGCGCAACACAAAGCGGCGGCGGTCGAGTCGTTGGGTCATAATTGGAAGATCGTCTTGAAGGGGCACAAGCGCAATGGTTACGGACCGGACCCCGCTCACGCGATCAGGTTCCCCTAAAAGGGCCAATGGATCGGGAATTTTGAATACAATCGTTATTCAGGCTTTATCCTCAATGACTAGCGCCTCTCCAATTATGTCTTCGCCATTTTGCTCAATCGCCTTTGCCGCCGTCCTGGTCATGTTCGCCGGTGTTTCCCCCTGCCTTGATGCCGCAGATTCTCCACGCAAAATCCTTTTCCTCGGCAACAGCATCACCAAGCACGGACCCAAGGCTGAGATCGACTGGACGGGCAACTGGGGCATGGCCGCGAGCGGAGAAGGGAAGGACTACGTGCATCTCGTCGTCGCCGCGCTGGCGAAGTCTTCCGGAAAAACGCCCGAGGTCCTTGTAAAGAATATCGCCGATTTCGAACGCGCCTACGCCGGCTATGACTTCGCTGCGAAACAAAAGGAAGCGATCGACTTCAAGGCCGATCTCATCATCCTCGCTATCGGCGAAAACGTGCCCGTCCTGAAGAGCGATGCCGAAAAGAAGGATTTCGAAGCCGCCGTCACCGGGCTCCTCACCACCCTCAAGGGCGACCGCGCGCCCGTCTTTCTCGTGCGCAGCGGCTTCTGGGCGAATGCGGAGAAAGATGCCGCCCTGCGCGCCGCGTGCACGACTGTCGGCGGCACCTTCGTCGACATCGGCCACCTCGGAAAAGACGAGGCGAACTACGCCCGCGCCGAGCGCGACTTCAAACACGCCGGCGTCGCCAGGCATCCCGGCGACAAGGGAATGGCCGCGATCGCCGGGGCAATCGTCGGGGCCCTTGCCCTGAAAAATCCCTAACCAAGCAAGAAAACAGTGGCGCGATCCCTTCCTCCGCGCCATCCTGCGCCGCCGGGTCCTCGAGCCGGACCAGTTTGTTCCATTGCGGAACGTTGCCAGTCCGCCTTCGTGCGGTAAGTGCATCGTCCTGAGGTCATTAGTTGAGCGTCCAGCCGAGGTTCCCGGTTCTTCCACCCCATGTCGCGGTCTTTCCGCCGCTTCAGAGATTCCCCTTTTTCATCTCCGCCACCACGAAGTCCGCCGCCCGTGCGGTCAGGGCCATGTAGGTGAGCGAGGGATTCACGCAGGAGGCCGAGGTCATGCAGGAGCCATCGGTGACGAAGACGTTTTTCACGGCGTGGACCTGGTTGTTGCCGTTGAGGACCGAGGTCTTCGGATCGCGGCCCATGCGGGCGGTGCCCATCTCGTGGATCGCGGTGCCGGGATAGGACTCGCCGTTGACGACCTGCACGTTCTTTAGTCCGGCCGTCTCAAGCATTTCTCGCGCGTCTTCCATCATGTCGATGCGCATCTTCTTCTCGTTCTCGCGGAACTCGGCGTCGAAGGTGACGATGGGCAGGCCCCACTTGTCGCGCTTCTCCGGATCGAGGGTCATGTGATTCTCATGGTAGGGCAGGGTCTCGCCGAATCCGCCGAGGCCCATTGTCCAGGGACCGGGTTCGGTGAGTTCCTCCTTCAACTCGGCTCCGAAGGAAAGCTCGGCGACATTGCGCTCCCATCCCTGACGACCGCCACCACCCTGATAGCCGAATCCGCGCAGGTAGTCGCGTTTGTCGTCGCCGACGTTGCGGTAACGCGGCATGTAGATGCCATTGGCGCGGCGTCCGTAAAAATAGCGGTCGAGATCACCCTCCCAGGTGCCGCTCGCTCCGGCACGGAAGTGGTGGTCCATCAGGTTGTGCCCGAGTTCGCCCGAGTCATTGCCGAGTCCGTCGGGGAAGCGGTCCGACTTCGAGTTCATGAGCAGTGCGGTCGAGGCGATCGCGCTGGCGCAAACGAAGATGATCTTCGCGAAATACTCTCGGTCCTCGAGGGTGACCGAGTCGCGCACCTGCACCCCGGTGGCGCGCTGGGTTTCAGGATCAAAGACGATCTCGCGCACCACGGAATCGGGGCGCAAAGTCAGCCTCCCCGTTGCCGCCGCAGCAGGAAGGGTCGAGGACTGGGTGCTGAAGTAAGCGCCGAAGGGACAGCCCATCGCGCAGCGGTTGCGGTACATGCAGGGACCGCGACCGACGCCGAGCTGGGCCTCTTTCGCCGCGGAAAGATTTGCGACGCGCCCGATCGTGAGATGCCGTCCGGGGAAGTTCTTCTCGATGCGTTTACGGACCTCCTTCTCGACGAAAAACATGTCCATCGGCGGAAGAAATTCGCTGTCGGGCAGATGCGGCAGCCCGAGGGCTTCCCCGGAAATGCCGGCGAATTTTTCCACGTAGGAATACCAGGGCTCGATGTCGCGGTAGCGAATCGGCCAGTCGACCGCGATACCCTCTTTCGCGTTCGCCTCGAAGTCGAGGTCGCTGAGGCGGTAGCATTGCCGCCCCCACATGATGGATTTGCCGCCGACGATGTTGGGCCGATACCAGTCGAAGCGCTTTTTCTCCTCGTAGAGAGAATCGACGTCCTTCATCCAGTAGGTCTCGGTCGTTTCGTTGTAGGGATAATCCCGCGAGAGCTTTGGATGGGTTTCCTTCTGCTCGAGGGTGAGCTTGCTGTGATATTTCGTCTCCCACGGCGCCTTCATCGCATAGTCGTAACCGGCGACATGGGGGAGCTCGCGACCGCGCTCAAGCATGAGGACCCGAAGTCCCTTTTCGGTCAGTTCCTTGGCGGCCCATCCGCCCGAGACCCCCGAGCCAATGACGATGGCGTCGTAGGTGTTGGCTTTTTTTGCTTCGATGTTCAGGTTGGGCATGGCGGGGGCCGCTGCGCGGCGGTGGAAGGTGAAAAGTAAAAAGTAAAAGGTCTCGGAATCAGAGAGGGTATGGTCGGCGACCCGACCCTCTTGCATCAGATTTCACTTCGAAATCGCCCAGGCCTTCTGTCCGGGTTGCATGGGCACGTCGCCTTCGAAGCGGCCGGGGACGGGGAGATACTCGAGCGCCTCGGTCGCACCGATTTCGGAGATGAAGTAGCCGGTCACGACGAACTCGCGGAGGCGTTTGAAGAAGGCCTTGTCCTTCTCCGCAGTCGTGCGGACGAGGGCGATTTTCTGATCACGTGCGAGTTCGGCGAAGGCTTTGCCGTGGGCCTGGCGGCCGGTTTCCTCGATCTTCGCGAGGCCGGCGTAGAAGGATTCCTGTTCGGCGAGTTCATGGCAATCGCGCAGGACGCGGACGATGAAAGCCTCGACTCCGGCCGCCTTCGCTCCGGGCGTGTCGGTGGTCGGGATGATCACATCGGCGATCTCCGCGAGGAGGGCGGTTTGCTCCGGCGTCACCACGACGCTCGCCCCTTCGTTCAGCACCTGCCCCATGAGGGACGCGGTGATCTGGGGGGAAAGGGCACCACCCAGGAGGAGGGAAAGGCGTTCGAGGGCGGCACGGCGCGGGATCATGATGGGAAGGATACGCGGGAAAGGGCAGTGGGGTCAAGGTTGGGACGTGGTGTTCGCCCCCCTTACTCAAGGATCGGACATCACCACCCCGTAGGGAGCCATCTGGGGATCGAGGCTGATGATCTTCACCCGCTCGACGAGACACTGGGCGACGAGGAGCCGGTCGAAGGGATCGCCGTGGTGCATGGGCAGTTCGCCCTGGCGCAGGACGTGGGACAAGGAGATGGGGAGGAACTCGAATCCGTTCACCGCGACCTGTTCGGGAAACAACTCCGCCGGACGCCGGTCGAGCTTCAGCTTACCGAGGCCGTGTTTGATGCTGATCTCCCATGGCACGACGTGACTGACGAGAAACCGGGCGCCGGACGTGGTGATGAACTCCTTCCAATGGATCGGGAGCTTCGGATCTCCCTCGACGAACCAGAGGAAGATATGCGTGTCGAGCAGAACCGTCATTCCATGTATTCGCGGAACTCCTCGAGGGGCGCGTCGAAATCAGGGGCCATGTAAAGGATCAGTCCCTTAGCACTTCCGAATTTCGGGCGCGGTCGTTCTTCCGGAGTCTTCGGCGGCCCCAGCTCCGCGATCAATTTGCCGCGCCGGGTGATGCGCACGGTCTCACCCTGCTCGACCCGGTCGAGCAGCTCGGCCAGGTGGGTCTTGGCTTCGTAGGCTCCCACGACATCGCCTTTCATGCGACCAGTCTAATCGACCAGTCGATCAGGGTCAATAAGGAAGGCGCAAACGATCATTGTTGCGGCTTGGTAAACTCGGTGACGACGGTTCCGGTAGACCTGCGACCCGGCCTCAATCAGGCCGGCGACACATCCCAACAAAAAAGACCGGCGGTTTCCCGCCGGTCTTTTCCTGAAACGAAAGCTAACCAAAGATTAGCTCAATAACGATAAAGCTCGGGCTTGTAGGGGCCTTCGACCGGCACGCCGATGTATTTGGCCTGCTCGTCGGTCAGCTTGGTGAGCTTGGCGCCGATCTTCTCGAGGTGGAGACGGGCGACTTCCTCATCGAGCTTCTTGGGCAGGATGTAGACACCGGGGGAATAGACGTCCTTGTTCTTCCACAGATCGATCTGGGCAAGGGTCTGGTTGGTGAAGCTGTTGCTCATGACGAAGCTCGGGTGGCCGGTGGCGCAACCGAGATTGACGAGGCGTCCTTCGGCCAGCATGAAGAGCTGCTTGTCACCGGGCATGTCGTAGCGATCGACCTGGGGTTTGATCGTGGTCTTGCTGACGCCGGGGGCGGCGTTGAGCTTGGCGACCTGGATCTCGTTGTCGAAGTGACCGATGTTGGCGACGATGGCCTGGTCCTTCATCGCCAGCATGTGGTCGAGGCGGATGATGTCCTTGTTGCCGGTGGTGGTGACATAGATGTCGGCCCAGCCGAGAGTGTCTTCGATAGGGAGAACGCGGTAACCTTCCATCGCGGCCTGGAGGGCGCAGATGGGGTCGATCTCGGTCACGACGACCTGGGCGCCGAAACCACGGAGGGTCTGGGCGCAGCCTTTGCCGACATCACCGTAACCGCAGACGACGGCGACCTTGCCGGCGATCATGAC
>DDSV01000018.1:363623-364603 GCA_002344215.1 Akkermansiaceae bacterium UBA2381
CATCTGGTAAAGGCGGTGCACGCCCGTGGTCGTTTCCTCGGAAACACCCTTCCAGTCCTTCATGTAGTTGGTGAACTTGAGGGGATCCTGTCCGTTGATGCGGCGGAGGAGATTCTTGATAATCCCTTCCTCTTCGCTCTCAGAGGGACTGTCGATGAAGGACTTGTCGCCTTCCTCGAGCTCGGCGCCTTTGTGGATGAGGAGGGTCGCGTCACCGCCGTCGTCGACGATGAGCTGGGGTCCCTTGCCGTCGGGCCAGGTGAGGGCGGCCTCGGTGCAATCCCAGTATTCCTCGAGGGTCTCGNNCTGGGTCGAGAAGATGTTGCAGGAACACCAGCGGACGTCGGCACCGAGTTCCACAAGGGTCTCAATGAGGACGGCGGTTTGGATCGTCATGTGCAGCGAGCCCATGATGCGGACGCCCTGGAGGGGCTTCGATGCCGCATACTTGGCGCGGGTGGCCATGAGACCCGGCATTTCGTGCTGGGCGACTTCGATTTCGAGACGGCCGAAGTTGGCCAGGCCGATGTCGGCCACTTTGTAGTCATCCTTGATGGCGAGAGTTGCGCTCATAATTCTGTATTTGTCAGGGTGTGTTGGGTTTCGATTATGCGCAGGCACTCTTGAGCGCCGCCGCCTTGTCGGTCTTCTCCCAGGTGAGGGATTCGAGGTCGTCCTCGCGGCCGAAGTGACCGTAGTTCGTTGTCTTACGATAGATGGGGCGAAGCAGATTCAATTCCTTGATGAAATCGGCGGGTTTGAAGGAGAAAATCTCCTTGATCGCCTTGATGATCTTCGCCTCATCGACGTGGCTCGTGCCAAAGGTGTCGACGTGAACGCTGACCGGCTGGGGATAACCGATCGCATAAGCGAGCTGGAGTTCGCAACGATCGGCGAGGCCTGCGGCGACGACGTTCTTGGCAACGTAGCGGCACATGTAGGCGGCGGAACGATCGACCTTGCTCGGGTCCTTGCCGGAG
>DDSV01000059.1 GCA_002344215.1 Akkermansiaceae bacterium UBA2381
AGCATTTCAGCATTTCAGCATTTCTCCAGGGCCTGGTCGAGGTCACTGAGGATGTCATCAATGTTTTCAATTCCGACCGAGAGCCGAACGAGTCCGGGTGTGATTCCGCACGCAACCTGAGCCTCCGAATTGAGCTGGGAATGCGTCGTCGTCGCCGGATGAATCGCGAGCGATTTGGCGTCACCCACATTGGCGAGGTGGGAGAAGAGCTTCAGATTTTCGATAAAACGACGCCCGCCTCCCATTCCGCCCTTGATCTCAAACACGACCATGGAACCTCCCTTGCCCCGGAGATACTGTTGATTCTTCCGGAATTCGGAATCGGTTTCAAGACCGGGGAAGCGGACCCACTCGACCCGCTCATGGGTCTGAAGATAGCGCGCGACGGCGAGGGCATTCTCACAGTGACGCTCCATCCGCAGGGTCAGGGTCTCGATTCCCTGGAGGAGGAACCAGGCATTGTCCGGCGCGAGGCAGGCCCCGAGATTTCGCAGCGGGACGGTGCGCATTCTCAGGATGTAGGCCAGTGGCGCCAGTGGCGCGGGGAGGTCGTGTCCCCAGCGAAGTCCGTGATAGGAGTTATCCGGCGCATCGAAAAGCGGGTGTTTGCCGGAGGCCCAGTTGAACTTGCCGGAGTCAACAACGAGCCCGCCAATGCCCGCGCCATGACCGCCCATCCACTTCGTCAGGGAATGCACCACGATGTCCGCCCCGTGGTCGATGGGACGGGTGAGGTAGGGGGTGGAAAAGGTCGAGTCGACGATAAAGGGCAGACCATGATCGTGTGCCACCTTCGCGACGGCCTCGAGGTCGGTCACCTCAAGGGCGGGGTTCGAGACGGTTTCACAGAAAAGCGCCCGGGTCTTTCCATCAATCGCTGCGGCAAAAGCATGCGGATCCTGGGAGTCGACGAATTTCACCGTGATCCCGAGGGCCGGAAGGATATCATTGAACTGGGTGTAGGTGCCCCCGTAGAGATTGCGGGCCGATACGATGTTGTCGCCCGCCTGGGCCAGATTGATGATGGAATAAAAAACGGCTGACGTTCCCGACGCGAGTCCGAGACCTCCCAGCTCGGGAGCCCCTTCCAGCAAAGCAACGCGCTTTTCGAGCACGTCGGTCGTCGGATTCATGAGCCGGGTGTAGATATTGCCCAGTTCTTTGAGGGCAAAAAGGTTCGCCGCGTGTTCCGTCGAATTGAACGTGAATGAGCTGGTCCGGTAGATCGGGACAGCACGCGAGTTGGTGGCTGTGTCAGGGGTCTGACCGCCATGAAGGCAAAGGGTTTCAATCTTCATTTCGGGAGTTTTGGAAAGGGTGGCAAAACCCGCCCCTGCTGGCAAGCGAAAGAGTTGCCCCGACACCCGTTGCCCGGATGGCCCCCTCAGCGCGCGGAGACCTTTGTCGCCTTCTTCGCCTCCGAAGCCCCCGCCCATGATTCCCGCAAAATCTTTCCGGTGGAAGCGGAAAGGTAGACGACACCGATCGAGACCTGTGAGCTGTTGATCAGGTTCAGCATCCAGACGGGCTCGGATTCGAGATCACGCACCCGGAGCTGAAAATGAACGCTGTCGAAGGAGCGCTTCTGCCGATGGGCGAGATCTTCCGCGATTCGAAAAGCCTTCCCGGAATCCACTTTCAGCGAACTTCGCAGGATGGGCAGATGCGGAAGATCCTGAGCAGGCAAGGGGGTGAATTTCCGCTCCGCGAGGACTTTCCCCCGGGCAAAGACTGATTCTCGAAGCACTCCGGGCTGCTCGGGGGAGGCGCTGAGGATGAGCCACTGGACAGGCTCTGGTTCTCCATAAAAACCGACCATTCCGAGAATCTTCTCCCCGGAATCGAGCGGCGCGACTTGAATAAAGGCATCAAGGGCCTTCAACCCGGATTCGCTCTGCGCCCGCTCGGGGGGAGATGCGACCAGGGGACAGGCGAGTAAAACCCCGAATACCCAAGTGCTCAGCCACGCTTTCATTGCTCGTCAGGAGGCCAATGCTCCTGTTTGATTGGGATAACATTAAGAAGTCCGTATTATTAAGCAATCAATTTCTCTGAAAAATACGGATTTTCCTATTGAATTCAGCTTCTTATGCCCTGTGTTGACTGAATCCCCGCTCCTGGACCGATATTCCATTGGCGCGTCCTTGAATCCTCTCTTTTCGTAAGGTGAATATGCCCGTTTCCAAACCAGACTGCGCTCTCCTCATCCTCGGTCACGGATCGACAGAGAATCCGGATTCCTCCCAACCGAGTTGGGACAATGCGGACACCATTGAGAAGACCGGCCAGTTCGGCAGCGTCCACTGCGCCTTTTGGAAAGAGGAACCAAGCTTCCGCCAGATCTGGCCGATGATTGAGGAGAACGAGGTCTACATCGTCCCGAACTTTATCAGCGAAGGTTATTTCACCCGCCAGGTTCTTCCGCGCGAACTTGAAATCGAAGGCCATACGACGATTCGAAACGGGCGCACGATCCATTACTGCGACCCCGTCGGAATCCACCCGGCCATGACCGGGCTGCTCATCAAGCGAGCCAAGGAAATCATCGATGACTCGGTGAAGCTTGAGGACACCACCCTCATCATCGTGGGCCACGGGACCAACCTGAACCAGAAGTCCACCGAGGCGATCAAAGTTCAGGTCGAGGCGATCCGCGCGTCGGGCGAACCCTTCGCCGATGTCCTCGACGCCTACATGGAGGAGGCGCCATTCATCGCGGACTGGCAAACCCTCGCTCAATCCCCCACGGTGGTGGTGGTGCCCTTTTTCATCGCCGACGCCCTACACAGTTTTCAGGATATCCCGGTGCTGCTCGGGATTGAAACCGAACCAACCGCCGCAGCGAGCCAGCGGGAGGTCTTCCGGCAGAACCCCTACCGCTTCGGGGACCGCACCCTCTACTACAGCTCGGCCATCGGCACCGATCCCTCGCTCGCGGAGGTGATCGTTGATCAGGTCAGCTATTTTGACGAACATTACCGCCCATGACTCTCGCCGAGGAACTCGAATCCTATCTCCCTGCAGGTGCCACCCTGCGATTTGGGCAATTGCAATTAAGCCGCACCCCTGAAGGCAGCTTTGTGGCCTGTCACGCTGATGACCGGACCATGCTCCCCAAACTGGAGGAAATCGATTCAATCTCCGGGTTGCGGGATCTTGCCAAATGCGACGGCTCCGGCGAATTCCGCCCCTTGAAAACGGCACCCACCCTGAAGTCAGGATGGAAAACGCAAAGCTCCTCGGCAAAGGATTTCCTGAGGCGACTCGATGCCATCTATCCCGGAGTATTCGCCACCTGGGTCGCCTACGATAGGAACGAACACGGGCCCACCTCACTTCGGCGCACTCTGGACCGCCAGACAGGAATGTATCGATTTGCAGGGACCATCACCGATCAGATGGCCAACCGTATCATGCGTGAGCTCTGCTCTCCGGGCTGTCTCCGCAAGATCGCATGGCCGTTGAATGACCAGTGTATCGTCAGCAAAATTAAACGCGAGCCAATGAGCATTCCCGTGATCTGCACGGAAGCCTGCACGTTCGCCATCAGCCGTGCACGGGAACTGGCCAAGGAGGCCTACGACCGTGAGAATGCCCCCGGAAATTAAGGAAGTGCGAGTTTAGCGTCCGACCCGGGGATAATTCTCATCTCGCCGGATCAACCCCGCGCCAGAATCGGCTTGAGATCCGCTCCATCTCAGGATCCTCCTCGGGAATCTCATTTTCCGAAAGCCTGTCGGCGTGACCGTCGAGATAGGAGGCGATTACCTTGCCCCCATCCCATCGCTTTTCAATGGTATCAATGATGTCAGCCCGATTCTCAAACTTCACCACATTGGTCTCGATGCATTCGATGTAAAGAAGCGCGTTTGGGGCAAAAAGGAGATTCGATTGCGTCTTCTCCGTCAAGTAAGGGTCTTCGGAATCCACCTGATCGTAAATCCGGTCGTATTGGAGGTTCGCGTTCATGGCATAAGAGTGTTTGTGCCAGTTTTGCTCCTTGGGGAACCTTTTAACCGAATGAGTGCACTCGAAGAGGGTGCCCTTGAGGTGATTCCCATCGTCATCCACCGTGTAATTGGTCACCTCACCATCCTTATTTTCTTTTAGATACAGCTGGGCAAAAACCAGACCATCGAGCCACAGCCCTGACTCCCCCAGATTATAATTCTCCGGGAAAAAGTCCTCATCCGACACTCCGGAAGGGGCCTCCATTCCTCCAGGATATTGAGGAGAAGGCAGGCGGCTGCCGTTATCGGCTGCCCACGTAAGTGTTGCCATGGTGATCTGTTTGAGATTCGCGGTATTCTTCATCGCCTCGGCGGCATCCTTCGCCTTACCCATCCCGACGGCAACAAGAGCGGCAAGGACCCCGAGAATGGCAACCACGACAAGCAGTTCAATGAGGGTGAATCCGCGTGTTCGGACAGAATTCGAAAGGATATCAGGGGGGGAGGTTTTCATAGTTGAGTGGGGGGGTGCGGCTCCGGAAGAGCCTCCGGAGAACTGATCCGGGATCTACACAGTTTGAGGGTAACCAAAGAGCCCTTCCCAGGTCAAGCCGGAATGATTTTCATCACCGGAAAAAGTCGCTTCCTCCAAATCACCCCGCCAGCACAAAAATGGCAAGGCACGGGTCACCCGACCCGTGCCTTAATCCAAACCAACGACTAACTATGAAAAAATTACGCGGCGACCGGTTGCGAAATAACATCGAGCCGGAGATGAGACCACGACAGCTTATCGCCGTCAGCGGCACCTTCCTGACCCACAAACGCGGTCATTTTGGCCGTACCGGAAAGGGAGAACGCGGGATACAGGAAAATTTCCCCCTGAATTCGAACACTACAGACAAAATTCTGCCCAAAGCGATAGAGCGTGAGATCACAGGGAATCGGTGCCCCGGGAGTCAGCGGTGCCTTGGCCAGATAGCCAATCACCCCTCCCCCGTTGCTAAGATCACAGACTTCGCCCGTCGCCGGATAGATCGCTACGGCGATCCCCCTCTTGCGACTTTGATCAAGGATCCCGACAACCACCCGTCTCGTCACACGCCCCGGAGCGATGTCGACCTTGAAGCTGACTTCCGCGTTCGGATTTTCAACGGCGGGAGTCTGCCCGAGGTGCTCAAGTGAAAACTGGCTGAGTTCTGGAATGGCAACATTCATACAAAGTGAGTCGGGTGAGAGATGAATTGATGGCAGAGACAGGTGAAAATCGGATTTCTAATTCCGTATCAGGTTTGGATTGTTTAAAATAATAACACTGATAATACGGTTATTCAAATTAATTATTATATTTATGGAAACTTTTTATAAATAGTTTCCGACTCTTACTTTCCTATGG
>DDSV01000049.1 GCA_002344215.1 Akkermansiaceae bacterium UBA2381
CTGTTGATCACGGTGACACCACCGTTGGCCGCCTTGAGCATCCCGTAGATTTCGGTTGGGCTGCTTGAAATCACCCGGTTGAGCGTATGGGCGTTCGCGGCCTGATTAATATTGGTCACTTCACCTGCCGCAATTGAGAACGATTGCCAGTCGATGATGGCGTGTTGCGAAGCGTTGTTGATATCCAGGACCGGAGTATTCAATCCGCTGAAACTCACGTTCCCCGCAACCACGACCCCACCCTCGGGATTCGCATTTAACTGCACCGGAAGGAAGACCAAACCGGGAGTAAGTTGCACTAAAACGAGCACTTGAAGCAGCATGCTGCGGCGAAGAGTGGCTACGAATTTTTTCATGGAATAAAAATAGGGGGAGGTGGAAATGAAGATGTTCTTCTTTCCCACGCTGTCATCCTCAAGGGTATAAACCTAATGGGATGCCAGCATTGGGGCTGATTGTAAATCCAAATTTCACGTATTTTAACATCGAGTTCATCAATAGTTGTCACGACGAAATGGCGCGTGACATGTGTTGAGGAAATTTTGAAATATGGAAATTCTGAAAGACTGAAGTTTTGAAAAGCTGAAACATTGGAAATTCGAAATTAAGAAACACAAATCCGCCAACTGGTTCTGGATGTTGTGGAAATCCAGAAAACTGAAGCTCTTAAAAGCTATCCACGCGAATCACAGCGCCCAACCCGATCGATTTCAGCTTTTGACTTCACTCCGTTCCGTCCGTCTCCGCTTCGCTACGACTCAGCTCTTCCAAAATAGACGCTACTGATCCCGCCGAACTGCGGCTCCCATTTCGCGTGGCAGAAACCGTTGCTTTCGATGAGGGAGATCATTCGTGCACCGGAGGGGAATCTCTCGATCGAGTCACCGAGATAGGCGTAGGCTTCCCGATTCCCCGTGAGCACACCGGCCAGCAAGGGCAGAACATGATGGAGATAGAAGCGATAGGGAATCCGGAGAAGCGGCGCTTGCGGCAGTGAGAAGTCGAGAATGACGAGTCGACCTCCCGGTTTCAGAACCCGGGAGAATTCTCGAAGGGCAGCCGCCCAGTCCGCCATATTTCGCAAACCATAACCTATCGTCAGGGCGTCGACCGAGCTATCGGGGAAAGGAAGAGCAAGCCCGTCGGACACGACAAGGTCCGTCAGTCCCCGTTTCCTGGCCTCGGCCAGCATCGGGGCGCAGAAATCAACTCCGATGACGCGGGCATCAGGTACAGCAGTGGCGACCGTCCGGGCCAGGTCTCCGCTGCCGGTGGCCACATCGAGAACCAGTCGAGGATCAACCTCCCGCACAAGTGTCGCAACCCGGCGCCTCCAGAGGATATCGATCCCGAAGCTGAGAATGTGGTTGGTCAGCACATAGCGCGGGGCGATCGACGAAAAAGTTCGATGCACGAAGTCCGGATTCTGATCCTGGGATTGGTCTGCCATCTGGCCAACAGAAATCCCGCCGCAGAACAACGGCGGAAAAAATGCTCACGAGAGGACTCGAACCTCCACGGGTCTCCCCACTAGAACCTGAATCTAGCGCGTCTACCAATTCCGCCACGTGAGCAGTGTCTGAAAACGGGTCGCTAAGAAACACGGTAACGTCGCGATGACAACCGCTTTTATTAACGCGGGGAAAAAGAGGACCTGTGCCGATATTGAGATTAGGACCAGGATCAAGATCAAGAATAAGACTATGCGGTGGATGCCCTGAGGGGTTGTGGACTGCAGACCAATCTGTTTCAGTCTACTGATACCATGAAGCTCCCTTCTCTCCTCCACTGGCGTGACCCGGACTACCGGTCGGCGGCAGCCAACATGGCGCTGGACGAAGCCCTCTTTCACTGGTCGATCGCAAACACGGTTGCCGTGGCCCGCTTCTATCACTGGAACCACAACGCCGTCACGGTGGGCTATTTCAATCACGAGGGAGCGGACGGGCAGACCGCGGTGCGCCGTTTTACAGGAGGCGGTCTCGTCGAACACGGAGAGGACCTCACCTTTCTCCTCACCTTCCCCGCCGGAAGTGAGGTGGCACTAGCCCCGGGGAGTGAGCGCTATCAACACGTTCACGCCGCCCTCGCCGAATCCCTCGCCCTTGCCGGCTTTTCTCCGGGACTGGCTCCGGAACAGAAGCCCTCTTCGCCGGGCCCCTGTTTTGCGAATCCGGTGCCATGGGACCTCCTCGACCCGGGAACCTCGCGAAAAATCGGAGGAGGAGCGCAGCGTCGTTCCCGGGGGGCGGTGATCCATCAGGGCAGCATCCGGCTTCCGAAAGACCTGCGGAATCCCATGGCCCCGTGGATCGAAGACTTTCTCTCAAGGATGTCAGAAAGGACCGGAGTTCTCGACCCGATCGTCCGGGAGAATCTCTGCACGGAAAGCCTCAGAATTGAAAAAGAACGCTATTCGAGCCGTGACTGGAACAGCGGAACCTGAGACACCTTGTAAATTAGGCGTGTCACCCGGGCAAATTTATGGTAAAACAACCCTCCGGTGTGGTTTAGATTCCCTTGAAATAAGACGGTCTTAGGAAAGGACGCCGACCGGAGGGAATTATGCAGAGTTGGTTTAGTTTTGAGCTGGACGGGGAAACCTGCCGTGTCGAGCGCGAAGGGACGAATGTCTCTCTCGCGTCGTTTCTGGCACGCCTCGACCCGTGCTTTTCCCATTTCGCGGACCATGACCCCCGGCACCAGCCCCGTCTTGTCGTGATGGGGGTGCTCGAAGGCGACCGCCATCGCTTCCGCATTGTTGATTCCGGCCTCTTGATGCTGCCGATGCTGGCGGACCGGCAGATCTGGACTCCCGAGGGCATCCGCAATGCCGAACCGGAGCATCCGGTAAACATCGCCTACCAGGGAGGCCAGTTTGAATGCTCCGAAGAACGCCTCGACTCCGTCATCGCCCTGACTTTCGAAGGCTATTACCGGCCCGACCTCCGCCGTCAGGGCCAGATAAACGATCAGTTCGACGCCATTGTGACGCGAACGGCGAATGTTCCGGCCATTCGCGAAGCGGCAGCCCAGGTTTTCGCCTCGACCGAGAATCTGCGTCATGAGGCGGCGCTGCGGGCCGAGCGTTCCGGCCAGGAAGCTTCGGTGTGGACGGGGCGCACGGACATCTTCGGGGATCGTTTCACGAAGCAGCTCTTCCGCCTCGGGGAGCAAAAACCGCTCCAGTATGTCGACGGGAAGAAACAACGCTTTTTCCGTCCTTCCACTCTCGTGGAATTGCTGAAACTCAAACGCGATTATCCGGACGCCGTTCTCGTGGCCGGGGGGACGAGCCTGGCCACGTTTGGCGAAACCCTCGATCTTCCGAATCTAATCTCCCTTGAAGGAGTGCGGGAGCTGAACTCCGTCATCACTCACGAGGACCGGTGGGAAGTCGGGGCCTCGGTTTCCCTCACCCAGGCAGCGGAACAAATCGGACGTGAGTGCCCTCCCTTCAACAAGGTGCTCCGGCGCTTCGGGTCCCGTCCCCTGCGCAACCGGGCTACCCTGGGTGGTTATCTCGCGAACGCGTGGTCCGCAGGGCAGCTTTCCCCCCTTCTAATGGCGCTGAACGCCCGGGTCATCCTGATCTCGGAAGGAGGAGAGCGGGATGCGCCCATTTCCCAATTTTACACCGGCAAAAGCACGACGCTACTCAGACCGGACGAGTTGATCCGGGGTATCGTCATCCCCCGCACGAGCGAGACGATCCTTTCGGCCCGCGGCATCACCTCACGGCTCTGTGATGCTTATACCGTCGCCCCGAGGAGAACTTTCTGTGAACCGTATGCCACGGGTGCCTTTGCGATCGAATTGCGGGACAAGACGATCACGAAAGCCTGGCTCGCCTACTCCGGAATTGCGGATTTCCCCTTGCGGGCGAGAGAGGCGGAGGAGTTCCTCACCGGACGGATCTGGGAGGAAAAATCCATCATTCAGACCCTGCCAATCCTGAACCAGTGCGTGGAAGCGGGTAGCTCGATCAATCCGGCGGCCGGGCCTGAATATGTGAAGCAACTGGTCGGGACCCTCTTCCAGAAATTCTTTTACCAGCACCCCCTGCCCGGAAGTATTCGGCCCGAATTATTGACGGCCACCGGTGAGTTTGCGAGACTGGACGAAGCCTTTTTTGATATCGTCAGACCCTGACGAAAGATCTCCCGGGCCGCCCTTTGCAGGCCCTCCTCCGAATGAGCGATTTCGACGACAATAGCACCCCCTTCCGTCTCCCGGTCAGCGCACCGAAATCGGCCAAAGAGACCTTTGCCGAACGCCTCCGGCGCCGGCGCGACACCCTCGGCACGGAGACCGAAACCAAGGCCATCACCTCGTGGCAGTCGCGGGCCCGGGTCCTCACCGCGATGGTGGTGGAGAGCCCGCACCACTCTGCCACCATCATCAGAAGAAGCAGCGAGGAAGCCCGTCGGGTCAATGGCGTGGAAGCGATTATCTTCGCGCAGGACATACCTCCCTTTCGCAATTCCCTGGGCTATGAGTTTTCGGGAGAACCACTCCTCGCCGAGGAGGAGGTCCACTATCGCGGGCAACCGGTCGCCCTGATCGTCGGGAAAGACGCCGCGTGCTGCCGCGAAGCCATGTCACTCCTCGAAATCGAGTATCACCCCTCGCCCGGCATCCTGACAATCGACCATGCCATTGCCCTTTCACGATTTCACGAAGCGCCCCGGAACTGCGAGCGGGGCACGGCAACGGCGGCACTGAAGTCGGCGGCAAAAAAGCTGAGCGGTACTTTTTTTATCCCGCCGCAGCAATCCGCCCTGATCGGATCCGGCGAAGTGAAAGTGACTCCGATCAAAGGGGGCCGGGGGTATTCAGTGAGGACCCGGGCTCTTTCCCCCGCCCTCGTTCGAACGGCGGTCGCCCGCGCCGCCGATATTCCGGAGTCGGATGTGCAGCTCGAAGCCATCTCGCTCGCCGGGGTGACGGACGCCCTGGAAATCGAACCGGTTCGTCTCGCGATGCTGGCGACGCGGGCCGCGATGACCTGCGGTAGTGCCGTCATGCTGATGGTCTCGCGGGAGGACTCCCCGCTGGTGCGCGGTCAACGTCATGCGACCCGGGTCGAATTTGAAGCAGGTTTCACCCCCGAAGGTCGCATCACGGCGGTTGATCTAAAACTGGATCTCGACGGCGGATATTTCGCCACGGATTCCGCCACAGTGATGGATCGGGCCATTCTCCATGCCGATTCCGTCTACGGGATCCCGAATTTCAAAATCACGGCCCGCCTCTGCCTGACGAACCGACTCACCTCTTCGGGGCTCCCTGCAGAAGGCTCGGCCCAGGGAGCATGGGCGATGGAGGAGGTGATCCGCCGGGTCGCGGCCGAAACCCGGCTTCCGGCTCACGAAGTGCGGCAGAGAAATTTTTACGAAGAGGGAAGCGAGTTAAAGAACACTCCCTACGGACAACCCGTCAGTGCCGCCTCGATCAACCGCGTCTGGAAACAGGTCCTGAGGAGGAGCAATTTTGTCGCTCGTATCGAGGAGATCGAGAAGTGGAATCGACGCAACCAGTGCTACAAACGGGGCATCGCGATTGTGCCGGTGAAGTTCGGTCTCGGTGATCCCCGCCCGGAGAGAGACGCCGCAGCTGTCCTTGTGCAAATCCTGGCGGACGGTTCGGTCATGGTCCGGGTGGGCGTCGTCGACGTGAACGATGGTCTCCACGGACAAATCCGTGAGGAAGTCGCGAACCGACTCGGTATTCAGCAGGAGGATATCCAGGTCGTTCTCAACGATTTTGAAGTGCTCCCCCGCTCGACCCCGGTGATCGGGACCGATGCCACCGGACTCGTGCTGAGGGCTCTCGCCGATGCCTGCCGGAATCTTCAGGGAAGACTGCGCGAAGTGGCCCTGCAGCTTTTTGCCGCGCGCGGCCAGACCGAGGTGGAGATCGAGGCGATCCGCTTCACGCAGGGACTCGTCGGACCGGACATCTCCCCGACCAGCCCTCTCCATTTCAAGGAAGTGATCGAAGGAGCCTGGCGCAAGCGGGTCAACCTCGTTGAGACGGGTTACCACCGGACCCCGAATCTCTGGTGGGATCATGAACTCGGGGCGGGCTGGCCCTTTTCCTCCTTCACCTACGCCGCCGCCGTCACCGAAGTTCAGAT
The DNA here is from genome assembly GCA_002344215.1 of Akkermansiaceae bacterium UBA2381. Taxonomy (GTDB): domain Bacteria; phylum Verrucomicrobiota; class Verrucomicrobiia; order Verrucomicrobiales; family DEV007; genus Arctic95D-9. Next base: position 6,140 of record DDSV01000049.1, read on the forward strand.
CGACGCCTTCACCGGTGAGTTGCAGATCCTGAGGGTGGATATTGCCCATGAAGGCTCCTCCTCACCGAACCAGAGCGACCGCGATTTTGCCCAACTGATGCGCGCCTACACGCTCGGAGCGGGCTGGCTTCTCTCGGAGGAAATCTCACACTCCGAATCCGACGCAAGTTTGCCCCTCCATGCGGATGAGGGCGTTCCGGGATTCGCGGATGCTCCGTTCCAGGTCGTGACCGACCGACTGAGACCGGCCGGAGATCCCCTCTCCACTCCGGGCGATCCTTGTGCCGAGGCTCCTGTTTTGCTGGCCGCAGGGATACGGGAAGCCCTCTGGGATGCGCTCCGCGCCTTCGGACTCAAACCGGGGCTGACAATCGAGCTCCCCCTCCCCTCCACTCCGCCGAAAGTGATTGCGACACTCAAGGAGATCGGGCGACAAAACCGGGAGCGAGAGGAAGCGGCGAGGGTGAAAAAGACGAATCCGATGGTGAATAAGCCAGGCGTTTGATCTCTGTCCCACCGGATACTTTTGCCGCGCAAACTGACAAAAACGTCAGATTTCACCGGTTGCTGAACACGGAGAAGGGCACGTTCTTCGGATTTTATTAAGAGATCCTAACCGCCTGTCACCATGCTCTTCACCCTTCTTTGCATCGCCGCCGCCCTCACCATCCTCCTGCCCGCCCTCAACTGGCTCAGCTACCGGGTCATGGGCGGGATCATCCGCAACCGGAGGAAGACCTGGGATCTCAATATCTGCTGCGGAAAGACGGACGGGGGCGGAGTCAACGTGGACATCGTCAAGCACGCCGAGGTGCCGAACCTGATCGTGGTCGATGACATCTACCGCCTCCCCTTTTCCACCGGGCAGTTTGAACACACGCTTTGTTCCCATACGATCGAACATGTCGAAGATCCTGCCGCATTTTTTCAAGAACTGGAGCGTGTCTCCAAACACGTCACCCTCGTTGTCCCTCCGCTCTGGGATCTGAGCGCGGTCTTGAATGTCTTCGAGCACCGCTGGCTTTTCCTGACCTTCCGCAAAGAACATCACACCCTTCCCCCTCATGTGGTCCTTCCCTTTGCAAAGCGGGTTCAGGAGAGACACGGCCAGAAGATCCGTGCCTGAGCCTCTCCTCACCTTGCCTCTGGCGTTTCCCGGAAGTCGGAATTAGCTTGGACCGGTCAACGCCCGAGCCACGTGAGCAAGTCCTCCTCTCCAGCCCTTCCCCGCACCGCCGTCATCAATGTCGTCGGACTGACCCCCCGGCATATCGGGCCGGACACCCCTTTTATCCGGAGCTTTCTCGCACGCGAGGGGAACCGCCTCATCCACGTCACCCCGCAGCTCCCGGCGGTGACCTCCTCGATCCAGGCGACCTATCTCACGGGAAAGAGTATCGGAGGTCACGGCATCGTCGCGAACATGTGGTATGACCGGGACTACGCCGAGCATCGCTGCTGGAAGCAATCAAACCACCTCGTTCAGGGCCGGAAACTCTGGGAGCACATTCGCGAGGAACACGACCCCGCCTATACCTGCGCCAAAGTCTTCTGGTGGAACAACCTTTATTCGACGGCTGACTATCAGATCACTCCCCGGCCCATTTACTGCGCCGACGGGAAGAAGGTCTTCGACATCCAGACCTGGCCGATGAATCTGCGGAGAAAGATCCGGAGAAAGCTGGGAGCCTTTCCCTTTCCCGCCTTCTGGGGACCCGCGGCCGGCCTTGCCTCAAGCGAATGGATCGCGAAATCGGCGAAATGGTTTGAAGACCATTGCTCCCCCGGCCTGAATCTCATTTACCTCCCGCATCTGGACTACAACCTCCAGCGTCTCGGACCGGAAGCCCGCGAGATCGCGGACGACCTCACCGCCATTGACGGGGTGGTGAGGGATCTCGTCACCCACCTCGAGAAACGAGGCGTGCAGGTCGTCATACTGAGTGAATACGGGATCACCCAGGTGAACCGGCCGATTCACCTCAACCGCATTTTCCGCGAAAAGGGCTGGCTCTCGTGGCGGAACGAACTGAAGCGCGAAATGATCGATCTCGGCAATTGCCGCGTCTTTGCGATCCCCGATCACCAGGTCGCCCACCTTTACCTGAACGACCTCTCGCTCCTCGACGAGGTCGCGGAAACGGTGCGAAAACTCGAGGGGGTCACCGCGGTCTACAACCGGGAGGAACAGGAGGCGATGGGGCTTTTGCACGAGAGAAGTGGAGACCTCCTCGCTGTTTCAGATGAGAAAAGCTGGTTCACCTATTACTACTGGAAAAGTGATCGCAAAGCCCCCGACTTCGCCCGCTGCGTCGACATCCACCGTAAACCCGGCTACGACCCGGTTGAGCTTTTTATCAACCCGAAGTTCTGGTTTCCAAAGCTGAAGATCGCCTACCGGCTTGCCCGGAAAATGCTCGGCTTCCGTATGCTCATGGATCTCATCCCGCTTGATGCCTCACTTGTGAAAGGATCACATGGATGTATTCCCAAAGACCAGGCCGATCATCCTGTCCTGATCGGAAACTTTCCGGAACTTTCCGACCGGTCGACGATCCAAGCGACGGAGGTTTACGGTCAATTGCTGGCGGTCTGCACGGGACAGGAGACCGGGACGTGATCCGAAGGGCGGGATCCTCTTCCGACCTGCATCACCCCTGCCCGTAGTAGGCGCCCGAACCGTGTTTTCGACGATAGTGCTTCTCAAGGATATGAGGCGGCAGAATCTCCCCGTCGGAATTCAACTGCCAGGTCCCCATCGCCATCTCGCAACAGACCTCCAGAGCGATTGAATTTTTCACCGAGTCGAGGGCACTTTTCCCCCAGGTAAAGGGGGCGTGAAACATCTGAAAGCAGGCCGACATTTTCAGTGGATCGAGCCCCTGCTCACGAAAACACTCCACGATAGCCAGTCCCGTATTCGTCTCGTAGTCCTCCACGACCTCTTTCTCACTCAGTTCACGAACGACAGGAACGGTTCCGTAAAAATGGTCGGCATGAGTCGTCCCGAGACAGGGCAATTCCGCCCCGGCCTGTGAAAACATCGTCGCCTTCACGGAATGGGTATGAGTCACTCCACCGATCTCCGCAAATTCCCGGTAGAGGATTCGATGGGTCGGCGCATCGGAGGAAGGGCGCAGTGAGCCCTCTACCACTTGTCCCTCCAGATCGAGGACGACAAGCGAATCGATCGTCAGGTCCTCATAGGCCACCCCGCTCGGCTTGATGACAAAGAGGCCCTTGTCCCGATCAATTCCGGAAACATTTCCCCAGGTCAGGCGAACGAGGCCTTCACTGACCAGCATCAGGTTGGCCCTGAGCACTTCTTCTTTCAACTCTCTGAGCATGATTCGGAACGAAACCCCGAACGACTGACGCGCAAGGGAAGAATTCGGGGAAGAAAAAGCGGAATTCTCGACTAGGGTTTTCGGGACTCCAACGAATTCCGACTTCATGTGGCGTAAGATTCAAAAGACTCTGGCGAATTTCATTCCCCTGATCCTCCTGGTGGCCTTTGTGGTCATCGCCATCAGCCTGCTCAACCGATGGGACTCCATGGTGGCCGTTACCTTGATCCCGATCTGGGCATGGGCGGGTTTCGGGATGGCGGTCTCTCTGATTTGCTGGCTCCTGTGTCGGGAAATTCCCCCCATTGTGACCTTCTGCCTCTTTCTCGCCTGCGGAATCGCCTTCTCGGAGGAAACCCTCACCATCATGAGGGAACTCGGAGTCGCGATTCGAGGCGGAAATCCGGGGGATGCCCCGGCCGAAAAACCTTTCCGTGTCGTCAATGTCAACAGCGCGGGATCCGTGGAAGCCCTCAAGAAAGCCATCGACGGTCAACCCGATGTCGTGATCATTCAGGAGGCGCCCGGAGAATCCGAACTTGAGGCGGTCGCCGACCAACTCTACGGGGTCGACCGCGCCGTTTCCCGGCACAAGACCAGCGCCATTATCGCCCGCGGAGTCATTCTGGGTGAAATCGGTGACTCCGAAAGCTCAACGATGCATGTGCGGCTGAAACTGGCTGACGGCATGATCCTCGACCTTACCAATCTCGACCTCGGGGAATTAATCCCCCGCTTTGACATCTGGCGCCCGTCCGTCTGGAAGGAACTGATGGAGACGAGGATCTCAAACCGCCGCCTCGTGCGCGCCTGTCTTGGGGAGAATGAGATCACGACCGTGGATATCGGCCGGATCGTGAGCGGAGGTTTCGGCACTCCGCCGGGTGACGATGTCTTTCGGCCTCTCGAAACGAGCGGACTCGTCGATACTTTTCGCGCCGCCGGACTCGGTTGGGGCAATACCTACCCTCCTGACTATCCTTTTCTTCGCCTCGATCAGATCTGGGTTTCACCGAATTTGAAGCCGCTGAAATCAGTCTCACGACTGAATTCCGCCTCCCCGCGTCGCACCGTGGTGTGCGACCTCAAGCTTCCGGGCGGTAAATAGCTCCTCGATTCCTCCTACTTGCCGGCCACTCTTCCTGAACCGCCCCCGCTTTCGGTGTCTTCCACCACCCGCAGTCTCACCGACTGTGTTGTGTGACCGCCGCCGGCGGGAGTCATCAGGTAAAAGTCACGCACTCCGGGAGCGGTGATTTTCGAGGCGGTGATGAAGAGTCGCTTTTCGTTCTCCTCGGGCTGCAGCATCAGGCCGTTGAGGCCGATGTTGTCGACATAGACCCCGTGCGGCAGGTTGCGGCCCGCCTCTTCCTTGCCGAAGGTGACGTCGCCCTCAAGTCCGTTGCGATCGGCCGCGACGATGGCGGTGATGGTCTCGCCGGGACGGATCGTGTATTCGAGGACACCGTCCTCCGCCACCTTGCCGGACTCGCCGTCAGGCTTGAGGTGGACACGAAGCGGCTGTTTGTCCAAAAGTGCGATGGGCATGGCCTTGTCGGAGGCCTTCTCCACCGGCTTTCCGTTGATGACGGCCTTGGCGTTCACCTTCACCTTGGCGGCGTCCGCTTCGGCGAGTCCGGCGAAGGCCCCGGTCGAGCGCAGGGTCGCGAAGGCGCGGTCCTGCCCGGGCTCGAAGGTGATCGGCTGCGCGATCGAGAGCGCCTCAGGCAGGCCGGAAAGGGTCACCTCGATGGGGCCCTCGTAGCCGTCGAGACGCGTCGCGGTGAAGGCGAGTTCGCACCCGCTTCCGGGAGCGAGCTTCAGATCCTTCCACGTCGTCGCGACCGTAAAATCGGGTTTCAAACTGCGCGCCACGAGGGTGTAATCGTAGCCCTCGCCGCCGAATCCGCGCGTATCGGCGAGACGCACGACGTAGTCGCCGTCGGCGGGAGCGGTGAAACGGAGCACCGAATCGGCCCCGAAGCGACGCTCCGGATCGTCGTCGTTTTCGAAAAAGAGCCGGTAGACCGGGAGCCCGTTGCTGCCTGGATCGGATCCGGGAGGCAACGCCCTGACAATGTAACAAGGCTGGCCGAGCGGATGCGCCATCGAGGTGGTCTGGAACCAGGTGCGACGATTCCCGAAGCCCGGATAGACGTTGAATCCCGAATCGGGACCACGCGGGTAGAGGTGCAGCTTCACGACCTCGCCGTTCACAAAGAGAAATTCGTTCAGTTCCATCTCCTCCCAGTTGTGGACGCGGAAATCGCTCGAGGTCGCCGAATCCTTGCCGCGGAAAGTCAGCCAGGAATCGCGCATCGCCTGCAGCACGACCTGCTCGACCAGCTCTCCCCTGACATCGAGGATGGAAAGCTTGGAGTCGAGCTTCGATTTGGAGCGTTCCGCATTCACCTCGAAGACCCACGTCTCGCCGGCTTTGGCGGTGAAGGGGTAATCATCCGTTTCCCCCATCGCGGCGATTTTGCCTTTGGCTTCGCTGCGGCGGATCAGTTTCGGATTCGTGCCCGAAGCGGCCTCGGCGAGGTTGAGAGTCTCGACTTCGACATCGACGGCCTTCGCAGCGACCGAAGGCTGATTCGAAGCGGCCGCGGCCGGTGCCACCAATCCCGCGAGCGCGAAACGCTCCTGCGAGCCATCGAGACGCGCCGCAAAAAGCGCGCCGCCTTTTCCGGCAAAAGCCAGCACGGCAAGCACGTCGGACTGTGGACCAAAATCTTTCACGATCTCGACCGCGGGCAGGCTCCACAGTTTCAACGATCGATCGGCCGAGGTGGTGGCGAGCTGTTTGCCATCAGGCGAGATCGCGAGGTCAACGATGTCATCCTCATGACCAAATTTCGTCTGCAGCAAGGGATTGAGCTTGGGAGCGTTTTTCGAAACAAAACGCCAGAGGCGGATGCGGTTGTCGGCTCCCGCCGCAACGATGTGCTGCGAGTCGGGGGTGAAGGCGACACGATATTGCTCGGCCTCGGGTTGGTTCAGCGTGTCGAGGCGCTCGCCCGTAGCGACCTGCCAGATCTTGCAGGTGCCGTCGCCGCTCGCGCTCGCGAGAACGGTGCCGTCGGGCGAAAAGGCGAGATCATAGACCGCGCCGTTGTGGGCGGTCATGGAACGGAGGAGCTTGCCCGAGGCGAAGTCCCAAAGGTGGATGTCGCGGTCGTATCCGGCCGTGGCGAGAAGGGTGCCGTCGGGTGAAAACTCGGCGTCGAAGAGGATGTCGCGATGGGTGCCTTCGCCGATCGTCTTGAGGATTTTACCGCTCTTGGTATCGAAGACGATCGCCTCGCCCTTCAATCCCGAAATGCCCGTCGCGGCGACGAGTTTGGTGCCGTCGGCGGAGAAGTGGAGGGCGTTGATCTTGCCTTCCGGCATCATGAACGTCCTGATCGTATCCTTTTTCGCACCAAGAAGGTTGATCCGCCCGTGCTTTGCATAGGCTTCAAGCACTCCATCAGCAGAGAACGCGGCGGCGGTCACCGAATCCTTCACCGCGGCGGTGGCGGCGACATCGGGAACGTTGAGGGTCGAGAGCAGGGAGATGTCGTGTTCCTTCACCGGTCCCTTGGCCCCTTCCTCGATCCAGCGTTTCAGCAGGGCGACCTCTTCGGCGGTCGGCTGGGGCTCCTTCTTTGGCGGCATCGCCGGTTTGGCGGTCTTGAGAACGGTCTGGAGGAAGTAGGACTCGTCGGGCTTGCCGGGGACGAGGATAGTCTTGTCCTCGGTTTCGCCGCCTTCCATGAGCGCGGCGAAGGTCTCGACGGAGAAGCCGCCCTCATAGTCGCCACCATTGTGGCAGCCAGCACAGTAGTCACGCAAGAGCGGCGCGATGTCCGTGTGGTAATCGAGGGGAGCGGCGGTGAGTGCGGCCGAACTGGCAAACAGCAAGGCAGTGAAGAGGGTTGAACGTATCATCGGACAGGGTTCGTTCAGTGTTGAAACAGGAATTCGCGCGAAGTCATCAGCGCCCAGAAGAGGTCCTCGACCGCGGCGCGTTTTTCGCCTTCGGGAGCCGAACCTAACATCGCCAGAAATCCGGCCTTCTCCTCCGCGGTCGGGAGACGCGAGAGGGTCGCGAGACTGGCCTCCTCGAGGATGCGGGCATCGTCTGCCTTCTCCGTGATGAGCTTCTCGACGATGCTTTTGTTCGAGGAGAGGCGATCGTTCACGGCATTGCCGTTGGCGAGGTGGAGGACCTGGATCATGCTCGGCTGGTTCGAGCGCTCGCATTCGCAAGTGATCTCGCGGTCGTTGCGACCGAAGGTTTTCAGGAAATAGGACTGGACGGCGGAGTCGTAGAGCTCGAGGGCGCGGGTGCCCTCCTTGTAGAACTCGGTCTTCTCCGAGCTGCCGTCGTTGAGGGCGACCTTGTCGAAGACTCCGGCGACACCGGTGACATCGGCGATGGCATCGTGGAGGACTTCGGCCATGAGGCGTCGCGGCTGGTGGCGCGAAAGATACCTGGGATCGTCGCGGTTCTCCGAGAGGACTTCGCCGCTGCGCTGATAGGTCTCGCTCTGAAGGATCACCCGCATGAGCGTCTTGAGGTCGAACTTGTTTTCGACGAGGTGTTTCGTGAGCGCGTCGAGGAGCGGCTCGTTGCTCGCGGGATTCGAAGCACGGAGGTCGTCGACCGGCTCGACAAGTCCGCCACCGAAGTAGGCGGCCCAGATCCGGTTGGTGATGGAGCGGGCGAAATTCGGGTTCTCCGGCGCGACGAGCCAGTCGGCGAGGGCCTCGCGGCGGTCCTCGGTCGATTGTGGATCGAGGGCATCACCATCGAGGGGAGCGGGAATCTGCGGTTTGCCGGTGCGCGGCTGGATCAAATCACCACGAGGTTCGACGAAGAGGGTGCGGATGCCGTCGCCATTACGCGTGTCGCCGCCCCAGCCCTTCGCCCGGACCCGGGAGAAGAGATTGGCGAAGGCGTAGTATTGGTCGTTCGTCCATTTCTCGAGCGGATGGTCGTGGCACTTCGCGCAGCCGATCGACTGGCTCAGGAAAGCCTGGGCGGTGTTTTCGGCGAGGGTCTCGGGATCCTGGTGGACCGCGTAGAAATTGGTCGCGCCGTTCTCGGTGCTGACGCCCTTCGCGGTGATGACTTCGCGGACCATCTCATCCCAGGGCCGGTTCTTGGAGATGTTGCCCCGGATCCAATCGTAGTAGGCCTTCACCGCGGCGGGGCGGAGGATGCCGCCGTTGACGAGGAAGATGTCGGAGAAACGGTAGCTCCAGTAGTCGACGAATTCCTCGCGCTGGAGGAGGGCGTCGATCGCTTTGGTGCGTTTGTCAGGCGCGGCATCGGCGAGAAAGGCGCGGGTCTCGGCGACGGTCGGGAGTTTGCCGATGGTGTCGAGATAGGCGCGGCGGATGAAGTCCTCGTCCGAGCAGCGGCCAGAGGGCTGGAGATTGAGCTGGGCGAGTTGGGCAAGGACGAGGTCGTCGATGAAGTTCGCCTTGGGAGCCGCGGTGAAGACATCGGCAGGGATCGAATTGGGGAAGGGCGAACGGATCCGGGCGATCGTCACCTTGCTCGCGAAGAGCGCGGTCACCGCACCTTCGCCATAACCGATGACCTCGGCGGAGCCGGTCTCGTCGATGAGGGCGACGGTCTCGTCGGCGGAAGTGAACTTCGCCCAGTCGGTGACGTCGAGGCTGCTGCCATCGTCATAATGGGCGGTGACGAGGAAACGCTGCTTCGCCCCGTTTTTCAAAATCGAGAGCGGAGGATCGACCGAGATCGAAACGACCGCCACATCCTCCTTCGTAGGGGCGGGACTGCCGTTCGCGATCCACTCGGCAAGAATGCGGTATTCGCGCGAGCGGGGATCGAGCTTCCTGCCGCCCTTGTGCGGGGTGGCCATGGTCGGCTTCGTGAGGAGCAGGCTCTTGGCCGGCTCGAGCGGATCGACGCGGCGACCGCGCGCCTCGCGGGTCATCGTGTAGAAATCTCGGGGCGGGTCGTAGCCGCGCAAACTGAGGCGGAAACCACCCTTGCCGGCGACGGCGCCGTGGCAGGCTCCCATGTTGCAGCCCTGGCGGGTCAGCACGGGCATGACGTGACCGTTGAAACTCCAGGCGAAGGGCTGGTCGAAATTCTCAACGACGATCTCTCGCGTCGCGACGGCATCACCACTCTTCGCGGTGAGAACGGCCTTGCCGTTGCCCTTCGCGACAATGACGCCATCGACGATTTCGGCCACACCGGCGGGTGCGATGGAAAAGGTCGCGGACGGTTCCTCGCCGATAAAGTTTTCACCCTCGGCACGAAGGGCTAGGACATGCTGGATCGCCTCGGGTCCATCGAGACGGATGGCTTCAGGGAGGATGCGCAGCTCTTTCGCGGTGGCAAAGCCGGTCGCGAGCGAGAGAAGGAGGACGGGGAAGTGGGTTTTCATCCTGACAATCACGCAAACAGTTCCTTCACCGGCTCCTTGCCGAAATCGACGATGGGGAAAGGACGTCCCGACGGTCCCGGCAGATGGGTTTCGAGATCGAAGCCCAGCGAATGGAACATCGTCGCGACGATGTCACCGGGCGAGACGGGCCGCTCGGCGGGAAATCCACCGATGGGATCGCTCTTGCCGACAACGTGGCCGCCCTTGACGCCGCCTCCGGCGAAGGTGCAGGTGAAACATTGCGGCCAGTGATCACGGCCCCCCGCCGGATTGACCTTGGGGGTGCGGCCGAATTCGCTGAGGCCCGCGACGAGGACATCGCCGAGCATGCCACGCTGGTGGAGATCTTCGATGAGGGCGGAGTAGGCCTGGTCGTACATCGGGGCGACTTCGTCCTTCATCTGGTTCGCGGTGATGAAGGGCTTCGAACCGTGGATGTCCCAGGAGAGTTCGTTGAAGACGGTGAGGAAGGTATTCACCGTTACGAAGCGCACGCCGTTTTCGACGAGGCGTCGGGCCAGAAGGAAACACTGGCCGACGCGGTTCATCCCGTAGCGTTCGCGCACGGCAAGCGGCTCCTTCGAAAGATCGAAGGCGGCACGCGCCTTTTCACTGGTCATGAGGCGGAAGGCGGAGTGGAAATTCTCGTCGAGGAGGCGCGCGTCCTCGCTCGCCTCGAAGGACTTCACGGTCTGATCGACGAGGTCGCGCATTTTTTGACGGCGATCGAGACGGGTCGCGCCGAACTGGTCGGGCGGCAGGAGATCGGGCACACGGAAGTCTGGCTTCGACGGATCGGCCATGAGGGCGAAAGGATCGTAGGCCTTGCCGAGGAAGCCGCCGGCCTGACCGTTCGGCAGGTTGCCGCCGCCGCGGCCCATCAGCTCGGGCAGGACGACGAAGGGCGGCAGGTCATTGCGCGCGTGCATCAGGAAATTCGCGACTGCTCCTGCATGGGGCGTTTCGATGCCGCCGGTGAAGCGGCGGCCCGTCTGCATGATTTGCCAGCCGGCGTCGTGGACCGCTGCACCGTCGTGATGGCAGGAGCGGATCAGGGAAAACTTGTCGGCGATCTGCGCGTGTTTGGGCAGGATCTCGGAGAGTTCAAAGGCGTTACTCTTTGTGCGGATCGGTTTGAAAGGACCGCGGATCTCGCTCGGCGCATCGGGCTTCATGTCCCAGAGGTCGAGGTGGCTCGGACCGCCGAGATTGAAGATGAGGATGCATGACTTGGTGTCGTCGCCCTTCACGTTCCCGTTCTGCTTCGCGGCAAGGAACTGCGGCAGGGAGAGCCCGATCGGACCAAGGGCCCCGACGGTGAGGAACTCGCGCCGGGTGCGCTTCGGACCACAGAGAGGCCCATTGGTTTCAGCGAGAAAATCGAACATGGCAGTAGGGGGTTACCTGAATTACGTCTCAGAGTAGCGGAAATCTCACTCCGGGTCTTGTAACGTGATGGCGGGCTTTGGTATGATCCGATCATGCCCCCTTTCGATCACATTCAGTTCCAAAATGAGTTTTTCTCGCGGTGCCCCGGACTCCGCGAACCGATCGAGTTGATGGCGGCGATGCCGAATGTGGGTCTCTTTGTGAAGAATCTTGAGAGCCGTTACGTCTACAACAACGACTTTCACCGCATCCGCTACGACCGGATCAAGGAGGAGGATCTCGTCGGGAAACGCGCCCGCGACTTTTTCCCCGCCCTCCTCGGCGATGCCTATGAAGCGAATGACCGCGTTGTCTTTACCACCGGTCAAACAATCCGAAACCAGATCTGGCTTGTGCCCACGATTCGCGGTACGCCGGGCTGGTTTCTCTCCAGTAAATGTCCGCTGCGGAGTCCCGAAGGCGATGTTGTCGGTCTCCTCGGGCTCATGTATCCCATCGAAACCCCGGAAGACCAGCGAGCCTACTTCGGCAATTTGCAGCAGGCCATCGAATACATTGACACCCATTTCGTCGACGAGATCACCGCCGAGGGACTCGCCGCGCTCGCCAAACTCTCGGTTCCCCATTTCAATCGCCTCTTCCGGAAAGTGCTCCGCCTCTCTCCCATGGAATATGTGTTGTCCCTCCGCGTGCAGGAGGCCCAGCGGCTGCTTTCAACGACGCAGTCGTCTCTCAGCGAGATTGCCGCAGCGACCGGATTCTACGATCAGAGCCATTTCACGAAACGTTTTCGGAGAGTGACGGGGATGACTCCGAGCGAGTATCGAAAGGGGGTGTTTGCGTGAGAGGGCTTTCCGCAAAGGCAGTGTGGCGGTAAACCTGACAAATGCACCAATCGCAACTATTGCCTTACCGGATTCCGGGGCAGTCTGGTTGACAAGGGTGAACCGTTGCCTTAACGGAACTTCTGAAACCATGAAACGGGAGTTGAATCACGTTCTGGCTGTCATCCTCCCGGTATTGATTAGCTTTTTTTCCGAAACCCGTTCCGTTGCTCAAACGGTGGTGTGGGACGGTTCCGGAGACATGACCTGGACACAGCCCGATAGCACGAGCTGGACCGGAAACACGTACAATAGCGGTAATGCGGTTCAATTTCTTGGCACCGGTGCCGGAACGGTCACCCTGAGCGGCATCATTACTCCAGGTTCGGTTGCAGTGGCCGGTGCCGCTGACTATATCTTTACCGGCGATGCCATCAGTGGCGCCGGGATTACTTTGATTAAAAGCGGCACGGGAGTGCTGACTTTACTGAACATCAACACCTACACCGGTCGCACCACCGTTAATGGCGGCGGTATCCTTGACGTCGGCACGATCAGTAACAATGCGATCAGTAACAGCAGCGGTATGCTGCTGGGTACGTCCGGAAGCAGCGGAGTTCTCCAGGGCAACGGCCTCTTTACCCGAACCTTGAGTGGAAACGCCACGCCCGGAGCAGGTCAGGTCGCCAGTCAGGAGGGCGGTTTCGCCGCACGCGGAGGCAACCTGACATTGAATTTTGGCGGGGCCGGGGCGGAAATCGCGCTCAACACCGGCGGATACGTCTTCGGCAACAATTTTATCTTCGGATCCACCACTGCCGACAGCAAAGTCATCCTCCAGAACAACGTAAATATCAATTCCACCGGAGGTCGAACGATCACGGTCAATTCGGGGATCGGGGGAGATGCGGCGACATCGGCCGAATTCACCGGCGTCGTTCGCAATGTGAGTCTATCAGCGGTTCAGATTCGAAAAGAAGGCAATGGCATGCTGATTCTCTCAAATTCTTCAAACTCCTTTGACGGGCAGGTCTTGATCAATCAGGGAACCCTCTCCATCTCGACGATCACTAGTGTCGGCGGTGGAAATAGCTCAATCGGTGCAGCGTCGACCGTTTCCAACGGGACAATCAAAATTGGCAACGCAGGCAATACGGGGCGCCTCCTCTACACGGGTGCCGGGAACACGGCTGACCGGGTCATTGATCTCGCCGGCACGACAGGGGGATCTATTCTGGAGCAATCCGGAACGGGCCTTCTTCACTTTACGTCAAACTTCACCGCCACAGGCTCAGGCAGCAAAACCTTGACCCTCCAGGGTTCAAGCGCCGGCACAGGGGAAATCTCAGGGACAATTGGCAATCCGGGGACAGGATCGGTTTCGCTGCTGAAAGAGGGATCCGGCACCTGGACTCTCTCCGGCGCCAATACTTACTCCGGGGACACCAGGATCAATGCAGGAACGCTCAATATCTCCCACAATCTGGCCCTCCAGAACAGTGCCTTTGACACTTCCGGGGGCGGCACCATGAGCCTTGGTGCTACCACCCCCACCTTTGGCGGTCTCAAAGGAGGAACCAATCTCGCCACCGCCATCTCCAGCGGATACGGTAGCGTGACCTCTCTGACCCTGAATCCCGGAACCGGAGTCAGCCATTCCTACAGCGGAGTGATTTCCAACGGGGCGGCGAATATGGCGCTGATCAAAACAGGAGCCGGAAACCAGACACTTTCCGGAATCAACCTTTACAGTGGAGGCACGACGATTCAGAGCGGCACGATTACTTTGGACGGCGGCAGTGATCGTCTCCTTACGACAGGCGCAGTTGTTCTGGGGGGAGTTTCAACGACCGGAAAGCTGGTTCTCGGCGGCACTACCACAGCGAACCAGTCCCTGACGAGCCTGACCACGGCCGGCCTTGGCGGTAGTGTGGTCGGCGGGAATAACACCACCGCCTCGTTGCTCAATCTCAACCTCACCGCAGGAAGCACGACTTTTGCCGGTACCCTGGGTGGTGCCGGACTCAATGAAAACCGACTTGCCTTTACCAAGTCCGGTGCCGGCACTCTGATCCTCACGGCAACCAACAATACCTACTCCGGCCTCACCAATGTCATCGATTCCGGCGTTCTCGACGTGGGCACCATCAGCAGCGGCGCCCTGAGTGCGAACAGCGGCCTTCTCCTCGGCAGTTCAGTGGTAGGCAGCGGCAACTTCGGTATCCTCCAGGGGAATGGCAGCTTCACTCGCGCTCTGAGTAACAATACCAACCCGGGCGCCGGTCAAGTGGCGGGTGCTGCGGGAGGTTTCGCGGCGAGAGGGGGCGACCTCACCGTGAATTTCGGGGGTGCCGGAGCGCAAATCGGGCTCAATCAGGCTCTCGCCATCTTCGGGAACAACTTTGTCTTTGGATCATCGACCGCTGACAGCAAAGTGGTCCTGATCAATTCAATCAATCTTAACAGCTCCGCCATTGGCGGGACTCGCACCTTCACCGTAAGGGCTGGCATCGGTGGGGCAGCAGCCACCTCGGCAGAACTCCGGGGGGTGGTATCCAACGGCCCGGAAGCCAATGGAATCCGCAAAGAGGGAAACGGCATGTTGATTCTCTCCGCGACCAATAATTACACCGGCCCGACCAACATTATCGCGGGAACGGTCCAGATCGGAAACGGAGGCACCACTGGCTCAATCACGTCGACCGGCGCGGTCGCAATCTCAAACGGCGCGGAACTGGCGTTTAACCGCTCCAATTCGATGACATTCAGCAACACCATATCCGGGCAGGGTGAAGTCTCGCAGCTCGGCAGTGGAACGACCATTCTCAACGTGGCAAACAGCTATTCAGGGGGGACAACGGTCAGTGATGGCGCACTGGTCGCGAACAATACGACAGGAAGCGCGACCGGATCGGGGGCCATCTTTGTCGAGAGTGGAGCTACCCTCGCCGGTACCGGCTCTGTGAGCGGTGCGACCACGATTGAGGCGGGAGCCTTTCTTACGGGAGGAGCCGATATCGATTCCGGAACAAGAGGAACCCTCACTTTCGGCGGCGGTCTCAACGCGGCCGGCAGCACATGGCTGGTCGATCTCGTCGAGACTACCAGCATGGATTCCGATCTCATCGCCGTGTCGGGGAACCTGAACATCAGCGATGCCATTTTTATGGATCGTTTCAGTGGAACCTTTAACGAGACCAATACCTACACAATCGCCACCTACACCGGGACGTTGACAGGAACATTCTTCGGCTGGGCAGATGACACCGACAAATCCCTCGGCGGAGGATCCTACCGGATCAACTACAATGACGGCGGTGCGATCACGCTAACCGCCGTCCCCGAACCGGGAGCCCTGCTCTCCCTCGCGCTACTACTGGTCCCCGGATGGTGGTTTTTTCGGAAGAGGGCGGTCCGAAAGCCTGCGTCCCTCTGATCCAGTCGGGTTGTCTCACTTTCAGGAACGGGATAAGTCCCTCCTGCGCGCAATGAGGGTGACAGGGATGTCTCAGGGCACCCCGGGGAAGAATGACAATACGGCCCGAGCTTTCGATTGGAGAAAAGACTCGCCAAACCCGGGCAAGTTTAAAAGGATGAGCGCTGTCCCAGGCCTTCACTTCCAACACTCCATGTTCCTCCTCTTCCCCTACCAAATCGAGGCATTCTTTCCGATTCGCCCGATTGCGAACTGGATCATCATCGGTATCTGCGTCCTGCTATGGGTGCTGGGGGCCGCCGGAAAACTCAGCGACGAATTCATCGTCTCCCTGGTGCTCTACGAGTGGTCTCCGCTGGACCTGATCGGTCATTGTTTCCTGCACGCCGACTTTTTCCACCTGCTCGGGAACATGGTTTTCCTCTGGGTCTTCGGGAATGCGATCTGTTCAAATACCAACAACCTTGTTTACCCGCTTCTCTTTCTCCTCTTCGGGGCGGTGGCCGGGGCCATTGAACTTCTATTTTCGCCCGAGAGCGGGGAAGACGGAGTCATCGGTGCCAGCGGAGCCGTGAACGGGGTGATCGGCTTTGCCCTCGCGGTTTATCCGAAAGACAAAGTTGAGATGTTCTTTCTCTTTTTCATCAAACCATCGACTTTTTCCGTCTCCCTCTGGGTCCTCGTTCTATTCTGGCTTGGTTTCGACCTCTGGGGCGTTTTGACCCACGGCTCCGGAATCGCCTATTGGGCTCACATGGGAGGCCTCGCAACGGGTCTTGTCACTGGCATGATTTTTGATCGAATGGACTGGGTAAACGTGACCGAATGGGACAAGGGCACTATTCTGGACCTGTTTTCGAGAAGGGAATAGTTGATTGAGAGAAGCATCCACCGGCACCCTCATCCATTCGCTCCATCGATCGCTTCAATTTCTTTATCACACAAGGCGGCAAGCGGGGCGCTTGCCCTACAGAATTTATGCGGGCTGCAGGGTGGCCGGACCGGCTGCCAGATTGAGCTTCCTCCTTGACTCCGTCGGCCGGAACATCGAAGAGACCAGCGACTCGATCTCCCCCCATGGAAGCACCGGAAACCCTTTACGGCTCGGATGAGCAGGGCCTCGTCTGGGGCTATGCCTTTACTCCCGGCGAGACGGCACGTCCGATCAATTGCAAGGACGCCGCCGCACTCCTCGCGACGGAAGATAGGAGCGATAAGGACACCTTCGTCTGGCTCCATTTTTCACTCTCCAACACGTCCGCCGTTCCGTGGCTAAAACGTCACCTACCCCTGCCCGAGGCCTTCTACGATGATCTTCATGAGACCGTGGGCGCAACCAGGGTCGAGCAGAATGAGGAGACCCTCGTCGCCGTTGTTCATGACATTCTCTTCGACTTCGCCTTTGACCCGGCTGCGATCGCGACCCTGCGTCTCTGCATTGGGCCCCGCTTCATGATCAGCGCCCGCCTGCGTCCTTTGCGTTCGGTGGATCGGCTTCGCGCCTCGGTTCGATCAGGCACGACTTTCCGTTCTCCGGCGGAACTCCTCGCCGACCTCATGAACGACCAGGCTGACGTGCTGGTGCAGGTCATCCGTCGCACCACAAGCAAGGTGGACCACATCGAGGACAGCCTGCTCGCGAATCGCGTCTCCAGCAATCGCAGTGAGCTGAGCAATCTGCGCCGCCTTCTCGTGCGCTTGCAACGACTCCTCGCGCCCGAACCGGCCGCTCTCTTCCGCCTTCTCAGCCGTCCGCCGGGCTGGATTCTGGACGCCGACTTGCAGGACCTGCGCGAGGCATCGGAGGAGTTCTCGACGGCGGTGCAGGACTCGCTGGCCCTCACCGAACGCATCAAGATCCTGCAGGAGGAACTCTCCGCCCTGGTCACGGAACAGAGCAACCGGACGCTCTATGTCCTCACCGTCGTCACCGTTCTGGCTTTGCCGATCAATTTAGTCGCCGGGCTTTTTGGAATGAACGTGGGCGGCATCCCGCTCTCCGAAAGTGCTCACGGATTTTTTATCATTGTGGCGATCCTCCTCAGCCTGACCACCTTCTTCGCGGTCCGGACCCTGGGCCGTCGGGAAAAATAGCAGGCACAGCTCTTCCTCAACAGGGTTCAGAGAGTGACCTAACCCTCTTTACTCCTCAGGAAAAAGCGCGTAAGGCAAAGCCCTGTGGAACTGCCCTTTGATGCCTCCGGACTGACCCTCGCGCTCGCCTGCCTCGGCGCGCTCTGTCTCGGCATTTCAAAAACGGGTTTCCCCGGCCTCGCGATCATCAATGTGCTGATCGTCGCGGAGCTCTTCGGAGCGAAAAACAGTGTCGGCATCATCCTGCCAATGCTGATCGTCTGCGACCTCCTCGTTTATCCGCTCTTCCGGAAATATGCGAGCTGGGCTCAAGTCTGGCCGCTCGTCCCGGTCACCCTGGCGGCCATCATCGGGGCATGGCTGCTGCTCGATGCGCTTGAGGATGAGACCGCAAGGAGGGTGATTGGAGTGATCATCCTTTTCATGCTCGGCTTGCAGTTGGTCAGGGAGTTTCGCAAGGAGTTCCTCGAACACCTGCCCGACTCGCGCATTTTCCGCTGGATCAGTTGCCTCCTCATCGGCGTCTCCACGATGCTGGCGAATGCGGCGGGGCCGGTTTATTCGATCTGGGCGCTCGTTCACCGGATGAAGAAGGAGGAGTTTCTCGGGGTCGGGGCGCGATTTTTTCTACTGGTGAATATTTTCAAGGTGCCCTTCCTTGGGCAACTGGAGCTGATCAACCGGGAATCACTTTTTCTGAATGGACTCCTCCTTCCTGCTCTCATCACCGGCATCCTTGTCGGCCGGCGCTTGATCCATCTGGTCCCCCAGAGAATGTTCGAACTTCTCCTCTACGGCTTCTCCGCGATCGCCGGGATTCGCCTGCTCTTTTTTTAGAGGGGCAAGGCCAGCCTGAAGGAACTGTTCTGATTCCGATTACGCTTGAAGCCGGGGCATTTTGCACCAAACTCGGGGGAACCATGTTTCTCTCCCTAGTCGCGGCGGCCAGCCCCGGGGTTTCAGATCCCGGAGTGACCGGATCGTGGACTCTCCTGATTGTCTATTTCTGCATCGCGATCCTGGTGTCGTTTTTCTGTTCTGTCTGGGAAGCGGTCATTCTCAGTGTGACTAATCCTTACATCGCCAGCCTCAAGAACACCCGACCGAGATCCGGGGCACGCCTCGAAGTTCTCAAAACCAGAATAGGCCGTCCCCTCACCTCGGTCCTCACTCTGAACACGGTCGCTCACACCATGGGCGCCATGAGTGTGGCCTCGCAGGTAACGGCCCTCGGCGGAGGACACTGGGACGCGCTCGCCGGGGCCCTGATGACCCTTGCCATCCTCATCCTCTCGGAAATTATTCCAAAGAATCTCGGAGCCCGATACTGGCGAAGCTGGGCTCCCTGGGTAAGCCTGTGCCTGGTCTGGCTCACCCGCCTGATGAGCCCTGTCGTGTGGTTCATCGAGATTTTCAGCAAAAACCATCACATCGAAGCCGCGTTCAGCCGCGATGAACTGAAGGTCATGGCCGAGTTGGGGACGCGCCAGGGCGATCTGAAGGAAAACGAGTCCCGCATCCTCGAAAACCTCCTTCAGCTCAGGGACATCTCGGTGCGCGAGGTAATGACCCCGAGAGTGGTCGTCTTTGCGCTGAACGAAGACACCTCCGTGCAATACTATCTGGATCACCACGACACCTCACCCTTCTCCCGAATTCCCATTTTCAGCGAAAACCGGGATGATATTCGCGGCTTCGTTCTAAAGCATGACATCCTCCTCGCGGCGGCGCAGGATAAATACGGCCTGAAGCTGAAAGATCTCAATCGCCCCATCGCGGCGATTCCCCAGATCACCAAACTGACGGACACCTTCCAGCATCTCGTCGCGAACCGTCACCACGTCGCCATCGTGCTGGACGAGTATGGCGGCATGAGCGGACTCGTCACCATGGAGGATGTCGTCGAGACACTCCTGGGTCATGAAATTGTCGACGAAGCCGACACCCGCGAGGACATGCAGGAGTTTGCCCGCAATCTCTGGAAAACACGTGCCCTCAAAATGGGGCTGGAGGTCAACTCCGCGGGACTCAAGGAGAATATCAATGGCTCTTCCAGTTGAGAAGGATCACTCCCGCGAGCATCAGCCCGAGACAGAGAGATTTCCATCCGAGGTTCAGCCGCTCTTTCAATACAAAGACACCTCCAAGGAATCCGATGATGACAGACGTGCGCCGGATCGGCGAGATCACTGAAATGAGCGCTCCGTCGCTGGCAATCGCGGCAAAATAGAACGCATCCGCGATGAGTAGTGCTATCCCCACTACGGGTATCATCCATCGCCATTCAAACCGGCCCCGATCCTTCAGGGCGAGGCGCCAGATCAGGACAAAGGGAAACAGAACCACGGCCAGGTAGATCGAAAACCAGAACTGCAGCGTCGCGACTCCAAGCCCGAGAGATTGGAGGAGGTATTTATCATAGATCGCACTCACCGCCCCCAGCAGCGTTGCCAGAATCAGGCAGGCGAACCATTTGTCCCGGTGAAAAACAATCCCTTCCACTCGCCCCAGAAGCGAAAAGCCGTAGAAGGCGGTCAGGATGATGGCGATCCCGATCCATTGCCACAGTCCGGGTGATTCGCCCAGAACAAGGAAGGCCAGCAGAATGGTCCAAAGGGGCGCAGTCGAGCGAATCGGGCCGGCGATGGTGAGGGGCAGATGTTTTAAGGCAAAATAGCCAAAAACCCACGAAGCGGAAACAAGCAACGCTTTGGCAAAAAGAAAGGCATGTCCGGCGAAAGTGAGCGGATCAACGCTGAGGGCATCGTGCCAGGGCACGGGCAGGAGCGGAGTCGCGATCCGAAGGAGGAGCCAGGTGACAGCTCCGGTGAGCACACCGAAAAACAGCACCGGCGGCACCGCATTGTCCCGGACCGCGAGCTTTTTGAGCAGCTCGTAGATACCGAGAACCACTGCAGAACTGACCGATAGCAGGACCCAGGACATCATCTCACTCCGCTTCCGCAGCCTCGATCTCGGCAATGAAATCGCGGCTCGCCAGATCTCCGAGGAAACGAAGCTCCTCGCCGAGAACCCGGTAGGCAGGCTCACCCCCGGCACAGGTTCGCCCGCAATGGGTCCGACTCACGAATCCGTCGTATCCCTCAAAGCACTGGGGATCATTCTCCTCACTGTGCAGCGTCAGGAGAGCCTGATCCACTTCGTGCCCCTCGATCGTGAGCGGATGCAGCCAGCAGGTGACCGGCTTGTAAAACCAGGGCGGCAGATCCCGCTCCTGCGCGAGGACCTGCAGACCGCAGCGGGCATCCTCAAGGAGAAAAACACAAGCCGTATCGGGAAAATGAGCCGGGTATTCGGCAATCCGTTCTTTCATCGCCGAGGGCCGGGTCGCGGTCTTCGGACCGGACACCGTATCCTGCCAGGACCCGAAAACCACGACCTGCTCGGGAAGGTCGACACCCAGCCGCTCAAAGTCAGCGCGCGACGTCTTAACCACCTCGCGAATGACCTCCGCTTCCTCCTCGCCGAGGTAGGCTCCGTCGTGGCAGCAATTCCCCCCGCAATCGCTCAGGCGGCAGCGCTGCAGAGGTCGCCGCAGGGCTGCATGGTCCAAGGCCATCCCGGAAACGAGATCCGCGAGCCACTCCAGTGTCTGATGATAAGCCGCGATTGCGCGATACATGTGGGGGCGAACTTGCGTGAGATCAGGCGCACTGTCGACGTTTATCAGGTAGACTCGAATTGAAATTTCTCCGGATGAGGCCTGTCCTACTTATTGCTTTCACCCTGCCCCTCTCGACAGCCTTCGCGGAGAAGTTGCAGTTCAACCGTGATGTGAAGCCTATTCTCTCGGATAAATGCTTCACCTGCCACGGGCCGGACGCGAAGAATCAGAAATCAGAGTTCCGCATCGACACCCTCGAGCACGCCACCACGAATCACGATGGCGTCTTCGGCATTGTTCCCGGCAAGTTGAAGGAGAGCGAAGTCCACTGGAGGATCCATTCGGAGGATGCGGAAGACATCATGCCCCCTCCCGAGACCAAGAAAAAACTCACCCCCCGGGAAATCGAGATTCTTGACCGCTGGATTGAGGAAGGTGCGGTCTATGAGGAACACTGGTCCTTTGTCCCCCTCCCGGAGAAGGTCACCGTTCCCGAGGTCAAATCGAACCTGGTGAAGAACGAGATCGATGCCTTTGTTTTTTCCCGGCTCGAAAAGGAAGGCTTCGCCCCCTCTCCGGAAACCACGCGCGAGAAATGGCTCCGTCGCGTGAGCTTTGACCTCACCGGCCTTCCGCCGACTCCGGCCGAACTCGATGCCTTTGTCGCCGATACCGCGCCCGATGCCTATGAAAAAGCGGTCGACCGCCTCTTCCTGACAGATGCCTACGCCGAGCGATTCACGGCGGAATGGCTCGATGTGTCGCGCTATTCGGACAGTTATGGATTCCAGGTCGACGGGGACCGCACCGTCTGGCCGTGGCGGGACTGGGTCATTCGCGCCTTCAAGGAAAACCTGCCCTACGATCAGTTCATCACCTGGCAGCTTGCCGGAGACCTGCTTCCAAATCCGACCCGCGACCAGATTCTCGCGACGACCTTCAGCCGCCTGCACCCGCAGAATGTCGAGGGAGGCAGCGTTCCCGAGGAATTCCGCGTCGAGTATGTCTCCGACCGGCTTCACACCTACGGCACCGCCTTCCTCGGCCTGACCATGGAATGCACGCGCTGCCACGATCACAAGTACGATCCCATCAAGGCGAAAGACTACTACAGGATGTCCGCCTACTTCTCCAACATCGACGAGGCCGGCTTGTATTCCTATTTTACCCCCGCAGTGCCGACGCCGACCCTCTGGCTGCCTGATGAAAATCAGGAAAAAGAATTCCATCGGCTGGAGGAGGAAATCACCCGGACTTCGGAAGCGCTTGAGAAACACACTGCTTCCTCGTCCGAAGCCTTCACCGCCTGGAAAACCACCCACCCGGGGCCTGTCGCACTCCCCTCTCCGATCGCGGCCTTTTCATTCGATGAACTGAAGGACGGTGCCTACCCGAACCAGATCGAAAAGGGCGAAGCAGCCAAAACCTCGCCGAACAACAAAATCGAAGCGGGAAAATCCGGCAATGCCGTCCGTCTTACCGGCGATGACGCGGTCACCCTCCCCGTCGGGAATTTCACCCGCAACGACGCCTTCTCCGTCTCCCTCTGGTTGCAGACACCCGATCAAAAATCACGGGCGGTCATCTTCAGCCGATCAAAGGCGTGGACCGACGCGGCAAGCCGCGGATACGAGGTCCTCTTCGACGAGGGCAAACTGAGCGCCGCGCTCGTCCACTACGAACCCGGGAACGCCATCCGGGTGCGGGCCAAAGAGGCCTTTCCCACCGGCGAGTGGAAACATGTCACCCTGACCTATGATGGTTCTAGCCTCGCCGCAGGGGTGCGCCTCTATGTCGACGGTTCTCCGATCGAGTTGGAGATCATCCGCGACAAACTCACCCGGGACATCACGGGAGGCGGCAGTGACACCATCGTCATCGGGGAACGGATGCGCGACAGCGGATTCAAGAACGGCCTCGTCGATGACTTCCGGGTCTATCAGGAGGAACTCTCCGCCGGCCAGGTCAGCGCACTCGCCGCCGGGAAACCGGAGTCCGATCCCGATCTCTTCCATTTTCTCACCCGTCACGATCCCGTCGCCGGTGAACTGCGTGGAAAGCTCCTGACATTGCGTAAATCGCGCGGGGAACTTGTGGAGAAAATCAGCGAGATCATGGTCATGGAGGAGATGAAAGAGCCGCGGCAGAATTATCTTCTCGAGCGCGGCCAATACTCCTCCAGGGGCGAAGCCGTTTCCCCGGGAGTTCCCGGGTTTCTTCCACCTCTGCCGGAAGGCGCACCGAACAACCGCCTTGGTCTCGCCCAATGGACGGTGAGTTCATCGAACCCGCTCACCGCACGTGTCACCGTGAATCGCTACTGGCAACGACTCTTCCTGCACGGGCTTGTCGCGACCACGGAGGACTTCGGGAGTCAGGGGCGCCCCCCTACCCACCCCGAGTTGCTCGACTGGCTCGCGCGGGATTTCATCGAACACGGCTGGGACCTCCGGCATCTCCTCAAAACCATTGTTCTCTCGGGAACCTACCGCCAGCGGTCTGATGTCGCTTCGGGAGAGCTCGCGGAACGTGACCCGGAGAACAGCATGCTTTATCGCTACCCGGCTCCGCGCCTCACCGCAGAAATGTTGAGGGACAACGCGCTCGCCGTGAGCGGCCTCCTCGTCTCCAAAGTCGGAGGCCCCTCCGTAAAACCCTACGACATCGCCGCCGCTTTCAAACCCTCGACCCCCGACAAGGGCGAGGGACTCTATCGACGAAGTGTCTATACCTACATGAGACAGACCTCACCGTCTCCGCTCATGACAACGCTGAACGCCTCGAAACGGGATGTTTGTCAGGTGAAGATCGAGCTCACTGATTCACCCCTGCAGGGGCTTGTCATGCTGAACTCACCCCAGTTCGTCGAAGCGGCCCGGACGCTCGCAACCTCCCTCATCGAAAAACACGGGGGAGATGACCGCCAGCTCGTCGATGATGCCTTCCGCCGCCTCACCAGCCGGTATCCTGACGATGATGAGCGAACCGTCCTGAGCGGACTTCTCAAAGAGCAAACGGCCCATTTCTCCGGCAAACCCGAAGAGGCTGCAAGCCTCATTACCACCGGAGAATCGTCCGCCCCGGTGACCGATCAACCTGCCCGGCTCGCCGCAGTGACAACCCTTGTCTCGACGCTACTGAACTTTGACGAGTGCATTTCAAAGCGCTAAAACCTGATTCTCTGATCGGCAAGCGGAGCGCTCGCCCTACAATCTCCAACCCCACTTTCCGATGAATTCACCTTGCACCGGATTTGATTCCTCCTTCGGTCTCAGCCGCCGTGATGCCTTGACCCGTTTCGGTGGAGGACTAGGGGGCATCGCTCTTGCCAGTCTTCTTGGTAAAGCGGAGGCAAAACCGCAATCACCCGGCTACCTCACTTCAACGCCGAAAGCAAAACGCGTCATCTATCTTTTCCAGTCGGGCGGTCCCTCGCAAATGGACCTGTTCGACTACAAGCCCCGTCTCAATGCGGAGCAGGGAAAAGAACTCCCCGAGGAAGTCCGCATGGGCCAACGTCTCACGGGGATGTCGGGGAACCAATCGAGCCTGCCGCTCGTGGGTTCGCCGTTCAAGTTCAAACAACACGGAGCGAGCGGAGGCTGGTTCAGTGAACTGCTTCCCCACACCGCCGGAATCGCCGACGAGATCACCGTCGTCAAGTCGATGCATACGGATGCGATCAATCACGGCCCCGGGGTCACCTTCATGCAGACCGGGTCGCAGATCGGGGGCAGACCCAGCATTGGGTCCTGGTTGAGCTACGGACTCGGGTCCAGCAACGACAACCTCCCCTCCTTTGTCGTCATGATCACGAAAGATCAAAAGGGACAACCTCTCGTGAGCCGGCTCTGGGGCAGTGGATTCCTCCCCGGAGAACATGACGGAGTCCAGTTTCGTCCTGACAAAGACGCGGTTCTCTATCTCAACAATCCCGCCGGTCTCGACACATTCTCACGACGGAAGATGCTCGACCGTCTCGCCGAGCTTCATCAGATCCAGCTCGCCAAGTCGGGTGATCCCGCACTAGAGACCCGCATTGCGCAGTACGAGATGGGCTTTCGTATGCAGACCTCCATTCCCGAGGTGACCGATCTTTCCTCTGAACCCGATTCCACCTTCAAGCTTTACGGCGAGGACGCCCGCACCCCCGGCACCTTTGCCGCGAATTGCCTCATGGCCCGGCGACTTGCTGAACGCGGCGTCCAGTTCATCCAGCTTTACCATCAGGACTGGGATCACCACGGCGGACTACCGGGTGCCCTGCCGAGAAAATGCAAGGAGACCGATCAGGCTTCGGCCGCTCTTGTGACCGATCTCAAGCAGCGGGGCCTTCTTGAGGACACGCTCGTGGTCTGGGGCGGGGAGTTCGGTCGCACCAACTACTGCCAGGGCAAGTTCAACCCCGGCAACTTCGGTCGAGATCATCACCCGAAGTGCTTCTCCGTCTGGATGGCCGGAGGCGGAGTGAAGGCGGGTCACTCCCACGGGGTCACCGACGACTATTGTTACAACGTCGTTGAGGGTGGTGTTCACGTGCACGATTTTCACGCAACGCTTCTGCATCTGTTAGGAATCGATCACGAACAACTCACCTTCCAGTATCAGGGAAGGCACTTCCGCCTTACCGATGTTCACGGGCATATCGTGAAGGAGATTCTGGCGTGAGAGCCCGGGTCACCACAGCGTGTAACCCCCGTCGATAACCAGCGTCGCACCTGTCATGTAGCGCGACGCATCGCTCGCGAGATAGATCGCAAGCGGGCCAAGATCCTCGGGTTCGCCGAACTTGCCCATTGGGATCGCCGAGAGAAAACCCTCGATCACTTCCGGATTCTCCCGCGCCCAGCGCTGATTCGGCTCGGTGAAAAAACCACCCGGGCAAATCGCATTGACCGTGACCCCGTGAGGGGCCCAGTCAGCGGCGGTTGTTTTCGTCAAGTGAATCACCGCCGCCTTGGCCGTCTCATAGCTGCGCCCGCCGATGCCGCGATTCGCGATCAGGCCCGAGATCGAGGCCACATTGATGATGCGTCCCCCTGTTCCCCGGCGCACCATCTCTCCGCCAATGAGACGGGTGCAGAGAAAGTTACTCGTCAGGTTCAGGTCAATGATGCGCTGCCAATCCTCCAGCGACTGATCCTCAAGCGGCACGTTGAGGAGGCGCCCTCCGACGTTGTTGATGAGAATATCGATGGGACCGTGTTGGTCGAGAGCGCGACGGCAGGCCGTTTCGCATTCCTCCGGTTTGCCCATGTCGGCGATGATGGTAGCCGCCTCGCGTCCGAGCAGGCGGATCTCAGCCGCCGTCGACTCGAGACTCGCCGCGTCACGTCCTGTCAAAACGACATCGGCCCCCGCTTCAGCTAGCGCGAGGGCCATTTCACGGCCGAGGCCACGGCTTCCACCGGTAATGAAGAGACGTTTTCCGGAGAGGCGGAATCGGTCGAGGACGGACATGGGACGCTTGGAAAGGTTTACTCACCGTGCCGCCACCGGCTTCGGTTTCGGAGCCGGCTTCGGATCCAGGTTCGCATCAAGTTCAGCCTGAGTTGGAGTCGGTGTCTCGATACCTCCCTCCGGGATCTCCACCTTCGCGATCCAGCAGATCGCATTGAGAACCGTTTTCCGGAAGTCATCATTGGCCCAGTTGTCGTGAAAATGGAGTCCGGTGAAACCGAACCCCCGTCCTCCCTCGGGTCGCTCGACGACCCAGCATACATGCTGCGGTTGCTTTTCCGCGACCATTTTGCGCACCTCGGGATTACCCGAGTGATGACCGTCGGCGCGTGACATCGTATCATCAGGTGCCACGGCCGAAAGAATGGGAGTCACTCCCGCCATGTCCTTGATGAAACGCATGTTGAAATACCACTCGTCGCGGATCGTGAAAGGCTTCACGCCACGGGAGACAGGATGTGATGGAAACTTCTCAAAGGCTCCGTCCCAGTGCGGATTGACCGAGTAATTGATTTCAAAGGCGCCTCCTGTTGCTGCAATGAGAGTGTCGTTTGTCTCACCCGGCGTCATCTCCACGGCATAGTGGAGCATTCCGACCCCGATCCCCTGCTCGCGCAAATAGTCGATCTGGCGCAGGTGCCAGTAACCAGGATGCTTCGGCCCCCCGTCGGACTGAATCACGAGGGCGTCGGCATTCTGGAAAGCGCTCTTGTCGTTCGGCCAGCCATTCAGGTAGGTCGTCACGAGAACTTTGTCACCATGATGTCCGTTGAGCAGCTTCTTCCCGAGCAGCGCTCCCGCGTTGTGCTCGTGCATGCGCGGAGGGTGGCTCGGCGAACCGGCGAGGTAGACAATCTTCTTCACATCACCGAGGGACAGCCGCTTCAGCTTGATATTGCGGAACTGCACTTTCATGGGCGGCCCCTGATGAAGCTGAAGTGCAAGAAGCCCCGCGCGGCGGCGAACGTCCGTGTCGTTGTCGACCATCTCGGACATCGTTGTCCCGTTGATTTCGCAGACTATGGTGTTTCCACGCGCGACAATTCGGTAGGTATTCCATTCATCCTTCTTGATCACTTTGGCGAGCTCCGCCGCATCGCCGAGGCTGCCGGTGATCCCGGGTTTTCCGTCCTCATTGATAACCGTCTTCTCTCCGGGCTTTGCGAGAATCCCGCGAAACTGTTCCCCGTAGCTGGCACCAGCCCAAACTCCCGCAGCGTCGATGTCAGCCTGATACCCGCCCAGGGAATATGGTTTATCGCCGGCGAAGCTGCGGATCTGGATACCCGAGTTACCTGAGAAAATGCGGTATTCAGCCGTCAGCTCGAAATCATCCACTTCACCGTCACTCCATTTGAGGAAGGAATTGTAGGTCAAAGGCGACTCAGCGGTAGTCTCGCCGGTGATGGCTCCGTCTTCGACCCGCCAGAGCGCCGAATCCCCCTCCCAGCCCGCGAGGCTTTTTCCATCGAAGAGAGAGATGAACTCGTCCTTCATGGTTGCTTTTTCCTGCTGAGTCGGAGACGCCGGTTCCTGGGCGACAGGAAGGACAAGGGCAGCAGCGAGCGCCGTCGCAGCAGCACCGGCGACAATGAAGGGGAAAAAGGGTCGCGAAGTCATGGTTTATCGGGTGTCGGGGTCAGATTCGAAATTTGGCCATCCTAACCGTCCGCACCGACTCGCTCAATACCGTATTCAGGCTGAAAACCGCCCGCCCTGTGAGGCAGGAACAATGAGGGAGATTCGCGTCTACTCTCAGCGACTTGAAGCCTCGTGGATCAGTTTGGTCACCAGAGTCGCGATTTTTTCCTCAACCGACTCCGTAAAGGGCGCACGATGGCCATACTCCCACATGCCGAGGGTTCCCTCGTAGCCGCCTTCTTTCAGGACACGCCGCGAAGGCACGTAACAGAGCAGGTCATTGTTGTAGCCGCTGACCCAGGTGGAGTTCCAGCCGTGAGCCTCTTTGAACTTGAGCGAGTAGTCCACGACGGTTTCACCCGTAAGCGCGACGAAGGTTAATTCGTTGCCAAAACGCCAGACGTGAACAGGATACGTCAACGATCCCGGTGGCCCCCCGGAGGTTTCATATTGTTTGATGAAATGTTCAAATTCGCGGCGGTGCATTCCGTTCAGTACGGGGACCCGCTCCTTCAGTTCAGCAAGGGGAATCCCCGGTTCAAGATTCAGTATCGTTTCCTCCATCGCGACCCGAAGAGGGCCTGACAAAGGCACCATTGTCCCCGCGACCACCTGTCTCACCGCTTCTGCCAGGATGAGTCCGTAGCGCTCTGCGAGAGCGACGGCTTCGTTATCCTTGCCTCGAATTCTGGGGAGCGGATTGGCATCACCGCCGCAGTTCTGCACAAACATCGCCACGGCTCCGGGGAAAGAACGTTCGAGGTCGAGCTGGGCGAATCCGGCGTAGTCACCGTTCAGGCTCAGGCCACCCAGAGCCGTCGTATGGCAGGAATATCCGAAAACGATGCCACGGAGTTTATCCCCGCTTCGCACCGTGATCACCGGCACATCAGGATCAACCGGCCCGGGTAGCGCCCGACTTTCCGGCCCGCGAGAACGACGCCGGTTCACGGCAACACCCGCCAGTCCCTGCTCGAAGGCGAGCTCTACCGGGGCCAAATCGGCGATGGCGGCGGCAATGACGGTTTCATAGTCGCGATAGACTTTCTCCGTGTAGCGATCCTTCGCCGCCGCTTCCTCCGCGGTAAACTCGTAGTAGAGCCAGAGCACGTCTTCGGTGACGGGACAACTGTGGTTGTGAGAGGTATTTAGGATGAGACGCTCCCTCGGGAGCTGGTGCTTTTCCGCCGCCGATCCGGCAATGCGCGCGATCATTTTGTCGCTCAACCCGACGAGATCGGCAGTCACGATGACCGAGACCGCGCCACTCTCATCCTGAAGAGCGAGAGCCTTGATCCAGAGGGGGTGATCAACCCGCTCCGACATCCGCGTTTTTCCTCCGTAGCCAGCGAGCGGAACCGATTCCACCGGAGTGATGTCGACCTTCGCGAGACCGGCTTCCCAGGCAAAGACAGGACCTGCATAGAAAGCGAGAAGGAAGAGGCAGAAACGTTTCACCTGCGCATGATGCCGTGTCCGCCGCCCTCGCAGCAAGTAACGCGAACGAGGCGCAATCAGGCGCTACCCCTTTGCACAAAAAGCCGCCATGATCGCCCATCATGAACCGTCTCCAGCTTCTTGCCTTCATCGTCCTCCTTTTCACCCCGGGGATTTCCCGGACTGAACCCGCCAGAGATCAGCACGTCATCCTCATCAGTATTGACGGATTCCCCGCCTACCTCTGGAACGATCCCACCCTGATGGTGCCGAATCTGCGCCAGCTCGCGGCGAACGGAGTCTCGGCCAAAGCGATGACGGTGAGCAATCCCTCCATCACCTGGATCAATCACACCACCCTCATCACCGGCGTCGAACCGCGAAAGCATGGCGTGCTCTTTAACGGCCTCCTCGTCAGAAAAGATGGCGTGCCGCCGGTGATCGAGCAGTGGGCCGACAAATCTCGCATGGTCTTCGCCCCGACTCTCTACGATCTCGCTCACCAGGCCGGACTGACGACGGCCGAGTCGGACTGGGTTGCGATCACCAACCCGGGCACGATCAACTGGAGTTTCGCCGAACTGCCCAAACCGGATGATGCCGTGGTGAAGGAAATGATCGCCGCCGGCGTCGCGACAGAGGAGGAGATCGCCTGGATGCAGATGGGACCCAATCGCAAAGGAGTCGCCTTTCTCGACTCGATGTGGACCCGGGCCGCCATCCACATGCTGGAAACCCACAAGCCCAATCTACTCCTCTATCACACCCTCAATACGGACGCCACTCACCACACTTACGGCCCTCGCAGCGGACCCGGCTTCACCGCCCTGGAATATGCGGACCGCCTGGTCGGAGATCTCCTTGCCGCGGTCGATCGCAGCGGCCTGAAGGAAAAAACCACCATCGTGGTTGCGACCGACCATGGCTTCAAAAAGGTGACAAAATTCATCCAGCCCAATGTCGCGCTCAAGGAGGCGGGTCTCGTGAAGGGATTCGGCCCGACGGTGTCCTCCTGTGATGCCTTTGTCATGACCCAGGGCGGCATGGCCTTTGCTTATGTCACGAACCCGGCGCGCCGCGACGAGTTGATCCCGAAGCTGAAGGATCTTTTCTCCAATACCGAAGGAATCGCGAAGGTGATCGACGGGGAGGAGGGCCCCTCGCTCGGCATGCCGAAACCCTCGGAGAACGCGGGCATGGGCGACCTCATTCTCTACGCGGCCGACGGATACGCCTTCCGCAAGGAGATGACCGGTGACAAGGTCGTTATCCCCTCCGAAAACTACGCCGGCACCCACGGGTATCCGAACAGTGATCCTGAACTCGACGGGATCTTCATCGCGAGCGGCGCCGGAATCAAAAAGGGCATCGTCCTCGACCGCGTGCGTAACCTTGATGTGGCTCCCACTCTCGCGAAAGTGATGGGGCTGACCTTCCCGGAAATTGACGGACGGGTGTTGGAGGAGATTTTGGAAGAATAGATAGTTCTTCGTTCTTCGTTCTTCGTTCTTCGTTCAAGCCCCTAACAACGAACAAATAATCTCGTCCGCTGCGATATCGGGGCTGGGATCGCCCGAGACAGATAATAACAGGTCGGCTTCGTACGCCTGCGGCGCCTCGAACTGTGACTTCAACTTTTCGTAGACCTCACGATCGGCATCACTCTCGGAGCGGGGATCTGACTTCCGCTGATTGAGTCGCTCGATCACGGTTCTCTCGTCGGTTTCGATGTGGAGAATAACAAGGCGAGCACCGGCCGCTCGGGCGGCGGCGAGGGCTAGAGCACGTTCCCCGCGCCCCCGGAAATTGGCATCGAGAATGACAACAGAGTTCGCTTTCGTGTCAGCGGCCGCCCGTACCCTCACTTCGCCATAAGTGCGTCTGGAAAACTCGTCGGAGTAATATTGGGGTGGCAGGATCTCAGTCGGGGGCACTCCGGCCAGCTCCTTGCGGATATGGTCCGTCGAAAAGACGGACCAGGCTTCACGCGACGCCTGCACAAGAGAATGCGCGATGCTTGATTTCCCTGAGGCAGGCAGGCCGCAAAAAATCAGCCACCAGGGCCCGTCCTCTTCGATCGCGGAGACGGCGGCAAGACGAAGGTATTCGCGGGCGGCCTCCCCGGCTTCCGCCCGGGCCTCAGGGGTAAACTCCTTCTCTCCCGCGGTGATGGCCGACACTTTGGCACGAACCATGGCACGGTATCGGACGAGGGTCGGGAGAACCAATTTCATCCCCTCGTCACGACTCTCCGCAAGGACCGTATCGAGATAGATCCGGGCCAGTTCCGGATGACCGCGATGCCGCAGATCCATCAGTAGAAAGGCATGTTCAGTGGCAACGTCGACGCAGCGGAAGGCGGGATTAAACTCGATGCAATCGAAGATCGCGGGCGGCTTGATGAGGCAGATGTTGCGGGCGTGAAGATCGCCATGACCATCCACCACGAGCCCCGCTTCAGCGCGACTTTTTAACAGAGGAAGAATGCGGTCTAAGTCGCGCCGCGTTCGTTCGGCCAGTGCCTCGTGCAATTCTGCCGGAAACAGTCCGCGTGTTTCTGAAAAATTAGCGAGGGCAAAGTCTCGCAGTTTTTCAGGATCGCCCGAGGCGGTGACCCGGGGCCCGCGTTCTGCGACGCCGTGAAAGGCAACCACCCGGCGCGCGATCACCTGAATCTCATCTGCCCCGACCACGTTTTCCGCCAGGAGCACATCCATCATGCGCTCTTCCGGCATGCGACGCATTTTCACCGCGTAGTCAAGGAGCTCGCCGCTATCGCCGAGTTGAAGTTTGCCCGATTCACCCCTCCGCAACTCGACCACACTCTCGTAGATCTCGGGGCAGAGCCGCCGGTTCAGACGCAACTCCTCCTCGCAGAAGAACCTCCGTTTTTCAAGAGAAGAGAAATCGGCGAAGGGAAGTATGATCGCCTTTTTAAATTTGTAGGCCGAATCTCCTGAAAGGACGACGACGGAAAGGTGGGTTTGAAGAATAATGACGGAGTCCGACCGTTCCGGATAGATGGCAGGATCTTTCAGTTCCTCGATTCGTTCCGGATCCATTTCACGAAGTCGCCTTCGTCGCAACATACACCGTGCTGGCCGATTCGCGATCCTGGAGTGGATTGTAAAAGGCTACGACATGAGACTCGCACGAGTCAAAGACCTCGCCCAGAGCAGCCATGAACCCGGCCTCGGGTGCATCATCGGACCAGAGGGCAAAGACCCCGCCGGGATGAAGTTTGGCCGCAAGTCGGCGGAGGCCTTCGGGACGGTAGAATTCCCCGTGTCGTTCGTGAAGGAGGTTGACCGGAGAATGATCAATATCGAGAAGGACGGCGTGAAGGCCCTTTGTGCCTTCCTCCGTTGC
This sequence comes from Akkermansiaceae bacterium UBA2381, assembly GCA_002344215.1. GTDB lineage: Bacteria > Verrucomicrobiota > Verrucomicrobiia > Verrucomicrobiales > DEV007 > Arctic95D-9. The sequence goes on from DDSV01000049.1 coordinate 39,178, forward strand.
AAGGGCCCATTCGAAAAAGTCACGATGTAGAAAGCGGCAGCGGGGATCGGCAACCAGACCGGGACCGAGCGGGACGAGCCCTTTCTCGTGCCACTCAATGACAGGCGCGAGGTAATCGATCACGACCAGAGAAGCGACACTGTCGTGCTCCAGTGCGGCCCGTGCCGTGTAACCGAGCCCGAGGCCTCCGACAACCACATCAAGCGTTGCTTTTCCCGGATGAGCGACTGATGCCGCCGCGAGCCCGAGGGTGGAAAGGGCCTCCTCCACGACCGTGAAGAGACTCGACATCAGGTAGGAATCGCCGAGGAGAACCTCGTGGATCTCACGATTCTCAAGCGAGAGGAGGGTGCGTTTTCTAAGGATCAAATCTCCGAGAGAGGTTTGACGATAGTCGAGTTCTTCGAAGAGTGGGGACGGAGGCATCGGGATTGAAAAAGTCGCTGGAGTCGGGCCTTCAGGCCCTGGTGGAGGAGAAGTTAGTGCGCACCGAACGAAACGGCTGAAGCCGTCACTCCAGCCGTGCTGGATACCTCTATTCCAATACCGAGAAGTCAGCGAGGGATAGATAAAGGATCACGACAAAGGCGACAATTCCAAAGCCGAGCGGTTTGGCCCATTTCCACGGAGTGAGATCCACCTCTTTGGTGTAATGATGCTCCCAGTTCTCCGCAAGAGGACGGACTTTGCTCATCACGAATTGAAAAATCATGAGCGCGGCGAAGACGATCCCCAGGAAGTGAAAGTTGGCGAAGGGCTTCACGGTCCATCCGCTGAAGGGAGGGACGAAATACCCGACAAGGAGAATGCCGCATCCGGCGAGCAGGGAAACATTGGCGGCGAGAGCACCGGCACGCTTGAAAAGAAAGCCGGCGAGCACGACCGCGAAGATGGGGATGAAATAGAGCCCGTTCATCATCTGGAGATAGCCGAAGATACTCTCCTGACCCGCGAGAAGCGGTGCGGCGACCATCGACAGAATCGCGATGATCGTACCGACGATTTTACCATTCTTGATCACTTTCTTCTCATCGACGACACCCTTTTGAAGATACTGTTTGTAAACCCCGAGCGAGAAAAGCGTCGCCGTCGAATTGAGGGCGGAATTGAAGGAACTCAGGATTGCGCCGACCATGACGGCGGCAAAGAAGCCCGTCAGCCACGAGGGCAGCACCTCGCTCACGAGGGTGCCGTAGGCGTGATCGGGCTTGAAACCCTCGCGTGCGCCGTAGAGGTGAAAGGCGATCACTCCCGGAAGGACGAGGACAAGCGGCGCCATGATTTTGAAGATCCCCGCGATGAGAACTCCGCGCTGCCCCTCCGCAAGACTGGTTGCGCCGAAGGTGCGCTGGATGATCTGCTGGTTTGTCGTCCAGTAGAAGAGATTGAGCAGAAGGACGCCGGTGAAGAGGGTCGAGAACGGAACCGAAGAGTCTTTGCTCCCGAGCGAATTGAACTTTTCCGGATGTGCTTCCTTGATTTCACTGAGTGAAGAAAGGAGTCCGCCATCGCCGACTGCTCCGAGCGCGAATACGGTGATCATGACTGATCCGACGAGAAGTCCGAATCCGTTGAGCGTATCCGAGACCGCAACGCTGCGCAGTCCACCGAAGATCGCATAGATCGAACCGACGATGCCGATGAACCATACCGTAAGCCAGAGCAGGGTCGTCTCATTCTGAATCCCTGTCAGGGTCTTCAGATCGAGGATACCCATAAGACCGGTTGCGCCCGAGTAGAGAATGATGGGCAGAAGGATGAGCGTGTAGGCGGCGATAAAAATGAACGTCGTAATCGAGCGTGTCGTCGCATCGAAGCGCTTCTCAAGAAACTCGGGGATGGTTGCAATTCCACTGCGCAGATACTTGGGAAGAAAATAGAGCGCCATGATCACAAGCGAAGCCCCCGCGATGACCTCCCAGGCCATCACACAGATGCCGTCCTTGAAGGCCGCGCCGTTGAGGCCGACCAGCTGCTCGGTGGAGAGGTTTGTCAGGAGGAGCGATCCCGCGATGAACCCTCCCGTCAAGGTCCTCCCGGCCAGAAAATAACCGGTCGAGGTCCCGTGGTCATCTTTTCGGGTAAGGAACCAGGTGATCCCCCCGACAAGAGCAGTGAAGAAAAGGAAGGTGAGAATGGTCATGGTAAATTGTTCCTGGTTCTTCGTTCGTCGTTCTTCGTTTTTCTCCGCAGACTACGAAGAACGAGAAACCAAGAACGGGGCTAAGTTATTCCGCCGAAAAAGCATGCACCATCTTATGATGATAAGTCTCGCCAGGGCGGAGGATGGCGGTGGGTGCTTTGGGATTGTTGGGTGCGTCGGGCCAGTTTTCGGTCTCGAGGCAAAGGGCGGTGCGGTGCTGGTACTTTACGCCACCCTTCCCTGTCGTGGTGCCATCAAGGAAATTGCCTCCGTAGAATTGCACGGCAGGCTGATTTGTCGCGAGGGTCATGACACGACCGCTCTTCGGATCCCGAAGCCGTGCGGCTTTCACGAGATCGCCGTCCCCAGTTCCGTCGAGGACCCAGGCGTGGTCATAGCCTCCACCAAACTTGAGGGCCTCAAAGTCCGCGTCGATGCGTTCGCCGATCACGTGGGCTTTGGTGAAGTCGAGGGGTGTGCCCGCGACCGGGGCCTTCTCTCCGGTCGGGATCATGCCCGCGTTGGTGGGCAGGTAGTTCGCCGCGTAGAGGGTCAGCTCGTGATCGTTGATGGACTTGTCAGGATCACCGGAGAGATTCCAGTAAGTGTGATGAACGATATTAAGCACGGTCGGCGCCTTGGTGGTTGCTTTGGCCTCCCAGACGAGCTCGTTCTTTTCCGTGAGTGTGTAGGTAACTTCGACGCTGAGTTCCCCGGGGTAGCCTTCCTCACCGTCGGCGCTGACGTAGGAGAGCTTCACCCCGCTCGCTCCGTCGGCGGAAACGGCTTCGCCTTTCCAGAGTTTTTTGCAGAAACCCTCTTTGCCTCCGTGGAGCGCGCAGGGCATTCCGCCAGGATCGTTATTGGTGAGAAGCGTGTATTCCTTGCCATCGAGAGTGAATTTCCCATTCGCGATGCGGTTACCGAATCGTCCGACGCTTGCTCCGAAATACGAACTGTTCCCCAGCCAGCCTTCCAGCGTGTCGTAGCCGTGGGTCACATCGGCGGGTTTCCCGTCTTTGTCAGGAACCTTGAGAGAAACGAGGATGGCCCCGTATTCGGTCACCTTCGCCTCCATCCCCGACGAATTTGTCAGGGTGTAGATCTTCACCTCGCGACCATCAGGCATTTTTCCGTAAAGGGACTCGGTGAGTCCGGCCGTGACCGGGGAGGAAAGAGAAGCGCTCATCACAATCAGAGTGGTTAGTAGGATCGGGGTTTTCATGGGGTTCGGCTATTCAACAGTATGAATACTCGCTCCGTCAACGGCGGAAGTGATGAATGCATACGGCTTCGTTCCGAAACGTTCGGCAAAGGAATCGACCAGGTGAGCCTGAAGCGCCGCGGACGCCTCCCTCCTCACCAGGGAAATCGTCGAGCCGCCGAATCCACCCCCGGTCATTCGGGTGCCGATGTGGCCGCTCTCCGACCCGAAAGCGTATCCCGCCTCGACGAGGCAATCGAGTTCGGGACAACTCACTTCGTAGTCGTCTCGCAGCGATTCGTGCCCCTCCCGCAGGATACGTCCGAGCGTATTGAGATCCCCCGCCTCCAGCGCGGTGGCAAAGCGGGTAACCCGTTCCATCTCGGTCACCGCATGACGGGCTCGACGGAAAAGCGTCTCGCCGAGCAGGCTCCTACCGGCCTCGACGGTCTCCAATGAAACGCCGCGCAACGAATCGACCCCGAGCAAATCCATCGCCGATTCGCAATTCTCACGCCGCTTCCGGTACTCCCCATCGGCGAGGGCATGTTTCACCCCGGTATCGGTTACGAGGACGGCCAACTCTTCCGGCAGAGGGAAATGCCGCAGGGAGTAATCACGACAGTCGAGCAGCAGCGCCTGTCCCGCCTTCCCCGCTCCGACCGCGAGTTGGTCCATAATCCCGCAGGGCACTCCCGCGTATTCGTGCTCGGCCCGCTGACAGAGGAGCGCTCGCTCGACGACGCCTAATTTAGTATCACCGAGGGCTTCGATGACGAGGGCGGTAGCTGTCTCAAGGGCCGCACTGGCGCTGAGTCCGGCCCCGGCAGGAAGATCGGCGTGGATCACGGCCCTGAAGCCCGGCACCTCGAACCCGGCCTCACGGTATCCGGAGATGACCCCGAGCAGGTAGTTCATCCAGCGATCCTCCTTCGCCTCGCGGCGATGGATCTCATCCTTTCCGAATTTTGCCGGACCACCGAAGCCGACCTGCACCGGCACGATCTCGAAGCTGCCGTCCTCCGTCGGTGCCGCCTCGATCACGAGGTTACGGTCAATGGCAATGGGCATGACAAAGCCGTCGAGATAGTCGATGTGCTCCCCGATCAGGTTGACCCGACCGGGCGAGACCGCCACCACCGAAGGTACCTCGCCGAAGTGCTTCTGATATTCACCGATCCGAATCATCGCGCGACTGTAGGGAGGAGAGAGGCGGGCGGCAATGGATTGTTGGGGAAGAAGCGGACGCCTCGGACATTCAAAGAAAATTACGCGAAGCGAAATTACGCTTGCCGTAATTTAATGATCGAATATCTTTCAGGGTGATTGAATCGTTCGGAGATTCGGAGACTGAGAGAATCTATTCGGGGTGGCGTTCCCGGAAACTCCCGGAAGAGATTCAGATTCGAGCCCGTCGAAAGCTTCGGATGATCAATCAGGCCAGGAGTATTCAGGATCTTCGGATTCCACCCGCAAATCGGTTGGAACCATTGAAGGGAGATTGGAAGGAATTCTGGAGCATTCGAGTCAATCAACAGTGGCGCATCGTTTTCAAGTGGAGCGATGGTCACGCAAGTGAAGTTTCGATCGTCGATTACCACTGAAGACCATGAAAAGCGAAGATCTACTACCCCTCATCCACCCGGGAGAAATTCTCCTGGAAGAATTTATACGTCCCATGGATTTGAGCCTTGCTGAAGTGTCACGGGCGACTTCGATTCCGCCCTCCCGTCTCACCGAGATCACGAAATGCAGACGAAGCATAACAGCCGAGACCGCCCTCCGGCTTGCGAAGTTTTTCGGAACGACGGCGGCCTTCTGGGTGGGGCTGCAGGCTGAGCATGATCTCGAAGAAGCCCAGCGTCAGTTGGGGCAAAAGATTGATCAGGAGGTAACAGCGTTTGCGTCCTAACCGGGGTCCGGGGAGAAGCTAATTGAACATTCGACGGAGTGCATTCCAGCCAAACGGGCCTGGCCGCTTCCCTACCCCCGCTCACCGTTCATCATCCGGCAGGTGCTTCAAATAGCCCTCCCCCGCCCCGAATACGGTGGCCCGAAGATCCGTGGCATCCGGCGAAGTGACCGGAGAAGTCGCTCTGAAGAAACCCGAGCCCGCGATGGCAATGACACCTAGAATCGATGACACCATCCCGGCGGCTAGAACACCCACGGCCAGCAAAATGAATCCGAGCGCAAGGACCGACCAGGTCAGGGTCACTGCCACCGAATGATCCTCGTAGTGCTTCCGACAAAGGCCCACTTCAATCACCGGGCGCGATCCGAACCAGGTCTTTGGATTGGTCGGATTCCTCAGCGAAACCTCGATCACTTTATAGACGGGGCGACCGCTCTTGATACACCATTCCGTGGGAATGGGGGCGCCGTGTTCGATCACCAGATGGTTGCCGCTGCGATAGAATGTCACGGCCGGAGCCGGGATCAGTGCGGGATTCTCCATCACATGCTCGGGAGGAACCGGGACGATGATCCCGGCGGGTTGGGCCGTAAAAGACTGAAGTGATGTCTCGCTCATGGTAAAATATAGGAAGAACTATAATGATCGTAGCATCACCTGTGCCAAGAAGGTGAACTCAAGCTATTCCCGAAAGGGTCGGGAAGGCACCGGGAGCCGGAGAGGCATCCCATCCATCACCCCCGACTCCCTGACTATGCGTGAGTCCGCCCCGCTTGCTTTCGCCTCGAAAACAGCGAGCTTTGCTTCCCCTACAGGCCTTTTTCCTTCGAGGCACGTTAACCTTTGATCCATGCGCCGTTTTCTCCGAGCTATCCTGCCCCTCGCCATCCTCGGTATGTGCGGATTTTGCGCCTGGTGGTTTTTTACCAACCGGCCCGAACTGAAAACGATGGAGCTTCCGCCTGCCGTCGTCCGGGTTGAGGGAACCGCTTTCCGGAAAACGACCTATCCGGTCATTGTGCATTCCCAGGGGACGGTGCAGCCGCGCACCCGGAGTACCCTGCTCCCCGAAGTCTCGGCGAAAGTCATCGAGGTCAGTCCCTCCTTTCGTCCCGGCGGATTTTTCACCACGAACGACATACTTTTGAAACTGGATCCGGTCGATTACGAGACGGCTATCGTCGTTGCCAAGGCAACCCTTGCCCAGGCGGAAGTCATTCTCGCCGAGGAGCAGGCCAAGGCGGGGCAGGCCCGTGAAAGCTGGAGGACCCTAGGCAAGTCCGGAGAACCCGGTCCTCTGGTCTTGCGGGTTCCCCAGGTGGCCAAGGCGGAGGCCGATGTCGCGGCTGCCAAAGCCCAGATCGCCAAATCCGAGCGGGACCTCGAGCGAACCATCATCCGGGCCCCCTACGACGGTCAGGTCCTTGAGCAACTTGTTGATGTCGGTCAGTTCGTGACCCAGGGCACACCCCTCGGGAAGATCTTTGCGGTCGATTATGTGGAAATCCGTCTGCCCCTTCCGGAGCGGGAAATGCAGTTTCTCAATCTCCCCGAGCGTTTCCGTGATGGACAAGTCTCCACCGCCAGCGCCCCGGTCACCTTGAAGTCCCTCGTCGACGGCAAACCCGCCACCTGGACCGGATCCATCGTCCGGGTGGAAAGCGCGATCGACGAATCCACCCGCCAGATAACCGCGGTCGCCCAGGTCAATGATCCCTACGCGAAACAATCGGACGGAAAACCCACCCTCAAGATCGGCCAGTTTCTTGAAGCGGAGATCGAAGGCGAAAACCTCGCTGATGTTTTTATCATCCCGCGGCGCGCGGTTCGCGCCGGAAACGAAATCATTCTCATCACCGGCGAGAACAAACTCCGCCGCCTGACGGTTGATCCTCTCATCAGCAATGGAGAACAGATCGTGATCTCCGCCAATTCTCCCAACTCTCCGAAAGAGGGCGACGTTCTCTGTCTCACCCCCATCCCCTTCGCCGCCGAGGGGGCCACGGTCCTTCCCACCATCGACGGAGCCCTCGAGAATCCCGGAACGGCCGGTGGTCCGCCCCAAGGCGGTCGACGTTCCTCATGACTCTGCCCCGCCCCTTCCTTCCATGATCGCCTGGTTCGCCCGCAACGGAGTCGCCGCCAATCTGCTGATGATGGCTGTCATGGCAGCAGGCATCTGGACTCTCTGGATGGATAAAATCCCTCTCGAGGTTTTTCAGGATACCCCCTCGCGCTTCATCTCGGTGAATGTCCCTTACCCCGCTTCCTCACCCGAGGAGACCGAGGAGACGATCGTAATCAAGATCGAGGAAGCGATCCAACAGGTCGGGGGCATCAAACATGTCAATTCCACCGCCGGCAGCAGTGGCGGCACCGTCTTCATCGAGGTCAACGAAGATGAAGATCCCCGTCGCGTCATGGAGGATGTGAAAATCCGGGTCGACGCCATTCCCAACTTCCCCGCCCTTGCCGAAAAGCCGATCATTCAGCTCGATGACTCCTTTCACTCCGTCATCACCGTCATCCTCAGCGCCGACATGGCGGAGAAGGATCTCAAACGCCTCGCCGAACAGACTCGCGACGAACTCTCCGTCCTCCCGGGAATCTCCCATGCGGAGATCGCCGGAGTGAGAAATGAGGAGATCGCCATCGAGATTCCCGAGGCCACTTTGCGAAAGTACAATCTCAGTCTCGAAACGATCAGCCGGGCGATCCAGTCGAGCGCGATCGATCTGCCTGCCGGGGTCGTCCAGACTGAGTCGGGGGACGTCTCCATCCGGACCCGGGGCCGGGCCTACACGGGAGACGACTACGCCCGCGTCCCCGTCCTGACGCGACCGGACGGAAGCAAGCTGACCCTCGGCGAGATCGCCAAGATCCTCGACGGTTTTACCGAGAACCCCCTCGTCGTAAAACTCAACGGACGCCCCTGCGTCATGATCACGGTGATGCGTGAGGGCAGTCAGAATGCCATCACCATCGGTGACCGGGTGAAGGAATATATCGCCTCCTCGAACAACACGATGCCGGACGGCGTTCAACTCGACTACTGGAACGACCGCTCGAAGATCGTGAAAGGCCGGATCGACCTGCTCGTGCAGAATGCCAAAAGCAGTCTCATTCTTGTTTTCATTTGCGTTGGATTATTCCTCCGGCTCGAGGCGGTCATCTGGGTCGGGGTGGGCATGATCATGAGCTTCCTCGGGGCCTTTGCCCTGATGCCCTATCTCGATCTCACGATCAATCTTTCCTCCCTCATGGGTTTCATTCTCGTCCTGGGCATTGTCGTCGACGACGCCATCGTCATCAGCGAGAGCTGTGACCAGTATCGACAACAGGGCATGAGCCCGCTCGACGCCGCGATCGAGGGAACCAGGCGCATGGCCGTGCCCATCACCTTCGGCGTACTCACCACCGTGGTCGCCTTTCTCCCCATGGCCTTCGACTCGACCGACTGGGGCAGTATGTTCAGACCGATCGCGACGGTCTTTGTGATTGTCATGCTCATCGCCCTCGTGGAGACAAAACTGATCCTTCCGAGCCATCTCGCGCATCCCTTCCTCGGCCGCGCCGGTGACATGCTTGCTCCGGTGCATCGACTCTCCGGCTCGGCGCTACAGTGGTTCATCGACCGGGCCTACCGCCCCTCGATCCGCTTTTGTGTGAATCATTGTTATGCCACTCTCGCCGTGATGTTCGGAGGACTCTTTATCCTCATCGGACTCTATGCCGGCGGCCACATTCAGACAGCCTACTTTCCCCGCGTCCCCAGCGAGCGCATCGACTGCCGCCTTTCCATGCTCGACGGAACCCCCTTCGATGTCACCGATGCCCAGATCCAGCGCATCTATGCTCTCGCCGAGGAGATGAGGAAGGAATACGTCGGGCCGGACGGTCAGAGTGTCATCAAACACATCGTCGCCTCGACCGGAACGACGATGTCCTCGGGGCGTGGCGTGTCCAACAATCCGGGCACTCACATCGGCGGAGTTGTCATGGAGACCTTCGGTCCCGAGGAAAGAAGCCTCGATGTGAACACGGTCGAGATGGCCGCCGAATGGCGGAAGCGCATCGGCCCTATCGTCGGAGCCGAGGAGATCACCTTCCGCGCCGAGATTATCCGCAGCGGTGACCCCATCGATATTCAGCTCACCGGGACGAATCCCGATGAACTGCTCGGCATTTCCACGAAGATCAAAGAACACCTCTCCAAGTATCCCGCGCTCTTCGACATCAATGATTCGCTCGACTCGGGCCGCAACGAGATCCAGCTCCGCCTCAAGCCCGAAGCCCGTCAATTCGGCGTCACGGTGAATGACCTCGCCAGCCAGGTGCGCCAGGCCTTTTACGGCGACGAGGTCCAGCGGATTCAGCGGGGCAGGAACGAGGTCAAAGTGATGTTGCGACTCCCCCGGGATGAACGCAAAAACCTCGCCACTCTCGACACCATGAGAGTGCGCACCGCCGACGGGCTCGAGATCCCTTTCAGCAGTGTCGCCGAAGCGACGGTGGTGAAGAGCTTCACCAGCATCAAGCGGGTTGATCGACGCCGCGCCTTGAACATCACCGCCGACGCCGACAAAGCATCGGTCGATATCGAGGCACTCCGCGCCGAGATCTCCACCTTCATCGATACACTTCTCATTGGTCACAGTCATATCTCCTGGAGCATGGAGGGAGAGGCGAGATCTCAGGCGGAAAGCGGATCGCAGATGCTGATGTCCATCCTCATCGTGCTCGGAGGTATGTATGCCCTGATGGCGATCCCTTTCCGCAGCTATACCCAGCCCTTTATCGTCCTCCTTGTGGTTCCCTTTGGCATGGTCGGCGCCGTGATCGGCCACCTCTTTCACGGGCTTCCTGTCAGCATCATGTCGCTCTTCGGCATCCTTGGAGTCTCGGGGGTGGTGGTGAATGACACTCTCGTCCTCGTCGACGAAATCAACGATCTCCGGGACAAGGGAATGCCGCTGCGTGAGGCCGTGCAACGCGGCGGGGTGAATCGCTTCCGCGCCATTTTCCTGACCCAGATCACGACCTTCTTCGGGCTCGTCCCCCTCATCTTCAGCGGCACCTGGCTCGCAGGGATCCTGCCCTTTTTCTTCAGCACCGGAGCACAAAGCACCCACGCCCAGTTCCTCACCCCGGTCTCGGTGGCGATGGGTTACGGCTCACTCTTCGCCACGGTCATCACTCTATTCCTCGTCCCGCTGACCTACATTGCGATGTCGGATCTAATTGAGTTTCTGAATCGGGAATGGCATCGGTTTAAGGAGGCGTGGTTGGGGAAGGCGGAGGTGAGTCCGACAAGTGAGGTGGTGTGAGGGGCATCGGAATCAGGGCGCGACCTTCAGCGAAGGAATTGGCACACGAAGCCACAAAGACACAAAGGTCTTTAGATTTCCGCCGGGCATTCTTCTCCTTCGTGGCTTCGTGGCTTTGTGTGAGTCCCCTCCTGGATTGCGCTGGATTCGGCTCGACGGCCCTTCTCCAAAAAAACAGGTCCCGAGACGTCCCGGGGAGTTTTTCGACCGATCGCTTTTGACTTTGTTTCGTGACGCAACCCGACTAAAACAAGTGGAGTTCGCGGAGGTCGGAGTCTGACCACGAGGGAGGCTTTTGACCGTGATGTTCAAATTGGTGGAGTTGATGATGTGGCACACAAACGTGTAATTATACTGTTCGCGAAAAACGACAATGGTATGACATCCCCGTTTCAGAAACTCACCGACTTCGCATTCGTGTGGCAGTATAAAAATAGCATTGTGGGTAGTTTTGATGGGATTCCGTTGGTTTCGACCAATCAGAAAGTAGGCGACTACGTAAGAGTAATCTCCAGTTCTCTCGAACTTATCCGGGAGCGGGATCCCAGAAGGTATGCGCGAGTTAAGGCGCAGACATGTTGGATAGTCGATTGGCCCCATCCATCCGGGGCTGGGAGCGGGTTATACCAGCACCGGATTAAGGCCACGCAAATTGATTTCGAGTTTAGGCCAAAGGCTGGAGATGAACTATTCCATGCCGCATATTATGCAAAGGTCATTGTGCACGAGGCCACTCATGGCATGATTCGAGATAGGGGCATTTCCACGACTCCCGAGAACAGGATTCAAGTAGAACGAATCTGCCGTGCAGAAGAGAATCGGTTCTTGGAATCTTTGATGCGATTCTTTCCCCAACTTCCTGCTAGATTAATCCGACCATTTGATCCCGAAGATTGGAGGGAATCATGGGAGACGGGGCGAATTGCCAGGGCCGTGAAGGCGCTCAAGCGCGGAAACACCAAAAACGAACTACAAACATGACCACATACCCCATCCTCGCCCTGATCTTCAGCGGGACTGAGCTTCTGATCATTTCCGCCTCGCTACTGTTCACGGCGTTCTGGATCTGGATGCTTGTAGACTGCATCAGGCGCATCAGTGGCGGCGACAACCGGCAGATTGGCTGGCTCATTGTCATCGCCCTGACCCATGGCATCGGCGCGCTTGTCTATTTCTGTTTTGGTCGCCGTTCGGCGGCGACAACTCAGTCGTAAGTAAATACTAGTCAATCACATTAGGGGAAGCCCCCACGAGTCTCCCCCGAATGAGGTGAGACGAGGCGTTTCACACGGATGTTCCCTCTCAAGTTCCGGGAAAAAGTCAGTCACCGAATCGCCCATTTTTCCTTGAATCAGCGATAGCCGTGCCTCATCCTGCCGGACCGCCCGTTTTCCCGCAGGAACTCTGTCATGTCCTCGCCCCAATCCACTTCCTCATCCAATTGGGAACCGCCCTCACCGGAGCAATTGCAGCGCATGTTGCCGCAATACGAGATCACCGACATCCTCGGTCGCGGCGGCATGGGGGCGGTCTACAAGGGGCGACAGACCAATCTGGATCGCGAGGTCGCCATCAAGGTCCTGCCCGAGACCTTTTCGAAGGGGGACGACGAACTGAATTTCGCGGCCCGCTTCAAGCAGGAAGCTCGGGCCATGGCCAAACTCGACCATCCCGCGATCCTGTCGGTCTATGACTTTGGCGAGACTGCGGAGGGCCAACTCTATTTCATCATGGAGTTCATCGACGGGATGGACATCCACCAGTATTTGAAACACCATGGCGGCAAACTGCCGCAGGAGCAGGCCCTTTCGATCACTGCCCACGTCCTCGATGCACTCGACTACGCCCACAGCCAGGGTATCGTTCATCGCGACATCAAGCCGGCCAACATCCTCCTCAATCGCGATGGTCGGGTGAAGATCGCCGATTTCGGCCTAGCGAAAAAGCTGGAGGCCGCCGGGGGCGATTCGGCGCCTGCCCTGACGATGACCAACGTCGCCGTCGGCACGCCCGACTTCGTCGCGCCCGAGGCTCTCGACAGCGACCAGAAGCCCGATCACCGGGCCGATCTCTACGCGGTTGGGGTAATGCTCTACCAAATGCTCACCGGCAAGCTGCCACGAGGGCAGTTCAAATCGCCGTCGGAACTGGACCCGACGATTGATCCCCGCCTCGACGAAATCGTGAGCAAGGCGATGCAGCCGCATCCTGATGATCGCTACTCCAGTGCCTCCGTGGTGAGAGCCGACCTTGATGTGATCTTTTCCCAGCCCTTTGCAAAAGTGGAAGCCGGTGAGGAAAGTGCGGTCGTCGCCGCGGTGGTGCCGGTGACCACTTCGGTGAAGGGAAAGCCGCCCGCGAAAGCAGGAAGGTATACCCCGGCAACCCCGGAGCGGTCGAAGCTGCCGGTGTTTCTCGGCATCGGAGCAGCCTGCGCGATGCTGGCGGGCCTGGCGGTCATGGCGACGCGGGGGAAACCGGAAGCGGCCCCGACTGCGGTGTCACCAGCGAATAATCCGGAAACTCCGCCCGCCTCTCCGTCCGCGCCCAAGGTCCCGGTGGAAGCGGAGGTGAAAGTGACTGAAACGAAGAAGGTCCCCGGATCAATAACGACTCCGGGGGCGGCTGAGAAGACGTCGACCCCGCCGCCTTCGCCGTCCACTCCTCGAGGGCAGTGGGTGAAAGTGTTCCCAAAAGTGGAGGACTTGCCTGCAAACATTCAGAAACAGATCAACCCGGAAAACTGGGACGGCTGGATTCCTCCGCAACTGATCGATCTCCCTCAAGACTTAAAGACGAACTATTCGGTGAGGGCGCGTTTTCGGGCTGCGGAAACCCCGCAGGAAAAGAGTTATATCAGCGTTCGACGCAAACATACGGATTCCGTCGCGTCCCTCATGACAACAGGTGCGGAGATTGTGGGTCAAGTGCGCTCGGCATCCGGGATTGACTATTTTTTGAAAGCGGAGAACCCGAACTCGATTCCCGCCGGGGGGGACTATCAGGTGGAGTTTGCCGTCGTCGGCAACCGGTTCGTGGCGCGACTCAACCCGAGCGTGTTTAAATCCGTCAAAACGGATTGCCCCTCCGAGGGGCTGGCCCGCATCGATGCCAGGAGCCCCATCCGTGACATCGAAGTCATGAACCTCGAAGGGATGTCTGAAGCCGAGGCGCTGGAAAAGCTCGGGCTCGATGCCGACTGGCGCGCGCTGCAAGCGCCCCAGCCTGACACGGCCGATCCCAAAGCTCCTAGCCCGGTGACGGATGCAGGGAAAGAGACGCCCCCGCCCGGGCAGTGGGTAAAAATTAACTACGAGGACTTGCAGGAAGGAACTCGTTCAAAACTGAAGGTCGAAGACGGATGGATGTCGCCCATACCCAAACCTCTCTCTATTGTCTTCCCCTTGAGCTTGGTTTCCTCGACCAATCAGGGAATCAGGGTGCGATGCAAGCTCTCGCCGGACTCACCCTTCATCCCGGAATTCAAACTTCGCAGCACCAAAACCGACTCCTTGTCGCTCAGCCGCAGTTTCGCAACCCGGACCGACAAGATCAGTCATAGCGGATCCGTCTCCACCATGTTGGCGACGGGCCAGTTCGAACTCGTTGGTCAGCCCTCCGAAATGGTCGTCGAATTCGCCGCCGTCAACGAACGCGTTTTTGCTCGATTTGATGGACGGCTCTCTCTGGTCGCCTCGGACGAACGCCCCGAAGAAGGTGCCATCGCGATTTGGAATGCCCAGGGTCCATTTCGCGACATCGAAGTCATCAATCTCGACGGCCTCCCCGAGGCTGAGGCGCTGCGAATCCTCGGGGTGGATGAGAAGGGCAAGGACCTGCGCGCACTATCCATGGTGGAGGCAGAGCAAAAAGTGGAGGTGGACCAAACGGCTGAGACGATAGCCTCCATCCCCGAACTCAAGGCCCTCCACGACCAGTTCCTTGCGCTGGAGAAGACGCGGGTGACCGCCCCCTTTGCGGCCGAAGTGGCAAAGCTGAACACCGGCTACCTCGGCGGGATGGATCGGGCCATCGCCGAGGAAAAACGAGCCGGGCACCTCGACGGTGTCCTCGCGATCGAACAGGAAAAGGCGAACCTCGGTGCAGGCAAGACGGTGCCGACCGAAGACGACGAGGGGACTCCCGAATCGCTTAAAAAGATTCGCGGCATCTACCGTGACGCTTACGCGAAACTCGAAGCGACTCGGGCCGCCAACCGCCTCGCCCTGACCGGTCCCCTCGCGACCCGGCTCAAACAAGTCGAGACCGACCTGACCCGGCAGGACCGCATCGAGCACGCCAAGACGGTGAGGGACTATCGTGAGGCACTCGAATCGGCTACCGGGACGCCTGCGGCCGACAAAGAGACGGAGACTCCCGCAGCACCAGTCAGTGCCGAAGCGACGAAGGCGGAACGGGTGCGTCCCGATCCAAAGATCTCCCGTGCTGCGGCCGAATACGCGATGGCCAAAGGGGCTGAGGTCATCATTTTAATCGATGGGAAAGTTGGGACTAGATTCAAACCGGGCAGTCCGCTTCCGGATGGGGACTTCGAACTGGGAGCAGTGTATTTCCCGATCGGACTCGGCTTGGAAATTTCCGATGCTGATTTGTTGGCCATCACGCGGGCAAGAGAACTCCGGATATTCAGCTTTGGACAGGGGAACAATCCGACTTTCCAATCTCTTGCCCCCTTTCGCAACACACCCTTGCTCAACGAGTTGAACATCCAGTCTTATGGAGCCGTCACCGCAGAGGATTGCGAAGTCGTGGCCTCACTTCTTTTGCTGGAAAAGCTGGATTTCGGAAACAGCAGCGACCCGGTTGCGGACCTGTCGCGACTATTGAGTCCACCCAAGCTTGAAAAGTTGTCCCTCAATGGAGGAAGGCTCCGCGCCGGAGATGGGACTATTCTCAATCAATATCCCAAATTGAAAGCTCTGACCCTCGGGGACACCGCGACGGAAGAACTCTTGATGGATATGGGCGACATGGATCAGATCGAGTCCCTCTTCTTGTCCATTACTCCCGTGCCTGCCGCTCATTTTGAGGCTTTGCATGAAAATCTCGCAAAGACGCTCGTCAACCTGTCTTTTGGAACGGGCGAAGACGATTCCAGCGCGGCGGTCGATGTGGCCATCCGGCGCTTTCCGAAACTGGAAGTATTTTCCCCGAGAGGAAAAATCTCCGAGGAGATCCTGCTCAAGCTTCCGATCCTGAAGGAACTCAGGTCGTTGGCTCTTCAGCAGGCAGAGATAACCCCCCAATCGCTCAAGGCCATCTCCCAATGCCGGAAGCTGGTGAATCTGACCCTCGGAAAAGGTCGCCTCACCAATGATGACATCGCCGCACTGCGTCGACTCGAAGACCTCAAGACCCTGACCCTCCGCGACAACGGCATCCGGATCAATTCAGCAGTGATCTCTGAGTTCGCCAAGCTTGAGCAGCTCACCCAACTGGATCTGCCGGAAAGCCAAACGACCGACCTGCAGATCGAAGCCCTTCGCAGAGCCCTGCCAAACTGCACCATATCCCGGGTTCCGCGCTACGAGTAGACGACCCCACTCAGAGCTCCCGCAAGGTTAGTCGTGATGGATTCCCTTCAAATGATTCGCCCTTAAATCGGATAATAATCCGTGTCATTCAGCCTTCGAGGGCTTCCACGGTAAGGCCGGCCATCAACCCGAAGTGGCGAAGGTTTCGGGTCACCAGGGGACACTGGTGTGCGATCGCCGTAGCGGCAATCCAGAGATCATTCTGTCCGATCTGTTTCCAGCCGGACTCATCCTGAAGGGACGCACACAGTTGCGCGTAGTAAGGAACGACACTCTCCGGATCACAAAGCGGGATTCCGATGGAGAGAAAGTCGAGGACCTGCTTTTCATCATGACCCGCGCGGATCGCCCCGTGCCGGAACTCACCCAGAACGACCCAGGGAATGCCGAGAATGCGATCACTCCGCCTTTCGGCAAAACGCATCGCCCAAGCCTGCCTGCGCCAGAGCCCGACGAGGAGGGTGGTGTCTGCAATCAAGTCCATGGGTCGTGCTCTGTTAGAGGCCGATCCGAGACCGATTCCTCCAGAATCTCATCGCGCGCGGCGTCGGTAGGGCTGGCGGCCTCGACGAAGCGGAGGAGAGCCCCCAAGGTTCCCGAAACGGGGACGACACGTTTGACCACCGCCGAAAAAGAATCGCCTTTGCCGCGCTTGAGAGCCTTCAATCGCTCGTAGGCGGCATCATCGAGGGTAATTGTTTTCATGTCTCGTGTATGCACGAAATGATACACGAATTACCTAAAAGGGGAAAATGAAAGAATCGATTTTCGTTCAACCTAAACACAACACCCGAGGCGTTTTCCCCAGCGCCCCGCCCCGCAACAGGAGGGGTTTGGCAAGCCCCTTTTCTTGGGCATCAGCCGCCTTGCCCGCGCGATTTTCCCGAAAAAGTGAAAATAATTGTCCAAAAAAATCGCCGCCGGACCTTAGGCTGGTTGAAATGGTGGATTCCCCCCCCAGCCCCCCGACTGACCCGGCCGAGAACTATCTCGTCCTCCTCAACGAGCATGAGCGTGCCCTCGCTGCCTACGTCCACGCCCTCGTCAATGACAGGCTCGATGCGGAAGACATCCTTCAAAGCTGCAAGCTGGTGATGTGGAAACAATTCTCCCAGTTCGAACCCGGCACCCGATTCCTTGCCTGGGCACGCCAGATTGCCTTTCACCAGATCCTCAATCATCGGCGCAGCGCGAAGCGCAAACCACTCTACTCCGCCGAACCTGCCTTCCTCGAAGCCGTCGCCGCCGAGATCGATCGCGGTGCCGACTCGCTCTCGGATCGGTCCGAAGCTTTGCACGAGTGCCTCCAGCGCCTTCCCGAGAATCAGCGACGCCTCGTCCTGCTGCGTTATTACGAGGATCACGACATCGCCGCGATCGCCAAAGAGACAGCCCGCACCGAAGCCGCCGTCTACAAACTCCTCAGCCGCATCCGCGCCTCCCTCAACGACTGCGTCAAAGCCCGTCTTGAAACCACCACCGCATGAATTTCCACGATCACATCGACCGTTCCTTCGACGGTCAACTCTCCCCCGAAGAGTGGGAGGCACTGCAGCAGGCCGTCATCGACGATCCTGAACTGTGCCGGGAGTATGTCGAAAAGCGCTGGATCCACGCCCTCCTTGAGGCGGAGAGTGATTCCCTGCCGGCGTTGCTTGAAGAGAAGCAATGGGTCCGTCCCGCGCCCTCGACCAAACCGCTTGCCTGGATCGCCGCAGCGGCCGGGATCGTTCTTTTCGGCGCAAGCCTCGTTCTCTTTTTCCACGGTCGTCCCGCCCCGGTCGTCGCCACCCTGATCGAGGCGGAGAATTGCCGCTGGGCCGGATCGGATCTCCCCACGGTCGAGGGGGCCGGACTTTCCGCCGGGACTCTCGCCCTGACCGAGGGCATGGCCACGATACGCTTTGCCAGCGGAGCGACCGTCACTCTCGAGGCTCCCGGCGTGCTTGAGGTCGAGTCCGCGATGAAGTGCCGCCTCGTCGAGGGTTCCGTCGTTGCCGACGTGCCCGAATCGGCGCACGGTTTCACGATTGATACCGCGCACATGGAAGTGATCGATCTCGGCACCCGCTTCGGCGTCACCACGACACCCCTGGGAAACTCCAACGTTTTTGTCTTCGAAGGCGAAGTGAAGGTGAAACAGGGCGACTCGCCCGAGGCAAAACATGTCTTTGCGGGAGATTCGCTTGTCGGTGACGTCGGCAGCCAGGCGGATACCGCTCATGGCGATCAGGAAGTGCGTCGCTCCGAGTCAGTCCCCTCGCCCGGCGACGATTGGACGCCGATCTCGACCGCGATTGGCCGGGGAAGCGACGCGTACGTCCGGCGCGGAGATTCCCATGGACCGACGGGCGGGCATCCGCTCTTGATGGTGAAACACACCGAACTTGCGGCAAACAATGAACGTCGCGCCTTTCTCACCTTTGACCTGGCCGCGGTTCCGACCGGGGCTCCTCGCGACGCGAAGCTCACCCTGAAAATGGAGTCGAGTGGACTCGGCTTTTCCTCCCTCGTGCCCGATTCCCGCTTCGCAGTCTACGGTCTCGTGGATGAGAACGCCGCGAACTGGAACGAAAAGGATCTCCTCTGGAGTAACGGCGGCCCTCTGGTAGAGGACACAATTTCGCAAGCGACCGCCCGACGTCTTGCCAGCTTCGAGATTCGGAAGGGAGCCCCGAACGGTCTCGTCGAGGTGGCCTCGGACGAACTGACCGCCTTTCTTCAAAACCGCCCCGACGGCCTCGCCCACCTGATGATCGTCCGTGAAACCGGCGAAGCCGACAAACAGGGTCTCGTCCACGCTTTTGCCTCAAAAGAGCATCCCACCGCTCCCGCCCCCACCCTTTGGATTCAAAACGCCCCCCTGAAATGAAGTTTCTTGCCCTGACACTACCCTCTTTGCTCCTCGGCCTGACCCTCTCGGCCGACGACAAGGAGAACCTGCGTTTCTTCGAAATGGAGATCCGCCCGCTTCTCGCGAAGGAATGTTATGATTGCCACGGGCCGGAGAAGTCCAAGGGCGGCCTGCGCCTCGATCATCGCGAGCTCATTCTTGAGGGCGGCGAAAACGGCCCGGCCCTGGTCGCCGGCAAGCCTGATCTTTCACCGCTCATTCATGCGGTGCGCCGGAGTGATCCGGACTTCGCGATGCCTCCGAAGAAGACCCTCGAACCCGCCCAGGTCGCGGCCCTCGAGAAGTGGGTCGCCCTCGGGGCTCCCTGGCCCGAGGAAAAAATGACCAAGGCCGAAGGCGACGAAAACGGCTTCACCGAAGAGGATAAAAACTGGTGGGCGATCAAGCCGGTCGCCGATCCCGCCCCACCGGCTGTTTCCAAGGCAAATGACGGCTGGGCGAAAAGCCCGATCGACCGCTTCATCGCCGCGAAGCTCGAAGAGAAAAAACTCCAGCCCGCCGCTGCCGCCGACGCGGGCGAGCTCGTGCGCCGCCTCTTCTTCGATCTGCACGGCCTGCCTCCGGGATCGGAGGACGTCCTTGCCTTCGAAAAAGCCTTTGCTGAAAATCCTGACAAGGCCACCACGGAGCTCGTCGACCGCCTCCTTGCGAGTCCGCGCTACGGCGAGCGCTGGGGCCAGCACTGGCTCGATGTGGTCCGCTACGCCGAGAGCGACGGCTATCGCGCCGATGACTACCGTCCCGAGACCTGGATGTATCGCGACTACGTGATCCGTTCCTTCAACGGGGACAAGCCCTACCGTCAGTTCATCCGCGAGCAACTCGCCGCCGACGAATTCGCCGCGGACGATCCGGATACCCTCATCGCAACGGCCTTCATGCGTCTTGGCATTTATGAATGGAATCAGCGCAACGCACGCATGCAGTGGGATCTCATTCTCACAGAGATGACGAACGTCACGAGCGAGGCCTTTCTCGGACTCGGCATGGGCTGCGCCCAGTGTCACGACCACAAGTTCGACCCCATTCTTCAGAAGGATTATTTCGCCCTGCAGTCCTTTTTCAATACGACCTGGTGGCCCGAAGATCAGACCCTTGCGACTCCGGAGGAGCGGAAGGCCCACGACCTGAAACTGGCCGAGTGGGAGACAGCGACAAAAGAGATCCGGACCGAGCTCGATGCGATGACCCAACCCGTCCTCGAATCCAAGCGCAAGGGAGCGGTGATCCAGTTCCCCGACGACGTTCAGAAAATTTACTGGAAACCCGCCTCCGGGCGCACCGCCCACGAGGAGCAGCTCGCCCAGCTCGTGCAGCGTCAGGTCGACTTTGAATACCGTCGTGTCGACTGGAAGAAAACTTTCGCCAAGGACGAGAAAAAGCTCGCCCGCCACACCGAGCTGACCGAGGCGCTCAAGAAGTTCGATTCCCTCAAGCCCGCTCCGCTGCCCGCCGCTTTTGTCACGACCGATACGGGAAACAAACCCGGAGAAACCCTGATGAAACGCCGCGGCAAGGACGAGGTCGTCGAGCCTGCCTTTCTGACCCTGTTAGGCCATCCCGCGCCCGAGATCAAACCCACGGAAAAGACGACGGGGCGCCGCACCGCCCTCGCTGACTGGATCGCGAGTGAAAAGAATCCCTTTACGGCCCGCGTCATGGTCAACCGCGTCTGGCAACGCCACTTCGCCGAGGGACTCGTCGCGACTCCGAATGATCTCGGCATGCTCGGCGAAGCTCCGAGCCATCCGGAACTGCTCGACTGGCTCACGACCCGTTTCCTTGAGGACGATTGGAAGTTGAAGAATCTCCACCGCCTCATCATGACGAGTGCGACCTACCGCCAGACCGCGCGGCGCGAGCCGACGAGCGACGAGGAAATCGCCGACCCGGCCAACCGTCTCCTCTGGCGTTTCCCTCCCCAGCGTCTCGACGCTGAGCAACTTCGCGATGCCACTCTCGCTGCCTCGGGAGAGCTGACCCATCGCGAAGGCGGTCCGGCGGTCGACGGCACTGCGCCGAACCGCAGCGTCTACATGAAAAAGCGCCGCAATACTCCTGACCTGATGATGGGTGAGTTCGATTCCCCGGCAGGGTTCAGTTCGACGCCGAACCGCATCCCCACGACGACGCCCCTCCAATCTCTCCTGCTGGTCAACGGGGAGTGGTCGCTCTCCCGCGCCAACGCCTTTGCGAAGCGTCTTCTCAAGGGCAAGTCGGAGTTCGGCCCCGAGGAAATCCGCGAAGCCTATCGCGTCGCCTACGGACGCGAGGCGCTCACAAGCGAGGTCGAGGGCGCCAGGGCCTTCGTCGAATCCCAGGCCGGAACGGTCACGACGGCGGCGCCCGCTGCGGTGGACAAGTTCCCCAACGAGACCGGTCTGCGCCCCACCGCCGCCATTTTCAAGGACGTGAAGTCCATCGAACTCGGTGAGAAATCGCTCTGGATCCAGCCCGGAAGTCGCTTCGAGCACCTTGAGGTCAAGGGACTGGAGTTGCCTGACGAAGAGTTCACGATCGAAGCCGTGACCACGCTCGACCGGGTCTACGAAGATTCTTCGGTCAACACCCTCATCGGCCGATGGAATGGTAGCGCCGACGAGATCGGCTGGTCTGTCGGGGTCACCAGTACGAAGTCGCGTTTCGACCCGCAGAACTTCATCGTCCAGATCGTCGGAGACGACTTTCAGAAAAACCGCATCTCCGAGGTCGTTGCCTCGGGCCTGCGCGTGCCGCTGAACAAGCCGGTCTATCTCGCCGTCTCGATTTCGGCAAAACCATCCAAGGAGGACCCGAACAAAGGTTTCGTCACCTTCTACCTGAAGGATCTCTCCGATCCGAACGCACCGATGCAGAGCGAAAGGGTGCAGCATCAGGTCGTGGGTGGTTTGTCAGTAGATGACAAGGTGGCCACCTTTGTCGGCAGCCGCGATCAAAAGGGCCACCTCTGGGATGGACAGATCGCCCGCCTCACCATCAGCAAGGGGTCGCTCGACAAGTTGCAACTCCTCACCTATCCCCAGCGCTCCGATGCTGAATCGCTCGTTGCCGCGCCGACCCGTCTCATCGACTGGAAATTCGCCGGTACCGACGGCGAGACACCCGCACCCAACACCGCGTGGAGGCGTGAGATCATCAGTGCTCCATCGAGCGATGCCCCTCCGCAACTCCTCGGAGCCGTAACCGACTTCTGTCACGCTCTCCTCAACTCAAACGAATTTCTGTATCTACATTGAGCCGCCAAGGCACCACTCCTCACCAACCTTTTACTTTTCACCTTCCCACCTTTTACCGCGGCCACCGGCCGCCCCCAGCCATGTCCTTCTGCCATCGAAT
This sequence comes from Akkermansiaceae bacterium UBA2381, assembly GCA_002344215.1. Lineage (GTDB taxonomy): Bacteria > Verrucomicrobiota > Verrucomicrobiia > Verrucomicrobiales > DEV007 > Arctic95D-9. The sequence continues at coordinate 61,572 of DDSV01000049.1, forward strand.
CGACCAACCCGCGAGCCGTCGCGAATTTCTCACCCGTGCCGGAGCCGGTTTCGGCGCAGTCGCCCTTTCGGCCCTGACCGGGGAAAAGCTCCTCGCCTCGACCGGATTCCCCAATCCGGTCGGTGCAAAAATTCCGCAGCGCTTCGGGCGGGCCAAAAACATCATCTGGCTTTTCATGGAGGGCGGGCCGAGCCACCTCGATCTCTTTGACCCGAAACCGCTCCTCAACAAACTCGCCGGGCAGACCCTGCCTGACAGCTTCGAGCGACCCGTCACCGCGATGGGCGAGGTCAACTCACCCTTGCTCGAGTGCAAACGGAAGTGGGCACAACACGGCGAGAGCGGCCTCTGGATCTCGGACTGGCTCCCCCAACACTCGAAGATCGCCGATGAGCTTTGCGTGATCCGTTCCTGTGTTTCCGACGGAATCAACCATGCCGGCGGAGTCTGCCAGATGAACACAGGTTCTGTCTTCGGTGGTCGTCCCTCGCTCGGATCATGGGTCTCCTACGGCATCGGTACAGAAAACAACAGCCTCCCCGGTTTCGTTGTCATCAAGGACTCGAATTCCATGGTCGTGAACGGCGCGCGCACCTGGGGTTCGGGTTTCATCCCGGCGGTGCATCAGGGTGTTCTCTTTGAGAACGGAGTTGAGCCGATCAAAAACCTCAACAACCCCTCCGGCGTGAGCGACGCCCGCCAGAAGCAGAAGCTCGACTTTCTCGAACAGCTCAACCGCGAACACTACGCGGCGCGTTCCACTAACACTGATCTCGAAGCGCGCATCCGCAGCTATGAGCTTGCTTTCCAAATGCAGGCCGAGGCACCCGAGGCGATCGACCTCGCCAGCGAACCCGATCACATCAAGACCCTTTACGGTCTCGACAACAAGGAGACCGAAGTCTACGGCCGCCAGTGTCTTATGGCCCGCCGCCTCATCGAACGCGGGGTGCGTTTTGTCCAGCTCTATCATGGAGCCGGAAGCAAATGGGACAGCCACGCAAAGATGGAGGAAAACCACGGGCGTCTCTGCAACAATGTCGATGTGCCCATCGTCGGACTGATTCAGGACCTCAAGCAACGAGGACTGCTCGAGGACACGCTTGTGATCTGGGGCGGTGAATTCGGCCGCACTCCCATGAGCGAGAAGGGCGACGGTCGCGACCACAACCCGACCGGTTTCACCATGTGGATGGCGGGCGGCGGTGTCAAAGGCGGTCAGACCATCGGAGCGACCGACGAACTCGGTCTTTATGCGATCGAGGACAAGATGCACGTCCACGACATTCACGCAACCATTATGGGTCTGTTAGGACTTGATCACACCGAAGTCGTCTACATGCACAAGGGCCGACCGGAACGGGTCGACCTGAACGAGGGCCATGTGAATGAGGCGCTCTTCGCTGGATAAGCTCAGGTCACCTCTCCGATCAGCATTCCCACGACATCGTCGAGCGCTTTACGACAGTCCTCGCTTCCCTGATTCGTGCAGGCAAGGAGGGCAAAGTCCTTTTCCGGCGCGAGCCAGGCGACGCTGTAGTTCATCGTATTGCTACCGTTGTGACTGAGGACCCGGCCTCCCCAGCTGCGCTCCAGGTCCAGCCATCCGAAGGCGTAGGGTTCGCCTTCCTGCGTGGCGGTGTGGAGCCGCTTGTAGGTGGCGGCCTTCAGCAGTTTGCCCCTCCCGTTTGCTCCCGCGAGGTGTTCGGCCACAAATTTCGCCCAATCGCCGAGGGACATATGGACCGTGCCCGCCGGACCGAGCACCGGCAGGTTGTCCACCGCAGCCCCGTTCTCCGGCATTGGCTTGCCGTCCTCTCCATGAGGCCATGGCTGATCGATTTCCCCTGGAGTTCCGGTGCCTCCGAAACCGGCCCCGGTGATCCCGAGCGGGGTGAAAATAGCCCTCCGCATCTGCTCCTCCCAGGGCAAATTCATGACCTTCTCGAGCATGTGGCCGGCGATGACATATCCCCAGTTGGAATACAGATGCTTTTCGCCCGGTTCAGGCAAGTTCCTCCATCCAATCGCCATCTCCAGGGCCTTCGCGCGTTGCGAAACAATGTCTCTTCCAGCCCGGGCAGCTTCCGGCCAGGATGGATTTGCCGGAAGGCCGGACCAGTGGCTGAGGAAATGGGTCAGCGTCGCCGTCCGGAGGGGAGAACGGTTCAGTCCTCGCTCCCCTCGAAACACCTCCTCCAGGCTTGTCTCCCATTTGATCTTCCCGGCTTCCACCGCGACCCCCGCCAGGGTCGAGGTCATCGCTTTGGTATTCGAACCCAGATGCCAGAGATCATCGACCGTAGCGACCACCTCAGAGTCGATTTTGCGGACCCCGGTGACAGCAACACTCTGCACCCCGGCACTGGTGACAATGGCCCCGCCGAGAGCGGGCAGCTTGTACTGAACCCGAATAGCCTCGAGTTTCGACTTCCACTCCGGCTTGTTCTCTTCCGCTGCGGCAAAGCGGACGACAGGAAGAGCGGCGGCAGTGGCGAGAAACCGGCGACGGGTCAGGAAAGGCATTACCCTTAGCTAGCAAAACAGGAACCGGGATTCAAGTGCGACCTGAAGCCCATCAATCGGTTCACCTAACTGCAACCAGATCCTAGCGATACACATCCCGGCGATGCCCCACTGCCACCACGAGGACATACAGTTCTGCATCACGAATCTGACAAAGAATACGGTAATCTCCGACACGGTAGCGCCAGAGCCCTGCCAGGTCCGCCTTCAGCCCCTTACCAAAGCGACGGGGATCTCCCTCGCCAGCGACCCGCTCATCGAGATAAGCGATAATTTCCACCTGAGCCTGAGGCCCGAGCTTCTTCAGCTCCTTCAAGGCGCGTTCGTCAAACTTATAAACCCAGTTCACGCTTCACTTCCTCGGCCGAATGGATCTTCCCCGGGCTCTTCAAGCGCTCGGTGGCGAGATAGATATCCTCAAGGTCCTCAAGATGCTCAAGGATCGCTTCGCGAGCGTAATAGGTCTTGGTGCGACCGGTGAGCTTCGCAAGGCGCTCCAGTCGCTCCTCGATATCAGAGTCCAGTCGGATCGCAAGCATGAGTCAACGATACATTGCTATACGTGTATAGCAAGTTGCAATCTAACAGGTAAGCCCCGCTCACCCCTTCGCCAACTCGCCCTCGGCCCATTCCCGGGCCTTTTCGAAACTACAGTTCTCGAGAAAATGATTGAGCCGGGGCGGAACCTCCGCGCGATGATCCGCATGAAAGGCCATGATGGACTCCGACACTTCCCGAAGCCGGGCCAACTGTGCCTCAGGATCACGCTCGCGAAGCTCCCCGTCCCCGATCACGCGGAGCCGCTCTTCGAGAAGCCCGACCAATTCCCTCAATTCTGTCTTTCCGATCATTCCCCTACCCAACAGGGTTAACCCGAACAGTCAACTGTGTTGGGTTATGCTTCAGCGGAACGGCCACAAGAGCGGAATCAGCAGCGAGGCAACCACCCAGAGCACCAGATTCAGGGGCACCCCGATACGGGGAAAGTCGGTGAACTTGTATCCCCCCGCCCCGTAGACGTAGGTATTGGTCTGGTAGCCGATCGGCGTCGCAAAACTGGCGCTGCACCCGAAGATGAGCGCGACGATGAAGGGTCGCGCATCAACTCCGATTTCCCCCTGCCAGGAGATCTTTTCCGCAATCCCGATGACGATGGGCGTGAGAAGCGCCGCCACGGCATTGTTGCTGATCAGTTCGGTCAACGTGGAACTGAGGAGATACACGATCGCCAGAATGACAAAGGGCGAAAAATCCCCGCAGAGCGACATGATGCCACCCACGAGTTGTTGCGCGGCACCACTCTGATCCATCGCCAGACCCAGCGCGAGCATGCCGAAAATGAGGAAGAGGATGTTCCACTGGATGGACTCGTAGGCCTGCTGAGCCGTGACGCAACGGGTCAGGATCATGGCAAGGGCGGCGAGGATCGCGAGCGCAGGGATTCCGAGAAGGTCAAAGGTCGCGCCGATGATAAAGGCAAGGGCAATCCCGACTCCGAGTCGGACCTTTTTCTTGTCGACGAGCGGCTCGGGCGTTTCCGAAAGGCTGACAAAGTCCTTCTGTTCCTGAAGGCGTCTGAAGGTCTCCGGTTCCCCTTCCATAAAGAGGGTGTCACCAAAAGCCAGTCTCACCTTGTTGAGCGTATCGTGCAGGTTCACCCCCTGGCGGTGAATCGCGAGGACGTTGATTCCGTGGTTCCTGCGGAATCCGATCTCTTTCAGGGTTTTCCCGACCATCTGCGAACGGGGCCCGATGATGCCTTCGATAAGCTTCAACTCCCGGGTTTCGACCTGGGTGATCTGGAGATCGTTCTGCCCCTCGAAGGTGACTCCGGGATCTTTCCTGAGTTCCTTGAAGGCCTGACCGTGAAGAATGAGGAGAAGCTTGTCCTTTTCAAAAATGACCAGTTCATCAATCGGCACATCAAGACTGCGCCCCCGTCGCCGCACCTCGAGAACACGCGCCTTCGGGTAGGTCTTGAGGAGACTTTCCACGAGCGTCTTCCCGACGAGAGGTGAGCCGGGTTCGACTTGAAACTGAGTCAACACTTCCCGGGTCAGGTCGGGATCGATCAATTCGGATAGTGAACTTCGCGAGGGAAGGAGCTTTCGCCCGATGAAGAGAATGTAGACGAATCCAACCAGCAGATAGACAATTCCGAGCTGGGTGACCTCGAACATTCCGAAGGCTCTCTGTCCGTATTCCTGAGCCACCCCGTCAATGATAAGGGTTGTTGAGGTGCCGGTAAGAGTGCAGGTGCCACCTAAAATTGATGCAAAAGAGAGGGGAATAAGCAGTTTCGAGGCGCGGAGTCCGGTGGCGCGGGCATGGGCGAGGACGATGGGGAGAAACACAACGACGATGGGCGTATTGTTCACAAAGGCGGAAAGCAGCGCCACCATCGTCATCATGACGAGGAGGACCCGAAGCTCACTTTTTCCGGCGACTCGTGAGAAAAACTTCCCCATCACATCGATTACTCCGGTCCGCTCCAGACCTGCACTGAGGACGAACATGCACGCCACAGTGATGGGGGCCCCATTGCTGAAAACACTAAGGATCCCCCGCTCGATCGCCTTTCCATTCTCAATGACATCGTTGAGCGGAAGCACTCCCAGAAGCATTAGGAGACCCAGCGCGGAGAGAGCGACCACATCAGGAGCGGCCCACTCCCGGAAAAACCCGAGAATGACCAGAATCAAGATCCCATAGACCGCGGCAATGGTCAGGTTGAAATCCGGGACGAGGGGCTGAATCCAATCGATAATCACATCGCAACCATAGAGGCGACCCGTTTGATTCCAAGTCTGCGATTGCAGTCTTTTGCGGGAATCGCTACGATCTCGCCAAATGATGACTGCGGAACGCCCTCCGACTGAGTTTGAAAGCCGGGTCTACGATGCCCTCCAACTGGTCCCGCGCGGGAAAGTCACGACCTATGGACTAATGGCACGGTATCTCTCATGCGGCTCCCCGAGGGCGATCGGTCAGGCCCTGCGGCGGAATCCCTTTGCGCCCGAAACCCCCTGCCATCGTGTTGTTAACGCAAACCTCACTATCGGCGGATTTTTCGGCACGGTTAAGGGCACTCCGATTGAGAGAAAGCGAAACCTGCTTTTGAACGAGGGCGTTATTTTCCGCAAGGACGGTTCCATCGATCCCGCCTGCTGCTATCGCTTCGATGAGTGAGGAGACCGGAGAATTTGATCCGACGGAGAGCATGAGGGGCGATCTCGCCGCCTACCTTGCCGATCTCAGGATCTACCGCATGCCATTCGGCAGATACAAAAACTACCACCTCTACACCCTGCCCTACGAGTATCTTCACTGGTTTGTGGAGAAAGGGGACGGCTTTCCCCAGGGGCGACTCGGCGAGTTGATGGAGTTCGTCTACCACACCAAAGCAAGCGGATCGGAAATCGTCTTTTCGCGCCTCGGAAAGAAGGGCTACGATTCCTGATCCGGGCTAAGGTGTCTCAGGAAGAATCCGGATGATCCGTGTCACCCCGACGACGGCAACCCGGGGGAGGTCGAAGACGGCGAGGCCCAGCCTCAGGAGACCGGACATGAAATTCTCATTCCCGAATCCACGTTCATTTCGCCGGAATCAGACAGGATCAGGTCGCTGATCTGCCCCTGTCGCCCCTGCTCCCTCATCGATTCCAGAATCTCACGGGTTTCACGGAGAAATCGAGCGGTCGAAAATCGTTCCGCGTTCTGCCGGATCACTTCCGGATTCCAGACGGCGGCCTCAAACTTCTCGACGGCTTCGGTAAGGGAGGCCGGTTCCGGGTGATCAAAAAAGACTCCGGTTTCACCTTCGATCACGGTCTCGAGGGCACCCCCGTCACGGTAGGCGATGACCGGCTTTCCACAGGCCTGCGCCTCGACCGGGGTGATTCCAAAATCCTCACTGCCGGGAAAGATGTAGGCGCGGCAGGTCGCCATCATTTCCGTGACCGTTTCGTCCGGCGCACGTCCGAGAAAAGTGACCGAAGGTCCCGCGATCGATTCGAGCCGGGCGCGGTCGGGGCCATCACCGATGATCACCAGTTTTTTTCCGGACCCCGTGAACGCCCGCACGGCGCGGTCGATGTGTTTGTAGGCAACGAGCCGGGACACGATCAGGTAGAAGTCGTCGACCCGTTCGCTGACTTGAAACCGCTCCACATCGACGGGTGGATACACGACGATGCTTCCCCGCCCGTAGTTTTCCCGGATCCGCTTTTGCACGTTGCGCGAGTTGGCGATAAAGAGATCCACCTTGCGGCTCTGGCGGAGGTCACTGGCACGGAAGAGCGGCATCAAACGGCGGACAAAACCGCGAAGGAAGGGATTCCGGATCTCATTTTCGAGGTATTCGTCAGGATTCCAGAAGAAGCGCGGCGGAGTGTGGCAGTAGCAGACAAACTTTGTTCCGGCCGGTTTCGGGATCCATTTCGAGAAGCTGCTGCTACTGATCCACGCGATTTCGGAGGGAACCATCCGCAGGAATTTGAAGGCAAGCGGGTAGAGGAAAAACAGCTTCTTGTGAAACTTCTTCATCCCGGGGAGCTGCTGCATCCATGAATTGCGAACGCGCGGAGACCGGAATACGGGGAAGAGATTCTCTCCGAAGGTCGCGCTCGTATAAACCGAGGCCTCTGGAAAAGCGTCAGCCATTACCTCAACCACCTTTTCGGCTCCCCCCATTTGAATAAGGAAGTCGTGAACGAGAGCAAGGCGGGGAGAACTATCCAAAAGATTGGTCGGGGCATTCATCAGTTCTTGAAGGGCAAAATCAGCGGGCCGACTTCGGGGGAAAAATGATCTGAAAAACCGTGTCAAACACGATACAAACATCGAGAAGGATGGACCAGCGCCGAAGGTAGAAGTGATCCAGCCTGACTCGCTGCCTTACTTTTGCGGGCGTATCCGTTTCCCCACGGCAGCCTTTGACCTGGGCCAGTCCGGTGATCCCGGGTTTTGCAAAGTGGCGCACAGAATAGTCATCGACGATCTCGGCGAACTGTTCGTCATGATCGACAAAGTGAGGCCGCGGTCCGACCACGCTCATCTCGCCCCGGAGCACATTGAGAAACTGGGGCATTTCGTCGAGACTCGATTTCCTGAGGAAGCTTCCACCTGGAAAAATGCGGGGATCTCCCTTGCGGGCCTGAAGACCGGGGGTCGCGTTCACGTGCATGGTACGGAACTTGTAGACCTCGAAGATCTCGCCCTGACGACCGGTTCGCTGCTGACGGTAGAAGAGCGGTCCCGGCGAAAGGATCCGGTGCAGAATCCAGACCGAGCAGACCAGCGGTGGAAGAACGAAGACACACACCGCCAGGGAAAAGAGGAAATCGAAAGTCCGTTTAATCACCCGACTGACCGGATCCTCGAGCGGTTCACGCCAGTTTGTCAGGAACACCCGGGAGCCCGACTGATGCGCATCAAGGTTGCCGGGAAAGAGGTGCTCGCGCTCATCCACCCAGATCAGACGCATCCCGAGGGAATCGCACAACTGCTGCAGGGAACGAATCAGATCCGGCCGGGGCTCCAGCCCGAGTGCGAGAATGAGCTTCGCTCCATAAGAGCGGCAGATCTCCCGGATATCGTTGAAATCGCCGAGGACCGGATATGAGGGAATCACTCCGACCTTTACCCCGCCATAGGAAACGTATCCGAGAACTTCGGCACCCGGGACCGTGCTGCCCATTTCGGCCGCCCCGTCACGTTCGATTTCGCGTGGCGTTGCCAGCACCAGGGTATTCGGACCCTGGCTTGCACGCCGATAGAGACGCCGGTGCATGAGCCGGTGACCGACCAGATTCATCCAGGAAATCCACGAGGAGTAGATGAGGAAAAACGCGGCAAGAAAGGCCCGCGAAAGGCGATCATCCTTGCACATCACAATCACACCGAAAATGACCACCAGAGTGAACAGGATCTCGCGCTGGGTCACACTCCAGACCTGAGCCCGGGTGAGCCCGCTCATGGAGCGGTGCCGGCGATCACGGATCGAAAGCTCAAAAATCGCTGCGGCAGGAAGAAGAATCGAAACCCAGAGATAGTTCGCAGGGAGCAATTCAGCCCGGTAATACACGAGATGCAACGCCCACACCAAAAGCCAGAAGAGAATCATTCCCCCGGCAAGCTTAAGGAAGAAATGAAGTCGGATAAAACCGTGGTAACGGTCGGAAATCATCAAGGATTAACTGTTAAATTCTCAAAAATAAATCTCAAAAATGCAATTAATCGCAAAAATTACCATTCATCCTGATTTTTTCCACTAAATTCTGATAAACAGCCTGATTTATAGAAATTAGCTGAGTGAACGCAGGGCAATAGCCCCTCCAGCCGCTCACTGATGAGAATTAGGCAAAACCCGCTTTAGTTCAGCGAGCACTTCTATGCCCTGCCGCCTCGCTGAAGTCACGGTGGCGGCGTCGCCCCTCGCTTCGACGGGCAATGCGATGCAGCAGACGGTGACCGACCAGGTTCATCCAGGTGATCCAGAATGAGTAGATGCCAAGAAAGAGGGCGAGGAACGAACGTGAGAATAGACCCTCTTTGCTCATGACAATGACCCCGAAGATCGTCATGAGGGCGAAAAGGATCTCCCGCTGACTTAAATTCCAGAGCTGAGACCGGGATAAACCGCTTAGCGAACGCATCCGCTTCTCCCGGAAAAGTATCTCACAGAGAGCAGCCGCCGGAACCAGAGGAGCGATCTGGGCATAATTGAGAGGCAGCAACTCGGGACCATAAAAAGTGATGTGGAGAATCCAGACAATTCCCCAGAAGAGAGCCAGGCCCACAAACTGCTTGATCAGAAAATGCAGCCAGATGGATCCATAATAATTATTAGAGGTCATAAAGAAGTAATGGTTAAATTCTCAGAATTAACTATCATTATTGCAACTAGTTCAATTTTTGATTGCTTTTGTCTTTAATTCAAGCAATTTTAGAAACAATATTTTATTATCGTAATTATACAGACCGCTCCGCTCGTCATGCCATCGAACGCTCTTGCCACCCGCCACCATTCGTCGCCTGCCATCGAACGGGAGTCGCGAAGCCAATGGGATCTGATTGAGGTCTCGCCGCTGGTCGATCTCGACGACCTGGTTGGAATCATCAAGCGTCGCCTTCCGTGGCTGATTGTTATCCCCGCCCTCTGCGTCACCATTGCGCTGCTTTACGTTTATTTCGTTGCCACGCCCCTCTATCGGAGCACGGCGCTGGTTTTCGTCGATCCGATGTTCGACCGCACTCTTCAAATTCAGCCCTCCGGCGGAGGAATCTCGGATCTCGACTCGCTGAACTCGCTCGAAAAAGCGATCATGTCCGACTCAATGGTCCTCCGGGTCATCGACCGGCTCAAACTGCGGGAGGACCTTTCCTTTCTCCCGAAATCTCTCCACAAGGGTGTCCTCGCCGGGGAACCGGTACAGGGATCGAAGCTCCTCAAAGAGATACGAAAGAAACGATTCTCCGCCAGCCTGATCCGCCCGACCCGGCTTTTGGAACTTTCCGTGCTCGACCCCGATCCCGTGCGGGCCCAACTCATCGCCACCACCTTTGTTGAAGAGTTCGAAACCTTCCTCGGCGACCAGAAAAGGCGCGAGGCGGGAACATCCACTGTGGACCTGCGGGTGCGCGCGGACGAGGCGTATCGCAAAGCGCTTGATGCCGAGAAGGAGCTGGAGGAATTCCGACTCAAGCATCCCGACCTCACCGTCGAGCAGGATCACCAGCTTTTCGCGGAGAGGCTCACCAAGATAGGCGAAGAGCTCAACACGGTTTCCAGCCGTGTCTTTAATCTCCGCAGCCGCGTTGAAACCCTCAGAGACGTGGATGCGGAGCAGGATCCCCTCAAAGTGATCAGCATCGGCAACTTCTCCTCGCTTGAGCACGTCTCCGAACTGCTCAATCAGCGTCTTGGCGCGCATGCGAATCTCGCGTCGGTCAGTGGACAGTTCACGGAAACCCATCCCCGCTACCGCGAAGCGAAAAGCCGGGTTGACGAACTGGACGCCCAGTTGAAGTCCCTCGCCATCGATCTTAAGGCTTCGCTCGAGGCGGACTACGATTCGTCGCTGAAGAATGAGGAAATGCTCACCCAGAGGGTCAGCGACCTGCAGGCACAGCTTACCGGAGTGAAGACCGCCAGCTCGCAATTCCGCGCGATCCAGCAGCAGGTGGAGACGGAGTGGCAGCTCCATCAGGCCCTGCGCGAACGCATCGGACAGACCTCGCTTGAATCGGAAAAATCCAATGACGTCACCCGGCTCATGTCCGAGCCCATCGTGGCACACAAACCGTCCACACCAAGCAAGCCGATTGCGCTCCTCGCGGGAATGTTTGCCGGTGGACTTTTCTGCGTCGGACTCATCGGAACCGATATGATGCGGGGGCGCCCCTTCCTCAATCGTCGCCAGGTCGAACAGCGTCTTGATGTGCCGGTGGTCGCAGAGATCACCACTCCCTCCCGCGGCGGAAATGATGCGGAACTGCTCGACACCATGACCGGGATTCTTCTTTCACCCGATCATCGACAGGCAGGGCTCATCCACCTTTCCTCCCTTGAGGAAAATGATGAAGGTCTTCGTGTGGCCGCCTGTCTCGCCTCGGCCTCAGCCTACTACACTTGTCCGACGCTGCTGATCTCGGTCGTCCCGGGAGGAGATCCCCGTCTTCCCGTGACTCTGGTTCCGCAGCCCTCACAAACGGAGAATCTGCATACCCTGAGACTGCCGTCGAGTTTCCTTATTGCCCCCAGCGACGCCTGGCAGCTCTTGAGTCCGCACCGCCAGCGATTCAGCCGGATCATCATCGAGTCCACCGCCTTCACCCAGGAGAGCCAGATCCCCTCGGCCGTGGCGGCACTCGCGGATGCCAATCTTATCCTTGTCAGGAAAAACTCCGGAACACGCAAAGAGATGGAACATTCTGTCTCCCGGCTTGCCCGGGGTACCCGTGGCTCACTCGCGGTCATTCTGCACGCCTGAAGTGCCTGACCGAAACACCTTTCCCCGAGCCAACCCGTGAAGGCCTCTCCCACTGCCTCTGTTTTCCGCACGATGGAGAATCTTCTGCCTTCCTCCTATGCGCTGAGGCAGATGTTCCACACGCTTCTGCCCTCGGGGATTCGGATGTTCGGTGCCGGGATTCAGTTTCTCAGCACAGTGATCGTGGCCCGTGTTCTGGGTGATGGTCCAAGTGCCGGCTTCTTCTTCTGGTCTTCGGTATTGATGACCTCCGGTCCGATCGCCACTTACGGACTTGAACAGATCGCCCTGCGAAACGTGCCCCGACTCCAGCGCGATGGCAGGAACGACGAGATCGGATCGTTTGTTGCCGGTCTTCGCTCCCTCTCGCTACTGGTATCCTTCCTCATCGGGCTTGGTTGGGTCGTTTATGCGGTTGTCACCCAGCCCGAACCGGGGGGATTCCGGATCTGGCACTTGCTCGCTCCGCTGGCCCTCGCCTCCATCGCGACAACCCTCATCAACGGCGAGGCGCTCAAAGGCCTCTCAAGACCAGTCGCCGGAACGATCTACGGCCATCTCCTGCCCGTGAGTCTCTTTTGTGTCCTCGTCGCTCTCTTTGCCGAATATCTCAGCTCCCCGGGAATCCTGACACTCTACACCGGAAGCTATCTCGTCGGCGCTCTCGCGGCGCGTTATGCACCGGGAGGAAATTTTCGCGCCCATTATTTTTCATGGCCCGGCAGGGAAAAGCGCGGCGAATTGATCAGGGAGGGATTTTCGATCTGCTGCGTAAGTCTTTTCGGAGCGCTCGGTTTTATCGTTCCGCTGGCCATCATGGAGATGACCCGACCCGCCGCCGAGGTGTCGCACCTCACCACCGCCTTCCGGATTGGTATTCTTTTTATCGTCCTTGGATCGGCCATTCACAGCGTCTTCGCTCCGGCTCTCTCGCGCAGCGCCGAACTACCAAATCCTTTTACTCCGGTCTTTAAAGTTCACGGAAAGGCCATCGTCATCACTCTCGCCGCGCTGGGACTTCCCCTGGGTATCGGGATCGCATTTCCCGAACCCGTCATGCTCATTTTTGGAGAAGCCTTCCGTGGTGGAGCTGAGTCGCTGCGGCTGCTTCTTATTGTTCAATTGCTTTCGCTCTGCCTCGGCCCGGTGCCCTACCTGCTTCTGATGACCGGCCACACCGCATTTCTCGCCCGCATCGGTGTGGCCAAGTTTGCGGCCGCCACCATCCTTTCATTCCTGCTCATCCCCCGATTTGGAGGAAGCGGAATGGTCGCGGCCATGGGGATCGCCTTCCTTGGCGAGGGATTGATCGGTATCGCTTATGCGGTGATTAAATTGAGGGCGGAGAAGTCCGGAAATAGGGCCGAAGAATGACCGCAAAATCGGAAGCAGGGGTCAATGCAGTCGGATGGCTTCCCTGGTGGTGCCGCCCCTCACTCATGCTGCTCGGCGCCTCGCTGCCAGCCCTCATTATTTTCTCTTATTCCGACAGTCGTCAAACGCTCTCGAAAGCCCAGCTCTTTTATGGAGACAGGGATTTCATTCTCGGCATTTTCGCCATCCTGCTTCTGGCAGCCGGCGCCCGAATCGGTGAATCGGGCATCATCGGCCAGATCGGAGCCGCCCTTAGCCCCCGAAGCCGGAACCGTCTCGAATCATCCGTAATCGGTCCCAGACTCGGTGAGAATCTGCTCTCCCCCCGGCTCGACTGGTTCCTCATGGGAGTCTTCCTCGTCGCCCACCTCATCTTCTTCCGGAACTTTATTCTCAACCCGGGTCTGGCCATGGGAGTGCTCGGGGGAAACCTGGAATTGAAACATACTTTCAAGACCATCCCCGGAGTCACGATCTGGACCCAGGTGTCGCTCCTCCTTGGCTCACTTCGGGGTCTCCGATGGGCGGGAATTCTGCCGGGAAAGGTGAAACTGATCTCCTGGTTTCACGTGCTCTTTTTCGGGACGCTCTTTATCCGGGCAATCCTCTGGTCGGAACGCCTCGCTCTGATTGAGGGGGCTGTTCCCTTTTTTCTCGGGGCCCTTCCCCGGATCGTGTCCAATCTCGGTCCCCGCTGGAGAACAATTCTCCGGCTCGTTCCGATTCTCCTTCCCGCCCTCCTCCTCGTCGTCTTCACCGCCTTCGAAGCCCTCCGCTCGTGGCAGTACTATGCGGGTGAGCACTCCAATATTTTTGAGTTCGGCTGGCGAAGACTCTACACCTACTACTTTGAAGCGATGAACACCGGCGCCGCGATCCTCGGCACGATCGGTTTCTATGACGGACTCACCGGTCCGCTCTCGAAGGCCGCCTACGAACAAGCCTACGAGGGACTTTATCTGGGATCACTCGATGTCGAGTACAACAACGCCTCCGGTATCTGGTACATCGCGGCACGAACCGGTAATCTCCTTTTCGGCCCCGTCTTTCTGATGATAGGAATCTGGTTCGGCATGACCTGGCGCGGCTACGTCGCGGGCAGGCTCTTCGGACTCTTTTACCCTTTCACTTTCCTCGGTCTCATGGAGATCCTTCGCATTGCCTACTGGCTGGGAGTAAACCGCGTCATCCCGACCACGTTAGCGATTATTCTTATTCTCTGCTGGGCAGCCACCTTGAAACACCGCATCCGGATTCGGCGCGGGATTGAGTCGCCCCCTTTGGGAACCGGGCACCGCGGACAACCACCCCTCTCTCTCAACCAGTGGCGATGACCCGGGTTCTCATCAATGCCCGATTCCGTCATCGCCCCGTCACGGGGGTGGAGCGGTTTGCCGTCGAGGTCTCGTCGCGTCTGGCGGCAACGACGAATCTTCAAGTCACTGACATTGCGCCCACCGGCAAGCTCTCAGGCATCAAGGGACACCTCTGGGAGCAATTCGTCCTGCCGGGAAAAGTTGATCGTGACTCCATCCTCTTTTCCCCCTGCAACACCGGCCCTCTTGCGGTGACGAGACAACTCGTCGTGATTCATGATGCGGCGGTGTGGGATTGTCCCGATGGGTTCAGCACGACCTTTCGAAAACTCTACCAGCACCTCCTCCCCCGTCTCGCAAAGCAAGCCACCGTCGCCACCGTCTCGGAGTTTTCCCGCAAACAGCTCGCCCCCCGACTCGGACTGCCTGAGGAACAGATCCTCATCCTCGGGAATGCAGTGAGCCCGGACTTCTCCCCCGGAGACTCGCGAAAAGAACTTCCCGATGCACCCACCCTGCTCTGTGTCGGATCGATGGATCCCCGGAAAAATATCAATCGTCTCGCCAAGGCCTGGCTTGATCTCAAAACGAGCGGACGGCTTCCTGAAAACGCGCGGCTGAAACTCGTTGGCGGCACCAACCCGAAAAACTTCGCTGCCTTCGAGCAGGTCGAAGACCAGAGCATCGAGTGGCTCGGACGGGTCGATGACGAAGCCCTGATCCGTCACTATCGCGAAGCGGGGGCATTCATCTATCCGAGCTACTACGAAGGCTTCGGTCTGCCTCCGCTTGAAGCGATGGCCTGCGGATGTCCGGTGCTCCTCTCTCAGGAGGCGAGCCTGCCTGAAGTGGGTGGTCCCGCCTTCGAGCCGGGCAATCCTGACTCCACCGGCGCGGTGATCTACTTCGATCCCTTCAGCGAGGCGGCCATCGGGGAGGCTATTCTGGAATTTTTTAATCTCGACGACGCAAAACGGGCGCAGCTCCGATCCAATTCCCTTTCTCGATCACAAGAATTCTCATGGGATACGGTGGCTCTCCGAACCGCTGAGGCCATTCTGAAAATTGCCTGAGAAATCCCCCTAATGCTCAATGACGATTTTCCCGAGATGCTGCGCGCCCTCAAGTCTGGCATAGGCACCACTCGCCTCTTCAAAGGAAAAGGTTCCGTCGATGACCGGTCGGATCTGATGCTGCTCAAAGAAGGACAGCATCCGTAGAAACATCTCGCGACTTCCCACGTAGATTCCCTGAAGATCCACGTTCTTTTTCACGAGAGGAAAGAGGCTCGTTTCGGGAGGAGCGAATCCGGTGAGGACACCGATCAGGGAGATGAATCCTCCTGCCGCGACAGAGTTCATCGACTTTTCGAGCGTCCCCGGTCCACCCACCTCGATAACGGCATCGACCCCTCGCTTTTCGGTGAGTCGATGGACTTCCCTGTCCCAGTCAGGCGTCGTGCGGTAGTTGATCGTCTCGTCGGCACCAAGGCTCCGAGCCCTCGCCAGTTTTTCATCCGAACCGCTCGTGAGAATCACCTTTGCCCCTGCCGCTTTTGCCATCTGCAGAGCAAAGATCGAGACCCCTCCCGTCCCGAGACAGAGCACGGTGTCACCCGGTCCGACCGGATGTCCCCGCTCCATCATGGCATGCCACGCCGTCACTGCCGCACAGGGCAGGGTCGCGGCCTCGCGAGTGCTCAGATACCCGGGGACCTTCACCAGACTGTGAGCAGGAGCGACGACCGACTCAGCGAGAACCCCATCGCAGGATCCGCCACGCGCCGCCCCGTGGTAGGCCATGTCAAATCGACCGGCTTGCCAGTCTCGAAAAAAGGTCAATGCCACTTTGTCACCGACCTTCCAGTCCCCCGCGTCTCCGGTGACCTCATCGATGACTCCGGACCCGTCGGAAAGAGGCACCACCGGGTCTGAACCACCCGAGGCGGACAGGCCGGACTTCATGAGCAAGTCCCGGTAATTCAACGAAGAGGCCTCTATCCTGACACTCACCTCACCGGCCTTGAGCGGCCGGGGATCCACTTCGTGCAGAACGATTTCGGACGGGGCCGAGTCACGTGGTTCGAGCAGGTATTGCTTCATGATAGGGGTTCGAGAGTGAGGAAAGACTCCATCGCCGTCAGATTCAAAGTATTGATGACATGATCACGGGTGAGCCAGCCCTTCCGCGCCTGCTTCACGCCAAACCAGAGATACTCGAGTTGGGTGGTGCGATGGGCATCCGGATTGATGGAGCACTTCACCCCGCGTTCGACCGCGTATTTCCACCAGCGCCAGTCCATGTCGAGACGCCAGGGATTGCAGTTCAATTCGATGATCGTGCCACTCTCCGCGCAGGCTTCAATCACGGCGGGGATGTCAACCGCGTAGGGATCCCGCTCAAGGAGGAGGCGCCCCGTGAGATGCCCTAACATTGTCACCCCGGGGTGAGTCACCGCCTTGATGATACGTTCCGTCATCTCCGCCTCGGGCAGGGTCATCGCATTGTGGACGCTGGCGACGACGTAGTCGAGTTCGCCGAGAAGCTCGTCGTCAAAATCGAGGGATCCGTCCTTGAGAATATCGACCTCGCTTCCCGCAAAAATCCGGAACTTCGTTCCTTCGCTGCGAAAACGGAGGTTCAATTCCCGGATCTCCGCAATCTGCGCACGGAGACGTTTCTCGTCCAGACCATTTGCCTGAAAGGAGCTCTTGGAATGATCGGCAATCCCGAGATACTGCAATCCGAGGTCGATCGCTGCTGCCGCCATTTCCTCAAGGGTGTTGCTTCCATCACTGGCGACGGTGTGATTGTGAAAAGTGCCCCGCAGGTTTTCCAACTCGATCAGCTTCGGCAGATCACCTTCCGCCGCCGCCTCAACTTCCCCGGTATTTTCGCGCAGTTCGGGAGCAATGTAGTCGAGTCCGAGAAACCGATGCAGTTGCGCCTCGTTTTCGAAGACCGGTGCCTCGGGTGCCTCACTGCCCTCGCGCGGGGCGAGACGGTACTCGTTGAGAGTGTAACCTTTCTCAATCGCCAGCCCTCGCATCGCGACGTTATGCTCCTTGCTGCCGGTGAAGTAGGCGAGAGCACAAGCGAACTCGGAGTTTGAAACAGCACGCAGGTCACACTGAAGTCCGTTCGAAAGATTGATGCTCGCCTTGGTCTCCCCCTTCGCAATGACCCGGTCCACCCAGGGCTGATTCACGAAATGGTCGATGATTCCCCCGGGATTTCCCGTCGCAACGAGGAAGTCGACGTCATGCACCGTTTCCTTCGCCCGGCGATAGCTGCCGGCGACCTCGACGCGGAGGCAGTCGTCGTGTTTCTTCAACGAGGCGAGAATCTCCTCTACCGGGGCAACCACATCTCCGAGCCGGAAGCGGTCGGCGTTTGACTCGCGAAAAGCGATCGCTTCGAGAATCTTTTCAGCCGTCTTTTTCCCGAACCCGGCTAACGATGCCACCTCACCCGACTCACAAACCTCCTTCAGGCGGGGAACTGAATCCACCCCGAGCGCCTCATAGAGCGCCTTGATCTTCTTCGGGCCAAGTCCCTGAACCTTGAAAAGGTCGAAAAGACCCGCCGGAAATTCCGCCTTCAGATTCTCGTGGAAGGCCAGTGCTCCCGTCGAGGCCAACTCATGGAGCTTCTGCTGTAGCGCTTCCCCGATTCCTTTTATCCCGCTGAGCGCCCCCTCACGGGCGAGAGCCACGATATCCCCGGGGAACTGTCTCACCGTGTCCGCACCGCTGCGATAGGCTCTGATTTTAAAGGGGTTTTCACCTTTCAGTTCGAGCAGCAGCGCAATATCCTCCAGTGTGTCAGCCAAGATCTCCCGGGTCATATTCTTTTTTTAGAGTAGGACGAGCCCCGGGAAGGTTCCACCCTTTTCCACTTCGAATTTGCTTCAGATAGTTGCCTTTTTTGATAATGAGAGGGTAGAAAGAGATATTTGAGAGTGATTTGAATAGACCAATCGGGAAAAAGCAGGTTTAAATCCGTGAAATTATTCCCGAAGGACCTTATAATTTCCATCAGTGAAAGGAATTAGCCCATCCATCTCCCTCTGGATTCCCCTTCTCAATGAGTAACCGCTACGAAATCCGCGAGCAAATCGGCAAAGGCGGTCTCGGCGCTGTGTACAAAGCACTCGATACCCAACTTCAGCGTGAGGTCGCGATCAAACGGGTGTTATCCCCGGGTCATGCGACTGAGGAGGAGATCAGGGAATCGGCCGCAAAGCTGATCGCGGAAGCCCAGACTCTTTCCAGCTTGAACCATCCCAACATCGTCACCGTCTTCGACGTCGGTCAGGATGAGGCGGGAGGTTTTGTTGTGATGGAACTCCTTCGCGGGGAGACCCTCGACGAGACCGTTGAACGGGGTGTTCTCACTCAGAACGATTTCACCGAGGTGGTTTACCAGACGATGGAGGCGCTCATTGCCGCCCAGGCCAACGATGTGATTCACCGGGACATCAAGCCCACCAACATCATGGTGATCTGGCAGGCTTCCGGAAAGTTTCAGCTCAAGATCCTCGATTTCGGTCTCGCCAAATTCAGCCGCACTCCCTCCGTGCAGACGATGGATCAGGAGGAGTCGGTGATGGGGTCGATTTTCTTCATGGCCCCCGAGCAGTTCGAGCGGGGTGAACTGGACGCCCGCACCGATCTTTACCAGATGGGCTGCGTTTATTACAACGCACTCACCGGTCAGTATCCCTTCAACGGCGACACGGCCCCGCAGGTGATGAATGCCCACCTTCAGCACAAGGTGATACCGCTGGAGAAGGTGCGCCCCGACCTTTCGCCCTCGATCTGCCAGTGGGTGATGTGGCTCATCAACCGCGATATCGCCCATCGGCCCACTGATGCCCGCGACGCCCTCAAACAATGGCCCCGCAATCCCGAGCCACCGGGAGCAATTCCCGTCGTCGCGCTGCCGGTTGAAGAAGGAGCAAAAGTTACCTCAGGCCAGGTCAGAGTGGTGGTCGCCGGACGGCAGGCATCGGCTCCGCCGACCCTGATATTTGGGAACGATGCGACCGGAAGCGCGCCTTTGGCGACCCGCGCAGTAACGGGATCCACGACGGGCCGGCTCAATCGTACCCCCGGCCGCAGCGGATCTCACACCGGTTCCATCGGCGGAGGCCGGCCCAATATCCGCAAAGCCCCGACCAGCGAAGAAGCGAAGCGGAAAAAATTCATCATCCTCGGAGGCGCCGGCATCGCGCTGCTCCTGCTCATCGGCGTGACGGGAATGAACAAGGCAAAGGCCAGGAATGCAGAGGCGAGAATCGTCGAACTTTCCTCGGCCAAGATCGCCACCGGCACGACCGCCGACGTTTCCCTCGCCGTGAAGTTTCTCTCAGACAGCAAGGCAACGGCCGACATTAAGAATAACGCCTACACCGTTCTGCAGCGGCTCGAAGGCTCCGGCATCAGTGAGAAGATCCATGAGGAACTGCAGGTCGCTGAGACGATGGCCCTGCGAATCCGACTCCTGCAGGTGCTTGCCGAGCGCAATTACACCCCCGCCGTCCCGACGATGATGGACGCATTCAAGTCCGCCACAACGGATGACCAGCGGATTCAGATCCTCGACTCGGTCCGCGCCATCGCTGATATTGGTAGTTTGAACGCCGTCCTGGGTGCGCTAAGTGTCGACCACACCCAGCCCGTGCGAAAAGTGTTCGAAGATTCGGTCATCACGGTCCTCCGGAAATCCGAGAACGCGGAGAGTGCCATCGATTCCATCCTCAGCCGCGTTTCTACCACGAATGGAAACGAGCGGAAGAGTCTCTTCCGTATTCTCGGGGTGCTTGGCGGTGAAAAAGTCAAAACCCGCCTCGCCAGTATCTACGCTGACAACGGAGACCTCAATTACCAGAGAGATGCGGTCAACGCCTACTACAATTGGCAGAATCGTTCCATTCTGGGGGACCTCGATAAGATCATCGAGACCACCGTAGACGGAGCCCTTCGCTCCGCCGCGCAGCGGGCCTACGTCAATCTCGCCACCCTGCCCGGCCCGGAACCGGTCAAGGAGATGGTCGTCATCTGGCAACGGGCTTTCGAATTGTGCGAAAACCCCAATGAAGCCCGGAAACTGATGAGTTTTCTCGTGCAAAATCCCGACCCGGACATCGCGGCCATGGTCGGAAAATGGGGAGGTCATCCCAATCACGGCGCTCTTGCCAAGAGCACTGCCGGAACCATCACCAAGTTGATTGCCGGCATTTCCGAGGTGAAACCGGGCGAAGATATGAAGGGCAACAAGGCCCGCGTCCGGGGTGATAAGCGGGCGGCGATCAATTCCGCCACGTCATCGCTGACCTCATGGATCTCGCCTGAAACGTGGTTCTCCTGGAACTTCAAGGCCCCGGAAACCGGAGTTTATTTTGTCGAGGTGACTCAGTCCTCGCTTCAGGAGAGTTCCAGCCAGTTCGTGGTTTACCTTGCCGAAAAAACCCTCCCCGGAGAATCAAAAATGACCGGGGCACTGGATAAGTTCGAAACCATCCGACTCAAGAGCCCCGTGCACCTCGAAGCGGGAAAAATTTACGCCCTCTCCCTGGCGGCGGGACCGCGCGTCCAGCCACGGATGATGGATATTGGCGCGGTTCGGATTGTGAAGGCTGAATAGGGCGGTCCGCTCAGCGACGGTCTCTGTCCCGCCCCCGGTCCCCCGATCTCTCATCACGTCCGGAACTTGAACCTCCACTCGAGTTCGAATTCTGTCCCTGAGTGGAGGGCGGATTCTGACCTCCGCCTTGTGCCGACGGCATTTCGATGTCTCGACCGTCCGTCAAACGAATCATTGCTCCCCGAATCAGGTTCCCCTTCTCCTCGCGGGGCATGTCAGGATAGTTCTTCATGACATGTCCGATATATTCCCGGAGTTTGGCCTGCTTCTCCTCCGGAAGAGCTTTAAATCTTTCGATATCCTGAGGCGAAGGTCCCCGCCTCTCTCCGTCGCCTCCACGCCCGTCCGTGCCTCCTCCGGGGGGAGTTCCAGTCGGTTTCGGCTGGGGGGCGATCTGGCTCAGTTCATACTTCAACTCGGCCTCGTCTCCCGCAAAAGAGATCTTTGCGGCGACTCCTTCAAGTGTCGCGGCGGGGATGATCCCCACAAGGGCGATACCCGCCTCGTTTTTCCCGTCGGGCGTCACCACGATCGTCTTTTTGGTCTCGCGGTTATAGAGGGTAGCGACCTGAACATTGTCAATCGTGGCAACCCCGCGGAGCGCATACGTTTCCGGAAAACTCAGGACCCGGGTGAACGGACTGGTCTTGCGCAGGGCATCAAAATCGTCGCCGGACGGTGCCTGGGGGAGTTGATCCCCTGCCACCGCGTCATCTCCGTGGAGGGCGACTCCACCGGAACCGGCAAGGGCGATTGAAAGTAGGAAATGTTTCATTGATACGACCCTCTCAGGCCATCCCTCTAACCCTGTTTAACTCCCGCGGCCGGTTCCGCTGAGGTGAGCGGCTCCCCGGACTCGGGCTGATACCAGCGGGCAATCGTGATTTGGCAGACGGCCTGCGGTTCGATCTCTTTGGATTTGCTGTCGAGTTCAAGTTCCAGCGACTTGATGATCTGGAACTTCTCCGGTCCCTGGAGAGTCGTCAGCCACTCGATCACTTCGGTCTCGGCCCCTCTCACGGTCAGGCGCACCGCCACTTCCGTGTACATCGCCGCGTTCACGATATCCTGGAGGCTCTGCTGCTCGATCTTCAATTTTCTCTCGAACAAATCATCCTGCAGGGACTGAATCAGATCCCCCTGCAGTTTTCCAAGTGAGGCTCCTCCCATCCCGGGCATGGTGGCCGTGAGCCACTTCTCCCGCGCCTCCGCCTTCGGGGCATCCTCAACCCACATCTCATGATCGGCGAGGGTGCTTTTGAGAATTTCGATCTTCGAATCGCTTCCCCTCAGCACCTTGACCAGAGATCTCGCCGCGAAGGCGTTTCCGACGATGAAGATCACGCCGAAACAAGCCCCCAGCAGCCATTTTTCTCTAACTGTCAGCGACCTCATTTTTAAGCTTTCCTTCTATCTCGAACGTGGCGGTGTTGTTTTTCTCCACTTTCGGGTTCGGCAGGCTCCACTGGTAGGCCTCGAACCCTTCCATGCCCTCAAGGTCCTCGAGGAGACGGTTCGCAAGCTGGACATCCCTGGCCTGCCCCCGGATGCGGATGTTCCGGTCGGTCGTGCGATATTCACGAATGACCACCCCGCTCCCGGGAAGGGCCGCGGTGATGCGGCTGAGTTGGACAACGGGGAAAAGATTTTTGTCAAAAGCCGGCTCAAGCGTCCGCCAGCGCTGCTCGGCGAGTTGCACCCGCGCCACATCGGGTTCGATGATGGAAATCCGGTGCTCCAGCGAGGCAATCTCTTCCCTGGTCGCACGGGCATCGTTCCAGACCCAGAAACCGACCACCGCATAGGCAATCAACCCGGCCGTGAGGAGAGCGATATTCCGCACCGCGGCCCGACGTTTCCGTCTTGAACTTTTTACCGCCTCGGGCAGAAGCCTGTCCCTGCCTTCCCCGTCGGGCGCGACGGGGGCCACTCCCACGGGTCTGACCGGGATCGAGAGGACGGACCTGAGTTCGATCAGGTCTTTCTCCGCAACATGGGGTACGCCGAGAACGAGTTCACGGGGAGGATTTTCCTCAAAGAGTTTCTCTCCTTTCAGGCCGAGGAGGAGGAGATTGATTTCTCTACCGATCGCGGAACCGACCTCCGGCCTGGCGCTGAGCACCTGAAAATGGGCAGGGTATCCATGAACATAGACCGCCAGCACCAGGCGCCCGTGCTCCCTCCAGAGCGCCGCATACCCTGATCCGCCATCTGTTGTATTTCTCAGCGCAGCCGAGGACGTGTAGCCCTCCGCGGTGGGAACGATCATGGACTCGGGAAGGTCAGTCACCACCCAGACAACAAAGGTTTCACTCTGCTCCCGGCGCTGCAGACTCTCGAAGTCGAAGAGAGTGCCGGCCTTGGCCGCGAGGCCGCGCATTTCGATCTGCGCGAAGATCATGCTCTCATGCAGCGTCGCCTCGACCGGGGGCAGTTCCGTCAGAAAAGTCGACACACAGGAGGCGGGTAACCCGATCACGACATCGGGACGGACTCCGGCCAAAGCACGCAACTCCGCGTCGCGTCCGGCTTCAATACCGTCGCTGCAGAGTATCCACCCCTCGTCAGGAGCCGGTAATGCCAGAGATCGCTTGGGCATGGGGTCGTATCAATACCGCAATTAAACCCCCGAATCGCAAAAAGTTTCCGGAAAACAGGGCGGAATCAGGCCGGGGAAATCAAAACCGGCCCATGAGGAAATTTGCCACGACAATGGATCGCTCGAACCACTCCAGATCCTTCGGCTTCAACGACGGCACCTCAGGGGCCAGGACCTGCAGAAAAGGGCGGCCATCGAGCCACTCACCTTCCTCAAGGGTTCCCTTCAATGCCCGAAAGGATCGGCCTTGCGGCTCGCGATGCAGGTAGATCACCGTTCGATTGCCGCGCCACGGATCGATGATCTCCAACTCCACCCCGGCTGCGGACAATTTGCCGACGACTCCCGTCACGAGAACATAGTGATGCGGTCCCGGCTCCCAGACGGGAACCTCTCCGTTCTCCTCCCGCTCTTTGACGACATAAGTCCGCAGGCTGAGAATGGGCGGAACGCCCTCTTGAACTGAATCCGAGATCAGCTCATGACAACGGATGAGATGATCCGCCTCACTCTCGTCCCCCTCCCGGTCGAGAAAGAGGGCGTTTACCCCGGCGCGTCCCTGCTCCGCGAGTAGTTCATTCAGCCCCAAAACGAGATCCCGGCAATCAATCCCGTGCGGCCCCCATCGCTGCTGTCCCGGATAGGTAAGGGAGGGACGGTTCTTGAAATAACGATCGACGACATAGCGCATCTTCACCTCATCAGTTCCTCCGACGAGAGAACGATAGACCACGTCGAAATCCTCTCCCCCGAATTTCAGCAGGTTTAGAATCGTGGCAGGAGCGCAGCCGTTGATCGAGTCCTTGAAGTCCCGTTGATCGACCGGTTTGAGTTCCTCAGCCGCCATCCGCACTTCGCAGAGAATGAAGACGCAGGCGGAAAGAATCAGAAAGGCACGTCTCATCTCCATCGAGAATAAACGTTTTGCCCCGCCTGAACACGCCTAAATCTCGTCCCGCGACTCACCCGCGACGTGGCCGCGCAACTTGGCTTCGATGAAGCGACCGAGATCGCCGTCCATGACCGCGTCGATGTTTGCCGTTTCACAGCCGGTGCGGTGATCCTTGACCATCTGATAGGGTTGAAAGACATAGGAACGGATCTGACTGCCGAATCCGATCTCACCCTTTTCCCCGTAAACCCGCTCCATCTCCGAGCGCTTTTTGTCCTCTTCGATTTGAAGCAGTTTGGATTTGAGAATCTTCAGAGCGAGGTCGCGGTTTTTGTGCTGGCTCCGCTCAACGGTGCATCGAACCATGACGCCGCTGGGAAGGTGGCGCATAAGAACGCCGGTCTCCACCTTGTTCACGTTCTGACCGCCCTTGCCGCCGGAACGCATCGTGGTGATCTCGAGATCTTTTTCATCCACCTCGAACTTCGGCTCCTGGGCCAGCTCCGGGGTGACATCGACACTGGCAAAAGAAGTGTGACGGCGCGCCTGGGAATCAAAGGGTGAAATCCTGACAAGACGGTGCACCCCGCGTTCGCAATTGAGGTAGCCACAGGCATTCTCGCCCTCAAAACGAATCATGGCACCGCGGATTCCGACCTCTTCACCTTCCTGGACGTCGACCATCTCGACTTTAAATCCCTGCTGCTGCCCCCAGCGCTGATACATGCGCATCAGCATGTCGGCCCAGTCGCAGGCCTCCGTCCCACCGGCTCCGGCATGGATCGTGAGGAAGGCGTTCTCGGAATCGTGCGGTCCGCTGAGAAGGGTCTGCAACTCCACTTTATCGAGCAACGCTTCGATGGACTCGACTTCGCTGCGGACTTCGCCGATCGAAGATTCGTCATCCTCCTCCATCGCCATCTCGATGAGCACGGCGAGATCGGCAATGCGGGTCTGAAGTTCGCGAATGGGAAGGATTTTACTCTTCAACGCCGCGACCTGAGCCACTTTGCCCTGGGCCCGTTCCTTGTCCTCCCAGAACTCCTGGAGGTTCATTTCGGCCTCAATGGCCTCCAATTCTTTTTCGAGTCTCTCGAAGTCAAAGATACCGCCGCAACTCGGAGAGTCGGGCCTGTAAAGATTTGGTGTCGATTGCCTGGAGTTCCTCTTTCATGGGAGGCGACAGTGTTCTCACACAATTGGAAAAATTCAAATAGTCGCTTACCGATGAATGAACTTCCTGCATGAAAGCCCACGGCACGCTGATTCGCCGGTCTCTCCTCACCGAGACCAGCCTCATCGTGCACTGGTGTACGCACGAAAACGGCATCGTCAAGACGGTTGCCAAGGGCGCGCGGCGGCCGAAGAGCCCTTTTGCCGGGAAACTCGATCTCTTTTATCTTTGCGAACTGGAGATCCATCCCGCCCGCAATGGTGACCTGCACATCCTCAAGGACCTCACCATTCAGCGCCCTCGCCTCGGGCTGAGACGGAATTACCTGCAGACCCTCGCCGCCTCCTATTTCGTCAAACTGATCGATCAGGTCGCGGAATCGGAGACTCCCCTGCCGGAACTGGCCGATCTGCTTGATCGGGGACTCAACTACCTCGAGGATCACGACGCCGATCAGCGGGCGGTGACCCATTTTGAAAAGCAGTTGGGAGAGTTTCTCGGGGTTCTCGAGCCGGGCCTTGATCCGATTCGGTGCATCCAGCGCCATTTCGGTACGATTCCTCCGCAACGGGAGGAACTGGTGCAGCGTTTTTAGAAAAATTGGCTGAGCCCGGGCCTACCACTCCTTGAGATCTTTCGGGTGGACCAGCCTCACACTCTCGGGCCAGTCAGCGCCTTCACTGATCCAGCGGCGGAGAATCTCCATCCTCACTCCCCAGATTTTATCCGGGGTCGGAGGCATCGCCCGCTGATGCACGGGATCGAGCTTCAGGACGCTGATGAGTTGGCTTTTGTCAGGATCTCCGGGCACGATCGCGGGAGGAGCCGTTCCCGTGGTCATGGCCAGTTGCCTGGTCTCGAGATTAAAATTCCCGTTCCGGACCGCATCCTTGCCGTTGTGACACTCAAGACAATTGATGATCAGGAGCGGTCGAACGTGTTTGGTAAAATCGATCTTCCCTTCGGGCACCTCCGTTGGCCAGGTCGGACTCGAGAAGTTTCCGCTTTCCCCGATTTCGGGGAGTTCGTTGGATGCGGAGTCTTCTTTCGCCGGTTCCGTCTCCCCGCAGCTTTGAAGGAGGCAGAAAAGCGATAGCACCATCCCTGTCCTGACACGACGACCGGTCCTCTTTTTTCCTGAATTCGGATTCATTGACGCAGGGGCTGCCTTTCTCCGCTCAATTCCTGAGGGTGAGGCGATTGGAACAGAGCCTAACACAGGGCAGTGACGATGGCTTAGCTTATTCTGCGGATTGGTAAGCCCCCCTTGGTCACCTCCATCTCACGGTGAAACTCGAGCCGCTCTTTTTTACGAGTAATCTGGATTCGGTTCTGCAAATTCGCTACAATGGCGGGAACTCCCCCGGCAATCCGTGAATCCCGAATCGTACCTCCGCCCCGGCCTTGCCCTCGCTATCGGTCTGCTCATCGGCCTGCAGCGTGAACGCGTCAAAGAAGGACCCGCCGGCATACGCACCTTTGCGCTCATCGCGCTTTCCGGATATCTCATCGGTCTTCTGGGGATTCAATACGGGGGCTGGGTCGTTGTCGCCGGAATCCTTTTCCTCGCCGCCGTTCTCAGCGTCGAGAACCTGATCGAGTCGAAGATCCATGCCGATCGCGGAGGAGGCGCCACCACCGAGATCGCCGCACTGCTTGTCTTCGGGATCGGAGTCTATCTTTCCAACTTCGAAAACGAACGGGCTCCCGCAGTCCTTTTTGCCGGAGTCATTGCCCTGCTCCTCTACTACAAGGCGCCTCTCCACCAGTTCGTCCGCGGCATGGGACAGGAGGATATCCGGGCGATCATGCAGTTCGTTCTCATTACTCTGGTCGTGCTTCCCGTCCTTCCGAACCGCACCTTCGGGCCCTACGATGTCCTCAATCCCTTCAAGGCCTGGCTCATGGTCGTGCTCATCGTCGGGATCGGTCTCGGCGGCTATCTGACCTACCGGATGTTCAGCAGCCGGGTGGGAACGCTTCTGAGCGGCCTGCTTGGCGGACTCGTCTCCAGCACGGCGACAACAGTGTCCGCCGCCCGCTTCGCCCGTGAGGATGCCGAACGTGCCCCGGCGGCTGCCATCATCATTCTCCTCGCCTCGGCCGTCTCGATTATCCGCATCCTCCTCGAACTGGCCATCGTGAACGGGCAAAACCTCCTCACCACCGGACCTCCCCTGGCCGCTTTTCTTCTCGTCTTTGCGGTCCTTACCTTCGCCGTTTACCGCCGGCGCTCATCGGAAGTGGTTCACCTCGATCCGCCGAAAAACCCCGCCGGAATGAAATCGGCCGTCGTCTTCGGGCTGCTCTACCTCATCATTTTGTTTGCCGTCGCGGCCACGAAGGATCTTGTCGGGCCGGCCGGTCTCTATGGCGTCGCGGTTCTCTCCGGACTGACGGATGTCGACGCCATCACCCTCTCGACGGCGGAACTCATGAATAACGGAACGCTCGATCTGACGGTCGGGTGGCGGGTTGTTCTCATTGCCGCGCTGGCCAATCTGGCGTTCAAAGGAAGTATCGTGGCCATAGTCGGTGGTCGAGCGGTCTTCAAGCGAATTGCCCTTGTTTACGGTCTCAGTTTTATCGCCGGAATCGCCATCCTGCTTTTCTGGCCGGCGTAGACGACGCCACTCCGGGCAGGCTTGCTTTCAATCGGCGCGCTCCGAAAGGCAAGGGATGCGGAGCGGAAAAACGACCTGAGGGTACTCTCGTCAGATCAAGTCAAGCCACGTCATTTCAGATCGGGATTTCCTGCAGGATCGGATGGAGAAATATCTCCAGCGATTCCACGACGGCGATTTGCCCGGAGGCCGGGAGTTCCCTCCCACGGCCCTGACCATCTCCCGCCAATGCGGAGTCGGCTTTTCCCGATTGGAGCGGCGGCTCCTTGAGTATCTCGAAAATGCCTCCGGATTGGAAGGGTCGGACTGGGCCCTCTTTGATCAGGCCCTGATTGGCCAAATCGTAGAGGCGGGGCGGTCTCTTCCGGAGGCGGAACCATTTTCGCGGCAACGATCCAAGTTTTCCGTTTCGGGAACGCTGGAAGAGATTCTTAAACTCCCGACGGAGCAATGGACCTTGTTCAACTACACCGCCAACATGATCCGATCACTCGCGAGCAGCGGAAACGCGATTATTGTAGGACGGGCGGGGAATTTCATCACCTCCGACCTGGCAAATACCTTCCATGTCCGGCTCGTTGCCGACAAGGCACGCCGGACCGAAGAAACGGCGCAGCGCTATGGAATCCCCGACCGCGAGGCAACCGAGATGGTCGAGGAAACCGACAAAGCCCGGGCCCGGTTCGTGAAGCGATATACAGGAGCGGATGTCGATGACGTGTCCTGCTATCACCTCGTCATGAATACGCACGCCCTCACCGAGGAACTCGTCGTCCGCATCATCGGTGACTCGTTCCTGGAGTGGTCCCACCTCGGGAACTCCGCTCGCTAGGTGCCGCTCCCCCTCAGGCAGCTTCCGCCTGAGAGAGCCGCTCCGCCTCTTCCGAGCTTCCACGGAATCGGGTGGGCGAAACCCCGACATACTTGAGAAAGCTGCGATTGAACTGGGAGACCGACTGGAATCCCACATCAAAGGCGACCTCGGTGACTCGGGCGTTCGGATTGATGAGTTTGCGTTTCGCCCACTCAACCCGGCGCCGGTTGACATACTCGGTCAGGGTCATATCCGTTGCCTGCTTGAAGAGCTTACAGAAGTAAAACGGACTCACCCCGACGTGACTCGACACCGAATCGAGCGAAAGTTTTTCCTCAAGGTGGGCATTCACAAAGCGCTTCGCCTTGACGACGATCTGAGGTTCGGAGTTCGCCTCTTCGGTGAGGAGGCGATTGAGGAGATCAGAGAGTTGAATCGCGAAAGCCGCCAGGAGCGTCACCGTTCCTTCATACTGTTCGAGGCCGAGTTCAGGTGTGCTCCGCCATGCCGCCTCAAGCTCCCGCAATTGCTCCGCCCCGAATCCGAGTCTTGCGAGTTGACTGGAAACCGCCGCAAAACTTCTTTTCCCGGCCGCCTTCGTGAAGATCTGTCCGGTTGAAAGCAGGGCCACTGTCCGGTTGCCCGCTCTGACCGGAATCATCGTTTCCCGCAGGCCGGCAAAACAGGTCCTCGTTTCCGCGCGTTCATTCACTTCCACCGCGAGGCACCGGTGCTCGAGAGCGCAGCGGCGGCACCCTTCCTCGCTCCGGTTCAGGGCCGAGCAAAACGCATTGCTGAAACGGTCCCCCTGACCGGAGATCTCGATTTCCTCGTCCGCCGGAATGAGCACCAGGTTCAGTCCCGTGGCATTGGTGAAAGCCCGGCGATAAGTCTGGTAAAACGGTGAGTCGACGAGCTTGAGGTAGATACGTTCGTCAGGGTCGATGGCAGCGGTTCGGGATTCCATGGTTGCGGTGTTTGGGTTGTTTGACACCACCACCCTAGGCTTTCATCGAAATCAGCGGTATTGGCTGCGTTCCTCATTTTCCCCTAGGGAATCAACGCAAGCCCTCGTACGGGATTTTCGTACGTCCCCGCCCCTCCCCTTATCCCTCAGGATTCACCCTTTGCTCTGCGACTCCATCCAGCGGATCGCCTCATAGGAGAGTTCGGCCGCATCGCGGAGTCCGAGCTTCTCCTTGATATGGGTGCGATGGGCGTCCACGGTCCGTATGCTGATCCCGAGAATGCCTGCAATCTCCCGGGAACTTTTCCCTTCTCCGATGGCGCGAAAGACTTCCAGTTCGCGATCAGTCAGGGCCGAGATCGGCGATCCCGCCCTCGCTCCGGCGAGAGTCTCCATCATCCGGGCGGTCATCGCATGGCTCAGAAAAATTCCGCCCCCGAGAACGGCATCGACCGCCTCAATGAGCTGTTCCGGAGCACGGTCCTTCATGATGTAGCCGCGGCCGCCCGCGCGAATAACCCGCTCGGCGTAGACTTTCTCGTCATGAGAGGAAACGACGAGCGAGCGTATCTTCCCGTCCATCACCTTCAGGTCACGAATCAGTTCGAGGCCGCTGCGGTCGGGAAGTGAGATATCAATGACGACCAGATCCACCGGCGAAACCGACTCGATCACCTTGAGCGCCTCACCCACGGATCCCGCTTCGCCGCAGACTTCAACGCGGGGCGAAGAGCGCAGCAACTGGGTCAGCCCCAGTCGCATGATGGGGTGATCGTCGACAATGACCACTCTTGCTCTGGCTTTCTCACCCATGATTCTTCAGCGGCAGGATGCATTGTATAAAGGTTCCGCCGCCGGGAGAAGCCTGAATCAGGAATTCAGCTTCGATCATTTCGGCCCTTCGCTGCATCGTCATCAAGCCCATTCCGGAAGAGAAAAGGTCGCGGGGCATCCCCTTCCCATCATCCCGCACCCCCAGTTCGAGGCGATCATCTCCGGCCCGGAGAGTCAGCTCGATGACCTCCGCATCACTGTGACGGATGGCATTGGTGACCGCTTCCTGGGCGATACGATAGATCTGAATTGAGATACTGTTAGGGAGATCCTCCAGCGCTTCATTGTCCGGAATGGAGGCAATACAGTTTACCCCGAGCATCTCGCGCTTCTGAAAGGCGAGATCCCGCAGCGCGCCGGCCAGCCCCTGCGTCTCAAGCACGGTGGGAACCAGTCCCTTGGCGATCTCGCGCGCCTTTGTCCCTGCCTGGGCGACCATCTCCGTGATCCCGACCATCATCTCCGCTTCATCGGCATGGAGCTCTTTGAGTCTTTGTTCGAGCACCTTCGTCAAACAGCCGATTCCGGAAAGCTGGGAACAGAGATCGTCATGGATATCCTGCCCGATCCGTCGCTGTTCGTTCTCGCTGATCCTGACCAGCTCCGCTTCGAGGCGCTTCTCCTTGGTGATATCGCTGGCACAGACGACATACCCCTCCTCGACCTTCCGGGTCATCGGAGTGACCTTGGCGCGAATAAAAATCTCCTGACCTGACTTCAAGCGGCAGTGGAAAACCTCCTCCGCGACCCCTTTCTTCACAATCGCCGGGGAGATTCGTTCGAAAAAGGACAGCCCGTCACCCTGGGAACAGAGCTCCATGAGAGGTCGCCCGATCGCTTCCCTGCTTCCAATTGAGAAAATTCGCGCCGCCCCTTCGTTCCAGTCTCTCACGATGCCATCGCCGGACACGTAGAAAACGGCATCGTGCACATTTTTCAGGATCTCCGCCTGGATCCGCAGTTCCTCCTCACCGCGTTTTCTCTCAGTGATGTCAATAATCGAACTGAGTACCCGCATCCCGGCCGCACCGGGCAGCGGGGTCAGCGCAATCTCAACGGGAAACTCCGTGCCATCCTTCCGGCAGGCGTATAGATCACGCCCCACTCCCATGGAACGGGGTTCCGGCGAGTGGTGGAAACCGCTCCGCAGGCGCTCGTGCCCCCCGCGGAAATCCTGAGGAACGAGATCCGTAATCGAAATCGTCAGAAACTCGGCCTCGGTATATCCAAACATCTCTTCGGCCCGGGGATTGGCCATGACAATCCGACCTCCTTCGTCCGAAACGAGCATGCCATAGGGAGCCGAATTCACCACGAGACGAAAAGGATCCTCCGCCTCAACCACCGGCAACCCGCCCTGCGATTTGCCCTTTCGTGCCTTCAGTCTGTCACTCTCTTCCATCGTTAAACCGTTCGCCATCTTTCCCTTTTATCAGTGGGAGGAAAGAATCGTCTGGCAGATCACCGCCTCATCCGATAAAACGGAGAATAACACCTGAAGGCATGACCGCCCCGGAATTTCTCCGATTTATGAACCGGAGCAACCCGGACCGCCCCGCAAAGCAATCAGTGCCTCATGATACGCAAGTATTGCCTAGAACATCCTCTCCCAATAGTTCATCCTGATCCCATATGAAGGCGTCCATCCGAAGAATCCTCCTGCCCGTCGATCCCTCCGTCTTTACCGACGGAGCCACCGAAACTGCCTGTCTCATCGCCAAAACACACGATGCCCAGATTTCCGCCGTGGCTGTTCTCGATTCTCCCGAGATCCGGGCGAGCCTCGTTCCGGCGATCGGCCCCTACTATCCCATGATGGTCGACGAGGTGCAGAAGATGATCAATCATGCCGATCATGTCCTAAAGGAATGCCTCGAACGTTGCGCGACTGCCTGCGAAAAGGCCGGAGTCGCCCACCGCGAAACCGAATATGAGGGCATTCCGGCGGAGATGCTGATCGGCTCGGCCATTTTCTACGATCTCATCGTGACCGGTCTCGAAACCTCCTTCCACTTCGAAACGAGAGGATCGAGCGGACAATCCCTCTACGACCTGCTCGACCACACCGCTCCTCCCGTCCTCGCCGTTCCCGCCACCGGGATGAAGAAACTGGAAAAAGTCGTGGTCGCCTTTGACGGCAGCATCGGGTCGGCCCGGGCCCTTCATGACCTGATCCCGCTCGCCCTGCCCTTCGATCCTGAGTTCATTTTATTCGTGGCGGAGAAGACCCAGCCGCAGACCGACTTCCTCCTCGGCAACGCGGAACTGCTCCTGCGCGCGCACGGCTTCTCAAAGATCACCCGATGGAGCAGCGACAGCCACGTGGAAACAGCCTACGACGAACTCCTCGCCGACGAAAAGGGAATCGATCTCGTCACCCTCGGCATCCAGGCCAGAAACCGGGTCAAAGATCTCTTTGTGGGGAACTTCACCAAATCCCTGATTACACGCGGTGATATTCCGCTGTTTCTTTCGCATTGAGGGGAGGAAACGGTAGTTTGTCTCTGAGATTCGGCTCACATGTCCGAATTTGTTACCGCGCCACACGAAGAATTGTCGGTAGCACAATTTCCCCGCGGGTTTCGTCTCAGAAATCGAGTGGACTCCTCACCCCGATGCCGCCACCGTTGGTCACGTGCGTGTAGATCTGCGTCGTTTCCACGCTTTTGTGCCCCAGCAGATCCTGAAGCGAGCGAATGTCCGCACCTGCCTCGAGGAGATGGGTCGCGAAACTGTGACGCAAGGTGTGACAACCCACCTTCTTGTGAATGCCTGCCCGTTCTTTGGCTGCCCGCAAGGCATACGCCACGCCGTTTTCGTGCAGGTGATGGCGACGCACGACTTTCGCCACCGGATCCTCGCTCAGTTGTCCTGACGGAAAGAGCCACTGCCACTCCAGCGTCTTTCCGGAATTCGGAGACTTCAAGTCGAGTGCCTCGGGCATCCAGACGCCCTCGACACCTTCCTCACGATCCCGCTTCCACAGGATCTCGACCCACTCAAGATGACGTCTCATTTCGGGTATGAGAGCCTCGGGCAACATCACTCTCCGGTCTTTCCCCCCTTTGCCGCTCCGCACCATCACCGTCCGACGCTCCACGCTCACATCCTTGACTCGGAGGCGCAGACCCTCCATCTGTCGAAGCCCCGTACCGTAGAGGAGGCGAAGATATAGCCCCGTGATTCCTTCGGTAGCCGCGAGAAGCTGCTTCACCTCATCGCGGCTGAGCACCTCCGGCAGATGCCGCGAGCGTTTCGCCCGCACCGCGTCAATCTCACCGAGTTCGCCGCCGATCACCTTTTCCACCAGAAAAAGCAAGGCGCTCAGCGCCTGATTCTGGGTGGCTGCACTCACCCTTCGTTCCAGCACAAGAGACTCAAGAAATGACTTCACTGCACCACCATCGTCCGGTCGCAACGTCCTCTCATTCGCCCACGAGAGGTATCGTCGAATCCAGCCTAGATAGGTCTCAGCGGTGCGCCGGGCATAGCGCCTCACCGTCAGTTGCCGCTCCGCCATCGCCACGAGAGCCTCGCCGTCCGTGTCTAGAACAGCGGGCGGCAAGGCCGCGCTGTCGCAGTCTCCTTCAATTGCATCGGCCCCGCGAGTGCGGGTGCGGAAAGTGACCTCGACTTGCACCTCTCCATCGTCGCCCTCCCTCGGGATCAACGGACGAATCGACCAGTTTTCAATGCCTTTCCGAAAACAACGCAGGGCCTCCCTCGCCTGATCCAGCCTCCACTCCAACGGTGCCGGGACCGACGACTTCAAAAACCGGCCGTAACCCTCAAGAGCAGCAGGGAGTTCCGTGCCCGCGGGCAAGCGACGGCAGAAGTGGAGGAAGCGGGCCATTTCCACCCCCCACCAACCAAGCGTGGCCTCCCCTCGTTCGGATTGCGGCATTTCGACCCCGGAAGCTTCAACCACCCGTCGGACCCAGGGCTTGACTTCGGGAGAGGAATTTGAAGAATCGGAAGTATTCATGAGAGGTGCGCCATTTAATACTCATTTGAACACTTTCTTTTTGATTCGTCCACAGGAATTTGTGTACGAATCAAATTCGCCCACAAATTTTTGTGGCTAAACAACGTTCGGCCGAGAGACCAAGATTGCTATGAAGACTCTAGCTATAGTTCTAACAATCTCAATATTGCTAAATATTTATTTATCTTCGATTTTGTGTTTGTCACCGAATCCAAAATTAGAATCTATCATTGGCCAATTTGTTGAAACAATTGATTCCCTAGAGCCTGTCTCCAATCCAACTGATTATTTCGGATCATATGCCTTCAATGAAGAGGTCAAAGTTGTTATGATATTGAAGAAAGACCATACGGCATCCGAGATTATTGTCCGCCCGCCCACAGCCTACAAGGTAGATCCATCTGGAAGACTGTCGTTCGCACCGCTGCTGTTCGGGACACCTTCAGATGATGACTATCAGTATTACGGAACTATTAAAGATGGAGTGCTCAGTGAAGATCAGGGCGATTATTCAAACTACCTCCCAAAAATCGAATAACAAAATGCCGAACAAGGCGAGGCAGGACAATCCACTACCCGCCCCCAGTTGCCATCAAAACTCAATTCAAACTCAACCCTGTCATCGAACACTCGCCCCCGGTAGTGGATCGCCTGCTCTTTGACGTTGATGCAGAATAGCGATAGAAAGGAACCCGATTTGAACTTCCCGGCCAACAACCAAGAGACCCTCGAAAAATTTCTTCCGCCCGACGCTCGGATCGTCCATTTGCGTCCTCATCCGAATGGGCATGACCGGATCGGAATTCTCTTTGTGACGGACTGCCCCCTCGACTCTGTCCGACGGTTCTACGCGGACAATTTTAAACAAAGCCGATTCGATATCGATCTAAAACCAAACCTCTGCATATCGGTCTTCGAAGACAATAAATTGCCCGCAATTTTAGCGGCCGGTAACGATGAACCTTTGAACGAGGAGTTTGTTCGGGTTTTCGTCTCAGAAGAAGATTGGAGTGAGGCCCGCAAGGCGGGAGCACAGGTGATTGGCGTTCTTTCAATCGATCGAAACTTGCTACCTGATGGCATCAACAAGGGTCGTCTGGCAACGGCTTCGCCGTCGCCAGCGACCTGACGTTCGCTCCAAAGAATGAAATCACTGCACTGGAGAATCTCGGCCACTCTTCTTTTTCTCATTCTCGCTGTTGGGATCCAGTTTTCCGATTTCATTGCCCAAAAGATGTTCAGGGACGCATGCAAGCTTATCGGCGAGAAATACGCACTTGAATTTAGTGCCGTGCAGTTCGTTCACTCAATTTGGATTGGATCGAAGCTTTGGTTATTGCTTTGGATTCCCTTGGGCCTTGGTCTCTTCTTTACCTGGATCCCGAAACTCGACTGGATAGGCGCGATTTTAACTCTAGTTTCCACTGTCTTAGTGGCTTCCTCTCTTTGCTACATTCCAACTGCCGGGTGGGTAATTGCCTATTCAACTGCTGCCGAGATGGCTCGGGTCGCAGTAGAGCGTCGACGATCTACCGCGAGCGAACAACACGGCGCTGACCAACCCGCTACCGCCCCGCAGTCGAAACCACAGGGTAATTCGAATCCACAACCAGAGTCGGAGGCGCGCTCCCAGTAGAGGGCGGCAGGCCTCCACGTTGTGCCAAAGAAATGAAGCCACTCGACTCACACGCATTGCAGGCCGTTTTGATGGCGGAGCTCGATGCGGGAGCGAAGATTGTCGAGGGGACGTCCGCTCCCAATTGGGGCACGATGAGGCGGTTGATTATTCTAGATGCGCCATTTCGAACCTCCGCGTGGAAGGAGCATGGCGATCTGACTTTCCGCGACATTAACGATCCCCACTATTGGCAGGCTGAAGTCGAGGATCCAGCAACCCAAGAGCTTCTGGCTTGCCGTTTCTGATCATGAGCGCGTTACACAAAGCACTGATTGAGGCGATCGTTTACCTCGCTGTCGTCGAGGGTTCAGATGATCGAGAAGACGATGATATCCGAGTTCTTGAGTCAGTGTTTGCCGAACTCAGCCACGCAACACCCACCGAATTGGAGGGCTTGCTGGCGGCGGTGAGAGCCGAACTTGAACAGACTCAGAATCCTGCGAGGATCGATGCACTGGAGAGTATCGTCGATTCACTTTCCGAATGACAACCTAACAACAAAGGCACAACAAGACGCTCCATCCAACGGCGGGTAACGCTCCAGTTTGAATTCGGGCTTCCCTCCCCGCCGTGGATGAGCTAGACGTTCGCTCGGAAATCATGTTCTTTGCAAAGATGCGCGGCCAGCCGCAGGAATCCGAAGACGAACGACTCTGGGACCACGATCTGATTAAGATGAAGATCGATTCACAGCATCTTGCTCTCGTCGCATTTCGAACCCGCGGCCTCGGAGAAGAATATTTTCAGGATTGCGGAATTGTAACGTGCTCTTTGGTGGACGAGTCGGAACTTGATCAAGCTCACCGGGATGCGATTTCCGGAGATGATGTCTTCATTTATGAAAGCTCCGAGATGATCCGAGAGATTGGTCGCAGAGGCGCGTCGTTTCCCTTCATAGAGTTCGTAACCTCTTACCAACCCTTCGATCCCGCTTGACTGGAAGCCTGGGGAGCGAACACGTCGGCGATGGCAATCCCGATCCCGCTTTGAGTTGATTGACTTCCCTGATTCGAATCCTTATCCTTCAATCGAGGCCCTACTCCCGGATTGGGCTGAGATGCCTCGACGTTCGCTCTGAAAATGAAGCAAAGCCTAAGCGGTCGCCTTTCCACAGATTACGGGGGATTCGTGGCGCTTATTGACGTCAACACCTACCGTAGATTCATCTCGGAGAGCTGGGAATATTCGGATCTTGAGAATCGACTGCTTGAGGAGATGCGTCGCGCAACGATAATTCCTTGGACTACCCCTGCGGGGCAGATTTGGATCCGAGTTCAGACTGAGGCACCTTCACCAATTCCCGTTCATATGCCGCCACATTTCCAACGATTCAAGGTCACAGGGCCTGTCGTATTTTCAGGTCACAGCGGCGGTTTGACAAATTGCGCACAGTTTGAGGATCTTACTTTGC
This sequence comes from Akkermansiaceae bacterium UBA2381, assembly GCA_002344215.1. GTDB lineage: Bacteria > Verrucomicrobiota > Verrucomicrobiia > Verrucomicrobiales > DEV007 > Arctic95D-9. The sequence goes on from DDSV01000049.1 coordinate 99,407, forward strand.
CTTACTATGACGACCTAGATCCAAAGTTCAGCGACGTTCTACTCGATATTCCGACGGGTGACTATTTCGCAAGGCTAGATCAAATGTTCCCTTACGACGGCATGGACCAGTTTGCTCCTCCTCGCTGTGGGCGGAAGGAGTATCAGGTGACGCTGACTCCATTCAACGACCAGGCCTCTACAATCCACGACATTCCCTTCGCCACACGGAGCGAACACGCCGAGGGTGGCAAGGCTTCGCCTGCCACCTCTTAAACGTTCGGTCCAAAAATGAAACGCGTCCTCCTTCTCCTCGCATGGCTACAATGCACCGTCGCAATGGCATTTGCTGATGACGCCCGATTCCGGTTTCATCGCCTCGAAGGTGCCACGACTGTCCACCCTTACGAAGTTGCAAATGCGGAGGGCAAGAACACGACGATCGTTCTATCGAAGGACTCTGATGCGGCATCCGTCGCGATTTTGAACGCTCTCATTGGACAGCAGGGAATTTGGGGTTCGCTTGCACCGAAGAAGGATCCCCAGGGGATAACCTGGGATCAGGGCATCATCCTAATCGGTTCCTTTGTACCAGAGCCGAAGAGATTGCCAGAGGTTCCCAACGGGGCGGCTGAAGGGCCATACCAGGAGTTCAAGATCAATAAGATCAACATCGAATTTCCGTTTGCACGCTGGGTAGAGACGGACGAAAACGATCCCGTTGACACGCCCTATGTAGTGGAGTTTCACCTTGAATTGAGATCACTGATACCAAAGGGCATATTGCTTGAAGGGAAGGCAATCGATCTCAGGAGCTACGAGACGAAATCCAAAAGCGAGCAAGGCGCGGCTGGACAACCCGCTACCCCGCCGTGAGTTGAAATGACCCTCTTTACTCGAACATTTTACCCTCTTGCGACGCGGCGCTCCCGGTAGCGGGTGCCAGCGCTCAGACGTTCTGTGAAAACATGAGACTCGTGGTCGCCATTTTTTTCTTGATCGCCGCCACGTCAGCACGCGCGGCCGAACCTCTCGTATCACTAGATTATTCCAATGCTTTGCGGATTCCAAACCGCCATATACAGATTTCCATTGGTTCCGATGGTGCCTTGGCAGTGGCGACCACTTCCAGAGGCAAAAAGAAAGTGTCACGGCAGATTCAAATCCCGCCAGTGGCGCTGCAAGAACTGAAGAAGGAATTGGAAGGAGTCGATTGGGAAAAGGTGTCGTCGGACAAGGTGAAGGGGCAGGATGGGACCTCAGTTCACCTTTCCTACGGAAAGGTATTTGCCTCGCTGTGGTCGCCTGATTATGATTCGGAGGAACGAGGATTGAGTCATATCCAAAAAATCATTGAGAGCATATTTGATCTTTCCGGACTTGATAGAACCGGCATGCCCATAGTACCAACCCAAAACAAAGCGCGGCTGGACGAATCATCGATGGAAGCAACCACACTATGGGACTTGCTTATCCGGCCCACGATTGGCCTTCATTTCCCGAGATTTGCCATTTTTATTTTGATTGCACTCCCGATTGAGATCTTCTGCAACCGACGATCACGGCGCTTCGCCCCCTCGTTTTCCACGATTTGCCTGCAAGTCCTCATCGGAGTCTCGGCCACGGCGGGATCATATTTTCTTTACACGACAGATTTTCCTCCCGGTGAGCGGTTGCACCCCGCATCGTGGTTTTATCCGGCGGCGGTCTCGGCACTCCTATTCGCCGTTGTCACATTCTCGGTCGGAATCTGGACCGAACTAAGACGGTGCCAACGGTTAACCAGTGCGCTGCGAGCCGTGACATTCTCTTTGACGGTCTTCTTCGCAATCACGGCACTGATGACACCCAGTGAAATCAACCGGGCACTCGACAAAATGGAAACGGAGAAACAGAACTAGGCGAGAGTGGCAAGGCTTCGCCTGCCACCTCTTGAACGTTAGGCCCCACTTACATGCGCATACTCAAATCGCTAGTTTCAGCAGTCATCATCCTCACGATTGTGGGTTGCACTAAGTCAGACCCGACGAGTGAGGCCCCGAAGACGCCACCCCAGCCGAAAACTCACCTTCTCAAAGATGCGCTTGCTGTGATTACCAAAACGACCAACGGCACGGTCGCGCTCGACCAGTTGCCTGAGTCTATTCGCGCATTCAACCCGAAGCGCGTTGTCGTCACGTATGATGTCCTTGTGGTTTACACTGAAGAGAAGAAGGGGAAGATTCTCAACCCAGAAGGCGGCCGTTCTTGTCCTGCCATAAACATGTTCATGATTTCGCCAGAAAATGAGCCCGGAATATTCAGTTTTAACGAATTCTGACCGGCCTAACACTGGTCGGCTGGCAACGGCTTCGCCGTCGCCAGCGACCTGACGTTGGGCCAAAAATGACGGCACTTCCGCTAAAGGAGATTCATCAGCTTGAGGTCACGGAGTCGTATCCAGCCGCGATTGATGAACTCGAGAAACGTATCGCTCAGGGTCACGACGACTCTGAGACGGTGATCCGCCTTGGATTCAACCTTTGGTATGCTGTTGCTGAGCACCTCCGACTGAACAGAGATATTCCCACCGACCGGTATCGCACGCGCTTCGTTGAGATTTTCCGGGCCCAGGTGGCATTCTTACAGGATGACCCGGAGTTCTGTTGGGCCTTTGGACTCGGTTTTAGTCTGTTTGCGCACGAGTTTGAAGGTGTTTCAGAATCAGACGGAAAAGCACTTCTCGATCACGCCGCAGTCTTGGACCCATTCTTCGCTTCTTCCTTGGACGGTGAGGAACTTTCCCGACGATTCAATGGAAGAGGGATTTTCGAGAGCTACTACGCGACAACGGCCCAACAACCCGGCGATGGCAAGCCCGATCCCGCCGCGAGTTGATTGACTTCCCTGACTCAAATCCTTATCCTCCCATCGAGGCCGCGCTCCCGGATCGGTCTGCCAGGTCTCGACGTTAGGGCCAGATATGAAATCACCTCTCAGATATTGCGCCCGCAAAGAGAAGGGCGAAGGCGGCTCTTCCAGTTTCATCGTGAAAATTGATGAAGGGGCAGAGACCCTAACTTCTATCGAAGAGACATCTTTGCCCGGTAGGAACGAAAGGACTTACTCTCGCTACTCTGCAAGATTGTCTGATCTAGCCCCGAATCTGATTCGATTTATGCCGATCCGATCTGATCCCGTCTCATGGATGAATTTGGTCTGCCGCGACTACCTTGACGCCGTGACAGTCGAACGAAGATTTTCTGGTTCCGAGTCAGTGAATCTAAGGCAGTGCTATTTGCCTATCCCGATCGCTCGTCCTCTCTTAAGACGGCCAAACATTCTCGAAGAGTTTCAAGCGTGGATCGCTCCCCATTTCGTCAAGACTTCGACTGAGGCTGTCCGTTTAGGCGCAGAGACCGTTGAGAAGATTGCTTCACTTCTTGAGCCGGCCAACGGCGTGCTCATTCCGTCGAATTCGGGCAATCGAGAATACACACAGGAACTTCGGTTTTTGCGCAGAGAGCTCATCATCGAGCGACAGATGGCCACACCAAAAAAGTTTCACGGGCGTTGGCGCTTTCCTATCCTGGCACTAGACAGCGATCCGCCGCGCCTCGATCGTCTCGGCGACTTGGTTATGCTCAACCTCAATTCTCGCTTTCCGCTTGAAGAATGCGAGTTGTATATGGGCTGTGGGAATCCCACCGCAGAAAGACAGATTAAGATTGTTTTTCGTTCGGAGTCAGACGCTTCTAAGCTTGGCGATTTCCTTCACTCGACGATCGCCAGCTTCCGAACTCAAAAAATGACGCCCTAACAAATCGCGTCATGGAAGGGCTTTCAGCCCTCCATGCGCTCTACGTTCGCTCTAGAAAATGAATTGGCCGTGGAACTACGACACCGCCTTATCGGCTGAGAACTTTTCGTTCGCTCCATCTGGCGGCACATTCAAACTTGCCCTTCTCGGACTTATTCTCCCATACGTGATCTTGTATTTCGGCATCCGTGGATGGATCACCCAAGAGGCACTCTGGATTGGCGATGGTGTCGACCTTGAAGTCAGTGGTAAATCCGCTCGCGCAATTTCACTCGCATATTCGGGGATTGGGATGCTTTTCCATTTCCGCTGGGTGTGGGGCCTACTTGGGTTTTACCGCACTTTTGAGATTGGCACGATTATCTCAGCTCTGGGGATAGTGGGTGGGATTACTTACGGACTCTACTACGAGCTTCGATACTGACCCTAACGACGAAGCAAATACGGAGCGAACAACCCGGCGAAGGCACGCCCGATCCCGTTTCGAGTTGATTGACTTCCCTGATTCGAATCCTTAACCTTCAATCGAGCTCGCGCTCCCGGGTCGGGCTCGCCATGCCTCAACGGTCGTGCGATGAAGTCATGTGGGTAATCCATCTAGTCATTGAGATTGTGTTCAACACCATCTGCGGCTGGGTGGGATACATCACCGTGAAGGCAGTAACTTTCGGGAAAATTGAACTTGAGTGGGGTGATTCCCCGGAATCCCTTATCCCTGAGTGCATCGGGGTCGGAGTTCTGCTAGGGCTGGCAACGCTTATTTCGCTAATCATCGGATAGGGATGAGCGCTGTCCTTTCCTTCCAGCGCCGGGACTCAACCGCAATGTGAACAAAACGCCGGCGATAGCAAACCCGATCCCGTCGCGAGTTGATTGACTTCCCTGATTCGAATTCTTATCCTCCCCTCAAGGCCGTGCTCCCGAATCGGGCTCACCATGCCTCCACGTTTGTGCCAAGGAAACACATGCTTGAAGAAATCGTAAAACATCAAAACTCCGTTGTTTCGCGGAGGCAGGCGATTGAAACCCTAAAAACTGAATCCCATCGGAATTGGTATGATGATTGGATTCTGGCCGTGCTCTTAGTGCTCTGCGGCGTGCTTGTCTCCGCATACGGAAACGAGGCGCTAAGTGTTTATTCCTGTCTCGCGACGTGCATCGCGAGGGCCAGCTACCGCGCTAATCGGAAGAGCGCGATGATTGCAAAGGCTGCTTTGGCACTTGTAGATTCGGGCGGCTGTATCTCCGGACACGACACCGACTGCGCGCTCAACACGACGGTGCAGACAACGGCTTCGCCTTCGTCGGGCCTTTAACGTTTTCCGCAACCAAACGTCCCTCGATCCCGCCTTCGGTTTCTTTTTCAAGCTCCCGGCACCCCTGAATCCGGAAAACAATTTCTTGCCGGACGCGTGACCTTTTGGCTCACTCTCGGGCATGTTTCTCTCTGATTTGAAATGGACCGAGGTTGACCGTCTCAGTCGCGACACCCCCGTCATCTTTCCTCTCGCCGCTCTGGAGCAGCACGGGCGGCACATGCCGGTGTTTACGGACAGCCTGCTCACGAATGAACTCGTGCGGCGCACGGAGGCGGCCCTGGGCGAACGGATTCTGATTGCACCCCTGATGTGGCTGGGCAATTCGCACCACCACCTCGACTTTCCCGGAACCCTCTCGGCGGACCCCCGGGTCTACCTCGATCTCCTGAACGGTCTCCTCGAAAATTTCGTCGACCACGGATTCACCCGACTGGTCTTTCTCAACGGCCATGGAGGCAATGACGTTCCGGGGAAGCAGGCGGTCTTTGAAACACGTCAACACTATCGCGACCGCTCCGAACTGTTGCTCCTCTTTGCGACCTACTGGCACCTCGGGGCGGAACCCTGGCTGCGTCACCCCGGGATCCGGCAACGGGTCATGGGGCATGCCTGCGAATGGGAAACGAGCATGGTCATGAGCCTGCGGCCTGAACTGGTCGGTGATCCGCGACGCACCAAAGAAGTCCCCTTTGGCAATTCCTTCGAACCAGCCTCGCGCGGATGGATCATGTCGGATCGCAGCGAACCGGGTCACGTCGGTGATCCGAGGGAAGCGAGCGCGGAAAAAGGGGAAATACTTTTCGACTGTTTTACCGAAAAAATCGTGAATCTCCTCAACCGCGTTATTGCCTGGGACGGACAAAGCTGGGAAGGCTGAGTCCGGCCCGTGAAGAAGACCTAAGACTGATGAATCCCACGATTGACCCTATTGAGTCCGGCCCGAAGCGCTCCGCCAGCTGGAAATGGTACCTTTGCGGTCTCCTCCTCCTTGCGACGACGATCAACTATATGGATCGACAGACCCTCGCCAACGCGGCGACGCGGGTCACGACGGAGTTCCAGCTGTCCCAGGAACAGTATGGAGATCTCGAACTCGCCTTTGGCTGGGCTTTCGCGGCCGGTTCGCTCATCTTTGGTTTTCTCGCGGACCGATTCCGCGTCTACTGGCTCTATCCCATCGTGTTGACGGGATGGTCGCTCATGGGAATCGCCTCGGCCCACACGGATGGCTACTGGCCACTTCTGAGCTGTCGCATTCTCCTCGGATTTTTTGAGGCAGGTCACTGGCCCTGTGCCCTGAAGACCACCTTTGCCCTTCTCGAACCGAAAGATCGAACGATGGGCAACAGCGTCCTTCAGAGCGGAGCCTCGATCGGAGCGATCGTCACGCCTCCCCTGATGATCTGGCTGATGACCGATGACATCTCGAGCTGGCGTTTTGCCTTTCAGGTGATCGGTGCGATCGGACTGCTCTGGGTAGTGCTCTGGTTTCTCTCCATTCGAAAGACCGAGCTGGATGTTCCGATGCCGGCCGCAAACGCTGCAAGTGAAAGCACCTGGAGTCTCATTCTGAGCCGACGTTTCTGGGCTCTCGCCATTCTCATCCTCGGCGCGCAAACCTGCTGGCATTTGTTCCGGGTCTGGCTGCCCAAGTTCCTTCAGGAGGGCCGAGGGTATCCGGAGACCGAGGCCCTCGCCTTCAACTCGTTCTACTACATCGGAACGGACATCGGCTGTATCACGGCCGGCTTTGTCTCGCTTTGGCTCGTGAGAAAATTCGCCGTCTCCGCCCATGTCGCGAGGCGACGAGTCTATGCGGGAGCCTGTTTCCTCACGTCTTTCAGTGTCCTCCTCCTCTGGCTGCCGAAGGGATGGCCGCTCATGGGTGCCATTCTCGTGGTCGGGGCCGGTGCACTCGCCCTTTTTCCCTGCTACTACAGCTTTGTCCAGGAACTCTCCACCCGCCACGTCGGGAAACTCACCGGCTTGCTCAGCACCTGGGTCTGGGCCGTGTCCTCACCGATGCACAAATTCTTCGGCCGTCTCGTTGATGAAACCGGTTCCTTCGATCTCGGAATGGCCATGGCCGGTCTCGCTCCCTGGATCGGCGTGATCGCGATGGCTTTTCTATGGGATCGCGAAAAGGAAAAGGCTACGGAGTAGCCGTTTCAAATTTCAAGTTTCAGGTTTCAGGTTTGACTTCACTTCGTTCCGTCTGTCTTCGCTGCGCTCCGGCTCAAGTTTCAAGTTTCAAGTTTCAAGTTTTCAGCATTTCAGCATTTCAGCATTTCAGGTTTTCAGCATTTTCAAATCTCCCCGCATAGCGCGAGGGCTTTCATTGCCTGGGCGGTCGCGATGTAGGTGATGTAGTGGTAATTGCCCCGGTAGAGGGAGTGCATCCACCAGCGGCCTGAGACCCGTTGCTCGCGCTTGAGCCATTCGATTCCCCGCTGGATCCGGGGATCACTCGCGGGGATATCACTCTGTCGCATCAGAACGATGGCGAGCGCGGTCATGTAGGGATCGCTCTCCGGATTTGCGGCGTCGGGGAGGCTGGCGATAAGCTTGACGACGGTTTCACTCATTTCGAAGTGCCAGTCCTCCACAGCCGACATGTCACGGGTGGACCAGCCACCGTCTTCGTGCTGTTTTTCAGAAAGAAGCCGGAGGGCTGCTTCCTTATCCTGAGGAGTGACGAGGTCGGGCATGTAATGGGCGAGTTGGAGGCGCAGGACACGATCAAAATCATTGCGCGGTTCCGCATCGCGCAGCCACGCTTTCATTTTTCCAATTCGGGCGAGGAGATCAGGATCCTTCTGCCCCTCAAGCCAGCCGGGAGCGGCGACGAGGGCGCGCACTGCCTGCAGAGTCAGTTCAAAATCGGTCGTGATGTGAGGAATCTCCACTTCGCCGTAACTGACAAAGGAACCATCCGGCGACTGGCGCAAGATCATCTGCTTCAGCGCTTCATCAGTGTGCGGTGAGAGGGCGCCATTCACATGCCGGTCCCACTCGGCGAGACCGAGGGCACACCACACCGCCGTCCACGAGCCTGAGACATAGCGGTGGCCGTTTTTCTCCGCCTCCTTGGACGGTCCCTGAGGAATGGACTCGATAAAATCGGCGAGCACCTCTTCATTCGGTTTTCCGAGAAGCGGCGAGAGGGCCGGACGCTCGCTCAGGTAGGGACCGGTTGTGTGACAGTTGATACACGATTTTTCCCGCACCCAGGAGAGCGCTCCGTCGTCGAGGTACTGCCGCGCCGCCGCTACGGTGGATGCATCAAATTTTGTCACCTTCGCTTCCTCCGCCCGTGCCGCCGGGACGGCGATGTCTCCGGATTGATACTGGAACTCCGGTTTGGGTTTGGCTGGCGGAGTCTCTGCAGCCAACGACGTAACCGCGATCAGAAAGACGAGGCCTGGCGGGAAAGAGCGAAAACTCATGATGCCGCGAAGACTGACAGAAAACCGCCAAAGAAAGAATTCACGCACTTGCGGATTGCGGTGGAGCCCCTCGGGAGGTTTTTCACCCTCACCCGAATCGGTTCACCCCAAGAAATTCAGCCGGCAGTGCCGTCCCGCCATCGACGATCAGATCACTCAGAATCTCGCCGAGGACGCTGGCGAACTTGAAGCCGTGTCCTGACAAACCTGCCGCAAAAGCCACCTGAGGATGTCCGGGGTGACGATCCACAATGAAGTGTTCGTCCGGACTCATCGTGTAGAGGCAGGTCTCATGACGAAGCAACTCGGCTCCCACCTCCGGGAACCACTCCCGCGTGAACTGCCGGACCCCGGCCAGATCGCTTTCGTCAAGGCGACGATCGACCGTTGCCGGATCTGTGATGACCTCTCCTCCGGTGTGGCAGGCCACCTTGACGCCGCCTCCCGACTCCATTTCCGGGAATCCGTAGAACTGCCCCTCGGGTCGTTCATAAAAGAAGCAGGGACAGGCCCGGCCGATATGATGGGCACGGGAGTTCGACTTGAGCCAGAAGAGCGGTTTGCGGCGCACTTCCAGAGGAATGCCCAGCTCTCCGAGCAATTGCGGAGCCCATGATCCCGCCGCAATGACAACCGCTCCCGCACCAAAAACACCAGCGCTCGTTTCCACTTCCACTCCCCCGGCGAGGGAGCGCCATCGATGAACTGTCACTCCGGTGCGCAGTTCCGCCCCCGCTGCCTGCGCGGCGTTTAGATAGGCCAAAACACAGTCCTCAACCCGCAGCAACCCGGCATCGGATTCATAGACCACGGCACACCCTTCGGGAACCCGGTATTGGGGAAAACGTGCGCCCGCCTCTTCCGACGTCAAGGTTTCCAGCCGTAGCCCGTGCCTCGCCGCACTTTCCAACACGCCGGGAATCACGACCCCGTCCTTCGGCCCGATCTGGATCAGTCCGGTGCGCTCGAAGAGATCGGTCCGGCCGGCGCGACGACCGAGTTCATCCCAGAGGAAATAGGCACGTTCCAGCAAAGGCACATAGTCAGGGTGCTCGAAGTAGGCTTTGCGGATGATGCGTGACTGCCCGTGCGAACTACCCAATCCGTGAGCCGGAGGAAACTGATCCAGTCCGGCGACCCTGAGACCACGGGCGGCCAAATGATAGAGGGCCGCGCTGCCGACGCCCCCGGTTCCGAGAACGATAACGTCATAGGTAGATTTCATCGGTCGAAGCAGAGACGCATCTCCTCTCTCCTACCATTTCGGCGAGGGCTGCCACGAGATTAAATAAGGGCAAGGCCTTCGCCCTTCAGTCGGCAATCGCCACCCCGTCATTGATGTCGGCCGTGTGCCTTTGCTCACGACTTGCGATAAACGTGTATAGAGCCGGGATCACCACAAGAGTCAGTACGGTCCCGACAATAAGACCGCCCAGCACCGCGATGCCCATGGAGCGACGACTTTCCGCCCCTGCACCGATGGCAAGGGCGATCGGCAGGATGCCCAGAATAGTCGATAGGCTCGTCATGAGGACGGGTCGAAAGCGCGAAGCCGCTGCCCCGGTGACCGCTTCGAGGATGCCCAGCCCCTTCGCACGTTGTTGATTGGCAAACTCGACGATGAGAATTCCATTTTTGGTGACGAGGCCGATCAGCATGATGATCCCGATCTGACTGAAGATGTTGAGCGTTTGCCCAAAGAACCAGAGGGCTCCAAGAGCTCCAATCAGGGCCAGGGGCACAGTGAACAGAATCACCAATGGATCCCGGAAACTTTCGAACTGCGCTGCGAGGACGAAGTAGACCAGGGCCAGGGCAAACGCAAAAGCAAACAGAGTCCTTGAGGATGTATCGCGCAGGTCACGTGCCTCGCCGGCCAGATCGGTCTCGAAACTCTCGTCGAGCACCTCGCGCGCGATGCCCTCCATGATTTCGATTCCCTGCCCGAGCGACACTCCCGGTTTCGGCGAGGCCGACACCGTCGCGGCACTGTAGCGATTGAAACGATAGAGCTGCGGTGAGCTGATTTGCTCGGTCAGGCTGACGACATTATCCATCCGCACGGGTCCGTTTGAACTGCTCGGCACGGTCAGGTCGCGCAGGTCGACGTTCTCATCTCGATGCTCACGCACCAGTGCCCCGATCACAAAATATTGTTTTCCCTCCTGCAGGTAATAACCGAAACGCTGCTCCGCGAGAGCCAGGTTCAGAGTCTGCCCGATATCCCGCGCCGATACGCCGAGGGACTGGGCCCGTTCCCGATCAATGTCCACCCGAACCTCGGGTTTGTTGAACTTCAGATCGACATCGACGCGGCTGAAGGCTCCACTCGCCTCCACCCTCTCCATGAACTCCGGGAGCTTCGCTTCAATTTTTGCGAAATCCTGCGCTTGCAGAACAAACTGGAGGGAGAGCCGGGATCCTGCGCCGGGACCGAGACTGATTGTCGAATCCTGAATCACCACAACACGAGACCCTGTCAGCTTCCGCGAGGCGGCGTTTAGCGCTTCAGCGATCTCCGCCTGAGAGCGCTCCCGCCCGCTCCCGTCCTTGAGGAAGATACGCAGGAATCCGGAATTCACTGAACTGGATCCGCCAAATCCCGGTGAGGTCTGCGAGATGAGGGTTTCCACCTCGGGCACCTCTTCGGCCGCGAGATCGCTGAGTTTATCCATGTAGTCCAGCATGTATTCGTAACTCGCGCCCTCAGGCGCGGTGGCCGACACCCTCAACCTCGAACGGTCTTCGAGTGGCGCCAGTTCATTCGGGATAAGCCCGAACAAAAAATAGATAGCGACGCCGGACACCAGGACGATAGGCACCGCCAGCCAGCGCACCTTTAGAAATCCTGCGAGCAGTCTCCGGTATCCCGAAGTCAACCTTTCGTAAAAGGGTTCCGACCAATGGTAGAACCTTGAGTGCTCATGATTTTTCAGCACCTTTGAACACAACATCGGCGCCAGAGTGAGCGCCAGAAAGGAGGAGATGACGACGGTCCCGGCAATGACGACGGCAAACTCCTGAAAGAGCTTACCGACCAGGCCACCCAGGAAAAGGATGGGAGCGAAAACCGCCACCAAAGTCACCGTCGTGGCGATCACTGCAAAGTAGACCTCTTTCGTCCCCTCGATCGCCGCCTGCCGGGCCGGCATGCCCTGCTCCAGCTTCGAGTAAATGTTTTCGAGAACGATGATCGTGTCATCGACGACCAGTCCAATCGCGAGAACCATTGCCAGCAGGGTCAGCACATTGACACTGTAACCGGCGACGTACATCACAAAAAAACCACCGATCAGGCTGATCGGTATCACCACTGCCGGCACCAGGGTAGAACGAACCGTTCGCAAAAAAGCAAAGATAATCAGCACGACGAGTCCCACGGCCATAAGGATGGTCTCCACCACCTCGGTGATGGAGGCCCTCACGTATTGAGTCAGGTCGAAACCCACCGAAGCCTGAATGTCCTCCGGGAGATCTTTCTTGATCAACTCGAGTCTCCGATACATCTCGTCAGCGATCGTGATCTGATTCGCCCCCGGTTGCGGTCGCAGAACCACGCCCACCGACGGTGCTCCGTTGTGCTTCATCAGATTACGGAGGTTCTCCGGACCGATCGTCGCATACCCGACATCCTGCAGGCGCACCACCTTGCCCCCGCTCTCGCGAATGACCATCTCGTTGAACTGCTCCGGCTTAGAGAAGCGGCTGATCGCACGCACACTCAGCTCTACCTGATTGCCATCGACCCGACCTGAGGGAAGCTCGACGTTTTCACGATCGAGAGCATTTCGCACGTCCACTGAGGTGAGATTGAACGAAGAAAGTTTATCCCGGTCGAGCCAGAGCCGCATCGCATAACGTTTTTCGCCCCAGATTGAAACTTCAGCCACTCCGGGAATCGTCTGCAAAATCGGCTTGAAGCGACGGTCCGCAATACTGCTTAGTTCAAGGAGATCCCGGCTCGGGCTGTAGACCGAAACAAAGGCGACCGGAGAGGAGTCCGCGTCCGCTTTCGTCACGGTCGGAGGATCGGCATCAGGAGGGAGATCGCGCTGAGCGCTTGAGACCTTGTCCCGCACATCATTCGCGGCGACCTCAAGGTCCGCGCCGATATCGAACTCCACTGTGATGGTGCTGCGTCCTTCGCGACTCACCGAAGTCAGGGTGCGAATGCCTGCGACCGAGTTCAGATTTTCCTCAAGCGGCTCGGTAATCTGCGACTCGATGACCTCGGGCGACGCCCCGGTGTAGATCGTCGACACGGATATAATCGGAGGGTCCACTGCCGGGAACTCTCTCACCCCGAGTCGATCAAAACTCACCGCTCCGAAGATGACAATGACAATGGACATCACCGTCGCCAGCACAGGGCGCTGAACGCTCAGTTGATAAAGACTCATGGCGCCGGAATCGCTGCTGGAGGACTTTTCGACTCCGCGTCCTCAGCCCCCGCCGGTTTCGGAGGCTCCACTCGATTTACCTCCACCTTCATCCCCTTGCGCACCTGCAACACGCCACTGGTAATCACCTCATCACCTGCCGAGAGCCCTTCCAGAATTTGCACCGCATCTGCGGTTCGCAGGCCCGCAACCACCTTGCGCTCTTCCACCTCTCCATTGCGATGCACCAGGACGGTTTGCTGCTTCAATCCGGGAATCAGGGCAATCGGTGGAATCATGAGGGCCTCGGGGAGCTCCTCAAGCGTGACAACTACCTCGCTGAACGAGCCAGGCAGAAGGTTTGTTTTGTCGTTGGGCACCTTCGCCCGCAAGGTCATGGTTCTGGTTTGCACATCAATGGAGGGTTCGATGGCAATGATCTCAGCCGCAAATGCCTCCGACCTCCCCGTGACGCGAAACCTCAGCTTCTGTCCCAGTTTTAAATAGGAGAGATATCGTTCCGGCAGAGAGAAATCCAGTTTTAGAGAGGCGATGTCCTGAAAGGTACAGATTGTCGTACCCGGGGTCAGGTAGGATCCCACACTGACCTTCCGAAGTCCGGCGACTCCATCAAAGGGAGCCACGATCCGGGTCTTCTCGAGTTGCGCCTGAATCAAGGCTTCCTCCGCTTTGGCGATCTTCACGTTCGCCACGGTCTGCTCGTATTCAAACTCACTGATCCCACTCGACTGTAACAATTCCACCTGCCGTTTCTCGAGAGTCTCGGCAATCCGGCGCTGCGCCGTCGCCTTTTCCAACTGCGGCTGCAGTTCGGAATCATCCATCAACACCAACACCTCTCCGGCCTTCACCATCTGCCCCTCTTCGAACCGAATCTCCCTCACCAGAGCCGGCCTCTCCGACTGGAGAATAATAGATTCGTTTGCCACGAGAGTTCCCGTTGCGGACAAGGTCTCCTCAACTCGCTGAGGCATGAGGGTCACCACATCGACCACATACGGTGGCATTGTGTCCACGGGGGGCCCGCCCGTCTTTGCCTCCTTGTCTCCGCAAGCGACCGAAAAGAAAGCCAATCCCGTCAAGACCACTCGGAAAACCTGCCCCGAAAAAGGCGACGAATATTCTGAATGTTGGAGGACGGGCAGGGCAACGGACATAAGAAAGAGAGAAAAAACCAAAAATCGTTACACTGGTAGAGACTCTCTTCTTGAGCAGCTGTTCAACTTAGAGGGTCGGAATCCCTCGTCGCTGGATTGAACTCAAGCGGGAAACCAGAAAGAGGCACAGACCTGACTCATTGAAAATGAGTTCACTACGGGAGAACAGGTGCGGGCATCCCGTGTAGTGACAGGATTAAAGCGCTCCTGCGTCGCGCTTTCTGCGGTTTCGTTCTCTGCGTTCACCATTTTCCCATCACTGTCGCGACGTGGCAGGCGAACTTCGTTCTTCATCCTGCCCTTTTCCTCCAGCACTTTCGCTTTGCGAAAGTGGTCGGGGTGACAGGATTCGAACCTGCGGCCTCGTCGTCCCGAACGACGCGCGCTACCAAGCTGCGCTACACCCCGAGATCCGGTGGCGCAGCTGTAGGGATTCGAACCCCAAACCTCCTGATCCGTAGTCAGGTGCTCTATCCAGTTGAGCTACAGCTGCATTACCAAAATTCACTCCTCCCGGGTTGCGGCAGGAGCGAGGGGCAATGTGCGCGGATTCAAGCCTTTGACAAGGGAAATTTCTCCCACCCCCCGCCCTTCATCCTGCCGCTTGAAGCGGGAAGGGACCGGCACGTGGGTAGAATGGTAAGCTCACGAAAACTCCTCCCATGAAAAGCCACCCCCTGCTCTCCCTCGTCAATATCGCTCTCGCCGTTCTCTTCGGCTTGTTTGCCTGGCTCCAGCGGAATGATATTGACCCCGCCATCTACTATCACCCCTCGGTCATCGACGCGACCCTCTGGTTTCTCTTTTACCTGCTTATCGCCGCGCTTTTTGTCGTCATTCTCTTCCGTCCGCTCCCCCGCTGGATTCTCATTCTCGCCGCGCTGGCCTGCCTCATTGAAATGGTCCGGACCGGTCCGGGGCTCTACGAAAACCTCTTCGGAGAGGAATCTTTCACGATGACCCAGACAAGCATGTCCGCGGAGGAGCCGCGGGTGGAGCTCTCCCGCGAGTTCTTCGGGGCGGTCATTGCCCTCGCGGGCGTCGGATTGCTCAGCTGGCAGAATCGCCGGCCGAAAGTTGATCCTCACTCAGCCGCAACAATGCGGTGAATGGCGCCGCGCCAGTCGAGCACAAGCGCTTCTCCGTTTTCATCCGGAAAAAAGCCGGTCGGCTGGGTCGTCGGGGTCGCCGGATCGGCGGGTTTTTCGATCTGATGGTTCACGACGGCCTTGGTGGCCGGATCGTACTGGAGCGCCCAGAGATTACCGAAACGCCAGTCACCGTAGAGAAAATGTCCCGCCAGATCGGGGATGGCTTTGCCACGGTAGATAAATCCGCCGGTGATGCTCAAGCCATCGGCACGGTTGTATTCGTGAATCGGGTCGATGAAGACGGCCTCTTTGGGTGGCTCGGACTTCTGGCCCAGGGCCGCCATCATGGCATCCCGGGTTGTGAAGGGGTGGCTCGCCTCACGGAAATTCCAACCGTAATTGCCGCCTTTTTCCACCAGATTGATTTCCTCATAGAGATCCTGTCCGACATCAGCGAGGTAAAAAAGGCCCGTTTCGGGATCTATCGCGGCGCCCCAGGGATTCCGGAATCCGAAAGCCCAGATTTCGGGACAGGCATTCGGAGTCTGGACGAAGGGGTTGTCGGAGGGTATGCCATAGGGAAGTGAGGCGGTGCGGGTGTCGACATCGAGGCGCAGGACCTTGCCGCACCAGCTGGTAAGTTTCTGGGAGAGCTGGTGAACTCCGTTCTTGAGGCCGCCGTCTCCGACGCAGAGGTAAAGCATCCCATCCTTGGGTCCGAAAAAGACATTGCCGGAGTTGTGATTCCACTCGGGTTTCTGCACTTCGAGAAGAATCCGCTCGCTCGCCGGATCGGCAAGATTGGGATCTGTCTTCGACACGGAGAATTCAGCGAGGACAACACGCTTGGGCCCCTGGCGTGAGAAGGTCACATAGAAAAGGCCATTTTCTTTATACCGGGGATGAAAGGCGAGACCGAGAAGCCCCTCCTCGAAATCCTTTTCCACAGCCATGGACTTCGTCATATCAAGAAACACCGTCGCTTCTGATCCACCCTCGTCCGCGGGGAGAATACGAATCTTCCCGGTTTGTTCGACGAGAAAGCGGCGGTTGGTGCCATCACCGGGAACCTGCAGGGAGACGGGCTTCTCAATCGCAATTCCCTTGTAAACAGGCTCAAGTTTGATCTTCGGCGCTCCCGTCCCGACGAGCGGAGAGAGCGAAATCGCGGTCAGGACGAGGAAAACGGGGGAAAGGGAAGGACACTTCATTTCGCCACGTTAGAGAGATTCGGCGGCAAAGGCAACTCTTGTCGCCATCGCGAAAAGGCCATATCGTCGCGGGTTTCCTTCCTCTGCAATGCCCCTGCCCTCCCCAAAGGACCTCGTCCGCCTTTCCCGAGAACGCACTTTTCTTCTCAAGGCTTCTGCGGCAGTGACAATGGTTGCGGTTCTTCTAGCGCTCCTGATTTCATTGGTTGCCACTCCGTCCCGATTCACTCGGGAAGGAATGATAGCCGCCGGCGACAGGGAGTCGCTGGTCCCTCTGATCCGTTTCGGCAGTCCGGTCCCGACCGAGTCACAGACCCTCACCTGTGCCGACCTGGTTAGAGACGGTTCACAGAACCTTTTTGCCGAAGAGATCGAAGCCTCCCTCGAAGATCTTCGGAACGACCCCTCTGTTGAGCCGGTGCGTCTATGGTGGGCAGGACTCAATGCTCCGGATCCCGCTCCCTTCCTCGTAAAACTCGAAACCATTCCACCGGAGACACCCTACCGCGACGAGTTCATGGGGGATCTTGAGTTCAAGCGAGCGAACCATAAAACAGCGCTGCGCCATTATCTTTCCGCCGCAGAACGTTTCCCTGATTCGCTCTACTCCCGCCGCAGTGCCGTCTTCCTCAGCCGCTTCGAAGAGGATAGCGGTCTGCTTCGCAAGCTTCTCAATGACGCTTCGTTCCGGGGGGCCTTCGAAGCCAACGATCTCCTAAGCTACTTCACCTACTTGCGGGACTACCCCGCCCTTGCACGCTCGGTCCTGGCAACAGAATGGCAAGGGATGCGATCGCCCTATGTGATTCCCGCAGTCTTCACCGCGGCGATCTGGTTCTTCATTCTCCTGGCTTTTGGCGAACAAACCCGCGGAAGGATTGCGACGGCTCTCATCGCTTTTCTTCTGGGAATGGTCAGCGCCTCCCTGACGCTCTTCGCGGTGATGATTCAGGAAGATCTCTTCGGTTTCATCTTTCACGAGGGCGATACGCCACTGGGTCAGTTCATCTACTTCCTTTCCGGAGTCGCCCTTCGTGAGGAAAGCTTGAAGCTCCTTTGTTTCCTCCCGCTCGCGATTCTCCTTCGGAGGAAAAGCAGCCCGCTTGAAATGCTGCTCTTCGCCGGGATGACGGGACTTGGTTTCGCCTTTCAGGAAAATCTCGCCTACTTCGAGGCGGGTGCCGGAACCTTCACCGCCTGGATTCGCCTCCTCACCGCCAATGTTCTCCACTTCTCTCTTACGGGTGTGGCCGGCTATTACCTCTGGCGCATGCTGGCGCGGGGTTTCCGGGGATGGGAGGAATTCCTTGTCTCCTACCTGGCGGTGGTTTTTGCGCACGCCATCTACAACGCGATTATTTCGATGCCCTCGCTGGCCGCCTATGCGCCACTCAATCCCATTCTCGTGGCGGTGATCGCGTATCAGTATTTCGATCCTCTCAGAGACCAGATGGAAAAGGCGGGAATGCACCGTCGTTTTTCTCCGCTGGGAATCTTTGTCCTCGGTTCGGTGGTGCTGGCCTGCACCGTCCTCGTTTCCTCGGCCTTCAGTCAGCCCTTCCGCTTCGCTCTGGGTGCCTTCGTTTCAACGGTGGGAGCAATGATCCCCCTCGCCTTTGCCTTTATCAGTCGCTTTAGGGATCTCTAACCGACCCTGCCGCTGCAGCGCATAGGCCTCCCTCGAAGTCAGACGGATAAAGTCCCGGTAATCACCTCCGGCAAATTGTCCAAAGAGATCGAGCTGGCTTTCGTGACACGCGAGGGCGCTTAATCGGGCATCCTGATGCCTGGGCTTGTAAACCATCAGAAAGGCCGCGTCGTCCCAGTTCACGAGGCGAGGCAGAGGATGATCAACCTGGCGGGCCAAAAATGTCATCCAGGCCGGACCCGGCTGAGTCGAAATCTCAAGCGCCGTCTTGACCGCTTCAAAAACAAGAAGATGCGCCGGATGCCAGTATTCTCCGCTGCTTCCGTGAGAAACCAGCAGATCGACTTGATCAAGATAGAGACCTATCTGCGCGGCAAGGTCTTCCGAAGAAACGTCGGGTGCATACGCTTTGACACTTCCACCGAGCGGGTCGATGTGGCCAAGGAAGATCAGTTCATCCACTCCGAGGATCCTGCAGGAGCGGGACATCTCCTCCGAACGCACCGTTCCCAGCGACTCGCGTGAGTGAGGACCGCAGGGGCCACCCTCTCCTCTCGTCACGCAGAGAATCGTGATGTGGCAACCCCGCTCCTTTAATTCCAAAAGCAGTCCGGAACAGAAAGTCTCATCATCCGGGTGCGCCACCACGACGAGGGCCCGTTTGAGCGACGGAAAATGGTCGAGCTCGCTCGATGAGCTTTTGTCATCAAATGAGCGGAAACCCCGAAGAGCTCTTCGCCACATCTTCCGAAAAAATACCGGATCGGTAAGTTGAAGAAAGGTTTTTAAGATCAAACTCATTTTCCGCTCACCCTCACTCTTTCCGCAAAATCGATCACATGCCGGGAGAGTTGAACCTTGAAGTTAGGCGGGCCGAATCGCTCCATCAAGCAGGGAAGTTCCTCCGCCAGTTCTTTCACTCTCCGCGGGTTTTCGAGCATGGTCAAAATTTTGACCACGGCCTCATCGTCATCGCCATATTGCAACTCCGGAAGCGGCACGATCTCCCCGGCACCGCCGGTGGAGGGCACGAAAGGGAGACATCCCATCGAAGCCATCTCCGCAACGGCAATCCCGAATGCTTCGATCCGGCAGGCATGGATCGCGTAGGTCCGACTCGAGAGGATCTCCCATTTGGCCTCAAGGGCGAGGAATCCTGTCGGTATGATCCAGTCACGGTCGGGCTCAATCATACGTGCAAGCTCCCGCCCGTAATCGGAGTCTTGAAGATCTCCGATGAGGTGCAGCGAGACCGGATAACCCGAGTCCCTCACCCGGCGGAGAATCCTGACAATACGCTCAATCTCCTTTTCAGGAACAACACGACCAAGGCATACAAAACCCATCGGGTCTCTGTGCCCGGATCCTGCCGGACTTACGGGCAAAGTGACCGGAGGAAAGATCACCTCTGCCCCAAAGACTCCGAAGTGAGTCTCCAACTGTCGGGCCGACCAGGCCGAGTTGGCGAGAATCAGGCCGCCCCATTGGGAGAGAGGGGGTCTCCGGCCACCGATCCAATCGCCCAGTCCCAGGTAGAGACGCCGGAGCAGACCTGATCGATGCTGAAAAGATTCGGTCGCATGGGAATTGAGACGTCTCCGCATCTCCTCACTGAAGCTGAAATCACCGATGAGATGGATCGCCGGCCGGCCAAAGTCGATCGGATTGTAGGCACTGAGACAGAGATCAAAAGATGAGGCAATCTTCCGGCAATATCTCCCGAAATACCGTTGTTGAAGATAGACGAGACGATTGGGTCCATTCACGCCGGGAAGCACCGGAGCCTTCAAGGTCTGAAATTTCAACGGGTCGACGGCGGTTCCGTAAACACGGTTGAGTTCCGCCCAATCGACCCGCGAAGCGGTGACAAAGGTAAGGTCGTAGTCGTCCTGCAACGCCTCAACGGTCCACATGGCAGTCGCTTCCGACCCGCCCCTCCCCATCCAGGGATGAGCCACCAGTATGGATGGCCGTTTCATTTTCGGACCGCTGTTTCCAATTCAGCGGGCCGTCCCTTTTTTTCCGGGCCAGCGGTTTGCATCCCGGGACCGGTCGCACGCTTCGTCGGTTCCCAGACACTGTTTCGCGGCCCCTTCATGAAGTCGAGAAATCCAAGGAAAAGCGCGAAATTCATTGAGTAAAAATATCTCGCGAAGCGGAACAGCTTTACCTGAATCCCGCTTTGTCTCCGACTCAGGATAAGATCCCCTGCCCCCATCAGCAGTGTTCCCAGAAATCCGACCAGCGGGAGCCAGTAAAAGGATTGAAGAAACGGGAGGATCAGGAGCGAAAGAAAGATCCCTAAGAGCAGGAAGGGACCGCACCAACGCAGGCCCTTATGCGACCAGAAGGCAAAGAATGTGGCGAGGTCACTGTTCCAGGGAAGCAGAAAACGGCGGAAATGGTTCAGATTCTGAAAGTTCCCCGCCGCGATGCGCCGCTTCCGTCGAAATTCTTCCTTTATCTCGATGGAGACGGCTTCAAAACAAACCGCCTCAAGATCAACGATTGCTTTGTGTCCCTGTTCCAGACAACGGAAGGTCAGGAAAAAGTCATCCACGATATGGTTCGCCGGAACGGGTGAAAAAAGCGAGGATCGCATGGCATAACAGGCACCGAAGGCACCCATCACTTTGCCCCAGAGAACTCCCTCACGGTACTTGGCCAGATTCTCCTGTCCGATGTAGGCCTCCTCCTCATCTCCGATTCCCGCGTGTTGACGAACCGGATCCCGCACCGCGGCCCCTACCAGACCGACATCGGAGCGCTTGAAATGGGAGGTGAGCCGGCGGAGGAGATCTGCAGACCAGACGACATTCGCATCACAGAGGACAAATACGGCCGATTCCGGATTCTCGAAACGCGCGCGCGCCTCCCCGACGAGTTGATTGATGATTCTGATCTTTCCATTCCGTCCGCCGAACACCGTGAGATGCAGATTCGAATGCTCCCTGCGAAAGCGGTTCACGATTTCGTCACTACGATCAGTCGAACCGTCCGACCCTATCAAAACACGAATCTTACCGGCCGGATAGTCGGAGGCGAGGATGGAATCGAGGGTGGCTTCAATGACCGACTCTTCGTTATAGACCGCCATCAGGACGGCCACTTCCGGAAGATCACGATCTGAAACAAAACGATCCCCGGGGAGTTTTTTTCCCTTCGCGAGAATTCCCAGAAGGACAGGATAGACGGCATACGTGTGAGCCAGGAGCAGAAGACAAGCCCAGAAGAGCAGAGAGAGTAACACTGTGACAATGACCGTCATGATTCGCGGGCTTTCTCGCCGGCCGGTGATTCGAAGGAGTAGCTGCATCCGACGAGATGGTGTCCCCCGACTCTCTCGCCCTCGATTTTAACGACCGGGGTGCGTCCCTGAAAGGGAGCACCGACCGCCGTCTCTCCAATCTCGGCGGCCGTTTCCTCATCGAGAATAAGCTGGGTCGCCTCCTGACCGAGTGCCTCGCGATAGCGGAGGAAGAACGCACGATTGTAGAAAAACTGGGGCAATGCGACCATGAACCCGAAGAGCACTCCGGTGAATCGCTCGTCGAATGGATTCCTCGTGATGCTTTCACTCAAAGTGGCCCACATCGAGATAAACGGGAGGAAGACGAGAAACGAATCCCACGCCCTCGGACCCATTACTGTTTTTGAGTTCAAGCGGGCGGCATGAAGGCTCAATCCCATCGGAATAAAAAATGACAGGAGCACGATCACGATCCCGATAAAGCCGGTCGAAAAGAGGGTGTAGGTCCAGATACTGTGCCCCGCGCTGAAGATTTCATCAGGAAACTGGTGTCTATCGTTGGGGTAGACGAGGAACAACTCGGGGTAGTAGGACTCATCCCAGTAATAGGCGGCTCCAAGTCCCCGGCCGTAGATGAAACTGTGCGGATCTTTGGCCAGAATATCCCACATCGATTTTGCCTCTGCCTTGCGCATGAGGGACGAGAGATCCTCTGTCGTTGCCCCGCCCTCCCCGCGATTGTCAAACATGCGCTGATACCAGCGGTCCGCGAGGTTAGGCTGGATCAGGGCAACACCGACGACCACAAAGACCATGGCCAATCCCATCGCAAAAAGCGGCCCGATTTTCCGGAAAGGAAAGCGAAGGTCAACCATTCGCCAGATCAAGGCGAGCACCAGGCAGAAGGTTCCGGTCATGAAGGAGACCACGATGGGAAGGGCAAGGCTGCGGGTGATCGAAATCGCCGCGACGGCCAGCGGAACACCGAAGATGACAAGACTCCACCAGGTAAACTTGTGCCGCAGAAGAAAGGCGCAGCCGACCCAGGCAAAAAGGAATCCCATGGCAGGGCTAAGAATCTCCATCCGAATCTCCGAGAGCGGAGTGCCCGAAGCAAGCGCTCCGAAACCGAATCGCCAGAGAACATTGGTGAGAGCGGCAAAGAGAAACCAGCGAACCGCCTCTCCCGGCCTCATCCCGTTGGCGGCAACAATGAGCGTCGCATTGATGCCGAAACCGACAAGCAGGAGAGGAATCGAGAGACGAAGGATGCGGCCGGCTTCGTTGTCCCACAGAAAAGCCACCGTCAGGCTCATGACGACGTAGCCCCACCACATCAAGACAACATAGACGCCCGGCCGAACGAGAAGCTTCCTGAGTCCCAGCAGAGTCGTCAATCCTCCCGAGAGAAGTGCGATTCCCAGGAACGCGAACTGAAAAAGCGATCCCCCGGTTGATACCGCCCCGAACTCAAGATCAGGGGACTTGTAGTCAAAGACGAAGGAGAAAAGGAAGATGACAAAAAGCGGGCGCAGCCACTTCAGCATCGGAGTGGCCGGAGCATCGATCTCGGCCTGATCGTTGGCGATTACCTGTCGGATAAAGTTCACGAAACAAAGAACGAAGCACAAGGAACGACGAACCCGACTAGCAAGCCCCTTCCCGTTTGATGAATGTCAGGAGCATGATCTGGAAGTCCAGAATCACGTTCCAATTTTCGATGTAGTGGAGATCGAAGCGAATTCTTTCCGAAAGATCGGTATCCCCGCGCAGACCATTGACCTGAGCCCAGCCGGTGATGCCGGGTTTGANNGACGGGGCCCGACGAGGCTCATGTCACCCTTGAGCACATTCCAGAATTGCGGAATCTCATCAATGTTCCAGCGCCGCATAAAGCCGCCGACCTTAAGACATCGCGGATCGTTTTTGACGGTCCAGCCAACCCCGGCAGTCTCGGCATCCAGTTTCATGCTGCGCAGCTTCACCATATCGAAGATGGCTCCGTTCGCACCCAGCCTCCGCTGGCGGTAGAAGATCGGTCCGGGGCTTTCGCGGTAGATGAGTATTCCAAAAATGGCAATCGCCGGAGCGGCAAGAGCGAGCCCTACCAATCCGCCAAGAATATCGATGAAGCGCTTCACATACTGATTCACCGTCGAGTGAAGCGGTAGTCGGGAAATCCCGAGGATGGGAATACCGCCCACTGATTCGAGGTGCAACCCGCTGAGAAGAACCTGGAAGCAGGTCGGAACGAGTTTGAACTCCACCATCTCCTTTTCACACACCGAAGCAATATGCATCAGGGTGCCGGTCTTGAGGGCATCATCTGCCACGATCACCATCTGGCAGACTCCGAGCTGAAGCAGCGCCTCGAGGGATTCATAAGATCCCATCACCGGCATGTGCGGGGGAACCGGCTCCTGGAACTCACCCTCGGGGGGCGAGATCACTCCAACGATATCGAAGGGTCGATCCGGGGCATCAGTAAAGGTTTGCACGGCACGCGAGAAATCACGGCTCCATCCCACGACAAGGGCACGCTGGCGGAGACTGCTGGCATTTTCGTCCCTGCTGATGACACGCCAGAGCAGCCCTCTCCAGACCGGCAGAATCATCAACGTGGTGAGAAGCCCGATTCCGCAAAACACCCTCGAGATCGGAGGATCAAATTTCAGCATCAGGGTGAGGGCGAGATAGGACAGGATCCACACAAAGGATGCTTTAAAGATGATCCTCAGGGTGTTGGTGTAGGAGAGCAGGTTCTCCCGCGTGTAGAGGCGGAAATTGGTCAACGCGACCATCATTAGAGCAACACCTAGGAGAATGTGTCCGATGTAGTCCGCCGCGCGGAAGGAATCCTCCGCCGGAACCCCGAATCCGGCGATCGGTGTCTCAAACCGAATCCACTGAGCCAGAAGGAGTGCACTTGCCACCGCCAGCATGTCGACGACAAAGGCACCCGCCACGAGACGGTGATATCTCGCCCGGGAGGTCTCAGCGGTTTGCCGCAGGGGGATGCGGGATACCCTGGTTTTGCTTGATTCAACGGTACTCATGCAGTGGGTTTTGAGGTATCAACGTGATGGAAGCCGCGTGGGTTTTTCCGGTTCCGATCCTTTATCCGGCGATCGACGCGGGACTCAGCTCACGCGTCGCGAGAGCAGGCATGGATCTTGAAGTCCCGTTCACATAGGCTGCCCGATTGGGATTGCCGCCCTTGACCCCGTTGAGAACGACGCCGACCAGTCCCGCCCGCATTCTCTGAAGCTCCCGCATGGCATGACGTGCAGACTCCGCGTTTGTCTCGCCGGCCTTTACAACGAGAACGACCGCATCAGCGTGGCGGGAGTAGGTAAGTCCATCACTCACGAAATTGATCGGACTCGTGTCGATGATAACGCAGTCAAAGGAGGCGTAGGCCTCGTGCAGCATGTTCGCAAACATTTCACTGTTCATCGGCTCGCCGGTATTCGAGGGGAACCGACCGCACGAAAGCAGAAAGAGATTTTTGAAGACCGTTTCCTGACAGGTGTTTTGCGAGGAAAGGGCTCCCTCCCCCGCTTTGCCGCGAAGAGGATCCACAAATATGGACGCCATGCGGGGACGGCAGAAGTCGGCATCAACGAGAAGTGTGCGATAGCCCATGTTCGCCTGAAGCACGGCAAGGTTTGCCGCGCAGAAGCTTTTCCCCTCTTCCGGCGACGGACTCGTGATCATCACGCTGCGGGGCGAAAAGGATGACAGCGAGGTCCGGAGCGAGCGGAAGCTCTCACTTACCAGTGATCCGGGGTCACGTGTCACAAAGAGTGAATCCTCGAGATTCCAGTCGCGATCAAAGGCCCGCGGAATCTCGGCCAGCACCGCAAGCCCCAGGGTGGACTCCACCTGCTTGCGACTATTCAGAGTCCGGTCGAGGAGACCGATCCCCACGACGAGGGCTATCCCTAACATTGATCCTAACACTCCGGCGGCGAGAACGGTGATCGTTTTCTTGGGAGAAACCGGCTTCGATGGCACGAGGGCTTCAGAAAAGGTCCGGACGACCGTCTCGTCGACACTCTCGGTCACTTCCGTGTCGTTGATGCGGTCCAGGAGTCTCTCATAGGTCGAGGAGGCTGCGTCCACAGCACGGAAAAGAGCGCGGAACTCTTTCATGATCCCATCCACCTCGATCAGTTTGAGTTTCTGTTCCTGCACGCTCGCACGAAGCTTTTCCTCGTGATCGACGGCGCGGTAATATCCCTTTTCGATCGACTCTCCGATGCTCTGCGCCACGAGAGTAACCTGTTCTTCAAGGCCGCGGAGGTCGCCCTCGTAGGACTGATAGGTCTGGTGGGTCGGCTCAAACTGCTCCTTGATCCGGGAGAACTCGGCCCGCTTCTGGTTCCTCGCGAGGATGATCTTCTGGATGTGATCCTGGCCTCCATGGCTGCCGATTTCGAAGACCCGTTCGATCTGGTCTTTCGGAATCGTTTTGTATTGATCGAACTCCGCCCGCTTCAGAAGGACGTCGTTGCCGGCACTGCTGAGCAGCTTGTCGAGGTCCTCGAGTTTCGTTGTGGTGAGGTCCTTGTTCTCATCAAGGGCCACATCGGCATGCAAACGGCGGAACTCCTGCAACTTTTCCTCGGCCGCATTAACCCGCTCGAGTTGTTTCGCCGCCTCTTCCTCAAGAGTGCTTCGGGACTTTTCGGCCGAGGCCAGATTTTGTTCACGGATCAGATTCTGAAATTCGTCAATAAACGCGGCGGTCATCTCCCGGGCACGCTCGGGAGAACGATCTTTGACCGAGACATCAATCAACCTCGTCCCCCGGCGCAGTTCCGCGTCCACCCTTGGAGCGATCAGTTCCACGATCTCGGCATCAGCGTAGCCACCCTCACGCGGAGTGAGAAAAGTCGGGTCGTCCCGCAGTTTCAGTTTATCAACAACGCGAAGAATCACGGTTCCGTTCCGAATCCCCTCAGCCATGGACTTGAGCGCATCGAGCGTTTCCCAACTCGCCTGCCTGACCCCTTTGATTCCCTCAAAAACCGCCCCCTCGTTTTTGGGATCGACGTAGATAACTGCCGTGGACTGGTAGGTCTTGGGAGCGAGCGTCACGTAGAGGATCGCCAGTCCAACGAAGCCACCGGCAACGAGAGCCGCCAGCCAGAGCCGTTTCCAAACGACCGAAAGAAGCCGGCCGGGGTCCAGTGTGGGGAATCCCGGAAAAAGCGTCTCGGATGATGCCGGCTGGGTAGGTCCTGCGCCAAATTGGTTCATTCGCGATGTGAGAAGACCGGGATTTCTCTGGAAACCCCGTTTTCCGTGTTATTGAAATTACTAATAATATAAAATTAACCCATTTATCGCGCCCATTCAAGCCTTTTGCTAAAATTATCATATTTTCCATATTAAAGGAAGCTTGACGATGGAAGTCCTCGTGACTGTCAATTTCGTTCCGATATCCTGACCGAAGGTTTGCAAGGCAGGCTAGAGCGCGTAAGGTCTAAATTCTTGAAGAGGGATCGTCGGGACCGGATCAGTTGTAGATCCGGCTTCCGTTTCCCCAGGGTTTCACCCGCTCCGACATCCTTCGACCAGTCATATTCCGGATGAATTATCTCGCCGTTGCCGCCCTCCTCATTCTTTCCGCTTTCACACCTCTCTCGGCCCAGACCACCGCGCCCGGTCCTGCCCCTGCCGTTGCCCCTCCTGCGGCGGCCAATCCTGCCACCCCTTCCGAAGAGACATCGGTGAGCGCGGGAGTCGAGTCGCTCCTCGACTACATCATGGAGGGCGGGATCTACCTGATGGTTCCTCTCGCAGCGCTCTCTTTCCTCGCCGTGCTTTTGGTTGTGTTTTACACCTTCACGATCCGGCAGGGTGCCATTGTGAGTGACAAGTTCATGAACGCCGCCGATGCCCTGATCCGGAAACAGGATTACCTCGGTCTGATCGCCGTCTGCAACCGGGAGAATGAATGTATCGCCCGTATTGTTTACAAGACCCTCGATTTCGCGACAAAGAATCCGACCGCCAGCTTCGATGAGGTCCGGGAAGTGACCGAAGCGGAGGGAACCCGCCAGGCAAGCATTCTTAGCAACCGGATCAGTTACCTCAACGATATCAGCCGGGTGGCACCCATGCTCGGTCTTTTGGGTACTGTCGTCGGCATGATCAAAACCTTCGAGAGTATCGGTAAGTCATCGGGAGTTCAGCACATGGAACTGGCACCGGGAGTCGGTCAGGCCCTTATCACGACGGCTGCGGGACTTGTCATCAGCATTCCGGCTCTCGTTTTCTACTCGCTCTTCCGTGGCAAAGTGCAGAAGCTCATCGCCGAGCTAGAGGCCGCCATGACCCATATTATGGCCCTCCTTGCCGCCCAGTACAAGCGGGCAAACTTCCGTGCGGCAGCAAGGCGTGAGCCGAATGAAGCCGACTGAGCTCGAAACCCGTTCTCCAAGGGCACTCTTCTTTCATGAAATTCAGAGACATCAACAGCAATGAGCAGGCCGCAGATCTCGATCTCGCCCCCATGGTTGATGTGGTCTTTCAGATCCTGATTTTTTTCGTCATGTCATGGCAGTTTGCCCGCTTTGAGCGTGACATGGACATATCGGTGCCTTCGGCGGAGGAAACCAAGACGATCGACAGACAGGCCGGTGAGATCATTATCAACGTCAAGAAAGACGGATCGATCATTTTGAATGACCGTACGATCTCTGAAGATGACCTCCTCAAGAGACTCGTCGCCATCTCTGAAACCTACCCCGATCAGGCGGTCATCCTCAGAGGATCAGCCGAAGCTGACTTCCAGTCCATCATCAACGTCCTCGATGTGATCAAAAAGGCGGGCATTTGGAACGTGGCTTTTGCCACGACGAAACCTGCGGCAACGACAAAACCGGCCCCGTGATGACCGGCGGCCAACTTTTACCTCCCTTTCCCATTTAACCGCGATGCTTCTTTCCAGCTGCCAATCTATCTTCCGTCGATACCGGAGGGGGTTCGGGCTGACCGTGATCTTCGCAACCCTATCTTTGATCCTGGCAAATCCGCAGCCTGCGCGGGCCCAGGCAGCCACCCAACCGGAAGACGTGCTCTCCTATGCCGATCTTCTCTTCGGCAAAGAGCAGTTCGCACTCGCGGCGGTCCAGTATCAGGTGTTCATCCGTGAACAGCCCAAAAGCCCCAACCTTCAGGCCGCATGGTTCCGTCTCGGGGAGTGTTACCTGAAAGTGAACCAGACCGAGGATGCGATCACCACCTTCACCTTCCTCATTAACAACTATAAGAAAGGTGCCTTCGTGGGTGCCTCCGCTTATCGCCTCGCCGTCCTTCGTTTCAACGGAAAGGATTATCGGAATGCACTGGCCTTTTTCAAAATCGCCAAAGACGAATTGAACAACCCGGAAGCCTCCGTTCAGGCGCAATTCTATTACGGTCGTTGCCTGCAACTGACCCAGCAGCCGAAAGAGGCCCTCGCCCAGTTTGAGGCGGTCATGACCGCGAAACCGGGGCCGGAGAATCCCTTCTATGAGCGGAGCCTCCTCGAATCGGCGAGACTGTTGTTCGAACTCGGCGATGCGGCCAAGTCCCTCGAGCGCTTCCAGCAACTGGCTTCCAGCGGATCCACCGCTGAATTCAAAGAGGAGGCGACGGTCCGCGGTGGTCTCATGGCCGCGGAGGCCGGACAGGCGGAATTGAGTGAGAAACTCCTCGAAGAGGCACTGAAGTTTCCCGACACGAGCCCGTGGAAATCCCTCGCCCAGGTCGGGGCGATTTTTAATGCCTTCACCCGCGGGGATCATGACAAGGTCGTCGGCCTCTACAATTCGGGATCCTACAACGCTCCTGAAGAGTCGCGGGCCAAAATGCTCCTCATCGTCGGACACTCTTTCCGGATCAAGGGTGATATCGAGTCGGCACTGCGTCTCTACTCTCTGGTGGAGGGAAAATATCCGGAACAGCAGGAGGGCATCGAAGCCTCCTACCGGAAGCTACAGATTCTTCACCAGAAGGGCGATCCGCTCCTTCCCGAATCGGTCGTGAGATTTGCCGAGCGCCAGCGGAAGGTGGATCCCGAGAGCCCGTTTATCGACATGGCCTGGCTCATGTCGGCAGAGTGGCATTTCAGTCAGGCGGGGAGCTCGGCGAGTGGTCCGGGTTCCGACTTCGCGGTCAAACACTACAAGGATGCCGCCGCTTCCTACCGCAAGATCAGAGTCGCCAAAATCGAGGCGAAGTATCATGAGGCAAAGCTCTACAAGCAGGGATGGGCAGAGATCGAATGCGGGGAACGCCCTGAAGGCATCGCCACCCTCTCAAGCTTTATCGAAAAGTTCCAGTCCAGCACCCTTTCCTCCTCCGCTCTCGCCAAAAGAGCCATGGCCTATCAGTCACAGGAGGATCATCAATTCGCGCTCGGCGACTATCTCGATATCGCGAAACGATTTCCGGACTCTCCGGAACTTGAATTCTCACTTCAGCAAATCGCCCTGATCTACGCCCATCAGCGCAAGATCCCTGAAATGATCGCCGCCTACAAAGATCTCCTCGCCAAGTTTCCCGAGACCGAGGGAGTCGGCGAGGCCCGCTACTGGATCGGAGTCGGTCATTTTGACCTCGAACAATACAAGGAAGCGCTCCCGGACCTGGCGAAGGCACGGGAGCTCGATCCGCAGTATGACGACAAAGCATCACTTCGTATCGTGATAGCCCATTATCAGCTTGAAGATATCCCGCAGCTAGCGAGCGAGGCGAGACGATATCTTGAGAAAGCTCCCCCGGCGGCGGAAACCCCTGAAAAGACAAAGCGAACTCCGATCCCTTCGCAGGTCCTGGAGTTTCTCGGTCGAAAGCTTGCGGAGAACAAGGAATACGAAGACGCCGAGTTTTTCCTAACCTCGATCACCGACCCGGCGAGCCCTGAAAAGACCGGTTCGACCGTCTGGAAACTTCTCGCGGAATCCCGCATGAAGCTCAAAATGCACGAAGGGGCGGTTGCTGCCTACGATTTC
The DNA here is from genome assembly GCA_002344215.1 of Akkermansiaceae bacterium UBA2381. Taxonomy (GTDB): domain Bacteria; phylum Verrucomicrobiota; class Verrucomicrobiia; order Verrucomicrobiales; family DEV007; genus Arctic95D-9. The sequence goes on from DDSV01000049.1 coordinate 129,714, forward strand.
TATCTCGCTCAGACCGAACGTCCCAGCGAGCGCGCCGCGGCCTTTCTTGAGCGGGGGTTCGCCCATCTCTGTTTGCGTGATTTCGAGGCAGCCCGAAACAGCGCACAGGAAAGCCTGCGCTCGCAAAAGGAAGGCCGCACCAATGCCGAGGCGCGCATACTTCTGGGAGACATCTCCGCCGCCAACGGCAACCTCGAGGAAGCTGCCCGGGACTACCTCGTCGTCAGTCAGATCTTCATGGATCCCGAAGTCACCCCGAAAGCTCTGACGAAAGCGATCAATGCCTATCGTTCCCTCGGTGATCAGGAGAAAGCACAGAACCTGACCCAGCAGCTCAGCGCCAGTTATCCCGATTACGTCGCGCCGGAAAATCCGGATCGTGAGTGCTGATCACTGAGCCGGGGCATCCCCGGGCACTTCTGCCGAGGGAACGCCCTCCCCTGTCTCGAGCAGATCGACCGGCTTTGGCTCAACGACCTCCGTTTCATCACTGATCGGCCACCGCTCCGGCTCGATCTGAATTCGTTCCATCGTTTTCACCTCGATTTTCGCCCCCTCCCCGAACTCATAGATCCGATCCACGAGGGGCACGACCGTAAAAATCATCGAACTGTCCTCGAGGCGCTCGATGTTCAGCACCGCAGCGCAGGTCGATGACTCCTCCACCTTGATAATCTCTCCAACAGCAAGGCGAAATGACTCGGGAACCTCTGTTGCCGGCAAAGCAAAATCAAGAATGGCATCAGGAAAGCTGGTCGAACGGCCCCGGATCACGAGACCGCTTTGAAAGACATCGTCCGCCCCCATTTTCTGAACCGAAAGAACCGTGAACTCACCGGCCAGAAAGGTGACATTTTCCAGCTCCAGGTAGTTCTTGAGATAGTACCGCTTCAAAATGCCGTTGTAGGCCCGGAGCTCGGTGTTGCTGAAAGGGTAGACCTGAGCGTAAAGGTCCTTGGCCTGGAGGAACTTCCCCCTCGGTGCCGTCACCGGAGTGAATCCGTGAATGGGATCGAGCTTCTCAAGGCGCGTCAGGAGCCGGTAATTCATGGGATGCTCCGGCTGGCCGAAAACCCACATACAGAAGGACCAGGAGGCAAAGTTGAGGCCGATCAACACCGCAATCACCGCAATCCAGAGGATGAGATTGCCGCTCACGTAGCGCCCGTCATCCTGCTCCCGCGACCGCCGGGAAAAGGCACTTTGGTCAGATATAGTCTCCATTTCCCTAAATCTTGATCTTTATCCTGCTCGTAATCTCCATCCCCCTCTTCACCCCTTACCCGTTCCACAAACCTCGCCATCCATCGTCGCCGGGTCGTAGGCGGGAGCCGCTCCCGCTTTTGCCGGTTCGAAAGAGGTGCCGCAACCGCAACTCCGCGCCGCGTTCGGGTTCTCGATCTTGAAGCCGGCATCATTGAGGGCATCAACGTAGTCAAGGTGGCAGCCATCAAGATAGACAAGGCTTTCCGCATCAACGAGGACCCGCGCCGCGCCACAGGAGTAGATTTTGTCGCCCTCGGATGGAGCATCGATCTTCATGGCATAGGACATCCCGGCACATCCGCCCTTTTCGACAAAGAGGCGCAGGCCTTTTTCTTCGGGCGAAAAGTCTTTTTCCTCGAGTAGATCGAGCAGGTGCCTCGCGGCGGATTCGGTGACCTCTATCATCGTGGGAATCGGGATTTGATTCCTCATTATAGCCCCGTCAACGGGGTTCCCCAAACGATTTCCATGTTGCTTTTGGCTCGCCCCCGCCCTCAGTTGAGGGTTCCAATACCTCATGGGAAAAATACGCCTTCTGCCCGAAGCCCTCGCCAGCCAGGTCGCCGCCGGTGAAGTGGTCGAGCGCCCTGCTTCAGTGGTGAAGGAACTCGTCGAAAACAGCATCGACGCGGGCGCAACCACAATCGAGGTCCGGGTCCAGCGCGGAGGCATCGCTCTGATTCGCGTCACCGACGACGGCTGCGGCATGAACCGGGACGACGCCCTCATGTGCCTCGAGCGCAACGCCACCTCCAAAATCCGCACCAAGGAGGATCTTGGTGCCATTCTCACCCTCGGCTTCCGCGGGGAAGCGATGCCGAGCATCGCGAGTGTCTCGAAATTCCGCCTCACCACCCGGGAACCCGAGGCCCTCACCGGGACCGAAGTCATCGTGAACGGAGGAAAAATCGCCAGCGTCAAGGACTGTGGAGAACCTCCCGGCACCCAGATCGAGGTCCGCTCCCTCTTCTACAATCTCCCCGCCCGCCGGAAGTTCCTCCGTACCGAGACGACCGAATATTCCCACCTCGAACAGGTCATCAAGACCCAGGCCATCGCGCACGAGAACATCCGATTTTCCCTCGTTCGGGACGACAGGCTCGCCTTCCAACTGCCTTCGACCACCAGCCTGCGCGAGCGCATTGGTGGTCTCGTCGGTGACGACCTCGCCGGACGCCTCCTTGAAATTGAGCCGACCACCCACAAGAATGTCACCGTGCGCGGCTTCATCGGTCCTCCGGGGATGGGGCGCAGCGACAAACGCCAGCAGCTCAGCTTTCTCAACGGCCGCCCCGTCGAGGCCGCGATCATCTCCCGGGGCCTGCGCGAGGGCTACCACACCGCCCTGATGAAAGGGCAATATCCGGTGACTTTTCTCTTCATCGAGACCGATCCCTCAGCGGTCGATGTCAACGTCCACCCGGCAAAGCGGGAGGTCCGTTTTCACGACGGCTTTTCCGTGCAGGACGCCATCATTGGCGCCGTCCAGCGCACCCTGCGCGAGCGAATGACCCGTCCCGTCTCCGGCGTCGGCTTCACCGGGAACTTGCCCGCTCCCGAGCCGCACTCCCTCGTCGTGCAGGAGGAATTGCTCCCCGCCCACGATCGCTACACCTTGCGCAAAGACTGGGGACATTTCCCGAAAACCGATCCCGCCCCGGTGCAGCAGCCCCTCTTCACCGCGATCGAACGCGAAAGAACTGAAGCGGAGCTCGAAACCCGACAGGGTGTTGTCTCCACTCCTACCCCCTCGAGTCCGTCGCCACCTTCTGTCCCCGTTGAAGAGAAACCAAAGGCGGCCGACTATCGAATTATCGGCGTGTTAGGAAAACTTTACGTTCTGCTCGAAGGCAAAGAAGGCCTCGTCCTCATGGATCAGCATGCCGCCCACGAGCGGGTTCTCTTCGAGGAAATGAAACGCCGCATGGAGACCGAGGGAGTGCCCTCACAGCGGCTCCTTACCCCCATCATGGTTGACCTGCCTCCACGCGACTTCGACCTCATCAGCCGGAATCTGGAAACCCTCGGAAAGCTGGGGCTTTCCGCCGAGCCCTTCGGAGGAAACACGCTCAAGATCGACGCTCTTCCTGTCTTTCTGAAAAGCGATGATCCCGAATCCTTTCTGAACGAGGTCATTAACGAGATCCGATCCGCGAGCGACCGCATGTCGAGCCTGCGGCTCGGTGAGGACATGATCGCCACCACCGTCTGCCGACACGCCGTGAAAGCGAATGACCCTCTCCACGAGAAGGAACTGCAAAAGCTGCTCGAGGACCTCCTCGTTTGTGACATGGCCTACTGCTGCCCCCACGGAAGGCCGACCTTGATCCAGATCAATTACGCCGAGTTGGAGCGTAAGTTCGGGCGTCGGGCGTGAAATCAGGACCTTGACCTGTTCCCGTCCCATCGTCATCCTACAAGTGTATGAAATACCCGGTTGCCCTTTCGCTTTGCCTCGTTCTAGTCACCCCTACAATGTCAGAAGACCTCACCCTATGGATCGGAACCGGTGGTAATGGTGCCAAGGGCATCTACCGGACCACACTCAATACGGACACCGGTAAACTCACCGAGCCCGTCGTCGCCGCCGAAATCGGAAACCCGGGTTTTCTCACGCTCAACGCGGAGAAAACGAGGCTCTATTCTCTCTGCAATATTGACGGAGGCAGCGTTGCGGCGTTCTCCATCGGTGAAGACAAATCACTAACGCTCATCAACACCCGCCCCATTGGCGATGGCGGAGCGGCCCATCTCTCTCTCGATAAAACCGGTAGGGTTCTTTTTACGGCACAGTATGGCGCCGGTTCGGTGGCCGCCTTTCCCGTCGCTGAAGACGGGAGTATCGGGGAGCGCACCGCCCTGATCAAACACAGCGGAAGCGGCCCCGATAAAACACGCCAGGAAGGTCCCCATCCCCACTCCGTGTTTGTGAGTCCGGACAATCGATTCCTCCTTGTACCCGACCTCGGAATTGACCGGGTTGTTGTTTATGAAATCAATCACGCGAGCGCCACGCTCAAGGAACACGGCTTCGGAACCGCTGTCCCGGGCGGCGGCCCCCGGCACCTGAAATTCAGTTCCGATGGAACGAAGGTTTATGTGCTCAATGAAATGGGCATGTCACTCACCGTCTTCGACTACGACGCAAAGGCAGGAACAATGACAGAGATTCAAACCGTCGACACTCTTCCAAAAGAGTTGTGGGAGATCCCGAACAAGGCCGCCGAGGTCCGGGTCCATCCTGGCGGAAAATTCGTCTACGCCTCGAACCGGGGTCATGACACCATCGCTGCGTTTTCCGTCGACGAAGGAAGCGGCAAACTGACCTTTATTGAGCGAGAGCCCATTCGGGGCGCCTATCCGAGAAACTTCAATGTCGACCCCACGGGGCAATGGCTCATCGCGGCGGGACGGGCGTCTAATACACTGGCGGTTTTCAAGATCGATCCGCAAACCGGCGGGCTCATTTTCACGACTGACGTCCTTAATGTGCCGGCTCCGATTTGCCTGGAGTTTTAAATGGAGTGCGCGCGGACTGTGACGATATTTACCGGTTCGTTTTCCCGTTTTTTCTCCTTCAGCACCAAGAATCCTCTTTCACCCCGGGGGAAGCAAAAGCACCTCATTTTTTAGCTCCGGCCGTTGCCGATCCGGTTCCCAGATTCAGTCCGATTCCATTGGTTGCTGTCGACGTCCCGCTGCCCAGGTTGCCCGAAATGCCCTGATTGGCGGTGGCATCCCCCTCACCCACATTCGCACTGAGCCCATCGACTGCCGTCGAGTTTCCGCTCCCCAAGTTTGCGGCGAATCCATTGACCGCAGAGGTGCTTCCCGAACCGGATTCATTCACCGCATCAACCACGGAGCCGGTGAGATCTCCGGGATTCAATGAGGCCGGCTTGCCCAGGCTGACGAGAGGTTTTTTGCCACCAAGAGACAAGCCGATTCCGAGAACGCCAACAGCGAGTTCACCCTCACCTGCGCTGGTATTATCCGAGAGCACATTCAACGCAATACCGTCGCTGGCATTGGCGCTGCCTGACCCCAGATTCAGCGCGATCCCCCCGGACTCTTCACCTGCCTCGACAGGAGGTCCCGGATCGACCGCCAAAGGTGGGAGAGGCACAGAGGGAGGGTCCTTCTTGGACGGAAGCACCAGATAGGTCGAGGCGGGCGTCGGCGAAAGACCAGCCGTATAATCGGAAGGTGCCGGGGCAGGCTCCACCGAGGCTTCAACATAGTCCCAGATCCAGGTTGACTCACTGGCATATGAGAATAGTCCCGGGCTCTCTTTCTTTTCCAACTCCTCCGACCGGGCCTCGGGTAAATCCGTCCGCACCACAAATTCCTTGATTCCAGGAACGTTCTCCAATGACAATCGGAACTGAAAGGCAGTCTGATCCCAAACGGCTCTCAGTCCGCTCTTCCCAATATTCCCGGGAGGCAGCATCACGGCATAAAGTTGCCGGTCGATCAATGGCCCACTGGCCGCACCCACAAATCGACGCCGGTCGTCTTCGCTCAGCGTAGCCTTGAGCCGCTCAAGGACGGCCTCAGGTCCGTCAATCCCATCCGTGTTTCCGCCATTCGCCCGAAAAACGTAGAGTGCCGCGTTGATCTGCCGGACATCATTGGAAAGCTTGGCACTTCGCGAGGATTCCAACACCGAAGAAATCACCTGAAATCCCATCCACGCAAAGATCCCGAGAATAGACATACCCGTCGTTAACTCGACCAAACTCGAAGCCCGGCACCGCCCGGGAATGCTTGGGGTGTTCAGGATCATTCCGCATTTTTTGTATCATAACGCGCACTAATTGTCATTTTTTATGGTTATTATATCCTTTCTCACCGCCATCGACCTCTCTTTGAGCAAACAAATAAGGTTTCAGCTGGCCTTTTCCGGGAATGAACGGCCCAAAAAGAGAAAGATTTCATCATCCAAAACTTCGTTTACGACGAATCCTTTGGAGGAAACCTGAATCCTAATACTAAATCACTAATAATAAACGGATTACACGATTTCTCCCTAAATTCTGGTCACAGACAATCCGCATCGGACAAGAAGTCTTACATCAAATCGGATGGAAAAATCGAATCCCAGCGTCTCCGAATCGAACCGTCAGAATCCACCGATACCGCCCCGGTCTTTTTTGGCGGGTTATCCATGGTTAATTCTTTCCGCGATGGCCATCATCGCTCTTGTTGGAGCAAGGGGCTGGCATCTTTGGGTTGCCGCGAGCTCAGATTGCGACCGTCTTCTAGTTGAGGTCGACTCTTTAAGACATGAGCTGAAGGAATCGGGCCTCAACAATCTCTACGACGATCTCCGAATCTTTTCGCTGGAATCAAATCCGGAGGGAAGTGGGAAGGCTCTCCTCGCATGGAGCCAACGGAACCAAAAGGGGGTCCTGGAAATTCTTAACCTTTCACCCGGGCAGTCGTACGAACTTTGGATTGAAGATACCGACCGAGCTGAGCCGGTCAACGGCGGGACGTTTCTTCCCGAAAGCAAGGGAACACTTCGAGCACCATTTTTCCCAAGCGCGACCTTGAAAAATCCGGTCGCGTTCAACTTCAAGATTGGAGATCAACTCATCCTTTCATCATCAGATTTCGGAAAATGAGGGATATCAACTTTACGCCATTATCTCGTGTATCACGTGTCCTTCCACGTTCGTGAGCCGGCGCTCGATTCCATTGTGCTCGAAGGTCAGCTTCTCATGATTCAGTCCTAACAAATGCAGAATCGTTGCATTGAAATCGTAGAGCGGATGGATATCCTTGACCGCCTTCTGCCCGAGCGGATCGGTCTCCCCGTGACTGACACCTGACTTCACCCCGGCACCGGTCATCCAGCAGGTGAACCCGTCGGGGTTGTGATCACGGCCTTTCGCCCCCTTCTGGAAAAATGGCATGCGACCGAATTCGGTGCACCAGACGACAAGGGTATCCTCAAGAAGGCCGCGCTGTTTCAGGTCCTTGATGAGCGCGGCAGCGGGCTGATCCAGGATGGCGGCGTGGACATCGTATTGATCCTTCAACTCGCTGTGCCCGTCCCAGTTGAGCTTGCCTCCGCTCGCGTAGGCTCCGTTGAAAAGCTGCACAAACCGGACTCCCTTTTCGACGAGGCGGCGCGCGAGGATGCAATTTTTGGCGAAGGCTGCTTTGTCAGGATTGGTGCTGTCGTCGGCACCATACATCTTAAGAATGTGCGCCGGCTCGGAGTCCAGTTCGGAAATATCAGGCATGCTCAGTTGCATGCGCGCCGCGAGTTCGTAGCTGGCGATACGGGCGGCGAGCTTGCTGTCACCGGGGTTGGCCTCAAGATGACGGGCGTTCATCTTTTGCAGGAGCGATCTTGTGGCGGCGTCCTGCGCTCCTGAAACGCCCGGAGCAGCAAGGTGACGCACCGGGCTTTTCGAGCTCATCGTGGTGCCCTGAAAGGCCGCCGGCAAAAAGCCCGGACCCCAGTTGTTTGAACCGTTCTGCGGCACACCTCGCGGGTCGGGAATGGCGACGTAGGATGGCAGGTCACGGCTTTCACTTCCCAACGCGTAGGTCGCCCACGAGCCGAGACTGGGAAAGCCGTCGAGGACAAAGCCCGTCGAAAGGAAGTTCTCGGCGGGCCCGTGGGTGTTCGACTTGCTCGTGAGCGAGTGGACAAAAGCAAAGTCATCGGTGAGTTCGGCGAGATGGGGAATCATGTCGCTGACCCACTTACCGGTCTGACCCCGGCGCCGGAATTCATACTGCGGTCGGGCGAGGTTTCCGGCCGGCCCCTGAAAGGTCACCGCCGGCCCACCCGGAAGCGGTTTGTCGTCCCATTTGATGAGTTCGGGTTTGTAGTCCCAGGTCTCAAGCTGGCTCACCGCACCGGCGCAGAAGATAACAATGACATTTTTCGCCTTCGCCGGGAAGTGAGGTTGTCTCGGGGCATAGGGCTTCGCCGGATCGATGATGGGGCCAGCCTGTGCCGCAGCCAGGAGCCCGTCCCCGCCAAGCAAATCCGCCAGCGCGATCGAACCAAGCGCGCTCGTGCTGTTGGCAAGAAAACGACGACGGTCGAGGAGAAGTCGTCCGGCGACAGAAAGGTGTTCGGCTTGGGGACTCATGGCACAAACAGAAATTCGTTGCTGTTAAAAAGGGCACGGCAAAGAGTCACGAGTCCGTGCTCGCGTACGACAGGTTCGATCTCGCGGAGTTCCTCCTCTTCGGGCAAGCGGTTCAAGGCGAGTTCGTAGGCGCGGGAAATTTGCCGGGAAGGTTCATCACCGACCTCTTTCCCGATCCGCCATGCAAAGATTTCCGCCTGTTCGAGCGTGAAGCGGCTGTTGAACAGATTCAGTGCCTGAATCGGCGTGGTCGACTCGCGGCGGACGGCGGTGCTCTGGCCGGCATCGGGGCAGTCGAAGGCACCGAAGACGGCTTCGGTCTCGCGACGCACCTTGTGGGCGTAGATCATTCGCCTAAGACCCTCTCCAGTAAAGGACTCAACCGGATTGAATCCGCTGAGCCCTCCGCGCTGATCAAAGAGGTTGTAGCCGACTCCGTACATTTTCGGATTCAGTGTCCCGCTCACCGCAAGGATAGAATCCCGGATCGCCTCGGCCTCGAGCCGACGCGAAGGATACCGCCAGAGCAGCCTGACATCGGCGTCTTTTTCGGCTCCGTCAGGATGCGAAGCCGAACTTTGGCCGTAAGTCCGTGAGAGCACGATGAGCCGATGCATGTGTTTCACCGACCAGCCCGAGCGGATAAACTCGTTAGCAAGCCAGTCGAGCAGTTCGGGATGCGAGGGCGGCATGCCGTTGTTTCCGAAGTCGCTTGGAGTGGGGACAAGCCCGCTTCCAAAGTGCCCCTGCCAGATGCGGTTCACCATGACCCGGGCGGTAAGCGGATTCTCTGGATCGGCGATCCAGTCGGCGAGGACAAGTCGTCGTTTCTGCTCGGGGGTTTCCGCGGGAAGGGTGAGGTCGCCAAAGGCACCGAGCACGGCGGGCACGACGAGATCACCGGGCTGCTCCGGATCGCCGCGGTTGAGAAGATGAATCTTGTCGGGTTCCCTAAAACTTCCGGCGAAGACTTTCTGCGCGTTATTCGCTGCCTTAATCTTCGCCTCGTTCACCGCCTTTTCGCGCAGGAGCGGGGCGGCTCGCTTCGCTTCGTCGGGGGTTAGCCCGTTCAGGGAAAACTTCTCCGCGCCCGTGTCACCAGAGGGATCGAACTTCTTCCGATCACCCGCATCGGCGACGAGGGTCCACTTCCCGGCCATGTCGCCGACCTCTATCCGGTAGTCAGTCGCGAGCCTGTCCTTGAGCTTGCCCTCGCGGTCGCGTCCCCAGACAACACGTTCGATGGCTTCCTCCTGCGCGAACTCAAGTTCGACCCAGCCTTTGCCGATCTCGCTGCCCATCCAGCTGCGCGAGTTGCCGTAACGCCCGTCGTTGAGGAAACGCAACTCGTGCCGCTCGGCCACGCCGATATTGCCGCTCGAGGTGCGCTTCGCCCCGGCTGAATCGAGGCCGACGTTGGCGCCTTCGGTGTTGAATACCTCGAGTTCATCAATGCAGGGCTCGAGGTTGTTTGTCGCGAGAATCGTGAAACGGACCCGCTTCGCTTTGACCGGAGCAAATCGATCTGCATTCTCGCGGGCATTGATCATGGGACGCTCGACACCGGATTTGGCGAGGGGCACAAAAGCCGCGACGGCCTTGTCGATTTCAGCCTGTCGGGCCGTCAGTCTCGTCACCTCGGCCCGCGCCGCTTCGGCCTCGGGCGTCCTTAGATCGCGGTCGGCATACTCGACTCCGGCGACAAAGGCCTGCATCGCGTAGTAATCCTTCGCGCTGATGGGATCGAACTTGTGGTTGTGACAGCGGGCGCACCCCACGCTGAGCCCGAGGAAGGTCTGCCCGATGTTCATCACGATCTCGTCGAGAGAATCCTGACGCGCGAGTCGCTTCGAGGGCTCGTCCTTTCCGATCTGACCGGGGAGCAGAACCGAAGCCGTCACGAGGAAACCCGTCGCCGGATCCTTGCCGAAAGCGTCGCCCGCGATCTGCTCGCGGATGAACCGGTCGTAGGGAGTGTCGGCGTTGAAGGACTGGATGACGTAGTCACGGTAGGGCCAGGCGTTGGGCCGCTCGGTGTTGACTTCAAACCCGTGGGTATCGGCATAACGCACCACATCGAGCCAGTGCTGCGCCCAGCGTTCACCGTAGTGGGGGGAGTCTAACAAAGCATCCACCACACGCTCACGGGCATCGGTCCGGTCGTCTTTCAGAAATGCGTCAAGCTCCTCCGGTGTCGGAGGCAGTCCCGTCAGTCCGAAAGTCACTCGTCGAAGCCAGCTTGCTCCTTCAGCTGGCGGGGAGAAACTGAGATCGTTCGCCTCAAGCGCTGACAGGATAAAAGCGTCGATCGGATCCGTTTCAAGTTTCAGGTTTGAAGTTTCAAGTTTCTCTTCGATGGACGGTTTCGAAGAACTTGAAACCTGAAACTTGAAACCTGGAACCTCAGGGTTTTTGAGCGGCTTGAAACTCCAGTGATCGTTTGGATCTTTCAACGTCACCTCATCCACGCCGTCGGGCCAGATCGCTCCTTCGTTGACCCACGCGGTGAGAGTGGCAATGTCTTTTTCGGAGAGGGGGTCGCCCTTTGGCGGCATGATCTCATCCTTGTTCGTGGTCGTGAGAAATTGAATGAGCGGGCTCTCCGCCGCCTTACCGGGGATAATGTCGGGACCGTGATTGTCTCCGCCCTTCAGCGCCGCTGCTTTCACATCAAGGCGCAGCCCCGACTTGCGCGTATCGCCGCTGTGGCAGTCGTAGCAGTGCGCTTCGAAGATGGGGCGGACGTCACGGACGAAGTCGACCTGCGCCCACGAAACGGTCGGAAGGATGTAGAGGATCACCAGGAAGTTTCGCATGTGAATCATCTCAACGGTAAGGAGTCCCCGCTTCGTGCAATTCCCCGATCTCCGCATCGCTCAGGGCACGCCCGAGAACGACGAGCTGATCAATACGTCCGCTCAGCTTGCGGTCCTGCTGGTCCCAGTTGCCGATCTGCGCGGGGCCGAGGCGGGCGGGATGGGCGACGGACTGATGCGTCTCGTCATCGAGGCGCCCGTTCAGGTAAAAGCGGACCGTCCCCTTCTCCGAATCGTAAACGACGACGAGATGGACCCAGCGTCCCTGCTCGGGCAGCACGGGCGTGCGCGAGTCGGGGTAGCCGTGTTTTTCATCGGATCCGGGAGCGAGAGTATTCTCACGCAGAGCGAGGCGCATCGTCGCGTCACCGTTGAGCATCCAGTGGACCTGTCCGGGATTCTCTTCGCTCCAGCCGTCGGTGTGGAGGAGCGACTGGTAAGGCGCGCCGAGCCGGTCGAGGCGCACCCAGGCGGCGAGAGTCAACTGGGGCCAGGCTCGGTCCCCGCCAATGTCGAGGCGAAGGTGATCGCCGACCTCGACGAACTCGGCCGCACGTGACCCCGGCCATCGCCCCTGCACGAGCCGGTAGACGCCGGGGCGGCGCGACTCTTCGTCAAAGGCGATCAGGGTGATGAGACTCGGATCTGCTTTCAGGGCCGCCGTGGCTTCGCGCGAGCGGGCTTCCTGCCCCGCCGCGAGCCCGGCATCGAGCGCGGGCAATTCGTCTGACTGGATGAAGGCGCCCGAGCGCAACTCGCGGGCGTCGCCATTTCCGCAATTCATCGCAAGGGCGTCGCCGGTGCGGAGGCTGCGATCCCCACCCGAGCCGCTGGCGATGACTTCACCTTCGAAAACATGAATCTCGGAGTCCCCCTCGGTCGGCACATCCACGCCGAAGCGCGTCCCGAGATCGACAGCATCGCCATCAGGCGTGACCACGGTAAAGCCCTTTGCCGCAGGCGGCACGTCGGCGGCGAGGCGGCCTCCGAGAAGATGAAGCCGCTCACCCGAGTCAAAACGAAAGGTCGCCGGAGCTTCGATTACGATCTCCGCACCGCGCGGGGTGTGGAGTCGCAGCGCGCCCGAACTCAGGGCGATGGTCTCGCCACGCAGCGTTTCCCTGCCGTCCCAGTCCGTCACCCCCGTGGTGCCGATGACGGTGGCGTAGGGGCTCGCGAGGCTTTTCAGTAAAAGCGCACCGGTCGCGACCAGGACAATCGCTGCCGCCGCCGCGAGGGATCGGACCGAAACGGGCAAGGAGAAAAATCGAAAGGGGCGGGACGATTCCACGGCTGTCGGCTCGTAGCCGGCCGCATGATCCCCTAGCGCGGCATCGAGATCGAGCCAGTCGGCGAACTCACAGCGGGCGGCGGCGCTTTCTTCGAGGGCGCGGCTGAGAGACGCCATCTTGTCTGCGGAGATCGTCCCGTCCAGATATTGGCTCGTCCATGTCTCCAGTTCCGCGTTCATGAGAGGGACTCCTTTGCGAGAGATTTTCGGATGCAGTCGAGGAGCAGTTTGCGGACGCGGTAGAGCCACTGGTACATCCCCGGTTCGGTGCGACCGTGGGCGCGGGCGAGTGTGCCGATGCGCGAACCGGGCCGGTAGGCCTCCATCAGCAGATCACGCTGAGCCGGAGCGACTTCCTCGATGCATCGGTCGAGGGCTTCGCGCTGCTTTTCAAAACGGGAGTCGTCCCCGGGCATTTCGCTGGCGAGCAGTTCGACCGCTCTTTCGCTGAGGACGAGGCGGTCCCGGCCCTTGTCGCGGAGCCAGGCGAGGACCTCGAAGCGCGCGACTCCGAAAGCCCAGGCGCGAAAATCGCCATCCGCACGGAACGTGGCGAACTTTTCCCACAGCACGACCGAGATCTCCTGCATGATGTCATCGGCGTCCGCCCGCGAGGGCACGAGTCGCCGCACGTAAGCACGGATTGCCGCCTCGTTCGAGGTGAACTGGCGTAGAAAAGGCCGGTGGCGATCCTGTTCGGGAAATGACATGAGCGGGGTTTCGCTCTTTATCTCCGCATTGCGGAAAAGTTTAACGCAAAAAGTTTTCGGAATCAGGCTATTGCCGGGTGAGAGGTCAGATCACTTCCCCACCCGCAGTTCCCGCAACGGTACCGCCCGCTCAATCACGACGGCCCCTCCGAGATCACGGACGAGGAGATTCACGATGGTGTCCTCCCCTTTCCAGTCGATCGCGACTTCGCCGAAGTTTTCGCGATGCCAGGTCTTCGGGCTTTCACGGTATCGGTTTTCGGTGGGAGTTCCGCGCTCATGGATCTGGTTGAAGCTGCTTGAGGTGAGATCGTAAATCGGATATGACACCGCCTCGCGCGCGACGGAGAGCTCGGCCCAGTGGCGGTCTCCACTGAGGATGACGACCCCGTTGGCCCTCGTTTTGCCGATCAGGTCAAAGAGGCGCTGCCGTTCATGGGGCAGGTTCGCCCAGGTCTCGTGGCCGGACGCTTCGGAAACACACTGGATGCTGGAAACGAGGAGCCGCACCTCGGCCGGTTTCTTCAATTCCTCCTCGAGCCAGACCCACTGGGCCTCACCCAGCATCGTCACGTTTGTATCTTCGTTAGGGTAATAAACACCGCCGACACGCTTTTCGCCTTTTTTGAGCGGACCCCGAAAATATCGAGTGTCGAGCATGATGACCTGCACCCGCGTGCCCTCCGCGCCGTAGATCTTCGCTTCGTAGACACCGGAACGGGTCCGTCTCGGTGAATCAGCCGCATCACCCCAGAAATCGAGAAAGATCTTCTGCGCCTCATCGCGTTTTTCGTAGTCGGCTCCGCCATCGTTGATCCCGTAATCATGGTCGTCCCAGGTCGCGTGGACGGGGCAGACCTTCATCAGTTCGGCGAAGTTCGGCGTTGCGGCGAGGACATCGTACTTAGCCCGCATCACCGCCATGTCCGAGGTGTCGGCGTAGATATTGTCACCGAGGAACAGGAACAGCTCGGGCTTGTGAGCGAGAATGGTTTCGAAAATGGGCGAAACCTCCGCCTCCTTCAGGCAGGAGCCGAAGAGGATGCGGCTGAGGGCGGCGGGTTCCTCACTTTGCGCCGGGTTCGCAAAGCCGATCGCGAGAGCGAGAGGAAGCCATTTCAGGAAAGTCACGTTTTTCATCACCCGATTAAATGAACGAAAACCCCGGCCTTGTCCCGCCCCGAATTGCGCCGTTGGAGTGACGGCTTCAGCCGTTCGTTCGACACCCCATCGATCCTTCGTCCTCAAGGGCTGAAGCCCTCACGTGAACCACATTCCACGCACGGTCGTCCCCCTGATCGCTCCGGAGAGGGTCTCGCCGATGAAGGGGGAAACGGGACTTTTTGTCCGCAGATAGTCCCTGGTGATCGCAGTTTGCGCAGCCGGGTCGAAGACAAAAAACTCGGCCGCACTGCCTTCGTTGATCGCGACGGGCACTTGTCCGATGAGCTTCCTCGGGGCGTCGGAATATCGCTGGATGAGGAGATCCCAGCCGAAGACTCCGGTCCGGATGAATCGGTCATGAAGAACCAGCACCGTTGTCTCAAGTCCCGTCGCACCGAAAGGAGCACTTCCGAAATCGCTCGATTTCTCGAACTCCGTATGGGGAGCGTGATCGCTCGCGATGAGATCAATCGATCCGTCGATAAGACCCTGCACCATCGCGCTCACGTCTTCCTCAGAACGCAGCGGAGGATTGAATTTGAAATGCGTGTTGTAATCCCTGATGTCCAGTTCGGTGAGGACCAGATGATGCGCTGAAACCTCACAGGTAACTCTGGTTCCAGCTTCTTTGGCACAGACAACCGACTTAAGCCCTCGTGCCGTGGAAATCTGCTGCAAGTGAAGCCGGGCTCCGGTGTGCTGTGCGACACGGATATCCCGATCGATGGCCACCTCCTGGCTGATCGCCGGAATTCCGGCTAGCCCGAAGCGGTAGGAGACGCGACCTTCATTGATCGAACCTGTCTTCGAAAGGGCGGGCGTATCGGCGTGGGAAGTGACGAGCAGATCAAAGTCTCGCGCGTATTCCATGCACCGTCGCAGCAGATCAGGACAGGGAACGGAACGGTCCGCGTCAGTCAACATCGGGACACCCCTCGAGGCCATGCCTGAAAAGCCCGCCAGTTCAGTTCCCTGACGGCCTTTTGTGAGGCATCCGGACTGATACATTGGAATCGGACTGATCTCCGAAACGAGATCCTGCGCGCTCTTCACCAGATTCCCGGAGTCGACCGGCGGGGAGGTGTCAGGCATGAGCACCAGACCGGTGACCCCGCCGTGAAGGGCGGCCGCAGCGCACGTGGCGAGAGTTTCCTTGTGCTCGCAACCGGGCTCCCGCGCGTGCACGTGGACGTCAAACATTCCCGGAACGAGCACGCATCCGGCGCAGTCGATGACCTCGGTCGAATTGCCCGGGACGATCCCCGCGCCGACCTTGGTAATCATCCCATTTTCATCGACGAGAACGTCAACTTCACGGAGGTCAGGGGAATCCGCCGTGGCGATCCTGCCATTTTTGAAAAGTCGACTCACTTCACCCATTTTTCTATTCCTTGTCGGTTTCGGGTTTGAGCCAGTGGAGCACGGCCATGCGGACGGCGATACCATTCTCGACCTGGGTGCTGATGAGACTTCGCTCGTAACCCATCGCCTCATCGGTGATCTCAACCCCGCGGTTGACCGGACCCGGGTGCATCAGGTAGGAGCCCAGTTCACGCATCCGCACGAGACGTTCACTGTTCATTCCGTACATTTTGTGATACTCGGCGATACTCGGGAAAAACTGGCCTTCCTGGCGCTCCATCTGGACCCGCAGGAGGTAGACGGCATCGGGTTTCCAGTCGAAAACCTCATCCCACGAGCGGAGGCGGGTCATGAAATCGTGCCGTCCCTCGGGGACGAGCGAACCCGGCCCTAACACAGCCACTTCGATGCCGAGTTTGTTCAAGAGCGTGCTCGTCGAGCGAGCCACTCGCGAGTGGAGGATGTCTCCGACGATGACGACCTTGCGTCCTTTGTATTCGGGATAGACCTCGCGAATCGTCATCGCATCGAGAAGCGCCTGGGTCGGGTGGGCGTGGTAGCCGTCGCCCGCATTGATGACCGAGGCACCGGTGTGTTTCGCGACAATCCCGGGGACGCCTGCCGCCTGGTGTCGGATCACGATATAGTCGGACCGCATCGCCTGGAGCGTCTCGATCGTGTCGAGGAGTGACTCCCCTTTCACCACCGATGAGCTCGAGATGGTGAAATTCGTCACGTCCGCCGACATGCGGTTCGCGGCCACTTCGAAGGAACTGCTCGTGCGGGTGGAAGGTTCGTAGAAAAGGTTGAGGACCGTCTTTCCCCGCAGGGTCGGGACCTTCTTGACGGAGCGCTGGAAGAGCTGCTTGAAAGGCACCGCGTTTTCCAGAACGTATTCGATTTCCTCCAGATCGAGGCTTTCGATATCGAGCAGGTCTTTGCGCGGTTTCAGTTCACTCATGCGGGGTGATGCGGATGACCGGCTCGCTTTTTCACGATGAAGACGCCCTCGCGCTCATCGTCTTCGTGGAATCGCACCTTCACATATTGATCGCGGTTCGTTCCGATCTTTTTCCCGACGTAATCGGGCTGGATCGGGATCTCGCGGTGGCCGCGATCGATGAGCACGGCGAGCTCGATCTTGGCGGGGCGGCCGTAGTCCATGAGCCCGTCGAGAGCGGCCCGCACGGTGCGGCCAGTGAAAATGACTTCGTCAAAAATGATGACTCGGGTGCCGTCGAGCGCAAAGGGAACGTCCGAACTCTCGAGCCGGGGCAGATCGGTTCCGCGATTGTCAAAGTCGTCGCGGTAGAGCGAGATATCGAGTGTGCCAACGGGGTAGTCGAGCCCCTGCGTCTTCAGGACAGCGGCAACGCGGCGCGCGAGGGTGACCCCGCGGGTGTAGATCCCGATGAAGGCGACGTTGTCCCCGGCGCAGCGGTAGGCAATATCGCGGGCAATGACGGCGATGGCCTCCTGAATCCCCTCGGGGCTCAGGATCTCTTCCCGGATGATGTCTCCCGTATCACTCAAGGTCGTTGGCGCTTTGACGCGTTCACTTTTAGGCCCTAATCGCGGGCGTGCATCAAAAATTTCACTGGTGATGAGTCTGCCAGGAAGCTTTTGAAAGGAGAACGGGGCTCCAGGCCCGTTCCCCGACTCGTCGGGTCTTGCCCGCTGGAGTGGCCATTAGCCGTTTGCTGCGCTCGCGCCGATTCTGTGTCCTCAAGGGCTGAAGCCCTCACTCCAGCCACGTTCTACGCCAGAAGCTGCCAACCCCGTTTTCTCAAAAGTTCCGCGTCCCAATGTCTGAGCGGCGCTGGCGGCCGTCGAAGGTCACCTTGTCGCTCTCGGCGTAGACTTTCTTCACCGCTTCCTGACGGGTCGCGCCCGGTGCGACAACCACAAGGACCCGGCCGCCCGCGGTCTCGAACTCCCCATCCGCATTCCGCCTCGTGCCGGCATGAAAAACGCGGGCCCCGGTGACCTGATCGAGTCCGGAGATGACATCGCCATTCCGCGAACTTGCCGGATACCCTGCCGAGGCCGAGACCAGACAGATGCTCCAGCCGTCGGCGAACTGGATAAGGTCGGGCTTGAGATGCCCTTTCGCTCCTTCGTAGACATATTGAGCAAAGTCACCGCTGATCATCGGTAGCACCGCCTGCGCCTCGGGATCTCCGAAGCGGCAATTGTATTCCAGCATTTTCGGACCGTCCGCGGTCAGCATGAGCCCGAAATAGAGGAAGCCGCGATAGGGCAGGCCGTCATTGATGAGTCCCTCGACGGTGGGACGCACCATCTCTCCCTCAATGAAGTCGCGAAGTTCGTCGTCCAGCATCTCAAGCGAGCTGACCGCACCCATCCCGCCGGTGTTGGGGCCTTCATCTCCATCGTAAATGCGTTTGTAGTCACGCGCCGGAGCGAGAATCTGGAAATTGCGGTCGACCACCGAGACGAAGATCGAAATCTCGGGTCCTTCGAGAAATTCCTCCACCAGGAGACGCCCCTCACCGAACTTGCGGTCCACCAGCACTTCCTGAAGAAACTCCTCGGCCGAGGCCTCGTCGGGGCAAACTGCAACGCCTTTTCCGGCGGCAAGGCCGTCGAACTTCAGCACGGTCGGGTATTTCCCGTCAATAGCGGCACGGGCCTCCTCGATCGTATCAACCGTCGCATATCCTCCTGTCGGAATGCCATGCCGAACCATGAACTCTTTGGCAAATTCTTTACTCGCCTCCAATTGGGCCGATTCTTTGGGAGGACCCCAGCAGGGTATCCCGGCTGCTTTACAGGCGTTGGCGAGTCCCTCGTCCCTCACGAGATAGCTTTCCTCTCCCGCGACACAGAGATCGATGCCGGTCTTCTGTATTGCGGCAATGATCGAAGCGACGCTATCTAGCGTGCCGGATGCCGCCTCGAGAGGGCGGGCGATGGAAAAGATCGCGTCCGATCCGGGGAACGAATAGATCTCCGTTTCGGTCGGTGACTCCGCGATGGCCGTGATGATCGCGTGCTCACGCCCTCCTTTTCCAACAACTAATACTTTCATAGGATTTTGACCCGCCTTTCAGAGCAGTCGTTTTCCTTAGCACAGATCGGGCAATTGCCAAACCCCGCGGGTGAATGACGGGTCCAAAAACAATGAAAACGGCCCTGATGACAGGGCCGCCTCAAATTTGCGTGGACACCGACAAAGGCCTGACGGCAGTTTGATATCAGTGGTTAAACATGAATTCCTTCGAATTCAGGACCGCCCAGAAAACATCGTTCAGCACCAGTTCACGCTGGGCGGCATCCTCGCCCACGCTGGCCACCTGGCTCATGAGTTGTTTGGTCTCCTCAGGAGTGGGTTTGCGGGAAAGGCTCCTCACATACAACTCCTCGATAATCTGCTCCGGCTTTTTGCCCTCGGCGAGGAGACGCTTCACGACTCCGCCCTGCTCGATCTTGGTAGTCACCGCGGGTCCGTTCAGCAGGTGAAGGGCCTGGGAGAGACTGGGGTCCATTTTCACCTCGCAGGAGCAAACGGTTTCACGCGTGGCTCGCCCGAAGGTGGTCAGGAAATAATCGGTGGTATTTCCGTCCGCGATCTGAACCGCTCTGGAGCCCAGCGGCAGCCCCTGAAACTTGTTCTTTGTCTCCGTAACCTGAGTGATCGTATCCAGCATGACCTCCGCTCTCTGGCGACGGATGCGAGACTTCGCAAAGTTGTTCAAGTCATCCTTGTTTGACGGATTCGCCTGAGTGGAACGCTGGTAGGTGGCGGAGTTGCAGA
Organism: Akkermansiaceae bacterium UBA2381; assembly: GCA_002344215.1. GTDB lineage: Bacteria > Verrucomicrobiota > Verrucomicrobiia > Verrucomicrobiales > DEV007 > Arctic95D-9. The sequence goes on from DDSV01000049.1 coordinate 149,216, forward strand.
TGTCTCTGACCAACTGACGGAAGTCATACTCATATTCTCCCTGAAAGCGGTCAGCAAGAGCGGTCAGCAGTTCCGGATTGGTGGCGGGGTTGCTGATCCGGACATCATCGACCGGGTCGATGATCCCCACTCCGAAGAAATGAGACCAGACCATGTTGGCAATATTTCGTGAGAAATATCCATTCTGGGGAGAGGCGAGCCAGTTGGCGAGAACTTCACGGCGGTCTTTGCCAGCGACGTCGGGGACTTCCCCGCCAAGAAACTTCGGTGCCATGACCCGACCACCGACGAGATGCTTCACGTCCCCGCTGCCCCGGTTATAGACAATCTGCTCCGTCTGATCGACTCCTTCCTTTCGACCCACCTGGGCAAAAAAGGCGGCCCAACTGTAATAGTCGTCCATGGTCCATCGGTCGAACGGGTGGTTGTGGCACTGGGCGCACTGGAGTCTCATCCCCATGAAGACCTGGGCCACGTTTTCCGACAGCTTCAGGCTGTCACGCTCCACCTGATAGAAGTTGGTCGCCGGGTTGGCAAAGCTCCCCCCTTCCGAGGAAATCATATCAATGACGATTTCATTGAGAGGGCGGTTTGCCGCGATCTGATCACGCAGCCATCCATTGTAAAGAAGGGCGGCTTTGTAGGAGATACCGAGACCGAGATTCGGGTTCGACCTGATCTGGAGGAGCTCCGACCACTTCATCACCCACATCTCGGTGAACTCTTTGCGCTCGAGAAGCTTGTCGATAAGCTTGGCGCGCTTTTGGGCATCCTTATCAGCGGAGAACGCGTTGAACTCCTCCACGGTTGGCAACTGACCCACGATATCCAGCGAGGCACGGCGGATGAACTCCTCATCGCTGCAATTTCCGGAGGGTAGAATTCTCAGCTTGTGCAGCTTGTCGTGCACAAGACCATCAATGTAGTTATTCTCGGGAACAGTCGGCCGGGTATACTCGAGACCCTCGGGGATCACAATCGTCTGGATCCCGACGGTATGCGTTTCGTAGCGGGCCATGATGAAGGCTTCCCCCCGCTTACCGGCGGTGACGAGGCCGGTCGTGGTGACCGCTGCCGTTGGCTCGTTGTTGGTGATAAACACCGCCAGGTTGGTGACATCCCGGTCGTGTCCGTCTGAAAACTTGGCTCGCACGGTAAGCTGCTGCTTTGCTCCAGCGCCCTCCAGAACCAGTTTCGGCGGGTAAAGCACCAGTTCGGTAACCTTGGGCACTTCTTTCGAATCCTTCTTAGTTGCCCCGGTAGCAACCCACTCGACCATCGTATTGAAGGCCGGGCTGCCCTTTTCAAAGAGCTTTCCTCCCGTGTGAGGCACAGCCTCGACCGATTTCTCGACCAGGAGAGACTCCTCAGGGATCGCGAGATTGATCCGATAACCGGCCATTTCCCGAGTCAGACGATAGTGGTCACCGTCGGGATCGTAACCAAAAAGTGAAAGCATGAAACCATCCTGACCCCTGGCCGAACCATGACAGGCACCGGTGTTACAGCCTTCGCTCATGAAGACCGGCATCACATCAAGGTGAAAATCAATGGGCCGGTCTACCGCCGCCTCTTTCACAGTGACGGGAATCTTCACTCCCTTGTCAGCGACTTTCACTTCCAGCTCGGTCTGTCCGTCTTTTTTCGGAGTAAATTCGTTGCGGGTCTTCAGCCCCACCAGCGCCGGGTCAGCGAAGGTGAAAGTGGCATTCGCCGTGACATCAAGAGTCGTGTCGTCATCATAGGTAGCCATGACCACCACGGACTGGGTATCGCGGGCCTTTTCCAGGGTGATATCAAGCGGGAAAGCCTCGACCTTGACCAGTTTCTTCCCGTTATCCTTCAGCGGTTCGGCTCCTTTGAAATCTTCCTCTTTCCGTGCTACCAGCGTGAGTTCCGCAGGCCACTCGGCACCTTCGGCAATCCACTGACGGAGTTTCGCGATTTCGTGCTCATTGAGGGGCCGGCCTTTTGGCGGCATCACATCCGAGTCGTCCGCCGGAAGAGAAACCAGTTCGATCATCAGCGACTCGTCGGGCTTTCCCTTCACGAGAACTTCCCCACCGTCTCCCCCTTTGAAAAAGAGGTCCGCCTTATCGAAACGGAGATTGGCCTTCGCCTCCTTCGCATCATGACAGTTGACGCAGTTGAACTCGAGAATCGGCTGGATGTCCCTGGCAAAGTTGATCTTTGCCTCCTCGGAATAGGCGATACCCGAAGCAAAGAGCGCCACCGCGCCGGTGATGGAGAGTTTTGATTTCATTACTTGAGATAACGGTTGAGACAACTGGTCGGGGCTTCTGTTTAAAGTCCCCTCTTACTTATTCGCGCCCTCTTTTTGCGCTTCCAGACGAAGCTGTTCGAGCCGGGAAAGCGGCTTTTCCTTTTTCACCGGAGCTGGAGCCGCCGCCGCCACTTCAGTCTTCGGCGCCGCTTTGACTTCCTTAGGCATTGGATCAACGCGGAACACCGATCCCATGGCGAGGCGATGAAGAATCGGCTCACCGTCTTTAAACACGGTTGCCGTGCAGAATACGCCTTTGTGCTGGCCAACGGGGGTCTTGTCGGAGGTAACAATCGGGAAATTGAGACCTTCAAGATCCGACTTCAGCTTCAACACTTGTGAAGTCGAGTGGGCCGGCAAGCCGAACAGCTGCACATCTGCCTCTCCCGTAAAATCGCGGAGTTGCTCCACCTCAGCCAGCATTTCGGCCGTCTCACCCTGCTTCGCCGTGGTCAGATTCAGCTTGATCTTCACAAAGGGCTCTTCAACTGACAGATTAATGAACGGGGAGGCGGTAAACATCTTGCCCGTCGGTCCGTCAGATTCGGCAACGACCGTCAAGTTCCACGTATTCAACTCCGCGTTCTCATTCGCGTTCAGTTCATACTCGAGTTCAGTGTCCTTCTCATTGAAGATCATCGTTGCCGGAGTGGTGATGCCCGGCGGTATCCAGGGAAAACGAACCGTAATCTTCTTGTCGTAACCGTCCTTGCGGTGGGCGCGCACTTTAAGCTTCAATGCTCCATTGCGGACAATGGGTACTTTCGGCTGGTCGATCGTGATCGAGTAGGGAATCGGTTCGGTCACGGAGACCGGGACCCCGGGATGATAACGGGTGTAATACTCAACACCGTTCTGAGGACCGCGAACGAGATCGATCGCCTGGATGAATTTTCCAACCACCGGCTTGTCGCCCTCGGCTGTTTTAACGAGAAGGTCATACATCCCGCCGCCAACGGGGGCATCAGGCGCGGCTTTGAGGAGCACCGGAAACTGGCTGACCGACTTCGGAATGGTGCCGGAGATCATGGTGACCCCCGCCGGAAGTTTTGGCATTTCAAACTTCAGATCACCGGAGACTCCTTTCCGGGTCATATTGACAACCATTGAATAGTAGCCGCCCTGAGGAACATCGAACTGCTTCATGTATTGAAGGTCACGACGCAGCATTTCGGGCATGGTCACATCGATGGAGGGCGGAGGGGAAATTGATTCGATTCGGTAGACGTAATCAACCCCGCCGCGCGAGAGCATATCCTTGATCTTGACGTAGTACTCGCCATCAGCGGGTGCTTTAAAGTCGACCCGACTGTCCTTTGTCGCGTCCGCGTCGTCGTTCGACCCCAGGGAGCCCATTTTGTCGTTGTAAACGGTAAGCACGGGATCAACCGGAGATCCGAGCGCGTTCGCGAAGACTTTTATCTGGAAGCTCTGATCTTTCTTTGCCGAGAATTTGAAAAAATCTTCATCGCCCTCGGCCTGGAGAACTCCGTTGAAGGCGAGCGGGAGAGCACCCGACGTCGTCACCTCCGCATTTGTATTGTTCGGCTCTTTCTCCAGCACATTATCAAAAGGACTGAGGCGCACTTCGTTGGGAGAAGGCGTCGACATCCCGTCTTTGGGAGCAAAAACACCGAACTGATCATTGAGCGCGGCCTCGGGAAGTTTCGTTTTCTGTTTGTAGGGACCTTTCACGTCGCCCAACATGGTGAATTCAACTTCGGTCCCGGCTTTGCCTCCCATGGGGAAAATCCCGGTAGGTCTGGGGAAATTTCCGATATGCGCACGGTAGCGCCCTCTCCCCTGATAGGCGGCATCCCGCACCTCAATGAGGTAATCTCCGTCCTCCGGAGCCTCAATCGAGAGAATTGATTCCTGCTTCAGGAGTGCCGATCCGTCGGCGGAAGCGATCTCGAAACGGTCCTTGTTGAGAATGGCAACAAAGGGATCGATCGCGATGTTTAGCGGAATATTGTTGATCCGAAGCCCTTCAACCTCAACCGAGATGCGCTCCCCCTTTTTGACGGTCACCTGATAATAGTCCGTCTCTTCAGGTTTCGCCTCTCCTTCGATGGTCACGTTCATCGAGATCTTCTGAGGAACGGCGATATCGTCGTTCGGCTCGACTTCGTCGACATTGGGGAATTGCGAAACCCAGAAATTACGAGCGTAACTGATCCCGCTCCGACACTGAAGGCGCAGGTGGTGCTCACCCAAACGGCAATCCGGGGCAATCACGAGCGTGATTTCGACCTTCTTGTCATCCACCACCTTGATGTCTTTGGCGCTGATTCCGGGGTAGTGGAACAGGACAGACTGGACGTCGCTGAGACGATTTCCAATAAAGTTGACCTTCACTTCGGTCCCAACCTTCCCTCCTCGGGGAATCGTGGTAGATAGATCGGGGGAAGCAGCCTTAACAAAGCCCCCTGATATGGCAAGTGCCGCCAGCCCGAGAGCTGCCAGCACCTGCTTCAGGGTAATTGTGGAGACCGCACTCTGATGAGACAGAATACGTTTCATAGGGGATTGGATAGTTTGAAATCAGGCCGACTTTTTCGCGATGATGTCATCAATCACGCTGCCACCATCGACGATCTCAATTGGACGAGGACCGGGTGCGATAAGCTCCTTATCTGCAGTGATTCCCATCTGAGCGTAGACAGTTTTGGCAAAGGACTGAACATCAACCGGATTCTCCTCGGGCTCAGCCGCGAGGGAATCGGAGCTTCCGTAAACGTAACCCCGCTTGATGCCGCCGCCGGCAAGCATCGTGGAGAACACCTTGGGCCAGTGATCACGACCATCGGTCTTGTTGATCTTCGGAGTCCGTCCGAACTCGGAAGAAACCATGACGATAGTCGAGTCAAGAAGACCTCTTTCATCGAGGTCAGTGAGGAGCGTGGCGAGAGCCTGGTCAAACTTGGGCACCTGGGCGGCAATACCGGCCTGAATGCGGTCGTGCATGTCCCATGAGCCATAGGTCATGGTCACAAGGCGGACACCGGATTCCACGAGGCGACGACTGAGCAGCATGCGCATCCCCGCGTCATTCTTCCCATAGCGCTCCTTGGTCTTCTCGTCCTCTTTCGAGAGATCGAACGCTTCGCGAGCTTCAGCCGAGCCGATCAGGCTGTAGGCCTTTTGATAAAAGCTGTCCATCGCATCGATCGAATCAGCCTTCTCCATGCTGCGGAAGTGGCTGTCGACGGCCTCAAGCATCGTGCGGCGGCGCTCGAAACGCGCGGCATCAACTCCGCCGGGGAGGGTCAAGTCACGAACCTGGAAACCCTTGTCAGCAGCCGGATCGCTGCCCACCGAGAACGGACCATACATGGAACTGAGGTAACCGGTTCCGGCGAACTCATTCGGAACATTCGGCACACAGACGTAGGGAGGGAGATTCTTGCGTGAACCCAGCTCGTGGGAGATGACCGAACCGAAGCTGGGGAACTTGATCGCCGGGCTCGGACGATAGCCGGTGAACATGTTGTGGGTGCCCCTCTCGTGAGCTGCCTCGCCATGGGTCATCGACCGAATCACCGTCATCTTGTCAGCTACCTTGGCAAGATGCTTGAAATTTTCACTGAACTGAAGTCCGTCCACGTTGGTATTGATCGCGTTGTAGGGACCGCGATACTCAACCGGCGCATAGGGCTTGGGATCCCAGGTTTCCTGGTGAGCCATTCCCCCGGGAAGGAAGATGTGGATCAGGGATTTGGCGACCCCTTCTTTCGACTCGTAAAACTTGGCCTGGGCTCTAGCCTCCACCTTGAGCAGCTCGGGAAGGGCAAGGCCCAGTCCGCCGGCAAAGCCGACCTGCAGAAATTCCCGGCGGTTCGCCAGCCCTGAGTTGAAAAATCCTTTGCAGCCTTTCATAGATGGTTTGTTGTTGATAAGGAAAGGAAACGTTGATAAGCCCTAATCTCAAGGGGCGTCTTTACGTAGAACGTAGCGTGTCTGCGGGGAACGGGAGGGCCATAAAGGGCCATCCGAAACCCGCGTTCCCGTGATGAGATTCCGGGCGACGTTTCCTTGAAAAGATCGTATATTTAACCACATTTTCGAGAATTAAAATCGCCCCCGCGGATTTTATGCCGTTCGGCACCAATTCGTGATGGTGTCCCAGAAGAGTTCCGCACTTAACCTGCCATCTTTCCCTTCATTCATGAAAGCAAATCGAACCCTCGCCGCGATGCTCTTACTCTTCGGCCTGCAGGCATTGAACGCCGCGGAAGAAGGAGCGAAGGTCACTTTCGCCGACGATGTTTTCCCGATTCTTGAGAACAAGTGCGTCAACTGCCACAACACGGATGAAGCCAAGGGCGGCCTCGACCTGGCCAGCTTCGGGGCCACCATGACAGGTGGTTCCGGGGGCGCGGTTGTCGTCTCCGAGGATCCGAAGTCCTCGCGCCTTTATACCCTCGCCGCCCACACCGAAGAACCCATCATGCCCCCCAAAGGCACCAAGGCGACCGACGAGGAGTTGAAAGTGATCGCCAACTGGATCGCGGGAGGGCTGCTGGAAACCAAAAACTCCAAGGCGAAAAAGTCGGACAAACCGAAGCTGGACCTGACCTCGGTCACTTCGACCGGCAAACCCGAGGGCCCCCCGGCGATGCCGGAACATCTCATCCTGGAACCTTCCCTGGTGACGGATCGCCCGAATGCGATTCCCGCCCTCGCCCACAGCCCCTGGGCACCCATTCTTGCCGTGGCAGGCCAAAAGCAGATTCTCCTTTATCACTCACAGGATTACGATCTTCTCGGAGTCCTCCCCTATCCCGAAGGTTTCCCCCAAACCCTCTCATTCAGCCCCAACGGAGCTTACCTCTTCTGTGGCGGCGGAAGAGCCGGCAAATCGGGCAACGTGGTGGCATGGGATATCAAAACCGGCGAACGCGTGATCGAAGTCGGGAAGGAGTTCGACATTGTTCTTGGGGCCGATGTCTCCCCAGACCTGAAACAGGCCGTGATGGGCGGTCCCGGCCGGGTCATCAAACTCTGGGACACCGTCGCCGGAGAACAGATCAGCAGCATCAAAAAACACACCGACTGGATGCTCACGGCGGCCTATAGCCCCGATGGAGTCATCTATGCGACCGGTGATCGGAACGGGAACCTCTATGTGTGGGAAGCCGCCACGGGCTACGAGTTTTACACCCTGAAGGGCCACACCCTCGCCGTGACCGATCTCGACTGGCGCATGGACGGCAACGTCCTGGCATCATGCGGTGAGGACGGACAGGTGATGCTCTGGGAAATGAACGGCGGAACCCAGATCAAAAAATGGGACGCCCATCCGGGTGGTGCGCAGGGAGTCGATTTCGCCCCCAACGGGAATATCGCCACCGTCGGTCGCGACAAAAATGTGAAGATCTGGAAAGGCGACGGAACCGCTATCCGGACGATCGCCGCTTCTGATGACGTCGTTCTCAGCGTGGCCTTCAGTGATGACAGTAAACGCGTCTTCACCGGTGACATTCACGGCAACATCAAAGGATGGGACGTGGAAAACGGAGCAGTGGTGGCGAGCATCGATTCCAATCCTCCCCCGATCGAACAGCAGCTTGCCTACTCCGAAAAACGAATTGGCGAGCTTACCGGTCAGCTTCCCAAACTCGAGGAAGGCGTCAAGGCCGTTTCCGCCGAACTAACCGCCGCCCGGAACGGACTCGCGGAGATCGACAAGGCCCTTTCCACTGCGACTCAGGCGCGCGACGCGCAAAAGGCCGAGGTCGCCCGACTCGACGGCGCCACCAAGTCGCTCACCCCTCAGGTCGAGAAGCTTCAGCAGGATGTCACCGCCAAGAATGCCGTGGTGAAAACAAACACGGATGCCATCAATACCGCGACGGCCTCGCTCAAACCGCAACAGGATGAGGCGACCCGACTTGCCGGAGAACTGGCCAAGCGCGAAAGTGAACTGCTGGCCGCGAAAACTGCCCTTGATGCAGCCAAAGCCGCTGCCGCAAAACCGGTCCTTACCGCCGAGCAGAAGACTCAACACGACGCACTCGCTGCGGCTCAAAGCGCGGCATTGAAGGCCCGCGAGGCAGCCGACGCCCTCGTCGCGGCAAAAACGGCGGAGCAGACCGCCGACTCCGCCAAACTGGCCGAGGCGACGAAGGTTTCCACTGACGCCTCCGCCAATGCAACACGGGCGAAGGCAACCGCAGATGCTGCCAAAGCCGCACTCGACGCCGCCACTGCGGCGAAGGCCAAAGCGGAAGCCGATCTCGCTGTGGCCTCGAAGGATGGCCTCACCCCCGCAGCCGGAATCGTTCAGGCTCGCGATGCGGCTCTCGCAAAGGAAGGCGAACTTGCAAAGGCGCACCAAGCTGCCGCCGCCGCGCTCGCCTCTGCGGAAGGCACACGCAACCAGGCCGCCGAGGTCGTTCGTCAGGTTCAGGAAAAGGCAGCCAGAGTCACCGCAGAGCTTGCCGCAGCGAAGCAGGATCAGGCAGCCAAAACCGACGCTTTTGCCAAGGCCGATGCCGCCTTCAAACCGCTGCGTGATATCGCTGCCGCCGGAGCCGCTCTCGTTCAGAAAGCCCAGGCCGATGCGACCGCGAAGTCGACCGCCTTTGCCCAGGTCGAAAAGGCGCGCAACGATGCCAAGACCGCCTCCGACCAGGCCGGTGCCAAAGTGGCGGCCAGCAACGCCCTGATCGAAAAATCGAAAGCCGCACTCGCGCCCGCCCAAGCCGCCGCAACGCAGGCTGCCGCCGCGCTCGCCGCGAAGCAGAAAGAACTGGCTGACGCCCGCACTCAACTGGCCGCCCGCCAGGCTGAACTGGCCAAATCCGAAGCGGCCATCGCCGCGAACACCAAGCAGAAGGAAGCTGCCGCTGCCAAGGTGGCCGCCGTGGTGGCCAAAGAGGCCGCCTCGAAAAAATCGATCGAGGTCGCCAAAGCCGAACTTCACACAAGTCAGTTTCTCCAGAAAAAATGGCAGGCTGCGGCCATCAATCTGACGGCGATGCGTGAAACCGAAAACCTCGACGACATGACCGTGAAACTCGGTGATATGGTCGTCGAAGAAACCGAAGCGAAAAAGGAAGTCGATCAGGCAAGCAAAGCCCGCTCCGAAGCCGAGACCACTCTCGCCACGGCAAAGAAAACCGTTCAGGAAGGCACTCTGGCGCTTCAGGAGAAGACCTCCTCAGTGCTGGAACGCGCGCTCGAACTGGTCGCGAACCGGGCCGTTGCCCAGCTGAGAGAGGAAGCCATACAGCAGCAGCCGGCCTCGGATCTGACGTCTCTTTCTCCAACCACTGATCCGGCTTCCACTGTGAGCCTTTCGGAAAGCGGCAGAACCGATGCTCTGGAGCCGGCCATCGGTGTCGTTGCGGCGGAGACTCTTTCCTACAAAACTCCGCAGGAAATCACCGAGGAAGTCTCCAGCCTCAAGACCCGCCTGGGTGAACTTGAGAAGTTCCTGGAGTCCACCTACGTCGAGGCGAACAAGACCAAGACAACCGTGGTCGCCGCGGACGAAGTCGCCCGGGAAACACCCAAGGTGATTGCCGAACGCACCAAAGCGGAGCAGGAAGCGGCCCGCGAACTGGCGGACGCCGAAGCGGAGCGCAAACGTCAGGAGGATGCTCTCGCGGAACAGAAAAAGCGCATCGAAGAGCTCCGGGCGAAATACCTCGCGACGCTTCCGAAGCGCGAGGGTTGATCCCGACCTCGCTCTTCAGCAATCAAAAGAACCGCCGCCATCTAGTGGCGGTTTTTTTGTGCCGTCAGCACAGTTGAACTTCAACTCACGCCCCGGCCTTGGGCGCGGCCCAGTGCTCGCGGTAATCCCGTTGCAGGAAGGCCGAGGCCGCCTCGTCATCGACGAAGGTTTCTCCTGCAGGATCGAAGTGCAAGGTCCGTCCGGTGCGCCACGCGATGTTACCGAGGTGGCAGAGCGCGGACGATAGATGATTGGTGACAATGCCCGCATTGAGGGTTGAAGCATCGCCCTCCCCGCGAACCGCGCGGAGGAAATTGTCGTGATGCCCGGCAAGATCCACACCGTCGGAGGCAATTGTCTCGATCAGTTCATTTTTCGGACCGTAGACCTGCCACCCTTTTGCCTTCCCTCCGACGATCATGCCTCCGGTCCCATACCAGGCACAACCGTTCTCATGCCCCTCCTGCATGTAGGGACTCCAGATGCGCTGCTCGTAAATGAGCTGCCTCTTTTTGCCTTCCACCCCGCCATATTCGAAACCGCAGTAGAGCGTGTCAGGCCACTCCTGATCATCGCGGAAAAAGAGTTTATCCCCCATCGCCTGGATCCGGTCCGGGTGGGTTTCCACCCCCAGTCCCCATCGGGCGATGTCGGTGTCGTGGACTCCGTCGTTGCCGAAGTCACCGGCACCGAAATGAAAAAACCAGCGCCAGTGTGCGGGATGGTAGGTTGCTTTGAAGGGCACTTCCGGGACAGGGCCCAGCCAGAGATCGTAGTCGAGCGCCGCCGGTGGAGTTGAGGCCGGCTTTACCCCCTGATCAGCCCGCTTCTGACTGTTCCAGGCTTTGGCGACGAGGACCTCGCCGATCACTCCGGATTTGATTCGATCGATCACCGACCGCACATGTGCGGTGCTGCGACTTTGCGTTCCGACCTGAATGACCACGCCGTGGCGCGCGGCGGCTTCGATCATGAGCCTGCCCTCGCGGATGTTATGGGAACAGGGCTTCTCCACATAGACGTGCTTGCCTGCCTGAGCGGCGAGAATCGCGCCCGGCGCGTGCCAGTGATCGGGCGTGGCCATAAAACAGGCCTTCACCCGTTCGTCGTCGAGCGCCTTCCGCAGATCCTGGCCGGTCTTCGGCTTCTGACCGGTCGCCTCCTCCACCGTCTTCGCCGCTGCGGCGGCCCGATCCGAATCCGTATCGATGATCCAGAGGAACTCGATATCTTTTCGCTGGCAGAGGGTCCTCACATGATTCGACCCCATCCCTCCGACCCCGATCACCGCGAGGCCGATTCGATCCCCCTTCTCCTCTGAGCGCAGAAACGCCGGAGTGGAAGCCGCAAGAGCGGGAACCGTTTTGAGAAAATGACGCCGTGTCGTGGGAGGAGTGGTCATGAGGCAGGGGTAACGAGTGAGTCGCCATCCTCCCCGAAATTCTCCTCCAAGGTCAAGTCTCCGTCCCCCGCAGGTGCGCCGGAACGATCAAACTTATTCTCCGAATCCCTCAAGTATGTGTGCCAGCAGTCTGTCCACATATCCGTTGATCCTCGGCACCAGTTTTTCCGACTTGCGGGGGAGTTGCCGGATCTCTTCCAGCCCGGGTTCCGCCGCCTTCCCCAGATAGTCGATTGAGTTGAGCGCCAGAATTGCCTCATAGACATTTCCTTCCGACTGATTGGCCCGGCGCATCAAGGCGTCGAGCGCACTCGCTTGATCCGCTTCATCTCCAAAACGACCCAGCACTTCGGCCGCTATGATGGACACACTGCCGCATTGGTCCGAGAGAGCCTTACGAAGGTCTTCCTGCCCCGCCTCGAAGCCTGCTTTTCCATGGATCAGCAATCCCGTCGCCCCCCAGTAGCGGACTCCGCTGTCCGGACTGGCGAGCAGGGCCTTGATCGCCGGGATATCCTCCGCCTTCTGCGAGCTGGCCAGCTTCGCTGCGGCAAAGATCGCGTCAAAATCATACCGCGCGCCGTCGTGTCCGAGCTCGTAAGGGGACGATCCGGCGCTCCGGGCATGAACTTCCGCTTCGGGGAGAAATCCCACGTCGCGAATTTCTTTCTCCCAGTTTTCATGGGCTGCCCGCATTGAATCGAGCACTTCCCGGTGTTCCGCAGAATCGACAAGATTCACGACCTCATCCCGGTCCGTCTCGAGGTCATAAAGTTCTTCAGTGGGTTTTGGCTCCCAGAAGCGCGACTGCACCTCATTGAGTTTTCCCGCCTTGTGGAGATCGTGCCAGACCCGGGTGGCCTGAGTCTGGAACATGTAATCAAGGTGCTGCCCGTAGATGCGATGGGGCATGTAGTGACGGAGATAGACATACCGTTTTCCCATCACCGAACGCACCAGATCGACCCGCTCATCCATCCTTCCGCGAAATCCGAAACTGTACTCAGTCCCCTCTTTTTCGAACTCTCCGGCAAAGGCGCGCCCCTGCATCCACTCCTTCGGCTCCATTCCGGCAAGACTCAGCATGGTGGGGGCAAGATCGACAAAGCTGATCATGCGGTCGCTCGTTCCACCGGTGGTGTATTCGTCAGGGGCGAGGTGTTTCCACTTCTCCGGGAAATGAGCAATAAACGGAACCTGCAGCCCCGAGTTGTAGGGCCAGCGTTTGTTTCTCGGCATACCTGATCCGTGGTCACCCCAGTAAAAGATGATGGTGTCATCAGCGAGACCGGCTTCCTCGATTTCCTTGAGACGACCGCCGAGTTCCGCGTCCATCATCGTGATGCGGTCATAATACTGCGCCCAGTTCGCCCTCACTTCGGGCGTATCAGGGTGATAGGCGGGCACTCTCACCCGGGAAGGATCATGAATGCGATCCTTCTCACCGATTTCGTTCCTCATCTGGGACTCATGGGAAAGGGTGGAATTAAAGACCGCAAAAAAAGGCTGACCTTCGGATCGGTTTTTCCAGTGCGCCTTGTTGCTACTGACATCCCAGACGTCTCGAGTCTTGCGGAAGTTGTAGTCTTCCTTCGAGGAGTTGGTGCAGTAATATCCCAGCTCGCGGAGATAGGCGGGAAACAGTTTCATCCCCTCCGGCAGCGATGTTTCGGAGCGCATGTGTTCCGCCCCGGTCGAAGGCGGATACAGCCCGGAGATCACCGTTGTCCTCGCCGGTGCGCAAACGGGGGCATTCGATATGGCCCTGGTGTAGCGGAGCCCGCGCTTTGCAAGCGCATCGAGGTTCGGAGTGATCGCAAACTCATCGCCGTAGCAGCCAAGGTGGGGGCCGTTATCCTCCGAGGTGATCCAGAGGAAATTCGGCCGGTCGGCCGCAAGCAGAAGACCAGTGGAAAGAATAAACGTAATGAGGGCGACGAGAGGGGTTTTCATGATATTCGGAGAAACAGGGCCCCGGAAGTGAAGAGGGTAGAGAGATAGACCTGACCCTGTCAACCCCGTCCGGGAATCACGGTTGCCCAAATCCCCCCTCGAACGTAACTTTCCCGCCCATGATCAAACGCCCGATCTCGTTCGCCTGCCTTATTTTCGCCATCGCGCCCTCTCTTCACGGCATCACCCCGGCCGAGCTGGAGGCACGCTTCAAACAGCTCCCCACCGTTCCGGAGGAGAAGATGCCGGCTTTGAGCAATACCCGCGGCACCTTTCGCGGACTGATTCAACACGAGGGCCTCGAGGGCCACACCTGGGTCGCCTTCCCATTCGTGGAAAATCCGGGCAGCTTCGGCTTTGATCCCAAGGGTGGGCTCTATGTCGCCGAGGCGAACCGTTTCTGGCTCGGGGTGCCGGACCTGCGCGGTGCCAATGAACTGATCCGCGATGACTTCAAGGCGGTCACGGTGCAGGACAGGCTCAAGATGTATGAAAAATACGCGGCAAGTTTTCCTCCAAACTGGTTCAGCCGTGTCGCCGACCGCATCATCCGCCTCGAAGACCGCGACGGCAACGGAGCGGCCGATCAACGATCCGTCTTCTCCGACCGCTTCAATCGCCCCGTGGATGGCATCGGATTCTCCGTCCTCGCGGATGACGGTTCCGTCTATTTCACTTGTATCCCCAGTGTCTGGAAACTGACCGATACCAACGGCGATGGCGTCGCGGATGAGGAAAAGGAAATCTCGACCGGCTACGGAGTCCGCGTCTCCTTCATCGGACATGACTTGCACGGCATCACGCGCGGACCGGACGGACGTCTCTATTTTTCAGTCGGAGACCGGGGATACCATATCACCACCGCCGATGGAAAGGTCAGGGACGGCTCGGGTCGCGGTGCGATCTTTCGTTGCGAGTCCGACGGCTCGAATCTCGAGGTGTTTTGTGAGGGTCTCCGTAATCCGCAGGAGCTTGCCTTCGACAACTACGGCAATCTCTTCACGTTCGACAACACCGGTGACATTGGCGACAAGGCCCGCATGGTCTATGCGCTCGAGGGCACGGACTCCGGCTGGAACATGTCCCATCAATCCGCCCACCACTATGCGACTCACCTCGACTGGGGTGACTTCCGCCCGGAAAAATCGATGTGGGTGAAGGAGCGGATGTTTGACCTCTATAACGAAGAGCAGCCGCAGTGGGTCTACCCGCCGGCCTCACACGTCGCCCAGGGCCCCTCGGGCGTCACCTATCTCACCGGCGAGTCCCTTCCTGAAGATCTCCGGGATCAGTTTCTCCTCGCCAATTATCGCGGTGCATCGGAAGGCTGCACCATCCTCACCGTGAAGGTGGAGCCGAAAGGAGCGGGTTACCATGCCACCGCGGAAAAGGAACTCTTCAAGGGACTCGGAGCGAGTGATGTCGAACTGGGGTTCGACGGCAATATTTACCTCTGCGATTTCGGTGGAGGATGGAGCGTCAATGAAAACGGCTCAATTCAAGTCGCCGGATCCAAGGACCCCGCCCTACAGAAAGCTGGATCCCGGGTCGCCTCGCTTTTCAAGGATGGATTCGAACAACGGGAGGTCACAGAACTGAACGCCCTTCTCGCCGATGCGGACCGCCGCGTGCGCCAGGCCACCCAGTTTGCTCTCGTCGAAAAGGGAGAGGCAGGAGTTTCCGCGCTCAAGGAACTCGCCGCCGAAGGCAACAGCCTCTACCCACGCCTTCATGCGATCTGGGGGCTCGGTCAGGTCGGACGCAGCGGAGTCAAGGTCGTTGACACCCTGGTCTCTTTCCTAAATGACAGCGAGACTGAAGTCCGCGCCAACGCCGTGAGAGTCCTCGGAGACCTGCGCGCTCCCGAGGGAAAAGCCCCCCTTCTCGCCTGCCTCTCGAGTGACGAGTCACTCCGGGTTCGTTCCCTCGCGGCGATCAGTCTCGGCAGAATCGCAGCGTCCGGAGATACGGAAGTGATCGACGCTCTTTTCAGCGCCGCCGCAAAGAACGGCGAGAGCACCCCGGACATCGTCCTGCGCCATGCTCTCCTCAGCGGATTGGAGCAGGTCGCCTCAGTCGATCCGGCTGTTGCCCGCGTGAACTCCGCCTCCCGCGAAGAACGTCTCCTCGCTGTGCTTCTGCTGCGTTCAACGGAAAGCCCGGAGTTGTCGAAGTTCCTTAATGACAAAGACCCGCTCATCTTTCGCGAAGTCGTGCGTGCCATCTACGACACCAAAGCGCTCGATTCGGAGGCAGGGGAACTTCTTTCGAACCTCGGGAAACAGACCGCCACCCTGCCCGAGGCGATCCAGAGGCGGGTTGTGGCCGCCAATTACCGTCTCGGCACGGGACCGCACGCGACACGGATGCTGCAACTGGCGTCGGACTCGGCCGTCAGCCTGCCGGTGCGAAAGGCGGCCCTGAACGGACTCAAGCAATGGGAAAAGGCCATCGAGACCGATCCGGTTCTCGGTCATTACCGCCCGCAATCCGGAGAGAAGGACCGATCCTTTGCCACCCTCTCCGCCGCCATCGGCGATTCGCTCCGGAAATTCCTGACAGAACCACACGATTCCGAACTCATCGCCCTCGGGATTGAACTGGCCACCTCAGCGGGGATCCGGCTTGATCCGGAAACCCTGATTGCCCAGGTGAAAAATACGAAGCTCTCTCCGGAACTCCGCGTCGCCGTATTGGAGAGCCTGAGTGAGTCGAAGCCGGCGGAATTCAAGAGCATCGTTTCGGAGCTACTCTCAGACAAGCAAACGCTCCTGCGGGCCGCGGCGATGAAGGAGTCCTTCGCCCTCAACCTCGACGGGATCTCCGAAAAGGCGAAGGACGCCCTCGCCAAGGACAAGCTCGAAGTGGCCCGCGCTGCTCTCGACGGACTTGCCGCGCAGGACATCGAGACGATCGTCTCCCTTTGGAAAAACCGTGAGAAAGACCTGCGTCCCGGCCTCTGGCTCGATGCCTATCTCGCGCTCAATGAAAAGGCCCATCCCGAAGCTGCCACCTACGCCGCCGCCGATCCGAATCATGTTTTTCAATTGAGTCTTCAGGGCGGTAATCCGGCAGCCGGAGAGATTGTCTTCAAAAATCAGGGAGCCTGCCTCCAGTGCCACATCGTGGGGGGAGAAGGCGGCGACAAGGGCGGAGTCCAGGGGCCGGATCTCCGGGCGGTGGCGAAGCGCCTTTCGCGGGAGAAGATCCTCGAATCGGTCGCGAATCCCGGGGCGGTGATTTCACCCGGATACGGCATGACCTCGGTCACCCTCGCAAACGGAGACACCGTCATCGGACGGCTTGCCGAAGAGAAGGAAACACACGTCACCGTCGTCGGACTCGACAACGTGAAGAAGCAGATCGAACGCAGCGGGATCAAGTCCATGGCCCCGCCCGTCTCCGCGATGCCCCCGGTCGCCGCCGTTTTACCTCCCCGCGATTTCAGGAATCTCATCGCCTTCCTCGCCAGTCAGAACGGCAGCGGAAAAGGAGGCAATGATTCCTCGCACGGAGACGACGAGAAGATTGCAAAGTGACGCGAAAACCTATTTCAATAAACCGGCGGCAATCTCGCGCAGTTCCTCCGGCTTCAGCTTCCGGACCCGGCGATCATAGGTGATGAGACCGTTGATTTCACCCTCGACGTCGGTTGTCTGGGTGTAGATCCCGGCGGCGATGCCCTGCTTTTTAAGATCGGTCAGGATGCGGATCGATTCCTTGTAACGCTCAAGCCATTCGGCTTTGTCTTTCGGAAGGCCACCGTATCCCCAGTTGTTCGTGTTCGGATTCCAGAGATGCCCCTCGACCGGAAAACCGTGCCCGCCGAACTCGCCCACCACCTTCACAAAACCGTCGAAGCGCCCTCCTCCGCCGAGCTCAAAGGGAAATCCCGGATGCGGGTAGCGGTGCTCGTCGACAATGTGACCGGAGGCAAACCAGTTTCCCCCGCTCGCGACATTGACCTGACGGGTCGGGTCTTTTTCGACGAGGAACTTGCCAACTTCCACGGTACGATGTTGCCCCCAGGCCTCGTTGAAGGGAACCCACTGGACGATGCTGGGATGGAAACCTAACAGGTCCACCATTTTTTGCAGTTCGTTCAGGTATTGGGCATGCGCCTCCTCGGGCCAGGTCGCCTCGGTGGGATCAGGCTGGATCCGCGTCCACTTGGGGCTGCTACTCTCGCCCTCGCGCTTTTTGCCGGTCCCCGAGCTGACCTGGTCCTGCCACACCATCATGCCGAGGCGGTCGCAGTGGTAATAGTAACGGCGCGGCTCAACCTTGATGTGCTTGCGGATCGTGTTGAATCCGGCCGCTTTAAGGAATTCAATGTCAGAGAGCATGGCTGCCTCCGAGGGCGGGGTGAGGAGTCCATCAGGCCACCAGCCCTGATCGAGGGTGCCCCAGTGGAAGACGGGCTTGCCGTTGAGATGAAAACGGAGATGACCTTCCGGGTCCTTCGCGACGGTCGTTTCACGGATCCCGAAGTAGCTCTTCACCTGATCGTTCCCGTAGGTGATGTCGAGATCATAAAGATTCGGTGCATCAGGAGACCAGAGCACCGGGTCGTTTATCTTAAAAGTCAGGGAGTCACCGACACCCTTTACCCTTGCCACCTCGCGCCCCTCTCGTGAGACCGTCATCGAAACCGGCGTCGCTGCCGTTCCTCCCATCGGGGCAAGAGTGACGGAGACCGTCCCATCGACCTTTGTTTTCGTTAACACATGATAGACCGCAGCCTCCGGCACCTCCTCCATCCACACCGTCTGCCAGATCCCGGAGACGGGGGTGTACCAGATACCTTTCGGATTGAGAACCTGCTTGCCGTGGAGCTGATAGCCCGTGTCAGTCGCGTCGGTGACACGAACAAGGAGAGTGTTCTCGCCTTCTTTCAGCGCTGCGGAGATGTCGAAGAAAAACGGAAGATTACCTCCCGTATTCGAACCGACCTCGACGTCGTTAACCCAGACGGTGCTCTGGTAGTCGACCGCCTCGAAATTGAGAAGGACCTTTTTCCCGGGGGCCTTCGTCGCCGCGAAGGTGCGCCGATACCAGAGCGCATCGTCCGGAGTGAATCGACGCTCCACGCCCGAGAGCGGAGCCTCGATCGCAAAGGGCACGAGGATTTTTCCGTCCCACTTCTCACGCGGTGGAGCAGAGTCGGATTTGGGTGTCACCGCGTAATCCCAGAGACCGTTCAGATTGGTCCAGTTCTCGCGACTCATCGCCGGACGGGGATACTCCTGCCAGACATTCTCCGGAGTCACCTTCTCACCCCATTCGGTTCGCATGACCACCTTCGGCACGACCACGTCGATGCGGTGGGAAAGAAGCTTGGTATTGAGCCGGTTCGGGGTGGTGTAGTTGCCCACGGCATCGGGAATATCCTGACCGAGATACAATCCCTTCACCGGTTGCTTTTCGATCAGGCCGGGTGACGGGCAGCGGGCGACTTCCTTTCCGTCAATTGAGAGTGTCATGGTCTCAGCGTCAAGACGCGCCGTCACCGTGATCTTTCCCTTCACCGGATCGGGTGCGGAAAGTTCCGTCAACTCGCCGGCTTTGCGGATGGCGAAGACGGGACGACCCTCCACAAAATGAAGGGCATAGCCGAATTGATTTCCTCCGTGCGCGAGGGCTACTCCTTCCGGTTTCGGACTCTTCAGGGTCGCGGTGAGGGAAAAGGCCCGTCCCTCGATCTGAGGAGGATCGGACTCGGCGACGGCTTTTGTTTCGGCCACCTTCACGTTCGGCTGCCCCTCGGCGCGAGGATAAACCCCGACTCTCGCGGCCCAGGTTTCCCATCTGGCGGCGAGTTCCTTCACCTTCGCGGGATTGGTCGCGGCGAGGTTGTTCAATTCGGTGCGATCCTGCGTGAGGTCGTAAAGCTCCCACTGCTTCGCCCGGGTGCCGTCCGGCATGGCGACACTCTCACCGACGAGTTTCCAACTCCCCTCACGGACGGAGGCATTGGTCTCATGTTCGGCAAAGAGCGGCTGGTTCCGGTTCAGTGCCCCCCCCGTAAACGCCGGGCGCAGCGAAATCCCATCGAGCGGCACGGTCGTTTCACCCTTTCGCTCCGCCGGATAATTCGCCCCGGCCACATCGATCAGTGTTGGCATTAGGTCGATGAGTTGGGCCGCATCGCCATACCATTTTTCATGCGGCGCAATACTCGCGGGCCAGTGCATAAAGAAGGGCGTCGCCGCACCGCCCTCGTGGAGGTAGTGCTTGTAGAGGCGGAAGGGAGTGCTTCCCGCATTCGCCCAGGCCTCACCATAGCTGTTTTGATGCTCCTCGTTGCGCTTGGCCGCATCGCGAAACTCGCCGCGCCCTAACATTCCGCCCTCCTGACAGGCGCCGTTGTCCGAGAGGAAGAGGATGAGCGTGTTTTCATAGCGCCCCTTCTCTTTCAGGAAGGACACCAGCTTCCCTATGTTTTGATCCACCCGGTCGACCATCGCCGCGTAGACCGCCATCTTCAGATCCATCTCATCGCGGGTTTTCTCATCGAGTGATCCCCAGTCCGGGATTCCTTCCGTCTTTTCGGAGAGCGGCCACTTTTCATCGATCAGGCCCAGTTCAATTTGACGGCGGTGGCGATCCTCGCGGAGCTTGTCCCACCCGGCGAGATACTTGCCCCGGTACTTCGCGATGTCCTCCTCGTGGGCCTGGAGCGGCCAGTGCGGAGCGGTGTAGGCGAGATAAAGGAAAAAGGGATTGTCCTGCTTTTCCTTCGTGTGCCCGTTGAGGAAACGAATGGCATGGTCGGTGAAGGCGTCCGTCGTGTAAAAGGGCCGATCCGTGGTGCTCGCGGGCGTTTTGTCAGGATCGTTGTCGAGGGTCATGCCCCGGGAACCTTCAGGTTGAAAAAAGCGGGTCGCTCCACTGAGGCATCCGTAGTAGCGGTCAAACCCACGCTGAAGCGGGCGATCCTCCATTTCCGTCTGCCCTAGGTGCCACTTGCCGGTCATGTAGGTTCCGTAACCCGCCCCGCGCAAAACCTCAGCGAGGGTGACGCAGCGCTCGTTGAGATGCCCCTGGTAGGCGGCAGGGGCTCCCTCACCCCGCTCGCGATCGGGCTCCGAGGTCATCCAGCCTATCCCCGCCTCGTGCGGATGCAGGCCGGTCATCAGGGTGGCCCGGGTCGGACAGCAGCGCCCCGCGTTGTAGAACTGGGAAAAGCGGACTCCGCCCCGGGCGAGGGCATCAAGATTCGGTGTCTCGATTTCTCCCCCATGATAACCAAGGTCCGAGAAACCCATGTCGTCGACCATCACCAGGATGATGTTGGGTCGTTCGGCCGCCTGAGCAAGGGTGAGGGATACGGCAACAAGGGCGGCAGGAAAAAATCGGAAAAACATGAGCGGATTCTAGAGCAACCAATCGTCCCTCGTCGATCACGAAGAATCTCCCTGAACGCGGACTTTTCCCCTGCCCCGTCCTTCGCCATGCTCGCCTTCCCATGCACCTCCGCGTCCTTGCTCTTTTCCTGCTCCTTTTCGCCCTCGCCCCGGGGCGGGCACAGGAACCCTATACGCCCTCCGCTTGCGAACTCCTTCCTCTGCCCGATCAGCAGGTTTCCTTTCTCCACGAGGGGCGCGAGGTGACGCGCTGGCACTTCGACCCGAAATATCCGCGTCCGTTTTTCTATCCTTTCAACGGCCCTTCCGGAGTCTCACTCACCCGCATGGGACACCCCGGAGCCCAGAATCATGATCACCATCGCTCGATCTGGTTCGCCCATGCGAAAGTGGACGGGATCGACTTCTGGTCGGAGAGCACGAAGGCCCGAATCGTGCAGAAGCTCTGGCATGCCTATGAGGATGGCGAGAGGGAAGGCATCATGGCCTCGTCCCTGGGATGGGTTGATGAAAACGGAGACGAAAGGATGGAACAGGACCTCGTCGTCGCCTCGCGGCCATGCAAGGAGGGCGAACACGAGCTTGAGATCCAGATCACTCTGCGACCCGCGGCGGGCCGGGAAAAGGTGGAACTGGAAAAGTCGAACTTCGGCCTTCTCGCCGTGCGTGTCGCGAAGTCGATCAGCCAACATTTCGGCGGCGGACAACTCACCAGCAGCGAGGGGCTTGTCGGGGAGGAGGCAATCTTCGGCAGGAAGGCGGCATGGATGGACTACTCCGGACCAATCGTCACCGGGATCGGAGAAAACCGCCTCGTCGTGACCGAAGGCATCACCTTTTTCGATCATCCGGAGAATCCCCGCTACCCGACCGCGTGGCATGTGCGATCGGACGGATGGATGGGAGCTTCGTTCTGTCTGGAGGAAGGATATACGATCACAAAGGAAGCTCCGCTGGTGTTGCGTTATCTCCTTCTCGCCCATTCCGGTGACTGCGATCCTGACAAAGCCACTGAAACATTAAACGAGTTCGGTGATCGGCCCGGATTTGTCCTGGAAAAGGCGACACGCCCCCATCGGCAATTTGAGGTTCGGCGCATCACGCCGTAGCGGAACGCGCGAGCGTTCCGATTCGGACGATCTAAGACCCTCCGGGGTGGCCCTAGACTTCGTTTGCTGCTAGCTTTTGCGTTCAGGGCGCCACATAAAAATACTCGTCCACCATCGGATCAATCAGTTGGTAGCGGGAATGGAGGAAGGCCACCAGATCGATCAACTGTGCCACCGTCATCGAGTGGTTGAACTCCAGCATCGGGGAACTGGCCGCCCCCTCTTTTTTTTCCTCGTCGGACAACATGGCGAGATACTGCGGTGCGAGCGTGTGCTGCGGATTGATGATCGCGGTGACGAGGTCGCCATAGGACTTCACCTTGTAGATCTCTCCTCCGAGCCGGATCTTCGGCAGTTCGGGCAAATCCTGATCCGGCAGCATCACTCCTTCGACGGTATGACAGCGGTTGCATTGCATCGCGACAAAGGTTGTTTTCCCGGCCTCAATGTCTCCGTCCGGGAGGAGGAAGCCCCTGCTTTGTTTCGACTCCTTATCCCCACAGGACATCAGAAGCAACGACGAGAGGACCACAAGCGGAACCCGGCAGGAAAAATGGGAAAGGTTGGTTTTCATCACCTTGAGGGTATCAGACCGGTCAATCCCGGAAAACGCAGCAATTGGCAAATATGCGTCATCCCGTGACCCACTGGATCAAATTGGAGCTTCCCGAAGCATCGGGATTATTCCTACCCTTGCCTCATGACCCCCAATCCACCTGACCGCCGCCGTTTCCTGAAATCCGCCGGACTTGCCGCCGGGAGCGCTGTCCTCGGCTTTCCCGCGATCACCCGCTGCCAGTCGCCGAATTCAAAACTCGGAGTTGCCCTCATCGGTGTCGGCGGTCGGGGAGGCTCCCATGTCCAGGCGACCCTGGATGCGAAGGAGGACATCATCGCGCTCGTCGATGTCAATGAGAACCATCTCGGCTCGGCTCTGGGCAAAGCACCGCAGGCCCGAAGCCACCGCGACTTCCGCGAGTTTTTTGCCGGGAAGCTGGACGACATCGACGCGGTCTTTGTCTCGACCACGGAACACACTCACGCCTTCGCCACCCTCCCCGCCCTGCGGGCGGGTAAACACGTCTACAGTGAGAAGCCGCTCACCCGCGATGTCTTCGAAGCCCGTCTCGTCACTGAGACGGCGGCAGCACGCCCTGAACTGATGACACAGATGGGCACCCAGATTCACGCGAGCGAAAACTACCGCCGTGTCGTCGAGTTGATCGCGAGCGGTGCCATTGGTCCGGTTCGCGAAGCCCACTGCTGGGTTAGCCGGGCCTGGGGATGGCAGACGCAGGAAGAGGCGGAAAAACACAAGGACATCATCTACACGCCTGACACTCCGACAAAGGGCATGCCCGTGCCTGACGGCCTCGATTGGAATCTCTGGATCGGTCCGGCTCCGTATCGGGACTTCCACGAGTTCTATTTCCCCGGTCCCCGCTGGTATCGCTGGTGGGATTTCGGCAACGGCACCATGTCTGACCTCGGCAGCCATCGCAACGACCTGCCCTGGTGGGCGCTGAATCTGGATGCCCCCCTCACGATCGAACCGGTCGCCGGACCACCCGCCCATCACGACATCGCCCCGGCCTCAATGGCGGTGAAATACACCTACGGCGCCCGCGGCGAAATGCCTCCGGTCGAACTGACCTGGTATCAGGGCGCGGAGAAACCGAAGATCTGGCGTGATGGTAAGATCCCGCAGTGGGGTGATGGTTGCCTCTTCATCGGAGACGGCGGCATGCTCCTGGCCGATTACGGAAAACTCGTTCTCCTGCCCGGGGAGAAGTTCGTGAACTTCAAGGCCCCCGCTCCCACCATCGCTCCCTCACCCGGACAACAGGCCGAGTGGATCCTCGCCTGCAAGGGGCAGGGTCCGAAACCGCTTTGCCAGTTCAGTTACTCCGGTCCGCTCACTGAGGCGAATCACCTGGGCAATGTCGCTTACCGCGCCGGGAAGAAACTGGAATGGGATGCGAAGAACATGAAGTTTCCCAATGCGCCGGAGGCGGAGAAGTTTCTGAAGAGGGAATATCGGGAGGGGTGGTCGTTGATCTAAAACCAGATCCGGGATACCCGACAACCGGGTCGAACCACCTCACCTGCGGCGCCGACAGGAGCTGGTGGGGGCTTGGCCAATTGAGATGGCACACAAAGCCACAAAGACACTAAGCCATTCAGATTGCTCAACCAGAGTCCCTCTTCCTTGGTGGCTTCGTGGATTTGATGCCTGCGGCATCCATCTCCGCGCTGCTCCGATTCTTCGACGAATCGAGAGGATTCAGGGTTGACGCCCCTTTTCCAGTCTCGCTAGACTTATCCCCGGTCCACCGGAAAATCTTCGCCCGCGTTGCACCGAACCGGCCAAGCCGGTCGGTGAACAGCGGGCGGGCCGATATCAAATTGGACTAATTGTACTGTTGGACGAAATAAATAAATCTAGTTCGAAAACGGTAATAGAGACGGAAGTTGACAGGTTTATCTAGCGTGTTCACAATAACACTATAGAAGCAACCGTCAACAGCATTCTTCGTCAATGGCGAGACCTCTGGCCGGGAGGTCTTGATGAGCGGCAGTATTCAACTCTGAACCTTCTTGCTCATTGTCGCGAGGGAGGCCTTGGATTCAATCAGGCCCGGTGCGGGAAGTGTGGTCATAGCGAGTGGTATGCGAGTTCGTGCGGAGACCGGCATTGCCCGACTTGTCTCGGACCACGTCAGGCTCAGTGGTCTGCGCACGTGTGCGAGCGATTGCCGGATCGCCCGCATTTTCACATGGTCTTTACTGTGCCCGAGCAACTGCACGATCTGTTCTCGATGAACTACCGCTCGATAGCCGATGCCCTGACCGAAGCGGCCGCTGCCACCTTGAAGCAATTTCAGCGCAATAACTGGAAGGTAGACGGCGGCTTCCTTTCGGTGCTGCACACCTGGGGCAGCGCCTTGAACTGGCATCCTCATCTGCATGTGCTGGTGAGCGCCGGTGGTGTCGATCCTGCGACCGGGCGATGGAAGCCCGTGCGACGCGAGTATTCCTTTCCGGTGAAGTCCATGTCGAAGGTCTTCCGTTCGATCCTGCTCGCCCGCCTCGAAGCGCTTGATCGTGACAGGGAGATACGGTGGCCCGACGGCTGGAAGAGCGCCGAAGATAGGCGTCAGCGAAGAGTGGAGCTTTGCGCGCTCAATTTCAATGTGTTCAGCAAGGCCACCCTGCACAATACGCGGGCCGTGGTTCGCTACCTTGCCCGCTACACCAGCCGCATCGCGATGAGCAATAAACGCCTCGTTTCGGTGGACGTGGAGAAGCGGGAAGTCACCTTCCGCTGGAAGGATTATCGTTCCGGGGGCCAAGTAAGGGAGCGCACCTTGAGCGGGAGGCATTTCATTTGGCTCTTCACCCGCCACCTCATGCCAAAGGGATACCGGAGAGTGCGCTATTTTGGATGGTTGGCTGGTGGCCAGGCAGGTCTCTCGAGGCTGAAAGCGGACAGACCCGGAGTAATCGGAGAACGGGCACTGCCTACTGAAAAGCCTGCTTGCCGATGCTGCCAGGCACGCCACTGGGTCTATCGCTCGTTCTTCGTCCGCTTGTCGGCTCCGGAAACGAAAGTGCGCTTTTCCCTTGTCGAACTGCGGGCGGGTCCGTAATCTGAAATTCGACGTCCAACAAGCCGGATAAAGTCGACGTCGTTGTAAATCGTCACTGCGGAAGTCCGCTCAGAGCGACGCAACTTATCCTAAACGTTAATCATCGAGAACAAAATGATGAAAACAACCATGCGAACCTGGAAGCGTCTTGCGGTAGGCGTAGGATTGGTCGTCGTCGCCTTGGGTGCAATGAAGATATGGAATAAGCACGACTTTTGTCAGGGCTGGTCGGACCATTATGCTGCCCGGGCGAAGGAGCTTCGTGCCGAAGCGGCCAACCGCGCTTCTGAGCATGCCGAAGCGGAAAAGTATCGGGTTGCGGCGGATAGCCACGACCTTATTTCACGAAAGTATGCCGCCATCGCTTCGAGGCCATGGCGTCCTTATCCTGGCTATCCACTCATCACCGCTGACGAGCAGTGGAAGATTGAAGGAGGAAAGTGACCGCCCCAGGCTGATGCCTAACGATATGCTCCGGTTGCCATCGACTCGTCTCGCGGGCCGGGTCGCTGAGTTGGGGGTGATGGTGAAAATAACTACCCTTCTCTTCTGCTCGATCCTCCTCCTGTTTGGAAGTCTTGTCGACGTCAGTCAACGAGTCTGAACTGAGACTATCCTACCGTGTCTTGCCCCCCCTCTCGGTGCGGCGGATAAACCCGACCCTCTCACCCCTTCCGATGCGCCCGTCGGTGCAGTTGCAAATCCAAAACCGTTTTCCCGACCACCAGAATAGCCAGCAGCAGAACCGGTTGCCCAAAAGCCATCACCACAAACGCCCCGAACAAGATAGCGAGGTGGAGAACGACGATCCTCGGGTAGGGGGCGAACATCTGCTTATTCAGGTCTGTCTCCCGGTTCTCCCCTTTGCCCAGATAATTCCAGACAAAGGAGACCCCATGACTGACCATGAGGGCCAGAAGCGCCCAAAGCATGGGTCCGGTGAACTCGGCCGCCATATAACGCGGCCCCGCACCGGGTTTCCCGCCGAGCAGAGAAAAGATGAAGACTCCATGCACGAGGCAGAAGATCCCGTAATGGACGGTGAAAAACGCGGACAGCCCGAGCTTGCCCGGAAGTAAACCGGGCTGTGAATCCGGCGGAGCGACGGTCATGATTCTCAGGATCGTAAAGAGTCCGATCACAAGATTCTCCGCCCAGTAAAGGATCACGATCTCGAAAATGCTCCAGTCCAGGAAGAACGCGCCGAAGAGGGGCACCAGATTGGCCAGCACGAGAAATCCTCCGGAGAGCAGGAGGGTATTTCCAGAATTTCCGAAGGAGGATCGCTCGACTTTTTCCACCCTGCGGATGGTCCGGAGATCTGACAGAAAGACAAGTGTAATCCGTCGGAAATGACCGGTTTTCGTCACAAATTTTCAGCTTGTTGCCAATCGTGTGCGGATGATAGCATCCCTCTTCCCTCCCGGCGGGTCCTGACAAACCTGCCCCGCCTTTTTACGCCTCCTCTGCCCTCACCTGAATGGATGATCGATTAACCCAGCTCAACGCCAATCCCGGCGATTGGGCCCTGCGCTGTTCGGTTGCCCGTGATTTCTACGACTCAGGACATTTTGACGAGGCGACACGGCTGATGAGGGCGGCCCCGGAAATCCCCGGAGGGGATGAAAACATTGTCTTTGCCGCCACCGTGATCGCCGCGACCAGCCCCCGGGAGGCGGCAGCCGTGATCGAGCAATACACAGCGAAACACGGACTCGGCTTTGCGATTCTCCAGTTGAAAAAACGGCTCGGACTCGACGGCGGCCCCGCCCGACCGGTGCCCGCCGGACCTGCCCACGCCCCCGTGCCCGCCGAACCGGCACCAGCCGCGGCGACCACCACTCCTGTTTCGCCTGAGCCTGTTCCTGCAGAGTCCGCACCGGAAACGGTTCACGAGACTGTTGCTCCGGAAAAATCCGACCCGCTCGAGCCTGGGGCCGCAACCCCCGAGGGAAACGAATCCAAACTGATCCTGGTCGAGGGTACGGGGGTCCTCGCCGCGGAAGTTCCGCCGTTGAAAAAAGCCCAGCTGCGAGCGGTCACGGTGGCCGTGGTGGTGCATGTCGTTCTCCTCATTGCCCTGACCTTCCTGTCGACCTCCACTCCTCCCCCTCCACCCCCGCAGATCACGGCCTCCGCCTCACCTGAAGCCGAAGCGGACGACATGGTAAACCGGACCCTGATGGAAACCAAAACCCGGACCGCCTCGGAGGTTCCTCAAGTTCAGCCCGTGGTTAATAGCAATGCCTTTTCGAACCTGGCGATCCCGGACAACTTTGATATCGGGGCGGATCTTTCGATGAGTTCATTCTCTGAGGGCGAACTGTCCTTTGGCCTGTCGATGGGGGGACTCGGGGGAGTCTCCAACATGGGTTCCATTCCCGCCGGAATGCGTTCGCGCTGCACCCTCGCCCAGCGCATGGAACGTCTCCGCGAGAACGGAGGCGAAGACCGCGCCGAGCGCGCCGTCGTGAAGGGACTCGAGTTTCTCGCCAGCAAGCAGAACCGGGAGACAGGGGCTTTCGGGGACGTCTTCACCGCCGGAATGAGCGGCCTCGCCCTCCTCGCCTTTCTCGGCCATTGCGAGACTCCCGAGTCGATGAAATTCGGCAACGCCGTCTCCGGGGCGGCGATCTATCTGATGGATCGCTGTCGCAACAACGAAGGGAAAATCTCGAACGGAACAACGGGCGATCATGAGACCTACGAACATGCCATCGCGACCTACGCCCTCGCCGAGCTTTTCACGATGACAAACGAGAGCGGGAAGGAGATTCCCCAACTCGAGGCGGTCCTCCGGCGAGCGGTTGATGTCATCATCAAGGCCCAATCGGATGACGGAGGCTGGCCCTACGGTTTTGATCGGGAGCAAACAAGCGACATGTCGGTCACCAGCTGGCATGTCCAGGCTCTGAAGGCGGCCTACAACACCGGTCGCACCTTCCCCGGGGTCCAGGCCTCTCTCGACAAAGCGACCACCGGATACATACCCTCGATCCAGGATTCCGGGGGAGCCTTCAAATATAAGGCCGCGGAACGCGACGGGCGCCCCTCCCTGACCGCCGCCGCCCTCCTCTCCATGGAAATCTGGAAAGGATCGGGAACCCTTCCCTACAACAAAGGGCTCGAGTATCTGATCAAGCGGTATGAAGACCCCATACCGCGCATGGACGGTATCTTCTACGCGACCTACTACAATACCCAGTTCCTTTTTCTCGTCGGCGGGAAACCCTGGGATGAATACAACCGCAAACTTCAGCCCTGGCTTCTCGACTCGCAGAACGCCGATGGATCATGGACCACCGACGGCGGCGTTGACGACAGGCAGTTTTACAATACCGCCTGGGCGATTCTCATGCTCGAGGTCTATTACCGCTATCTTCCGACGACGGACAGGAAACGGTGACTTGGTCCTTGGTCCTTGGTCCTTGGTCCTTGGTCCTTGGTCCCTGGTCCCTGGTCCTCCGTAGCCCGGAGGGCGAAGGGGGATTGGTCCCTGGTCCAATATGTTCAAAGCTTCCCCTTTCAATGCCACTCAGGTCCGCTTACTTTGGCGGATGGAGAATGAGGTGATTGAAAAGAATTTCCAGATTTCGCGGCTCGCCGAAATCCAACCGACGCCCTGTCCCTGCGGACAGTCGCGACGGGCCTTCATGAACGAGGAGAACTCCGTCGCCTCCATGCACCTCGTGGAAATCAAGCAGGACAGCGAGCTGCATTACCACAAGGTAATGACCGAGCTGTATTACGTGCTCGAAGGCGAAGGCCACATCGAACTGGACGGACAGATTCACCCGCTTACCCCGGGAACGGCGGTATTGATCAAGCCGGGCTGCCGTCACCGGGCGGTGGGCAATACCCTGAAGATCCTGAATATTCCCGTCCCCAAGTTTAATCCCGAAGACGAATATCCCGCCTGAGCCACCATTGGCTCACGACGAACGTAACTCCCCATTATCATGGCATTCAGCAACATCGAGGAAGTCATCGCCGATATCCGTCACGGAAAAATGGTGATCATTGTGGACGATGAGGACAGGGAAAATGAGGGCGACCTCGTCTGTGCCGCGTCGAAAATCACTCCGGAGATCATCAATTTCATGGCCACCCACGGCCGCGGCCTGATCTGTGCGCCCATCTCCCAGGACGCCGCTGAAAGACTGGGCCTGCCGCTGATGGTCCGCCGAAACACGGAGTCCCACGGCACCAATTTCACGGTCGCAGTCGATGCCGCCGACGGAGTCACCACGGGAATCAGCGCCGCCGATCGCGCAAAAACGGTGCAGGTGCTCGCCAATCCGCTCTCGGAGCCCCGCGATCTCGTTCGCCCCGGGCACATCCTGCCTTTGCAGGCAAAACAGGGAGGTGTCCTGCGCCGGGCTGGCCATACCGAGGCCGCCGTCGATCTTGCCCGACTCGCGGGCCTTGAACCGGCCGGAGTGATTTGTGAGATTCTGAACGAGGACGGCACCATGGCACGCCTCCCGCAACTGATGCAGTTCGCGGAAAAACATCAGCTCCGCATCGGAACAATTGCCGCCCTCATCGAATATCGCCGCAGCGAGGAGAAACTCGTCGAGCGCATCGAGAAAATCCAGATGCCGACCGATTTCGGCACCTTCGATCTCATCATCTACGCCAGCACCCTCAACCCGGACGAACATCACCTCGCCCTCGTGAAGGGCGACATCCTGCCCGATGAGCCCGTCCTCGTTCGGGTCCACTCCGAATGCCTGACGGGCGATGTTTTCGGATCGCGCCGATGCGACTGCGGGAGCCAGTTGCACTCCGCCCTCGCCCAGATCGAAGAGGCCGGCAAAGGAGTCCTCGTCTACATGCGACAGGAGGGTCGCGGCATCGGTCTCGCCAATAAAATCCGGGCCTACAAGCTGCAGGAGGAAGGTCTCGACACAGTCGAAGCAAACGAACGGCTCGGCTTCGGGTCCGATCTGCGGGACTACGGCATGGGAGCCCAGATTCTCTACGATCTGGGGGTGCGCAAAATACGTCTCATGACCAACAACCCCAGGAAGGTCGTCGGTCTTGACGGTCACAAACTTGAGATCGTCGAAAAAGTGCCCATTCGAACCATTCCGAACGAACACAACGAACGTTATCTCGACACCAAGCGGGACAAGCTGGGGCATTTGCTCTGAGCTGACCCAACCCCGCGTTGGCGCCCAACGCGGCTACCTTTCGCGCTGAAGTGCGCCCTTTCAAGGTAGGGTCGTTCGGCCCGAACGACCGATTGCCCGTTCCTTCACTTCGAGACGTCCAACCCCGCGTTGGCGCTCAACGCGGCTACCTTTCGCGCTGAAGTGCATTTCCTCTAGCAGTTGCCAATTTCACCCTCCGCCCCTACCTTGCGATTCCATGTCCAAATCCGCACCCGAATCGCCCGGACCGATCGCCCGCAAAGGAAACGTCACCATCGTCGCAAGCCGCTATAACAGCCGCTTCACCGACGCCCTGGTTGAATCCTCCTCCGCAACGCTCGCCAAGCTGGCACCCGATCTGGAGGTCAAGGTCGTCCGCGTCCCCGGCGCTTTCGAAATTCCCGTGGTGGTCGAGGCCGTCGCCTGTTCGGAAACCCCACCGCTCGCCATCATCGCCCTCGGAGTCATCATCCGGGGTTCCACCGCCCACGCCGATCTCATTGCCGAGTCCATCACCCGCAGTCTTCAGGAAACGGGAGTTTCCCATCTCGTGCCCGTCATTCACGAGGTCCTCCTCGTCGAAAACGCAGCCCAGGCGGAAGTCCGCACCCTCGGAGACGAGCTGAACCGCGGTCGCGAAGCGGCCGAGGCGGCCGTCGCCATGATCGAAGTAATGGACTCGCTCGATCCCTATTGCCCTTTCTAATCCAGCCATGACTGACACGCTTGTATTCCTCGACCGCGATACGACCGACCGCGGGGACATTGATTTCTCCGGGATCGAATCGCTCGGAAAACTGATCAGCTATCCCGTGAGCACCCGTGCGGAAACGGTTCAGAGGATCTCCGAGGCTGACATCGTCCTGACTAACAAAGCCGTCATTGGAGCAGAGGAAATGGATGCGGCAAAGAATCTCAAGCTGATCCAGGTCGTCGCCACCGGGGTCAACAACATCGATCTGAACGCGGCCAGAGAACGCAATCTCGCCGTTTGTAATGTCAGCGGATACAGCACCGAAGCCGTCGCCCAGCACGTCTTTGCGAGCCTGCTGAACCTGATGTCGAATGTGCACCGTTTCGCCGCCGAGCCCGAAAAATGGGCGCAATCACCCATCTTCACCCGACTCGACTATCCCGTCACCGAGCTTTCCGGGAAGACCCTCGGCATCGTCGGACTCGGTTCGATCGGCAGCGCCGTCGCCCGCATCGCGGAGGCCTTCGGGATGAAGGTGATTGCCTATGGTCGCGAAGGTTCCTCAAACGAAGGACCCATCCCGCGCCTCGGGCACGAGGCCTTTTTTGCGGCCGCTGATGCCATCACCCTGCATTGCCCGCTCACTCCCGAGACCCACCATTTCATCAATGCGAATACGCTGAAACTGATGAAGCCGGGAGCCGTCCTCATCAACACGGGTCGTGGCGATCTGGTGAACGAAATCGCGCTGGTCCACACCCTGCAATCCGGTGCGATCCGCGGAGCCGCGGTCGACGTTCTCACCCCCGAACCGCCTTCCGCTGACCATCCTTTCCTCGTCGCCTGCGCCGCCGGTCTCGACAATCTCTTTATCACCCCTCACACCGCCTGGAGCGCTCGCGAGGCGAGACAGCGATTGCTCGACGGAATCGTGGCGAATATCGAAGCCTTCCGCAGGGGTGAACGGGTGAACCGGGTGGTGTAAGAAACGGGCCGGAGACCCGTTCCACGTTTTAAACTCTCTACATTCGGACACACCTCTGTAGAGCGGGTCTCCGGCCCGCTTTGATCATCAACCGGATCATTTGAATCCTTCGGGAATTTTGAGTTTGTCTCTGCGGAAACGGCCCGATAGTCTATTCCCCATGCCCTATATCACCCCCTCGACCGCCCAGCCCGAATATGATGTCGCCATCGTCGGATCCGGGGCGGGCGGTGGCCAGATGGCCTATACCCTGACCCTCGCCGGCGTGAAATGTGTCATGCTTGAAGCGGGAAGGAATTACGATCCTCTCACCGAAACCCCCATGTTCATGACCGGTGAACATGCGCCGCTCGGCGGGGTGAGCACACCGGACAAAAACTTCGGATTCTTCGACGCCACCGTCGACGGCGGCTGGCAGGTGCCGGGCGAACCCTACACCCAGGCTTCGGACAAGAAGGAGGAACAATTCTGGTGGTGGAGGGCGCGCATGATGGGTGGTCGCACGAACCACTGGGGCCGCATCTCGCTGCGCAACGGCCCCTACGATTTCAAACCCCGCTCCCGCGACGGCCTCGGCTTCGACTGGCCGGTGACCTACGAGGAGATCGAACCCTACTACACGAAAGTGGAACAGCTCATCGGAGTTTACGGCACGAACCCGGGAATGGAGAACACGCCCGACTCACCCGAGGGCGTCCTGATGCCACCCCCGAAGGGCCGCATCGCCGAACTGGTCTCGCAGAAGTATGGAAAGAAGCTCGGCATTCCCTTTATGCCGATCCATCGGGCGGTCCTGACAAAACCACTAGATTCGTTGAACCTTCCGAAAAAGCTCCACCCCGGAAACGAGTGGGCGCAAAAAATCGTGGCGGAGTCAATGGTGCGCCGGGCCCCCTGCTTCTGGGCAACGGACTGCGGACGCGGCTGCTCGATCAGTGCGAACTATCAATCCACCACGGTGCATCTTCCGCCCGCCCTCGCGACAGGCAACCTCGACATCATAGCGAACGCCCACGCCCGCGAGGTGATTGTTTCTCCCGAGGGAAAAGCGACGGGAGTCCTCTACATCGACCGGACCACGGGCAAGGAGGAACGCATCCAGGCAAAGACAGTTGTCCTCGCCGCGAGCAGTGGCGAAACGGTCCGCATTCTTTTGAACTCGAACGCGGGTAAGGGTGTCGCCAACAGCAGCGGACTCGTCGGGCGCTACATCATGGACACGGTCGGCACCAGTGTGAGCGGCCAGGTCCCCCTGCTGGAGAACGTGCCTCCACACAACGAGGAAGGAGCGGGCGGTTCACATTTTTATGCCCCCTGGTGGGGATATCAGGATCAGGCCGCCGGAAAACTGAACTTCGCCCGCGGATACCACATCGAAATGGGCGGATCCCGCTCCATGCCCAAAGGCGACAATCCCGTGCCGGCGGATCTCACCCCGGGGAGCTACGGCAAAAAATTCAAGGAGGAGATGCGCCGCTACTACGGCTCCATCGTTGGATACTCCTGCCGGGGAGAAATGATTCCGAACGAGGGCAGTTTCTGCGAACTCGATCCCGAGGTAAAAGACAAGTGGGGCATCCCCGTGATGCGCTGGCACTGGAAGTGGAGCGAGCACGAAATTAATCAGGTCGCTCACGCCCGCCGCACTTTCTCCGAGCTCATCGAGTCCATGGGCGGCACCGTTCGCGTCGACCAGACGGAGGCACCGACCGACTACATCGCCCCGGGAGGAAAAATCATTCACGAGGTCGGAGGAGCGATCATGGGCGACGACGCCCGGACCTCCGTCTGCAATGAATGGAACCAGACCTGGGATGTGAAGAACCTGATCCTCTGCGATGGCTCGCCCTTTGCCAGCAATGCGGACAAGAACCCGACGCTCACGATCATGGCGCTCGCCTGGCGTGCTGCCGATCGACTCATCGAAGAATCCCGGAAAGGAAATCTCTAAACGACGGTCTATCCATGAATCCACCTTCCTCTCCCCTTCCCCATCAACGTCTCTCCCGCCGTCAGGTGATCCAGATGTTCGCCGCCGCAAGCGCAGCCACCGGAGCGGCCTCGCTCAGTCCGCTCGCCTTCGGCGCGGAGGGCGACGCGGCCGCCGCGAGTGGTTACGGCACTGATCCGGTCCTCGCCAAGGTCTACACGCGCGGTGAGGTGTGGCCTCTCACTTTCAACGAGGCCCAGACGCGCACCGCCACGGCCCTCAGTGATGTCATTCTCCCCGCCGACGACCTCGGACCCGCAGCCAGCGCCGTGGGAGTCCCCGAGTTTCTCGATGAATGGGTGAGTGCTCCCTACCCTGACCAACAAGCCGACCGTCCTGTCATTCTCAAGGGACTCGAGTGGATCGAGAATGAGTCGAAGAAGCGATTCAACAAATCCTTTGCCGACCTCGAATTGACCCGGCAGCATGCCATTTGTGATGACATCTGTGATCCTGACAAAGCCACTCCGGAGTTCAAGGAGGTGGCGGGCTTTTTCCTGAAATTCCGAAGTCTGGCCGCAGGCGGTTACTACTGCACCCAGGAAGGATGGAAGGCGATCGGCTTTGTCGGTAACCTCGCCACGGCGACCTTCGACGGACCGCCTCCCGAGGTGCTCAAATTGCTGGACGTCGAGCAGACGGTGGCATAAAGCGAAAGGAGCGCCGGTTTTAAGAACACCGGCCCTACTGCCCCACCGGAACGGCCACCGCAGGCTTCGGTGCGGAGCCTCCACCCAGAAAGCTCTTGAACAAGTCGGTGATCTCGGGATCGATTTTGATCCCGGTGGCCTCTTCGATCTTTCCGGAAATGACCTTGGCCGGATCCTCCGAACCCGCAAGGGCTTCCTTAAGCGAGCCGAGGCTCTCCTTCGAGGTTCCGAGCACCGTTCCCAGAGCCGCCGAAGCGAATTCGATCGGAAACTCTGAAATTTTAATGACCGGAGCAGTCACGGGACCGCTTCCCTCGACCACAATGGCCTTGTCCGCCAGTCCGGTCGCCGCGGCGAGGGACGGCTCGAGAACTCCGCGGGAAGTGAACTGGGTTTCCTGGGAAGAGAGGTTCAGATTTCCACTGGTGATGATCCTCGCACCCCCGTTTTCGATCGTGAGATCATTGGTGAGCAGGACTCCCGACTCGATGATGTAAGCACCGGTGA
The DNA here is from genome assembly GCA_002344215.1 of Akkermansiaceae bacterium UBA2381. GTDB lineage: Bacteria > Verrucomicrobiota > Verrucomicrobiia > Verrucomicrobiales > DEV007 > Arctic95D-9. The sequence continues at coordinate 184,647 of DDSV01000049.1, forward strand.
CGGATCCTTTTTCCGTCGCTCCAAAGGCGGGCACGATTCCGCCCACAAGTTTCTGCACCGGTCCCAGAACGGGGAAGGTGGGCAGCGATGCCTCGTCGATACGGAGGGTTCCCCCGCCTCTGATTTTGGAGACATCCTTGTAACCGACCCCCCGGAAGGTGAGGAAGAGATTACCTGACATCCCCACTTTTTCCTGACCGAAATACACGGCGGCTTTATCCAACGGCATTCTCGAAATCTCAACAAGGCCATTGAACGGACTGGCATCACTGGTGAGCCGGGTTGCCCCGTTGACCAGAACCGCTCCCCCGAAAAGATCGGCGGCGGCATCGTTGGTTTCGAGAGATCCGCGGCTGAGCTTGAACGTTCCCCGAATGTCCTTCAGGGGAAGTTCGCGATCCCCGCTCAGGTAGACAAGCCCCTGCCCGTGTTCGTAACGGATCTCCAGATCGGCCTGGATCGGATCGGCGAGAGGAACTTCGCCGGTGATCCGGATGGTCGGGGCGTCCACGAAACGAACTGACTTCAACTTTTCAGCATAGTCGGGCTGGTAGGATTTCAGGAGTGAAACGAGATCAACGGTCGACTGGAACTGCCCGATACGAAGAATATTGGCACTGGGATCAACCGTCAGGGAAGCGGCGATGATGCCGTCTCCATAACCCAACTGAACACTTGGAAAACTCAGCACACCTGTCTCCGGAATAATCGTGAACGCAACCACCAGCGATTTAAAATCAATGTTGCTCCACTTCACTTCGGATCCGCTCAGATTTCCATTGAGTTCGATCAAGTCGGGCCTCGCTGCATCCACGGAAAAATTCACTGACAGAACAGGAGCCTCCCCACCCGTACCCTCGAGCGCCAGCCAGGGCTGAATCTGCCGGAAGGCGGTGAAATCAAGAGTCAGACGATCCGAAGCCGGCTCTGCGTCCGGTGCCTTGGCTTCCGTCGCCGCGCCTGCGGATTCCGTCAGTTTCACCAGGCCCGTAAGGTCGACACGAAGACCTCCGACCTGGGCGGAAAGACGCTCGACCTCGACGCTTTCCTCTCCGGCGAGGATCTCACCCTCGATTCCGCTGACTTCCGCAAAAACGTCAGGCCCCTCGAAAAGGGTGAGTTTGGAATCCTTCAGTGAAATCTCGGCTGAACCTAGCTGCCCGCCGCCCTTGGCGAGGGCAAGGATATCCACATTAATTCCAATGCTTGAGGCTTTGATCGCGGGTCGCTCCTTCGAGGCATCGTCAAAAACGGTCACTTCATCAAAGACAAGCCCCCTCGGGAACTCGTATTTCCACGATCCGAAGTCCAGATAGATCCCCTTCTCTTCAAGCTTTCCGGTGACCACCGAAGTCACCTCTTTTCCGAAATCACCCGCTCGCGACCAGGCCAGGGCTGCCACTGCCGCGATCCCCAGAAAAACGAGGAGACTCCCGATGAAAAAGAGCGTGGCAAAAATGGTCCAGCAGCCCGCTTTCTTTTTCGGCGGAGTTACGGTCACAGGAAGGGCTGAGTCCTCCTGTCCTCCGAGCAAGCCGTCGAGTCCTTCGAAAGCATCGTTATCACCTGGTTTTTCGACCTCCGTAGCCTTTTCGATAGGGTCGGTTTTTCCGCTGACTTCTTTCCTCTCAGACTCCGGGGTCACTTCTTTGGTCACCGTTTCTTTCGGTGCGGGCAGATCGTCAATCAGATCAATGTCAGCAGGATCTGTCCGAGGTCCTCGCTTCAAAGGTGACACGGAAAAAGTCGGCATTTCCAAACTGTCCTTCTCACTCCCTTCCGGCAGAATACTCTCCACGGTATCTTCCGCTTCACGGGGCTTCAGCGGGCCCATAATATCCTCAAGCCCATCCGTTTTCCCGGGTTCGGTTACCACCTTCTCCACTTCACCTAAAGTAACCTCCCCATTACTCTCCCCCTGCTCTTGATCTTGATCTTGATCTTGATCTTGATCTTGATCTTGATCCTCCACCTTCACTGGAGCTTCCTCCTTCACCTCAACCGGCAAAGGCGGAACCATATTCTCACTCTCTCCAGCGATCTCCGGGGCCACCGAAGCCGCCGTCTTCAACCGGTGGGCCTCACCTTCTTCAATGCGCCGGTTCCTGACCTTTTCCTTCTCCTCAGACTCCGAATCATCCCACCAGCGGTCGATGGGATCAATCTCGTCACCGCCCACAGGGTCCAGCGACAGTTCTTCGCCTGCGGGAATTCCCGGAGATTCGGAGATGATTTCAGGAAACTCTTCTTTCCCTCCCTCCTTATGGCTTGCATTTTCATTCATAGACCTGCTAACACTGTTCCCTCCGATGCGAAAAACCCATCATCCATTATTTCCTATCATGCGCCAATTGATCACGATCGTTCAAGTCTTTGCTTTCAGTCTTTTCGCGGGCTCTTCTTACAGTATCTTCGCCCAGGATTCTACCAACTTTCCCGTCATCGGCGAAGTGATCACGCTGGATCCGGCTCTGGGCGACTTGCTCGAGACGGACGCCCGGATCGAAGTCCTTTCCTCCGGCTTTGTCTGGTCTGAAGGCCCGGTCTGGGTGGCGGCAAAGGACCATCCCACGGGAGGATACCTCCTTTTCTCTGACATACCCAACAACCGGGTGGTTCGCTGGGACGAGGGTCTCGGGGCGAAAACCTGGCTTCAGCCGGCCGGCTACACGGGGGTTGCGGAGTATGGCACCGAACCGGGCAGCAACGGCCTCATTCTTGATGAGAAAGGACAACTTATCTCCTGCGAACATGGCGACCGCCGTCTCTCGCTCCTGACTGAAGGCGGGGGGAAACGCACCCTCGTCGACCAGTTCGAGGGAAAAAGGCTGAACAGTCCGAACGATGCCTGTCTCGGACCGGACGGAAAGTCCATCTATTTCACCGATCCTCCTTATGGTCTGCCCAAGCGCTGGGAGGACCCGCTCCGTGAACTGGACTTCTGCGGAGTCTACCGGCTTGCTCCGGACGGAAAGTTGACCCTGCTCACCAGGGAAATGACCCGGCCCAACGGGATCGCCTTTTCCCCGGACTTCAAGACTCTCTATGTCGCCCAGTCGGATCCTGACGCTGCGCTCTGGAAGTCCTTCCCGGTCAAGGAAGACGGTACCCTCGGCGAGGGAACCCTTTTCCATGATGCCACCGCCGCCGCAAAAGAGGGGCTGCCAGGACTGCCTGATGGACTGAAGGTTGATGAGAAAGGTAATGTCTGGGCGACAGGACCCGGCGGCGTCTATGTCTTTTCCCCCGCAGGCAAACTACTGGGCCGTATTTCCACCGGAGAACGCACCGCCAACTGCGCCTGGGGCAACGATGGAAGCGTACTCTATCTGACGGCCGATATGTATCTCTGCCGGATCAAGACAAAAACAAAAGGTGCCGGCTGGTGATCCCGCCGACCCGTTCCAACTCCTGAACATCTATGAACTGGCAGTGTAATATCGACAGACGCGGACGGGTCTTCAGAGGAATCCTCGGGGCGATCACCCTCGGGGCGGGAATCTATCTGATCCTTCGGACCGGCCATGATTTCTGGGGTTCCGGAGCCTGTGCCATCGGAGTCTTTGCTCTGTTTGAGGCGATCAAGGGTTGGTGCGCCATTCGTGCGATGGGGATAAAAACCCCATATTGACTTTTGCGCTTACGAGCCGGCAAGGCTTCTTCGCGGAAAAAGGTGGGATTACGCCCTCTTGCGGGTTCCTCTGAATTCTGGCATCGTAGTGCCAATGCCCCGTTCCTTACTGTTTCTCCCGTTTCTCTGTATCGCTCACCTCCTCACGGCCGACGATTTTTTTGTCCCCGAGGGACTCAAAGTCAGTTCCGCACTGGCTCCGGGATTGATTGACCATCCCGTCATGGCCACCCTCGACGACAGCGGTCGGCTCTTTGTCGCGGAGAATGCGGGCGTTAACCTCGACAAGGAGGCGCTCCTGAAGGAATTGCCGAACTCGATCAAGATGCTCGAGGACACCAACGGGGACGGAATCTTCGACAAGGCGACGGTGTTCGCCGACAAGCTCACTTTCCCGCAGGGGGCGCTGTGGGTCTATGATTCCCTTTACGTGATGTCTCCGCCCAGCCTCTGGCGCTTTGCGGATGAAGACGGCGACGGACGGGCCGAGGTGCGGGAAGAGTTGGTGACCGGCTTCGACTTCACCGGCAACGCCGCCGACGTCCATGGCCCCTTTCTGCATCCGAACGGGCGGCTGTACTGGTGTCACGGGCGCAAGGGTTTTGCGATTCCTGACAACGATACCGGCGAGATCATGGAAACCGGCAAGGGCGCCCGCATCTGGTCCTCGCAACTCAGCGGCGGTGAGGTGGAATCTTTTGCCGGCGGAGGAATGGACAACCCGGTCGAAATCGATTTCACCGACGAGGGCGAAATTCTCGGGACGGTGAATCTTTTCTACGGCCGCCCCCGGGGGGACACACTCACCCATTGGGTTCACGGAGGTGCCTACCCGCGTTTCGATCAGGGGCTCGTTCTCGAAGAGTTTCGCAAAACGGGTGATCTCCTGCCGCCCGTGCACAACTTCGGGCACGTCGCGGTCTCCGGAATGGCCCGCTATCGCAGTGGCGCTCTGAACCCTGGCTGGACAGACGGGTGGATGGTGACCCATTTCAATACCTCGGACCTGACTTTGACAAAGCTCACTCCCAAAGGAGCAGGGTATGAGCCGGTGGAGACCCAATCGATCTTCCGGGTTCTGAAGCCCGATGCCCATCTCACCGACGTCCTCGAAGACCGGAACGGAGATCTGTTGGTCATCGACACCGGAGGCTGGTTCCGCATCGGCTGCCCCACCTCCCAGATTGCGAAGCCTGAGATCGTTGGAAACATTTATCGCCTTTCAAAGGACGGAGGGAATCCCTACGTCGCCCCGGTTTACCCGGAGTGGGAGCGCCTCACGAGTGAGCAGGTATCGGGGTATCTCGGGGCGCCTGAAGACTGGTTGCAGGAGAGAGCCATCACCGAACTCGCGGTGAGAGGAGACCCGGCCATTCCCGAACTTCAGCGACTCCTCCAATCCGGAACCGCTTCGGTGACCGCCAGAAAGAACGCCGTCTGGACCCTCGCCCGCATGAAGTTTTCCGAATCGACGGATCTCATTTACGGGGCTCTTACCGATATCGATTCCGGAGTGCGTCACGCCGCGTGCAATGCAATCAGCGTGACCCGCAGCTGGCAACTCGTCGCCGCCAATCAGCCGGCCGAACGGGAGGTCGAATTGGAACGCAACCGCACCATCACCGGTGCTCTCGCCGGGATCGTCAGGGGTGATGACGCACCGGTCGCCCGGGCTGCGGCCACGGCGCTCGGACGTATGGGCGAGCACCGCGCCATCGGGGCGATCCTGGGAAGACTTGGCCGGGCCTCCGGTGACCGTTTCCTCGAACACTCCCTCATTTACGCGCTCATCGAGATCGACGATTTCGAAACAACACGCGAAGGATTGAGTTCCACCGATCCGGTGGTCTTGAGCGGAACGCTGAGAGCCCTCGATCAGATGGCTTCATCAAATCTCGATTTCCTCACCGTGATGCCCCTTCTTGAAGCAGCCGATGCCACTCTGAGAAAAACGGCGCTCTCCGTGGCGGTTCGCCACCACGAATGGGATGCCGCCCTCGCAAATCACTACTTCGACTGGTCCGGTGAGATCAATGAAATCCGGAAAACCATTCTCACGACACTCGTGCCGCCGTTTTCCGACTCCCCTCCGACCCATGACTACCTGACCAGCCTCCTGACTTCCACCACCCCTGAGCAACAAAAGCTGGGGCTCGAATTGGTCTCGCTCTCCCCGGGAGTCTCCTTTCAGGACGAGTGGAGCCCGGTGTTCCGCACGGCTCTAACCGGTGAAGCCGGGGACGACCTTCTCCGTTTTGCCATCCTGGCCCTGCAAGCCACCAAAACAGACCAGTTCTCTCCCCTGCTTGAGTCGCTCTGCAAGGGGGCTGATCGTCCTTACCCGATTCGCCTCGAGTCAGCGAAAGCACTCGGATCCCATAGCAGCAGCATTCCGCCCGCTTCTTTTGACCTCGTCGAAAAGGTATTGTTGGAATCCACCGAATCGGAGGTCCGTTCAAAATCCATTGCCCTGCTCTCCGGTTCCTCCCTCACCTCTGAGCAGCGAAGCCGCCTTATCCCGGCCCTGAAAAAATTCAGCCCGGTCGAGTGGGCTTCCTTTTCCGATCTCTTCCGAAAAATCGACAGCCCCGGGCAGGCCACTTCGCTCGCCTCGGCGCTCATCGAGTCCCCTGCCCTGGCGAATCTGGAGGCAGCGAAAATCACGGCTCTCTTCGATCCTTTTCCGGAGGCCCGTTCCGTCATCGGGACAAAGCTCGAGGAAATCGAGCGGGAAAAGTCGAACCGGGGAGCGAAAATCGAAGCCCTGATTCAATCCATGCCCCAAGCGGATGCGGCGGCGGGCGGAAAAATCTTCAGCTCTGGAAAAGGAGCCTGTCTCGTGTGCCATCGAGTGGGGGAAACGGGAGGCCAGATCGGCCCGGATCTCAGCACGATCGGAAGGATTCGAACCGCCCGGGATATTTTTGAATCAATTCTTTATCCGAGTGAATCGATCGCAAGAGATTTTGACACGTTTGAAGTGAAGCTGAAATCTCAGGATAGTGTCACCCACGTCGGCCTCATCCAGTCGCAGTCCAGTGCGGGTATCGAGCTGGTCGGTCTGACGGGCCAGAAACAGCTCGTCGCTCACGAGGATCTTGCCTCAATCAACCGGGTTCCTGTCTCGCTCATGCCCATGGGACTCGATCAGACCCTAAGTCCCGGGGAACTCAGGGATCTGGTCGCCTTCATCCTGGAGCAGCGCTGATTATTGGCCCGAACCCGATCCGAATGAATCGCGAAAGCGATTGGTGACCTGAATGTCGATCTCGTCCTCGTTATCCCACTGGACACTTGCGAGAGCACCCGGGCTGCTCTGATACTCTCCAATCACTTTTCCGTTCTTCGTCACTCTGACCCAGATCCCTTTGATGGCATCTCTCGAGCGCTCACGCTCGCCCCGGACGGGATCATACTTGTAGCTGTTGATCTCGATGGGGAGGGTGGTGAACTGCACCTGATCGTTGAAGGTCATCTCGGGGAGTTCCGTTGTCTGCCCCTCCTGTTGATTCCCCCCTTTGCCCGGACTTGCGACCGTTCTCGCGAATTCCACTTCGTCATCGTAGATGATTCGATACTCAACCACCGCATCACTAAGGACATTCCTCGTGAGATTTGTCAGGGTGACCTGATAGGACCATTTCTCGGTCTCAAACTCACGCCCCTGAGTGGTGTAAGTATTCGAGTCCGACATGTTTTTTTCTGTCGAAATGGAGACCGAATAGTTGACCGCCTCGGGATCACTTTCAATCCAACTGTTGATCTGGCGCACGGAAAACTCATCGAACATGGCGACCGGCACGGTAAATTCCATTCCGTCATCAACACGCTGGATTTTCACGGTGTCTCCATGTGCGGAGAGAAGATTCGCCTCAATCTCCTGTCCGCTAAGATTGCGGAGCACGACAGCGCCCTGGGGCGCGGAAGGTGCGACCGTTTTTTTCGTATCAACCGCGGCGACGGCCACCTTTTTGGCTGGCACCTTCACCTTCTCCTTCTCCTGCGCCTGGCCGGCGGAAATCAAAACCCCTGAAAAAAACAGCGCGATAGAGAGTTGTCCCCATCGCTGAACCGGGCGAAGACCGTGATGCGTTTTGTTTTTCATCGTGGGTAAAGGTCCGGCCATTCCGCCTTCCTAACAATGGCGTCAACCCGCATCACTTGATTACGGGTAAGAATTTCCCATGATATTGGCACTTACCCCTTCTCTTGATTAGTTCGATCCGGCAAAAAACTCCTCCTGAGAGGATAATCCCTTGATAACGAATGAAGTTTCACGCTAGCTCAGGTTCCCATGGGTTGACCGCCTCATGAAAAAATGAAATGCCGGAGAGAAATCTCCCCAATTTTGGGATGGCAAATTCCCGCTTCACCCTGAGTTTGTCGATCTATTGCCTCGCCAATCTCTCGTTTCTCCCGCCCGATCCCCTCACAGCCCCTTTATTCCCGTGACCACTGTCGCCAGAACCGTTTCCCCCGAGATTGCCCGTCAGATTGACCGGCGTCGCACCTTTGCCATCATTTCCCACCCGGATGCCGGAAAAACGACTCTGACGGAGAAGCTGCTTCTCTACGGCGGAGCCATCCACCTCGCCGGAAGCGTCACCGCGCGCCGGAATCAGAACTCCACCGCGAGCGACTGGATGGCCATGGAGAAGGAGCGCGGCATTTCGATCTCTTCGACCGTACTTCAGTTCGATTACGAGGGATATTGCGTCAATCTTCTAGATACTCCAGGTCACCACGACTTCTCGGAAGACACCTACCGGGTGCTTTCCGCGGTGGACTCCGCCGTCATGGTGATCGACGCCGGCAAAGGGATCGAGGCTCAGACCCTGAAGCTGTTTGAAGTCTGCCGGAAACGCGGCGTTCCGATCTTTGTTTTTATCAATAAACTCGACCGCCCCGCCCGTCCGCCGCTCGAATTGATCGACGAACTGGAGCGGGTTCTCGGTTTACCACCGGTGCCCATCAACTGGCCGCTCGGTGACGGGCCCCGCTTTCGCGGAGTTTTCAACCGCGAAACCAATGAGGTGAACCTCTTCGAACGCACCCCGCACGGCTCCTTCAAAGCGCCGCTCTCGGTTGGCGGGATCGACGACGACCTTGTCAAAGCATCGCTTGATGCGGAGATTCACGAGCGGGCCAAACAGGAACTCGAACTCCTCGACGGGGTCACGGAGGAACTCGACATCGCCAAGACTCTCGCCGGCGGACAAATGCCGATTTTTTTCGGCAGCGCGATGAACAATTTCGGGGTGCAACTGATGCTGGAACGCTTCCTCCAGCTTGCCCCCGGACCCGCCCCGCGCAACTCGGTCGACGGGCCCGTCGATCCGCATCGTGACGCCTTCTCGGGATTCGTTTTTAAGATTCAGGCGAACATGAATCCGCGCCACCGGGACCGGGCCGTCTTTATCCGCATTGTCTCGGGGGTGTTTGAACGGGACATGCAGGTCATCGATATCAAATCCGGAAGAAAAGTCCGGCTCGGCAACGCCCAGAAGCTGTTCGGTCAGGATCGGGAAACGCTCGACGAAGCCTACGCCGGAGACATCCTCGCCCTCGTCGGAAACTACGAGTTCCTCATCGGCGACACCCTCACCAGCGAACAAGGGATCGTTTACAACGAGATGCCCCGATTCCGGCCGGAGTGCTTCTCGTATCTCTTCAACAGTGACACCGCGAACATCAAACGCTACCGGGCGGGGATGGAGCAGCTCCTCAAGGAGGGTGTCGCCCAGGCCTACGATGTCCATGGCAGCGCCCAGCGCGTCCCGCTCCTCGGCGCGGTCGGTCCCCTCCAGTTCGAGGTGATGAAGGCTCGCCTCGAAGGCGAATACAATGTCAGTTGCCGGCTCGAAGGTTCACCCTGGAGTGTCGCCCAGTGGGTCCGGGAAAAGGATCCTTCACCCGAAACCAACAAGCGCGACGCGCCGAAAGTACAACTGCCGTCCGGGAGTTCTCTCGCCCTCGACCAGGATGAAAACTGGCTGGTTCTCCTCCCCGCCGCCTACCTCATCAGCATTCTCCACGATCGGAACAAAGACTTCGAGTTCAGCAGCAGTCCGTTTGAGAAGTAATTCATGACCGCGTTGCTCGCTCCCGAATGGGGAGGAATCGGTTTACTGACACTCCTGCTCGGCTTCGGAGCACTTTTGTTTTTTCGGAAGTTAAAACAGCGGCGATTGCATCGGCAGCGACTCAACACCCCCTTCTCCCCGGAGGAGAGGGCTATTCTGGATCGTGATTTCCCCCGCCATCGGCACCTTCCGGAAGAGTTTGAAATCCGTTTTGAAGGATTCACCCGGGTGTTGATGGAGGAAAAGAATTTCGAAGCCTGCGGCGGACTTTCCGAAGTCACCGCGGAAATGAAACTGCTCATCTCGGCCCAGGCGGCGATGCTTCTTCTCGGTATCCCCCGTCACGACTTCTACCCGCAGTTGAAGTCCATTCTCGTCTATCCCGGAGCGTTCCGTGATCGCGGGCGGAGGCGATTTGATCTTCGCGAGGCCGACGATCGCGGCATTCTCCTTGGGGAGTCATGGGAGTCCGGATCCGTCGTACTCTCGTGGGACAGCGTCGTTGCCGGGGGACGAAACGAAGACGACGGCGTCAATGTGGTTATTCACGAGTTCGCTCACCAGCTCGATCAAATGAATGGAGTTGCCGAGGGGGTTCCGATTCTCCCCAATCGTGAAGCCTATGCCCGCTGGGCCGATGTCTTCGGAAGGCATTTTGACGAGCTCGTTGAGGAATCTGAAGGAAGAGCTGAGCAGGACCCCTTTCTTGATCCCTACGGAGCGACCGATCCCTCCGAGTTTTTCGCGGTCGTTTCTGAAACCTTCTTCGAGGAGTCCGCCGACTTAAAACTGGAACATCCCGAACTCTACCGGGAACTCAGCCTTTTCTACGGACTTGATCCCGCTTCCTGGTAGGAGCATTTTCAAGCCTGTCTCCGCCATGAAGAAAGAGTCGTCCAGGGTTGTCCTCGTCACAGGAGCTTCAAGCGGCATTGGAGAAGCTGCCGTGCTCGCGCTCCTTGCCAGGGGTTACCGCGTCCATGCGGCGGCGCGGCGGGTCGAACGAATGGCACCCCTTCGCGAGGCAGGGGCGCAGATCCATTTTCTTGACCTCACCGACGAGTCGTCGATCCACGTGCTTTTCGAAAACATCCTCCAAACCGAAGGTCGTCTCGACGCGCTCGTCAACAATGCCGCCACCGCTGCCTATGGTTCCGTCGAGGAGGTTTCGTTGGCCGACGCCCGGCGCCAGTTCGAAGTCAATCTGTTCGGACTGGCCCGCCTGACGCAACTGGTGGTTCCGGTCATGAGAGCCCAGTGCTCCGGAACGATTGTTAATATTTCCTCTGTCGGAGGCAGGATCCACACACCCCTTGGAGCCTGGTATCATGCGTCCAAGCACGCCCTCGAAGGCTGGTCGGACAGCCTCCGGATCGAGACATCCCCCATCGGTATTCGGGTGGTCGTGATCCAACCGGGTGCAATCGATACGGAGTTCGGGCCGAATGCGATCGGTCCTCTGTTGGAGCGCTCGGGCAGCGGTCCCTACCGGGCTCTTGCCCATCGCATGGCTGAAGCAACACGACGAACCTTTGACAGCGGCAAGGCCTCACCTCCGGCGCTGATCGCCGATCTGATTGTGAAAGCCATCGAGTCTCCCCGTCCGAAAACCCGCTACGTGGCAGGGCATCTCGCACGAACCATCATGGCAACAAGGAAGCTCCTGAGCGACCGGCTGTTCGATGCCTTGATCCAAAAGTTCCTCTGAACGGGATTCAGGGCTGCAATGCCGCCCGGCTTTCATCGGAAAGGTTGGCAACGGGGTAGCGGTATACGGTGCCGTTCGCCATCCGGAGGATCGCGACGTCCCCCTCGACCCGAATGAGGGTGGCTGTGATGGACTTGCCTTCCTTATTGGTCCATTCATACGGACCTTGAGCCGGGGTTAAAGTCATCGCCGGTGCCGGTTTTTTCTCCTCCTCCATCTCTCCCCGGGCTCCCCGCTTGCCTTTGACCGGCGCTCCTTCCGTGATCCACTGCTGCACCAGGGCGACCTCTTCCTCTGTGAGCCGTTCCCCTTTTCCTTTAGGAGGCATCGCCTCATCGTCTCCCTCGGGGCGATAGAGAGTAATGAAGAGATAGCTCGCATCCCAGTCACCGGGGACAACGAGGCTGTTCTCCTCAAAACGGGCGTGAAAATGAGTCGGGTCATCGAGAATCAATCCGCCCTTGGACTCTCCGGAAGCACGACTGTGGCAGTCTCCGCACTTCTTCGCGAAGATGGGCATGATGTCATCTTCGTAGTCAAGCGCGGAGCAACAGGTGCCCAACACCGTAATGAATAGGATCAGAGCGGATTTCACTCCGCTCTTTTATCCCAACACTACGCCCCTGTCACGCCGGGAATTGAGAGTTGGCCTCAGGATTTCCCGGGAGTCGATTCGTCCTTCGTGAATTACCGCGCTTGCAGGCACCGGATCCTGCGGAACCGTAGGGGAAATGAATATTGGATTCGTATCGACCCGCTTTTCCGGAACAGACGGAGTTTCTCTGGAGTCGCGGAAGTGGGCCGAAGTGCTGGAGCGGAATGGACACCGGACATTCTGGTTCTGCGGATTGAGCGATCACCCTGCCGAATGCTCCTTCGTCATTCCTGAAGCGCATTTTGATCATCCTGACATTGCCGCCATCAGTCGGGCGATCTGGAACTGCGACAGCTTTCCCGCAGGGATCTCTGACGAAATATCGCGCCACCAGGGCCTCCTCCACGGAGCACTGGATAAATTCTGCGACCACTTTGCCATCGACCTTCTCATTCCCCAGAATGCGATCACCATTCCGATGAATCTTCCCCTGGGACTCGCCGTCACCGACTTCATCGAAGCCAGCGGAATTCCGACGATCGCTCATCATCACGACTTCTATTGGGAGCGTGAACGTTTCGCGGGCAAGGCGGTGCAGCCCTATCTCGACCGGGCCTTCCCGCCGCAGGTCCCCGGCATCGTCCATGCCGTGATCAATTCGGCTGCTGCACGTGAGTTGAAAAATCGTTTCAAAATCAATGCGACGCTCGTCCCGAACGTCATGGATTTCGAGAAGGCCGCCCCGAATCTCCGCCGCAGCCGTGCTGAGATGCGAACTCTTCTTGGATTGGAGGAAGGTGATCGTCTCATTCTGCAACCGACGCGGGTCATCCCCCGCAAAGGGATCGAGCACGCCATTGATCTCGTTTATCGTCTCGGGGAGAACAGAAACAAGCTCCTCATCTCCCACGAAGCAGGCGACGAGGGTCTGGACTACCGGAATCAGCTCGAGACCCTGGCACAGGAAAAGGGTGTCGATCTTCGTTTTGTCTCCGATCGGATCTCCGGAACCCCGGCAGCTGGAACCATTGATCGATTTTCCCTCGATGACCTCTATCCCCTCGCTGACTTCGTCACCTTCCCGAGTCTCTACGAGGGGTTCGGCAACGCGCTCCTTGAAGCGATCTATTTCAGGAAACCTGTGCTCGTGAATCGTTATTCTGTTTTCAAAGAAGACATCGAAGGATTCGGTCTCGATCTCGTGATGATGGACGGAGTCGTCACTGACGAAGTGGTCGAGCAGGTGAGGAAGTTGCTTGATGAACCGGAATCATTCCACGCTGCGGCCGCGAAGAATGTGGAGATCGCAAAAGCGCAATTCGGATATCGGACCCTGGAGAGACGGCTTGGGGAGATGGTGGAAACCGCCTTGAGGGAATGAGGGAAGACCAGCCCCGTTCTACTTAGCCGGCACTTTTTCCGCTTCCTTCTCGTTTACAAATTCTCCGTAATAGACCTTCGCCGAGGAAAAAGAGACCGGCTCACCGGAGAACGGGGTCGCGACGAGGACGGAGCGTCCAGCGAGAGGGACGAGCAACTCATCGGCGAAGATCTTGTATTGAAACATCGTCTCCGCAGGCCGGGCCGAATCCTCCTTCCAGATCCGCCCTGAGACGATCCAGTGGCTGCGCTCTCCGGTGACAGAAAGCTCTAGGCTATAGAGATCTTCACTGTTGAGTTCGAAGGGCTTCTTCAAGAGCACGGCTCCGCGACGGACGAGCTCAATCTCCTGCCTCGCGGGAACGGCGCGGAGCTGAAATCCATTCTTCCCGTAAAGCCCAACGCCGAAGCGGGACTTGAGGCGGCCCTCTCCCGGCGATCTTCCCGTCGCGATGATGGTCGCGGCTTTCTCGCGGATCTCCGGGCCAAACTCAAGCCAGCTGTCGAGGAGAGGCTCGGTCGCAACGTTCAACTTTTTGGCACCTGCATCGACGGTCCATTTCCCGGCGACAGGAGTTGTTTCCCCGGGATAGTCGCCATCCTTGCTGTTGGCGATGTCAAGAATCGCCGCCGGTATGTTCACCGGCGGTTTTGGAACTTCCGGTTCCTTTGGCTTCTCCGCGGCTTGAGTGAGGTACGTGATCAGGACGACCACGGAGACGACGAAAACCCCTGAAGAGATTCTCTTCATTCCCTCCGGATTGCGTCCATCAGATTCCCGCGAAGCACGACCCTCGCCGCGCCCCAGCAAAAAAGGAGCCCCCCGAACAGGACCGCCCCGTTGATTCCCGCAAGCAGTCCCCAGGGCAATGATGAGGAACCCTTGGTCAACTCGGGCAGGACCGCGAGAAGGGCTGCCCCGAGACCGATCAGGACTCCTGACAGATGCAGAAACCAATGCTCCGAGAGGACCATTCCCGCGAGCTTCTGACGGGTGAATCCCATCGCCTGCATCACGCCGAGTTGCCCGCGCCGCTCCATCACATTGCGTCCTACAATGATGGCAAGCCCGAGCGTTCCGAGAAGTATACCCAGACCTCCGAGGGTGGAGAAAATGCTGAGATAGGTGTTCTGCACCGCATTAAACTCATTCAACCGCGCCGAGGCCGGTCGCATCTCCAGACCGAGATCGCCAAACATGCGCGTGAGATGAGCGGCGACCGGCTCAAGCGTTTCATCACCCTTTCCATCCATGAGAAAGAACCGATAACCGCCCGCGTCGGGAAAGAAGCGAATGAAGTTGGCCTCATCAATGAGGAGACTGCCCTGCAGAATTGAGGTTTCAAGAAACCCGCAGATCAGAACGGCAAAGGACTGCCCGGAGACCGTCTCGTAAACGACGGTGTCACCAATCCCCTTCTGCAGGGCATAGATCGCGGTATTCTGATCAATGATTCCCGCGATCACCGGCGTCCCGTCAGCCAGGGCGGGATGCTCAGTCGTCAGAGAACGCCAGGGACTTTCTCCGGTTCTTACCTCGGTGAGAGAGCCTGTAAAGGTGAAGGGATTGATTGCCGCGATCTGTCCGGTATTCACCGCCATGAGCCGCGGGCGCTGGGCGCGATTGAGATTCAGGCAGCTTGCGTCGTCTCCATTGCTGACGCGAAAAGGAAGCAGGGTGAATTTTTCCTTGAACCCGTCGAGACCGAATTTTTTGCGTCCGGCCTCACCGTTGAGGTCATCGTAGACGGGCAGGGTGGATTCCCCGACGTAGGCAAACCCTCCCGTGCCGGCACCGCGTCGCTCGGCTCCGCGCGTGCCATCGAGGCGGAAGGAGTTGATCGCGGTGACCATAAAGACACCCGCCGCCATCAGGCCGATTACGGCGAGGCTGCGGCCGCGACGACGCACGGTGTGCTGACGCCCGAGAGCACCGAGAGATTTCAGAACGGTGGAAAGACGCAGAAAACGCCGGATTAGAATGGAACAGAAAGCCACTCCGGCGACCGTGATAAGAAAGCCGGCCCCGAAGAATAGCCCCTGTTCCGCCATCGTTCCTTCAACTTTGGGAGCAAAAAGACAGCCGACCGCTCCGACCAGACCGAGCCCGAGTGCGATGACATCCCAACGCCGCCGACCGACTGCTCCGGTGGAAAGATCATCACCTCCCGAAATGAGAGCCGAAGGGCGAATCGCCGTGACTTTCCGGCTTGAAAACCAGACGACAATGAGCGCGACGAGTATGGTGATGACGAAGGAAATCAGCAGGGTCCGGGGTCGGAGAGAATAGGTAAACTCCATTCCCGCCGCCGCGTCCTGCCAAACGCCGGACATGCCATAGAGGGCGAGGCGGGTATAGAGATATCCGCCGATCAGCCCCAGCGCTGCCCCTGCCAGGGAGAGGAGGAAGGCCTCGACGAGGAAGAACCGTCGCACCCGCGAGCGGGTGAATCCCATCGCAAGGAGGAGTCCGATCTGCGGAGAACGCTGTTCGATGCCGAAGACAAAGACGAGGCTGGCGAGGACGAGCGCGGCCACGATGAGAAAAAAGCTCATGCTCGCAAACAGTGCCCCGAAATCGAAGGAGTTCGCCACGGCCGCTTTTGCCTCCGCCGGCAGGTCGCGAAAGGCCATGCCGAGATCGGTGAGTTTCAGGTGCGGGCGCAACTGATCAACGAGCGGAGGCTCAGACTCCTTCAAACGAAAGCGCACCGCAGTCGCATCACCAAAGCGGTTCGCCCACATCGCACGGGCGGCGCCAAGGGACACGAAGGCTTTCGGGGTGGCCTTGTACTGATCCCAGAACTCATCGTCCTTATCCCGGATCCGATCACGATCAATGGGGATCCCGGGCTCCCAGTCGTCGAGACCGTCCACATCAAAAATGCCGGGGAACTCGGGCGTCCAGCTTTGGTCCCAGCCAGCCTCACCGATGGGTTTGATACCGGCGACGGTAAAAGTTCGACTCTGCTCAACGAGAGCTCGACCCGTTCCCACCACGTTGTAAACCAGACTGACCTTGTCGCCCGGCTTCGCCGAGAGATCATCGGCGAGCCACTGAGAGAGAATGATTTCTTCGTCGGAGAGCTCTGGCCCGACAATCCCGTTCAGCTCCGGCCCGACCCCGCTCACCATCGAATAGGGTGTATGATTTTTCCCCGAGCCGATATCCGTCGCCAGATAGGTCAGGACCGGGGAGTTAATTTCAGCGATTTTTTCAAGCGCCCTGACAATCACCCCGTCGAAGAAGACCCGGGAACTCACGATCCGGCTAACTCCGTTTTCATCCGCCGGTGAGACCTTGAGTTGCAGGTCGTCGAGACTCCAGTTTTTTTCCGCCGCCACGGAGAAGGCGGCGGCATCGAGACCTGCTTCACCAAGAATGAGGTTGGCCCGTCCGGATTGTTCGAGAATGGCCTCAAGCCGCTCGCGTCGCAGAAAAATCGTAGCCGGGGGAACCTGCTCCGCCTTGAGCGAGTAGAGCCCGAAGTCTTCACCCTTGAGGACATTCGTGATGGCAGCCGTGAAAGGTGTGGTCTGCTCGGATTCTCCGGAAAGCGGGGCGTCTTTAGAAAGCGCGCCCGGGATCTCAACCCGAACGATGAGCGTGTCATCTACACCTGCCCCGATGCGGCTCGCGAGTGGTTCATTCACGGCGATCCATCGTTCATCAGCAAACCCCTCGGGAACTTCACCCCGGTTCGAAAGTTTCCAGAAACGCTCGTCGACCCCGAGGATCTGCACTTGATTGACACGGCGTCCGCCCTCCCGGTTCGATGCCGTTCCCGTGATCTGGAGGACGGGCGCAACCACGGCCTCACCACCGAGACCGGTCGCGATACGATCCGCGAGCGAAACGGAGAAAAAACGCTCACCGCCGAGCATGACCGGGCCAATTTTCGAAAGACGAGCTGCCGCATTCCGGCGCAAACTCTCTTTGACTGAATCCCCCACCACCAGTGCCCCGCTCAGGATCGCCGAGGTCAGCGCAACTCCACCGAGCACTGAAAGATTGATCCAGCGGTAATGAAAAAGGGAGCTGAGGATGAGGCGAAACGCGGTCATGCTGAAATGATCAACCCTCCAACTTCCCGCGATTGAGCGTGCGGGTCGAACCCACCGCTTCCGCCACCGCACGATCATGGGTAACGACAATAAGGGCGAGCCCCTCGGAGGCGTTCAACTCCACCAGCAAATCGATGAGTCGTTTTGCATTGTCCTCATCTAGAGCGCCGGTCGGTTCATCGGCGAGGAGGAGTTTCGGAGAATTGATGAGCGCGCGGACCACCGCGACCCGCTGCCTTTCCCCTCCTGAAAGCTGACCCGGCTGGCTATTGAGCTTGTCGGCAAGTCCGACCCTTTCCAGGAGCCTCTTTGCCCGCTCCGTCGCCGCCGCAGGGTCGGGACGGGTGGCGAGGGCCAGCGTCGGAACGAGCACGTTCTCCAGCGCGGTGCACTGGGGGAGGAGATGATGCATCTGAAAGATGAAGCCGATCTTCTCCGAGCGTATCCTCGCGATCTCATTTTCGGAGAGTCCGCTTGTGTCGATACCATCGACAATGACCTTACCCTCCGAGGGAGCGTCAAGGGTGCCCAGGATATTCAGGAGCGTACTTTTCCCGCAGCCGGAAGGACCGACGATGGCGAAACGTTCTCCGCCTCTCACGACGAGATCCAGCCCGTCAAGAATCCGGCGCTCAGGCACCTCCTGACTCGCGTTGGATTCATACCACTTGGAGACTCCCGACAGTTCGACAGATGGATTTGTCATTTCAGCCATTTTCTCAACCTCGGCTTTTGCCGGTCCAGTCTCAAGCAGTTTCGGTCCGGTCGGGGTTACTCTGAAGATCCAACCCTGTCGACTCATCGAGCACACAGGGTCGGACGGAATCCTGCCTTTCCTCACTCCGCCATCAACTCCTTCACGCGGGGCTCGATCGCCTTGGACCAGATCTCGTAGCCCTTCTCGTTCGGGTGAAGAAGATCGGGCATGATCTCTTTTGAAAGAGTCCCGTCAGATTCCAGGAGCGATTCATTGATGTCCATGAAAAAGACGGTCTTCCCGTCATCGAGCTTGGCGATAAGTTTGTTCGTCTGCTCATTTTGCTGACGCATTGGGTCGTCCGGCGTTGCCCCGCGCGGGAAGATCGCAAGAAGGAGGATCTTCATCTGCGGCTGCTTTTCCTTCAGGACTTTCACGATCTCCGCGACGCCGGCAGCGGTCTCCGCGGCGGTGCTGGCGTAGACGGCTCCTCCATGTTCCGCCATCGGTCGGCCCTGGTGGCCGGTATTGTTCGTGCCTATCATCAGCACGGTCAGCTTCGGCTTGAGCCCGTCGTAGTTGCCGTTGGCAAGGCGCCAGAGGATGTGCTCGGTCCGGTCGCCCCCGATTCCAAAGTTCGCCGCCCCGAGTGGTGCCCAGTATTGCTCCCAGGCCGCCTTGCCCTTGCCTCCCCAGCCCTCGGTAATCGAATCACCAAGGAAAACAAGCGGGGCCTCCCCCTTCTTCGAGATCTCGTTGAAGGACGTATGCTTCGCCTCCTTGCCCGGATGGGGTGCCGGGGTGAGAGCAAGCGACTTCGGGGACTCTGCGAGGGCGAGTGTACTGAACACGGAAAGCACGGCAGCGGATAGGAACAAACGGGTGGGTTTCATATCGGAGAATGTTGACGGTAAGCACGGGCCCGGGCAAGAGCGGAAATGCGTTTGATGCCGGAGCTTCCGTGATTCTTAGCCCGGGAGCTCCCGCACCCATTCCGGCACTGGTTCCTCGACCTTGCGTAGCAACGATCCCGACCGGTATTCCGCGATCAATCGAAAGGGATTCTTAAATGAGCTGTTGTCATAAATCATGACGCGTGGAAGGCAGGCGACGGCGCGTTCCAAATTGGCGAGAGACCGCTTGTAGCGTGGTTCCAGCTTTTCCGCAGGCACATCGTGCCCCCCCGCGCTCACCCGGGCATTAACGCGGCGCGCGGACAATTCGGGTCCAGTGATTCCGATGAAGATCAGGATCACGTCATATCCTTCATTCACGGCACCTTCGAGAATCCTGACCTTTTCGCCAACGGGATCCGAGAAGACCGTTTCCATCACAAAGCTTTCTTTTCTCCGGATCATTTGATCGCGGATGGAGGCGATGGTCTCCGCCGCCAAATAGGCATCCATACCAGTCTCGCGGGAGACTATGTCGGCGTTGAGAAAGGGCAGGCCAAGCACCCTTAGCTGGGATTCGAAAAAAGTGGATTTGCCCGCGCCGTTGGGCCCCGCAAGAGCAATGAGAAGCGGTGCCGGCATGGCCATTAGTCGGCCGATTCGATGGAGCCAGCGGTCCGGCGAATCGTTGCCTGGACCCTCCGGATGCTCTCGTCAGAGCCCACTTGATCGAGGACGGCATCAAGATCGGAGCGGTTCGCTTGTTTTATCGCCCCCTCCGCTTTGTAGGACAGGGCCGGCTCGAGGACGCGACCGATCTGCGCCCAATGTTCGATCTGCTGCGGCGGTGAGCGATGAGAAATCAAGGCCGCCGCCTCGGCGCTAGCCGCGAGTTCGTCACTGATGCGTATGGATTTGCTCATTGCACGTAGATTGTGGTAAATTACCACACAAGGAAAGAGAAATCGAGGAGGAGTCCACTTCTCCACTCTTTCCCTTGTCCCCACCTCAATCCGCCGATTCACAAAAGCGGTCAATATCCTTCAGAGCACCGAAGACGATAAGACGATCGCCCTTTTGCAGAGCAAATTCGGAATCAAGAGTGCCGGCGACCTGGTAGGTGGGAGGGGCATCGGCGGCCGAGTCCTTCACCACGGGGCGTCGCACGGTGACAACGTTGACTCCGTATTTCTTTCGCAAATTCGCTTCAGGAAGGGACATCCCGGAATAACGATCGGGCATTTCGACTTCGACAATGCCATGCCCGGAATCGATCCCGAAATAGCGACGCACCGCCTCGTTTGTGATTTGGCGGGTGAAGTAGGCGGCGGCGAGACTCTCGGCACGGATCTTCCCGGTCACTTTCATGAGACCGAGAAGGTGATCGTGCACCTCATTGATGACACGGGTGTAGACCCGCCGGACGCCGAGTTTCTGACAATGGGCGGTGATCATGAGACTGGCCTCGAATCCCTCGCCAATGGCAACGACGGCGGTGTCCATGTCGGCCACGCCGAGTTGAGCGAGCGCCTCGGCATCGGTTGCATCAGCCATCGCGGCGATCGCGACGCTGTCGCGCACCTCACGGATGTGGATCTCGTCCGTGTCGATTGCGAGCACTTCGTGTCCGGATTCCGAGAGCTCTCTGGCGAGGGCGGATCCAAAGTATCCAAGTCCGATAATGGCGAATTTCATGAGTGTCAGCAGTGGGTTGGAGAAAATCAGTTTAGAGGCAGGCGGGCGTCAGGAAGCTCGTAACGCCGCGGGTTCGGGGCCCCGACCATCGTGAGGACGAGGGTGAGCAGCCCGACCCGTCCGGCAAACATGGTCACGATGATGACCCACTTGGAAAAGGGGTCGAGGGCAGCGGTAATGCCACGGGAGAGACCGACCGTGCCAAAGGCGCTGAAACACTCGAAGGTGACGTCGACCGGATCGAGATCGGGATCGGCCCAGCTTACGAGAAGAATCGCGACCACGACCCAGATCACGGAGAGGACAACCGTGGCGGTGGATCGCTCGACGACATCTCGAGCGATGCGGCGATTGCCGATATGGAGAGAGTTGTGCCCCCGGACGAGCCGACCGAGTTCACCGAGAGCGATCGCGAAGGTGGTCGTCTTGATACCGCCCGCCGTGCCGCCCGGGCTTCCGCCAATGAACATCAGGGTGCACATGAGGACGACCGAGGCAAAGGTGTAACTCCCGAAGTCAGTGATATTGAAACCGGCGGTGCGGGCGGTGACGGAATTAAATACCGCCTCCCAGGCCCTCTCGCCGCTGAGACTCCAGCGCTCCGTGAAGAAAAAGAGGGCAGCACCGACGAAGAGAAGGAGGCCGGTCGTCTTGAGCGCAAGTCGGGTCTGGAGCCGCACCGGATGCGTCAGTTGCCAGCGGGCAAGTCGTCTTGAGCGGGGGAGTATTTTTCGAAGCGGTTTGGAGAGGAGATAAAGCGTCAGACGCGGCAGATCATTGACCACGACAAAACCAAGTCCGCCCAGAATGATCAGGAGCATAACCGCCACCTGCGAGGGCCGGTTCGAGGCCGCGGCGGGATCGGCGAGACCGGCGGCGAAAGTCGAGAACCCGGCATTGCAGAAAGCGGAGATGGAGTGAAAGACAGCGTCCCACGGCAGGGTACCGGCGCGGGGGGGCTGCGCGGCCCACGAAAAGTAAATAGCAATGGCACCGGCGAGTTCGATGAGCAGGGTGATGCCGACAACCTTTCCGACAAACTGCCCCATACTCCCGAGGTTTTCGTCACTGAAGAGCTCGCCGAGTCGCGCCCGGTCGCGCAGGGTGATGCCGTGACCGACCATCAACACCATGAAGTAGGTCAGCGTCATCATACCAAGGCCTCCGATCTGGATGAGAACGAGGATGGCGAGCTGGCCCTGGGGCGTAAAGGCGGTCTCGGTATCCACGACAATAAGTCCGGTCACACAGACGGCGCTGGTGCTCGTGAAAAGCGCATCAAGCCAGGAGATTCCGGCGGTCGTGGCGTTTGGCGTCTTCAGCATGAGCGTGCCTGAAAGAATCACAACGACAAAGCTCACGACAAAGAGGGTTCCCGGTTTGGCCTGTTGCAGGAATCTCGCCCGGGTCAGCCTGAGGAGCCGCAATCCCACCGGGATGATAAGACTCAACTGCACCACAACCAGGGCAATGAGGGCACCGGTACGCGGATGGAGGTGGTCCCCCAGCCAGTCGCGCAGGGGGCGCTCCAGTCCGAATCGCCCGGCCGCGAGGATAAGGAGAGCGGTGAAAATGAGATTGCGCTTTAACCTCGACTGCCCCGGATCACGGAGGACCAATCCACCCTCTGCGATGAGGGCAAGCACGACGAGCCCCAAGGTTAAATATTCCGAGAGAAGCGCCTGCGTTTCATTGAGAGGCCACCCCAGCTCACGGACGAGGAGACCGATCGCAACGGCACCAATTAGCCCCTGAAGCCAAAGGAGACGACTCACGTCCCCCGGCTTCACCACGGATCTGTCCTTCGTAGTCATCCCACCGGCGAACGTGATCGATTCCTAAGCGTTTTGAGTATGATTCGCAAGGGGTAATCGCGGATCCGGAAGGTGGCGTGAGGAAGGTCCGTCGCGAACAAGGAGCCAGCCCCCTCCGGAAATCCCCATGGTCAAACAGCCGGGGAGAGTTTAAACCCGACACGGTTCACCGGGACGGATGAACTGAAAAAGCCTCCCCCTCGATCCGTCACTGCTTCACCCACCGCTTCGACTTGAACTCAAATCGCGGCAGAGCGCCCGTCTCCACCACTTTCACGGGGATTCTCAGGGTAAAAGCATCCGCCAGCTCCCTCTGGACGCGCCCGGCGAGATCGGGGCCGGCTTTGGCATCCGCCTCGATCATTACCTCGAGCTCAGCCATGGACTGGTGGGTTGTCTGCAGGACCTGAAACTCGACCACCTCGGGAAAGCCACGGATGATCTTTTCAACGGCGGTTGGATAGACATTCACCCCCCGGATCACGACCATCTCGTCGACGCGACCGAGGATGCCACCCTCGAGGCAAAGCAGGGGTTCACCGCTGCCGGGCGGAGTAAAATACGCTTTCTCGACGAGGTCGCCGGTGCGGTAGCGCAGGAGCGGACAGGCGGTCCGCGTCAGAGTGGTGAGAACAAGTTCACCTTTCTGCCCCGGGGCGACTTCGTTCTGGGTTTCGCGGTCGATGATCTCGGCAAAGTAGGACTCCTCAATGACACAGAGGGCGAGAGCTTTGTCAGGGTGCTCGTAGGTGACCGGTCCGGTTTCGGTCATGCCGTGATGATCGAAGACCTGCGCTCCTTTCCAAAGATCGGAGAGGCGGCGACGAACCTCGGGAAGACTGCCGCCGGGCTCGCCCGCAACGATGATTTTTTTCAGCCGGTAGTTGGAGGTCTCATCATTCGAATGCGTGGCGAAAAGCTCGCCGAGTCGCATCGCATAAGTTGGAGTGCAGCAGAGCACCTCGACTTCATGCGCGACCATTGCCTGGAGCCGGGCCTTGCTGCTCAGCCCGCCACCGGGGATGGAAAGGTTGCCGCGCCGAGTCGCCGACTCGAAGGCGGTCCAAAAACCGAGGAAAGGGCCAAAGGAAAAGGCGAAAAAAATCTTATCCCCGGGTCCGACGCCGGCGGCTTCGTAGACCCGGTCCCAGCAGTCGAGCATCGCCGACCAGCTCCCGGCAGTATCGAGCGAGGGGAGCGGTCCCCGCGTGGTGCCGCTACTCTGACAAAAGCGCGAATAACGTCCGATCGGGTAAGTTAGATTTGAGCCGTAAGGCGGGAACTCCTCGCGGTCCCAGACGAGGTCCATTTTCGTGGTGAAGGGCATCTTCGCCACGAATTCCGCGAGCGAAGGAGTCTCGCCCAGGTCCGCCTTAATGATGCGGTCCCGGTAAAAGGCATTGCCGGCACGCAACTCCCGGAGGAGACCACGAAGGCGCTCCGTTTGCAGCGTTTCGATGGAGGTTCGATCAGGCATGGCAGGCGGGCGGCGCCGGACCGGACCCGATCACTCGGTCGAGGGACCGCCCTTCGGCGAAAATTGGGATTCGGCCGGGGCAACGGCGGCGACCTTGGCAGGAGAGGCGTGCACGGGCTTGAACTTGGTCACCAGATACCCACCGGCCGCAGCCATGAAGAGCCCGAGGATAAAGGGCCAGCGGATCTTGCCCCAGTCGTGCGCCATTGAAATGGAAACGACCGCGTTCACGATGGGAGCACCGGCAAAAATGATGGACATGACAACGCCGGGAGCATTCTGCACCTTCGCCGAGATAGCCGCACCAAGAGCGAGAAGGACGAAGAAAGCACCGATCGCGCCAAGGATGCCGGCGAAGAGCGACAGCCAGAGTCCCTTGGCCGGAAAATTCCAGTCAGAACCGCGCATCACGAGGAGAATAAGCGGCGCAAGCACTGCGGTCAGGAAGTAGGCGACTCCCACAAAGAGGAAGGCTTTGTAGCGCCCGTTCACCGGGTCAACCATGCCCATCTGTCCCATGTGGAGGAAGATGCCGTAAAGTCCCCAGGTGAGAACGGTGCCGAGGGCGAAAATAAGCCAGGAATAACTGCTCATGGGATCCATCAGAGAGACGTTTAGATAAAAGGATTAGGCGGGAATCGAACCTTCCGGCGCGACTCCGAGTTTTTCGCGCCATTCGTCGGGTATCGCAACCGCTTTCATGCGGCGCGTTTCGGCATCGAAGGAGACGCATACCACGGTGAACCGGCCGGAAGCGGCAAGGGCACGATGTTCGGACGAGTCAGGGTCCTTCCAGAACTGGAAAAAATACTTCACGCTCTTGGAGCGGAGTTCCTCGACGAGGAGCTCGATCTCGACCTCTTCCTCAAAATGGAGGGGAAGTCGAAAATCAGCCGACGCCTGAACCCGGGGCCAACCGACATGGGGGCCGTCGCCCTCCGCACCGTGTTTGAAGGGATGCACCGAAAAGCCGAGCGAACGGTAAAAGGCATGCTCGGCGACCTCCATGAAACGGAAAAAGTTCGAGAAATGCATGATCCCCGCGACGTCCGTGTCTGCGAACTCGACGCGGCGGCGGAAGAGGAAGCGGTAAGTCATCCGTTAACTTGCCGGACGCGGAACCGAAATGCAATGGCGGAGACCGGAACGTTCTTCGTTCTTCGTTCTTCGCTACCTCAACCCGCTTCCAACTCGGCGAGCCTGTCCTCCATCTCGGATGCCTGGAGCACCTCCACGATTCCGGAGAGTTCGCCGGCGACCACCTGGTCGAGATTGTAGAGCGTCAAATTCACCCGGTGATCGGTGAGGCGGTTTTGAGGATAGTTATAGGTCCGGATTTTCTCCTCGCGCCCGCCGGAGCCGATCAGATTCTTCCGATGGGCCGAATATTTCTCCGACTCCTCCCGGATCTTCGCCTCGAGCAGCTTGGCCCGCAGGATCTGGAGCGCCTTCTCCTTGTTCTTCCCCTGACTCCGGCCATCCTGGCATTTCACCATGATTCCCGTTGGAAGGTGGGTAATCTGAACGGCTGAGTCCGTCGTATTGACATGCTGTCCCCCGGGGCCACCGGATCGTGTCGCCTGGATGTGGAGTTCGTCCGGCTTCAGTTCGACATCCACTTCCTCAGCTTCGGGCAGGACCGCCACGGTGGCGGTCGAGGTGTGGATCCGCCCCTGGGTTTCCGTGCTCGGGACCCGCTGAACGCGGTGAACCCCGCTCTCGTACTTCAAAAAGCGGAAGACCTCCTCACCGGTCACCTTAAAAACGACCTCCTTGAAGCCACCCACTTCCGAGGGACTGGCCTCGACCGGCTCGGTCTTCCAGCCTCGCTGCTCGGCGTAACGCTGATACATCCGATAGAGGTCACCGGCAAAAAGGGAGGCTTCGTCCCCTCCAGTACCCGCCCGAATCTCGATAATGGCGTCCCTGTCCTCGGTGGGATCATGCGGGAGGAGAGCATACTGAACCCGATTCTCGAGATCGGAGATGCGAACCTCTAGTGCCGGAATCTCCTCGGCCGCCATTTCCGCCATCTCCGCATCACCCGATTTCAGGAGCTGGGAGTTCTCCTCCAGATCTGTCCTGGCTTTAGCAAGACTCTCCCAGTCTTCGAGCAGCGACTTGAGCCGGTTATACTCCTTCGTCAGTTCCCCGGCTGCTCTGGGATCGTCAAAAAAGCCGTCCTGCGCCATGTAGGACTCAAGTTCCGGCAGCCGAAGTCGCTTCCTCTCAATGAGTTGAGTGTAGTCCACAGGATGATCTGGTTAAACAGGCAAACAAAAACGGCGACAATGCCTGGAGGCACTATCACCGTCTTGAGAAATCAGAAACTGGACAGCTAAGCGCTGAGGTCCGACAATTTCGGCTTTTTGCGACGATCGGCGGCAGACTTCTGCTCACCAAAGCGCTTCTGGAACTTGTCGACCCGGCCGGCGGTGTCCACGAATCGCTGTTCGCCCGTGAAGAACGGGTGGCAGGCGGAGCAAATACCCACGTGCAGGTTCTGGACCGTCGAACGCGTCTGGATGACGTTACCGCAGTTGCACTGGATGACTGCTTCTTTGTAGATGGGATGGAGGTCCGCTTTCATGATCGTGGTCCTAAAAATTTGAAGGGGCGGAAAGTAGTCGCGAAGAATCGGGCAATCAAGCGGAATTTTGAATGGCGCCCCCTTCCGGCGGAAACGGGGTAATCCGGCGGGGAAGGCCGGCGAATCAGGAGACACGGCGGAATCCGGAATGCCGAAGATGCCCCGATTCCAGGGAGTTCTCCCGGGAAGAGCAGAACAACCGGATTCCCTCCTCGACAGCCTCCGGGCCGGGAAATCCGGGAACCTTCAGAAACCCGTCACACCCCCACAGATATTTCTTGAATTTCGGCCCATCATTTGTGATTCGTTCTCAAAACCAATGGTTCATCCCCATACCGAAGTCCGCTTGATTGATGAAAAGGTCGGACACGGTTTGTTCGCGACGAGGCTGATCCCCCGCGGGACCATTACCTGGACACGCTGTGAGTTTGATCGGACCTTTTCACAGGAGGAGGTCGCTTCGCTGGCTCCGGATTACCGAAGGATCGTTGAGATCTTCAGCTACATCGACACCGAGGGAAAATCAGTGCTCTGCTGGGACGGTGCCCGCAACATCAATCACTCCTGCGAGGCCAATACCCTTTCCATCATCCATTCGGTTGATATCGCGATCCGGGATATTCAGCCGAACGAGCAAATCACCTGCGAATACGGCAATTGCAACTTGATCGAGGAACTCGAGTGCCTCTGTCTCGCTCCGGGCTGCCGCGGCAAAATCGGTCGTCTCGATGCCCTCAATCACGGAACGACCTGGGACGAACTCGTGCGCCTGTCCCTGCCGGAGGTAACTCAAGTGGCACAACCGCTGCTCCCTTTCGTACGCGAGAGAACACTTCTCGACGAGATCCTCAAGGGTCAATCAGCCATTCGCAGCCACGTCAGCTATTACCTTCCTCCATGATCAACCACTCCCAAGCCCTGGTGCAGGATCCTGTCGCCACTCTCCTCGCCCCTCCCCTGCCCACTCTCCATACCGAAAGGGACGAGAGGATCGAGGACCGCCGTTCGATGAATCTTTTTAACGGCAAGATCGAATCGCGGGAAAAGCCGGGCTCAGGCAGAGGGGTCTTCGCCCTCGAAAGCATCGCTCCCGGTGAGGTGATCGCCGCCTGGGGCGGTCGTGTCACTCTCTCAAGCGAGTTCACCTTCCTTCCCGAGTCGGTTCGCAAATTAAGTCTTCAGATCGAGGATGACTTTTTCCTGATTCCCCAGGGTGGTGAAAATGCCGCCGACTTCATCAATCACTCCTGCGATCCCAATGCCGGAATGGCGGGACAGATTCTGGTCGTGGCGATGCGTGCGATCGAAGCGGGCGAAGAAATCTGTTACGACTACGCCATGTCCGACGGCAGTGGATACGATGAGTTCGAATGCTGCTGCGGCACTGCCTATTGTAGGGGAAAGATCACCGGTTCTGACTGGTCGAGGACCGAACTCTGGTCCCGTTATGAGGGTTACTTCAGCCCCTATCTCACGAAACGCATCGAACAGATCAAGGCCTCCCTGCACTCCCATCAAGGATGATGAAGTCGAACGGAGCTATCACTCACCAGGCCGCCATCAGCGAAAACACGTTCTGCTGCAATTCCTGAACTGCCGCGGATTCCGAATAGTGATTCACGATCAGGGCGTAGCTCAAGCGCTCCCCCGAGGCGATCTTGACAAAACCGGTGTAGGATCGCACCGCCGACATGGCCCCGGCTTTAAATCGCAGGACCTCATCCGGTGTTGCGAGGAGCGACCCGACATAGGCTTCCCCCTCGGGACCGCCTGCCGCAAAATGCTGGAGCAAAGCCAGCCCCTTCGGGGTGATATGATCGGCCCGCGCCAGCCCCGATCCGTCGACCATCCGAAGTCCGGTGAGATCGAGTCCCCGCTCTTTCCAGTGCTGCCGGATGGCTTCGTCCGGCGGGAGACCGGTCTGAACTCCGAGCATCCGGTAGAGGCACTCCGTTTCATGATTGTCGGAGGTCGCATGGATGCTGGTCACAATATCGAGAAGAGGTGGAGACTGATGAACGAGCAACTCGCTCGATATCTCCGGAACGATTTCCCCCTCCAACCAAAGGTCACCTGCTCCGAAAGCCTCTCCCGTTACCTCGATTCCGGCGGCGACAAGAGCCAGGCGCAGGTGATGGGCCGCAAAGCGCTCCGGATCCGGAGCAGCCCCGGTCACCACCATTTCCTCGCCCGGAGGCACCGTTCCCCTCAGATGCATCACGGCGGCCCGCTCTCCTCCGTGGATCACAATACCGTCGCCCGAACCTTCGGGTCCGGTGAGGCTTTCATTCATCCAGGAGACACCGGGCACCTCGGGAACGATCTGCGCGAGAATCGCCGCCTCGTTTTCCTTTTCGCCGGGGATGAGGACGGCTTTAAATCGATTGTGTTCCAGATTGAGCCCCGAGACCGGACTGCCGTAACCGTTGCCGATATCACCCCAGTTCCAGAAATCCGCGAAAGGAGAACCCGGGAAAAAACGACCATCACCGATGACGCGCCCCGGGATGGACTTGACCCCGGCTTCGGCGAGTCCTTTCGCCCAGGTTTCCAGATCCGTCATCGAAAGCATGGGGTCTCCTCCGCCGACGAGAATGAGATCACCTTTGACCCCCGCTCCCTCCGCTTCATTCGCCGCACTCACCCCGAGACGTGTTTTAAATCGGAAATCGGGGCCGAGGACTTCGAGCGCCGTCGCCGTTGTCAGGGTCTTGAGTGATGAGGCCGGAATCTGTGCGGTGTCCGCGTTGTATTCATAGAGAGTCTCTCCTGCAGGACCGATCAGGCAAAAACCGATCGCCGCCCCCTTGAGCCCCTCCACATTCGACCCGCCCTTGAAGACATCATCGAAGGCAACGAGTTTGGGATCGCGTTCCGGTTTTGGGGGATCCTTGGGCAGGAGATCAGTGACGGGACTCCCGCCCTTTTCAGGAGACGAGGATTCGACGGGCGGGGTCGGGACATCACCCCCTCGCTGTTTCACGAGATGGAGCGCCAGGGAAATGGTCAGGCAAAGAGCGAGAACGCTGATGACAATATTCTTTAACATTGAGTGAAACCGTGCTGCCGTCCGAATCGCCCATTCGTAAATGGCGTCAATATTCGCTTCTTATAGTGTGACATTCGTCCTTCGCAAGTCTTCAATGACAACGATGAATCGCCGTCATTTTCTCCGCAGTAGTCTCGCCGCATCCGGTTTTACGCTCCTTCCGGCCCTCTCCCGATCCGGGGACGCGGCGGGTGCCGCCGAGCAGGCCCACCTCGAAATCTGGCGGCGCTTCATCGACGACTACGGCATCATGATCGATTTCACCGACCTGGACGGCTCGGTCAGTCTTCCCACTCCCGAAGAGTGCCGGCTTGGAAAACCCAATGCACTGGGCTGGTGGGCACCCATTGAAAATGGCGCGATGTTCAACGGTCTCTACATGGACGCGGCCGTGAACCGGTGGCGTCACACCCGATCTGCCGATGACGCGGAGAAGGCACGGAAACTGATGGAGGGACTCCTCCACCTGAACTCCGTCAGCGAGGTCAAAGGTTTTGTCGGGCGGGGCGTCAGCACCGACGGGAAGTCGCACTATCCCATGGGATCAAACGATCAGACTTCCCCCTGGTATCTCGGTCTCTGGCGCTATCTTGACTCGGGTCTCACGACCGAAGAAGAACGGGCCCGCATCATCCGGCATCTTGTGGAGACTTCCGAAACAATCCTCGCGATGAACTGGGCCATGCCCGCAGAACAGCCTTTCGGAAAACGGGGAGGCTTTGGCGGATTCAGCTTCGACAGCGCTCCCCGCCTCCTCTTTGTCTGCAAACTGATGCACCTGCTCACCGGCGACGGCACGTGGGAGAAACGCTATCATGACGCTCTCGCCGAGCGCGGCGGAGCAGAGAACCGGACCCGGCTCGAAGTCTGCGAGCACGGCATGGTCTTTGAATATGCGAGATATCACACCTGGACCTCCTGCACTTGTGTCGGAGCGGTGCGGGCCTTGTGGGAAATGGAGAAAGACGAGACCATTCGTCAGGCCTATGCGAAGGGACTCCAGGCCAGCGCCGACCTCGCCTTCAAGAGTCTGCCCATGGCCGAAGGTTTCGACAACACTGACACCAGCCATTTCGAAATGGACTGGCGGGTCATGAACAAGGACTGGAAGCCCCAGACCACCGAAACGGAAGCTCAGGATCTCGCGCATGTGCAGTTGAAAAACTACCTCAAGGTTTCCCCCCGCCGGGCGAAGGAAACCGAATTCATCCGCGAGCCGACCGCCGCCGCCTGGGTCGTCACGCTCGCCCCGGACGAGGCGATCCTGAAAGAGCGGGCGAGTGCCGTTGAAAAAGTGATCGCGCACTACGACTACTCGAAGTTGTACTACTGCACCTTCTTCTGGGTCGAGTCGGCGTGGTGGAGACTGCCTCGTTGACGCCGCAGGATAGAGGTTGCGCCCGCACGCCCTTTCCGTCATTTTGCGTGCCGTCACCTTCACCCAACGGAATCCGTCATGAACCCCCGACACTTGTCCCTCTGTTTTGTCTTCGCTTCACTTTCCCTCCTCCAAACGGCGAAGGCCCAGGAGTGGTCCCGTTTCCGCGGCAAAGACGGAGCCGGAATCGGCAACCTGAACGGGCTTCGCAACCAGTATGCGGAATCCGATTACGCGTGGTCAGTGAAGCTTGAAGGGATCGGCCATTCCTCTCCCGTCCTGTGGGGCGAAAAACTTTTCCTCACCATCGCCGATGCCGACGGGAGCAACCGCCGCATTGAGTGTTACGACTCCGCCACCGGGCAAAAGAAGTGGGCCTGGTCGGAGAAGGTGGAGCAGCACAATCTTCACAACTTCAACAACTTCGCCTCGTCGACTCCGGTGGTCGACGCCGACCGGGTCTACGCGGTGTGGGGTTCCGGCAAACGCACCGAAGCAGTCGCGGTCGATCATGAGGGCAAACTCATCTGGCAGAGGGACTGGCCCGAGTTCACTTCCGATCATGGCTTCGGTGCCTCTCCCATTCTTTCCGACGGAGTTCTCATTCTTCACACCGATTCGGTAGAGAAACGGAAAAGCCTCGTCATGGGACTGGACCCAGCGACAGGAGAGTCCCTTTGGGAACTCGAGCGGGCCACACCCGGAACGGAGGAGAAGCACCTCACCGCCTACAGCACTCCGGTCTCCATGACGGTGGAAGGCAAAGAGATCGTGGTCGTCCTGCAAACCAATGACGGATGGAAAGGGCTCGATCCGAAGACCGGGGCGGTCCTCTGGGGTTTCGACGGGGAATACAATCAGCGCAGCGTGGGTTCGATTGCGCCGGGGCGCGGCGTCGTTTTTGCGACCTTCGGATCCGGCGGCCAGGGGCGTCAGGCAACCGCTCTGAAACCGAAGGCCTCCGGCGATCCCGAGGTGCTCTACTCACTCGGACTGAGCGACGGACTCGGCTATGTGCCCACTCCCCTGTTCTACGAAGATCGTCTTTATCTCTGGGGCGACGGAGGAATCCTCTCATGCCTTGACGCCAAAACCGGAAAGGGAATCTACAAAGAGCGGATCGGGGGAAATTTCTTTGGCTCACCTATTGCCGTGAATGGAAAGCTTCTCTGCGTCAGCCGGGAGGGGCAGCTCGTCATCGTCGAAGCCGGCGATACCTTCAAACTCCTCGGAAGCAGCACCCTCAGTGCCGGGACCAGCTCGACTCCCGCCGTGGCCAACAACCGCCTCTTCATCCGCACTGACACAACACTCATCTGCATCGCGGGCTCGTGACTCTGATGAAGTTGCTCACCACCAAGGCCGATCTCGGGGCGTGGCTCAAGACGCGAAGTT
The DNA here is from genome assembly GCA_002344215.1 of Akkermansiaceae bacterium UBA2381. GTDB lineage: Bacteria > Verrucomicrobiota > Verrucomicrobiia > Verrucomicrobiales > DEV007 > Arctic95D-9. Next base: position 217,097 of record DDSV01000049.1, read on the forward strand.
CCCATCCCCGGGTTCTTGTCCCCACCATGGGAGCCCTGCATCGCGGCCATACCAGTCTCTTCGATCAGGCCCGTGAGGTCGCCGGTGCCGGAGGGGATGTCATCGCGACCATTTTTGTGAATCCCGTCCAGTTCGGGCCAAACGAGGACTTTGACGCCTACCCGAGACCACTCGATGCCGATTTGGAGAAATGTCAGGCTCACGGAGTCACCGCAGTGTTTGCCCCTGAAGCGCCGGAGATGTATTTCCCGGACCGCTCCATCACCGTCAACGAGAGTCGCCTCTCGACAACACTCTGCGGAGCAAGCCGCCCCGGGCACTTCGACGGTGTCTGCACGGTCGTCGCGAAACTCTTCAACCTCATTCAACCCGATGCCTCCATTTTCGGCGAAAAGGATTTCCAGCAGCTTACCGTGATCCGGAGGATGGTCCGCGACCTCGATTTCCCCGTCCGCATTATCGCCGGTCCCACTGTGCGCGAGGGAGACGGTCTCGCCCTCAGTTCGCGGAATGCCTACCTCACCCCGGAGCAGCGGACCGAGGCTCCACTCCTCCATGATTCGCTCACCCGGGTCGCCCGGGGAATTGCCGTGGGAAGCACCCGATCTCCCGCTGAGGCGGTCGATTTTTTCCGGAAAGAGTTTGCCAGAGCCTCTCTCGCCCGTCTCGATTATTTTGAGATCGTCGATTCGATATCCCTCACCCCGGTCACCTCTTTTCCCCACTCCGCTCCCCGTCTCATCGCCGCCGCCTTTTTCGGAAAGACACGACTGATCGACAATATTGGTCTTCCCTCTTGATAGGATTTTGACCGATCTTCCGCGCGGCTCGACTTAGCGATTTACTTTTTCCCTGACATCAGCGTAAAGAGAAGCAGTGAAAACCTACGACTTCATCGTAGTCGGGAGCGGAATCTCCGGGCTTAGCTTTGCCCTCCGGGCGGCGGAACAGGGAACGGTCGCGATCGTGACCAAACGCGACGCCGCCAGCACAAACACGGCCTGGGCTCAGGGAGGCATTGCCTGCGTCCAGAGCGAGGATGATTCCTTCGACCGCCACGTCGCCGATACGCTCGATGCCGGAGCCGGCCTCTGTCCCGAGCCGGTTGTCCGGAAGATTGTCAGTGACGGCCCCCGGGCCATTCAGGAACTGATCGACTGGGGTGTTCATTTTGACGGAGCTATCTCCGACTCCGGCGAGGAGGTGATCGAGCTCGGTCGCGAGGGCGGACACACCCGGCGCCGCATTCTCCATCACAAGGACACCACCGGACGCGAGATCGAGACCAAGCTGCTCGCCGCAGTGAGAAAATCCGCGAAGATCGATCTCTTCGAAAATCATTTCGCAATCGACCTCATCACCACGTCCAAACTCGCCCTCGACGCTCCCCAGCGATGCGTCGGCATCTATGTCTTGAACGAGGCGAGCGGCGAAGTCGTGACCCTGCGTTCAGACCGCGTCCTTTTGTGCACCGGCGGCAGCGGGCGCGTGTATCTCTACACGACCAACCCCGACGTCGCGACGGGCGACGGAGTGGCGATGGCCTGGCGCGCGGGCTGCGAGATCGCCAACATGGAGTTCGTCCAGTTTCACCCGACCTGCCTCTATCATCACGAACTGAAATCCTTTCTCATCACCGAGGCGATGCGGGGAGAAGGAGCCGAACTGATCGACAAGCATGGTCGCCGCTTCATGGCCGAGTATGACCCGCGCGGCTCGCTCGCTCCGCGGGATATCGTGGCGAGAGCCATCGACCGGGAGATCAAAAAAACGGGTGGTCCCTGTGTCTTTCTCGACATCACCCACAAACCGGCTGATTTCATCCGATCCCGTTTTCCGAACATCTACGACACCTGCCTGACGGTCGATATTGACATCACCAGGCAGCCCATTCCCGTGGTTCCGGCCGCACACTATCAATGCGGCGGAGTCAAGACCAACGTCGAGGGAGCCACCTCGCTCCCCGGACTCTGGGCGGTCGGAGAGGTGGCCTGCACCGGACTGCACGGGGCCAACCGTCTCGCGAGCAATTCCCTGCTCGAGGGAGTCGTCGTCTCAAAACTGGCCCTGCAGGACTGCCTCGAAAAGATCCCGCTCGATCAGGCCCGTGAAAAATTATCGCTCCCTGAATGGGAATCCGGGGATGTCAGCGACGTGGACGAGTTGGTCGTGATCTACCACAACTGGGACGAGATCCGCCGACTCATGTGGGACTATGTCTCCATCGTGAGAACGGACAAACGCCTCCACCGCGCCGCGACCCGCTTGAGCAATCTGAGCCGCGAAGTTCAGGAATTTTACTGGAACTTTCGTGTCACTTCAGAACTGCTCGAACTCCGTAATCTCGTCCAGACCGCCGCGCTCATCGTCGATTCCGCCGCGAGCCGCAAGGAAAGCCGGGGACTCCATTACACCCTCGACCATCCCGAGCGTGACGATCAGAACTGGCGGATCGACACCGTGCTGACGAAGTAGGCCCGCCGGACGCGGGCATTTCCTCGGACCCGCTGGCCTGTGTTGAAGGATGAAAAATACCCCATCCGGCCTCGCGAGAGAGCTTCAGGTCAAAATTGACCGAACTGTATAATTTACATACTCGAAAGAAATTACTGGAATTTTTTAAAAAATGGGTTCCAATGATGGAAGGAATTTTGCTAGATTCCGCGCAACCGCTCCAACGAATCCGGAGCATGAAACGTTCAGATAATCGTGAAACTGACTGCCAGCGCCTTGCTTTGTCTGATCACAGCCTCCTGGTCTGTGTTGAGCAATGTCGCCGTCGCCCAGAATCTTCAGGCCACTTCGGTCTCCGGAACCCGGGTTGCCTCGACCCTCGGCATTGAAGCGCTGCATCCGTCAAAAGACAATCCGCTCATTCCTCTCATTTCAGAGGAACCCGCCCACCTCGTCCCCGGTGCCTTGCCAATGGTAGCCCAGAGGCCGAGCCTTCCCCGGGTGTTTGCGCCAACCCGTCCTCGCGAGGTCTACACCCGGTTCCCCTGGAAGCTTGATATCGTGACGACCGTCTTCTGGGTGGGCGAATTGCCAACCGCCAACAACCCGACCCCGAACACTGTCAGTGCCTGGGACCGTCGCTGGACCTCGAATTTCGGCGGCTACGACAATCCCTCACCGACGGCCCGGGAAGGCTACCTGCCGAAAGAATTCACGCCGGGTCAGAATCCCTTTTATTTTGCCCTCCCCTACAACGACATCTCACGCTCCGGAACGAAGGCCTCGGCCCGCGCCGTTATTCCCTGGTTTGAAAAATCCTTCTACCGCAGCGGCCGCACCGTGCTGAAAGGCCGCTGGATTGCCATCCGCCGGGGCGATCTCGTCTGCTACGCCCAGTGGGAGGATGTGGGCCCCTTTGAGACGGATGACTGGGAATACGTCTTCGGAGACAAGCGCCCCAAGACCAAAGGAAACCGCGGGGCCGGACTCGACGTCTCCCCTGCCGTGATGACTTTCCTCCAGTTCCCGAGCGGCACCGACATGGTGGACTGGAGATTTGTCGATCTGGACGAGGTGCCTGATGGCCCCTGGAGACAACACGGTTCGAACAATCCTTTCGCGAATTCCAGCCTGACCGAGAACGGCACCGGCAATTCCTCCGAAAGCATCCTCAAGGTCAGGGAACTCCGCGATCGCCTGATGGCTTCGCTGGAGAGTGAGCCTCAGAGTGCTGCGGTTAAGTGAGCCTTTTACGGAAGGATCTCCTCAAACTTGAGTGAAAGTGTCGGCGGCACGGTCGAAAGCGGAACCTCTTCGTTGAGCTCCCCGTCGAAAACGACCACGATTTCGTCGAACTTGCCCTCCGCCCAGGCTTCCTGTTCGATGAGCCATTTCCTGACAAACTGCGCCACCGCGATACGTCCTTCGTCCCGTATTTTCGCAAGGGTTTCAGGTTGCCCGGCCCTTTCGGCCAGCTTCCCGGTTATCTCCTTCTCAAGCGCCTCCATATCCCCCGCCGTGTCCCAGCGGACCCAGCCCGTCGTTGTCTTCTTCTGAACACCGCCCGTATCAAAGGCCACCGGAAGTGATGGCTTCACCGCCGGTGCCCTGACGAGAAGTCGATTCCCGTCCGGCGAGATGTTCCAGGATTCATTCAGATCGATGTGAAAGCGATAGGTCGCCGGAATCGTGATTTCAGAGATCGTCGTCGTGAGAGGCAACACCTTCCCGAACATGGCCATGTTGGTGGTCCGGGTGAAATGCTCGGAGGATTCCGCCGTCGCGATCTCAAGGATGTTTCCGCCACTTGCCGTCACTTTCAGCTCCCGCCACTCGTTGAAAGTGGTGATCACCAGATCCGGTCTGAAAACTTCTGCGATCTCGATGACCACCTCTTTGGCCGAATCAACCGCCCTCTTCGCCATCCAAAGCCATGAGAAATAGACCATCAACGCGGCCACAACGAGGGTCAGGAAAACCCAGAAGACCGTTCCCGGACCGCGACGGGATGGAGTCGCACCGCGTTGATCAGGCTCGGATGATTCGTCGTTACTCATCTTGATGCGATAGGGATTCAGGAAAAGTAACCCCGCTGTTTCTCCGAAATACTCATCCCCGCGCGTTCCATCACTTTCAACATGTCCTCCCAGACCACCCGCTTGGCTTGCATCGCCTGTTCCGGATTACTTTCGGACTCCTGCCTGAGCAGGTAGCTCGGGTGATAGGTGACGATCACGGGGATGCCTTCAAATTCATGGTCTCCGTTCCGGAAACTCGCCAGTGTCCCCCCTTTTTCGAGGAGACCTTCGGCAGCCGTCCTTCCGAGCGCCACGATCACCCTGGGCCTGACCACTCCGATTTCCGCCTGAATATACTTGAGTGATGCAGCCATCTCATCCGGCTGCGGAGGACGGTTGGTCGAACCCTGGAAACGCCCGTCACCCTTCTTCGGGCGGAACTTGACAATGTTCGAGATGTAAACGTCCTCCCTCTTCAATCCCATCGCCTTGAGGATCTGTTCCAGCTTTTGTCCGGCCGGCCCAACAAAGGGTTTCTTCAACTTCTCCTCTTCGGCCCCGGGCGCCTCCCCGACAAACATGATGTCCGCGAGGGGATTTCCGCTCGCAAAAACCACGGTCTCGAAAAGCGTTCCGAGCGCGCGGCATTCGGGGCAATTTTTGACCGCTTTAAAGATTGTGTTCAGTTGCTCCCTCGCCTGCGCTTCAGTTTGCCGTTCTTCAGCGTGGCGGTGAACCGGAACAGGGGCTGCAACCGGTTCCACCGATCGTTTTTCAGGCAACCCGGGAGGGGTCCCGACCGGCGAAGCGATTGATGGCGGACGTCGGGAGAGATTCTTGAACGCCGCAGGAAGGTTCCTCAGAGTTTGCTCAGCTTCCGGGGAAAGGGTGATCGTCTCGACACCACGGCCGCTATCCCGCTGAAGGATCCCGGCGAGCGTCAAAAGCCCGTCTGCTATCGAATTACCACCGCCCATGGAGGCGAAGTTAGACCGCACAGGGAATCGAGGCTAGACGCAAAATGAGAAAAATCGGGTTTTCCGGAAAATTGAAATCGGCCTTGAGGAAGCCTGTCTCCCGGTCTCGGAGTAATCAATCCTGTTGACCGGGAACAATCTAATTTCACCTGTGGTCAAGGCTGTGCTTCAAGGAGGTAGCGCGGGCCGGCGTCACGAGCCAGTATATGGCTGGTCCTGGCACCGTCGGGCCACATCACGGTGACATTGGCATTCTCAGCTTTGCTCCCGTGAGCTCCCCAGCCAAAGTGGAGGTCGGGACCATTCTGCGTGAGGTAGCCGGATCCGCCGGCTCGCTCGGCGGCCTGGAGGGGCAGTCCGGGAACCTCCACGGTGACCCGCGCGCCGATGGCTCCGGGATTGCCCGCTTTTCCTTTCAACGTAACCGTCAATGGCGATCCCTCCCCGCTACCTCCATTGTTGAGAAAGACGGCGGGGGCATCATTGTTCATTCCGAAAAAGAGATCGGGGCGACCGCTCCCGGCGAAATCGACGAGGGCGAGGCTCTTCGCATCGCCGGGGACAACGATGCCGCTCTCAAGAGGCCAGACTTCAGAGAGGCCGAACTTTTCGCCCTCCTTTGCTGCCCTTCCGCGAAGAAGCAGGCTGAGCCCGCCGTCGTAAGGAACGGTCTCCTGTTGCGGAGTGAGGAAATTCTGCGCGAGAACCGCGTCGGTGTAGCCGTCGCCGTCGAGGTCGCTGAGGGCGATGCCGAAGACGGGGGCGATCTGGGCGAGGGCGGGGAGGGGGTGGACGGTGAAATGTCCCTCGCCATCGTTGATCAGGACGGCGGATTCGAGCGTCGTCGCCTCAAGGCGCAGGGCGGTCTCGAGCCTGGCCTTCTCGTAGATCTCGTCCAGGGCCGAGCTGGCCCAGCCGTGGTAGGTGTTGACCTTGTTCAGCAGATTCGGCATCGCGAGCGAGGAGCAACTCAGTCCGCGGCGCGGGAGCAGACAGTCGAGCGTCTTATCGAGTTTGGCTTCGACGAGGTTCTTTTTCCCGCTGCCGTCAACATCTCCGTAGTAGAGCAACTCGGGAATCTCGTGGGAGGCACTATATTTTGTGTTCTTTCCGAGATTGCCGACCAGGTAGTCGATGTGCCCGTCGCCGTTGAGATCACGTCCGGCAATACTGTTCCAGAAGCCGGTCGCGGCGGCGAGTCCGGCGGCCTCGGTGGTCTCTTCGAGGGTGCCCTTGAGGTTCTTGTAAACGCGCACCGGCCCCCACTCGTGCGTTACGAGGAGGTCGAGCCAGCCGTCGCTGTCGATATCGCTCCAAAGGGCGGAAGTGACGAGTCCCGTCTCCTCGAGGCCAAGGTCGGGAGCTCGCTCGGCGAAGTGTCCGGTGCCGTCGTTCACGAGGAATCGATTGCGCGCCGCGACCGGATATTCTCCGGGGACTACACGGCCGCCGATAAAGACATCAAGGTCTCCGTCCCGGTCAAAGTCAGCCGCCGCCGCGACGCTGCCGCTGGCGTGTTTGCCGTCGCCGGGATCAGGGAGATGCCCGACCGCCCCGGTGAACTCACCTTTTCCGTCGTTGAGATAGAGGCGGTCGGCGAGCGAGGGATCGCCCGGATCGCATTCGACACTGCCGCTCACGACGAGAAGATCGAGATCCCCATCTGAATCGACATCAATGAGGAGGGAGCCGAGGTCCTCGTAGTCGGTCATCTCGCTGAAGGGCGGGCGCATCCGCATCGTGAAGACCGGCTGACCCTCGGTATCGAGCCCGCGGTTGAGGAGGAGACGCCCAGGCTGACCTTTGGGACCGCCGAGATAGAGGTCCGGGAGACCGTCACCGTCCACATCTCCCCATGCCTGGCCGGGACCGAGCTGGGAATGCTGATGGGGCAGAAGCGGTTGGCGGATGAAGTCGTCAAAGGGCGTCTCTGCAGCGGCGAGGGCAGCAAAACCTTCGATCCGCCGGAACCAGGTCTGCGCTTTCTCTTTCTCTTTCTCGTTCGCATCGGGAGCGTCGGTCTCCCCGGGCTCGGCGATCTCGATCCAGCGATTTCCCTCAAAGTCGGAGAAAGTCTGTTTTGTCCCCGTTGGCCACTCCACCTCGAGTGAGGCAATCGTTGACGAAGCTCCAAGCCCGAAATGAACGAGTGGTTCGTCGCTCTCAATGTAGCCGTTGTGGGGGAAAAGCGTGCGGGTCTGGCGAACACCCCCGGCTGTCACCAGAGAGAGTTTTGTCCCGAGCCCGTGGCTGTTCCCCGCACGGCCTTTGAGGCGGACGAGGAGGTGCGAGGCCTTGCCGCGTTCGGCGCTGCGGTTCAGGTAGAGAACCGGCGGGTCCTCGAGAGAATTGGTGACGAGGTCGATGTCACCGTCGCGATCAACGTCGGTGAGAGCGACGCCGTAGGTCATCGTTTCCTTCAGTCCGAGGCCCCAGATTTTGTCGGCCTTTTCAAATTTCCAGTCGGCCGAGTTGCGGAAGATGAGGTCTTTTTCCCGTAGCTCGGGACGGTCTTCGAAGAGGTCCCAGTCATCCTTTCCAATGCGATCCTGAGGGGTGCCCTGTTTGTAGTCCGAATGATTAAAATCACGGGTATGGCCCGTGGGGAAGTAGAGATCGAGGCGACCATCCCCGTCGAGATCACTGCTTTTCACCGCCCAGGTCCAGTCTGACTTGGCAATGCCCGACATTTGAGCCCCCTCGAGGAAATACCCGGCGCCCGTATTCACGAAGAAAGTGTTAACCATGCTCTGCCTGGGCAGGCCTGCCTCATACATCGCCGTGAAGGAGGCGCCCATTTCGCCCATAGTCACTTTTTGGCGATAGTGCGTCGTCGGGAGCATGTCCGCAACGATGAGGTCGGTCATGCCGTCTCCGTTGAAATCTTTTGCAGCCGCCCCCATGGAAAACCAGGTCGTGTGCTGCAGAACCTGCGGCGCGATCTCCTCAAAGGTTCCGTCGCCCTTGTTGCGATAGAGCTCATCGCGGTCAGCGAAGTCGTTCGAGACATAAAGGTCAATGAGTCCGTCACTATCGTAGTCGAACCAGGCGGCACCGTTCGTGTGGGTGGGCACGGGACGCAGGCCGACAGCGAGGCTCACGTCGGAGAATTTCCCTCCTTCATTTCGCAGGATGAGGTTTCGACGGGCCGTCTCCGTAAAGGTAAGCACACCTGTCTGCGGATTGACCGAACTGACTTTGTAGAACCGATCCCAGGGTGCCACGACTTCCCAGCCATTCTCGACGCGGCGCATTGGCACTCCGCCCACCGGGCGCCCCCCCTTGCGATAAAGCCCGTTTGTTGCAAGAAAGAGATCGAGGTCGCCATCCTGATCATAGTCGGAGAAAAGAGGCGAAAGGCTGGCGTCGGCGATATCGAGTCCCCATTCTGCTGCGGCCTCGCGAAAACGGAGTTTCCCCGGAGTCGACTCGTTGAGATAAAGACGGTTCGGCTCGTCATAGCGGCAGATGTAGATATCGAGCGCGCCGTCCCCGTTGAGATCCACGAGGACCGCTCCAGTGCACCAGCTTTCCGCCTCGGCCACGCCCGCCCCGGTGGTCACGTCAAAAAAACGGGGCCCCTCAGCGGTGCCCGTGTTGCGGTAGAGTCGATTGGGCACGGGACCAGAGGCAAAAAAGAGGTCAGGCCAGCCGTCTCCGTCGAGGTCGCCGGCGGCGACGCCGCCGCAGGCCATCGCCGAGTAGTAAAGGCGCTTGTCGGGATGTTTTGTATCGATCGGGATGACAAAGTTCAGTCCGGACCGGGTCGCCGTAATGGCATCAAAGAGCGGCTCCTCGGTCAAGGCGCTCGCTCCAGGAGCGTTGAACTTCCTGATTTCCGTGATTCCGGCCGGCGTTTGTCCGTGACAAAGTCTTGCCGGGGAGAGGCCTGCGAGAAGGGTGAAAATACCGATGAAACAGAGGGATTTGCCGTTCATCCCCCTCTTTTACCTGAATTGACCGGACCCGGCAAGCATTCAAGCCCTCTCCTCTTTCGGGAGTCCGTCCCGATTGCCTTGCGTTCCATCATTGGGCCGGAGTCAGAAACCGAGAGATTTCTACGTTCTTTGAAGGTTGCCATCGCACACCCTCACGATTTTCATTGTGCTCCCTTCCCGCCCGGAATCTTCATCCCGCAGTGAGATGCCGAGCCTAATTCACGTTGTCAGTGGCACCGAGGTAACCGATTGTTCGCGGTCGCAGGTTTTGTGCGCGCCTTTCCCGCTCCGGCATGTCTCACCACCCGAAATCAGTTTCGAAATCTACATCGTGGTGGCCCGTGGCTCTGATGCTGGCCGCTTCGCAGTTGGAAGCGCAAACCGGAGTCCTGCCTCAACTGGCGCAAAAATATTGCAACTCCTGCCATCTCGCTCCAGCACCGGAGGCGATGACACGGGAGCATTGGACCCAGGTCTTCGGATTCATGAGCGTATGGATCCAGGAAAAGAATCTTCCCTTCGAGCAGGTGGAGTATACTTCTCTCCTTAACGATTATCTCTCCCGGAGCCCCGTGGTGTTTCCACCAATATCATCGGCCTCCCTTGCCGAGGCGGGGCTCAACTTCCGGACGGAACGACTTGGTCTTGCCTCAGAATCTGAACGCCCCGTGATTACCGGATTGGTCGCGGCTGATCTCGATGGGGATGGACGGGAGGAGATCCTTGTTGGAGACGACAATAGGAACTGTGTTAACCGCCTCTTTTTCGAGGGCGGAGTGTGGAAAGAGGAGCAGATCTTCGAAATATCCGCGCCATCGCGCGTTGAGGTGCTCGACTACGACGGCGACGGTCTTGATGACCTCGCGGTGGGTTCCTACGGAGACATCCGGCCCTCGGATTCGCTAATCGGTTCTGTCTGGCTTTTGCGGAATCGCGGCGACGGAAGTTATGATCCTCAAGCACTTATCGTGGATTGTGCGAGAGTCTCAGATCTGCGGGCGGGCGATTTTAACGGAGACGGAAAAATGGACCTCCTCGTGGTCCAATTCGGGTGGCGAAAGAGCGGCGGAATTCTTTGGCTCGAGCAAGTCTCTCCGACCTCATGGATTAGCCATGAAATCGCACTGGGAAACGGCCCCCTTCAGACCGAGGTGCTCGACTACGATGGGGACGGGGCACTCGATTTTGTGGTGCTCTTTTCGCAGGAGCACGAGAGTCTTGTCCTTTTCAGGAATCTCGGAGGAGGCAGGAATTTTGAAAACCGTATCCTCGCCAGGGCTCCCCATCCGGCCTTCGGATCGTCCGGCTTCTCGGCTGTCGACCTCGATCAGGACGGGGATACCGATTTTATCTGGACCAATGGCGACATGATGGACGAGATCCCACTCGCAAAGCCTTATCACGGTGTGCGTTGGCTTGAAAATCAGGAAGGTGTCCTGAAACCTCACGAATTGGCCCGAATCCCCGGCTGCTATCGGGCGGTAGCCCACGATCTCGACAACGATGGCGATCTTGACATCGGAGTGGCTAACCTCTATTTCCAATGGGACCTCCAGGACTTCCCCAGCCTGATCTGGCTGGAGAACGATGGGAATCAGACCTTTATCCCGAGACGGTTGATCGATTCGCCCTCGAATCTCGCGTCGCTCGTTGCCGGTGATTTTGATGGCGACGGACTTCCCGACCTCGTCGTTGGCGGAATGCATGTGCCGGGCCCCCTCGGACGCGTGGGACGCCTTACCGGGCTGCTCGGCCTGACTCCTGTGGAGCAACTAGGAGCAGCCCCGCGCTGACTCGGAAACTCACAGGTGGATCCACTCATTCGCCTGGAAGTCTCCTGGAAAAATCCTTTCGTTAAGCTCGTCCGCACCCTGCGCCATGGGAAAGCCGACCCTAGCATGCCTTGTAAAAATGAAAGGGCCGATCAGTCATTTGTGCATTTTCGCCTTTTGATTTCTTCTCGCCTCATGCAACACTGTCAACTCGGTTACCTATCCGTGTCCCGTCTCATCCGCGAACCAACCCTAATCAACCGCAATGTTCAAACGCATCGGCAATCTCATTCGTGGCTTTTTTGGCCTCTTTGTTTCCGGCCTCGAAAAGAAGAATCCGGAAGCGCTTCTCGAAGTCGAAAAAGAAAATTTGCGCAAGCAGATCTCGGAATACAACAAGGGTCTCGCGGCCCACGCCGGACTCTGCGAAAGACTCATGTCCCAGGTCACCCGTGAGGGAAAAGAAATTCGGGAACTCACCGCCAAAGCCACCGCGCACCTCAAGGCCGGAAACAACAAACTTGCCGGTGAGTATGCCCTGCGTCTCCAGCAACTTAAGGAAGGTCACGCCTCGAACGTCGAGCAGCTCCAGGACGCGGAAAAGACCTACGAGGAACTGAAGAAATCACGCGACATCGCCGTCAAATCCGCGCAGGACAAAATCGAATCTCTCAAGCGCGACATCAGCGCCACCCAGATCGCGAAAGCGACCGCCGAACTCAACGAAATGGCGGCCGGCATGATCAATGAAATCGGCGGAGCCGGCGATACCCTCAATCGCCTCGAGGAGATGGTCCGGGAGGAAAAGGAAATCGCCAAAGGACGCGCCCGCGTTGCCAAGGACAGCATCAACACCACCGATCTCAACGCGATGGAGGCCGAACGGTCCGCTCTGGAAGAGCTCGCCCTCGCCGATTTTGCGGCTGAGGCGGGGATCGTTATCGATTCCGAGGCTCCTACCGACGGCAGCACTCCGGCCACTGAAGGTGAAAAAGCCATGTGATTCCGCCGCGGGGCGGACATTCCGTAAGCTTCAGTTGTTTGCCTTAGTTGCTGGACAAGTCACGGAGTTGATTCCCGGCCCGGGCGATGAGGAGGCTGAGTTCCAGGGGATTCCGCTCGAACTTGCCGTGCATCTTCACGTGAATGAGTTCCAGTGAAAGATCCACGAGCCATTCGGCCCGCTCCTCACTGCAGTTCATGAGCTGGATGAGTCGCTCCCTGACTTCGTGACGCGCCGCCTCAGGTTGGATTCCGGCGAGGTGACGTCGAATCAACAAGCCGGCGATCTCATGACAAAAGCGGAGCAGGCCACCCTGACCGGCCTTCGGCTTTGCCGGGCGAACCGCTTTGGCTCCCGGTAGGCCAGCGGCCGTGCTTCTGCGGGAATCGACTGCTCCGGTTTCCCAGGCTAAAGTGTAAGAAGCGGCGGCTGCGGACTGGGTATTTCTTTTCATATGAACACTATCACCCCGGGGGTGGGACATTGAGGGCCCAGGCCCGGGAATTTCCGGGAGAAAATCCCGGAAATCAGCTCATTCATACTGGCCTGCCGCCCGCTTTAGCTCGGAGGCGACCATTTTTCTTAACTCCGGAGGCTCAATGGCCTCGGCCTGAGCTCCGAAGCCCATCACCCATCGTGCGAGATCCGGCAGCGCTGACAGGGTCATCGTCAGTTCGATGAAGTTCCCATCGGGTTCCAGCAGGGTGATTTCCTGACTGGGGTGCCATCGGCGCTCCGCCACGACCCGAGCGGCAAACCCCCGAAAGCGGATTTTCACCGGAAAGCGTTCCGTCCCCTTGTCCTCACCGGCCCAAACCCCGAAGCTCCCGGCAAAGTGATCTTCGAGCCTGAAGTCCCTTGAGCGTTGGAAGCGCTTCGCGGTGAGGTGCACGGCCCTCATTCGCTGCACTGCAAAGGTGCGCCGGGCATTCCGGTCAAGATCATGACCGATCAGATACCATCCCCCGTCAATCTCGGCCAGATGATAGGGCTGAAGCCGTCGCTTTACGGGAGCATCCCCGGTTAGTTTGCGATATTCAAACTGAAGCTCCCGGCTCTCCAGCACCGACTTCGCTATCCGGTCAAAGGTGAAAACATCACGCTCTGTCATGCCGACCGATTTGACCGAAAAGGCCTGATCGATATCCGACCAGGGAATCGTGACCTGCTCGCTCATCCCGGCCTGCAATCTCTGGAATCCGCTCCGCAGCGATGCCTCGAGTGCGGATCCTTTCAGCGGTCCCAACGCGTTCCTCGCGAGGATCAACGCCACAAGATCTTCGGACGAGGTTTTCAGAAAAGGGAAATCGTTGACGGGGCGGGTGTAGAAGTAGCCGTGTGACGTTTCGCTGTAAGTGATCGGGAGTTCGAGTTCATCCCGCATGAAATTGAGGTCGCGCTGAATGGTCTTCCGATCGACCTCGAGCTCCCTGGCCATCCCGCTGCAATTCGGATAATTTCCGCGGGATACCATCTCGTGGATGCGCAGGACACGTTCGAGCGGGCGCCTCGTCCCTTCCGCCCTCTTGCCGTTTGATCCGCCCATGGTCACTGATCGATATCGAAGTCCGTTGCTACTGAATGACTGAAACCCGAACCCGAAGCCTATTCGAGCACCTGGACTTCACTCCCCGGGGAGTTTTCCGGCGATCCGTTCTCAAAGGGATTCGACGCAGGACGGGTGGTATAATCCATCAGCACCTTTTGTCCGCTTTTGGGAATGCCGTTGAGTATATCAGCACTCAGAAACGGTCCCTTCCGCGCTTCGCTGACTTTGAGAACGGAGGTCACCTCGCCCGCATCGCCGACGGCGGTGAGTTCAGTTTCCGGTTCAATCTTGTAGGTGCGGCCGGATTGGATGAGGACAAATCCGCCCTCGGCGTCGACGTGATGTATCGTCCCGATCGGAAGCTTCATCTCTTCGGGCGCACGAGCTGTGGTTTCCGCCGGCTTTTTCGACTTGCCGCCTTTGACCACGAGAGTCTTGCAACCCTGCAGGAAAAGCGAAGCCGCCAAAGCAACGAGGAGTCGGAAAACGAGGGAGGTCACTTGCACAGAGGTAGATTGGCTGATATGAGGGTGGAAATCAAGATTGCGGCGAAAGAACCCGGGCTCGATTTGTTCCTCTCATGAATCTGTTCGTCTACGGAACCCTTCTTGTCCCAAAGATTTGGGAAGCGGTCACTCGCGCTCCCATGCCCGCCTCGCTTGCCGCCGAGTTGCACGGGTATTCAATTTTCCGGGTAAGAAACGCTGATTATCCGGGAATAGTCGAGTCGTCCGCTGATACCATCGTTCCGGGGCTGGTCATTTTCTCGGTTCCGGATGCGGCCTTGAAACGCCTCGATGCCTACGAAGACAGCTTCTATGATCGCCGTGAAGTCATCGTAAGGACAAAAGAATCTGGAGAAGTCTCCGCCCACGCCTACTGCATTCGGCAGGCTGACGCCCCGGCTCTCCTCACCGGCGAAACCTGGTCGCTCTCGGATTTCGAGGAGAATCGTCTTGAATCCTTCTGGTCCAGGACCTTCGGAAACTGACCGATCATTGTCCGGATTTCAGGTCCTGCCAGGATCCGTCGAGGACGTAGACCGGGTCCAGCCCCATCAGCTCGCGCAGGCGCACGGCAATCTCGTCACTCCTGGCGCAGCCACTCCCGTCACAATAGACAATCACCGGCCGGTCGAGAACAGCCTGGAGGGCTTCCTGATTCGTGAACATCAGATCCGCCCATTCCTCGGTGTTCAGGAGAATCGCCCCGGGCAGATGCCCCTGCTCAAATTTCGCTCTGACCCTTGCATCAATCCAAACCACCTCCCCTGCCTCGACCAGTTTTTTCGCCTGATCAACGGAGATCCTCCACCTCAGATCGGCGGAATCCTGAACTTCATACCAGGCTGGTTTTGCCGGATGAAAAACCCCCGAGGCGATCGCCGCAAGCGATGCCGCAAGGAGAATCACCGCAGCCTGTTTCAAGGTTCTCATGCCGACACCGGGATCACTCCCTACTGAATCGAAAAATAGGCGAGTGGACGGGCATAGGACTCGATTTCACAATCGGTCTCAAGGCGGACAATCCCCAATAGACTTGACGCTGTCGACTGAGGGGTCAGCTTGAGGTGATAGAGCCGTCCCTTCTCCACCTCAACCAATTCGCAGCGAACCTCCTTTCGTTTGCTTTCCGCACTCAGCACGTGCACCGGAGCCTCACGCAAGACGCGGAACGTGACCACTTTTGTCTCGGGCTCGCTGTCGATACCCCAGGTCGTCATGGATTCCTCGATCGAGTAGATCGGATCAATCTCAATCCGCGTGGTCAAAAAAAAAGGACGCGACTGCTGTCCGGTGAGAACCGAGATATTCTTCTCCGAGCTGCCCCGCAACTGCTCGATGTTAAACACTCCGGTGATGGTCGCCACCGCACCGGGAGGGATCGGATCCTGATCAATCGAAACCGAGAGACACTCGCACCCGCTCTCAAGCCCGGTGATGCCGACCGCTTCGGATCCGTTGTTCTTCACGGAGAAGGTCACCTCGATCTGTTTCTCACCCGGGTCGGCGTTTACCATTCGAGTCACGGGAGTGAAGACAAGGTCGCCCGATTTCCCGCTCGTCTCAGTCCCCGCACTCCCGGGCCCGGATTCCTCCGCCGCCGGTGCCGGAGTTGCCCCCTCCCCTGTCGCGGGAAACCATTGATAGATCATGAAGTAGATGATCACTCCTGTCACCGAAACGAAAAGCCACGAGGGAAACGTGACTTTGGCAAATTTCTTATGTGTCTCAAACCTACCCCTCGCGGCAGCGGTGACCAGAATGATGATCAGCGGAAGATTAACCACCGCAAGAATGATGTGCGGGATCAGGATCGCGAGATAGATACGACGGGCGACCGGATACTCCTTCGGAAACTCGGTATGTCCGGCTCCATAATGGTAGGTCAAATAGCACGCCAGAAAGAGCGCCGAACTCACCAGCGCCGCCGTCATCGTGTACTGATGCGCTTTGCGACGCCCGGACTTGATCAGAAAGAAACCCGCCACAAGAAGAACGGTGCTCGAAAAATTGAGCGCGGCATTGATCGGCGGAAAGATCTGATAATCGATCGCGGAGACTAAGGGATTCATCGTTCGGGAGATCGTCGGATTATTGCAGGTCGGAGAGTTTCAGCTTCGGATTGAGCACCATCTTCAGGTCACGACGCAATCGTTCGATTTCCACATCACCCCGTTGCACATTCATTACGTCATAGTAACCTCGAATGTTTGCCTCCCCGTCGACGATGGCGAGGCGCTGGTCATGAGCAAAAGGCCCCTGTGAGGCGGCAAGGGCGGGATCTGTCACCTCTTCGGTGGCATAAAACTTGAACTTTGAGATCATGTATTTGCTGATCTCTCCGGGGTCCCCGGTGAGAAACCACCAGTCGGCTGAATCGACCCCCTTCTCCTTCACCCAGGCATTCATCTTCTCAGGTGTATCCCCGGCAGGATTCACACTAATGGAGACAAGACGGAACTGGGGATCGTCGCCGAACTCCTCCTCGAGCGATTTCATTACCGAAGCCAGTCCAAGGCATCCGGCCGGGCAATCGGTGTATTGGTAGCCGGCGACAAAAACTTTGCCCCGCATCTGACCCAGCGACACTTTTTCTCCCGTCCGGTTGATCGCATTCAGGTCCGTCTCAAGGCGGGCGATATGCGGAGGCCGCCAGTTCTCCATCTCGTAGCGGTTCCTCACAAGATAGGCACGGGTGATGAAAATCGAGCCAAAGGCGATGACCAGGCAGACGCCAATAATCGATCCCCACCAGGCGATCAGTTTACTACGGGTGATATCACTGGCCTCAGTCTCCATGCGTTAGTTGGTTACGTTCTGCCCTCCTCCGGCGGTCCATGAGAGATAACTCGATAGCATCATGAGTGGGAGGTAGATCAGGGTAAAAAAGAAAAGGGTTCGGGCATCAACACGGTTTCCGCTTTTCAGAAATTTCAGGGCGAGTGCCGCCATGATCGCACCGAGCAGACCGCCGCCGAGGGCTCCCCACCAGGACATCAAAGAAGTCGCCAGAGGAAATCCCAGCCCGAGAAGGAGAAGACAGGCCGAGTAGAAAAGGGCAATCCTACCGGTTTTCTTTCCGGACTCATCCGCGTTCGACCACATCACAAAGCCTCCCCGGACATACTCCTCCCGATACATCCAGTTGATGGCGGCGAAATGGGGGAGCTGCCAGAAAAAGAGAAGCCCGAAGAGAAAAAGGGCTCCCGCACTCATGATCGGTTGGCCACCGGCGGCCCATCCAATCAGGGGAGGCAGGGCGCCGGAAACCGCGCCGACCAGGGTGTTCGCCGAGGAGACCCGCTTCATCGGCGTGTAAATGAAAAGATAAGTGAGGAGCGTTCCGCCCGCCATCAACGAAGCACCCACGTTCACTTTCACCCCCAGGTGGATCAAACCGAAAGCACAGAGCAACCATCCAAGAATGAAGGCTACCGGCTTCGGGAGGCGGTTCGCGGGCAGAGGGCGATCCGATGTCCGGAGCATCTTCGCATCCGCGTCGATCTCCATGAGTTGATTGAAGACCGCGGCGCCGGCGGCAGCCAGCGTCGTTCCCAGAAACATGTGGAGAAAGAGGCTCCAGGAAAACGATCCCGACTCTTTTGTCGCCACGAGATAACCGAAACACGCGGTCATGACGACGAGTACACTCAGCCGTGCCTTTGTCAGAGCCATGAGGTCATCCTGTATCTGCCGCAAGGCCCCGCCCGTTGAAGCCCCTGCTCCGCTAGATTCTCTCTCAGCCATCGTATCCCTTGGTCCCGTGAATCTTAGACTCACATTCACGATTTGGCGAGGGTTCCATCCGTCGAATTGCCGCACACCGCCTTGACGGTGAAGACAAAGGCAAGAGCAAGAATGGCAAGTCCGTTGAGAACGTGAACATTCGTCACCCAGAAGCTTTTCCCGGTGACGATCACGGAGAGGCCCAGAATCACCTGAATGGCGATCATTCCCAGAATGACGCCGGCGTATCGGCTCGCCTCACGGCTCAGTGACCTCAGTTTGATGACCATCCCAATGGTGAAGAGGAGCAGGCAGAGAGCGTTGAATTTGTGGAGAAAAAGCATCGTGATGACCGGATCGTCGAAGGAGGGAATCCAGCTTCCCTGCGTCTTGAAGAGCCCGTCATCGGCGAGGGCATGACGGTGGAAGTGGCGCATCGAGGCACCGAAGATGAGCTGCAGTGAGATGAGCGCCACAAGAACGGTCCCAGAAAATCTCAGTATCCCTCTGCGTGCCGACTCAACGCGAAAACCAATTTCGGGCCACTCTTCAGAGGAGACCATCGCGATGAGGATAAGGACGCAGAAAAACGCCTGAGCAAAACACCCGTGCATCACCGCAAACGCATTCGATATCTCGGTCACCCTGAGCCCGCCAAGGATGGCCTGAGTCGTCACCATGAGAAGCGCCAGAGCCGTCAGCTTTTGAATGAGACTCCAGGATCGCGATCTCCAACTCCAGACCAGCCATACCACGGGAAGGGTGGCGAGCAGCAGGGCGAGGCTCAGCCATTTGCGCTTCTCCCCGGCGTCTATCCTTTCGCTACCGGCCACAATGAAGAATGCGAGGATAACAGCCATGCCCAGCACCAGGAGTAACACCTCCAGGGCGCGTTTTCCCGATCGGACATAAGCCCAGCAGAAGAGGGCAAGCACGAGTGTTCCGACGAGCTTGGCGAGGAGGCGATGACTGTGCTCAAGAAACGGAATCATGTTCTCAAGCCAACCCGGAGGATTGAAGCTCCCCAGGCTGAGCGGCCAGTCTGCAAAAACCATTCCCGCCTGTTTGGTCGTCGTTGCCGCCCCCCACCACACCAGGAGGATGGCGACAAAAACAACAAATCGGGCAAAGCGCTGAAAGGCACGGCCGGTTGTGGCGGAGGAATTCATCTTGTCAGTGGGATACGCCGGAGAGAGCTCAAAAGTGATTCACCGGCTCACAAAAAAGGCGGACCGCGCTTCCGCGTCCGCCCTCAAAGAATCGCCTTTGAACCAGCTTTTACTTTTTAGGCAGGAGGGGATTCTGCGAAGCGTACCAGGTGTCGAACTCTTCGCTGCTGACCGCCTTCACGTAGGAAACCATCTGAGCATGACCCGCACCGCAAAGCTGGGCACAGACGATGTTCCACTCCCCTTCCTTCTCCGGGACAAACCACATCGGGATCTCCGAACCCGGAATGGCGTCCTGCTGGCTGAACATGGGAACAACGGCGAGTCCGTGAATCACGTCCTTCGAAGTCACCTGAATGACGACCGGGCGGCCAACCGGAATGACCAGTTCGTTGACCGAGACAAAGTCATCGGTTGAATTCGGATCCTCTGCAACGAGACCTACCGGGTTGGCTCCGCTGTATCGCTCATGTGAGGTCAGACCGATCATTTTGTCGGCACCTGCATAGTGGAAGGTCCAGCGGTATTGCTCACCCACAGCACGAAGATTCACCACGTTTTCCCCGGTGGGCCGTTCCTTTGCGTCAGACCGCTTTGCCCAAAGAGGGAACGCAAACCCGAGCAGAAGCACCACTTCAACGATCACCACGCCAACCTCGATATGGGTCGAGAAATGGGAGGTAATTCCGTGATAACTTGCCTTGGGATTCTTCTTCCGGCGGAACCGGTAGAGGATCACGATGAGAAAGGCGGACCAGCCCACGAACAGAATGGCCATGAACCAGTGTACCAAAGCAAGCATGTGGTTGCCCACGTGACCATGCCTCGAAGCAACCTCATGCATGCCGGCGATGTCATTAATCCATTCGATCATATCTCAAGTATTTTTCAGTAATCCCGCGCTTGATGCCGTGAGGCATATTCACTGCGGATTGGAATTGGTTGCACCGGGAGTTTCCCCGGAAAAGCGACGTGCCCGTTTGGCCAGGTAGATGATAAAAGAAAAGAAGCTGGCAAGAACCGCGAACAAAACCACAAGCATCACCATGATGGCCGAGTTCGCCGCCATGACAGCCTTACCGGACGCCCCGCTCATGCACATCGGACAGGACAATAGCAGTGATACAGTGTTCATGACGGGTGATTACGCCGGTTATTGGATAATTGAACGGGATTTCTTCAGAAAGCTGACCCCGTAGACCAGCATCCCTACTGCTGAAGACAGGCTGAGCCAGCCCATGACCTGAAACATCTCCGGAAGCGCCGGTATCAGCAAACACCAGGCGGCGAAACCGAGGAAGAATATCACGGTCACAGTGATGAAGGCGATGTGGAAATGTTTTAGCGACATCTTGTTAGGTCAGGGTTTTTCGGTCAACCACCCCTTGGTGGTAATGAAAGTGTCATACTGCTCGCGGATCGGATCGAAGTCCGCAAACAGAGTCAGGATCATCAGCCCGGCAAAGAAGAGAAAGGTAAACAGGAGCAGTTTGTAAATAAGTCCCCGCTCATGATTCAGGTGCATGAAAATGAGAGCAACGAGACTCGCTTTTGTCGATGCGACCGCGAGGCCCAGAACGAAGTCCGATGCAGTCGGTCCGGGAGGACCAAAGTCCAGCGGCGGCCACAAGCCAAGGGCGACAGTCACCATGGTGAAAACACCAAGGGCGATCCCGACGGCGGCGTAGGTTTTTTTATGCTTGCTGTAATCGTGAGTAGCTTCAGCCATGGCTTTGAATGGTCGTCAAATTCGCTTTGATGTCAGAGGAGATACATGATCGGGAACAGGAAAATCCAAATCAAATCAACGAAGTGCCAGAACAATCCGCCCACCTCGACACGGTTGGCAAGATGCTCGGGATTTTTCAGGTAGAGTTTTTTCCCGAAGACAACAAAGAAGAGGAGCACAAGAGCACCACCGACCACGTGAATCCCATGGAGAGCGGTCATCGTGAAATAGATGGCGTAATAGTTCCCGTAACGCGGTCCATGGTTGCCCATGAATTTGATCTGATCCCTAGGCACCGTAATGAGTCTGGACGGACCATGCTCCTCATGGTCCCCTCCCGCACCGGCCGACTTCTTCGGCTCACTCGTGTGAACCTCGTCGTGAGCCTTTTCCTTCTCGCCGTGTCCGTGGCCTTCAGCGGCGACATGGACAAAATTCACGTTCAGATAATGTCCGCGGAGCATGCTGACGGGGATCACTTCATCACGCTTCCCGTAATACTCGACGAGCTCCTGATATTTCCTCGACTGACTCGCGAAGAACTGCTGCTTCGCGGCCTCGTCGTTGATCACATTCCAGACGACAGATTCGCGCTGACTCTGCGGCAGCACCAGCTGCATGTCGACTTCGTGGAGTTCAAAGGTCACGTCGTCACTGATGAGCTTGCCCTCCAGCTTGACCCCGTCCTTGTAGTTCACCGCGGTGTCGCTGTGACCGACAATCTTTCTCGGACTGCCGTGAATGGCAAAAGGCTTTGAAGCCGTCAGAACTGCCGAGGTCGTGACCGACACCGGCTTTGGATTGGCTACTCCGGAAGCACCCTCGGCGCGGTAACGCTTCCGCTCCTCGGCCAGTTTCACTCCAATCATGCGACGGTTTTCGGCGAACCATGAACTGAAACTTGAGGCCGAATCCAGTTTGGTTCCGACCGTGCCCTCGGGGCCCTCGGTCACGGTGAACTCCGGAAAATCATCGCTATCGAGATCCCTGAGAACCGCCGGAAGGGCGCCCTGGAGGCTGATGCTGATCTTTTCTCCGTTAAACCGGATACGATCAGTTTTATCCAGAATCGTCCCCTCCATCACGGAGTTGTCGGTGAGTTTGATCCCGTGGTGGTGGTTGAGCTTGCTGTTGTATTCAACCGTCTTGAGACACATGAAAACCGCCGCGCACGCAACGACGAAATACATCAGGACCTGATACTGACGCCACTTCCTCTCTTTCAAGGCGACCCAGGCGAATACCACCCCGACGCTCGACGCGATCAGAACCACGGTGTTAATCGCACCGAGCCAGACGAAATTCTTGTGAACGCTCACTCCCCATGGCCAGGGATTGTCCACACCCTCCTGAACGCCCAGGCGCAGGAACACATAGGCCGAGAACAGTCCGCCGAAGAGCATGACCTCTGAGGCAAGAAACAGCCAGACTCCGAGCTTGGCGTTGTAAAGCCCGGTGTCACGTCTCGGAGTCACTTCATAGGGGATTTCCATAATCCTGATCTTTCTTTCAAATTAGTTCGCTGAATTTTCTTCGCCGTCGACCACCCTAATGGGCCGCCGTTTCGCGGTCCGATTCCTCGTGAGCATCGGCGTTTGATGTCAATGCCGAGGGGTCATTCTGAAACTGCGGTGTGAAGTCCGTCGCCGCACCGGGTACGCTGTACTCGTAGGGTCCGCGATAGGCGACCGGTTCCGTGTAGAAGTTGCCATGTGGCGGCGGAGTCGGGGTGGCCCAATCAAGCGTGGTGGCATCCCAGGGATTGTCGCTTGTCACCTTTTTCCCGATGAACTTGCTGATGAAAAGATTGATGATGAACGGCACCTGAAAGACCGCCAACAGCCAGGCGGAACCCGAGGTCACGATGTTCAAGTCAATCATTCTGACGGCGGCATCCGGTTCAATGATATTGAGTATCTCACAAATGTTCGCGATAAACCCGTTCGGCTCCGCGAAGATCTGATTACTGATCTGCTCGTAAGCCTTTCCTCCGTCAAAAGCACGACGGTGAAAGCCGGCCATCCCCTGAATCATCATCGGGCCGAAGATACCGTTCATGAAGATGAGCGAGGGCCAAAAATGGAGATGTCCGAGGACGGTGCCCATCATCCGGCCGGTGATTTTCGGATACCAGTGGTAAATACCTGCAAAGAGTCCAAAGATCGTTCCGGGAGCCACAACGTAGTGGAAGTGACCGATCACATAATAAGTGTCGTGCAAGTGAAGGTCCGGAAGCGTGAACGCCAGCGGGAGACCGGTGAGGCCGCCAATCCCGAACATGGGGATAAAGGCCGTTGCGAAAAGCATCGGAACGTTGAACCGGATCGAACCTCCCCACATCGAGATCAGAAGGGAGGTGATCAGAATTACCGAGGGCACCGAAATCAGCACCGTCGTCGTCTGGAAGAAAGTCGAAACCGCAGGCCCCATTCCCGTGATATACATATGGTGAGCCCATACGATGAAGGCGAGGAACCCGAGCACCATCACGGCGTAGACCATCGTCTTGTATCCCCAGAGCGGCTTGCGTGTGTTGCAGGGAATAATTTCGGCAACGATCGCGATCGCGGGAAGAATCAACACATAAACCTCGGGGTGAGCGAGGAACCAGAAAAGGTGCTGGTAAAGGAGAGGGCTGCCACCGCCCGCTGCATCAAAGGACATCCCGCTCACATTGAGACCGGTCGGAACAAAGAAGCTGGTTCCGGCAAGGCGGTCCATCAACTGCATGATCGCAGCCACTTCCAGCGGAGGGAAAGCGAGCAGGAGGAGGAAGCCGGTGACCAGCATCGCCCAGACGAAGAAAGGCATGCGCATCCATGTCATTCCGCGGCAGCGGAGGTTGATGATGGTACAGATGAAGTTCACAGCTCCGAGCAGGGAGGATGAGATCAAAAGCGCCATCCCCACAAGCCACTGGGTTTGTCCCGTCCAGAATAGGTCTCCG
Source organism: Akkermansiaceae bacterium UBA2381 (assembly GCA_002344215.1). Taxonomy (GTDB): domain Bacteria; phylum Verrucomicrobiota; class Verrucomicrobiia; order Verrucomicrobiales; family DEV007; genus Arctic95D-9. The sequence goes on from DDSV01000049.1 coordinate 240,882, forward strand.
TAGTGAAGATCCGTTGTCGTGGCGAGGGGCGAATAGTTGGTCCAACCGGCTTTGGCCGCACCCGATGGAAGGAAGAAGCTCACGAACATGAGCGCCCCCCCGAGGAGATAGAGCCAGTAGCTCGCCATGTTGAGGCGCGGAAAGGCCATGTCGGGAGCTCCAATCTGGAGGGGCGTGACATAGTTGCCGAAGGCACCGAAAGCGAGAGGGACGATTCCGAGGAACACCATGATCGTTCCGTGCATAGCCCCGAACATGTTGTAGAGATCGCCGGTGACCTTGCCGCCATCATCAAGCCACGCCTGGAACCACGGCCAGTCTGCAAGAAGCGGGACCGCGCGGTCCGGAAAGGCGATGCTCCACCGCATCACCATCATCAGGAAAAACCCGAAAGCGAGGAAGACGAGGGAAGTGAACCCGTACTGCAGACCGATGACCTTATGATCGGTGGAGAAAATGTATTTCTTCCAAAAGGGTTCGTAGTGCTCATGATGATCGTGTTCACCATGGGCCTCGGCGTGCTTGTCTGCTGTTGCTGCGCTCATACCAATAATCAAAAAATGTTGTGTCGTCGCTCGAGTCGGATACTCAAATCACCAGTTATTCCCTTTTTCCATCAGGAGAAAGAGAGTCATTCTCACCCCTAGGGCAGTGGCTGACCTGTTTGCAGATCGACCTTTGCCCCTGAAAGCTCCGCATCCTGCGGAATCGCGAGCAATTCCGCTTCCGTATAGGGAGCGGTGTGCCCGATGAATTCGTCGCGAGCGGCCTTAATCATCTCCGTAGTGACTACGCCGTCAACTCCCTCCGGGAGACCACCAAATTCACGTCTCACGTAAGTCAGGACCTGTGCGATTTTGTCGTCACTGAGGTTGTTCCAGGCCGGCATCAACTGATTGTAAGTCTGTCCACCAACCTTGAACGGGCCGTTAATGCCATGGAGAAGGATCGCGCCAAGGCGCTTGGTCCCGCCATCAACCCACTCGGAGCCAACAAGAGGGGGAAACTGCCCTGGAATGCCAAGGCCTGAAGCCTGGTGACAGGCAATACAGTTGGCATAAACCTTCTTTCCGTCAGAAGTCCATTTGTCGATCCAGGCGACTTCGGCCGTATCCTCAGCCGCTCCGCCCAGGCTTGGCCTCGGCTCGGGAACATATCCGTCGCTGATGTAGATGCTGGAACTGAAGCTGTTGCTCGTGCTGAAAAGGTGGCCACCACCGAAGATCAGAATCAATGCGCTAATCACCAGCACCGAAACACCGATAGTGCCCCGTTCGCCGGGATGAAGGGGATGCTCACGACGCACGGCGTCATGAAGATCGACCGCACTGATCGTTCCCTGCTGATAATCGAGGTTATTGTTATCTGATTTATCCATTTGGATCGTCCTTGTCTTTCAGCTCTGTAATCAACGTCCGGTCACATATTCAGCCGGGAGGGGCTGATCCTTCTTCAGTGAAAGCAAATAATCCACGAGGGCCTCGGCCTTCGGAGTGGGAAGCAACCCCTTGCCGTAAGGTGACTCGGTGTAAAGGTGGCGATAAGCTGGCATTCCGCTGTCCGGATCGAGTGATTTGGGATCAGAAAGGTGCTGATGCATCAGTGCTCTCGTCGTAATACGATGACCCAGATTGGAAAGATCCTGTCCGATCCGCTGATACCCGAGGAGAGCAAAGGCTTCGGTGGAGTAATCGTAGGGCTGGGTTTCACGAGCCAACTTCTCTTCCTCACGTCCTCCCCATCCCGGTCTCCACATGTCAGGACCGGCATAGGTGGGGCGGACCACCTGCGTGTGGCAGTAGGAACAACCCTCAGCGGCATAGATTTTGCGGCCGTAATCGCTGGCCCCGTGTCGCTGCAGCGCCCGATCAGGATAACTGAGGACTCCGCCATCGACTTCCTCCCCTTCCGCGTAGGCAACAGGCTCGAAGTTTGAGAAACTGATAAAAGGAATCACTATCAGAGTAAGCCATGGAAGCGCGAAAGCGGCTCCGAGAGCTCCGAGCAGTTTCCAGAAGTTGTTTGAATTCATGAAATTAGTATCCGGAAGATCACAGGATTAATGAAGACCGGCGGCGGCGCGGGCACTGCCAACCTGGCCCGGTTCAGCGTGAATCAAGGTGGGTCCCTCAGTCTTCCGTCCTTTGCCGATAAACATCAAGGCCAACTGGTAAAGAAAGGATAGGTTTGAAAAGGAAATCAGCGCCCACGCGATACAACGGCCCACCACATAAGCCGAAGAATTGACGAAGGAGGTGGAGAAAGACTGATCCCACTGCGCGAGGTTTCCGCCCTGAGCGATCCCCCCGACCAGCATCGTGACCACCATGGTGAGAATGCCGTAGGTGCTGAACCAGAAATGAGTCCTGATCTTTTCTCCAGACGGCCACTCGGAACCGGTGATCCGCGGCACGATGAAGTAGAATGCCCCGAACATGGTCATGGAGAAGAAACCGTAGAAAGCGAGCGTATCGAGCCCGACCAGGAAGTGGCTGAACTGGAGGTTACGGCCAAAGAGGAAGGTCGAACTCATTGCGGAAAGCACCGCATAGGTCGCCAGCATGAGCATCCCGAAAACGGTAAATCGAAGCGAGGGACTGAACTCCCAGAGCTTGGAACAACCCTTCAGCGTCATGAGCAGGTTCGCCACGGTTGCCACAATCGCGAGGAGGATAAAGATGGAGGCTGCTCCACTCACAGAGGGCATCCAGGCGGGAAACGGTCCACCCATGAAGCGGGAGAAGCCGGTCCATCCGGCAAGGATCGCGAGCAGCCAGAAACTCACCTGGGCGAGCGGGTAGCTGTAGATCGCCTTTCCGGCGATTTTCGGAATGATGTAGTAGGCAACCGCCAGGGCCACCGGGGCCATCCAGAAATAGATCAGATTCGAGATATACCAGACATTGGCCCCAGCTCCCATGACAGGAGCAGATCCCCGGTTGATGATGAGATTGGCCGTGATGAAGATCCACGGAAACCAGATGGCGGCGCCGATGAGATACATCTCGGAAACATAGAACAAGGCATTGCGCCGGGCGTGGAACATGGGAATCACCCAGACCACCATGAGCGCGTAGGACACGGCAAAAACCGGCCAGATCCAGGCAGGGAAATCGAGAAGCGGAATGGAGCGCCCCGCTCCGAACCAGATGCTGATCAGGGCGATCGATACGGCGGCGTTCCAGACGTGGCCAAGAACGATCAAAGCCGCAGGATGTTGAATCCGCGAGCGTGTCAGCCTGGCCATCAGCCAGAGCATCACACCGATTCCGGCCTGCATCGCCCAACCATAAACCAGAGCGTTGAAATGGACCGGAAAGAGCCGCCCATAGCCCATGTAGGGACACTCATCCCACAGACCGGGAAGACGAAGTTTCAGTGAACTGACAAAACCCAGGACGGTCGCGAAGAACAGCCATGCCGCCGCACTGGTGAAGAAAAACATCACGGGATAGCGAGCCGAACGGTCAATCGCCGCCCGCTCATTCAATTCCTCCGGAGTCGGTTGTGGCACTGTCATAAAATCTCAAAAATCACTTCGCTGTCAGGAATCGTTATTGGGCGGGAGCCGGCGTTGCAGGAGCTGGTGCCGGCGTTGCAGGAGCTGGTGCCGGCGTTGCAGGAGCTGGTGCCGGCGTTGCAGGAGCTGGTGCCGGCGTTGCAGGAGCTGGTGCTGGCGTTGCAGGAGCTGGTGCTGGCGTTGTAGGAGCTGGCGTCGCCGGTGCCGGTGCCGGTGCCGGTGCCGGTGCCGGTGCGGAAGCCGCTGGTGCTGCCGGAGCTGGCGTGGCAGGAGCTGGCGTGGCAGGAGCTGGCGCGGCAGGAGCCGGTGCTGGTGCGGAAGCCGCCGGTGCTGCCGGAGCCACCGGAGCCGCTGCTTGCTCAGCCTGCTTCAGAAACGTAGGAGATCCCGGGACCACCACGGCAGTGGCTGCGGGTTTCACGGGAGCCTTAAGGAGAGACTTGAGTGCCTCATTAACCTTTGCCTCATCCAACGCAGCTGTCTGGGCTTCCTTGACTTCTTTCAGATTCGCCCAGCGCTGAGCCGTCTGCTCAGGGGTGAAATCCCCCATATAGGCGCGGTCTTCAGGGCTTTCGTTGCCAACGTACCCGGACAGGATCAAGGCGAGAAATCCGAAGAGGGCAAAGATACCCAGGGTCACAAGGACCAGCTTCGGGTTTGAACAGCACTGCTTGCCTGAATTGCTCATGAAATACACAAATTTGCTTGGTTCTGGTCAGTTCACCACGTTGAGAGACTCGTCGAGGCGCGGATCGCGACAGGGGAACAAGCTTGCCGAAGCCAGTTGTTTAAGAAGGAAGAACCCGAAAATTCCCGCAACACTGACGAATGCAATAATGTCATAGACCCAGGCCCCGGGTATGGTCATGGCCATCTCCCCTGAAGCGGCAGTGAGCGAAGGCCCCCGCTCGGGAATGATGATCCAGTAGAGATCGAGCGCATGCATCACGAGGTTCCACACTGCCACTCCGCAAATCACGAGAGGGATCTTTTTGACCTTCTGAATCAGGAGCACGGTGAACGGAACGAAGAAGTGACCCACGACAAGGAAAGCAATCGTGTAGGTATTCCAGAAGCCCGTGTTCCGGGTAAGGAAGAATTTCGTTTCCTCAGTGATGTTCGCATACCAGATGAGGAAGAACTGGGAGAAGGCGATGTAGGCCCAGAAAATCACGAAGGCCAGCATGAGTTTGCCCATGAGGTGGTAGTGCTCCAGCGTCACAACCTTCTTCAAATATCCCGCTTTGCGGAGGCCGGTCACCAGAAGAATAAGGACCCCCATCGAATTGAGTGCACTTCCGGCAAACAGGTAGACGCCCCACATCGTTGAGAACCAGGTGTAGTCGAGCCCCATGAGCCAGTCGAAAACCAGGAATGTCCACGCGGTGGCGAAGAAGGGGAGAAATCCACAGCTCCAGCGGCGCATCCACCGGAACCACTTCGGGTCTCCGTCCTTATCGAGATTCAGCGACCAGCGACGCAGAATAAAAGCAATCGCAGTGAGGACAAGGAAGTAGAAGATCTGTCTGAACCACCAGAAGGTTTCGTTGAGATAACCCCGCTTGGTAAAAAGGAGCGCAGCCCCCTCCTTGAAGTATTTGTCGGTCAGGGTCTGAGTGACTCCCTCTTCAGTTAAATCCTCTTTGGAGATTAGGTCCGCCTTTTTCTCAAGCTCCTTGATGCTCCGCTCAAGATGGGCACGATGCCCGGGACTGGGAGAAGCAACGGCGGCAAGGTCTGCCTTCGCCTTTTCCACTGCCGCCTTGGCGGCTGCCACTTCTGCTGTCTTTTTGGCGAGATAGTCGGCCTTCGCGCCGTCCGCCTGTTCGGTGGCAACCTTCAGGGCCGCCTCACGCTTGGGGAACCACTCCCACAGGGCGTCACGGAATCCGAAACTCGAAATGAGAAGCGGCAGGGCAAGAATCAGGATAAAGGGGATAAGGCTGGCGAGATTCTCCATGAGGCGGCGAATCACCGTCCCCCAACCTGAGTTACTGGCGTGGTGCAACAGCGTCCAGAAAAGACCGCCGACCGCCAGCGAAAGAAAGAAGATCACCGCAAAGAGCCAGCTGTATCCCATCGCCGCCGACTTCTCAGGCATGGAAAAACGGATGGCAAAAAAGAGGACCATTCCTCCAATTCCCAAGCCCAAACACACGAGCTTCAAAAGGGCCGGAGCTTTGAAAAACTCCCCGTCCTTGTAGTCGTCGCCGTCTTTAAGTCCCGCCATAAGTCGTCCAGGTAAGATACAAATTCAGATTATTTCCCCGCAGCCGCCTGAAGCGCCCGCAGATAGGCAGTGATTGCCCAGCGATCATTGACCGAGGTCACCCCGTTGTAGGGCCCCATGAGTCCCTTGCCATGAGTGATCGTCCAGAAAATTTGACCCTCCGGCATTTCTTTGACCCGCGGATCGATCAGGTTGGCGGTTGGAGGAATGGCCCAGTATTTTGACACGATACCCGCCCCGTTGCCGGCCTCGCCGTGGCAGGGAGTGCAGGTGATCTGGTAGCGTTGTTTGCCGCGCTCAAGAAAAGCCTCGTCCATTTTGATTTCCTCCGGAAATCCCTTCCCGTAAAAATCACCGAACAGGCCGGTATTGAGATAATCGCTACCGCGGCTGTAATCGCGGCTGGTGCGCGCAACAGAATCGGCAGACTCACCGGGATAGGTGTAGCCGAGAGGAACGGTTCCCTCCACGGGAGTCCTCGCTCCCTGACCATTCTCGAAGAAGGGACTCGGCTTCTGGGCCTTCACCTTATACTGATTGTCCATGTCGGGGAACAACATGAAGGGCGGAGAGGAGAACTTCTGACCACGCGGCCCGAGGGCGCAGACCAAAGCTACTGTCGCGATTGCCAGGATTAGAAAAAACCAACGCATTCCAATATTCGGTTCAGTAATTTACTTCTTCGACCTTCCCGGCACCAATTTCCTGGAGCAGTTCCTTCGTTTTCTCCCGCTTGAACTTCGGGTCCCGTGCTTCGATCACCATGAGGAAGCCATCGTTTGAGAACTTCGCAAAGAGGCTCGAGTTGAAGAGCGGGTGGTTCCACCGCGGAAGCATGATCAGAGTGAACAGACCGAGCACCGTTGCGAATGCGGAAAGCAGAATCGTCAGCTCGAAGGTGACGGGGAAAAACGCGGGAACCGTGAACAGATTGGTCGGTTTATCCTGCACCACCGTCGGATAGAGGGTCACCTGGGTAAAGAACTGCAGAACCAGCGCGGTGAACGATCCGGTGAGACCGCCGCAAAGGACGATCGCAGAGAGCCAACTTTTACCAAGCCCCATGGCGTGGTCCATCCCGTGGATGGGGAAAGGCGTATGCACATCCCATCGACGGAAGCCGGCGTCGCGGACCTTCTCCGCGGCATGATAGAGATCGGATGCGGACGAAAATTCCGCCACGTATCCGAAGATCTCACTTGAACTGGATGATGAATCACTCACGGGTGCCGAGGTTGAAAATTGTCAGGACTATTTGCCGGCGTTGCGGCGTTTTTCGCGAAGGTGTTTCCAATCGTGATAATGGGGGTCCGACTCCGGAAGGACACCCTTCACCTCGCTCGCCGCGATGACCGGGAGGAAGCGGATAAAGAGAAGGAAGAGCATCATGAACATTCCGAAGCTGCCGCCGAAAAGAAGCTTCTCGACCCAGGAGGCGGAATAATACCCCCACTGACCGGGGAGGAAGTCACGGGCCAGCGAAGTCGGGATAATCACGAAGCGCTCGAACCACATGCCGAAGTTAACAAAGTTGACGATGATGAACACCATCCAGAGGTTGTGTCGCGACCACTTGAACCAGAAGACCTGCGGGGCGATGACGTTGCAGAAGAACATGCAATAGTAAGCCCAGGTGTAGGGACCGGAGAGAATGCGCAAGTGGAAGGCATCCGTCTCAAAGGGGTTCGCACTGTAATAGCTGATGAACAGCTCCATGATGTAGGCGTATCCGACGATCGTTCCCGTGAGGAGAATGATCTTCGCCATGTTATCGATGTGTTTTGCGGTGATGAGGTCCTCAAGCCCGTAAAGCTTGCGCACCGGAAGCATGAGGGTCAACACCATCGCGAACCCGCCGAAGATTGCTCCTGCCACAAAGTAGGGGGGAAAGATTGTCGTGTGCCAGCCCGGGACGATCGAGGTCGCGAAGTCGAAAGAAACGACCGAGTGAACCGAGAGCACCAGCGGAGTGGAAAGAGCCGCCAGGATCAGGTAGGCCATCTCGTAGTGACGCCACTGACGGTTTCCACCGCGCCATCCGAGAGCGAAGAAGCCGTAGAGCTTCTTCTTGAGACCGGCAGCCCGGTCACGCAGGGTCGCAAGATCCGGGATGAGACCGATATACCAGAAGATGACCGACACCGTGAAGTAGGTCGAGACGGCGAACACGTCCCAGAGGAGCGGACTCTTGAAGTTCTGCCAGATTCCGTTCGAGTTCGGGATCGGAGCGAGGAACCAAACCATCCAGAAACGACCCACGTGAAAGCCGGGGAAAATCCCCGCGCACATCACTGCGAAAAGAGTCATCGCCTCCGATGCGCGGTTCACCCCGGTGCGCCACTTCTGGCGGGTGAGGAAGAGAATCGCCGAGATCAGCGTACCGGCGTGGCCGATACCGATCCAGAAAACGAAGTTCACGATGTCCCAGCCCCAGGCAACGGGATGGTTCATCCCCCAGACACCAACCCCCGTCGAAACGAGGTAGACGAGGCTGAAGACGAGACAGAGAAAACCAAGGACAGAGGGAACAAAAAGAACCCACCAGATAAAGGGCTGGCGATTTTCAACGATACCGCAGATCCGGTCGGTGATCCATCCCAGGGAGCGGTGATTTAGTACGAGCGGCTCGCGAGCCACCCCTTCCGCTTCGGAGGGATGGACAGCCGTGTTCGCTTGTTTCGTATCTGCCATGGTCGGTCAAAAACTCAAATTAATGCATCGAAGAAGTCACCGTGCCCACCAGTTCCGCACCCGGCATTTTCGGGTTCGGGTTTTTGATGCGGGCCAGATAGCTGGTCCTCGGACGGGTGCCGATATACTTTAAAAGATCGTAGTTGCGAGGGTTTTCCTTTGCCGCGTTAATTTTGTCCCCTTTCGCCTTCAGGTTACCGAAGGTAATGGCACCCGCACCACAGGCATCCTGACAGGCAACCGTAAGTGAGTTCGCCTTGACCTGGATGTCTGCCGAATCCCGAGCCGCCACTTTGGCTGCGATTTTCGCCGTATTGATACGCTGGACACAGTAGGTGCACTTCTCGATGACCCCGCGCATCCGCACGGTGACATTCGGGTTCTTCAGGAGACGCTGAGTCGTGGTCGCATTCCCGGCGGCCGGAGCAAGCGGCCCCAGCGGAAGTTGGTCGAGAGCCCGCTTGTTGTAGTCGTAATAGTTGAAGCGACGCGCCTTGTAAGGACAGTTGTTGGCGCAGTAACGGGTACCGATACAGCGGTTGTAGGTCATCGCATTGAGACCGTCACCCGTGTGAACCGTCGCATTGACCGGACAAACCGTTTCACAGGGAGCACTCTCGCACTGCTGGCAGGCCACCGGCTGGGAGATCATTTCCACATGATCGTCATCGACCTTGCGGCGTCCGGGGATATCCTCGGTTGACTCCGCGCCGGTGAGATAATCCCATGCGGTTCCACGATGGAAAACGGGCTCCTTGTCCTTCGGACTCGTGAAGTAGCGGTCCATCCGGATCCAGTGCATTTCACGTCCGTTGAGGACCTGGGTCTTGCCGACAATCGGAATATTATTCTCCGACTGACAGGCGATGACACAGGCGTTGCAGCCGATGCAACTGTTGAGGTCCACCGTCATCGCCCACTGGTGATTCAGGTCGACCTTGAACTCATGACCATCGAACTGTCCGACGATCGGACCCTCAGGAACCGTCCCACCCATGTAGTCGATACCCTTGTAAAGCGAGATATTGTCAGGAATATGGGCATCCATCCCCTGATACTTTGCAAACTCAGGCTCCTCGCGAAGCATGTCAACGGTACCCTCGCGGGCGATGGCACGCCCCTCCATGCTGTAGTGCTCCGCCGTCAGCGCAAGCGGATAAGTCGACCCCAATTTCCGGACCTGCGCCCCGGTGACCACATAGGGTTGGGCCGTGGTCATGAGAGGGTAGGCATTAAAACCCGACCCCTTGCTGACCGTATCGGTCGCCCTGTCCCCGTAATAACCCAGGGCAAGACTGAGAGAATATTCCGCCTGACCGGGCGAACGCAGCACCGGTGCGGTCACCTTGCGGTCACCCACGGTGATTTCGACCAGATCCTCATCCTCCAAGCCGAGCTCGGCAGCGGTGGAGAAACTGATCAGCGCGGCATTATCCCAGGTCAACTTGGTGATCGGGTCCGGCGCTTCTTGAAGCCAGCCATTATTGACAAAACGTCCATCATAGACCGAACTGCTCACCGTGAGAGCCACTTCAAGTCCTTCCGCATGAGGAAAGTCAGGAATTACCGCCTTCGCGAGTGACTCGACCTGAGTCGCCGGATCTCCCGTAAGAGCGCCCGCCGCGAGCTTGATCTCCTTTGCAAATCCATCGCGAAGAGCCGCCGTCCAATCCTTTCCACCGAGTGCGGCGAAAGTGGCCTTCACCTTGCCAAGCAAGGCGCCTCCGGAGGCATCCTCCTGAAGGAGCGAGAGAAGGAAGCAACCTTCCGAAACCCCGCCCCAGAGCGGATTGATCATCGGCTGCTGCACGGAATAAACTCCCGAGAGACTGAAATGGTCACCCCAGGTCTCAAGGTAATGGGCGCCGGGAACATGCCAGGTCGCGTGACGTGCTGTCTCGTTGATGCGATAACCGAGATGAACAAGCGTCTTCAGCTTCTGTAGCTTGCCGGGCAAATCGAGATTCGAAGGTGCGTCGAAGGCGACATCTCCTTCATTCAGGACGATGAGGGTTTCGATCTCGCTCTTATCGATCGCCGCAGCGAGAGCGGAAATTCCGGGAAGAGTCGGGAGCTTGTGATCAACAACCGTGATCAGGGCTCCGTAGGCTCCGAGAGCTTTATTCACTGCCGCCACAAGAAGGTGAACCGGCTTGGAAAGACGTCCACCTGCCAGAACCACTGCCTTACCCTTTTCCGAAACAAGATCGGCCGCACACTCGCGGATCCATGCCTGATTGTAGACCTGTCCCACGAGCCGGGAAGCCACCGTATCTGCCAATCCTGAAAGCGCAGCATCGCCCAGGCGAGCACCCACCTCTTTGGCAAGCAGGGCGGTCATCGCCAGCATTTGCGAGGAAGGAAGGCGATAACGGTGATCGGCCTGTCCGCCAGTCAGAGTGAAAGAGGGCTCCACCGAATAAAGACGGCTGATCCCCCCTTTTCTGTCCGGATTCCGGGTCGAGGAATACTCAGCCAGCGACTCCTCGCCAACCGGATCATTCCCGAGAAAATCACAATCGATCGAGAGGATGCGTGAAGCGGACGAAAGATTAACAATCGGAAGCGACTGCGGACCGTAGAGATCCTTGCCAGCGGCGCGTGCTCCGGACGAGGCAAGCGCCTCATAGGCAAAGAGACTGATTCCCGGATAGGCCTTCTGGACCCCCTCAATGAGCGAGGCACGGGTGGGAGAGGTTGACTCGGAAAGGAGCAGACCCACCTTGGCCCCGGACTTGCCGTCACGAAGAGGCTTCAGGAAGGACTCCTCAAAGTCCTTGGCAGTCGTTTCTTTTCCCGACTTCAAGTAGCCCTTCGAGCGATCCTGGTCGTACAAATCAAGGATCGAAGCCTGCGTGAAGGAGGAAGATCCGCCCGTCACCGCGGGGTGAAGCCGGTTTCCATCCACCTTGGTCGGACGCCCTTCAAAGGTCGTCGCCACCAGCGGATCACAACCGAGACCACCGAGACGGGGCTTTGCCGTGGAGTAATAAAGCGCGTTCCCGGGGATGACCCACTCCACATGCTCGTTGTAGGGAACGAGGTGCTCAAGAGGCCGACTGCAGGAGACCCCGAAGCCTGCCAGCGCCGTCGACGCACCCATGAGCTTCACAAAACTCCGGCGGGACGTTTCGTCCATTTCGAGCTCTTGAGCCCCCTGGGGGAACTCACGACCGAGCCAATCTTTGAAATTCTCCGAGCCCTCAAGCTCACCGAGACTCCGCCAATGGATACGGGACGCTTCCTCCTCAGCTGGATGATGCCACTTTCGCTTCATTCGAATTCTAATTTCTCGTCTTCCGGACCAGGGATCCCTTAATGGTGGCAGGCGGCACAATCCTGCGGAGGATGAACTCCCCATGCTTTCTGCAAGTGAGCACCGATCAGTTCGCGATCCCACTCCTTGCCCGTGTCCGCCTTTTTCAATTCGTCCGTCGAAGTGCCGGTTTTGCCTGCGACATAGGCGTAAAACTCATCAGGAGAGAGGTCATCCGCCTCCCAGGCCAGATTGGTGATCTCATTAAGCGGGCGAAGAACCTTGCCCGGATCCCGGTGACACTCAAGACACCACGACATGCTGAGGGGCTTGGCATGGTAAACGACCGGCATTTCATCAATGCGCCCGTGACATTCAACACAGCTCACCCCGCGATTCACGTGGGCCGAGTGATTGAAATGAGCGTAGTCAGGCACCTTGTGCAACTGGACCCATTCGATGGGTTTTCCGGTGTAATTCGGGTCGTTCACATCCATGGCCCGGCGCAAAGGCTCAAGCTTCGGAGAATCGGACTTCACCTTGCCCGGACCGTGGCAATTCCAGCAAACCTGAGCCGCCGGAATGTTGGAGTGGGGTGAATTTTCGACGTGCGTATGGCAATAACGGCAGTCCATGCCCAGCTGTCCCGCATGGACACTGTGATCGAAGGGAATAGGTTGCTGCGGCATGTAGCCGACGCGGGTAAACTTCGGGGTGAAGGAGTACCAGGCGACCGCGACTACACAAGTTCCCAGCGCGCCGAGGCACACCAGAATCTTGACTGCAAGGAGGTTCGTCCAACGTGGAAAAATGTTGCCCATCTCGTGAGGAAGACGTCCCACTTAATCGCTTGTGAAAATTTTCACAAGCGATTTTTGTCTGAAAATAGAGACAATATCCAAGCCTCGGTTGCCTGAGGGAATCCGGGCCAAAATCGCCGGGATCCGGCATGAAAATGGCCGAAAAAGAGAACTCCGCCATCCCGCCTTTGTCGCTGACCTTTCTGAGGAAGGTCAGGGGTTTTAAGCGCGCCGTTGATTGCTGAAAATCCGACCGGCCTCGCAGAGGCCGGCTACATGGCCGTCCATCCAATCTCAGGGACGGAACTCGCTCACCTGTCCGTTGTAGGGATTGATCTGGAGACAAAGGTAGTTATCGGGCTTGTCCGCATTCAGCGCGCCTTCCCCCTGCACCAGAGTGATATACCAGGTATCACTGCCGGAAGTGCGGAACGGCAGATCGGTGGAACCGTCGGGTCGGAATCGAAATGAGACATAAGCTGCATTCTCCATTCTCCCGCCTTCGCCGACCGGAGCTTCACCCGAACCCAACATCGGGGAGGAGAATCCGAACTTCTTGTCCTTGCTCGACTCGTTGGCACCCGGATTCAACAGGGTGCTGAGGTTCTCGTGTACCGCTACCGGAGCCTTGATCCTGAAATAGGAACTCACCGGCACCAGATCTCCGTCCAGATTGTACTGATACAGCTGGAAGGAACGAAAAGCCTCTTCGATCCCCGCATTGGCATAATCGGGAACTTTGAAAAAGCGAACTTCGACATCCGCATTCTTTGAAACCGCAATCTGCTGGGCGTAGGTCAGCTGATTCCTAAGGAGCGATCCCTCTGCGGAGAGCGTGTTGGACGAAATCAGGCTGAAAAGATTCGGCGCCGCAAAGGCAAGGAGGAGGCCGACGACCCCGAGCACCACCATGAGTTCGATCAGCGAGAAGGCCCGCGATCTGGAGGGAAAAAATACTTTCATGAGTCTATCGGGAAAACCTCTCAGCTGCTCCACTTCGAGCTTCTCAGCATTACAAGAGAACTGAAGACTTTGTGGTTTATCTCCATTTCATTTAATTCATCGGACAGTGTCTGGACATCATTGCTGTAGTCCTCCGTCCTCCTGAACAACCCGGAGAAAGGAGCGGTGAGATCCTCGGGCATTTCTTCGCCATTTTCAAGACGGGTAGCGGCAGTTTCATCAATGGCCACCATCGTCACCCGGACGAGCGGAGGAACCTGCTGGGCGAAATCGGAGAAACCTTCTGCCTGATTGTTGGAATCAAAACCGTAGTTCGGGGCGATCTTACTGTAGGTTTTCCCGCGGGTGTCGGCCGCGTTTTCCAATGAATCACGGGGAGAGACGATGAGCGCGATGATATTCTCGGCGAGCGGATTGAGGTGGTCCTCGAAGCCCCCCTTCCCTACTCCCGCCGTCTGGCGGATCCACTGGGAGAAATCCTGGGGTTTGTCGGCGTTCCTCTCCTTGGCACCATCCTCGAACACCTGGTTCGACTCTGCCGGCGGGCGAAACTCCATCAGCCGGAAACGATATCGGTCGGCCGATTCCACAAATGAGGGTTTAAATTTCTCATCGCTGCCAAAGGCCACAAAATACCCTCTGCCGTTGAAAAGGTTGTTCAGGTTCCGATATTCACCCGAGAAACCCAGCGGCGCCTGGAAAAACACAGCCTGCCCGACGAGCTTCTGACTGCCGGAGGCGTTGAGAGCCGTCGCATCCAGGGTGATGAAGTGCAGTTCCGTCGTGCGGAAGTAGCCGTCATAGAGTCCATCATTGTCCTTATCGGCGAGGTCCCAATAGGTGTTCAGGGAGGCCTGTCCGATGTTTTTGGTCATCAGGTCGAAAGCGACACGAGCTTCCCGGAACTGGCTGATCCGGCTCTCGGAATAGCGCCAGCTTTTCTGGACCTGGTCGAGCAGCACGGTCATCATGAGCATGAGGATGGACAGAATCCCCATCGCCACCATCAGTTCGATCAGCGAGAAAGCCCGCCTGCCGGATTTGAAATAGGTTAGTCTCATGAAATTATTTTTGGAAGTCCTGACCCATTTTGACGATCATGGTCTGGTAGGCCTTGATCAGGCGGAAGTTATTGGGTTGGTCAAAATCAAAGGTTGCGCCGAGTGCCCCCACCGGAGCCACCTCGACGATGACGGGACGCACGTTCACGTTTTGCGGGCCAGTTGGACTATCATCGAGCTTGATCCCCTTGTAGCCAGCACCTCCGACTGATTTCGGGAGGGTCCCGGTCCCGCCTTTTGGAATGGATACCCGAGCCGAATAGATGTGCCCGAAGCTGCCCTTCTCCCTCTCGGGGTCACCGGCGGGACTTCGGCTGTCACTGAGTTCCTCTCCCTGCGCATCGTAATAAAACTCCATCTTGTCGTATTTTTCGAGGAGGGACGCTCCATTCGCGTCTTCAAACGGCGTGAGTTGAATCTCGTTGAGGATCTGCTGGTGAATACGACCCATGATGGCCTGATCTCCTGCCTCACGCATCGTATCCATTCCCTGCGGGATCAATCCCAACAGGGTCACCAGCGCCACGGCGGCGATGGCCATGGCGATGGTCACTTCGATGAGACTGAAGGCCCTGAGAGACCGGGATGAATGATTAATTCTCATGATGAAAGAATAGGGAGTTGAAATCGCCGATCAGGGGGCGAAACGCCGCGGATTGACGACACGGTAGCGATAATACACATCCAGTGTCTTGTCCTTCTGCGTCGCGAAGTCGGGAATTTCGTCCGAGTTTGGATCGACATAACGCTCCACCATCGAGGATCCGCGATATTCGGCCTCAACCCGGTCGAGTTCCGGACGCCATTCGCCGTACTCCCCGTCACTATCGCGGCGCGATTGCTTCAGCACCTGGGCCCGGTAGTGCACGAGGAAGGTGTTCGACTTCGTCGTCAGACGGGTCTGAATGTTGGTGTAGGGACGCTCCCGTGAGTTGTCACCCACGAGGGAATGGTCGCGCCAGAATTTGCCGTCTTCCATTTGTCCGAGCTTCGGCGTGTACGAGGCGATGCCACCGCCGGAGCTACCACCCATGCGGGCGTTGACTTCCTCTGAGATCAAATGGATCTCGCAAATCTCCGTCGCCGACTTGAAAATTTCCATGCCGTTGTTGAAACGGGTATCGAACTGGGCGAGTGTCTCGTTGTCCATAATCGCTGTCCGGAGACGCCTGATTTGGATCGCTCCGCCATAGGGGTTGTTCTTCCAGTGATAACCCTGACCCCGGCCGCGGAATTGTTTGTAGCTGTGGTGCCACTGATTCGGCACACAGACCATAAACTCGGAACGGAAGATCCCGCGCAGGGCCGTGTCCCGATGGACATGGAAAAAGGGCACCATCTGGTAGTTCATGTTCACCTTGCCGCCGGTCGAGAGGGGTTCACTGATCGCATAGGGCTCGACCACAGGCATCCAGAAGAGATCCATGATGAGGTGATCCGGAGGATCATTCAACCCGCCTCCTTTCTTACCCGCGCCCGGATGTGAAGCATAGTCGTTCCCGACCACGTTGGGCCGGAACAGCAAAGTCTGCCACGGTTTCGGCGGACTCGCGAGAGCCCCGGTCGGTAGTGAGCCAAACATCCCGGGACCCGAGACAAGTCGGTTCGGTGAGAAATAGGCCGGACCACCCGCTTCCGCTTTTTCAGGATTGCTGAAGTACGGAAAATCTCCGTAATCACGGCGCAATTCCCAAAAGTCCACGATCTCCTGGGTGAACTTGGTTTTCAGGGCATGCACGTTACCTTCATCCGGTTTATTGATGTAGGGGCCGTCAATCATTGTCCCTGAACCGTTGTCGAAGTCTCCATAGAGTTGCACCTCTTTGGACCGATCCTTGGAAAAAGGCATGGGCAACGCCCATTCCGTTCCCGACTGGGGCGTACTTCCACGATAGGGGGTATTCCCCAAGTCCTTACCTACGACGATCAGATACTCTTTGTCATTTTCCGGTTTAAAGCCGGGCAACGGTGCACCAGTGGAATTTGTCATGGAGTGAGCCATCATCTTGGACCCGTAGTCCCGATGTTTGACGAGGAGCTGATCCTCCGGTTCGATCACAGCCCGCGCGGCGACCAGTCTTACATCACCATGGGGAACCGCAATTGCCTGAACAACATCTTCATCCCGAAGATACCTGCCATCCCAATGATTTGCCGAGGAGGCCATCCTGCCGCGGGCGTTTAAACCCACAGGATTCGCATCACCCGGGTTGGGTTCATTGAACATAACATCGGTTGTTGACACCACGTTTTTCAGGTTTGTCCAATTCCCACCTTTCCTCTGCGCCGAGTGTTTCGGCGAAGTCCACGGATTGGCCGGATCCGCGGTCATGCTTGCCTCTTCGAGCACCCCGGTCGAATCGTGACTCAACTCCCGGAATTCGTTGGTTCCTCCCGTTTGTCCGGGAGCCATCTTGAGACCTTGGACTGAGAATTTAAACGGCTCAAAGTCAATCGTAATGGTCTGCACGGGAGCCTCTATGTCCTCATTGTCCGGAGCAGAGCCCTCACAGTAAATTCCCCCATCATAGAATCTGAAGGCGACTTTACCTCCCTCAAAATACAATTCCTTGTAGTTTGGCGCCGCCGGGGGCTCCTCACCTGGAGGCGGAGGAGGAGGTGGATCAGGCAACCCATAAAGGGGGGGGCTGACAACCTTGAACGGAATGGTAACGAGATCATACCGATATGCCTGGGCAATATCCTTTTTGTCCCCAATGATATCGCGAATTCCGCCTACTGCCCCAAGAGCATTCTCGATTCTATCGTATCCCCGGTCAATCGGCGTCAGACGGGAGCTGATTGCAGTGCTGGTAATTGACTTATTATCCCTCCATAATTGCGCCCGAACGGAGGCCAGGTTGTTGGGAGCCACCTCGCCCAGTGTATCCCGGGCCTGGAAGGCATAAGAAGGAGGCAGAAGACCTCCCCAGGCCCTAACCCCGCCCTCACGATGTGGTTTGATCCAGTTGGTCGCCCAGATAAATACATCCGGATCACCACCCTGCAGCCCCCCCTGCCCGCTCCATCCCAGAAAGGGAACAGTGCCGGTCTCCGTTTGGAACTCCATCCCTGTCCTTCTTTCGATCTCGATCTGCATGTCCGGGTTGATGCTGCCCCACCCAATACTGGGAGAGAAGAGGTTGAAGAGAAAAGTTGCCTGAGCCAACTTCTCCTCTGCAAACGGAATCGGCTTGGCACCATCAGGGTAAATCAAATCTTCTAAATCATCTATGCCTTGGGGAACAACATGGCCATTGTCATCAAGTTTGGCCTGGGTGAGCCGGTACAGATTGAAGAAATTCTTATCTGCCAGACGCGTGACGTCACCGTAGGTTGAATGATTTACGCTTAAATCACCGTCAGAAGCAGTTCCCAACGAACCGCGGTCAAACTTCGCTTTCGTCGGATTTCCCAGCACTGCATTTCGATACCCTGAGTCGAGGAAAGCGAGATTCCAGTTCCAACTGGCTGGGTCAAATGCCATCCGGAGTTCCAACTGCAAGCTTGCCTTTGCCAATCTTAATTCTTCCAGAACCTCTCCACTCAATCCACCCGGCCACTCCTCCTCACTCTCTACCCCAGTGACCGCATCCTTTACTTTATACTTATAATCAATGACTCGCTTAATCTCCTTAAGCCACACCGGCCAGCCGGCCTCGTTCGATTGTGTAACCCCAGTTCGAAGCGGAGGCAGATTGGTGTAGGCAACTTCTGTGGAGGCATTCTGTGGAACCGTCCCGATCACTCCGGCATAACGGGGCATCCGTGCACCCTGCTCTCCAACGCAAGCCACTGCCACGGCAGCTCCCGATAGAGTGAAGAAGCGACCCATTCCTTTTGTTTTTACCTCGACGCCGTCGGATGTTCTATAGTCCACTCGAATCGGAGTAACCTGACCGTGCCCTTTCAACCCAAAACCGAGGTTACCTTTGTTGCCGTCGCGCGGATTGGTAAAGGTGAGATGTTGACCCGTATTAGCTTTCTTGAAGGCCTCGGCAAATTCGGCACGGTAAAGGGTATCGTCATGAAGATTGGTCGACCGGATGTAGTCGAAAATCTCCGTTACAATTTGGGCCGCCCCTTCAGGTCCGTATTTGAGTGGGTCGGCAAAGTTAGTGCCGTAACCCGGGACATCCGTACTCATCAGGTCGACGAGGTAATTATAAAGCTGCTCGTTACGGGCAATGTTTTTGATGTCGTGAGTGGAGCTGTCCGCCTTCTGCCGTTTGAAGATGTATTCGTACTTCTGATCCCCGCCGGAGGTGGGTTTCCCCATCGAAGCGCAGAAGTGGATCAGTCGGTCAAAGGCAGTCAAATGGGTAAGATAGGGGTCGGTAGGCGCCGGATTCTTTTTGTACTCCGCATTATAAATCGGCCAGATCGCCACCCGCGGTTTGTTGAACATATTTGTCTCCGGAGCTCGACTGTTGACCGTGACAAAAAACTTCGAGCGCTCAAGGTATTCACTCAGCTCATCGGCAGGAATAGGTCGGCCCTTCGCATCAGGAAACCGATGAGGAGTCCTATCCGACTTCATGATGACGTCATCGAGGGAAGGAAAAAGCGGCTCCTTGTCGGCGATTAGCCCATTGGCCTCTTTTGGATTCCGTGTATCAATGATTCGAGTACCCGACTCCGATCCGCCACCGACCACCCGGGGGACAACGCTGTAAAGCATCTCCATGGCATCCCGGTCATTAACGATATCAAGAACACCAGGTGCCAAGGCCGGACTGAGGTGGGTCGACGCCGGATGCCCGGGATAACGCTGCCATTCCTTTTGCGCCGGCTGATATTTGCCCATGGCCATGTCCAACTCCCCCCCTACCCTCGGAACATCCCATGCCAGTCCACCCGCGTGGGTGTTGATATTGAGCTTCGACGTCTCGTCATCAGCCCAGAAAGCAAAACGGGCGACGATAGGGTTATCCGCCGAAGGAGTTCCCCCGGGGCTCAAGGCCCTGAATTTGTAGGAAGGCGCTCCCGGAGCTCCCCTTTCAAGGGTCCCGAGCGTCCCGTCAGCCAGCTGGTAGACCCAGGTTACCGGCATCGCCACGTGTCCATCGGCCTTCAGAATCTGGGCCGCTTTTCTCCCGATTGGGCTCGGATCCGTCAGGACGACGCCGCCTTTTTTCGTGTCATTGTACCAGAATCCCTCCACCCCGTTTAAATCATTCCCAAGTGGCTTGGGCCATTGCGGTTTGGTCGAGGCCAGAGGGTGAACGATCGGATAATAGACCTTTTCTCCCCGAATAACGGGTTCATTCAAATCAACAAAATGCTCGGGACTATCTGACCAGTCATTCAGAGCGCGAAAATCGTTCTGAAAGTCATCCCATTTCGTCGTCTTCATGACATCGTCCGAATAGAGCTTGTAGGCAAAGTCTTCTCTGCCGTCTTCACCCCAAACCCGGATCGCTCCCGGCTGCGAGGCCCAGGCTTTGGTATTGCCCACACTGGTCGCCTCACGGATCTGCGCGATGACCAGATTTACCGCCTGTTCCGCCACCTGCTGCGCCTGAAGACCATTGGAGTAAGTACTCGAGGCCCGGTGCTCGCTGGTTGCCAGCGAAAAGAAGGTCAGCACAAGGATGGTCGTAAGAGCCATCACCGTCAGCACGGTGACAAGGGCAACACCTTTTCGATCTTTCGAAAAGAGCCGACTCGGCTTGAGTTTTTCCGCGATTTTCATGGGAGTGGTGGGGTTGTGCCGGACTGGAAAAGAAGCAAATTGGGTTCCGGAATGTTTTACAATGTAAATTGAAGAAAATACAAAGACATTACAAGACTATTTTGAGAATCGAACCAAATTTCTGCCCATACAATGTATTTACATGGGTGAAATTATGGAAATTTGAGATTCTGAAACCGGGAACGGGAAAAATCAGGTGAGAGAAGCCACGAGGTTCCCGGACTCACTTAGCCGCTATCGCTTCAGCCCGGGCGGTTTCGTAACTTCGATCCAAGTCTTGTTTCTCCACTTCAAGTTTCTTGAGCTCTTCATCGACCGCGACGAGATAGGCCCTGGCGGCAGCAATCTCATCACGATGCTTTTCAATCGCGAGGTCCTGGTCAGCCTGGCTTGTCGAAAGAAATCCACCCGAGGGAAATCGAGGGGGGCTGGTCTGAATCCGTTTAAGGTTCTGCTCGCCTTTTACCCTGTTGGTTTCGAGGAGGATTTTATCTTGAGCGATCCGGGAAATATGCCCGTCGTAAATCTCTGCCAGTCCTTTGAGCCGGTCGGCGCTCCTGGCTCGGGGAGTCTGCCGGTTGAGGTGCTGGATTTGCCACTGAAGCTGCTTAATCTCGGCGTCTTTGGCAGCGAGTTGGGCGGCAGGACTTTCAGTTTCGGGAGGCTGCTTCAAATGATCCCACGCAATGAAACCACCAAGACAAATGATGATGGAGGTAAGAAATGATTTCATCTGGCCTGTTACCGGAACGAGCCTCAAGGTTGAGACGCCGTAGTCTGGAAAACGTTCCGAATCAAAAAATCAGGAACTCGCGCTCCGGGCAAGGAAAAACCTCAGCTTTTCAGCCTTTCAACCTACCTCCCCATCGCCTGGAGCTGCTCCAGCTCCCGGATAAAACCCGGGTAGGAAGTCTCGATACATTCGACTCCTTTGATGACCGTTTCCCCTTCGGCAAAGAGTCCGGCAATGGCGAAGGCCATTGCGATGCGGTGATCTCCCAGCGAATTGATCTCGGCGCCCTTGAGGGTTGCTCCGCCGGTAATTTCCATGCCGTCGGCAAACTCGTCGACCGTGACGCCCATCCGCCTGAGGTTTTCGGCCACGGCCGAGATCCGGTCACTTTCCTTCACCCGGAGCTCCTGGGCATCCTTGATGACAGTCTTGCCCTTCGCCAGGGCAGCGGCGATCGCCAGCACGGGAATCTCATCGATCAGCGTCGGAATCTCGGCTCCCCCGATTTCCGTGGCATTGAGGCCCGCCCCGACAATCTCGATCGAGCCCATGGGTTCGCAGCCGGATTCATCGATGCGCTCGATGATCCTCGCTCCCATGCGGGTCATCACGGTGAGTATCCCGATCCGGGTAGGATTCAGCCCGACATTGTTAATGAGAAGCCGGGCTCCCTTACGTGCCGCCGCCGCCACGATCCAGAAGGCGGCGCTGGAAATATCACCCGGAACCTGAATGTCCCGGGATTCGGGAGTCTGCCCGCCCCAGATTGAGACGGTGTTGCCCTCGCGAATATTCTTCACGAGGAGGTAGTTGAACATGCGCTCGGTGTGATCACGCGAGGGATGGGGTTCGGTGATCGTCGTTTTCCCGTCCGCCGCAAGGGCGGCAAGCATGATAGCGCTCTTGATCTGGGCGCTCGCGACCGGGGACTCGTATTGGATCGGGGTGAGTTTTGCCTTTCCGGTAATCTTGAGGGGAGCCATGCAACGCTCTCCCTGGCCCTTGATCTTCGCCCCCATCTTCTCTAGCGGCAGGGCAATCCGGTTCATAGGCCGCTTCGAAAGCGATTCATCTCCGATCAGAGTGGTTTCGAAGGGCTGCGAGGCGAGAATCCCGGCAAGGAGGCGCATTGTCGTGCCGCTGTTACCGCAGTCAATCGGACGGGTCGGGGCCTGGAACTTGCCACGACAGCCGTGAACCCGGATATGGGTTCCCCCGTCACCGAGTTGCTCAATCTCCACCCCCATCGCGGCGAGAGCCTTCATTGTCGCGAGACAATCCTCGCTCGCAAGGAATCCGGTGATCTCACAGGGCCCGTTCGAGAGCGCGGAGAACATGAGGGCACGGTGAGAAATACTCTTGTCCCCGGGGACAGTAAGTTCCGCTGAAAAATCCTTAACCTTTTTGACACGAAGATCGGCCATAATCACTGCTGGTAGTTGCCCCGGACGGCACTCCGGGCTTCAGAGCGTTTCGCGGAGCCGACGGGCTTCGGACAGAAAGCTGAGGAGCCTGTCCCTGTCAAGAACATCAAGGGCTTCTTTCCAACTTTCAAGCTCACGAATGAACTCGCCAAGTTGCCTCGACACCGCCACCCGGTTGTCGGTGAGAATGCCCGCCCACATGTCCTCGGGTCCGCCCGCCACGCGGGTGGTGTCACGGAATCCGCCTCCGCTGAGCGAACCCGCCCCCGGATCGCGGCTAAGGACGGAGCGAACCAGGGCCGCTGCGGCGAGATGCGGCAGGTGGCTGATCGCAGCGACGACTTCATCGTGCCTTTCCGGTGTGAGGACCGAAATGACCCCGCCCAGACTTTTCCAGAAAGCGCTGAGTGCCTGCAGGTTGGCTTCCTCATCCATGTCCGTCCCGTCAGGAGTCAAAATCACGGCGGCGCCTTCAAAGAGTGAGGCATCCGCATATTGAAGGCCCTTTTTTTCCGAACCCGCCATGGGATGACTGCCGAGAAAACGTCCTCCTCTCGCCGTCACAAGCGGTCCAATCTCCCGCGCCACGGGGGCCTTGACGCTGCCCACATCGGTCACCAGCACCCTCGTCCCGGCCGGAAAGGCATCCATCCGGGCGACGACTTCTCCCATGAATCCTGTCGGCATCGCCAGAATGATGCAATCGGCACCCTCGATCGCTTCATTGACCTCGTCCGAAGCGAAATCGACCAGTCCCGGCGACCCGCGGAGTTCCTCCACCGCCTCGGGACGGCGAGCCCAGACGGTCAACCTGACCCGAGGGAACTTCGCCCGGACAGCCCGCAGGACCGACCCGCCGATGAGACCGGGTCCAAGGACTGCCACGCAGTCAAAGGGCTGTCCGCTCTCCACGATCAGGGGACTTTAAAGAAGATTTTCTTGCCGGGATTATTCGGATCCGGGATCTGCACCTGAGTTCCCCGCTTCAGCGGTTCGCCGGTCGGCTTGCCGGAGGAATCATACTTTTCGATCGAAATCTGACCGAGCGAGGCATTGCCTCCGGGAAGTGTCACCACAAGCGGATTGCCCGGAACCGAATTCGCATAGGGCATATCCGCAGCGGAAGGAGCCGTGGAGGCCGGAGGAGGTGTCGGCTTTTGCTCGGTTGCGGGAGGCGTCGTCGTCGCCGGAGCCATGTCACGAATATCACGGATTCCACCAGCGGCGGCCGGAGGTGGCGTGGTTCCCGGGGCCGGATTTTGACCCGTGTAGCCGAATCGTCCGCCTGCCTGATCGGGAGGCACAGGAACTCCACCCGGCTGCTGACCGTATTGAGCGGGGGGCACGGGCGCCGGAGGAACCGCCGGAGCCGGCGTGTTCCGCGTTTTGCACCCGACGGTAAAGACCGACAACCCGAGCAGGAGGAGCGCGGAACAATAGGAATGGAGTTTCATATCACGCTGGAAAGTTAAAATAAGTAAGAAGTTAGAAAAAGTTTTAGACTTCTCAAGTGCTAAAATACTCTTAAATTCGATCCGCGCGATAAAAAATAAGGGTCGCAGCGGTTCAGACTCACTCATTTGGGCCATAGTTTCTAAAAATTCTGGTGAAATCCCGGGAATTACCGCCCTGATGGCTGATTCTCCTTCAATTCACGGAACTCGCCTCCGGTCTTGCGGACGATGCGACTCCACTCTTTGGCGTCATCCGGTTTGGGCTCAAAAGCAACAAAATGGAGAGGAACCTCGCCCTGAGGCCCCTCTCCGAGCTTATCGACCGCCTTTTTGATTTCGTCGTAGGGCACATTGCTGAAGCCCCCGCCACCGTCCGGACGCCATTGAAAACTGGCGTCCGAGATCAGAAAAACGACATCCGGACGCATCGCCACGGCCCGCTCAAGGATGCCGACCACGCCGGTCAGGTTTTGCACCACCGAGGCCCCGGTCGAACTCATCGTTCCGCTGGTGACCCATTTTTCCTCCACCCATTTTCTGGCGAGGTCTTTATTCCCGGGCGTCGCGGCGATCAATTCTTCGGTGAAGGGCATGTAGTTGCCGGTGAACTGGATCAGCGAAAACTGGGAGCTGATCGGCAGGGTTCCAATCATTTTGATCGTTTCCTCCTGAATGCGTTCCAGGGGAATCCCCGCGGCGACGGCCTTGTTCACGACACTGGAGGAGACATCAAAGAGCAGCAGGATCCTGTCCCCCTGTGCCTTCACTCCAAAAAAGCTCATTCCATCACCCGTGCCGCCTCCTCCGCTCATCCCCTGCCCCAATCCGGAACCGAGGGCGGCGCTCCCGACCAGGCCGCTGACCTGATCCGAGATAAGCTCCGAGGGGTCGAGGGGGAGCATCTGATCCAGGTTGATCTGCGGGAGATCCGGAAGCGCAAAATCGATCGGTCGGGTGCTGATGAGTTTGTCGTTGAAACTCGGCTTCGGGGCCATCGCCTCGTGCCTGGCCACGTTCATCTTATGTTCGGGAGTCTTGGGCGGAATCGAAACGACCTTCTTCATCTCAAACCGCGCCTCGGGACGCTTGAAATGTTTTGCAACGGTCCAGAGGCCGAAAAGTAGCAGCGCGATGCCATGAACCGCAATGCTCCCGATAATAATGGAACTGATGAGCGCACGACGATTGATCTTCACCTGATCGTCGAGAGTGGGACGCGGCTTCTTCGGGCGCGGCTTTTTGACCCGCTGCGGCTTCGAAGAACCGGGATTCAATTCGACAGAGATCTCACTCATCCCCACCTCCTGCGAGAGTGACCCCTTTGATCCCTGCCTCGGCACAGGCATTCAACACATCAACAAGCCGCTGATGGGGAACACTGTCATGAGGGGCAATCGTAACGAGCGCCTCCGTCTTCGCATTCTCCGCCGACTGACGAAAGCGGTCGAGAACGGACCGCAATTCGGGCAGGGAGGAACTCCCCGGAGCATCGAGCTGCTGTTCATTCAGGACGACCTGGCCACCGGGCTCGATAATGACCCGCGCCTCGTCGGGAATCTCGACAACCTCCTCCTGCGCCACCTGGCCTGGCAGACCCATCGGGATATCCCGCTCGGGAACGACCGGTTTGGCCGCGACCATAAAAAAGACGAGGAGCAGAAAGACCATGTCGATCATGGGAGTCATCTGCATCTCCACCGTCGTCTGATGTCTCTTTCGGCCTCGTTTCATTTTTTACGGGAGCCCTGACCCTGTTTGGTCGGAGATCCTACCCTGTTTAATTTTGGGGAACTCACTCTCCATTAACTCCGAAGATCAGATCGATCGCCCCCACTTCGGTCGCCATCTCGACAAACTCCCGGATTTTTTTTGTCGGAGTATTCTGGTCCGCCCGGAGATAGATCTGGAGCGGGGGGAAATCGCGAAACTTGACCTTCAAATGAGCAAGAAGTTCCTCGGTCGTCGCCTTGCGGTCCCCGATGTAATAATTCCCTTCTCCATCGAGGTTGATCACATCGCGTTCGGTCCGCTCCGGAGCCACCGCACTCAGGGCAACGGGAAGACGCACCGGGACACTCAACTCCTGTTCGGTGATTCGCTGCGTCACCATGAAGAAGATGAGGAGCAGAAAGGTCATGTCGATCATGGGAGTCATCTGGAAACTCACCTCATCGAGCGGCTTTCTGCGGCGGCGGGTCATGCGGGATTCTGGTTCTTCGTTCCTTGTTCTTTTTTGTATTTGATCAGGTTTCGGCGGGAGCCTCTTCGACGGTGGTTGCGCCTTGAAGGCGGATCTCTCCGGAAAGGATGTCGATTGCGAAGCTGGCGTGTTTCTGCACCGTCGTCATGACTCCCTGGAGCCGGTCGCGGAAGAAGAAATAGAAGAACATCGAGGGAATCCCGACGATGAGGCCTCCGGCCGTGGTGATCATCGCGACCTTGATCCCTCCCGCGAGTTCCTTGGCGTCTCCGCTGGTGGTCGCGAGCTTGTCAAAGGCCTCAATCATTCCCCAGACAGTTCCTAACAGACCTACCATGGGTGCGAGCGTGGCGAAGACGTTGAGGTAATTCACCCAGACCATCTGGCGATGCTCCTCCTCATCCATGGCCTCGGCGGCGGCATCGGTCATGCTTGCTTTGTTGGCGAGGTCGCGATCGAAGTTGACCTTGAGAAGCGCTCCCGTCATGACTTTGGCATAGCTGCTCTGGTTGGATTGACAGGAGTTGTAGGCACCCCCGACATCCCGAACCGCCATGAGTGAATTAACCTGATCAACGAGAGCCCGGGGTGCCATCTTATTTCCGTTGATCTGCACAAAGCAGTAGACGCAAACGGCGATGGTTCCGATGGAGCAGATGAGGAGGATGTGCATGAAGCCCCCGCCCTGCTTGTAGAGATCGAGGGCGGAAACATCCTCGGCAATTTCCACGGGGGCCGGGGCCGGAGCGTCCTGTGCCAAGCCCGTTCGTGAAAAAAGGATGACGCCTGGAATCAGGAGCGCGAGGAGCAGAGTCGTCGACCGTTTCAGAGTAAAGATCATGGTGGCTCGTCAGTGGGTTCAGTGGATGAAGGAATGGATTCCAGCTTTGCCGCAGCCTGAGCGGCGAAACTGGAATCCGGATAGAGTTTGATGAGATCATTCCAACGGTCGCGGGCAGGTTCACTCTCTCCCGCGTAGGCATACAGTTCCGCTGCGGCAAAAAGACCCCGTGCCGCGACCTCCTCCCGGGTGGCATGGAAAAGATGCGGCCAAAGGAAACGGTCGACGGTGCGGTGAAAAAGCTCATTCCGATCCGGCCTGACTTCATCGTCCTCCTCCCAGCGGGGATGCTCCGTTTCGAGTGCCTTGAGCTTCTCCCCATCGGCCAGGGCGAGCAGGTAATTCACCTCGATGAGGAGACCGGGATCCTCCGTCTCTCTCGCGAGCACCTGCGCCTCGGCCGTCGCCGTTTCGAGATCGCCGTTGGCCATCAGGGCACGGAGTCGCCCCTCTTTCGCGAGGGCAATATCCTCCGCCGCCCATGCCCGGGCGATGACACGGTCAAAGATGGCAAGGGCCCTCTCCGCTCCCGGTTCCGGCTGCTCCCGGAGCATCGCGTTTGCAAAAGCGATCCCGTAGGCTGCGGCGCGGGATCGCGGACGATGGAGGTGGGCAAAGGTTAAATCCCACCAGCCTTTGAGTTGCTCCGCGGTTGCTTCGTGGCGCTTCTCAAAAAAGCCGGCCTCCCCCTCCGCGAAGTCGAACTCGATACGATCGACCCGGTCCGCCGATATCGTCTGTCGTGCCGATCCCCCCGCCGTGCCGGCCCTGGCGAGCAGGGAGAAACTGACAATCTTGTCGGTGAGGGCATCGAGCCTGCAGGCGACTGATTCCCCGGTTTTCAGATAAATGACATCCTGGCCGACGACCGGAACCACACTAGCAAGGAGGAATAGTCCCAGACACCCCGAAAAAGGAAAGCTCATAAGGTCGCCTCCTTCGTCTCGTCCGTCGTCTCTTCCGGAAGAATTTCTCTCAAAGCAAGGATGCGATCCTCCGCTTTCCCCGCCTCTTCGAATCGACGCAGGTCCTCACGCCTCGCAAGTTCCTCGTAAGTCTCGAGAGCTTCGCGATCGAGCTTCAATTTCTCGAGCGACTGGCCCCGCGCCCAGTAGGCTTTCGCATTCAGTTCGCTGAATTTTCCGTAGGCGACGTAGAGGCGTTCGAAGTAGACGATGGCCCTGCTGTGATCGTCACTCTCGACGTGGGACTGCCCCAGGCGAAAGAGAACTTCGGCCTTGGTCGCGGCGGTGATGCCTTCCGACTCGAGAGTCGATTCCAGCGTCTCGCGAGCCTCCCGGGATTTGCCCGATGCTCCGTAAAGCTCCGCCATTTTCAGGCGCACCTCACCGAGATGCACCGAACCGGCGGACTCGCGCTCGAATCGTCCATAGAACTCGAGCGCCCGGTCGGTTTCCCCTTCGGCCGCCGCGATATCTCCGAGCCCCCGGTAGATGCGATCCCGCTCCACGGCCCTCGGATTCCATTTTCGAATCTCGGTAAAAAGATTTTTTGCTAGAGTCGGATTGCCTGAGGCCAGCATCGCCTCGGCCACGGAGACGGTAATCACCGGCGGATGGACTTTCGGGTCGACCCATTTGACGATATCCAGGAGTTCCGTTCTCTCGGTCATGGGGCCGTTCTTGTCCTGCACAAGCGATTTCGCCCACCCAGCCCGCAGCGCGAGGGTGTTCTTTCCCTCCGCGGCCGCCCGCCCCTTCATGATCTGGAGCGTCGCGAGGAGATCCTCCCGACCGGCATCACCTCCCGGAAGATAGACTTTGGAAAGACCGGCGAACAAGTCGGTCATGGTGAACATGTCAGGATCATCGCCATGCCGGGCAATGGTGTCCCAATAGATGGAGCGGGCCTTTTCGAGGTCATCCTCCTGCGTGTAGGTCCATCCGATCCAATAGACCGCCTCGGGGAGTCTTCCGCTGGCGGGATAAGTTTCGACAAACTTTTCAAAATGCCCCCGCATCGTTTCGATCTCCTCGAGCAGCTTGTAGGCATTCCCTTTCTTGAACCATGCTTCTTCAAAAAAGCGCACCGAGGTCGGTCGAACACGGTCGTAGGCGGCAAAACCCTCATCCATGCGCCCATCAGCAAAAAAACCGTCTCCGAGGAGCAGGTTCGACTCGTCGGTGAGGGGATCTCCCGGATAGGCCTCGTTGAACGACTGAAACAAAGCGATCGCCTCGTCATATTCCGCCAGCGAGAAGGTGCAGACCGCGATCCGGAAGACCGCCTCCTTGCGGTACTTCGGCGACTTGTGGCGCTTGAGATAACCTTCAAGATGTTCCCGCGCCTCGGCATAAAGCCCGGAAAACGAGTGGGCCATTCCGGTCCAGTAATCCGCATCCTCCACCATCTCTGAATCCGGATGATGCCGCTTCACCTGATCGAACTGATAGAGAGCTCCATCATTGTCATCCTGTTGCAGGTATAGGAAGCCCTGCATGAACATGGCCTTGGCCGCAAAGGGGTCTTTCGGAAAGCGGTCGACAAGATCCCCGTAGGCAAGCTGGGCGGCACCGAATTCCTGATCCTCACGGAGGGCTTCCGCTTTCAAAAACAAAACCGTGGCGAGGTACTTTCCCCCGGAACCGAAAACCTCCTCATACCGCTCCGCGGCCTTCACCGCCATCGGCCAGCGCTTCGTTTCCATCCAGCACTGGATCTGAGCCAGAGTCGCGCTTTCCACCACGGGATCGGGCGGCATCGCCGTCAGCATCTCCTCCATGATCAAGGCCGCCTCGCGATATCGACCGAGCCCCTGATAGGCCATCGCGAGCCTCAGTCTGAGGGCCGAGTCGAAGTGCTCGATCTCCTGGAAGTTCGCGAGTTCACGCTCGACCCGTTTGAGGATTGCCTTGAGTTGAAACACGGTTCCCTGGGAATTCGCCCGCTGTTCGAGAAGACTGATGCGATCGCTGATCTCCCTGATTTTAGCGTTTTGATAGTCAAGAAGTCGTTGCGATGGCCAGATCCGCTGGAGACAGGTGATGGCCTCGTAGTACTGCTCCTTTTCGAGGAAATCCGAACCAAGTTGCAGCGCGAGAGTCTGGAAGCTGATGAGCTGGGTCATTTTATCCATGTTCCCGTGCTCACGGCGGATCAGGCCAAGGGCCTTTTCCGTCTGGTCCGCCTGAAGCCTCGCATAAAGCTCGAGGACGACGGCTCTGCTCGCTGCTTCAGGGGCAAGACCACGAAACTTCGGAACCTGGACCTCAAGGAAATCGGCTGCCTCCGCCGGGAAATCCTGCTGAATGTAGAGGGTCGCGAAGAGAAGCAGGGCCTCGTAGCGCTTGAAGGCATGGTGACTCTCGTCGGTCCAGTATTCGCCGAAGGCGCGCTGTGCCGGAACGAGTTCGCCGGCGGTCATCAGGCAGATTGCCCGCCAGAATCTTAGTTCGTCGGAAAGGGCGTGATCCAGCTTGGGATCGAGGAGTGATTGATCGATCCAGGTGAGGGCCTCATCGAACTTTTTCAACCCGACTTTGCTGATCGCCACGAGAGGCCGATGCAGACGGACCGCCTCCTTCGCCTCCTCTGCCTCGCCATAATCGCGAATGAATTTTTCGAGCGCTTCTTCCGCCACCGTGAAATCGTTTGCCGCAAAAGCCGTCCGCCCCCGTTCAAGGAGTTGCGCGGGACCTTCGGCTTCGAGGTCAGGCGTGTCAGGAGCATTCTCCTGCTGTCCCGATACCTGAACCGCCAGCGGGAGCCAGCAAAGCAGCAGCAGTATCAGTGCGCGGTTCATCGTAAAATCGAGAAGCAGGTTTCCCGCCTCTTTTGGAAAGAAAAGCCCGCGAAAGGGAAAATCGAGCGACGCATTGTGCCGGATTCGCCTCCCGGTCGGTAAAATGCGCAACCTGTTCAGACAGGTAAAGGCCGTTCACAGGGAGATCGGTTTCACCGTTGAATTCGTCCCCCTACCCCTGCGAAATGATGCATAGGAAACGCACCGGTGCCTCGATCCAGACGGGCCCGTGCTCGACGGTGGCGTCGAAAAATAGACTGTCGCCTTCTTTCATCTCGTAGGTCTCCGAGCCGTGGCGATAGGTCATGCGACCGGAGACGATGAAGAGGAATTCGTGCCCGTCGTGTTGGAAGACATTCTGGGCCGCATCGAGTTCGGGATTCTCGATGATCATCATGAAGGGCTCCATCTTCTTTGAAAAGGGAGCTTCGGGCGCGAGGGACTCGTAGACATGGCCGATCTGGGTGGCGCGTCCGTTGACGAGTTTGCGGTCATCGGCCCGGGTGAAGACGGCCCTCGGTCTCGCCGGGTCCGGAGCAAACAAATCACCGAGGGAAACTCCGAGTCCTTTCGCGATCTGGACGAGCGTTCCCACCGGGCTGGAGACCTTCCCGTTTTCGATGCGCGAAACTTGACCCTTGGTGAGGCCGATTCGCTCGGATAAATCGTTGAGCGTCATGCCACGGGAATGACGTAGTTCGCGGATGCGACGCCCGATCGACGCCTCGGCGCTCCATTCCTGTGCTTCGGGAGATTCCATGTTCGACCTTACCCTTGAAGCAAAGTTGTATGAAATACAAATAATTTGCCCAAAATTGATTTCGGGGGTTTCATGGCATGCCGCCTGCTTTGCATGTGACGAAACACGAACATGACGATCGGTGACGCCAAGGCCTACCTGAAGGAGCACAACATCTCGTTGATTCTCGCCCAGTTTGTTGATCTCCACGGTGTAGCGAAAGCCAAGGCCGTGCCCGTCGAGCACCTTGAGATGATCCTCGGGGATGGAGCCGGGTTTGCCGGTTTCGCCCTCTGGGGATACGGGATGGGGCCGGACGGTCCCGATCTCATGCAGAAAGGGGACCTCAACACCCTGCGCGTCATCCCCTGGCTCCCGGGCTACGCGCGGATCGCCTGTGAGGGGTATGTGGGGGGCGAGCCCTACCGTTTCGACACCCGCGCGATCCTCTCGAAATTGACGGCGGAGGTGAAAACCGAATTCGGTTACCGCTTTTTCACCGGGCTCGAGCCGGAGTTTTACCTCCTCAAGATCTGCCCGAAAACCGGAGCACCGATCCCGGCGGTGGAAGGCGACATCCTCGAGAAGCCCTGCTACGACTACGCCGCCCTCAGCCAGGTGGCGGACTACCTCCAAACCCTCGTGAGCCAGGTGCGGTCCTGCGGCATGGATGTCTACCAGATCGATCACGAGGACGCGAACGGGCAGTACGAGGTGAACTTCACCTACGATGAGGCCGTCACCTCGGCGGATCATTACACCCTTTTCAAGATGGCCGCCTCCACCCTCGCGAAAGAGCGGGGATTGATGGTCAGTTTCATGCCCAAACCCTTCTCGGAGAAGACCGGCAACGGCATGCACATGCATATCTCCCTCGGGAACGACGCTTGCGGCAATCTCTTCGCCTCAAAGGACGATCCACGCGGTCTCGGGCTGAGCCCGCTCGCCTACCAGTTTCTCGCCGGTGTGCTCGAACACGCTCCGTCCCTCGCGGCTGTGGCCTGTCCCACAATCAATTCCTACAAGCGGCTCTATGCCTCGGCGGCGGACTCGGGGGCGACCTGGGCTCCCGTCCAGCTTGCCTACGGGGACAACAACCGCACCGCCTCGATCCGAGTCACGGGAGGACACATCGAGGTGCGTTTCCCTGATAGTTCGGCGAATCCCTACCTCCTCAGCACTGCGATCCTCGCCGCCGGGATCGACGGAATCCGCCGCAAGCTCGATCCGGGCGAGCCGCTCAACCGCGATCTCTACAAAATCACGACCGCCGAAGCCGCCGAACTCGGCCTGAGCCAGCTCCCTTCGACGCTCGCCCACGCCCTTGCCGCCCTCGACCGTTCCGCGGTGCTGCGCGAAGCCCTCGGATCCGATCTCGTCGATGAGTTCCTCACGATCAAGAAGCGCGAGATCCATCAATTCCAGACTTCCGTGACCGACTGGGAACGAAACGCCTACCTGACCTTCTACTAAAAACACCCCCTCCCATGTGTGGCATTGCCGGACTTTTTTTCAAGAACGGATCGCGCCCCGAGCGACTCGGTCCCCTCTTCTCTCCCATGCTTTGCCGCATGGAAAGCCGCGGGGCCGACAGCGTCGGTTTCGCGATCTATGGCGACGAGGCTCCCGCCGGATCGCATTGGCTCACTCTCGGCGGCACGACCCAAACCGACTGGCCCGCGATCACCGGATGGCTTTCGGCCATGCTTGCAAGTCCGATCGAGGAACCTCGTGTCCTTCACACCCACGCGATTTATGAAGTGCCCCTCGGCACCGAGTCGGCCGTTGCCGGAATCGAGTCTGCCTTTCCTGTTGTGATCATGAGCAGTGGACGGAAGATGCAAATCTTCAAGGAAGCAGGCTCGCCGACCGAACTGCTCGACCTCTTCGGTCTTGCTTCGGTCCGCGGCACCCATGCGATCGGACACACCCGCATGGCGACGGAAAGCGCCGTCGTCACCGCCGGCGCGCATCCCTTCTCGACGGGCGAGGACTTCTGTCTCGTTCACAACGGCTCCCTCAGCAATCACCACTGGGTGCGGCGCAAACTGGAGCGGCAGGGCATTCACTTCCGGACCGAGAACGACAGCGAAGTCGCGGCAGGATACCTTTCTTGGCGACTGCGCGAAGGCGACTCGCTCGAAGCCGCCCTCGAGTCGGCCCTGCGTGATCTCGACGGATTTTTCACCTTCTGCATCGGCACCGCAAACGGCTTCGCCGTGCTCCGCGATCCCATCGCCTGCAAGCCCGCCGTGCTCGTCGAGACCGATGACTACGTGGCGATGGCCTCGGAATACCGATCCCTCGCTGATCTTCCCGGCGCGGCCGACGGCCGCATCTGGGAGCCCGAACCGGGAATCGTCTACGCCTGGGAATTTCAACACGCCACGACACCGGCATGACCGCAAGCGCCCCTGACATTCTCACCTTCGATCTTGGTTCCGTCACCGTGCGGGAGATCAACCGGACCCTCCACGGCCTCGCGGCGGGATCCTCCGTCGAGATCCTTTCCCCCGACGGCGCTCACAATCTCGCCTGCGGTCTCACCGTGCCGATCTCCGTCCGCATCGAGGGTCATACCGGCTACTACTGCGGTGGAATGAACGAGGAAGCCGACATCCTCGTCAACGGTCACACCGGAACCGGGGTCGGGGAGAACATGATGAGCGGCCGCATCGAGGTGACGGGAAACGCGAGCCAGTGCGCCGGCGCGAGCGCCCATGGCGGACTCCTTGTCATCGGCGGCGATACCTCGTCACGATGCGGCATTTCCCTCAAGGGCGGTGACATCGTCGTGAAGGGCAAAGCCGGAGCAATGACCGGATTTCTCGCCCAGAAAGGCACCATCGTCGTCTGCGGCGATGCCGGCGAAGGCCTCGGCGATTCGCTCTACGAGGCGCGGATCTACGTGAAAGGCACGGTCGCAAGTCTCGGCACCGACTGCATCGAGAAAGAAATGCGCGAGGAGCACCTCATCCAGCTCGCCGCGCTCCTCAAGGCGGCCGGGTGTCCTGACAAACCCACCGATTTCCGCCGCTACGGCTCCGCGCGGCAGCTCTATCACTTCCACGTCGAGCACGCCGCGAGCTACTGAGTTTCCAATCCCCCGACTTCATGAATGCTTCCTCCCACGTCCCCGACGGACGTCCACAGAGTGCCCTCTTTCCCCGTTCCGTCATCGCCGAGATCCAGCGTGCCGCCGATGAGGGCATCTACAAAATCCGCGGTTGGGGCGCGCGCCGTCCCTTGCCGCATTTCGACGATCTCCTCATGTTAGGGGCGAGCATGTCGCGCTATCCGCTCGAGGGTTACCGGGAGAAATGCGGCACCGA
Source organism: Akkermansiaceae bacterium UBA2381 (assembly GCA_002344215.1). Lineage (GTDB taxonomy): Bacteria > Verrucomicrobiota > Verrucomicrobiia > Verrucomicrobiales > DEV007 > Arctic95D-9. The sequence continues at coordinate 275,584 of DDSV01000049.1, forward strand.
CGTCGTCCTTGGAACGCGCTACGCGAGCAAACCGCTCCATCTCGACATCCCCGTCACGATCGCGGGGATGAGCTTCGGATCGCTCTCCGCCTCGGCCAAGGAAGCCCTCGGACGCGGCGCCTCCGAGACCGGCACCTCAACCACGACCGGTGACGGTGGCATGACCGACGAGGAGCGCGGCCATTCACGGCTTCTCGTTTACCAGGTCCTCCCATCCCGCTATGGGATGAATCCGCGCGACCTCCGCCGCGCCGACGCCATCGAGGTCGTCCTAGGTCAGGGAGCCAAGCCCGGTGGCGGTGGCATGCTCCTCGGCCAAAAGGTCGGCAAACGCGTCGCCGCGATGCGCGATCTGCCCGAGGGCATCGACCAACGCAGCGCTTGCCGCCATCCCGACTGGACCGGACCCGATGACCTCAAGATCAAGATCGAGGAGATCCGCGAGATCACGAATTGGGAAAAGCCCATCTACATCAAGGTCGGCGCCTCGCGGACCTACTACGATGTGAAGCTCGCGGTGAAGGCCGGGGCCGATGTCATCGTTGTCGACGGAATGCAGGGCGGCACCGGGGCGACGCAGGAGGTCTTCATCGAGCACGTCGGCATTCCCACCCTGCCCGCGGTGCGGCAGGCCGTGACCGCCCTTCAGGAAATGGACATGCACCGCGAGGTCCAGCTCATCGTCTCGGGCGGGATCCGCAGCGGGGCCGATGTCGCCAAGGCCATCGCGATGGGAGCCGACGCCGTCTCCATCGGCACCGCCGCGCTCATTGCGATCGGTTGCAACAGCCCGCGTTACGAGTCCGACTATCAAAAGATGGGCACGAGCTGGGGCTACTACGACGAATACCAAGCCGGACAGGATCCCGCCGGCATCACGACACAGGAACCCGAGCTCGAGAAACGACTCGATCCCGTCCGGGCCGGTCATCAGCTCGCCAATTACCTTCGCGTCCTTACCCTCGAGGCCCAGACCCTCGCGAGGGCCTGTGGCAAAAGCCATCTCCACCGCCTCGAACCCGAGGACCTCTGCGCCACCACCGTCGAGGCCGCCGCCATGGCCGGCGTTCCCCTCGCCGGCACGAACTGGATTCCCGGATCGCCCGTTGGATGAAATCCTACGATGTCATCGTCGTCGGCGTCGGCGGATTCGGCAGCGCGGTCCTCTCCGACCTTGCGCGGCGGGGACTCTCGGTCCTCGGCCTCGAGCGACACACCCTCATCCACACCCGCGGCAGCTCGCACGGCTACACCCGGATTTTCCGGCACATCCTCTACGAGAAGCCTTTCTACAATCCCTGGGCCGCCGCCGCCTACCAGGGATGGCTCGATCTCGCCGAACGGGCCGGTGAACCCACCTACGTGCGCTGCGGGAGCGTCGATCTCGCGCCCGACAACCACGACATCCTCAAACGCGTTGAAGCCGCCGCCCTTGCCCTTGGGGCCGAACACGAACGTCTCGACGCCGGGCAGCTGAGTGAACGGTTTCCCGGCATGGTCATCCCCGAAGGAGTCAGCGGGATCTTCCAGCCCCAGTCCGGACTCGTCCTCCCCGAGCGCGCGATCCATCTCCACCTCACCGAAGCCCTCGCCGCCGGGGCCGAAATCCGCGCGATGGAGCCCGTCCTTGAATGGGACTCCATCGCGAATGGGGTTTCTGTCAGGACCGAACAAGGCACCTATCAAGCCGCCCGCGTCGTCTTCACGACCGGAGCCTATACCGCCGGTCTCTTCGACAACGGACTCCCCATCCGCGCCGACCGTGCCATCCTCGGGTGGTTCCAGCCGACCCGCGACGCGAAGCGCTTTGAAAGCGAACGCTTTCCCTGCTGGACCCTCGAGGATGAAAAACGCGGCCACTTCTACGGACTTCCCGTGCACGGCTATCCCGGCTTCAAACTCGGCCCCCTCTTCACCCGTGGCTCGGTCGATCCGATCGCGGGAGGCGCCGAGCCGGACGCCGATGACGAAGCCGTGATGCGCGACATCCTCGCGAATTACTTCCCCGACGCCAACGGAACCCGGCTCGCCCTCATGAGCTGTTACTTCGAGAACACGCCCGACCGCGATCCCATCATCGATCAGGTCCCGGGCCATCCCGACGTGTTCGTCGCGGCCGGCTTTTCGGGGCACGGTTTCAAGTACGTCCCCGCCGTCGCCGAAGTGGTCGGCAGCCTTCTCGCTGGAGAGGCCCCGCGGGACGATCTCACCCTCGCGCCCTTTGCGATTTCCAGATTTAGTCAGACGCAGACTCCGGAGATTCTTCGCTGAATTACCAAGAGGGCAAAGGGACGAGCTTCCCGGGAACTGAGACCTATTCGTTTTGAACGTCTCGGAGCGGGCGATGAAACGATTTTGGTTCGAGTGCCGACGAAAGGGAAAGTTGTCCTAGGGTGCCTTTACCGTCAGTTCTTCATTGGTGCAAACTGTCCACGAACCGCGAAGAACAGCCCGGTCACCACCACCGCCGCTCCGGCGATCTGCCAGGGAACCAGCGCCTGCCCTAAAAGGGAAACACCCAGAATGGCGGTCGCGACAGGTTGGATCAGGAGAGTCACCGAGGCTAGGCTGGCGGGCACTCCCCCCAACCCATAGGCAATCAGCCCCTGCCCGCAGGCATGAGAAAGGAAGCCGATCCCGAGAAGAGGCAGCCACATCATGGCGCTCCCGGGCAAAAGGGGATCCCCATGGGACAGGGCAAGGGGAAACAGAACCAGTGCCCCTACCGCACTCGCCCAGAATAGGAGAACCGGGGCGGAATGTTCGCGCCGGTATCGTTTGATGGAAAGTTGGTAGACCGCATAAAAGACCGCAGTAAGAAGGGCCAGAAAGTCGCCGAAGACCGGGTCGCCGGCCACCGGAGGTTCACGCCGGGTCGAACTTGCCAAAAGAAGGATCATTCCGGCAAAGGCCAGGACCGCTCCCCCCAGAAAGAGCCGGGTGATCCGTTCCTTCCAAACAAACCAGGCGAAGAGTGTCACCCAGATGATCGCCGTGTTTGCCAGCAGCGTGGCGTTGGCCACAGAGGTGTTTTCAAAGGACCAGTGCCAGACCCAGAAGTCGCCCCCAAGAGCCAGCCCCGGAAGCCAGAGCCAGGCATTTCCGTAATGAAAATCACGCCGCGTGGGAAGGATCCTTTTTCTCTGAATTAAAAAGAGAATCGCCAAGGCCAAGGCTCCGAAAAAGAGCCGCCAGAAGGCCGCATCCCACATCCCCACTCCATCCGGGCCGCGGGTGCTGAGAACCGCGAAAATCGGAGCAAAGGCAATACAGAGGGCACCACCAATCACGGCCAGGAGGTGGCGGCCCGAGATGGCATTTTCATGACCCGGGTGAGGGAGCTTCGTCATGGTCATGAACTCAAGGAATGGTTCACGGAAGCGGAGACGCCGGAACCGGTTCCGTTTCCTCCTTTGATTCCCCGGAGTGATCGATTCCCCGATCCAGGCACCAGCGCAAGGCCCCGCCGTTTCCGCGCGCCGAGGCGATTCTCATCCACCGTTTTGCTTCGGTGAAGGAGGCCTCGACCCCGAATCCCTCGCTCAGGCAACGACCAAGGTCGAACATCGCCCTGTCATCGCCCTGCTCCGCCGCCGACCGGAATCGAACCACTGCCTCGGCGGGATTGACCTCGACACCGGTGCCATTAGCGTAAAAAATGCCGAGCTGATAGACTGCGGAGATCCGGCCCTGCTGCGCCGCCAACTCCATCCAGCGGAAGGCCGCGTCCGCTTCACCGGAGGAGAACTTCACCAGAGCCATCAGTTCCTGCGCGGCAGGATGGCCGCTTTCACCCGCCCTTTCGAGAAGGCCGAGAGCTTCTCCGGAGAGAGGCTGTCCGTTCCACTGGGTGGCGGCAAACCGAAGCTGGCAATCGGCATCACCCAGCTTGGCCCCTCGCAAAAAGTAGGCGAGGGCCGCCCCGGTGTTTTCTCCCCCGGCCAAAGAATGCAGCCCGAGCACGCGCAGAGCTCCGGCATTCCCGGACACCGCCTGCGATTTCAACCATGCCTCGATTTCCAAACGATTCTCTTCCTGTTCGATCTTCTCCAGCAAGGGCAACAGGCCGAGGGCCTCGGGACTGCCGTCGGAAATGAGGAAGTCTTCAAGCGACCTGCGCGACAAGTTGACTGCGGTCTCCTCGTCGAGTCGAAATCCGGGGAGAGGGAACTCCAGGGACCCGCCGCCTTTGAAGGGCCCCAACTTGAGATTCCATCCGGAAAGCCCATAGCCAACTGCCGAAGCGAGCACCGCACCCGTCACCGCGGCCAGAAGCCAGGGAACCCGTCGCTTTCGCCGCGGTACCTCGGCACTTACGGGGATTTCATCCGAAACGACCGCGCCTTCCCCGGTGCTGCCGGGATCAGACTCCGCCACTGACTCCTTTGCGGGCGTTCTTTTTATCTCGAGTTCACCTTCGTAGAGTGCACTTTTGAGGACCGTCTCAAGCGAGTCATCGGGGACGGGCGGCTCCGCTATCGGAAGTGATTCCGGCTCTTCGTGGAGCTTGAAATCAAGGGTCTCAAGGGCAGCGAAGAGGTCGCCTTCAAGATCGCACGGGTTCTCCACGATTTGAGCTCTGAATTCTTCAAAAAGATCCGAGACCGGAACGGGCACAAGGTAGTGCGTTTCCACAGGGTGCTCCCATCGGAACCGCGATCCGGTGAGGAGGAACCAGACCAGAGGCAGCGCCAGAGTAGAGCGGCGCGCGATCTCGTACTGCTTTCCGGGCAGGCGGGACAGCATTCTGACTTTTGCGGGCAGGTTTACGCCTTCCTTCAGCGTGGCCATGGTCTGGTGAAGCCTCAACTTGAGCGGAAATCCGGACCATACATCCTGACCTTTCCGTTCGATCAGTCCCGCGGATCCGCTGAGCGAACGGGTCCCGGTAAGGACAAAAATATTCTCCGGAGGCAGCCACCACACCCCGCCCGAACCCGCCTGCCGTTCGATTCCTTCGAGGGCCGATCGAATCGATCCCGCGGCTTGTCTGGCCACTTCGAAGGGAAGCGGACCCGTCCGCAGTACGAGCGATTCCAAGTCCACGCCCTCGACTCTCTCTTCTCCGATCAGGGTAATGGAATCACGGTCCTCGAGGTAGTTCACCTGAAGCTGATTGATCGTTCCCCGACCGGGTCGACGGGTCGCCTCATGGTGCTGATTCAGCCACCCTTCCCTCGGAATGGACCGCGGTCCCGGCACCAGTTGAATGCAGGCGGGGGCCCCTCTCAGGCGGGTCTGGATCCCGTAAGGCTCATCGCTCCGTGCAAACTCCGGCTCAAGGACGTAGTCGGAAGGCTCCGATGATTCATCCGTTAAATCGCGAAGCAACCACTCGCGCACCGGCATCGCGGGCATCGCGACCGCGGACTCCCATTCTTTTGCCCCCTCCGCCCCCGCTTCCATCACAGAACGGAAAGACTTAAGAGAGGATCTCCCCGATTCATCGAGAACCTCCAGAATGGCCCCACGGAGCGCGGGATCAAGTTCATCGAAGTTTCTCGGAAGCGAGTCACGGTGGAAAGTCCGGACCGGAACTCCGGCGATCAGTGAACAGAATATCTGGGCAAAGTGCCACTCGGTCCGGTGCTCCATGACACGGGCTCCCGGCTTCGTCCATCCGTGGAACTCGGAAAACACCGGGAAGATTTTGCCATGGCGGTCGACAACGACCTCAAAATTTAAGGTGGAAAAGCGCTCCAGCGAAGACGGCAGTTGCGGAAGAGTGTCAAACAAATCGAGGAACCGGCAGATCCACTCCGATGCCACCGCCACGGGGACCCCGCCGGTGCGGCCCAGATAGACCGGGAGGGGTTCACCGTCCTTCATTTCGTCGGCATAGAACAACTCCTCGGCATCGCGGCCCCACGAAATCAGGTTGGAGATCCGGTCGCTGTGAATGTCGGCAATCTGCTGGAGTTCCCGCTGAAAGGCCTCAAGCTTGTCACTCCGGGAGGCCGCCCCCTCAAAAATGTGCAGCCTCGCCAGCCCCCATCTCTCGCAATCGAGCACGAGAAGGATTCGTTCGTCGACTCCTTGAGAGGGAAGCGTGATAACATTACCATGGATGTCTCTCACAAACCGATATTGAGCAAACTCGGTAATCGTCGATGCATTCATTCAGGTGGCTGTGTCAGTCGGGGCGGAGGTCTCTGCTCACGCGGAGCTTAGATTCGTTGATTAAGCGGTTGATGACCCCGCGTGAAAGGTAGATGTTTACCTTTAGGAAGTCATTCTCAAACCGCATTCTATCATGTCGCAGGAAAGGCGCAGCCGCATAAACCGCAGGACCGGGGAAACGGAGATCCAACTGGATCTCCTCATCGACGGGACCGGCACCTCCACGATCTCAACCGGAGTACCGTTTTTCGATCACATGCTGACGCTGTTTGCCAAGCACGGAAGATTCGGACTCGAGGTCAAGGCGGAGGGAGACATCGAGATCGACTTTCACCACACCGTCGAAGACACCGGGATCGTTCTGGGTCAAGCCTTTCACGAGGCGCTCGGAGAGAAGCGCGGCATCTATCGCTACGCCTCGGGCCATTTCCCGATGGATGAGACGCTCGTTCGTGTCGCCCTCGACGTTAGCGGACGCCCCTTTCTCGACTACCGGGCTCCCGAATGTGTCCCGCATGTCGGGGAGAAGTTCAATTTCACCCTCGTCGAGGAGTTCATGAGGGCTTTTGCCTTCAATTCGCTCATCAATCTGCACATTGAGATCCTTTACGGAAGGGACCCTCACCACATGGCGGAGGCCATCTTCAAGGGGCTGGCCCGCTGCCTCGACGAGGCCACCCGGATCGATGCGCGGATCGCGGGAGAAATCCCCAGCACCAAAGATGTCCTTTAACCTGACCCCCGACGGGTCTACTGGTCACCATGGCGAATCGTGTTGGAGTCATCGACTACGGAGGAGGAAACCTTCGTAACGTCCTCAATGTCCTGAAGTTTCTCGGGCATGAGGGCTCACTCGTCTCATCTCCCCCGGATCTTGAGAAGGTCGACCGCCTCGTTTTCCCCGGCGTCGGCTCTTTCGGCGACTGCGTGGCCGAACTCGACCGCAAGAAACTTCGCGATCCGGTGGTCGACTGGGTCAAGGGGGACCGTCCCTATTTCGGGATTTGCCTGGGCTACCAGGTTCTCTTTGAACGATCCCAGGAAACACCGGAAACCAGGGGCCTCGGGCTTTTCCCCGGGGAAGTGGTGCACTTTCCCGCTCAGAAGGGCCTGAAAGTGCCGCACATGGGCTGGAATCAGGTCAATAAGGTTGATCCCGATTACTTCGTCTGGAAAGGCACTCCCGATCCTCTCTACCTCTACTTTGTCCACTCCTACTATCCCAGACCGGAGGAAACGAGTCTGATTGCCTCAACGACAAGCTACGGAGAAGACTTTGCCTCGAGCATTTCCAGAGGAAGAACCTTCGCGGGCCAGTTTCACCCCGAACGCAGCCAGGAAGCCGGACTTCAGTTGATCCGGAACTTCCTTGATACGCCTCTTTGACCGGGTATCAGTTCGCGACCCGCATCGGCATGATCACATAGAGGAAGGGCTCATCGATCTTGATGACCCCGGGGCTGCTCTCGTCGATCAGATCGATGAAGACTTCATCCTGATCGAGGTTGCGAAGCGGTGCCATGACAAACTCCGGATTAAAGGCAACAACGATGCGGGGACCGTTGTAGCGCACATCGATCACTTCCTCGGCCTCTCCGATCTCGGGAGAATTGGCCGAAATGGCGAGCCGGTTGTCTTCGAAGGCAAATTTGATCGAGTTGGTCTTCTCGTTCACGAGGAGGCTGACGCGCTTCACGGCGCTCTGGAGCACTTCCCTCTCCACCGTGACGCGATGATTGGCCTGTCCGGGAATGACCTGGCGGAAATTCGGGTAGTTACCCTCGATCAGCTTGGTAATAAGCAGGCTGCCGTTCAGTTCGAAGCTGGCCTGGCTGTCGGTGATGGCGACTTTGAGCTCACCTGAATTCTCGAGGAGTCGCTGCAGCTCGTTCACCGCCTTTGTGGGGATGATCACCGATGACTCGTTGCCCGCCGGGAACTCCAGGTCCTGCTCGACCATCGCGAGGCGCCGTCCGTCGGTCGCCACCAGAGTGAGCATACCCTCTCCGATGATGCAGTTGACCCCGTTGAGGACGTATCGGGTTTCGTCGGTAGAAATCGCGTAGGAAGTTTTCCGAAGCGCGTCGCGGAGCAACTTCTGATCGATCGTGAACTCCTTGGCCTCACCGAACTCTCCGATGACCGGAAACTCACTGCTGGGAAGACCGAGAATCTTGAAAAAACTCGGGCCGCTGCGCACCGTCGCGGCATTATCGGCGTTCACCTCGAAATCGATTTCGCTGGTCGGCAATTCCCGCACGATGCTCGCGAGCCGCCTCGCGGGAAGAGTCGTGGATCCGGTCGAGGCCACCTTGGCCGGAATTCGCTTCGTGATCGTGACGTCCAGATCGGTGGTGGAAAGCTGAAGTCCGAGTTCGTCGGCCTCGATCAACACATTGGAGAGAATGGGAAGCGTCGTCCTCGTGCTGACAACATGCTGAACCTGGTTGAGTGCGTCCTGGAAGACGTCTTTGTCGATCTGAAACTTCATTCGCTTTGGAGTCCTAAGTGTGAACTTGGACCCCCTGCCTGTCCACGTAAAACTTCACTCCCCGCCGCCACCGAAGGCTTTCGAGCCGAGCCGGAAATTCGGAGGGTATTGCCCCCGGGGCTGACGCGGTGATTCCACCGACGAACCTCCCCGGACAAGGCGGCGCTTGATGAGTTCGACCGTGCTCTTGAACGAGGCGGAATCATCACAACGCTTTTTCACTTTCCGAACAGCGTAGATCACCGTTCCATGGTCCTTGGCGAACGCGGCGGCAACCTCGACAAGGGACAGATCCGTCAGGGTGCGCACCAGATACATGGCAATCTGGCGGGCTTCAGCAATCCGGGCGGTACGCTTTTTGCCGGAAAGGATCTGCACGTCGATATCATAATGCTCGGCAACGGCCCGCTTGATTTCCTCAGCTCCGACCTGCCGCGTATCCTGACCATCGCAGATATCGGCGATGATCTCAGCGACCTGTTCCGGTGAAATCGGTTCCTCATTCATCGTCGTGACCATGGCCACGCGGATGAGCGCCCCTTCGAGGGCCCTTACATTACCGCGGACACGTTCAACGATCACATTGATGAGCTCGTCGCTGACCTGCATTTTCCAGTCATCCCGTTTCCGGCGCAGAATGGCCGCCCTCGTTTCCAGACCGGGACGGTGAATCTCGACACTCAAACCCCACTGAAAGCGCGAAACGAGCCTTTCCTCCAGTTCATTTATCTCCGAGGCAGGGCAGTCGCTCGCGAGAACGATCTGCTTCCGCATATCAGCGAGGCGATTGAAGGTGTGGAAAAATTCGCGCTGAAGCCCCTCTTTCCGCCCGAGGAACTGAACGTCATCGATGAGCAGAAGATCCGCCTCACGATATCTCCGGCGGAAGGGCACGAGCGCGTTCTTCTGAATGGCATCGATATAGTCATTCGCAAACTGCTCCGCCGTCACGAAGATGATCTTCGACTTCGGCCGCAGTCGCAAAGACTCCCATCCTATTCCGTGAAGAAGGTGAGTCTTGCCGAGACCGCAGGCCGAATGAAAGAAGAGCGGCTGATAGGTTTTGCCCGGTTGATCGGCCACGGCACGCGACGCGGCCCAGGCCAACTCGCTGTTTTCGCCCGGAACAAAGTTCTCGAACCGGAAAATCTCGACCAACCCGGCGGCGCGCCCCCGCTCCAGCAACTTCTTTTCACTGACCTTCTCGACGAGCACCTGAGGGGTGAGTTTAGTTCGCTCCTCCCGCCCCCGTTCAGACTCAACCGGTTCTTTTCCGGAGCTCTCTTCAGTCCCGGATGACACCGCGACTTCAAACCTAACCCGCTCGCAGGCGGTGAGGTATTTCTGAAAGGCTGATATTAAAGTAGTTTTAAAATTTTCCTCGACCCAGATCGCATACATCGTTCCGGGAGCGAGCATCACGACTTCGTGAGGGCTCACTGAAACGAGCTGAAATTCTCCGAACCAAAGGTCGAAGGTGGAGTCACCCAATTGGGTGCGGAGATCGTGAGAGACGTCTTTCCAGAGGCAGATGAGTTGTGGTTGATTTATTTCTTCCTGTGTTTCAAGCGGGTATCGGTTGTGCATTCTCGGGGAAACGGTGTCGTGTTCGGAATCGGTGGGGCTAACGGAACCGCGCAGAGAGAAGAGACAGATTTGATCGGCTTATTCATAATTCCTTGATTAACAGTGAGTTATGTTTTTTACTAACCATGAACAGGGCTGTATTGGGATTGGAACAGGCGGAACTGTCCTTGCTGGTTCTGAATTCCCTGGAAGAGCGGGCCATCGTTACGGGGATAAACCTGAAAAACGGCCGGGTCACTCTTCCATTCATTCTGAATTTGCGCGGGAGGTCACGGTTACATTCCCGCTTATCAGAGACAACTCTAAAGTGGCGGATTCGTCAGATTTTTCCGGGCGAGATTGCGTGATTCCCAAAACCGGATGAAGCGAAATCCAATGAGTGAAATTTTGAGAACATTTTATTCAAATGCCTTAATTATTTATATGATACGCTCTTCCTTCTTCGAAAAACCCATCCAAACCCCATCGTCAGGAAGGTGGTAATGGGCCACATCCACTCGGAGGCGAAGGTTGCTTTCACGGATTTTTTCGTCCCTTCGATGAGTTCATAAGTCGGCAGTCCGGCGAGCCATTCAGCGAGATCATCGTTCATGAAAAGCACCCAGACGTCCGTCCTTACGAAGAGGACAAGGATAAATGAGCACAAGGCACCCAGTAGTAATCCCCCGACGCTGCCTCTTCCGCCGCCCAGCAAGGCGATAAGAAACATACCCAGCAGGGGGCCCACCGTGTAAGTCGTCATACCGAAGGCCAGGGGCAAAATCGGGACCTGGGTTTTCTCTTTGACTGCGAACAGGACAAAGGTGAACCCGGTCAGAACGATCCCCCAGAATACCACGAGGAGTCTTGAGACCTTCACGAGATGACGATGTTCCGCCTCCGATCGTTCATGATCCGTCCGGTGCAGCAGCGATAAGGTCGTCTGACTGAGTGCGGCAAGTATCGAATCGAGGCTCGAGATGGCCGCCGCAAAGATCCCCGCAAGAATCAAACCTTTCAGCATCACCGGCATCTCCGTGACAATCCATACCGGAAAGATCATATCGGGAACCCCGGGCTGCCCCCCCGACCACTGGACCGTCTCGATGATCATCGGATCGGTCGGAGGGTGGTTTACGTAAAAGACAAAAAGGGCGGCCCCGACCATCAGCATGAGAATCGTCACCAACTGGCCGAAGGAACTCCAGATGATCGCCTTCCTCGCGTCCCTGGAACTGCGACAACAGAACATTCGCTGTGCATTCATCTGATCGACGCCAAAGGCATTGAGATTGAGGAAAGGAACCGCAAAGATCGCCACCCAGAAGGTAAACTGGAGCTCGGGTGAGGTATCAAAATTGAAGACTCTCATCTTGTCGACCGTGGAGCCGTCGAACAACTCGGCCGCCCCTGCCGTGGAGAAGAGTGTCGCCCATCCGTTCTCAAAGGTTCCCACCATCCAGAAGAGCGCGGTGAGTCCGCCCGCAACGAAGATTCCGAACTGCATCACATCAGTCCAGATGACCGTTCGCATGCCGCCCATGAGGGTCCAGCCCACCGCGAACACTCCGATGACGACGATGCACCATTCAAAGGGCAGAGGAGTCACCACCTTCAATGGCAAGGCGGCGACGAGAACCCGGACACTTTGAGCAAGAATACTTCCGACCGTAAAGAGGATCGTGGCCAGCGTCTTCACCCCTCCCCCGAGACGGTTCCCCATGTAGTCATAGGGGCTGTAGATGTCTTTCTCGTGGAAGACCTTCACAAAATACATCCCCACCAAGACCCGGGCGAGAATGGACCCGATCGCCCACTGAAGGTAGGTAAAATCACCCTGCAGGGCCATGACCGAGCCCGGGACGGCGATGAAGGTTACCCCGCTGATCTCCGTGGCAATGATCGAGCCCGTCACCGCCGGCCACGGGAGAGAACGGCCACCCAGAAAGAAATCCTTGATGCTCGCCTGCTTCCCCCGCATCAAATGGCCGATCACGGTGGTGAGGAGAAGGTATCCGGCGACGACGGCCCAGTCGAGAGGGGTGAAGAACTGATGGAGTCCGTTCATGGGAGGTCGTGCGGGGATTAATCCGCCTCCATCATGTAACAGGCATGACCTCCAAGAAAGAACAATCTGAGCAGGCAATTAATTGCCGCCGGAACCCAGTCACTCAGACTTCGCTAGAAGCGCAGCCCCCGCCGCTACAGGGAAAGATCACAGATGCCGGCGCTTCTTGACATGAAGCTGCGCCAGGGACTTCTGCATCAAAATCATCGCGGCGACATGGTCCTCGGGGAGCGTGTCCTTCTCGGTCATTGCCTTTTGCGCTCTCTCAAGCGCCTTCTCGACCGCGTCCTCATCAATCTCATCGGCTTTCAGTGCCATATCGGTGAGAACCGAGACCCGGTCGTTTGAGACCTCAACGATTCCTGTTCCGATCGCGAGAGAGGTCTCCTGTCCGTTCTTCAGATAGCGGAGCTCTCCCGGCTTGAGGGTCGTCACGATGGGGGCGTGGGCCTTGAGAATACCCAGTTCCCCCTCCGCTCCGGGCACGACGACACTGTCAATCTCGTCAGAGAAGGCTTTTTTCTCGGGAGTAACAATGTCGAGTCGCATGAATCGGAGCGGGTGGTCGTTTTAACGAAGATTACTTCTCCACCGAATCAATTCCGGCCTTCATGTAGAAGTTGTTTTCCGGAACGGAGTCGTGCTTTCCTTCGAGAATCTCCTTGAAGCCTTTGACGGTCTCCGAGACCGGGACGTAGACTCCTTCGATCCCGGTGAACACCTGGGCCACGCTGAAGGGCTGGCTCAGGAACTTCTGGATCTTCCGGGCACGGAACACGGTCAGTTTGTCCTCGGGGTTGAGTTCATCCATCCCGAGAATGGCGATGATGTCCTGAAGGTCCTTGTAGCGCTGGAGCACGGTCTGGACACCACGGGCAACCTGGTAGTGTTCTTCTCCGACAACGTCGGCAGTCAGAGCGTTCGAGGTTGAGGAAAGAGGATCCACCGCCGGGTAGATGCCGAGCTCAGCGAGAGAACGCTCAAGCACGACGGTCGAGTCAAGGTGGGCGAAGGTGTTCGCCGGAGCCGGGTCGGTCAAGTCATCCGCCGGCACATACACTGCCTGGAAGGAAGTGATCGATCCTTTGTTTGTCGAGGTAATCCGCTCCTGAAGCTGCGCCATTTCCGACGCAAGAGTGGGCTGATAACCCACCGCGGATGGAGTCCGTCCAAGAAGCGCGGAAACCTCGGAACCAGCCTGAGAGAAACGGAAGACGTTGTCGACGAAGAGAAGCACGTCCTGGTTCTTCTCGTCACGGAAGTATTCTGCCATTGCGAGAGCGGAAAGCGCAACACGGAGACGCGCACCGGGAGGCTCGCTCATCTGGCCGTACACGAGAGCCACCTTCGACTTCGAAAGATCATTCTGATCAATAACGCCGGCTTCACTCATCTCCCAGTAGAGATCGTTCCCTTCACGGGTCCGCTCACCGACACCGGCGAAGATGGAGTAACCTCCGTGCTCCTTCGCGATGTTGTTGATGAGCTCCATGATGACAACTGTCTTGCCAACACCCGCACCACCAAACGCGCCCACTTTACCACCCTTGGTGAACGGGCAGATGAGGTCGATCACCTTAATCCCGGTCTCGAGGATCTCGGCCGACGTCGCCTGCTCAACGAGGCTCGGAGCGGGACGGTGAATAGGATAATATTTCGTGGCATTGACCGGTCCACGCTCGTCAACGGCATCACCCGTGACATTGAAAATACGGCCAAGAACACACTCGCCCACGGGCACTGAGATTGGTTTCCCGGTGTTCACGACCTTGAGTCCGCGCTTCAAGCCTTCGGTGGTGGACATCGCCACCGCCCTGACCCAGCCGTCTCCAAGATGCTGCTGCACCTCAAGCACCAGTTTCGTGTTGACCCCGTTGAGGTCGTAATGCACTTCGATCGCGTTATAGATCTCCGGCAACTTCTCGGCGGCGGAGAAGTCGGCGTCTACGACCGGTCCGATAATCTGGACGATTTTTCCTTCGTTACTCATCTGATGCTTGCTCCTACTCGTTGAGAGATTGGTGTTCTTTATTAAATTTGAATGAGGCGGCGCTCTACTCGAGTGCGCGCATGGCCGTGGTGATCTCCAGCAGTTCCGACGTGATCGCCGCCTGACGCTGTTTGTTGTAATCCAGCGTGAGATCTTTGATCATCTGCTTCGCATTGTCCGTCGCCGCCTTCATTGCCACCATCCGGGCACTGTGCTCGGAAGCGCGGGACTCGAGAACCATCTGATACAGCTGGTAATTCACATACTGGGGAACAACGAGGTCGAGGACACCCCGGGCGCTCGGTTCGAAAATGTAGCCACCATACTCCGGCCCGGTCGACGCGTCGGAAGGTTCGGCGTCGCGTCCCACACCCACGAACTTCTTGTCGCGGCCGAGGTCAATCGGGCTGATTGGAAGAAGGGTTTCGATCATGGCCTCCTGGCTGATCGTGTTGATGAAATTGGTAAAAGCGACCGTGACCCGATTGAATTCACCGGAAAGGAACTTCTCGGTAACGAATTCGGAGACAGCTTTTGTTTCTGAGAACTGAACCGGATCTTTCACCCCGAAGTCAGCCAGAAGCGTCCTTTTGAGTCTCGCCATCGCCTGACGACCTTTGTTGCCGATGGTGACAAAGGTGGCATCCTTCGAAACTTTCTCGGTGACGAGACGGAGCAGGTTGGTATTGAGCGGTCCGCAAAGCCCTTTGTCCGTGGTGACCAGAACGACAAGCTCACGGTTACCATCCTGCTGCTTGAGAAGCGGATGGTCCTCCTCGCTCGTGTGCTCCTTGAGGTGAACGAGCACCTTATTGAGCAAATCCGCATAGGATCGACCGGACACGGCCTGATCCTGCGCCTTCTTCATTTTAGAAGCCGCGACCAACTGCATGGCCTTGGTAATCTGGGCCGTGTTTTTGACCGACTTAATGCGTCGGCGGATGTCGCGAAGGTTTGCCATGGTCTAATCGAACTTCGTAAAGGACGCCGACTGATTATGCCTTGTAGGTCGATTTGAAATCTTCGATCGCCTGACGGAGCTCACTGACGATTTCATCGCTGAGTGCTTTTTCGTCGCGAATCTTCGCGAGAATGACCTCTTTCCGGGTGGTGAGATACTCCTGCAATTTCGTCTGGAAATCCTTGACCTTGTTTACCGGCACGCTGTCGAAGAAACCATTCTGCATCGCCCAGAGGAGAGCCACTTCCACCTCGAGGGGGAGTGGGCCGAACTGGCCCTGCTTGAACAACTCAACGATGCGCTGACCGCGCTCGATGAGTGCCTTGGTCTTTTCATCAAGGTCGGAACCGAACTGGGCGAAAGCCTGCATCTCGCGAAACTGGGCGAGGTCGAGCTTGGTGGTTCCGGAAACTTTCTTGATCGCCTTCGTCTGCGCGGCCGAACCCACCCGGCTCACGGAAAGACCCACCGAAATAGCGGGGCGAATGCCCTGGTAGAACAGATCGGTTTCCAGATAGATCTGACCATCAGTAATCGAGATCACGTTGGTCGGGATGTAAGCCGAAACGTCACCCGCCTGGGTCTCAATGATCGGAAGCGCGGTCAGCGACCCGCCGCCGTTTGCCTCACTAAGACGCGCGGCACGCTCAAGAAGGCGGCTGTGGAGGTAGAAAACGTCACCGGGGTAGGCTTCACGTCCGGAAGGACGGCGAAGCACGAGCGAGACCTGGCGATAGGCAACCGCGTGCTTGGAAAGATCATCATAAACGATGAGCGCGTCCATTCCGTTGTCCATGAACCACTCACCGATCGCGGCACCGGCATAGGGCGCGAGGTATTGATTGGTGGCCGAGTCCGAGGCCGAAGCCACGACAACCACGGTGTAATCCATGGCGCCTTCGGCCTCAAGCGTGGCGATGGTCCGGGCGACGTTGGCCAGTTTCTGACCGATCACGACGTAGATGCAATAAAGGGGCTTCTGGTTCTTCAGGGTGCCCTCTCCGATGGCACGATTCTGACGGGCCTGGGAAATGATGGTGTCGACAGCGACGGTCGTCTTGCCGGTGGAACGGTCACCAATGATCAATTCGCGCTGACCACGACCGATCGGGATCATCGCATCGATCGCGAGAATACCGGTTTGCACAGGGACTGTGACAGACTGCCGGGGAATGATGCCCGGAGCGATCTTTTCCACTGGATAAGTCACCGTCGTCTTAATGTCACCCTTGCCGTCGACCGGCTGACCGAGCGCATCGACGACACGTCCGAGCATCTCCTTGCCTACCGGGACGGAAAGCAACCTGCCGGTCGATTTGACTTCGTCACCCTCTTTGACATTGAGACCATCACCCAGAAGAATACATCCGACCTCCGTCTCCTCGAGGTTCAAGGCGAGGCCGTAGAGACCACCCGGAAACTCGATCATTTCGTTTAGCATGACATCGCTCAAGCCTTCCACTTTGGCGACGCCGTCCCCGATTTCACGAACGATACCTACGTTCGATTTAGACACGGATGTCTTGAGGGATGCGATTTCGGATTCCAGTTCCTGGAGAATATTACTCATGACGTTGCGTCAGGTGAATCGTTACAGTCAGTTATTAATCAATTAAAATTCTCGGAGAGGCGCTCAAGACGGTTCTTCACACTTCCGTCCCACACATCGCTTCCCACCCGGATCTTCATGCCCCCGAGCAATTCGGGAACCACCGCAAACTCCGGCGCTATTTGCGGACCATACTTCTTCTTCAAATCGTTGACGACATCCTTCTGGGTCGTCGCATCAAGCGCCACCGCGCTCTGGATCACCGCCCGGTTTTTCTCGATCTCGAGCTTCACCAGTCTCCAGTAGGCATCAGCCACCTGGATGTATCCACGGGGGCGGGAAGAGGCGAGCTTGGCGATCACCTTGCGCACCGTCGGAAGGTCCAGTTGACCGTCCGTCAGCGACGCAGCGAAGATTTTCTTCGCGGTCCGCAATGCCTCTTTCCGTGACTTCATGGGTTCAGTAAAATTCTATCAGAGAGCCACCTGACCGGCGGTTTCTTCGTTGATACGCTTCTGATCCTTGTCGTCAAGGACCTTGCCCGTCACCTTCGAGGTGGCGTCAATCACAAGCCGGCCGAAGTCGCGCTTGAGCTCATTCATCGCACTTTCGTGCTCCAGACGGGAAGCTTCGCGTGCCTTCTCGATAATCTGCTGAGCCTCTTTGATCGCCTCCTGGGTTTTCTGACCCCGAACCGACTCAGCACTCTCACGCGCTTCCGTGATGAGGCGTTCGGCATCGGCATTGGCCTGATTCAGCATCCCCTGGACCTTTTCCTCCGCCTTGTTCAACTCGGCTTCGATGGTCTTCAGATTCGTCTCACCTTCCGAAATGCGGCGACGACGCGCTTCCAGCATCGCCAGAACGGGCCCGAAGGCATACTTCGAGAGAATGACGTAAACGATCAGGACGATGATCACCTGCGAGATGAACTTCGGCCAATCGAGTCCAAATGTTTGTAGAATGCCTTCCATCGTCAGCGTGAAATAGGATTAAATCGTAGAGTCGCTACCAGTTGAGAGGGGGTTGAAAGGGTCCGCAGCCATTTCCAGACTGCGAACCTTTTCAAAATCCGATCAGCCCTGAAGGGCCATAATGAAGGCGTAAATAGCGATAGCCTCGGCAAGTGCCATACCGATAATCCCGATGGTCAGGATGTTACCGAAAGCACTGGGGTTACGACCGACCGCCTGAGCGGAAGCCATCCCGATGAGACCAAGGCCAATACCCGCTCCGGCACCGGCAACACCGAGTGCGAAGTTTCCGTTGAATCCACCGGCAGCGGCGGCACCGGCTTCAGCAGCGGCAACGATAGTTGTGAGAGTATCGATCATAGTTATTCCTTTGTATTACTGTTTGCTCGTCACCGCCCACACTTCCATGCATGGTCCCGATGACAAAAGTGATGAATTTGTTTTAATGATGTTCCTCGCCGTCGTGTGTCGTGGCAAGCTTGATGTAGACGGCGCAAAGCAGGGAGAATACGGTTGCCTGGAGAGCCCCCACGAGGATCTCCATGAAATAGAACGGAAGAGGGAAAACCACCGTGGATATCCAGGCCAGCCAGCTCGGAAGCCCGATCGTGGCCCCGAGGCCACCCATGGTGTGAAGCAGGGTTTCACCGGCAAAGATGTTACCCAGAAGTCGCAATGAGAGTGACATGGGCCGGAAAATAATCGAGACCACCTCGATAAGTCCGACAAAAAAGAAAATCGGCATCAGGGCATACTTTAAAGGCCCCTGAAGACCTCCCTTGGGACCGAAGATGTGAACAAGAGTCCCCCAAACCCCAAGCTCACGGATCGAAAGATAAAACCACACCAGCATGAACACGGCCGCAAGCGCGAGCGTCATATTCAAATCCGCCGTTGCGGGACGGAGGAGCGGAACAAAGGTGTGGTGACCGCCGGCATCGACGTGCGATGAATCAACCGAAAGAGCAGCGACCTTGTGGCCAAACCCAACCGTGCCAACCCCGGGAAGAAGACCGAACCAGTTTGAGCTGAGAATGAAAATGAACAGAGTCGCGAGGAGCGGAAACGCCTTCGGTGCGACATGTTTGCCGACAATCCCCTCCACCTGGCCGTAAAGAAACTCCACCACATACTCGACCAGATTCTGCTTCGGCCCGGGAATCAACTCCATCCGGCGGGTCGCCATCCGCGTGAACGCGAGAACGGCGACCGTCACGATCGAAGCAACCAGGATTGAATTGGTCAACCAGCCAAGCGCGGGGATCTCCGGTGCATTGATGCCACCGGCTGCTATCAGAGGGCTGATTGTATCAAGGGAAAACATTGGCAGAAAATTTCCAGGAGAGCGGCTCAACGTCACACGAAGGGGTTTATTCGCGGAACGGACGTCGGCCGACGGCGCTCACGGTAAGCAATGCCGGAACTCTCGCAAGACGATTTTGTGAAAAATTTCACAAGCTCCCCCAACCCTTGCCGAATAAGCCCTGGCGAGGTTTACTGACCGTTCAAAAACGGAGTAAAGAGATCGAGCGCTTTTTTTCCCTGCTCGATCAGTTCGTCGGTCTTAGGGGTTCCTGCTGAGGGGTTCAGGAGCTCCTGAGCACCTTCAATTACTCCGGTCGGCAACTCCGTGACAATCGCCTCGCCCGCCGCAGCAACCAGCCTGCCGGTGAGATCTTCTTTTGGCTCAATCGTTGTTCCCGACAATTTCATGGGAGCCCAACGGAACCCGTCACGATCCTCTACAAAGACAAGTCGCTCCGCTCCGGGGATCCAGCGCATCGTTCCCGGCGTGACCCCGACACGCAGGTCCCCGGATAATTGGTCACCGGCGAGATCGATCTGTCCCTCCACCCGGACGAGCCCGTCGGACTGGAGGACTAGATTTCTCAGTTCAACCCGACCGTCGGTTTTTTTGAAATCCACCGTGGCCTGGTTCAGAACGAGGCGATTGAATCGTTCCGAGCGGGTGTACTGGGCGATGCGCTTCAGCACCGGGATGGCTTCGATCACCCCTTCCGTCACATTCATCGTTCCCTCATAGACCAGAGCTCCCGGTGCCCCGGTGATTCTGACCGGACCGTCAATCACACCGGAAAGGCGGTCACGCCATTCTCCGCTCACCAGTTCGTCCACCTGAATCGACGAGATTTCCAGAGAGACATCAAAGTGACCGTGGTCCTCGAACCCGATCTCCCCTTTCCCGTCGATATGCCCGTCCTTGTAAATCCCGAGGGCACATTGATCGATAAAGAGTTCCTTCCCCCGCCATCGCAGTCCGAGATCCTTGAGACGAATCTCGGGTTGGTCGGGCACGGCGATTTTCCCCCCTTCCGCCGAGATCTCCCACGAGCCCGCCTGAAAATCAGGCTCCATCGTGGACCGGGTCCCGCTCAGAAGAAAAACCGGCCCGGCCTCGTTCTCGACCGCGATGTTCGCGCTGGAGACAAGGATACGATCCACCTCGACCCGGTCCGGCGTGAACCGGGAAAGCCACGATGGCAGGGCCGGACCTTCCGCCGCCCCCGAATTGAAGGTCGATTCCTCCGGAGCCTTCCCCTCCTTTCGTCTGGACGAAAACTCCAGATTGAGACGATTCACCGAAATTTCAGGAACCTCGAAGGCCTTGTTCTGAATCCCTCCCATTTTGGCGCGAACCCCGTCGAGCCCCAGTTTGGAGAATGCAGCCGCCTCGCTGCCAAGAGCGTTGAAACTGGACGTGTAGACCTCCGAACCCTCCCACTTCATCTCGGCAAGAGAGACCTCGGAACGCAACGCGGCCGAGCATCGCGCCGCGAGCCAGTCACGAAAACCATCCCCGTGCAGCCATCCGTTGATCGCCGATTTCGCGATGAGAAGAACCACCACGATCGCCACCAGCAGTACGCCTCCGCCTATCAGGACGATCGCGAGCGGATTAAAGGAACGCTTCGACTTTTTGCGGGACTTCGGAGGCATGCCTGAAGAATCGCCATGATGGCGGGCCCGGTAAAGAAAAATTCATGGCGGAAAACGACGATTTCCGAGCCCGCATTTCTTTCGTCTCCACTATTGCACTGCCAGCCCGAAGCTCTTAAAACTTCCCCTGTGCTCGATCTAAAAGAAATCCAATTCACGATTCAGAAGGGGAAGGAAGAGATCCCCCTGCTTCAGAATATCAACCTCCAGGTCCCCACCGGACATTTCATGGCCATCGTGGGCCCCTCCGGCTGCGGAAAATCAACTCTTCTCAAGCTGATTGCCGGCATCAACCAGGAGACCGGGGGCAGCATTTTCTGGAACGGAAGGAATCTCTCCGAGGAGGGTGATCTCGAACATTCCGAAATTGGCTACGTCCCGCAATTCAGCATCGCCTTTGAAGCCCTCACCGTTGAGGAGAACATTGAGAGCGCGGTCCGGCTCCGGTCCGAAACCAAAAACCGCGCCGCCTTTGATGACCTCGTCGACAGTGTCCTCGCCTCCACCGGACTCGAAGCCATCCGCGACCGCCAGGTCAAGGTGCTTTCCGGGGGGCAACGCCGCCGTCTCTCGCTTGCCCTCGAACTGGTGACCGATCCGGTGCTTCTGCTCTGCGATGAGGTCACAAGCGGCCTTGATCCGAAAAGCGAGCAGGAGATCGTCGAACTGATGCATCAGCTAAGCCGAAATGAGCATCGTCTCGTCGCCAACGTGACCCACAGCCTCGCCAACCTCGACCTCTACGATTCCGTTCTCGTCCTCGACGCGGGACGGGTGGTTTACCACGGACCACCGAGGGCCCTTGAGCATTACTTCAGCGTCGAGAAGGCCGAGGATGTCTACCCCCGTCTTGCGAAACGCAAAACAGAAGAGTGGGCGGAAAGCTGGGAAAAACACCGTCTCGCCTATTACGAATCCTTTGCCTTCAAAAACCCCGCGAATACCGAGTCCTCGGTCTCGGCGGTGACCCCGGGAGCACTCCCGCAGTTCTTCGCGCTTCTCTCGCGGCGCTGGAAGATTTTCTTCCGCGACAAAGGACAGATTTTTCTGCAACTCGCGATCATGATCGGGTTCCCCTTCCTCGTCATTATCTTTGAACTGGAGGGTGTTGAGCAAACCCGGCGGCTTTCGGATACACTCCCGGCGCTCAGCGAATACAAGGCCGAGCAGGAAGCGATGGCCTTTAATCTGAATCTCGGTGGGGTCGTCTCGGGGCTTGTCATGTTCCAGGTCATTCTCCTCACCCTGATGGGCTCAAACAACTCCGCCCGCGAGATCGCGGGGGAACGATACATTTTCGAGAAGGAGAAACTCGGGGGGGTCCGGCCGGTCGTTTACATCGCGAGCAAACTCGCTTTTCTCTCGGTGCTGGTGCTCCTCCAATCCTTCTGGATGGCCATTTTTGTGCAGAGTGTCTGCGAGATTCCCTCGCAGAGTTTTGTCCCGCATTTGCTCCTCCTTCTTCTTGTGAACGGGGCCATGACCGCCATCTGTCTCGGCATCTCCTCGCTCGCCAAAACCGCTGATCAGGCTTCACTGCTCAGTATCTACCTTGTCGGATTTCAGCTACCGCTTTCCGGGGCCGTCCTCGCTCTCCCGGAATGGGCGGGCTGGCTCTCGCGCCCCTTCATCTCCGCCTACTGGAGCTGGGCCGGGATCATGGACGGGATGCAGCGCGACTATTTCCGCTACATTGAGGAAGTGACCGACACCTGGCTCGCCCCGATGTGGCTGGCGTTTCTGGTTCTGCTAGTCCACGTCGCCCTGGGGCTCTTCATCGCCTATATCGGGGTGAAAAAGCCGCGATGGGACAACTGAGGATGACCGCCGATGACGAACTGATCGAATTTCTCGGACGGCAGATCACCGACAACAAACGGGAGAAAATCGCCGCCGTCCTGAATGAACGGACGCGACATTTCACGGTGCTCCTCGAAGATATCTACCAGCCGCACAACGCGAGCGCCTGCCTGCGCAGTTGCGATTGCCTCGGGCTGCAGGATGTCCACATCGTCGAAAGACGAAACGACTATCGCCCCAACAACAACGTTTCGATGGGAAGCTCAAAATGGCTCACCCTGCACCACTACCACCGCCCCGAGTCCGCTATTGAGACCCTCAAGGTCAAAGGCTACCGGCTCATCGCGACTTCCCCCAATGAGGACGGTTACGATCTGTTGAACCTGCCCATCGACAAGCCGGTCGCGCTCCTCTTCGGATCAGAACACAAGGGGCTCTCCGACTCCGCCATGGCCGCCGCCGAGGGATACCTGCGCATCCCCATGTTTGGATTTACCGAGAGCTTCAACATCTCCGTGACCCTCGCCCTTGCCATCTCCCGCCTCGTCGAACGCCTCAGGGAAAGCGCCCTCGATTGGAAACTGAAGGACGAGGAGAAAAAAGAACTGACCCTGCGCTTTTACCGTAGCATCGTGGCCCGACACGAACTCCTCGAGCAGAAATTCTGGGAGTCGCGGAATCGTTGATCATCATGCCCTCGCCAAAACGGGAAGAACAGACCGAGTTGCCACTCTTCGCGGCGGTTTCCCCGATGTCGGAATCCTCAGTGAGTTCGGCCGCATGGGAACGCCACTTCCTCGGCTGGGATCAGCCCGTGCTCGACTCCACCGTCGCATTTCTGGCAGCCGGCTGGGACGGGAGCGGAATGCTCGACCTCTCCGATCACCTCGTCGTCGTCCCGACCCGTCAGGCTGGCCGCCGTTTGCGCGAAGGACTCGCCCGCCACGCCGCCACCCGCGAGGCCGCGGTGCTGCCTCCGCTCGTGGTGACGCCGAATTACCTTTTTGCTCCCGCCCGGCTGGCGTCGAGCGGGCTCCCCGTCGCCTCGCCTCAGACCTCGCGACTCCTCTGGAGCGCCCTCCTTCTGCGACTGCCAACGACGGCTTTTCGCCGCCTCTTCCCGGTCGAGCCGGTCGAGCGCCATCTCGCCTGGGCGGACCGGCATGCCGCCGAGTTCCTCGAAGTGCGGGATCTCCTCATCGAATCCGGACTCGACTTCCGCGCCGCCGCCGAACGTCTCGCCGAATCCGAAATCGAAACGGCCCGCTGGCAGGAACTCGCCGCCCTTGAGGAGGCCGCCATCACGCTCATCGAAGCGGGTGGCTTTCGCGATCCCGGGCTCGCTTCGCTCGAGGCGGCCAAAGCCGGAGTTCTCCCCGCGACGATCCGCCACCTCGTCGTCGCGGCCGTGCCTGATCTGCGCCCGCTCGCGGCCGGGGCGCTCGCCCACCACGCCGCCGCGCTGCCCGTCACCTTGCTCGTGGCCGCCCCGGAAAACGAAGCCGACTCCTTCGACGATTTCGGACGACCGTGTCCCCTGACCTGGCTCGAGCGCGAGATCGCTTTCACCGATCCCGCCGGCACCCTCCATCCCTGTGCCCATCCGCTCGCCCAGGCCGACCGTTGCCGCGAACTCCTCGCCTCCTACGAGGATCCCGCCGCCTCGGCCGCGATCGGTCTGCCCGATCCCGAGCTCGCGCCCACTCTCGAACACCGCTTCGCCGCCCACGGACTGCCCACCTACGATCCCGCCGGACGCGCCGTTTCGCGCGAGGGCATCGTCCATCTCCTGCGCCTCGTTTCCGAGCTTCTCGCGTCGGAACGTTACGACACCTTCCGCCAGCTCCTCCGCTGCCCCGGCTTCGCCACTGCGATGTTGCCCGAAGCCCGGCGCGATTCCCTGCGCTCCGGCTGGCTCTTGAAAGACTCCGACGAGCTCTCCTTCCGCCACCTCCCCGGTGATCTCGACGACGCCCTCGACGCGATCGCCCGCCAGCCTGACAAAACCACCACTCTCGCCACCGTCCTCGAGGGGGCGATGTCCTTCGTCGCCCGTCTCCGCAAGGGCGACTTCACCGAAGAACTCTGCGCTTTCCTCGCCGCCGTCTTCGCCGAAAAGCGCCTTTCCCCCCACGATCCCGAGACCGCCGTCTTCGCTGAAGTCGCCGCCGCGATCCACGCGCTCGAGTCCGACCTGGCCTCCGCCGCGCCCGCCTTCCCGAAGAAGCCCGGAGCCGATGACCGCTTTTACCTCCTTCTCTCCTCGCTCGGGGAATGCCGCGTCAATCTCGAGCGCGGACCGCGAGATCTCGACTTGCAAGGCTGGCTCGAACTGATCTGGGAGGACGCCCCCCACCTCCTCGTCACCGGCATGAACGATCACGCCGTGCCCGAGTCGCTCGTTGGACACGCCTTCCTTCCCGACTCGGCCCGCAAGCTCCTCGGCGTGCCCGACAATGACGCCCGTTTCGCCCGCGACGCCTACGTCCTCGCCCTCCTCGTCGAGACACGACGAAAGAACGGCCGGCTCGATCTCCTCTTCGGACGTTTCTCCGCCACCGGCGATCCTTTGCGTCCCTCGCGTTTGTTGTTTCAATGTCAGGATCACGAGCTCGCCTCACGGACCCTGCGCCTCTTCCGCGAGAGCGAGGCCGGACACATCCCGCCCGCCCGCACCCTCGCCTGGCAGTTGAAACCCGCGCCACTGCCGGCCGAACACAAGATCTTCACCCGGATCAGCGTCACCGGCTTCAAGACCTACCTGACCTGCCCCTTCCGCTTTTACCTGAAACACGGCCTCGGGATGGAGCCGGTCGAGGCGGGCAAAAGCGAACTCGATTCCCGCGATTTCGGCAATGCCATCCACGCCGCCCTCGAAGCCTACGGACGCGACGAGGAACTGCGACGCTCCACCGATGCCGGCGTCATCGAGGCCGCCTTCGCGGCCGGGATCGACCGCTGGTTCGCGTGGCACTTCGGGCCGCGTCTTTCCACTCCCCTCCTCATCCAACGCGAAGCCGCGCGACGACGCCTCGCCCGCTGGGCCGCGATCGAAGCGGAACAGCGCTCAAACGGTTGGGAGATCCTCGAGGTCGAGGCGGAACTCGGGAAAACCGAATCGTGGGCCTTTGCGATCGACGGCATGCCCGTGACCGGCCGGATCGACCGCATCGAACGCCATCCCTCCGAGGGGCTCCGCGTCTTCGATTTCAAGACCCTCTCGCCCATGGAAAACGGACGCCGCAAAACCGTCGATCGTTTTCACCTCGTCAACGTGAAGCGCACCGAGGATCCCGCGTCTTTCCCCGCCTGGTCGCGCACCGTCGATGCGAAGGGCAAGGAGCTGCGGTGGATCGATCTGCAGGTGCCGCTCTATCACCTCGCCCTTTCGCAGCGCTTTCCCGGCGAGACCATCACCGCCGGCTACGTCACCCTCGGACGTACCGCCGAGGAGATCGGACTCGATCCCTGGACCGGCCTCGACGAGTCCATCCTGACATCCGCCCAAACTTGCGCCGCCGGCGTCATCCGGTCCATCCGCGACGGGATCTTCTGGCCTGCCAACGAACGAATGCCCGAGTGGGACGAATTCCGCGCCATGCTCTCCCCGACCGCCGCCGATGCCGTCGACCCGAGAGGGTTGGGTGCGGCACATAACCCTGTCTGATGAGCAACCCCTTCCAACTCCCTCACGAAATGATCCTCGCCTCGGCGGGGTCGGGGAAGACGTGGCAGCTCACGAACCGCTACATCGCCCTGATGGCGCTGCAGCTTCGCAGCGGCCAGCCTGTCGCACCCGAGCGCATCCTCGCGGCGACCTTCACGAAGAAGGCGGCGGGGGAATTCTTCGATTCCATCCTCGTGAAACTGGCCGAGGCGGCCTCCGATCCGAAGAAGGCCGCCGCCCTCGCCGGTGACCGCGAGGATCCGCTCGCACCCGTCCTCGCCACGCTCACACCGGAGGATTACACGCGCCTCCTCCGCGTCTTCATCTCGCGGATGCCGCGACTCTTTCTCGGCACGCTCGACAGCTTTTTCGCGAACCTGCTGCGCGCCTTCCCCTCCGAGTTCGGTCTCACCGGCGACTTCGAGACGATGGACGATTACCAGTCCACTGTGGCCCGCGCGAGCGTCTATGATGCCGTCTTCACGCGTCGTCCTTTTTCGGGGAAGGGCGAGGATCCGGCCCAGACCGCCTTTCTCGAGGCCTTCCGTCTCGCCACCCTCGGATCGGATGAGAACCGCGTCGCCAAACAGTTGGATGGGTACATCGACGATCTTCATGATCTCTATTTGAATGCTCCCTCCTCCCAGCGCTGGGGGAACGCCGCCGCGATCTGGGAGGATGGTGGCAGCCATTGGTTTGTCGAAGGGATAGTCCCCCGCGAGGAAAGCGGGCGACTGATTGCAGCGCTGAAGGCCATCGAAGCGGCGGGCGACAAGGTCGAATGGAAATACTGGGACGAGTTTTTCGACGAGATCGCCGACTTCACACCCGGCTTCCCGCTGCCCGGACGCATCGCCTATGTGGCGGAGCGCGTCCTCGCCGCCTGGCGCGACCTTGCCTCCGGCTCCGCCGCGATCAAATTCAACCGCACCGTCCATACCCTCGGACCCAACGGCTGCGAGCCGCTCCGCCGTCTCTTTCAATGGATCGTCGGCGGCGAGCTGAAGGCGAAACTCGAGCGCACCCGCGGCGTGCGCGAACTGCTCCATCACTATGAGGCGGCTTATTCAGGACAGGTGCGGCGGCGCGGTCTCCTCACCTTCCAGGACGTGCAGCTGCTCCTCGCGGGACGCGGCGAGGGCAACGCGGACGACTCGCCCATTTTCACGCAGATCCCCGGAGACGATGACCGTCTCCGCATCGATTACCGCCTCGACGCGCGCTACGATCACTGGCTCCTCGATGAATTCCAGGATACGAACCTCCTCCAGTGGCGCGTCATCGAGAATCTCATCGACGAGGTCGTGCAGGACACCTCGGGGACGCGCTCGCTCTTCCAGGTCGGCGATCTCAAGCAGGCCATCTATGCCTGGCGCGGCGGCGACACGCGGCTCTTCACCGACATCGCGGCCCGCTACAACGAACACGAGGAGCGCGTAAAACGGCGTCACCTCGATATCTCGTGGCGGTCGGGACACGACGTGATCGATCCGGTGAACCGCGTCTTCGGCGACAAGGCCGCCCTTGCTGCGCTCGAGCTGCCCGTCGCCGCGATCGAGCAGTGGGAATGGCACGATCACCTCGTCTCTTCGAAAGGCGAAGACTACGAGGGCATCACCCTGTTGCTGAATCCCGTGGCGCCTTCGGGAGAAAAGCCCGAGCCCGGCGATATCGACGCCCTCGTCGCCGCGATCCTCGAGGAGATCGATCCGGTGCGGCGCGGTCTTTCCTGCGCCATCCTCGTGCAGAAAAACCGCTCGGGCGAGGAACTCGTCGACGCCCTCCGCGGCCTCACGCGCATCCCGGTGGTGAGCGAGTCGGAGATCTTCATCGCCTCGGACAATCCGCTGAACCGCGCGCTCATGAGCCTCTTCCAGATCGCGGCGCATCCCGGCGACACTTTCGCGTGGGAGCATCTGCGCATGGGACCGTTGGGAGGAATGTTAGAGTCTCGGGAGATCTCTTCACTCGCCTTTTCCTCGAATCTCCTCGCCGAACTCTTCGAGGGCAACTTCGAAGCGGTCTCGCGCCATTGGACGCGCGAACTCGAGACGGCGCACGACGCGCCCTTCGATGATTTCACCCGTGGCCGGGCCGAGGAATTCGCCCTCGCCGCACGGATTTTCGACGAATCGGGCAGCCGCGACATCGACGAGTTTCTCGCCTTTCTTGAGACCTACCGCACCCGCGAGGCCGTCGCCGGCCAGGTCGTGCAGGTGATGACGGTTCACAAGTCGAAGGGACTGACCTTTGACGCGGTCATTCTCCCCGAGCTCGACGGAAACTCCCTCGACACGGCCCGTCGCGAGATCGGGGCGAAAAAGGACGAAGCCCGCGAGGTCGAGTGGGTGCTGGAAATGCCGCGCAAGGAATTCGTCGCCGCCGATCCCGTGCTGGCGGACTATGCGGCCGAGCGCGCCGCCGAGGCGGCCTATGAGAATTTCTGCAAGTTCTACGTCGCGATGACGCGCGCGAGCCGGGCCAACTACCTCATCACGATGCCCCGCGGCTCCAGCTCCACCTCGCGAAATTTCGTGAAGCTGCTCGAAGATACTCTCGCGGGTGATCCGGGCGAGATTCACTTCGGAGACGTGGCCGCGAAAATTCTCTACGAGAGCGCCACAGCCCGAACGAACCGGCGCTGGTATGAGGCCTTCCACCCCGCCGAAGAAGCGCCAGTAGAGGTGACCCATTCCTCAACGGGCGTCGATCCGGCCCTCGGCCGCTTCCGCCCGCGCCGCCGCACGCCGAGCGGATCGGAGATCATCACGGTCAGCGCGGCCCAGCTTTTCAGCCGCAAGGGCGGCGAGGCGCGCGAATTCGGCACGCTCGTCCACGCGCTGTTTGAAGCGCTCGAGTGGAGCGGGACCTTCGATCTTGAGTCCCTCGCCGCGGATTGGACTTCCCGCCATCCTGGCTCGGGCTCGCTCGCGGACGCCCTCGATCAGGTGCGCGGAGTCCTCGCCGTGCCTGCGCTGCACGCCGCCCTCTCCTGTCCCGGCCCGCACGCAGAGGTCTGGCGTGAAAAGAATTTCGAGATTCTTCTCGGCGAGGAGTGGCTTTCGGGCACCTTCGACCGGGTCGTGATCGAGCGCGAGGCGGGCGGACGCGCCACCGCCGCCACGATTCTCGATTTCAAGACTGATCGCGTGGGCAATGATGATGAAATCGCGGCCGCAGTCGCCAAATACCGGCCCCAACTCGAAACTTATCGTGAGGTTCTCCAGCGCATGACCGGCCTTCCTCAGGATTCGATACGCTGCGCCCTCATTTTCACCCGTGCCCGGACGCTCAAGTGGCTCTGAAACAAAAAAATCACGAATCAGGATTGCACCCTTTCTGCTCTTTCGTTATAACGAAATTCCGAAACACGACAGGCTCAGAGAGGTGTACGAGCGATATCCCATTTCCAGCATCCAGCAATCCTACCGCCCCGTTCCCGAAACGAGGACAGTAGTGATGCCTCTTATTATTGCCGCCGTCGGCATCGGACTGGTGACTTTTTATGTCAGAACGAAGCCGGAAACCGCTCAAGCGGATGCGGCTATCGCGGAAATCCAGATCCCGGAGAAACCTCCCGTTTCAATCAATCAGCCGGTAAACGAGGTTCCCCGTGCCATCCCGGTAACGATGGTGGAAGACGGAGCCTTGAGCCCATCGCTTCCCCTTCTTCAGCGCGATGGGGTGACATCCGAGGATTTCACTTCGTGGATGTCGCCGCTCGCTCTCGACACCTACATCCGGCAGAAAAACCGGGGATTCGAAAAAACGTTCTGGGAGCGCGGTCACTGGATCAAAGCAGTCGAGGGTCGCTGGAACAACGGCGCTCACGAGTTCCGCATCGCCTTTGCCGCCAATCCAGATCCGGAACGTATCCAGTGGTACTACCGCATTGACCAGACCGAGGCCCAGTTCACGGAAACTCTCAACCGCCTCCGCAACGAGGGTTACACGCTGGCCCAGAGCCACGCCTATGTCCTCCCGGACGGCAGCAGACGATTTCAGGGAGTCTGGCAGCGGACTGTTTCAGGATCCGGGAAAAACAACGGCCCCCAGGATTTCATCGGCGCCGCCACCGGGATTCGGTGAACCTCCGGATTTGATGAATCCTCTCCGCTCCCTGCCTCAGGCAATGAGATCCTTGATGACCGTGCCTCCGAACTGCGAAAGCTGCTTGAAGCGTCCCGCGTGATAGAAGTTCAGCTTGTTGTCGTCGAGCCCTAACAAACGCAAGAGCGTGACGTGGAAATCGCGGACGTGGGCCTTGCCCTCGACCGCCTCCATCCCCAGTTCGTCGGTCGCGCCGATGGTGTGTCCGGCCTTGCAACCGCCGCCGGCGAGCCAGATCGTCATGGCATTGGGATTGTGGTCGCGGCCGTAGGCGGTGCCTCCGCGGACCCCGTTGTCAGGCGTGCGGCCGAATTCCCCGCACCAGACGATGAGGGTCGAATCGAGCAGCCCGCGCTCCTTCAAATCGGCGATGAGCGCGGCGATGGGCTGGTCGACCCCTGCGACGAGATTGCCGTGGGCCCGCTCGATGTAGTCGTGGCTGTCCCATGACCCATGATAGAGCTGCACGAAACGTACCCCCTTCTCGACGAGCTTGCGGGCGAGGAGACATTTGCGCCCGAAGGCATCGGTCGTGTCCTTGCCAATGCCGTAGGCTTCCCTGGTCTTTTCGTTTTCTTTGGAAAGGTCGACGGTCTCGGGCACCTGCATCTGCATGCGGAAAGCAAGCTCGTAGCTGTCCATCCGCGCGCTCAATTCGGCGTGGTCGGGATGCTCTGCGGCATGAGCCGCGTTCAACGAGGTGATGAGATCGAGGTTCTTCCGCTGATGGTCCCGCGTCACCCCCGCAGGCGGCGAAAGATCAAGAATGGGCGAACCTTTCGGGCGCAGCGGCGTACCCTGATAGCTGGCGGGCAGGTAGCCGTTGCTCCAGTTCGCCGCGCCGCCCTGAGGGTAGCTGACCTCGGGCAGGACGATAAAACCGGGCAGGTCCTGATTCACCGAACCGAGTCCGTAGTTCACCCACGAGCCAATCCCCGGATCACCGCCAAAGCGGTTGCCGGTATTCATCTGAAACATCGCCGTGGGATGGTTCACGCTGTCGACGGTGCAGCCACGGAAAAAGCAGATCTCGTCCGCGACCCGGGCGAGGTGCGACCAGTTTTCCGCCATGTCCGCCCCGCTCTGTCCGGCTTTGATGAACTTGAACGGGCTTTGCACGTAGTAGCGCTTCCCGCTCTCCATCGCCGACTTCTGTTTGCCCTCACGGACAAACTCCTTGAGGTGCATTTTTTCAAGCATTGGCTTCGGGTCGAAAGTGTCGATGTGCGAAGGCCCTCCCTCCATCATCAGGAAAATGATGTGTTTTGCTTTGGCCTCGGGGAAATGACCGGGCTTGGGAGCGAGTGGTCCGGCTTTGGCCTTTTCCTCGGCAAGGAGGGCGCTGAAAGCGACGCTGCCGAGCGAGGCACCGAGCCCGTAGACAAACTCACGCCGGGTCGGCGCATGGAAGGCGCGGGCACCAGCACAGGGGAAATAGGGACGGGGTTTCATGGCTGGGAAGGCGCAACTTGGGTGAACTTCGTGAAAAACATCCGCGTCCATCCGCGTCCCATCTGCGGAAATCTGCGATCCAAGTCCTCGACTATTTGCGAAAATTTGCGGCCCATTCGCGGCCATTTGCTTTCCATTCTCTTCAACGCAGATGAGCGCGGATTGCCGCAGATGAACGCAGATCGGGATCCGACAAAACCTCCCTCGAATCTCGCTGTTTTTTCAATACACATAGACAAACTCGTTCGCATTCAGCAGCGCCAGACACACGTCGGCGAAAGCCCTTGTCCTCGCATCACAATCCCCCGGCTGGAGATCAGGAACAAAGTCGGCGTAGGCGTGCAGCTTCTCGTCGAAGGAGAACTTCTCGCCCGTATTTTCCTCGACCGCCTCGCGGCGCACCGTTAGAGGCGGCTCGAACGCGGGATAGACGGCCTTTTCCTGCACCGGCACCATCGCCTGCCAATGATCCAAACAGGTCGCGATTTCCTCGTCCGTTGCCTCGCGTCCCAATACCAACAAGAATGCCCCCCGGATCGCTGATGCATCATCCTTCGCCTCGCCAAGGACCCGTTTCGCCAGTGCCAGCGACCGCGCCTGGCTCGCCTGGCTGTTGAAGAGGGCGAAGACCTGCGGAGTCACCGTACTGGCGTCGCGGCGTTCGCAGGAGAAATCAGGCGTCGGCGCGTTGAACACCTCCTGCATCGGGTCGGCCTGACCGCGCAATTTCAAGGCATAGAGCGAGCGACGATGCCGTTGTTCCGGGAGTGGATTCGGCACCCAGGCCGAGGCGAAGGTGCCCATGACCTGACGCGGCTGCATCGCCGCCTCAAGATTGATCTCGGGACGGTTCGGGATGCCGCCGAGGGTCCGGTTCAGCTCGCCCGTCGCCGCTAGCATCGCGTCCCGCAACTCCTCCGCGCTAAGGCGCCTCGGCTTGAAGACCGCGTAAGCTTTCTCCAACTCTTCTCTCCCCAACTTGGAACGTTGAACTTCAAACGTGGAACTCCGCCGATAGGCGGAACTGGTCATGATGACCCGGTGCAGTTCCTTGAAGCTCCAGCCCGACTCGACAAAGGTCGCCGCGAGCCAATCGAGCAACTCAGGATGAGTCGGTTTTTTTCCGGTGCTGCCGAAGTTGTTCGGATTGCCTGCAATCGGCTCACCGAAGTGCCACATCCAGACGCGATTGACGATGGCCCGGGTCGTGAGGGGATTCTCAGGGTGCGCGACCCAGTCCGCAAAGGCGATGCGGCGCCCCTGCGGCGTCTCGGGCAGAGCCGCCCCGAGCTCAGCCGTGCTGTTCAGGACCGAGAGCACCCCCGGCTTCACCTTTGGTCCTGTGCCAAAGGGATCACCTCCGGTGAGGATGCAGGTTTTCTCCAGCTCGCCTCCGACCATGGGGTCGTTGGGAATCCGCACCGGCGCGAGGACGGCCTTCACCTCGGGCGTCGCCCCGGTATAAACGGCCAGCGCGTAGGGCTCGTAACGGTCCATCTCCCAGCGGAGCCGCTCGAAGCCTTTGCGGGCGACACGTTCCATGCCGAACTGCGCGGGGGTGAAACCGACCAGCTTCGGCGGGTATTCGCTCTCCGGTACACCGGCCTTCATCAAGGCATTGCGCGCCGCACTGAAAACGTCGGAGAAGTCGCGTCGCCCCCCTTTTCCGGGATTCTTCTCCGCTTGCGCCACCGCCGCATTCCACGGCGCGGGATCTTTGCCGTTCTCCCGGAACCAGGTCTGTGCATTCTCCACCAGGACACGGTCGAGTTCGGCAAGGGTCCCCCGGTATTCCTCGCGGCGTTGCTCCAGGTAGGCCCGCTCCTCGAAGCCCTTGGTGTTTTCGTCAGGGAGAAAGGCCGCCTCACGCTCGGCGAGTTGGGTTGTCGCGAAGACCGCCTGGATCGAATAGTAGTCGAGCGTCGGGACCGGATCGAACTTGTGGTCGTGGCAACGCGCGCATTGCAGCGAATGTGCGAGGAAGGTCTCGCCGACGCTGTTGGTGACGTCGTCGAGGAAACGCTGCCGGGCGATCTTCGCGACCTCCATGCCGGTCAGTTCCCAGGGCCCCATGCGGAGAAAGCCAGTCGCGACAAGCAGCTCGGGATCGGCCGGATCGATCTCGTCGCCGGCGATTTGCTCCTTGATGAAGCGGTCGTAGGGTTTGTCTTCGTTGAAGGACCTCACCACGTAGTCCCGATAACGCCACGCATTGCCCCGCTCGTAATCGTTCGCAAAGCCGCTGCTATCGGCGTAGCGCACCACATCGAGCCAGTGCTGCGCCATGCGCTCGCCGTAATGGGGCGAGTCGAGGAGGCGATCAATGAGATGGCGGATGGAGGCTTCGGAGTCGCGAAGGGATTCGGCTTCGAAGGCGGCAATTTCTTCGGGTGTGGGAGGAAGACCGGTGAGATCGAAGGTGGCGCGACGAAGGAAGACCCGTGGATCAGCAGAGGGCGCGGGCGTCACACCTTCGGGTAGATGTTTGGCGATGAGCGCGTCTACGGGGTGCTCTCCCTCCCGCAACCGGCCTTCCGGTCCAGCCCAGTCCACCATCCGCACGGCTTGATATCCCCACAATCCCTCCGGCTGGTATCTCCGGTTCGACCACTCTTCAGAGAGGCCGCCCGCTGTTTTAACAATGATGCCATCCTCTGCTTCCCAGGCTTTCGCATAGGCGGTGGCGATGGTTTTTACGCTTGCCTCGTCGGGCCACGGAGCACCTGCGGCGATCCATTCCCGGATCCAGCCGAGTTGCTCCTCATAAAGGCGGTCCGTCTCTTTCGGAGGCATCGCCTCCCAGTCTTCATGATCACGGGTCGAGGCGAGATAAAGCGGACTTTCCTCCGGCTTGCCGGCCACGATTCCGGGAAGCGAGCTGTCGCCGCCTTGCTGGACTGATTCGAGCGAACGGAGATCAAAACCACCCTTAATTTTCCCTTCATCCTGTCCGTGGCAGGAAAGACATTTCTCGTGAAAAAGCGGGATAAGTCGCCTCACAAAAAGTTGCTCGCCAGGCGACGCTGCGCCGGGCTCAGGATCTGCGGAGACCACGATGAGCGGAAGGGAAGCTAAAATGAGAATGAGAAGATATTTCATCAACTCGTTTTCCGGCTTGGAACAACCTGGCAAATTCATCATCACTGTAAGCTGTGGCGAAGACAGGGATTACACCCCGGAAACCCAAGAATCGCCCAAAGTTTTTCGAATTTTCCCGGGAAAGACAAGTCCGTGAGTCGGTTTCCCTTTCTGCTTGCGACGAATCGCCTTCCCGGTTTCTAATCGAGTCACCCCGCACCCGGACATGACAGGACTGATTGAACTGAAGTTGAATGAGCTGAATCAACTCTTCAACTCGATGGATCCCTCGCCCTTCCATGAACGGGATCTGGATCGCAACGCCGAGGAGTTCATCGTGAGCTGGGCCCGCGAACATCCCCGCCAGCACGAACTGAAGCTCGTCATCCATCTCGCCAACGCCCCGTCAAACGGGGAAGATTCCCGGAAGCGGGTCGCGGACTCCGTTGCCCACTACTTCGAGTATCAGGCCGAGATGACCTGGCGGGAATTCAAACGACTCATGCGTGAGGGACGCACGGCGCTCCTCGTTGGCATCCTTTTCCTGATCGCCTGTCAGGTGACCGCCAACGTGGGGCTCACCTCCGCGGGCGAAAACTGGCAGGAGCTCATTCGGGAAGGACTCTCCATCGTCGGATGGGTCGCCATGTGGAGACCTCTTGAGATCTACCTCTATCGCTGGTGGCCGCTCCTTTCCCTGCGAAACCTTTACCGGAGACTGGCCCGCATGTCGGTGGAGGTGCGGGTCTCGGATGAATGCCCGTCTTAATGCGGAATCGATTCCGCGACCTTGCGGCACCAGCTCGCAAAGATTTCATTGGTCATCTCGTGGGCCTCATCGATGGCAACATGCTCGGTAACGACCTGCGGGGTTGGAAGCCAGTCAGGCACGACCGTTTCGCCCAGATGGACATGCTGCGTCGAACGAAGATAGGAGCGAAGATTGACAGTGAGAAGGTTGTCTCCATGAGCATGGTTCGCCGTGGCCTCGGCACACACCTCGAAGGAGCCGCCCTCGCGGTCGAGAGTTCCAATAACTTTGGTGGTATCAAGAAGGGCGTGGATCATCAGGGGACTGATTCGGTCAAGGCTCGATCCAGACGACAAATGCGTCGCTGTCTTTCATCGGCTCGCTGAAAAAGGCGATGTCGGGGACCGGGCCGAGGTCCTTGATTTTTTCCACGATTCCGGAATTCCCGCTCTGCCCCCACGCAACCCAGGATCCGTCCTCGAGGCGTGCGGCCCGGGTCGATCCATTCGCCCGAATCGCAGTGGCGGCGCCGCTTGGTCCCTCATCGGGTTTGACTGCTTGTGACGGGTCACCGCTCGCCCATTCGTAGACCTCACCCGAGGCCGTCAGAGCGAGAAAATGGAAAATGCTGCCTTCAACCGCGACCACTCCGTCGCCGAGCCGGTGCGAATACACTTCGATTTCAGAGGATTTCAGTTCCTCTCCGCGCTTCGGCATTGTCCAGCAGTGAACCACTCCCTCTGAATCAACTGCAGCGACCTTGTCCTGGCAGGTCGCCACATCCACCACTCCCTCGAGCGGCAGGGGCGGATCCACCGGCCCGTCCGAAGCGTCTTTGTAGCGACTGCCCCACACCTTCGCGGTACCATCCTCCATCACGGCGATAATGTGCCCTGACCCGGCAGCGACCTGGGTCACATTTTCGAGTTCTCCCGGAAAAGCCTGGCTTTGACTGCTGGTCCAAACGGTCCCGTCCTCTTTCAGATAGGCAAGCCAGCCGGTGTTGCTCCCGACGGATCTCACCTCTGACATCCCGGCGTCCCGCCCCGAAAAACTGAGCACTTCGCCGTTCTCCCGGAGAGCGATCCAACCGTTCCCGCTGGCCTCGACCCCGATGATGTCGTCAAATTCATCGGACGGCCCCGTCCCTATCTCGGCGCCTTTACGAAGCGAGCCGAAGACCCGGAGATTCCCCTTCACGACGGGTTCGCTTCCACCCGGTCTGGCTCGCGACGAAAGTCCGAGCCAATCCCGGAGGAACTGCTGATCCTCGAGCGAAAAGGTGGTGATTTCGATGGAAAAGGTTCTGCCATCCTCCCGCTCAATTTCGGCCATGCGCCTGGAGTCATCGACGGAGAGGATTTTGGCCGAGATCGTTTTCCCCTTCTTGTCGGTGAACACGTGGAACCCGCCCTCTTCCTGGGAGAAGCCGGGGGACATTGCCGCAACCATCAAAAGCAGACTCCAGGGTTTCATTGTTGATCCGCGAAACTTTGATTAAATCCCCTTGGAGTTAGCTTTCCAAGCAAATTTGTTTCACTAACCAGGAAGGGACTTCCGGAACAGTTTTCCCATCATCACCTTCCTCGGCATCTTACATTCGCTGAAACATGTCTAAAAATTCCTCTGACTGTATCAGGGGGCGGGCTCGCTCTGACAAATAGCAGGTTCCATGGGGCGGCAAATGCCGATTGACTGTTTATCTCTTGATCTTTAGCCTGCTAACCGACCCCGACATAGAGGTGAAAAAGACTATTTTTAGAGGATGTTTCGTTCTTATCCTCCTTGTTCTTTTGACAGGCGGTGGCCTCTTCTATTTTTTGAAAAGGATTCCGTCTTCCGGAGGCAGCGACGGTGTTTCGAGTATTCTTGAGACACTGCGCGCGATTGATCTCAAAAAGGCGTTCAACCTGGAGCGGGAATGGACCGATGTTTCGGGACGGAAACTTGACGGGGTGCTCGTCTCCGGTACGAATGAGACGGCACTCATCCGCGTCCTCCCAAGTCAGCGCCTCTTCCGCATACCGCTGGAACGCTTGAGCGAGCCCGATCAGGATTTCGTCCGGTCGAGGGCAAAGGACCTTGATGCCTTTGACGCGGAGTATCCTCCCGTGGCGAACCATTGGCCCCAACGTGCCGAAGGGAGAACGAGACCCCTGAATTTGAAAAGGAAGCCCGAAGGCAGCGGGTGGACGACTACCCATTATGATTTCAAGACCGATAGCGAGCTGTCCCCCGAGTTGGCCGAAGCGCTCGCGATCACCTGCGAAGCGGTCGATGTGGCGATGAGCAGTTCACCGCTGCCTCTTTTGTGGGGTCGGGATCACAAAAAGAAGCGGCCCGTATTTATCTATTCTTCTTTGGAGAAATTCAAAGCGTCTGGAGCCCAGGAGAATTGGGGCGCTTTTTATGTTCCCCTAACGAACGCAGTTCACGTGCCTTTGTCCGCCTTAACCGGGGTCCATGACTCCTCGATACCTTCCCAGTTCAGTCTCAGGAAGCGGGACGATTACCGCATCCTGGTGCACGAACTGACGCATCAGGCGTCTGTCGGTTATCTCGTGCTGGGAATGCCGGCGTGGGTAGGCGAGGGAACCGCCGAGCTTTACAGTGCGTTCCAGACTTCCCCGGGACAGTTCACCTTCTTCAATCAGAGGTCGTTGATTCGGCGCTACCTGAATGAACAAATCGGATTCGAAAATCAGGTGCAATTTATGAGCCTGCCGCTTCCGAAGCTGGATAAATTTCTCTCGCTGTCCCTCCATCAATTCAACAGGCAAACGGCAAAGAGCCCACAGGGCGGTTTTTGTGAATATGCCGCCGCGCTGCTGGTTACTGAATACTTTTGTTTTGCCGACAATGGCGCCATGCGCTCCTATCTTGAGGCAGTCTTTACCGGACTTTCCCCTTCAGATGCCGCAGAACTTCACTTGATGCGGGGCCGCAGCCCGCAACAGATCGAGGCTCTCATCACAGAACTATGGCAGGGGATGGGACTAACCCTGGAGTTTGTTGAGAACCCGGATCTCAACACCGCCAATTTTAAGGGAGGTGTCGGCATCAATTTCACTTTTCCGACCCGATGAACCCGGAGGTTCGTCCTCAACGAACATTTGCCACAGGCACTGATACATGCCTGAGAAAAGGTTCGGAATCTCCCGCCAACCCCCTAAGGATGTGCCATCGGAGACGTCGGATTTGGCGAACTGCAGAGTGTCGGGGTCATAGGCGTAGGTGGTAGCCAAACGCTTATCAGCGACCAGGCCGTTTGCCACTCCCTGCACTCCCACTTCAGTGTTTGTCGCGTTGCATTCCCGTGCCCATAGGGTCGCCGATGCAATTAACAGGGACAAGTTATCTCTCCGGAAGGATTTCGGTCAAATCCATCTCCAACCTGTCCCTACCCTGCGAGGCTTGCGTTTGCCGGGGCGATTAGCTATTTTCACGCGATGAAGCACGCCCTTCCCGCCGTCGCCCTGCTCCTCGCCTTCACCGCCCCGCTCTCGGCTCGAACTTGGAAGCAAGCATCCTCCGGCAAGACGATCGAGGCCGAGTTGACCAAGGTCGAGGACGGCAAGGTCCATCTAAAACTCCCCGACGGAAGCACCGGCCAGGTCGAGGTGAAGACCCTCAGCCTCGAGGACCGGGAATACCTCGCCTCGCTCGGGAAGCCCACCGCCGCTCCGGCCCTGTCGGCGGCGGACCGCTTGCGCGTGGCGACGAAGGAAGCGCCCTTCGTCAACTCGCTGGGCTTGGAGTTCGTTCCGGTTCCGGGGAAGGAAGGGGTGTGGATGTGCCGCACGGAGACGCGGGTGCGGGACTTCCGGGTCTACGCAAGGGTGATGGACTATGTGCAGACGGGCGGATCTCACGTGTCGAGGGTAAAGCGCAATGACAAGGGCGGGTATTATACGCCTTGGGAACTGGATGAGAAAGCCTCGTGGGAGAAGCCCGGTTTCAGTCAAAGCGATGATCATCCCGTGACCTGCGTGAGCTGGCAGGAGGCTCGCGCGATGTGCGACTGGCTGACGAAGCAGGAGAAAGGGCTGGTCTACCGTCTGCCCACGGACGCGGAGTGGAGCGCGGCGGTGGGCTCGGCCGGGAAATACCCGTGGGGCAACGCGTGGCCCGCGCCGGAGAGGGCGGGGAACTACACTGGTTCGGAAGAGGTGAGGGATCGCCCCGGAAACAGATGGC
The DNA here is from genome assembly GCA_002344215.1 of Akkermansiaceae bacterium UBA2381. Taxonomy (GTDB): domain Bacteria; phylum Verrucomicrobiota; class Verrucomicrobiia; order Verrucomicrobiales; family DEV007; genus Arctic95D-9. Next base: position 315,316 of record DDSV01000049.1, read on the forward strand.
TGACGGCATACGCTTACGACGACGGTTCGGCAAAAACCGCGCGGGTGGGCAGCTACACGGAGAACCTCTTCGGCTTCTTCGACCTCGGGGGCAATGTAAGCGAAATGTGCGAGGATATATACCAGGCCTTGATGAACGATGCGGATGCGCTGGAGGCTTCCCCCGGTGCAAACAAAAACGAGAAACATCCGGACGGGACTCCTTTCCGGGTTGTGCGTGGCGGGTCATGGTACGCTGCCGCGGAGATCCATCTGCGGTCCTCGTCTCGCAACGGCAACGATCCAAGGACACGGAACACCAACCGCGGGTTCCGGCTCGTCGTCGTCGGCACCGACGACTAACTCTGGACGGGGGGAAAGAAGGTGAGCATTCTGGTAGGGTTACCCATTGAAGGCCGCGGCAAAAATCGCCAGAAGCACGAGCACACCACCAAGAGTTTTCGTTAAAATCCTAAAGATTGGTCTCGTTCACGACTCAATAGGCACAAGCTATCTCTCCGGAAGGATTACGGTCAAATCCATTTCCAACCTGTCGCTCCCCTGCGGACCCACCTGATCCTACCGACAACCTGTCCCTCCCCTGCGATAGGCCCTCAAAAGGATCGTGGCGAGAGCCCAGAGAAGGAGCGCTCCCGAAAAGACGGAGAGAGGAATGCCGGGATGCTGCCTCATTACCTTCAGCCAATGGCTCTGGGTGACGAAGGTTCCTGAAGGCCAGACCAGGTTGATAAACAATCCCCGCTTCAGGCCGAGCGACCGGGTCGTGGTGAGGGTTACCCTGTTGGCCTCGGAATCCAGTGTAAACCCCGGCCCAAGTGCCTCGCCGGGATCTTCAAATCCACTCACCGCGGGGGAGAATTTTGAAATCGTGACCCCGTCGGGCAGCACCACCTCGACCTCGGCCCGGTCGATGGGCAGGGTAGGCAGCGGACCCGCCGCATCGATCACGGCGGAAAATTCCCCCCCGACTTTTCGCCAGTCGGCTCCGGTTCGGTATTCGATCCGGTAGGAGTAGTCCCGCGGTTCGAGCTCTACTTCGGGCGAACCCACATACAGGGTCACAAAACCCTCTCCGTTTTTGAAATGATAGGGCTCGGGCTCACCGTCCTTCAACACTCTGAGAATCTGCCATTCATTGTCGAGAATGAGCCCTCCCGGTCCCTGGAATGCCGTCAGGTAGTTCAGAATAGGCCCCCGTTTGATGAGCCCGGTTTCCACTCCGATCCGGAAGGACTGTGATATCCAGACTGAGCCATCCCGGGCGATCGTTATTCTGACCTGCAGCTCTTTGATCCGGTCTCCCTCCCCCTTTTCCGGAGTGAGCGGAGCGGAGACCTGAACCTCCCCCTGAAGTGGATCGGGGAGGAGCACGGAGACCGCAATGATCACGGTTCCGGCGAGGGCTTTAAGCGCAGCGTTCAATCGTGAACCCTAGCCCAGAAACCCGCCAACCAATAGACAAGAATCTGAAAATTACAGCTTTTTCAGCAACTTATCGTGAATTCCGCCAAATCCCCCGTTGCTGAAAACGATGATGACATCGTTATCGCGGGCTTCTTTTTCGAGCCGGGCGACGATCGCGTCGGCATCCGGTTCGTAAAAGGCGGGGATGCCTCCGTCACGAAGCGTGCTCATGAGGAGATCGGTATCAAGTCGTTCGCTCTCAGCGAGACTGTCCGCCCTCGCCACGGCGGCGAGGCAGACTCCATCAGCCTTGCCGAGGGCCTCGGGCAGGGCGTCCTGAAAGACGTTGCGGCGGGTCGTATTGGAGCGGGGCTCAAACACAGCCCAGAGCCGGGCTCCCGCAAAACGCTGCCGCATTCCGGCCAGCGCCTCACGAATGGCGGTGGGGTGATGCCCGAAATCGTCAACGATCGTGATGTTGCGTGAGGTGACTCCACGCACCTCCTGACGGCGGCGAACCCCGCTGAAGGTTGAAAGCGCCTCACGTATCGATGCCGCCTCGACTCCGGCGAAACGGGCCGCGGTCACTGCCATGGCCGCATTCCGGACATTGTATTCCCCGTTCAGATCGATGCGATAGCGCTCGCCTTCCACCGTGAATGACGTGTTGTCCGCCTGGTAGTCCACCTCCGTGATCGCCGCCTCGCAATCGGGAGCAAACCCGACCCGTTTCATCGGTGAATGCCCCTGCGCCTTGAACACCTCGAGACAGTTTGGATCGTCTCCATTGATCAGGACGAGTCCGTTATCGGGAACGAGCCGGATCATATGTCCAAAGGACTTTTTGATTGCCGCGAGGCTTTCATAGATGTCGGCATGATCGAACTCGATGTTGTTCACGATCGCCACCTCAGGGAGGTAGTGGATGAACTTCGAGCGCTTGTCGAAAAAGGCGGAGTCATACTCATCTCCCTCAAGGACACAAAGATCCGAGGCGGTGAATCGCGCGCCCTGCTTCAGATTGCCGGGCAATCCTCCGATCACAAAACTCGGATCCAATCCGGCGGATTCGAAGATCCAGGTCAGAATGGAAGAGGTCGTGGTCTTTCCATGCGTGCCGCTCACGACAAAGTTCCTTTTGCCGCGAAGAATCTGGTCCCTGAGCAGTTCGGGAAGAGATACATAATGGAGCTTGCGGCGCAGGACCTCTTCCACCTCCGGATTGCCCCGGCTCTGGGCGTTTCCGATGACAAAAAGGTCCACATCCGCAGGGAGGTTGTCCGATTTGTATCCGTCGAGGATCTCAATGCCGCGACTTTCGAGGAAGGACTTCATCGGGTCGTAGACCTGGGAATCGGAGCCGGTCACCCGGTAACCGGCATCGCGAAACGCAGCCGCGACCGAACCCATCGCGGTTCCGCAGATGCCCATGAAGTAGAGATGTTTGTCAGATACGGATGGGGACTTCATTTCAACAGGGACTTCCCGCTACCCACTCGAGGGATTCGGGATAGGCGCGAAAGGCCGGTCTTTACGACCTTTTGCCCGGCGTCGCAATGTCTTTTGTCCGATACGGGAACCCCTCGCCGGATCTTTCAAAGCCTCTTGAAAAGGGTCGACAATCTCGAAACGTCGCCCCGTGAGGCCGTATTACGGGTTTGTTTCAGACGCTAACACGCGATTGACCGTTTCAAACCTTGGCGCGATGATCGCCCATGAGCATGTTTGTCAAACATCAGGCGAAGACTCCAAAAACGGTCAAGTTCGCCCTCCTTCTGGGAATTCTCTGGGCCCTCAGCCTCGTCGTGATCTGGTTTGGCTACAGGAACAGCGAAGGAGAGTCCGGCGGATTTTTCCATTTTATCGGACGGTTTCACGTCATCATCGTCCATTTCCCGATCGGCCTGATCGTTCTCGCTGCGGCGATGGAAGTGCTTTCCTACTTCACTGCCTTTTCCCACCTCGCCAGGACGCAGCCCTTCATGCTCTGGATGGGCTTCCTCAGCAGCATCGTCGCCACGGTGGTCGGGTTCCTCCTGATGAGTGCGGAGGATTTCTCCGGCCGCGCCATGAGCCTTCACTTGTATTTTGGTCTGGCCGTGGTCGTTCTGGCCTTGCTCGCCCTCATCCTCTCCCTCCTCGAAAAGCGGTTTTTCTCAGGCCTCGCCATCGGTGCCGCCGCTTTCTCGACTCTACTGAGCGGCCATTTCGGCGGAGCAATGGTTCATGAGCCTGAATACCTTACGGAACACGCCCCCGCCGCCTTGAAGCCGGCTTTGATGTTCGGGCTGGGTGAGCCCGGGGAAAAAGCGGATGCAATCACCCTGGAGGAAATCACTGAGGTTCCTGTTGGGGAAAGGATCGTCTACACGGACTTCATCGTCCCGATTCTCGACAAAACCTGTAACGAGTGCCACAACGAGAACAAAATCAAAGGCAAGCTACGCATGGATACCCATGAGCTCCTCCTCGCCGGGGCGGAGGGATCCGATTTTCCCACCGTGGTGCCCGGGAACGCCGAAAAGTCTGAGATGATCGTCCGGGTCAATCTGCCCGCCGACGACGACGAGTTCATGCCACCGAAGGGCGACCCCCTCACTCCAGCCGAAATCAAACTTCTCAGCCTTTGGATCCAGGCAGGAGCCAAGACCGAAACGACCGTGGCACAACTCGGAGACGATCCGCAGATCGCCGCCACCGCCCTTGAGGTACTCGCGATTCATACCGGCAGCAAGGAGGAGGCGATCGTGAATAATCCTGTGGCCCAAAAGCTCCTCTGGGAAACTCTTTCCCCCGAGGAGCAAACCCAGCGCATGGCCGACGTCAACGAGGCCGCCGCCAAATACAACTTTTCCATCATGCCCATCTCGGCAGAGGATGATCGGCTTCGAGTCAACGTGATCAACGCAGCGAAAGAATTTGGAGACGAGCAACTCAGACTGCTGGAGCCGGTCGCTGATCGAATCGTCTGGCTTGACCTCGCCCGCAGCCAGGTCACCGATGCAGGCATGAAAACAGTTCGACTCATGGGAGCGTTGGAGCGTTTACACCTTGAGAATACAGGGGTCACCGACGCCGGAATCGCGGAGCTGGCCGCCCTTTCAAATCTTGAATATCTCAATCTCTACGGAACCAAAGTCGGCAACGATATCTTTAAAACGTTTGCCACCCTGCCCAAGCTCAAAAAAGTCTATGTCTGGCAGACCGCCGTGGACCCCGCCGAAGCTAAATCCTTTGAACGAACTGTTAACCTTGAGATCAACACCGGAGCCGAACTCGCGGCCCCTCCCGCTGCACCCGCGCCCCAGGAAATCAAAGCGGCTGAGCCGGCAAAAGCAGCTGAAGCGAAACCGGCCGTCGCCAAACCAGCCGTCGCCAAACCAGCTGAGCCAAAACCGGCGGCAGCCAATCCGGCCCCTGCCCCGCCGAAGTCTGCTGAACCCGCAAAACCGGCTGTTGCAAAGCCCGCTCCGGCCAAACCCGCCGAGGTAAAACCGACGGCGGCGAAACCAGCAGCAACCCAGGCGGCTCCGGCGAAGCCCACTGAGCCGAAGCCTGCCGCAGCCAAGCCGTCGGACACTCCGCCTGCCCCGGCGAAACCGGCGGAGACAAAACCGGCTCCAGCGAAGCCAGCTGAGCCGAAACCCGAGCCCGCCAAGCCCGCTGCGGCTCCCGCCGCACCCGCGGTAACTCCTGCTGCCCCTGCCAAGCCAGCCGAACCCAAACCTGCGGCAGCAAAGCCGGCCGACACCCCACCCCCGGCAGCGACCCCGGAAAAGAAGGCTCCCTGATCATTTCCCCGAGCCGCGCGCCTTCCTCAACGCAGGCTCACCCCAACCCAGTGCTCTCATTTCCCGGACGGCCACGGGGACAATTAACGAATCCCCCTCCCGTCTTCACGGACCATTTCGAGCGTTTTGACCACCCTCACTGTCGTAATCCTCCTGTAAGATCAGCCCTACCATGATGCTCCGCCATTTTATCCGCTATGTTGCCGCCACAACCTTTTTCCTTTCGGTCAGCGGGTGCGGAGACCGTGAATCCACGGCAGGCCTCGTTGAGCGTGAGCTTTCCTCCTCCGAGCGGGAGTTCAAACTCGCCGAATCGAGCACGGAACGTTTCCGTTATCAGACCCGGCACGCAGCGGGCGGCGATTCCTCCGTTCCGGGCTCAGGAGGCGGGGGCGGCCCCAAGCTCGTTTTCACCACCCCCGAAGGATGGACTGACAAAGGTGCCTCGATGATGCGGGACATCAACTTCTCCTTCGGCGAGAAAGGTGAGGGAGAGTGTTATGTGGCGCGGCTCCCCGGAGCCGGTGGAGGTCTTCTCGCCAACGTGAACCGCTGGTGTTCGCAGATGGGTGCCGAAGCGCTCACTGAGGAACAGGTCGCGGCGCTGCCGGTGAAGCCTCTCTTCGGCCAGCCGGCCCGATTTGTCACTGTCGACGGAACCTATTCCCCGGGGATGGGAACTACCGATACCTTCGCCAACTACCGGCTGATGGGCCTGATTCTTGCCTCCGACGCCGGTGCTGTTTTTGTCAAAATGACCGGCCCCAAAGAACTCGTGACCAAAAACGAGGCCGCCTTTGACCAGTTCACGCAGTCGATCGACGTGAATACCAACTAATTCCCCTCCCCACCATGGCTAAAACTCCCATCGACTGGTCCCCGGCGAACTGGCCCCGGCTCCTTTATCGCTTCCTGACCTCGTTCAAACTGGCGACCGTCATCCTCATTCTCATGACCGTGGTCACCCTGCTGGGCACCCTCGGCCAGGTCGAGCACGGGCTCCATTCAGCGAAAGAGAAGTATTTCCATTCCTTCTTCTTCACCGACAAGATCTTCGGGATTCCCGTGTTCCTTCCCGGCGGACTCCTGCTCATGCTCGTTCTCTTCACAAACATGACTCTGGGAGCGCTCGTGAAAGTTCGCAAACGCTGGAAGGGAGCAGGACTTCTCATTTCCCATTTCGGAATGCTCATGCTCCTCGCCGGCGGCTTCATTACCTGGGCCTTTTCCACGGACGGTTACATGGCCCTCTATCCGGGCATGACGACCAACCGGGTCGAGAGCTACCGCGAATGGCAGCTTGAGGTGATCCCGCTCTCGAAAGAAGGCGTCGCCGAAAAGGCATGGATCTATCCCTCGGAACTGCTCGATCAGATTCAGTCGGATGAGCAGCGCATCATCAAAACGGAAGCGCTCCCTTTCGACGTCGTCATCAATGGCTACTCAAGGAACGCCACCCCGATTCCTGTCACGGCTCCCATGGCTGCAAGTGTCACGGGCAGGGAAATCGACGGGTATAAGTTGTCTCCGCAAAAAACCTCGAAGGAGGCGGAGCAGAACCTTCCCGGTTGTTTCGTTGAATTCCGTCCGAAGGATGGCACGACCCCCGTCGAGGCTATTCTCTGGGCCGGGTCCTATCGTTTTGATCCGAAAGAAAAACCGATGCCCTTCACTTTCACGGTGGGAGATCAGCTCTACGGAGCTCTCCTCATCAAGAAATCCTGGACAGTTCCGTTCGAGCTTCGCCTGGATGAGTTTGTTTTCGAGCGCCACCCCGGGGTGAGCATGGCAAGAAACTACGAAAGCCGGGTCACCCGGATCGAGGCATCCGAGCCTGACAAAGCGCTTGAGATCAAGATGAACGAACCGATGCGGCATGCCGGCTACACCTTTTTCCAGGAGTCCTTCGGTCCCTCGGGTTCACAGCCCGGCGATGAAATGTTCTCCCAGTTTGCGGTGGCGAACAACCCCGCCGATCAATGGCCGCTCTGGGCTCTTATCATCAATGGAATCGGCCTCGGCATCCATTTTGTCATCATGTTAGTGAACTTCACGACTCGTTCCCGGAACAAACAAGCCCACGCGGCCATCTCATGAACAGCTTCTCCAAAATTCTTCCCGCACTCGCGGCCGTGGTTCTCCTGACACCCTGTCTCGAGGCCCGCGAGGCACCCAAGTCGGCCCTCCAGAACTATGTTCCGTGGGAGGATGAGACCGTGCACACCTTCGAAAACCTCCTCGTCCAGCAGGACGGGCGGGTGAAGCCTCTCTACACTGTGGCCCGCTTCACCCTCCTGCAGTTCAGCGGGAAATCGAAAGTCTCGTTCCAGACACAGGACGGCGAAACCCACAGCATCCACTATGCGGCCTGGCTCCTTGACGTGCTCTTCCGGGGTCAGATCGCCAAAGATCTCCCGGTCTTTGTTGTCGATGACACCGCCGCCGTCGTTCAGATCGGCGTGTCTCCCATGATGCCGGACGGCACCACCCCGAAGTCGAAGCGGGACCGCTACTCCTACAACGAGCTGATCTCCGGTCGGGCAAAACTGGCTGAACTCAGCGCCCAATACGCGGAGAAGGAGGAACAGCACAAGAAGAGCGAAAAGGATCCTCAATTCGAACTCGATCGCGTCGAGGGCATGATCCTCACTCTGGGGCGGAACATCAGTTCCTTTGAGTTCCTCGTCGGACAGTTCGGATTTGCCCGTCAGGGCGAAATGCTGGTGAACGAGAACATTCTGCCTCCGGAGATGATCGAACTCGCCAAACGTCTCGATACGATCGAGATGCTAGACAAAATGCCTGAGATGACGCTCGAGCAACTCGTCCAGACCGTTCGCCAGCAGCCGGGTGCGACGGAAGAAGAGCGCATGTTCTCGGGTGCCCTGAGGCTCTTCTTTTTCCACGCCAATTCAGCCCGCGGTCTGAATCTTTTCCCGCCGCAGAAGACCGACGACGAAGTCTGGGTTTCCGGCGGAGACGCACTCCTCGCGGGCCTTGCCTCGAAAGAGGTTCGCCCCTGGGCGAAGGAGCAACTCGGCGGTATTCGCACGCTCGTGAAGGCACAGAAAGAGGGCGAACCCGCCTTCCTCGCGGCACTCAAGACCTTTTCCGCCTCTCAGAGAAGCATTGCCGAATCGCGTGGCGAGGGCACCTACTCGGAAATGGAGATCTCTCTCTATCGCGGGAAATGGTTTTCCTACTCTCTCATGTGTTTCATTTTCGCCTTCATCGTCATGGCCTTCAGCTGGCTCACACCCGGCAGCAAGGTGGGAAGGACGCTTATCCTTGTCGCCAGCCTCATTGCTCTGGTCGGCCTGATCTTTGACATCTACGGGATCACCCTGCGCTCGATCATCCGCCAGCGCCCGCCCATCACCAATCTCTACGACACGGTGCTCTTCATTACGGGGGTAGCAGTGTTGCTCGGGCTCATCATCGAGTATTTCACCCGGGTCGGGATCGGCACTTTGGTGGCGGTATTCTCGGGAGTCATGGGCATGTTCCTCGCCATGAAATACGAGGCGAAAGAAGCGACCGACACGATCACGCAGCTAGTCGCCGTTCTCGATACCAATTTCTGGCTCGCCACCCACGTCACCATCATCAACATCGGCTACGCTGCGGGACTGGTCTCCGCCATCATCGGCATCATCTACCTCACAGGAAGGTTTTTCGGGATGCTGCGGGGCAAAACCAACAAGGACTTCAACCAGGTCCTCACCCGGATGAACTACGGGGTGATCTGTTTCTGCCTCTTTTTCTCCCTCGTCGGCACCGTCCTCGGGGGAATCTGGGCGAATTACAGCTGGGGACGCTTCTGGGGCTGGGATCCCAAGGAAAACGGGGCGCTCATGATCTGTCTCTGGACCCTTGTGATCCTCCACGGACGCATGGGCGGCATGATCCGCGAGATCGGCATCCACATGAACAGCCTCGTGCTGGCGATCATCGTGACCTTCAGCTGGTGGGGCGTCAACAACCTCGGAGTCGGGCTCCACAGCTACGGCTTCACCGAAGGCGTCTGGGGTTCGCTCTACACCTCATGGATGGTCCTCGGAGTCTTTATGCTCATGGGCGTGGCGGTTTGGTTACAGGAGAGAAAGAAGAAATCGACCGCCAAAGACAAGTCGCTGCCGGAGGAATCGGTCCCGGCATAACCGGGCAATCCAAAAACCGAGTCATCTTCAATTTGGCATTTCCGCAAACTGTGTCTACAATCTGCCCCATGGCTATTTTCATCGGAATCGTTGTCGCACTGGTGTTCCTTTTCGTCGGTGCTCTTGCTTTTCAGTATCTCCTGAAAGGTGAAAACTGAGTGACCCCCGGTCTTATCGATGGTAACTCTGATTCGGCCCTACCGGACCAGTGCCCCATGCGACGAAAGACAAAAATTATCGCGACCCTCGGGCCGGCCACTCAGGCTCCGGCAGCGATCAGGGCGCTCATTCTCGCGGGGGTAAACATCTTCCGCCTCAACATGAGCCACGCGGCCCACGACTGGGCTCGTGAAGTGGTGGCAACGATCCGTTCGGTCGCGGTCGAACTTCAGATCAATGTCGCCACGCTCGTCGACCTTCAGGGACCGTCCATTCGTACTGGCGATGTCGAGGGCAAGCTGACCCTCACCAGGGGCGATGTGGTTGAATTTCGCAATGCCGGCCTCCCTGCCTCGATCCCGCTCTCGGTCACGACGAACTACGACAAGCTACATGAGGATGTCTCGGTCGGCGACGTCATGCTCGTCGACAACGGGGAAATTCACGTCCGCATCCGGAACATCGAAGAGGGACGCCTTACCTGTGAGGTGCTCACCGACGGACTGATGGGTTCGCGGCGGCACATCAACCTGCCCGGGATCCGGGTGAACCTGCCGCCGCTGACCGACAAAGATATGCTCGATATCGACCTGGCCGCCGAGCTGGATGTCGATTTTATTGCGATCAGCTTTGTCCGCGACGCCGGCCACATCCGCACCCTGCGCGGGCAGTTGCAGAACCGGAATTGCAGTGCCCGGATCGTTTCCAAAATCGAGGATCAGGAGGCGGTTAAGCACCTGTCTGAGATCATTGAGGAATCCGATGCCGTCATGGTCGCCCGGGGTGATCTTGGAATCGAAGTCTACCTTGAGGAACTTCCCATCGTCCAGCGAACCATCCTCAAGGAATGTGCCCGCATCGGGAGAAAGGTCATCGTCGCGACCCACATGCTGGAGTCAATGATCGAAAACCCCGTCCCGACCCGCGCCGAGGTCACGGATGTGGCGAATGCGGTTTACGAACAGGCAGACGCGGTCATGGTGAGCGGCGAAACGTCGGTCGGGCATTATCCGGTGAAGTGCATTGAGGTGCTCGACCGCATCGCCACCCGGATGGAACGGGAACCGGGAGCCGGATTCAGCCGCCAGATCGAGTTGAGCAACGAGAAACATTTTACCGTAAAATCTGCCGTGGTTCTCGCCAACTCACTGGAAAACTCCATCCTTGTCATCTTCACCGCCCGGGGAGTGCTCGCCAACTACGCCGCTCATCAGCGCCCCGAACGGGCCGACATCTTCGCCTTTTGTCCCGACGAAAAAATCGTGAGGGCCTTGCTCATGAACCGGGGAGTGACTCCTTTCCGCATGGACTTTGCGAGCCAGCCCGAGGAAAGCATCCGCATCGCCATCGACTTCCTCAAAGAAAAGGGACTCGTCGAAACGGGCCATCCGGTCGTCATCGTCAGTGACGTTCTCAACCGGGAATTCGACACTGAAGCCATTCTCCTGCGCAAGGCCTAGTCGGCTTGCGATCCTCGTCGGCCCATGAAACTTTCTTCATTCCAGACGATGGATGTCAATCTGCTCCCGGGCCTCGTGAACACCGCCCTGCGCAATGACTGCGAGGATCTCGACGATCTTGTCAGGACTCACGATATTGATCGTGAAGCACTCGAGACGAAGATGGCGGAGCTTGGATTCCGCTACGTCGAAGCCATCAAACAGTTCCGTCCTGACCGGAGCGAAAACGGGTAGCCTGGGAGCCCCGCCCGGTCTTACCCGGGCCAGACGCAGATCTCACTTGTGCGCTGCCACGACCTGATCGATCTCGGCGCGCTTGACCCCGGCCGGAGCAGCAATCGGGTCATATTTCGCCCTTGCTGAAGCGGCCTGCTCGACCGTCACGGCGGGAGCGCTGTTCCCCCACTCGTTCCGAACGTAGGTGAGCACCGCCGCCAGCTTCTGGTCATCAAGAGCAGCGCCGAGTGGTGCCATCATGCCCATAAATTTCATGTCTTCCTTGGCGATGCCTTTCAGAACCACCAGCAGCGGCTTGGACGGATCACCGAGGAGCAATTGCGATCCGACGAGGCTGGGGGCCATCAGAGCGGGACCCACTTTCAACCCGGTTCCATCCGGCCCATGACAGGCGGCGCAGGTGGCATAGGAGGCTTTACCCAATGCCATCACGGCAGGATCAATGGCGGACGCTGGAGCTCCGCCTGCGGGAGGGGCCGCAGGAGTCGTCGCTGCCGCCACGGTGGCGGGGGCACCGGGAGTAGCAGCAGGGGCCGCCGGAGCGGGAGCCGCTGCAGCAGCAGGTGCTTCGGGCTTTTTGCCATTGCCACCAATTCCGCCAATGAACGCAGCCCCTACGATGCCGAGCATGACGATAAGAGACACCGGAACCAGGAAAAGAAAGGCATTTCCGATAAAGGTCAAAATTGGGTTTTTCGAATCGGTGGGCTCGGCGCTCATATTGGGGTGGAAAAAAGCTTCATTTCGGAGGAAGTCAATCCGAATGCTCCCCCGCCTTGAAGCATTACGCGGTAAATTGGGACGGGGATACGAATTCCCACCCTTTTCCATGAATCTTCCGGCAGGCAATTCCCGCGACGCAGAGGTCAGGCTCCTGACCGCCGGTCCGGCGGATGCTGATGAAATCGAGTCCATGGCCCGAAAGATCTGGCCCGCCGCGTATGCCGGGATCATTTCTGACGCCCAGATTGAGTTTATGCTTCACCGGATGTATTCGCCGTCGAAACTGGTCGCGGAAATGAATCAGGAAGGGATCTCCTACCACTGGATCCTCTCCCAAGGCAACAAAACCGGATTCATCGCCGCAGGTCCCTCACCGGAGGACGAGTCAGTCCAACAGCTTCACAAATTCTATCTGCTCCAGCCACGGCAGAATCTCGGCATCGGGAGCAGGGCAATGGACCTCCTGATCGACCGCCTCAGCTCATCCGGGTGCACCCGGATTGAGTTGCGGGTGAACCGGAACAACACGAGGGCAATTGCTTTCTACCGCAAAAATGACTTCGAGGTCTTTGCGGAGGAATGCCGGGCCATCGGAGGAGGCTTTGTCATGGATGACTTTTTGATGCGGCGCATTCTCCCAGCCGCTCGGGATGCCTCGAAGTCTGGCGAAACAATCCGCTGATCCGCAATTTTTTCCGTCGCCATGAGCGGTCAAACCGTCGAAACTGCCGCCATTGGAAAGCCTTGTTAACAGCGATCTCATCGAAGGAGTAAGAAGAGAACTCGAACCTGCCGTGGCGCAGCTTTGCGAGGTCGCCGACCGGCTTGCCATGATGGGCGGTAGCGATGAGGGGCTTTTGCAGCGCGATCTTATCAAATTCCAATCGGAAGCCTCTCTCCTGCGCAGCGAGCTCCCGATGTGGTTTCCAGCCCCCCCACCCTCCGGTCCGGTGCCTGTTGACGCAGCCCGTTGGAAGTCAGTCCGCCACGATGCGCGCAACCGGCTCAACCATCTCTTTGGAACGATCCAGCTCATCCGCATGGTCAATCCGCCGGGCGAGGTCCTCGCCTCGAGCGAAGAGGCCGTCAGGCATCTTGAGGCCTGCCTGACCGCACTCAGTCGCTCGACCCCGGACGATTCAAAGGTCACGTCCGGTCCCCTCCCCCAACCGGTGGAGGCAGTTGCCGCGGGGAGTGCGGGCCACCTTCTCATCGCAGATGACGATGCCGAAAACCGCTCCATCCTCCAGCGGCTGCTCGAACCGCACGGCTTCCGTATCTCGTTCGCGGTGAACGGTGTCGAGGCAATTGCGCAAATGGCAAAACGCCACTTCGATGCCGTCCTGCTCGATATTCAGATGCCGGAGATGGACGGATTCGAGGTGCTCTCGAGGCTGCGTGAGTCCGGCCAACTCGGTAACACACCGGTCATTGTCGTGACCGGACTGCAGGAGGAACAGGATGCGGTCAGATGCATCGAGATCGGGGCCGAGGATTTTCTCTCCCGCCCGATCCGGCCGGCCCTGCTTATGGCTAGACTCAGCGCGAGCCTTGAGAAAAAGCGCCTGCGCGAAAAAGTCTTCGAACAGCATTTCACCCCGGAACTAGCCCGCGAGCTCGCCCGCAACCCCGACCCGATGAAGATGCAGGCAAGACAGGCCGACGTGTCGGTCATGTTCTGCGACATCCGCGGTTTTTCCTCTGTAAGCGAACGGCTGGGGCCCGCGCAAACGATCGGTTGGCTCAGCGGAGTCATGGGCGATTTCTCCTCGATCGTGATCGATCATGGCGGCGTGCTCGTTGACTACACGGGAGACGAACTGCTTGCCCTCTGGGGTGCACCAAACGAGCAGCCGAATCACGCGGAACTGGCCTGCCGCACCGCTCTCGAAATCCTGCGCAGCCTTCCCGATCTGAATGAAAAATGGCGCCCTATCGTCGGGGCGGAGACGGAGGTGGGAATCGGAATCAACTCGGGCGAAGCACTCGTCGGAAACGTCGGCACTCACCGGAAATTCAAGTACGGACCGCTCGGAACCGCCGTCAATCTGGCGAGCCGGGTGCAGGGTGCCACCAAGTTCCTGAAAACATCGATGCTCCTGACCGGCGACACCGCGGAGAAAGTCAGGGGCATTTTCCCGACGAGAAGACTTTGCCAGGTCCGGGTGCAAAACATCAAAGCCGCCGTTCACCTTCACGAGATGGAGGTTCCGGGAGTTTATAACGACTGGCAGGAACTCTCGGACCAATACGAGCAGGCGCTTCAGGCCTTCGAGAACCGCGATCTCGAAAAAGCCGGCCAACTCCTTCAGGCATTTCTCGGCGCGGTGCCGAACGACGGACCCGGTCAGCGCCTGATGGTCAGAATCAACGAAGCGGCTCTGGCCGAAGACGAAGATTTTGAAACAATCTGGACCTTACCTGGAAAATAACCAAAGGCTGGTTGCCGGTTACGAAACCTGCCACGGCCCGTCATGCCGCCTCACACTGGCAGAGCACCGCAATGCAGCCGCACTGATGGCATTGGTCAAAGCGCCCCCCGCAGCGTGCCGGTAAACCGCTGATAACACGCTGGATGCGACAGTGACAGGCCCGGCATCCGCTGCCCGCTCCCGTTGCTTCGATAATATCCCCGATCGTAGTGATTCCTCCCTCCTCCACTTTTTCCCTCACGGTCGACTCCGCCACTTTGGCGCAATGGCAGAGAATACCTCCGTCCTCCGCCGCAGTCGCAAAGCGGCAGGTGACATGAAGGGTGGTAGCAGTGGCAGACATGCCGGAGTTCCTTATTCCGCTTTCGATTCGCCGAATTGTTGAGAGAGATATCTCTCAAGTCCAACCCGCTCAATGAGGTCCAGCTGCGTCTCCGCCCAATCCACACTGTGCTCGGACTCAACCACCATTCTCTCCATGAGATCCCTGCTTCCGGAGTCTTTCACTTCGAGGCAGAGGCGAACCCCCTCGTTATAGGTTGCCACGCCCCGGGTTTCCAGAGTGAGACTATCCTGAATCTGCTGCTTCGGACTGCTGCCCACGAGAATCTTGTCGTAACGGGCAATCTCGGGAATTCCATCGAGATAGAGAATCCGGTCAATGACCTCTTCGGCATGCTTCATCTCCTCGATCGATTCCGCATAAAAGTGATCTGCGAGCTTATTGAGGCCCCAGTCTCGGCACATTTTGGAACAGATGAAATATTGATTAATGGCCGTTAGTTCGATCGTAAGACCGGCATTGAGAGCTTCAATAACTTCCTGATTTCCTTTCATGAGTTTCGATGAGTTGTGTTTCTTCTCCCGATCATCCCGGTGATATTTGACGATCGATAATGGGACTTAATCTCATTACATAGGTTTTCAAGGAGTATTTCCTTCGCATTTGCGCCATGAGACCATTGAGTCCAGGCCTTATTGGCTCGAGAATACTCGAAATCACTGAACCGGATAGCCCACCAGATTCGAGTAGGAAAGATTGGTCTGTCCCCCACGCGACCGTTCAACCTCCCACCCGCCGGGTGCCGAGGAAAGACTCGCAGCTGAGTTCACTCCGTAGGCCCGATAGCCTCGCCCTGCCTGCGTATTGGTGCAGGAAGTGAAGGAAAAAGCGGCAACACAAGTGAGTAAGGTGGTTAAAATCAATTTCATGATTGATGGGGCTGAAACGATTCGAATTAAGCCTACCGAGGTGCAAAGGGAAAGCACAACCGTTGATTTTTTGAGAAATCCTCCCGGCGGAAACACGGACCGGACAGGGTCAATGGGAGCGACTTAACCTCTTAACCCAGGATCTCGATGAGCTTGGCAGCCAGGTCGGCAAAGGCCGCCGAAATGGTGTTTTTCGAGGGGTCAAGAGTCGCGATCGGCTGTCCCTGATCGGCCCGCTCGCGGGTAGCGATATCGAGGGGTATCTGTCCGAGGAGGGGAACCCCGAGACGGGCCGCCTCCACCGCGCCGCCGCCTTCGCCAAAGATGGGATACTTTTCGCCGTGATTACACTCGAACCAGGCCATATTCTCGACGATCCCCGAAATAGGCACATTGACCTTGCGGAACATGGCGGCGGCCTTGCGGGCATCAATCAGAGCGACCTCCTGAGGGGTTGTCACGATGACACTGCCGTCCACCGCAACCGTCTGGACAATCGTCAGCTGGATGTCACCAGTGCCCGGAGGCAGGTCGAGGACAAGATAATCGAGTTCACCCCAGAGGCACTGACGGAGAAATTGCTGGGTATACCGGGTCGCGAGCGGACCGCGAACAATCACGGGAGAATCCTCGCTGAGGAGAAATCCCATCGAAATCGCCTTGATGCCGTGCGCCTCGATCGGCACGATCTCATTCTGGTCGGTGGCCATCGGTTGCTGGTCACTGGCGCCGAGCATCAGCGCGACGCTGGGACCGTAAAGGTCGCAATCACAGAGACCGACGCGGGCTCCGGTCCGGCTCAGGGCAATGGCCAGATTCGTCGAGACGGTGGATTTTCCGACCCCTCCCTTGCCGCTCGCCACCGCGATGATCTTTTTCACCCCCGGAATGCTGGACTGACCGGCGGCAGGATTCCCCCCCGTCACCGGCTCCGGTGGATCCTTGATATCAAAGTCGATCGAGATTTTACCGACATCCTCGATCGAGGCGAGGACCTTTTCAGCGCTCTCATGAATGCCTCGCGGTACCGCCGGGTCTTTCGTCGCCACGCTGATCAGGACGGTAATGTCATTCCCGACGATCGTGATTTTTTTGACGAGCCCGAAAGACACGATATCCCGGCTGAAACCGGGGTAATTGACTTTCTTCAGTGTTTCCCGAACTAAATCTTCCGTAATCATTCTCTTTTTCCTGCGTTGGCACTTTCCGATAGGCCAATACGGCGCGAAGTCCAACACAGAGGCATGACAAAGAAAGAACCAAGCAATCTGATGCGCAAGGCCGCCGCCGAGCTTTTCCCCGAATCCGGGGAAAATCAGGCGACTTTCCTCTCGGCCCTCCTTTCTCCCCGCCCCCGGGGCAATGCCGTGATCTGGACAGTTCCCCGGCGTGACGGTGAGCTGGGAACAGTGTGCCGAAGCACCCTCCCGGAATGGATTCCGGACGAGATCGAGTTGCTTCAACCCGGGATAAAGATCGGTCTCTCGGACGCCTTTCAGAATGGCGAGGTCTACAGTCTGGATTTTTCCTCCGTGATTACCGGTTCTGCCATGCTGGCACTGCGGGATACCCTTCCTCCATCACCGCGGATTCTTGATCTATGTGCTGCGCCCGGCGGCAAGAGCATCCTCGCGTCAGTCCTGTTGAAACCGGGGTTGATCCTCGCCAACGAGGTCGAAGGAAAACGGCTCGGAATTCTCCGGCACAATCTCAGCCGATGCCGGGTCGCCGATGCGTTCACCCAGCGCCTCCAGCCGGAGGATCTGCTGCAACTCGCGCCGGAACAATTCGATCTCTGTCTCATCGACGCGCCCTGCTCCGGCCAATCTCTCCTCGCCAAAGGTATCGAAAACCCGGGCTGCTTTCACCCCTCGGTCATCAAAGGAAACGCCCGCCGCCAGCTCCGAATCATCGAAGCGGGGTCCGGAACGGTTTCGCCGGGAGGTTCTCTTCTCTACACCACCTGCACCTTCAGTCTTCGCGAGAATGAAGGGGTCATAGAGAAGTTTCTGAAGCGCCACGCCGATTTCGAGGCGGTGGAGGTGGCCCATTTGTCCGATTTCACCTCGCCCTTCTCCGCACACCCCTGTTATCGGGTCTATCCTCATCTCAGCGAATGCGCCGGAGGTTTTGCCGCCCTCCTGAAGCGTCGCGACGACGGCAGCGAGCGCTCACGGGCCCCGCTTTCATCCTCCCTCCTTGACTATCCCGTCTCCGCTTCGTCCAAAGACGACACCGACTGATGAATGGCATCCTCCGCCTCCCGGGCGGCCTCGCGACTGATCGTGGACAATTCCCTCGGATAATCCGTGAGCCGGGGTTCACAGGCACGAAACTCCGCGGTGTAGGCATAGCGGGGATTCTCAAGAATCTCCCGGGTCGGACCGGATTCAAGGATTCCTCCCTCAAAAAAGACAGCGACACGATCAGCATATCGCTCGACTCCGCGCAAACTCCCCGAAGTCATAAGAATGCTCATCCCGAACTCGTCGCGAATCTGGGATAACAATTCGATCAGTTGTGCCTCGGCAATTCTATCGAGGCCCCGGGTTGCCCCGTCGCAGACGAGAAGCCTGGAACCGGCGATGACCGCTTTCATCACCTGAAGCCGTTTCACCACCATCGTCGGCAACTCCCCCATCGGAACTGGAAGGATTCGCTCCGGCTCAATGATTCCGACGGTGTAAAAGTATTCGCTTCCGGTTTTCCCGTCTCCCCTTCCCGGTTTTACGCCGGACATCCGTCTGCAGTCCTGGAGCCACTGCCGAACCGTTCGATCGGGGTTGAGTTGCCCGTTGTCATCGCCGGAAATGAGGGTGATCGCTCCCGTCCGGAGTTGCCGAAGCTCGCGCGGATTCAAGCCGAGAATTTCCCTTCCCTCAAAACGGATTGATCCCCTCAGGACCCGCATCTGCGGTCCGGCCGCACCGGCAATAAACTGCGCGAGGAGTGATTTACCGGATCCCTTTTCTCCGGCGAAAACAAAAATTTCCCCGGGATCTACTTCAACGGAAACCTTCCGGAGACCGATATCCCTATCGTCAAGAGTGCCCGGTCTTTCAACCGTGAGCCCCCTCACTTCAAGTAATGCGGTTGCAGGCGTTTCCATCGAATCGTCTAGAATATTCCGGGAATGTTCCCCGTTCGAAGCGCGGCTGAAACCCGCCAGCCAAGAAGTGAAAGCACCATCACCACCAACGACGCGAGAATCCCAGGATAGATCGCCATCCACGGTGCCTCAATGATGAGGACCTGTCCGTAGGCGATCATGGCCCCGCAACTGAGACGGTCACCGGTGAGCCCCATGAAGGACAATGCCATCTCGACCAGGACCACAACAGGGACAAGAACCGCGAAGACACCAATCAGCCGGCGCAGCACTTTGGGCAGGATCCGGTTCATCACAATTTCGCGCCGCGTCAATCCCAGAGCATAGCTGGCGAGAACATCGAAGCCGCCTTCCCCCTCGTCAAACCAGGCCGTCAGGACGGGACACAGGTGAAAGGCGATCACAAAAATCAAACCGGAGATTGCCATCACGAGACTGCCTCCCGATCCTCCGGTAAAAATCACGAGAACTGCCATCGACGGCATCAGGAACCCCGCGCGACTGGCTGCATTGAGCATTTCGAAACGCTTCTTCCCTCCGTCGAAAACAAAGAGCATGGTCACCAGAAGAGCCAGCCCTATTCCCAGCGAGACACTCACGACCGCAACGGAAACCGAGCTGGCCATGGCTAGCCGACTCAGTTCGAAGAGGTCCGCGCCATTTCCGGTGGTGCCGAACCAGTGTTCTTTGTCAGGACTCTCCCAGGCAGGATTCCCCGGCACCGCGTAGATCTCGCCCGGACGCACATCCATCCGGCTTCCACCGGAAAAGAGCCATCCAAAAAGAATCAGATAGGGAATGATCAGCAAAAGCACCCGGCGCATCTGCCAGAGGCGCGCCAGGAAACTCCTGGTGGTGCGGGTCACTTTGGATTGGCGGCGATTTGTCATGATGTCCAGTCGGGTTTCAGGAATCGAACCGTGCAATCCTTGATCAAAACAAAAATGGACACCCATCCCATCATCCACAGGGAACTGGCGATAATTCCCCCGTAATTTTGGAGGAGAACCGACTCCACGAGGAGGGATCCCATGCCGGGGTAGCGGAAGGCATACTCGAAGATAAGGCTGCCGGTCAACGCGGGGATGGTGCGATCGCTCAGAGCCAGCAATGAGGGCAGGGAACGGCGGAAAACGTTACTGTAGAAGATGTCTTCGTCACTGTAACCGGAAGCAAAGAGGCCCCTGACATAAGGACGGGAGAGCTCCCGTTCAAGAACGCCGGAAACCGCCCGGATTTGCCATCCGACCGCAGCGGCCATCGCCGGCAGGGCAAGAATACAGGCATTCCACCACGAAAGGAGATCAGGTCCCTCCTCAACCACCACATCGTTGGCAAAGCCCGGACGCTGCCAGTGGAAGTAGGAATAAATGGCCACCATGACCACAAACCAGAATCCGGGGAGACACGCGAAGGCGCTGAAGGCAGCACTGAGAAGCCGCGCTGCATGAAAGCGACGCAATCTCGCCCCGAGCACCCCCCAGTTGTAGCCGACCAGAAAAACGCCACTAAGGCAAAGACCCAGGACAGGAAGCGTCGCCGACATCCGATCGTGGACCAGCCCACCCCAGCTGACGCCCTTGTCCGACAGCTCAGCAGGAACGGGCCCGTAGGAGTCGCGCAACCAGACGTGGCGGTCTGAGTCCCCGATCACGCAGAAGGACAACTCAATCAGGACAAGCAGGGCCATGCCTGCCGCTCCAAAGCGGATCAGGGCAACAACAAGACGATGGAAAAAAATTCGAACCATCCGCTTATTTGAATTCCGGGTCTTTCGATTTCAGGGACGTCAGGGTGTCCTCGCGAACCCACCACGGGCGAACCTGCTCCAGTCCTGCTTTTCCCCCGGTGAGCGGTTCAGGCGCCCCTTGACCTACATCCGATGGCCGTCGCACCGTCATCCCTCCTGTCCTCACCGTCAGGATGCGTCCGGTTTCGCAGACGAAAAAGCAGGGCTGGAGGTCGGCGATCTCTTTTTGCAGCTTCGCGGTGTGTGATTTGACGACGGACTCATCCGTTTCGTAGCGAATTTTCTCAAGGAGTTGATCGACCGTTTGATTGCGGAGACCGGAGAAGTTGCCCCCTCCCGCCACCACCCCGGAAGAATGCCAGACGGCATGGCGATCCCTTTCGAGGGGGATCTCCCAGCTCAGCAGAACCGCATCGAACTCGCGGGTGAGAAGCCGATTGCCCACCAGATCACTCCAGCTCTCAAACTCGAGGTCGACTTTAACGCCAATCCCTGACCACTGCTCTGCAAGAGACTCGGCCATCCGGCGGTGTTCGGCATTGGCCTGATTCACCGACAGGGTAAAGGAGAGTTCCTTTCCGTCCGCACCCGACCTGACCCCGGTTTTTTCATTTAAATGAAATCCCTCCCCCTCGAGAATGCGCTCGGCTCCGCGTGGGTCGTACAAGGGCAGCAACATGGGTTCGTCGCAATACGGAACCCCCGGGAAAAAAAGCCCTTTGACCGGCTCTTCAAAAACAGTCGCACTATCGCGAAGGACCTGCTTCAGATCGATCGCCCGGGCCAGCGCCCCGCGCACCGCTTTTCTGTCGAGGAAATCCCGGTCGAGATTCCATGCCACAAAATGCTGGAAACGGGGCAGGCATCGAATCGCTTCAACCATTCCCGGATTGCGCTCTGACCAGTCAGTGAATCGATCATCGGGAATGATCGCGTCCAGCGACGAGGAACGCAGCGCGATCAGGGTGGATTCCAGGGAGCCGAATCGGCGATATCGAACGTGTTTCTCCAGGGGCACTGCCCGGAAATGCTCCTCGTTGGCCAGCAGTTCCACCCCTCCGTCTCCCCGCCTTCCGGCGAATCGATAGGGGCCAGTCCCGACCGGGTTGGCAAAAAAAGCGTCGCGCGCCTTTTCATTGCCGACACTTTGGAGGAGGTGGGCGGGAAAGACAGGCAACTTTTCCCAGCTCTCAAGCATCGTCGCCAGTGCGTCTTTGCACTCGATCCGGATACGGTAAGGGCCCACCATTTCGATCCGTTCGACAAACCAGAAACTCGCGGCAAGAGGAAGCGGAGAGTCCGGTTGCGTCAATTGGCTATAGGAGAAAAGAACATCCTCTGCCGTGAAGGAGCGTCCGTCGTGCCACTTCACGTCGGTCCTCAGATCCATCAGCATCTCCCGGGTCGTGGTGTGACACTGTTCGCCCACCACTTCGATTTCCGCCTCAAGACTGCGGTTGGACTCGTAATAGAGTTTCAGTTCGCGTAGGAACAGATCTGTCTCCCCTTTGACAAAAAGATTCGCTTCGCGGTCACCGACATAATCGATCATGCGGATCTGCGTTTTCTCGACCGCGCCCTTGAGAAAAGACTCAACCGAATCACGCACGGAATGTTTCAAGGTCAGCTTGACGAGGAGATAGTCGCCGAGATTCTCAGCAGCGAATCCACTGAGCAGGCGGGTATCCAGGCCACCCTCAATTCCCTGCAGTGCCAGAGTGAGGACGGACTCGGATCGATCGAGGGCGAGCAACTCCATCCCCTCCTTGAGATATTCTCCGGAGCGCAGCATTGCCTCAGATTCTCCGGCCGCCTCCTCACTGGAGCAGCGGATCGTCATGAGCGTCTGAAAACTCCAGTTCTCGATCAGGTTGGGCACGAGATTGAGCTTCTCATCGCGGGCGAGAAGAGGCTCAAAGATCAGATCCGTCACTTCGCCCGTAATCCCCGACGAGGGCACGAGCGGGTTCAGCATTCCCACGGGTTCCTGAATCGCATAGACGAGGGCATCCGTCTCGGAGGAGAGCTGGAGTTCGCTGACCCTGTCAAAGAGCCAACTTCCTCCGAACACCAACAGGAGCGGCGACGAGAAGAGGATAGCCCGGAGCCAGAACATCGCCCGAGATTACCCCAATCACGAGGTGAATGCCAATCTACTTTAGTGATCTTAATTTCTTCACCGAAGATCGAGACACTTCATTTTGTCCTGACCGCGCATGATGAGCCGGCCATCTGCGAGAGCCATCGGAGACCAGAATTTGAAATCGGGCATCTTGAGCACCTCACGTCCGGCGGCAGTCTGCTTCGCGACATCCTCATCGACTTCGGCCTTCTTGCCGAAAACATCCGTCATTGCGACTTCCTGGTAACCTTCGGGTGAGGGCTTCACAGAGCGCAGGTATCCGACTTCCCCATCCTGAATGAGGAGATGTCCATCCACGAGGATCATGTTCCCCCGTCCCATGTACGGTTTGTCGCCGGTCTGCCAGATCGTTTTTCCATCGAAGTCGATGCACATGAGGCCGCCTGTCTTCCGGGCTTCGCCCTTGTGGTTGTCGTTCTCATTGGCGAGCAGATAAATATGTTCACCGATGACAAAGGGAGGGTGAATCTGCGTGCCCTGTTTCAAGGCGAAGACTTTTTCCACTTTCCACTCGTCCCCCTTTTTGGTGACCCTGACCATACAACTGCCGTCCAGGTAGCCTCCGGTTAGAAAAACGAGTTCTTCAGTCACCTTGGTCGGAAAGGGAATCGGGATTTTGTTGAAGTAGGCATCCGTCTTCCAGAGCACTTTCCCGGATTGGGGTTCAACACTGATGGTGGTTCCCTGGTTGAGTTCACCCTCGCGCTTCGTCGCGACAAAGACGGCCTGCTCAACCCCGTGAAGGGTGAGCACGGTCGGGGTCGAATGGGAATCGCCGAACCCTTCGGTCTTCCAGAGTTCTTCTCCGGTTTTGCTGTCGAGTCCGATCAGTCCTACCTCCGGAGCCATTGCCGGTACGATAATCACGTTGCCCACTTTCACGACACTCTGGGCCCAACCCCATTTCGGCGGAGCCGCTCCGTATTTCTCCTGAATCGAAACCACCCAGTCGGCCTGATGCGTTTTCCGGTCGACACGGAAGACCTGGCCGAATCCGCCGATGAAATAGACCGCGTCCTCTTCGACGAGAGGCACCCCGCGGCTGCCCGGGAAGGGAAGCTTGCCCGGGTATTCGTAGGAGTAGCTCCACTTCTCGGACCCGTCCTCAAGAGAGAGACAGAGAAGAACGTCATTCGCGTCGTCGCGGCGATCAGTGAGGAAAACCTCTCCTCCCGAAATCGCCGCGCCACCGAAACCCTCATTTAGATCCATTTCCCAGGCGACCGGAGGGGCATCGGTTTTCCAGCCGGAGAGCTTCAATCCCGTCGCCGTGGAGATTCCAGCGCGGGTCGGCCCTTGAAACTGCGGCCAATCATCAGCAGCGGCGATCCCGGTGAAACAGAAGAAGAGAAGAAGGGAGGAAACATTTTTCATCGGGCGAACGGTGCCAAAAACCTCCCGTCAACGCAAACCCGCAATTGTCGAAATCGCGCCATCGGAATTGGCGGACCGGAAATCTTCACCACGCCAGCGAACCTGCCCGGTCACGGGGATTGAACCAGGGCAGGCCGGAATCCAATGATAAAGCCCCGTTCGTCCGGAGAACTGGCCCCCCGATAGGCCGAACGGCAGATCTTCCCGTCAAAGTTCCATGAGCCGCCGCGGGTCACACGATACTCTCCGGAATCCGCACCCTGAGGGTCGGTTTGACCGTCTTCGTAAACATCATCCCCGAACCAGTCGCGACACCATTCCCAAAGGTTCCCATGCATATCATGCACGCCCCATGCGTTCGCGGCCTTCGCTCCGACCGGGTTCGTTTTGCTCCCGCTGTTCTCTTCAAACCAGGCCATCTCATCCAATTCCCCGGCATGAGGTCCGCTCGTCCCGGCCCGACAGGCATACTCCCATTGCGCCTCGGTCGGCAAATCCCAGCGCCATCCTTCCGGCGGAGCATGGGAGGTGTTCAATTTCTCGAGATATTCCTGAGCATCACTCCAGTTCAGGTAGTACATCGGGAAATCCGGCCCTTCGCCTTTGAGGCCTTTGTTGTCAGTCCCCAGCTTCGCCATTTTCCGGATAGTAGTACCCATCGCCTCTTCCCATTGCGCCTGCGTCAGCTCTGTCCTGGCAATCCAGAATCCGCTGGTCAGCGTCACCCGATGCAGCGTTTCTATTTCACCCCGCCCCTCTTCCTCTTCCGGACTCCCCATTAAAAACTCTCCGGGTTCACACCAGATCATTGGGACCCCGCCCAACTCTCTTGCTTCACCCGATCGGGCTCCCTCAATCCCGCGGTTCACCGGCGGAACTTTTGGAACGGCGGGATCCGTCTTCGTCATGGAAACCGGAACAGCCGGACCAGGCAGCAGCGCCATCGTTGAGAAGGCGTGCAGGCTCTGCCCCGTCCCGTCGAATTTGATCCACGGCTTCTGCTGGCCCTTGACCTTGGTGGCGACTCCGGTGAAGACGGTCAGGATCGGAATGCCACCCGCGCTGCTCATCTCATTCAGCATCGCTTCGGTGAAAGGGCTGTGATTCCCGGTTCCATCAGGCACCTGCTGCCCCGGTTCACCGGAAAATACCAGCATCGATCCTTCGGGCAATTGCGCCTCGTTCACTCCGGCAAGACCACCTCCACCACTGCGCGACCGGGCCCAGCTTCTCGTCCTGGCAAAAGGATTGTCCCGGCAACAATCGAGCACGACCAGCTTTAATCCCGCCACCTCCTTGCGCATCTCGGCAAGGACACTTTCAAGGGGAAGGGTTTCGTCGTCGAGTGCGAAACCCAGCGCCGCATCGAGCGCTTCGTCGCTCAAGCTGTCATCGACAGCCAGTTCGGCATCGACCGGTGCCAGATAGTTATGGCCCTCCACCTCGAAACCGTGCCCCGCATAATAAAAGACCGCCGTCGTTGCCGAACGTCCCGCCAGGGCAAAAGCACGCAGCGCCACTCCCATTTCTTTTCCTGTTCCGTCGACCACCTCGGTCACTTCGTAGCCCGCACCCCGCAAGCTGACCGCCACCTCGCGGGCATCATTCGCAGGGTTCGCCAGTTTCGGAACATGGGCATAGTCGCCGTTTCCGATCACAAGAGCCACCCGCTCGGCGGAACGAAGTGACGGGAGAACTGCAACGCAGCAAAGAACGGCGGTCGGAATCAAGGCAAGCTTCATGGGGATCAAAAGTGAAGGACCGTCGAAAAGGGTGCGCCACAGTGAAGGGAAACCCGTCCCGAAGCGATCACATTTTTTGTCCCGTTCGCATTTATTTAGAACGTCGCGAACGCCCAACCCGGTGAGGATTGTCCGGACTACATTCAATAACTGCGCCGCATATGACTCGGCAGGATGTTCAATTCCTCCCGGTATTTGGCAACGGTGCGACGAGCGATTTTAATCCCCCGCTTTTCCAACTCCTCGACGAGGCGCTGATCGCTGTAGGGCTTCTTCGGCTCTTCGCCGGAGATCATCTCTCCCAGGGTCTGCTTCACACTCGTGTTGCTGAGCGTTTCACCCCCCTCGGTCTCGTAGCCCGTGGTGAAAAAATACTTCATCTCAAACACTCCGTGAGGAGTCGCCATGTACTTGCCGGAGACAGCCCGACTCACCGTCGTTTCATGAACCCCGACTTTTTCCGCGATCTGCGCCATGTTCATTGGCTTCAGACGGGAAGGGCCGTGGTCCAGAAAGGCCTCCTGGCGATTGACGATTTCGGTCGCGATCGCCTGAATCGTCTGCTGGCGCTGATGGATGCTCTTGATGAGAAATTTCCCCGCCCGGATCTTGTCACGAATGTAGGCCTTCGCCTCGCGCCCGTTTCCTCCAGCCATGAGATCTTTGTAGGCGTTGCTGATACGAAGCCGGGGGATCTGCTCGTTGTTCATCGTGACGAGCCACTCGTCGCCGAGACGCTCCACCGTGACATCCGGAGTCACGTAGGTGTTGGTGTCCTCTCCGAAACGGCTCCCCGGTCTTGGATCGAGGGTGGCGATGAACTCGGCGGCCCGGGTGATCTGTTCGGGGGTCACGCTGAGCTTCTTGGCAATCTGCGGGTATCGCTTTCTCGCGAGGTCATCGAGGTGATGATCGATGATGCGATACTCAAGGCTGTGATGTTTGCCGAGACGCTCCAGTTGAATGAGCAAACAATCCCTCAAGTCCACGGCCCCGATACCCACGGGATCAAAGGTCTGCACGAGCGCTTTTGCCGCTTCCAGATCTCCGATCGGAATACCCATGTCGAAACAGAGGTCCTCCAGACTCACGTGAAGAAATCCGTTTTCTCCAATGTTTCCGATCAACATGCTCGCGATCTCGCGAATCTTCGGGCTCACTTCGGCAAAGCTGAGCTGATTCATGAGATGGTCCTGCAGCGTGATCGGCTCGACGATGGAATCCATCACGAACTGGTGCTTCTCGTCCGCATCATCCCGTTTCGGAGACGAGAGGCGGGACTGGGCCATATATTCGCGCCACTCCTCATCCAATTGGGAGAGCTCCGCAAACTCGCGGTCGAACTCCTCGTCCTCCGAGGCACTGGCGGCATCTTCGATCGAAATGTCGGTCGACTCCTCCTCGAGCGTGGGATTGATCACCAGTTCCTGCTGAACAAGCTGACGCAACTCAAGTGTAGGAGTCTGCAGCAGTTGCAAACTTTGCTGCATCTGGGGCGCAATCGACTGCTGGTGAAGCAGGGACTGAGACTGATCGAACCGCTGTTCGGGCATAATCGGGGCGTTTCTGCCGGGAATTGAGCGAGCATAGCACAATTCGAACCAAGCCCTAATGAAATTTGCCAAATTACGGAAACAAGCAGGTTTCGCGAATGGGCCACGCTCAAATTTCGGCCAAAAACTGCCCCCGCAGGCCTGAAATAAAGTATTTAAAAAATTTGAT
>DDSV01000050.1 GCA_002344215.1 Akkermansiaceae bacterium UBA2381
CGCCGGTGTCCGCACTCCCGAGCCCGTCTCCCAGCTCAAGAAGCAGATGCCGAAGTCCTACGCCGACCTCATGAAGGTTCGTGCTATCCTTGAGAAACACTTCAAGGATGTGCAGGACGTCGAGTTCACGATCCAGGAAGGCAAGCTCTTCATGCTTCAGACCCGTAACGGCAAGCGTACCGCCGCCGCCGCGCTGAAGTTCGCCGCCGACATGGTTAAGGAGAAGCTCATCGACTGGGAGACCGCGATCCTTCGCAACCCCGCCGACCAGCTCGACCAGCTCCTCGCCCCGATTTTCGACGTCGCCGAAGTGAAGAAAGCCAAAGCCATCGCCTCCGGCCTTCCCGCCGGTCCCGGTGCCGCCTCAGGCAAAATTTACCTCAATGCCGACCGTGCCGTTATTGCCGAGGCCAAGGGTGAGAAAGTCCTCCTCGTCCGCAACGAGACCTCTCCGGAAGATCTTCGCGGCATGATCGCCGCCGAGGGCATCCTCACGGCGAAAGGCGGGGTTTCCAGCCACGCTGCCCTCGTCGCCCGCCAGATGGGCAAGGTCTGCGTCTGTGGTGCCGCCGCGCTCGACATCGATTACGACAAGAAGACTGTCACCGCCGCCGGACAGACCTTCAAGGAAGGCGACTACCTCAGCATCGACGGTACTGCCGGCACGGTTTACGCGGGTGAGCTGAAAACCGCTCCCAGCGAGATCATCACCGGAATCGTCAGCAACAACAAGGCCGCCCAGAAGACGGAGAAGTTCAAAAACTTCCTCCAACTCATGATCTGGTGTGAGAAAGCGACCCGCCTCGCCGTCCGCACCAACGCCGACACCCCTGAGCAGACCCGTATCGCCCTCGCCTTCGGTGCGAAGGGAATCGGCCTGACCCGGACCGAGCACATGTTCTTCGAAGGCGATCGCATTGACGCGATGCGCGAGATGATCCTTGCCACCACTCTCGAAGGCCGCCAGAAGGCCCTCGCGAAGCTCCTCCCCTACCAGCGGGAAGATTTCACCGGCATCTTCACCGAACTCAAGGGCCTTCCCGCGACGATCCGCCTCCTCGATCCCCCGCTCCACGAGTTCCTCCCTCACGACGCCAAGTCGCAGGCCGAACTCGCGGTGAAACTCGGCGTCAAGGCTGAAGACATCGCGAACCGGGTCGAGCAGCTCCATGAGTTCAACCCCATGCTCGGACACCGCGGCTGCCGCCTCGGCATCGCCTACCCTGAGATCACCGAGATGCAGGCACGCGCCATCTTCGAAGCCGCCGCCGACGTGGCGAAGAAGAAGATCAAGGTCAAGCCCGAGGTGATGATTCCCCTCGTCGGTTTCAAGAAGGAGTTCGACCTCCAGGCCGAGATCGTCCACGCCACCGCCAAGAAGGTGATGGCCGAGAAGAAGGTGAAATTCGACTACCAGGTCGGCACCATGATCGAGGTTCCCCGGGGCGCCCTCACCGCCGACGAAATCGCGGCGAACGCCGAGTTCTTCAGCTTTGGCACGAACGACCTCACCCAGACCGCTCTCGGCATCAGCCGCGACGACATGGGCGCGTTCCTGATGCCCTACACCGAGGCTGAAGTCTTCAAGAAGAACCCCTTCGCGACCCTCGACGCCACCGGCGTCGGTCAACTCGTCGAGATCGCCGTCCAGAAAGGCCGCGCCACCCGTCCGAACATCAAGCTCGGGATCTGTGGTGAGCACGGTGGCGATCCGGACTCGGTCAAGTTCTTCCACAAGGTCGGCCTCGCTTACGTGAGCTGCTCACCCTATCGTGTGCCTGTCGCCCGCCTCGCCGCCGCCCAGGCTGCGATCGAGGAGAAGCGTGCCGCCGCGAAGAAATAAGGCATCCGCGATTCAATGAATTCCGAAAAGGCGGTTCCGCAAGGGACCGCCTTTTTTCGTTCTTTTCCAGAGAAGCGAGATCCGAAGAGCTCACACAAAGCCACGAAGCCACGAGGGAATCTCCTCTCTCCTGCATGGTTCCGTCCCGACCTCTTCTTTGTGTCTTTGTGTCTTTGTGTCTTCGTGTGAGTCCCCAATTCAACCTCAAACCGCTCAAGTCCCTGGTATCGGTTGACTTCTCCAATCCCTCTCCCGACAATCAATAATCTCTCATGTCCTCACCTTCCCTTCCCTCCGAATACCATCGCGTCAGGCAGGTAGGGAGCTTTCAGCAGCTTGTCTCGACTCCGTTCCGGGACGGCATCAATGCCATTTATTGGCCTCGCACGTTACCCGGCGATTTCGGGGAAGTGATTCGCCATTTGAGCCTGGACGACGAACTCACCTCCCTCGAGGAGGACCAATTGCTTTCTTTGCCCCTGAGCAGCGCCGGACAGGCTGCTGTCGCCGTTCTCATTGAAGATCTGAAGCTCCTGCGTGAACTCGACCTTGACCCCATCCTCAATGCGATCCTCTCCTACCCGCGCGAGACCGACCCCGGGCCGGTGCCGGTGGATGTCTATTCCTTTCACGCTGACAGCGCACCGGTCGAGGCGGAAACCTGGCTATGCACCTACCACGGAGCCCCGAGTGAAGGTCTGCGCAATGACGAGGCACAACGCCGGGTCGACATCCCTGAGGTACGCGCCGAGCTTCTCAAGGCCTTCGGCGGAAAGGATGACGAGTCCTTTCGTGATTACCTGACCGAACATTGCTACGACCTGCACTATGCCCCTCTCCCCGGTGCCTGCCCGTTTTCCTTCGGCCTCGGCAATCTCTGGCGCATCACGGTCGACTATCCCGGAAGCCCCGTTCCGCCCTGCCTTCACCGGGCCCCCGATAATCCTCCGGATGGGACACCCCGGCTCTTATTGATCAGCTGAAGCAAGCTCTGAAACTCGAAGATTTCATCGCCAAACATTTCCGCATCGGGCGACGTGAAGCCCGGGCACGCATCGTTTCGGGAGAGATCAGCGTGGCCGGACAACCCGAGTCAAACCATCGTCGCGAGGTGAACCGTTTCGAAGAGGTTTCCGCTGCGGGAGAAATTCTCCAAAGAGCCCTTCCCCGGCTCTATCTGATGGTTCACAAGCCCGCCGGGATTCTCAGCGCCACTTCCGACCCGCTTCATCAAACAGTCCTTGATCTGATCGAACACCCTGACAAAGACACGCTCCACCTCGCCGGCCGACTCGACCGGTCCTCCACCGGGCTCGTTCTCCTCACCAACGACGGCAACTGGTCAGAGTCCCTCACCTTACCCGGTCGGAAAGTTGAGAAGGTCTACCTCGTCGAAACGGATCGGGACATTCCGGAAGAAGCCATCCTGCGATTTGAGGAGGGGTTCCACTTTCCGACGGAGGGCATCACCACCCTGCCGGCCAAACTTGAACTACTTGGTCCCCGAAAGGCGAAGGTAACTCTGCGGGAAGGGCGCTACCACCAGATCAAGCGGATGTTTCACCGGATCGATGGAATCCGTCTGGCCTCCCTGCATCGCACCCGAATAGGCGGGATCTCCCTCCCCGATGATCTTGAGCCCGGAGAATGGCGATTTTTGACGACTCTGGAACTACATCATCCGCCTTTTGACGGAATGCCGGATTGCGGAAACCATTGACGATCCATCGTTCTGTCTTAACCGTAGAGAATTACGCGATGAAAAATCTCACCTTCCTTTGTTCCGCTCTTCTTATTCTCACCGGACTCGTCGGTTTCTTTGCCTGGGAGGCAATCGGCGCGTCGAAACAGGCGGTCACTTCGCTCATTCCGGCTTTCGTTGGCGGGCTAATGCTCATCGGTGGTCTGATTGCATTGAAAAAGAACATGCTCGGAATGCACATCGCCGTCACTTTCTCCCTCCTCGGCGCTCTTGCGGGTCTGGGACGTCTCGTCCCCGGTCTCATCAAGGGCACGGTCTCATTCGCAGATGCCGCCCCAAAGCTAATCCTGGTGATGACCGTGATTTGCCTCTTTTTCACGGTGATGGCCGTCCGGTCTTTCATCGCGGCACGGCGGGCGCGTGCCTGACCCTCGGCGTGTGAGTCTAGGTGGTGCGTAGTCCCGTTCTCCTGGACTGGCAGAGTACCGTCCAACGGCGGCGGGAAGGCCTTCTTGAGCTAATTCAAAAATAGTTGAAGATTTCAATTGATATTGAGACCGCGTATCATTAAATAAGGGCTCTAGCTTCAAATTCAAATGGACCGCCCTTCACCCCAATCTTCCCTGTCGCTGATTTCGCCCCGGTGGCACTTCTCACTATCTCTCCTTTTTGCCTTCTGCGCCGCCGTGCCGGCAAGGGCACAAGACATTGCTCCTGCGACAACAACAACGGCCGCAAACTCGTCGGCAGTTCCTACCCCGCCCGTCGCTCCTGCCATTGACGATTCAACCAACGAACTCGACGCCACCGTGGTGACCTCAACTCCGGCTGAAGCAAAACCGGTACAGACAGTTCGACCGGCCACCGCAACCCGACCAACCGAGGTTGAAGTCTATGACACGATTGAACCGGAAGTGATCACTGGTGGACCAACCGAAACCTACAACCTGCCGGGATCGGGCTACTTTGTCACCAACCAGGAGATTCGTGAACAAAATTACACCAATGTAAACCGCGTCCTCGCCAAGGTCCCGGGTGTCTATGTTCGTGAGGAAGATGGATCGGGGCTCTTTCCTAACATCTCCATCCGCGGGGTCGACGGTACACGAAGCGAAAAAATCACCCTGATGGAAGATGGCATTCTCCAGGCTCCGGCTCCTTACTCCTCTCCTGCCGCCTACTACTCCCCGAATGTCGCCCGCATGGCCGGGGTCGAGATCCTCAAGGGCTCCGGTCAGATCGCCTTTGGCCCCAATACCACCGGCGGTGTCATCAATTTTCTTTCCACTCCGATCCCGGACCAGGAACAGTTCTATCTCCGTACCACTTACGGAAGCAACGCAACCGCCAACATTCACTCCCATTACGGTGATACCATCGAAACCGAAGCAGGCACCTTCGGGTATGTCGCTGAGATGTTCTACAAGCGCTCCGACGGCTTCCGGACGATTGAGGAAGGACTTGGCATTCCGCAATCGGACAGGACCGGCTACGAATACATCGAACCCATGATCAAGCTGTCATGGGAGCCGAATACCTATCTGGATCAGAAGTTTGAGTTCAAGTATGGGCAGACTGATGCCGACGCCGATGAGAGCTATCTTGGACAAACCGACGCTGACTTCAATGCCGCCCCCTATCGCCGTTACGCGGGAACCTTCCTCGATAACATCACCACCGATCAGGACAGGGCCTACCTCAAGTATAGCGTTTCACCGACCAACGATCTCGATTTGCGACTCGCCGGATATCACAATGAATTCGCCCGCGACTGGTTCAAGCTGAGGGCCGTAAATGGAGCCGCGCTCCACACCACCCTCGGACCAACCGGCAACGCGAACAATCTGGCGGTGCTGCGCGGGGACCTTGCCGGCACGCTAAACTATCGGCATAACCTCCGCTTCTACGATGCCTATGGAGCCCAGTTTTCCGGAGACTACCGATTTGAAACCGGCGAAATCGACCACACCCTCAATTTCGGTGTCCGTGAGCATCGGGACCGCATCCAATATTTCGAAGAAAATACCAATGTCGTCACCGACCCGGGTGGAGCCCCCCCGACCATCACTAACTTCGGACCGGGTAGCGCAGGCAACCGGCGAGAGATGGCCGAAGCGACTGCTGTCTGGATCAAGGATGACATCGAAATCGGAAAGTTGACCGTCACCCCCGGTATTCGTCATGAGAATGTCGACCAGAGCTTTGTCAATTTTCAGAGCAATGCCGCCTTTATCGAAACCGGCAGAGGCAACGGAGTCACTGATTGGACCGTCGCCGGAGTCGGCTTCAACTATGAGGTAAGCGATGAGAATTCCGTCTTCGCCGGAATCCACCAGGGTGTTGCCATTCCGGCACCTCGCGAAGCCATCGTGGATGGAACACTTCCTGAGGAAAGCCTCTCTTACGAACTCGGCGCCCGCCACCGTAGTGGCAACCTCAACGCCGAACTTGTCGGATTCATCACAGACTTTGAGAACATTATCAGCACTTCAGCCGGTCTGGGTCTTGGCGGAGGCGGTGCCGAAAACGCCGGAACCGCCAGCGTAAAGGGGATCGAAGCGCTGGTCAGTTATGACCCCTTTCAGGGAGGCTCTCTTAGAATGCCCCTCTTCTTCAGTGCCACCTGGACCGATGCGACGCTGGACGAAGCCTTGATCGCCGGAGGGGGCGAGAATATCTATGGCGACGGCGCGGGAGGGCCGGGAATAGCAGGCGCTGACCTTCCTTATATTCCGGAGTGGAAACTCGCCACCGGGGTGAGTCTCGAAACGGATCAATGGGGAGTGGATCTCACCGCCTCCTACATTAGCGACACCTTCGGAACAGCGCTGAACTCACCGGTTCCAGTCAATTCCTCCCGCCAGGGAATCATCGACGGAGGCATTGTCGTGGACGTCGGCGCCCATCATCGCCTCAGCGAGACGACCAAGTTCATCTATGGCGTTCATAATCTCTTCGAGGAAGTCATGATCTCCAGCCGCATTCCCGAAGGACCCCGCGCCAATGCTCCCCGCGAGTTTTATGTGGGATTTGAAATGCTCTGGGAGCCCGGAACAAAACCTTCCGGAGGAAAATCAGTCATCGCCAAATAGGGATTTCTTCTCACTCTGGAAACCCACAAAAAATTTCACCACGACCCCGCCAGGTTTGACATTGCCCGGCGGGGCCCCTTGTGGTTTCGTCCCCTCCTTCACGCTGCCTGACTTATCTACCGGATGTCCTCACAACCTCGATTGACAATTTTCCTTCTCGCCCTGACCACGGCGGGAACCTTCGCCGGAGCACAGGACACCCCGCCGCCCAAAGCAGCGGATCTGCAGAACAAGGTTACCGAGTGGGTCAAAACCCGGCAGCTTATCAGTGAGGAGAGCGCCGCCTGGCAAAGTGAAAAGGCGTCCCTATCCGATCTCAACGCCATTCGAATCAAGGAAACGGAGCAACTCGGGGAGTTCGTCAAGCTTGCGGGAAATCGTGTTGAGGAACTCGCCGGTAAACGGGCCACCTTCACGAAGGAGGAGTCAGATCTTAAGGCTTGGCGTTCGGAACTTGAAAGAAAGGTCGTCGAACTCGAATCCGGATTAAGACCGCTCATTGCCTTATTCCCCCCTCCCCTTCGTGAGAAGATTGAGGAATCAATCATTCGGATCGAAGCTCCTGAAGGCGAACAGCCTTTGCAAAACCGCGCTCGCGACATCCTGCTGGTCCTCCAAACCTGTCTTGAGTTTCAGAATGCCATCACGGTGGATACGGAGATCCGTGAGATCGCCGGCGAACGTCGCGAGGTCGAAGTCATCTATCTCGGCATGACGCAGGCCTGGTATGTTGATGCTTCCAACAAGCACAGCGGTTACGGTGTTCCGGGCAAGGGGAACTGGGAGTGGACCGAAGCCAATTCGATTGCTTCCCGAGTACGGTCAGCAATCGAAATCCAGACGCGAAAGGCAACGCCTGCCTTTGTCGAACTTCCCCTCAGTAACGGTGTGAGCGGAAAGGAGAACTCGAAATGAAATCTCCTGTTCTACTTTCCCTAATTGTCTTCGGGTTCACGACATCCGCCATCTCGCAGGAGGCTGCCGCGGATTCTGTTGAGGCCTATCGCAAGTCCGCTGAATCAATTGACACGGATCTTCGAAAGGCTCTCGACGAGTTGGCCGCATTGCGCGAGAAAATCGCCTCGGAGAAACCACCTCTATCAATCACCACGGAGAAGGTGGCTGCCGATCTTCGGGAGAAACGCCGTCAGGCTGATCTCGCTCGAACTTCCAAAGACGCTGCGGAGGCGGAGTTCACCAAAGCCGACAACGATCTCAAGGCCTGGCGTGATGAAAAACTCTATGTTGAAAGTCTCCTCATGGACTTCAGTCGAACCTGGGAATCCAGCAAGGGCATTGCTGCAATTTCTGCACCGGGAGAGACTCCGGGGCCCGCCGATCTCTCAAATTCACTCGACCTCGCCGGTCTTGTCATCAATGAACTGAATCAAGGCGGCAAGCTGGGTAATATCCAGGGCGAAGTCGTGGGTCCGGATGGTCGCCTGGTCGCGGGCACCTTTTTGAAAGCCGGCCCGGTGCACTGGTTTCTTTCCGGGGACAAAGAACTAGCCGGTCTTGTCGGCGAGGGCCCTGATCTAAGTCCGCGACTTGTTAACACGAATGTTTCAAAAGCCGCTCTCGAATCGCTCATCAAGGGCGAGACGGCCGAACTCATCCTCGATCCCACCATGGGTTCGGCGGTTGCTCTGAGCGAGACCGAGACCGATTTCCTTACCCACCTGAAGCAGGGCGGCTTCTGGGTCTGGCCCATTATCCTGCTCGCCCTCATCGCATTGGTTACCGCTGTCATCAAATGGATCCAGCTCGCACGAATCCGCGAATTTGGTTCAGCCTCGGTCAAACGCGTCCTCGACGCCCTCAATGCCGGCAATGAGTCCGATGCAATGAGCGCCGCAGGCACGATCCAGCACCCCGCTCGAAACCTTCTTGAGCGAGGTATCCATCTGGTCACTGAAAATCCCAAGGCTTCCCGCGACGATCTTGAGGAAGCACTCTTCGAACAATATCTCGAGGCAACTCCCCCGCTTCAGCGCGGACTCCCGCTCATCGCCATTGCATCGGCAACCGCTCCGCTCCTCGGGCTTCTTGGCACTGTCACGGGGATGATGGAAACGTTTCGACTCATTACTGTCTTTGGATCGGGCGATGCGAAATCTCTTGCCTCCGGCATATCGGAGGCATTGATCACCACGGAGTTCGGACTCGTTGTCGCCATTCCCGCCCTCATTGCCCACTCGCTCCTGTCGAGGAAGGTACAGGGAATCAAGTCATCCATGGAGATGACGAGTCTAGCGTTTCTCAACGGGATTCGAACTTCATGAGCTTAATCGGAAAGATCATGAATGAACTCAACCACCTCGGGAGCGGAGGAGGTTGGCTGTTCTGGGCCCTTGTCGCACTCGCCTTCGCCATCGCCTATGCGCTTTTGGGATTGTGGAATTCCCTGCGTTTCCCCGATGCGGTGCTGCTTTCCTCACGGGAATGGATAGACTTGCTCCGGGATCCCTCCGGCCAAACCGGACCATACCACCGACTGAACGCCGAACTAAGAGTTGCGGCTGATCCCGGGCGTCGCCTTCAGGAGGCCGGTCAACGCCTCTTCTCCCGGGCTGACCATTTGTTTCCCTTCGCCTTTGTCATGATCAGTTCCGCTCCGCTCATCGGCCTGCTCGGCACTGTCTCCGGCATGTTCAAGACCTTCGGAGGCATGGCTACCAACACGACCGAATCTCCCATCGATGTCATCTCGGGAGGAATCTTTGAAGCACTCATTACCACCGAGACCGGACTCGTGATTGGCGTACCCACTTTCATCATTTGCGCCTGGCTCAAAAGTCGTCACGAACTTCAGGTAATTCGTTTCCATCAACTCGAATCCCGCCTCCTTCAGGCGTTCTCCACCCAGTCCTGAATTATGCCAAGACGATTCCAGAGACTCGGCGAACTCGACAGCGGAGTGAAGAGCGAGATCGACATTTCGCCCCTCATCGATGTGGTGTTTATCCTCCTTATCTTCTTTATTGTCACCACGGTCTTCGTCGAAGAAACCGGGATCGAGGTGAACAAACCCCGCGCGGCAACCCAACAGGATCTTGAGAGGAACAGCATTCTTCTCGGGGTCACCCGGACGGGGCAGGTCTTTTATGGCGGACGGGAGATCGGGATCGCCGGTGTTCGCTCGGTGGTCGGTCGTCTCCTCAAGCAGGATCCCATGCCGGTGATCATCCAGGCTGATCGCGAAACACCGACTGAAATGACCGTGTCTGTCCTCGACGAAGCCCGACTTGCCGGAGCGGAAAACGTATTTGTCTCCACCGTGAATGATTGATCACTCTGACAATCTGGCTGGTGGAGCCCTGAGACTCGCTGCTGCTTTCGGGCTCACCGTGGGACTTCTTCTCTTTTTAGTGGGAACGCGTCTCGTGCGCGAGAGCAACGCTCCGCTTTTGACCCTGACCAATCTCCAGACCATTGCCCCGGTCAGCCTCCCCGCACCTCCCCCGCCCCCTGCGGAAAGCACTCCGCCTCCGCCACCACCTCCTGAACTTCCGCGCTTGCAAATTGAACTGGATTCCCTTGCCCCGGCGGTAAAGGCTTCCCTTGTGCGAACACCGGATCTGAAACTTCAGCGCAGCGACTTCGCTCCTGAAACGGATGCGCCCCTCGCGCAGATGACCTTCTCCTCGGTCGATCTCGATTCACAGCCTCGACTGGTCAACAGCCCTTCCGTGACTTACCCCTCCTCGCAGCGGAATGCGGGCGTGACTCAGGCGAAGGTAGTCCTTGAGGTCCTCATCAGTTCGGGCGGTATCGTCACGGTGAAACGAGTCCTTGAGAGCCCTCACGATGATTTTACGCAAATGGCCCGATCCTTTGCAACGCGAGCCCGGTTTACACCGCCGAAGAAAGACGGCAGACCGGTCAACGCCCTCTTCAAATGGCCTTTAATCCTCAAGTCCTGATGCGCAACGTTTCCTGTCTTGTCTTTTCCATTGCCGTCACGTCATTGACGGCGATCGCCGGACCGCTCCCCATCGACCCGCTCTGGAAGAGTGAGACTTTCCGCAAGTCAATCACCGCGAGCTATGGAATCGATTCACGCATCGAACCCCGCATCACCGAGGACGAGGCCTTTTATCTCGACCAGTCTGCCGCCGCCATGGCGTCCAATGACCGGCTCAAGGCCATCAAGGTGCTGCTCGAATCCTCTCTCCTCGCGCAGAGTCCCGCGATGCTCTTCACTCTTGCATCGCTTGAATTCGAAGCGGAAAAGACTGACGAATCCGTAAAACACTTCGAGGCCGCCCTAAGCCAGTTTCCCAACTTCCGCGATGCCCATCGAAACTTCGCGGTCGTGCTCGTTCAAAGCGGAAAGTTCAAGGAGGCGAAATCCCATCTGATTCGGGCTCTTGAGCTGGGCGCCAATGATGGATTAACCGCCGGATTACTTGCCTACTGCCATTCGCTTGACGGTCACCATCAGGCCGCCCTTGATGCCTACCGCCTCGCCTTGCTCACCCAGCCCGAAGAACGGCAATGGAAACTCGGATCGGCCCAGGCCCTTCTCGCCCTCGGTCATTCCCGCGAGGCGGCCAGCATTCTCCAATCCCTCATCGATGCCACCCCGGGCGAATCGTCTCCCTGGCTGGTTCAGTCCGACGCGTGGATTGACCTCGACGAGGAACTTCGTGCCGTCGCCAACCTTGAAATCGTCCATCGCAGCGGATCTCTCGAACCGAATGCGACCCTTTCACTCGGACACCTTTACCTTCAAAACGGATTGCCCGATCTCGCCCTTGATCGCTACCGTGCAGCGGTCACCGCACCCGAACCACCTCCGGCCTCCCGTGCCGTTGAAGCGCTTGAAATGTTCCTATCGAATTCCGAGTGGAGTCGTGGGAAAGAATTTTCCACCCTGCTCGAAGGTTCTGATTCCTACCGCAAAGACCTTGACCCGGCCACCGGCGACAAGACCCTACTCTCCCGCCTCAACCGCACGCGTGCCGTTATCGAACTGGAGACTGGCGATGCCGCAACCGGAGCAAAACGGATCGAGGAATGGTTGCAACGCGAACCTCTCGACGGTCAGGCAATTCTCCTCCTCGCCCGATTCCGTGAAGAAGGCGGAGAACGCGTTGAGGCGGAGATGCTCCTGGAGCAGGCCGCCCGCATTCCCGACTCCGCCGCCTCTGCCCATCTAGCCCATGGTCGACTCCTCGTCGCCGCCAATGACTTCGGGAAAGCCCTCGAGCATCTCGAAAAATCCCAGGAGCTCAATCCCAATGAGGCACTCGCCGAATACATCGTCGCGATTCGTGAGCTTGCTCCCTAGGATCAGTTCCGATACCATCCGGGAAATGTTCTGCCGCCCTGCTTTTCCCCTTCTCCTTTCCGCCTTTTGGCTTCTGACTCCCGCTAAAACAGAAGCCGAATTGATTGAACATGCCGGCGCTTCATTCGTAGTCTACCGGGTCGATTCTAAATCAGAGAAGGTTGAACTCCACCTGGCGGAGAAACCGGGCGAACCGAACACTTTTCCTAAGCTCGAGGCACGTCTGCAGCAGCAGGGGCGGCGACTCAAGTTCGCGATGAACTCCGGAATCTTTGAAGGAACGTTTCTCCCGACAGGTCTTCATGTCGCTGGAGGTAAGGTGATCACCCCGCTTAATCTCGACGAGTTTGAGAAAACAAGCGACTCGCTCGTCACGCCCAATTTTTTCCTTAAGCCGAATGGAGTCTTTTTCATCCGTCGGGATGGCTCATCCGCGATCATCGAATCCCATCGCTACACCGCCCTCAATGAATCCCCCCTCCTCGCCACCCAGTCGGGACCGCTTCTGGTTGAGGAAGGACGAATTCATCCCGCTTTGTCCCGGGATTCGCCTAACGTCCGCTTCCGGAATGGCGTTGGAGTGACCACCGA
Organism: Akkermansiaceae bacterium UBA2381; assembly: GCA_002344215.1. Classification (GTDB taxonomy): domain Bacteria; phylum Verrucomicrobiota; class Verrucomicrobiia; order Verrucomicrobiales; family DEV007; genus Arctic95D-9. The sequence continues at coordinate 12,522 of DDSV01000050.1, forward strand.
TGGAGAGATCATCTTTGCCTGTTCATTGATCGAGAGCGAAACGGGCAGGTGTAACCTTTATCGATTCGCAGAACTTTTCCGGGAGAAACTCGACTGTCCCAATGCCCTCTATCTCGACGGGGAGATTTCCTACGTCTTTATCCGCGACCTTACCGGTCCGATTGTGGAAACGAATTTCTTCGCGGGAATTCTCGCAATCACGGAACCGGCACCGTAGCCTCTTCCGCCGGTGCGGATGTTTCGTCGATCTGACGTTTGCTGCTCATCCGAAAGTTCATCACCGGACCCGCTGGATTATCGTCAATCTTCACTCCGGGAGTGGCGGGTTCTTCCGATGCTTCAACCCCGGATGATTCAAGCACTTTATCTCCGCCGGGAGTCACCGCCGGTTCAATTGATGCGAAACTAACCGGGAAGAGAATTCCCGACGCCCCTATGCCCTCCTCGGAACGGGGGAGATCGCTTTCTTTGACAAATTGGGTCGTCCCCCGATCATCGCTCGTCCGCGCGTAGCTGGCCCGCCGATTTCTCTCTTTGTAGTCGATCTGGGCATTGACCCATTCGATGCTGGATTCGAGGCGCTGGTATTGAGAATCAACCGCCGTTCGAAACTCGGCCGGCTTTTTGGCGATGATATCATCGAGGAGTGACTTTGCCATATCGAGTGTAGAGAGCGATGCTTCAAATTCGTTTCGAAAACGCTGAGCCTGCCCGAGTTCGAGGGACTCGATGAAATCGAGATACTTCATCATCACGGCGTGCTCATCTGAGGCAAGACGCGACTCTGCCTCGGCGATCGTCTGCTCAAGCTTCTCAGAGCGGTAGGCAATCAGTTCCGGTTCGAAATCAGGATACCGGGAGGCCAATTCGATGATCTGCCGGTGTGATTCAAGATAGCTCCCCATCGCCAGCGGCCATTGGTTAGCCGCCGCCAGTCTCTCACCTGTCTGCATCCAACCGAACACCGATACCCACCTTGCCGCCGGGTCATTCTCTTCAGAAAATGCCGGCGAAAACGATAAGGAAAGAAAGATGGTTCCCGCGGCGAAGGCAACTGCGAGCATCCCCCTCCCGCGCTGATTTTTCTTCCCCATCAAGCGTCGACTCCCCGGATTAGAACCTCCACCTTGCGAAGAATGATAGCGTGCTCTCCACTGCCGGCTCGATATCCGGGCCTCACGACTTTAACTACCTCTCCGGGTTGAAACGGATACTCAGAATACTGCGAGGTTCCCCATCCCTTGCGGCTGACAACCTGCACTTCCTTTCGTTGTTTGAGACTCAGGAAGGTCCCCGGTTCCACCTGAAATGACTCAACTCCCCCCACGGCTAGTATCTCGGCAAGCCTTGACCGGAACTCCGTGAGTTCTTTGGTCACCTCACGAAGTTTTCTCGAACCCCGATATTCCTCTAGAAGTCGATCAAGAGCTTCAAGCCTATCGACAAGTGCACGATAGATCTCCTGCTCGCGGTCTTTCGCAATCACCATCGACTCAAAGCGCTCGGGTATTTCTATTTCCGTGCCACGCCGACTGAGTCCCTGGGCGCGGCGAACCTCGACATCGATAAGCTCCCTGAACTGGTCGAGATCGGCCTTCAGGGAAACCAACTCAGACTGGCGATCAAGGATCTCCCCCGTCAATTCCGATTCCTCTTCGCGGAAGGCACCACATCGCGCTGCGAGTTCCTCCTGAACATGATCACCGAATTGCTGCCATACCGGCTCGATCAGGTCGAGTTCACTCCGGATGCGACCTGCCAATGAGGCAAGTCGTGAAAAGATCGCATTGGCATCTGCAGGAACTGAAGCGACCTCGTCCGCGCGGAACCATGAACTCCAGTCCGCAGAAAGCCGGTCACCAAGCTCAGTCAGACGATTGAGAATGCTCTCCGCGTTAGCTTCGGCGACCTGCTGAGCTTCACGAGCATCGACAAGAGATTGCTTTTCGATATTGAGCGAATCCTGCAAGCGGGCGATCTCAGCCAGCGATAAATCGTTCCCCTGTTGCAATTGCTGTCGTTGATTGCTGAGCTGAAGAATACTGCCATCCCGGGCCGACACCTCGTAATGCAGGGCAGCAATGCGGCTCTCCCGATCCATCAATTCTTTCCGGGTCTCGCTGATCTGGGAGAGATTCCGTTGCTCGCGCTGAATGTGATCTTCAAGCTGTCGATTCAGTTGGCGACATAGCTCCTCCTGCCCGGCGAGCTTTTCTGAAAGCGAAGCGACCTCGGTTTCGCGTTTTGCGGTGATCTCCTGCAGAGCAGCGTCTCGTTCCCCGATGATGCGATTGAGATCCTTCGTCTGCTCCTCTCTGTCCCGGGAAAGCTTGCTGTAGTCCTCTTCACCCACTTTAAGGCGATCATTGAGAGCCAGAATTTCATCACTACTTTTCGCCTTGAGTGCCGTCAATTCTGTTTCCCGCTCCGCAAGATTCCGGGTGAGAAGTTGAATCTCTTTCCCGCTATTTTCAGTTAGAGAGGCGAAGTCCTCCTCCCGCTCCTTTAGCCTGGCGGAAAGTTCGGCGATCTCCGCCGCATGAGTGGCGACAAGCGATTGCTTTGCCGTTTCCAGCTCCTGAATCGTTCGGGACAAGCCGGCAATTTCGGTCTCGAGCGCGGCCACTTGCTCCCTTGAGCCTGCCCTGAGGGCATTCAAGCTGGCGGACAGGTTCCCAATCTCCTCATCACGGGTAGCAACACATGACTGCCACTCCTGCAGATAGCCGTTGATCTCGGAAACCTCGGCGGTCAACCTTTCGACTTCCGTGCGAAGCTGATTTCGTTCCCGCTCGAGCGAATTTGACTGAGGCCCCGGGCTTCCAATCTGCGAAAGATTAACCGTCTGCGTCGCGCCGTCCAAGCCCGCTGAGCCGTTCAACGAGGGTGTCGGTTCGGAGGTGACTCTAAACTCGGCCGTCGCGAAGCGGAGCAGATCCCCGGGGGCCAGTTGCATTCGCTCCACCCGGATTCCATTGACAAAGGTTCCGTTCGTCGAACCGCAATCGACCACATCAACCGAGGCACCGTCACTGGTCTCGAGCCTGGCGTGCTGCGCAGAGACGGACGAATGGTTGACCTGCAGGTCATTGCTCCCTTCCCGTCCGACACGAAAAGTGACTGCCTCCACGGGGATCTGGAACGATCCCGGAGGATACAAGTCGGGTTTGAGGGGTATCAGGGAAAGCGCCATCCGGTCCGGAACAGCCCGGAGGAATGTTGTCGCACCGGATTACAAAAGCTTCAATGCCATTTTTCAACCTGACAATTATCTGGTTACGGCAATTCAATCAGTTGCGGGAGCCAAACTATATAACTCTAACCCCACCAGCGGCGGAATCAAAACCCAGCGTAGCGCAGACGAGGGATTGACGGCGTCGATGCATCCTGTCAAAATCGGCTCATGACAGAACCCGAAACCTCCCCCCTCACGACACGCCGCTCGGCCATCAAGACCGTTGCCGGCGCCTCAGTTCTTGCCGGTATCGCCCTCCCCCACGTTCACGCCCAGGATAATTCCGAAATCAAGCTCGCCCTCGTCGGGTGTGGCGGTCGCGGCACCGGTGCGGTGAAAAACGCCCTCAGCGTCTCGGGCACTCTGGGACCGCTCAAGCTCCATGCCATGGCCGATGTTTTCGAGGAAAACCTCAAACGCAGTCACGAAACGCTTTCCAAAGATCCCCAGGTCGGCGACAAAATCGACGTCACTCCCGAGCGCCGCTTCATCGGCTTCGACGGATACCGCAATGCGATGGACTCACTCAAGGCGGGAGACATCGTCATCCTCACCACTCCCGTGGCATTTCGCTGGCCCATGTTTGAATATGCGGTCGAGAAAGGCCTCCACGTCTTCATGGAGAAGCCCGTCACGACCGACGGATTTACCGCCCGCAAGCTCCTCGAAATCAATAAAAAGGCCGTTGAGAAAAATCTCAAGGTTGGCGTCGGCCTGATGTGCCGCCACTGCAAGGCAAGAAACGAGCTGAAGAAGCGCATCGACGACGGTGCCATCGGGGACATCACCTTCATGCGATCCTACCGGATGCAGGGTCCGGTTGCGACCTGTTTCACGCCGAAGAACGAGACCGACATGAGCGAGCTCATGTATCAGATCAAGAACTTCCACAGCTTCCTCTGGCTCAGCGGAGGATCATTCAGCGACTTCTTCATCCACGGCATCGACGAGATGTGCATGATCAAAAACGACTTCCCGATCGAGGCCAAGGCTGTTGGTGGCCGGCACTACAAAACGATGGAGCGGAACGGAAAAATTCACGTCGCCGTCGATCAGAACTTCGACAGCTACGGCGTTGAGTACACCTTCAAAGATGGAACCAAAGCCATCTACGAGGGACGCAATATGACCGGATGCCACCAGGAGTTTGCCGCCTATGCCCACGGAACGAAGGGATCGGCTGTGATTTCCTCTGCCAGCCACACGCCCGCCAAGTCGCGCCTCTACAAGGATCACAACATTGCCCTCAATCCCCGCGGCGTTCCGGAGAACCTTCTCTGGGCCTTCCCTACCGGCGATCGCGGGGCCAACCTGGAGGGCAATCCCTATGAGATCGAATGGGAGGTCCTCATCGATGCCATTCGCGAAGACAAACCTCACAACGAAGTCGAGCGTGGAGTCGCCGCCAGCAACGTTACCTCGATGGGACGTATGGCCGCCCACACCGGTCAGGTCATCACCTACGACCAGATGCTCAACCTCGAACACGTGATGGCCCCGAACGTGAAGGAGTTGACGATGGAATCCGATTCCCCCGTCATGCCGGATGGAGAAGGACGTTATCCCGTCCCCGAGCCGGGCATCCTGAAGGACCGAGAGTACCAGTATGGAGTGACCGCAGGACCGGCTCCCGCCAAGCCCTCACCTGAGGTCAAGAAGCCGGCCTAAAGGACTACGATTGCAAGGGAACCGGCTCCCGCTATCGGGGGCCGGTTTATTTGCTATCTATTTGATACCGACCACCATCGAATCCGGACCCACGAGGTGTTCGACCCGGATCTCTCGAAAACCGGCCTCGGCCATCCACTCCCGACAATCGGCTCCGGTGTAATCGAAACCACCTTCGGTTTCGACCAGCATGTTCAGGCTCATGAGGAGCCCGAAGGCGTTCTGTGATCGATTATCATCAATGATGGCGTCATAAACGATGACTGCTCCACCGGTCGGTAAAGCCTCCCAGGCCTTGCGGAGCAGGTGACGCTTCTGCTCTAGATTCCAGTCATGGAGAATGTGGCCGTAGAGAACCACATCCGCCGGTGGCAGAGAATCCTCAAAAAAGCTACCCCCAACAAACGAAACGCGATCAGAGGCTCCGCTTCCGGCGATATAGTCTTCGAAGATCGGACCTACTTCCGGAAGATCGAATCCGATTCCCGTTAAATGAGGATTCGCGAGGGCAATCTGCAGAGCCAGATCACCCTGCGCCGTTCCTGCATCAACAAAGGTTCGGTAGTCCGCCCAGGGAAACTGCCTCGCAATCGCCAGGTTTGCCCCGCGGCTCACCCCGGACATGGCACGGAGGAACTCTTTCAGTTTGGCCGGGTCGGCATAGAGTTTGGCAAACATGTCGTCACCGGAGCGAGCCTCGTTCTGCTGTTCACCCGTCCTTAATGCTGCGGTCAGTGAACCCCAAAAGGGATAGAGCCGGTGATTGGCCATCTCGAGAATCCCCCCGACATAGCCCGGCTTATTTTTATCAAGAAACGCCCCGGTCTCGGGGGTATTGCCATACTGTCCACTGCTGTCCCGCCTCACAAAACCCAGGGCGACCAGTGCATCAAGGAAATCGCGAGCCCCGCGCGGATGCAATCCGAGCCGCCCGCTCAGGGTCGCCAGATCAGCGGGATGCCTGGCCAACTCGGTAAAAACCTCCATCTCGACGGCACTAAGGAGTGTTTTGGACGCCCAGAATCCGAGGCCGGTCTGAAGAATTTGCCCGGGCGAAAGGGCGGGTGTTGAATCATCTTCCATGGGTTTCTCATAGCAGAGAACCGGGAGATTGGGAAATCTGAATTCGCCCTCCCCCGTTGCGACGGCCACTCAAGAGGGTTAAGTATCTCCCCCGACCCTGTCGTGTCGGCGAGCTTTTATCGGTACATGGCGATCATCCCCCAGGAAACAGTTCAGGAAATTCTCGACGCCGTCGACATCGTCGAGCTGATCGGGGGTTACTTTCCCCTGAAACGGGCGGGATCCAATTTTCTCGCCATCTGTCCGTTCCACAACGAGAAGTCGCCTAGCTTCAACATCAATCCCCAGCGCCAGATTTTTCACTGCTTCGGATGTCAGGCCGGCGGAGATGCAATCAAGTTTGTCATGCTCTATGACAATCTCTCCTTTCCTGAAGCGGCCAAAAAGCTGGCCGATCAGGCCGGGGTCATGATTCGTGAGGAAAGTCTCGACCCCAGGGAGGAAGCCCGTCTCCGCGGCCGCAGCGATCTCATGCGGCTCCAAAAATCGGCGGCGGAATGGTTCCATCGTCTTCTCTTCAAAAGCCCGGAGGCTCAGCCCGCCCGCGAATACCTCAAATCCCGGGGCCTCTCCATGGAAACCTCGCGGAACTGGAAGTTCGGGTATGCTCCAAACGAACAGAAGCCTTTCATCGACTGGGCCAGAGCCGAAGGCTTCAGCATTCCCCAACTCGTCGAGGGAGGTCTCGCAAAATGGAGGGATGAGAACAACCCCCGCCAGGGAGCCTACAGCTTTTTCCGTCACCGTCTCATGTTCCCGGTAAACAATGACTTCGGGGAACCCATCGCGTTCAGCGGACGCGTTCTTTCCAAAGAACAGGGAGGCGGGAAGTATGTGAACTCGCCGGAAACAGTGATCTTTAACAAGAGCAAAACCTTCTTCGGTCTCGACAAAACGAAACGATCCATTCTCAAGGAGAAACGCGCCATCATATTCGAGGGACAACTCGATCTGATCTCCGCGTTTGAGGCGGGAATTGAAAACATCGTCGCCCCCCTCGGAACTGCTTTCACCGAAAGCCACGCCAAGCTTCTGAAACGTCATACGGATGAGGTGGTCCTTTGCTTCGACTCCGATACGGCGGGACTGAATGCCGCCAGCAAGGCATTTCGGGTTCTTGCCCCCTCCGGCATGCTCATTCGACTCGCCTTGCTGCCGGAAGGTGAGGATCCCGATTCCTTAATCCGGAAGCAGGGCATCTCCGCGCTCCGCGATATTCTTGAAAACGCCCCGGAATTCTTCGATTTTCAGATTGATCGCCGGGGTGGGAAACTGAATCAGGGAAGCCTCCGAGACCGGCTCAATTTTGCCCGCGACCTCTCTGCCGACATCGCCCTGATCGAAGATAAGATGCTTCAGGATTCCCTCATCAGCCGGGTGACAATCCGGTTGGGAGTGGGAGAAGATGACATCCGGAAACTGGTTCGAGATGCGGTCGCGGCGAAAGTCCGGGGTGAAAAGGCCGCCCACAAACGGGAAGCTGTCATCCAACGGCGTCAGAATGAAGGAGGAGGGCGTCCGGAGCCGCAGTCGGCAAATTCGCCCCGGAAAGAATCGGATCCCCCCGCCCAGCCCATCGAGATTTCGAATCGCTCGATCCGACTTCTTTGTCGCGGGCTTCTCATCGACGCCGGGATTCGCGCTGAAATCGTGTCCCATCCGATTCCCGAGTTCTTCAAGAACCTCACCGAGACAGAAATCCTCACTCGAATCTGGGAAGCTCGGTTCGATCCCGCAACGCCTGCGAGCGTGAATGCCTTTGTCGGCCAACTCCCCTCCGCCGAACAGCAGTGTGTCTCCCGTCTCTTGAGCGACGAGAGCGCCCGCATCACTCCGGAACTTGCGCGGGACTGCCTTGCCGCTCTGAAAAAGCAAAGCATTCAGCGGGAAATCTCCGTCACCAAAGCGCAGATGGGGGCTCCGAATCTTCCTGAAAACGAGGTTACCCGGCTGACCAAACTCCTCCTTGACCTCAGAGGACTACTAAACGAATGTTAGCCGCTTCCAGCGCTGCGGAAGTCCCCCTTCTTTTCGACTGGAAAATGGCCGTGAAAAACAACTCGAACGGTAGCTCCGGTAAGTCCAAAGATAACAAGACTACCGGAAAAGGTTCAACCAAAAAAAGCCGGGAGCAGCCCGGGGATCTGGAGTCTGACGGAATCGCTCAATTTTCCGCAGCACCAACCACAGCGGTAAAGTCATCGCTCGATTCCCCTGAGTTCAGGCCGATTATTCGTGATCTCATCCGTCTGGCCAAGGAGCAGGAGTATCTGACCTTTGACGATATTAATGACGCGCTCCCGGACACGGAGACAGATCTTGAACTGCTTGAGGAACTCATTGATCGGCTCCGCACGATGAAGTTCCGTATCATCGACGCTGCCGAAGTCGATAATTTCAAAACCGTCTCGTCGGATGAGGACGACGATGAACCGGGTGACTCCGAGGAGGCCCCCCGTAAAAAATCCGCGTCAGACCGTGAAGGCAGACTCGACATCCTTGATGACCCGGTTCGGATGTATCTGAAGCAGATGGGTCAAGTCCCCCTCCTCACTCGTGAGCAGGAAGTGGAGATTTCGAAGCGTATCGAGAGATCCGAAGTCGAAATCAAAAAAATCCTATCCCGGTTTGGGTTCATCCCCGATGCCTACCTCGAACTGGCCCAGAGACTTGAAGGAGGCGACGAGCGTTTCGACCGGCTCATCATCGATAAGAAAATCGAAAGCCGTGCCCGCTACCTCAAGAATCTTGAGAAGCTTTGTGAACAGGTCACATCCTACCGCGACAAGCTTAACGCGGCCTTTGGCGACCTTCGCAACGCCGCGACACCGGCGGCACAGAAGAAGGTAGCCGATCTCTGGGAGAAAACCCACGCTGAGCTTTCGAAAACCTACAGCAGATTCTATTTCAAACAGAAGGTAACCGAGGATCTCGTCAATTTTACGGAGGAGTTTGCCGAACGATCCGCCGCCATCTCCGAACAGTCCAAGCTCGCTCCGGATCGCAAGGCAAAAACGGAGGCGACCCGGGCCCGGACCGCCTTCGAAAAGGAGATCTGGATGAGCCAGGAGGAGTTCGACGCCGCGACCAAATCGCTTCGCGGATTTGTCGACGAGGCGAGACGCGCCAAAGATGAAATGGTTGAGGCAAACCTGAGGCTGGTTATCTCGATCGCCAAAAAATATACCAATCGAGGCCTTTCCTTCCTTGACCTCATTCAAGAGGGAAACATGGGGCTGATGAAGGCGGTGGAGAAGTTCGAGTACCGCCGCGGCTACAAATTTTCCACTTACGCGACCTGGTGGATTCGTCAGGCTATTACCCGTTCCATCGCTGATCAGGCCCGCACCATCCGTATTCCGGTGCACATGATCGAGACGATNNGATCAACAAGCTGATGCGTGTGCAAAAGCAGCTGGTTCAGGAATACGGTCGCGAACCCACCCCTGAGGAAGTTGCCGAAGAGATTCACCTTCCCGTCGAGCGCGTCCGCGCAGTCTTGAAAATGGCCCAGCAGCCAATCTCGCTGCAGGCGCCGGTTGGGGACAGCGACGAAACGAGTCTTGGCGATTTCATCGAAGATAAGGGTGCCGAAGATCCGAGCGACATGACCTCGATGTCGATGTTGCGGGACCGGATCAAGGACGTTTTGGATACGCTCAACGCGAGGGAACGGGAAGTTCTTGAGCAGCGTTTCGGTCTCGTCGACGGTTACAGCCGGACTCTTGAGGAAGTCGGCAAGCAATTTCAGGTCACCCGGGAACGAATTCGTCAGATTGAGGCGAAGGCTCTCCGGAAGATGCGTCATCCCACCAGGATCCGTCAGTTGGAGGGTTTTATTGACGCTCCTCAGCTCGGATAAATTTCGCAAAACAGTGAAACTTTCCCGAACCCCGGAGGTTTCATCTCAGTTATGGAACCCCAGGAACAAAACGATCCCGTCTGGAAACTGCTTTCGCACGCGCAGAAGTCGGAGCCCACTCCGTTTTTTGCCCGCAATGTGATACGCGAAATCAGGCTTCTCGAATCGAGTCAAAGCCGTTTCTGGAACCGACTTTCCCAATGGCTCTCCTCCCGCGTCCTTATTGTGGGGACAGCAGCCTGCGCCGCACTTGCTGTGACTCTGATCGTTCTGTCCGAGTCACCTAACCCGATCGGGAACGACTCCGGGCTAGCTCATGTGCCCGTTATCGAGGGGGCATCGGAAACCTTCGATCCTGCGTCCGAGATGGCCTCGATTGAGTATCTGGGACAACTGATGGCGGTTGCCGATCCCGGTCAACTTGATGATGCTGCTCTGGCTGATCTTTTCTATTAGGCTTTTGAGTTTCCGGGCCGGGGCATCGAGCCTCCAGACACACTCGTTGCGCCTTCGCCCGAATGGTTAAATGTGCGGTCCTGCCCCCGGATCCACCCTCCTGACTCATATGGACAAGAAAGCCCGCCGGAGGGAGTGTCTCGCACGGATCAAATCGCTGGGTTACCGTGACAGGCAATCGTTCTCACTTTCAATCTGTGAATTGATCTCGGCATCTCCGAGCTTCGAGAAGGCAAAAACCGTCTTTGCCTATTCCGCTCTCCCGGAAGAACCGGACCTCACTGGTTTAATTGCCTCTCATCCTGAGAAAAACTGGGCTTTCCCGAAAATCACCGAGGGAGGCCAACTCTCATTCTTTGTCGCAAGGTCCATGATCGGAATGATTCCGGGGCAGTTCGGCATTCAGGAGCCCCACCCCGACCTGCACCAAGCAGCCTCATTCTCTACGGTTGATCTCATTCTCGTCCCGGGCCTTAGCTTTGACCCGACCACAGGAGCGAGACTCGGCCGGGGAAAGGGCTATTACGACAAATTCCTGGGATCTCACTGCGGTTCATTGACGGAAGATTCCTGTCCGCTCGTTGTCGGAGTTTGCTTTTTCCTCCAGTTAACCACCTTGCAGCCGGAACCGCACGATTTCCCGATGCATCAGGTGGTCACCGAACGCGGCTGGCATCCACCCGCTTGAATCGGAGGTCCATTCGCGCAATCGAGAGAGGTAGCGATGATCCGGAGCGGAATTGAACATTTTTAAGTGCGAAGTTACCAAACCGCCAGATATGTTCCGCCTCTGACACACGATGTGTCGAAGACCGAACGAATTTCCGATCTGGGCGCGGTGTCGATTGACAGCCGATTTGAACCATGGTCGAATCCCCTTTTACCATGTCCAAGCCAACGATTCACCTGATTATCTCGCTACTCATTCTTCTGACAGGCAGGGGTTCTTCAGAGGAGCAGTCCCAGCCGCTTTCACTTGTCAGCCTGACGGAATGGAAGGTGCCGGGCACGTGGGCAATCGCGGGGAATCTGGTCGGCAGTACTCAGGAAAAGAAATGGAAGTCGATCGAGCCCGGTGAAGGTGTCCTTTACAACGGTTCCGAGGGAAAAGCAGGAAATCTGGAAAGCAGGAAGGAACACGGAGATGTGGAGATCGAGGCTGAGTTTATGGTCCCCAAAGGTTCTAATTCAGGAATCTATCTGATGGGCCGCTACGAAGTTCAGATTCTCGACAGTTATGGAAAGGCCGATGCGGTCCTTACTTACGGCGACTGCGGCGGAATCTATGAGCGGTGGGATGAATCCAAGCCGGAAAAAGAAAAGGGCTACGAGGGTACCGCTCCGGCTACGAATGCTTCATCTGCGCCGGGTGCCTGGCAGACGTTCCTGATTCGATTTCGTGCGCCCCGCTTCGACGGCGAGGGCAGGAAGATTGCCAATGCCCGCTTTATTCGGGTCGAGCACAATGGCGTGGTCATCCATGAGGATGTGGAAGTCACCGGCCCCACTCGCGGTGGAATCGACGGTCCGGAAAAGGCCCTCGGTCCCATCTCGGTTCAGGGAGATCACGGACCGGTCGCTTTCAAAAAGCTTGAGGTTCGTCCGGCAAAATTCGAGTAATCATTTTCCCCTCTTCTCCGATAGCCACACCTCAGTGCGCAAACAGGGGGCTCTCTTTGTTCCCGCCCGAGAGGAGGTAGGCGAGGAGATCGAGGACATCCTCTTCATGCAGGGAATCCAGCAAGCCGGGTGGCATCGCACTGGTAGGAGAACTCCGCCGGGTGATTACGGTCGACTTTAATACCTTCACAATTTGGCCGGGAGCCCGGGGATCGGGACTGATGAGGTAGTGGGTTTCGCCTTCCTCAACGATGCGCCCCTCGATCAACATTCCTTCAGCCAGTTCAAAAATCTGCACAACATCACTGCAGGCGATTACCAGACTTGGTGAAATGATCGCCTCCAGCAGTTCGCCCGGGCTTAAACTTCCAGCTGCTTTTGCCAGATCCGGAGTATTCGCGGCGAGGGGTCCCTCCCCCGCGAATCGATGGCACTTGATGCAAGAGGCCGCGGAAAATACGCGCCTTCCATTCTCGAAGTCCCTGTAGCCTTCAAGCCCGACAGCGATCACCGGATCAAAATCGACCACCGCCCACTGCCTGACAACCGGGCGCCGTTCCGGATCAGCAGCAACGGGCCGGAGCGCCAAACTCGCGATCCCGGCCGCGCCCAGCGCGAGGATCGCCCGACTTGCCGGGGGAAACATGGGAAGTGATCGCAGAAGATTGGAAACGGTGCAAGCAGCGGCCGTCAACCCGCCTCTTTTCTGATCCTGATGTTTCGTGGAAATTTGATCGAAGCATGGCAAACTGACCGCTCTTCTGTTTTCCCCCAATGAATCGCCTTCTCTTCGTTTCTCTCCTATCGGCTCTGTTCTGCAATGCGCTCAGTGTTGGTCAGGAATCCGCCCCCGGAAGTGGTAAAACGCTCGCCAAACCAGTCGAGTTTTTGACGAAGGAGGCCTATGACAGCGAGGCAAAGGTTCGCATCAGCAACTTCAAACTCCCCTCGGGAGTCTCCGCGAGTCTTTTTGCCGATTCGAGTCAGACTCAAAATCCCAGCGCGATCTGTTTCGACAATCAGGGACGTCTTTATATCGCCGAGATCCATCGCTGGCGGGCCGGAGTTCAGGACATTCGCAACGAGCAGCGACTTCTCCTTGATGACATCAACAACGCGACCATCGCTGATCGTTACACGATGTATGAACAGGATCAGCTGACCCGGCCACTTTCCTTCTACACCGAGTTCACCGATCGCATCGTCCGGATCGAGGACACTGATGCCGATGGCCGTGCCGATAATTCGAGTGTCTGGGCTGACGGGTTTAACGCGGTTCTTGATGGTCCCGGAATCGGGCTCATCGCCGGTGAGAAGCATGATATCTACTACACCAACATTCCCCATCTATGGCATCTCAAGGATACCAAAGGCGACGGCAAGGCTGACGAGCGAACTTCAGTCCAGAATGGCTTTGGCGTGAGAATGAGCATCTCGGGTCACGACATGCATGGCCTGGTTTGGGGGCCGGACGGTAAGCTCTACTGGTCCATCGGTGACCGCGGTTACTCCTTCACGACCCGCGAGGGCCGTCACTACCATCGTCCTTATACCGGTGGAGTTCTCCGCTGCGACCCGGACGGATCCAATCTCGAGGAAGTCTACACCGGCCTCCGCAATCCGCAGGAGCTTGCCTTCGACGAATTCGGAAATCTCTTCACTTGTGACAACAACGCCGATGCCTGGGACACCGGACGTCTCGTCTATATCATGGAGGGCGGAGACTCCGGCTGGAATCACGGGCATCAGGTTCTCATGAACTTCCGGAATCAGCTCAAACTCCGCACGCCCGTCTATCCTCATCCGGAGCACAAGGAGATTCCAATGAATCCCTGGATGACCGAATCGATCTGGGAGCCGAATCATCCGGGACGCCCTGCCTACGCGCTTCCCCCGATTGATAAAGTTTCGTGGGGTCCCAGTGGACTGGTTTACAACTACGGAGTCACCGCCATGCCGACCCGCTATGCCGGACACTTCTGGGTCTGCAACTTCGGGGGATCGAACGGGGATCTTGAAGCCTTTTCAGTGAAAAACGACGGCGCGGGATTTGCGATCGACCATCGCGAAGTCTTCATGGTGGGACTCGGCAACACTGATGTGGAGTTCGGGCCTGATGGTCGAATGTATCTGAGCTGCTTCAACAACAGCGGTTGGTACAAGCAGGACCTCGGGAATATCTATGTGCTTGAGTCGAATGAGCAGCAGCAGGATGACACCCTGAAAAGCACCTCGGAAATCCTTGTTTCTGATTTTTCTACTTTTGATGACAAAAAACTCGATGAACTATTGGGCCACAGAGATATGCGCGTACGACAGCGCTCTCAGTTCACCCTGGCGAAACGAGGAAGTTCCGCCCTGTTCATTGCAGCCACGGCCCAGACAGGGAATCGCCTGAAACGCCTCCACGGCATTTGGGGGATCGGTCAACTTTCGGGCAAAGACCCTTCGCTTCTGGCCACTGCGGTTTCCCTTCTTTCCGACTCCGATGCCGAAATTCGCGCGCAAGCCGCCAGAATTCTTTCCGATTCACGCTCGACTGAAGCCGGCGAGGCTCTCGTTGCCGCTCTGAATGACGAATCCGCTCGGGTCAAAGCCTTTGCCGCCATCGGTGTGGGAAAATGCGGCAACGTTCCCGCTCTCACCCGGCTCCTCGAGATCCTTGCGGAAAACGACAACAAAGACCCCTTTCTCCGCCATGCCTGTGTTCAGGGAATCTGGTATCTGAACGAGCGGGAGAAGATTCTCAAAGAGGTCCGGAATGAGTCCGCCGCCGTCCGTCTCGGAGTCCTCCTTGCCCTCAGAAAGCTCGAGGATCCCCGCGTGAAATATTTCCTCACGGACAAAGACGAAACAGTTCGTTTTGAGGCCATCCGCGCGATCAGCGATCTCGATCTCCTCACCGCCCTGCCCGACCTGGCTCGTGAGATCAACCGATACACCACGCCCACCGGAGATATCCGCATGCCCGAAGGCCACCGCGACTGGATCATCCAGACGAGGCTCATCAACGCGAACTTCCGCGTCGGACAGAACGAGAATGCAGCCAGCCTTCTCGCCTACGCGGCCCAACCCGCTCTTCCTGCCATCCTTCGCGAGCAAGCGCTCCTCGCCATCATCGAGTGGCCAAATCCCAACCCGGTTGATGCCACCAACGGCAACTACCATCCCCTCTCTTCAGAAAGCCGCGGAGACATCACCGAAGCAGTCAAAACAAAGCTTCCCGATGTCTTCAAATCCGCCGAAGGAAGCCTTCTCGGACTCGCCACGCGGATCGCGCTCACCTACGGCGTGGCCGCACCGGTCGAGTTGTTGAAAGCCCAGATCACGAACGAGGATAGTGATATTCATTCCCGCATCAGTTCACTTGATGGCCTCGCCCGACAGGAGCCCTCCGCGCTCGCCCCGCTCTGGGAAAGTCTCTTGAAATCCGATCACGCCCGCTTTCGCGCCAGTGTCGTCAAACAACTGCTCGTGCTTGATCCGGCACGGGGTCTTGCCGCAGCTCTGGAAATGGCGAAATCGGAGAAAATTCCCTTCCGGCAGCAGGGGTATCGCCTCCTCGCTGATTCCCCTTCCGCCGAGGCTGTTTCCCTCTTCGAAGAAAGGCTGAAAGCAATCGATCAGGAACTTCCCGGTGCCCTCCTCGACCTCCTCGAGAGTGCAGCGAAAAGGGGCGAAAAGTCGATTGCCGATCTCCTCGTCGCCCGTGAGAAGGAGATTGATCCCGCCAACCTCGAAGCCGTCTTTAAGCCTTCTCTCGAGGGAGGTGATCCTGAATCCGGCCGGGAAATCTTCATGACCCACGCGGCAGGCCAGTGCTCGAAATGCCACAAAGTCGACGGGGATGGCGGTATCGCCGGCCCGGAACTTACCGGAATAGGGTCGCGCCAGAAGAGTGAATACCTTCTTGAGTCGCTAGTCAATCCCAGCGCAATCGTGCTACCCGGTTACGGAATCACTCTGGTAACCCTCAAAAACGGGGAAAGTCTCGGAGGCGCCCTCATGAGCGAGGATGCCGGGAAAATCGTTTTAAAGATTCCCGATCCAGCCTCGCCCGACAAACAGATCGAACGAGCCATTCCCCTCGCCGAACTGGAGAGTCGGCAGCCACCGGTCTCAGCCATGCCACCGATGGCTTACCTGCTCACCAAGTCGGAAATTCGTGACCTCGTCGCATTCCTGGGCACGCTTCGGGAGAAAGGAAAAAAATCCGGCCATTGATTTGTTCGCTCATCCGTTATTAAAGTATCGGCATGACTCCTTGAAGACTCATCCCGATTACCCTATACTTCCCAAGGATGAAACCCCTTCTCCTCACCGCTCTGGTCCTTCTTCCTTTTGCTGCTGACGCCGCTGACACACCTTCACGTTGGGGAGGAATGTTCGGATTCGGGTCATCCAAACAAAAGGGAGAACAGATTTCATCCGACCTCTTTCCTGCGGGGACGCAGAGCGCTTCCCCCACGCCCCCGGTGGCATCCCCCGTGACGACAACGACGGATGAGTCAATTTTCCGCGGCGGCGAACCCCAAAAGGTGGAGCCGGTTTCCTACGCCATTGAAAATGGCCAGAAAGTTGAGAAGGAAGTGGAGAAAAAGAAGAGTTCGATCTTTTCGTTCGGAAAGCGTGATGAATCCGGCGCAGCAGAGAATCAGGTTCTTGCACCCGTCCCGACAGCGACGCCCGCGACCACGATTCCGGCCACCCCGATCGTCGCCGTCCCGAATCAGGTTCCGGTTCAAGCGACGCCCACAGCGGTTTTGACCGACTCTCCGACCCCGATTCCGACCGCCGCACCGGTAGCTCCTCCTGCAGCGGGGGAGGCAAAGGAATCACGATTCGGCTGGATCCCCTTCCTCTCGAAGAAGAAAGAGGAGGCACCCGTCCCGGCTTTCGCCAACACGACTCCCGCTCCTGCTGCTCCGATGGTTGCTTCAGAAATTTCTCCTCCTGCCGCAACACCCGCAGCGACCACCCCTCCTGCAGCGGTCAAGGAGACGGCAAAGCCCGCCGCTCCCGCCGGGGGGACCGGAGTTGCATCCTTTGAAGTCCCGAAGAAGACCGGGCAGGAGGTCGAGAAGCCTAAACCCGAGGGCGGCGGCGGACTCCTCGCCCCCATCGCCAAGATCCGGCCGCCCAAAAAGGAGATCGATCTAACCAATGCCGAGACGATTATTCAGAATGGAGAAATCGTGGCCCCTACCGAGTCGAATTTTGAAACCGCTCCCACCCCGGCCACATCGACCGAACGCCGCCCTCCCGCTGTCGTGAATGGAGTGAAAACCTACTCTTCCTGGGACGACGTTGAAGGTAGATCGACCTCTGCGGCGGATCGCATTATCAATCAGATTCGTTAACAGCCTGGTTTTCGAGTTGTCTTGATTGGTGGTTATCAACGTCAAAAGCAGGTTCAGTGGTTGATTCCCGTGTAGACCTATCCATCCGGCTCTGATATGCTGTCTCCGCTGATGGAAAAAAACCTACGACTGGTCCTGCTCGCAGCATTCTGCGCTCCCCTGCTGATCTCCTGCGTCGAGACACCGGGCGCATCCTCAACGCTTTCAACCGGCGGCACCGGATCATCGTCCACGGCAACACCCGCGCCCGTGCCCGAAGCTCTGACCAAACATGATGTCGCCCTCCGGTTTCTGACCGCGTTTATCCGGCTCGACCAGAACATGGCGCTCCTCTATGCAACGCCGGAAGCCGTCAGCAAGCTCAACTGGAAAATGACGCACCAGGGAAATATCCCCTATTACGACGACAAAATGCTTCTGCAATTCAACGGTGGTTGGGCCCGCGTCTTTTTCCAGGATATCGGGGGCACCTATCGGATCACCGACTTCGAAGTTCACCGTCGTTAGCAGCTCCCGTTTTTCAACGAACGGAGCGGAACGTCAACCAAACATTTCCCGGGCGGAGAAGGCCACCCCGATCGCGGCGGATGAATCTCCTCCCGTTGCCCACTCAAACTCTGTCGTGACTTTGCCGGGGTCCACCGGGCTGTTTCGATAGACCGCCCAGGCACGCTCACGGAACCCTTCGCCGACCCATTCCAGATACTGATCACGGAAACTTGACTCAGCAAGTCCTCCGCCAATGACCACCAGTCCCGGATCAAATACCCGCACCAAATCAGCAATGCCATAGCCGAAGATGTTGCCCTGCTGACGGAAGATACGAATCGCGAGTTCGTCGCCCTGTTGCGCAAAATCCCTCAGCCTGAAGGCCTTCTCTTCAACGGAGGAACCGTCATTCAGAGGGTGATTAACATGCTCCGGCTTCGAAAGTTCAACAGCAACCCGCCGACGGAGAGCGACCAATGACACCCACGCTTCCAGGCACCCGTGAAGCCCGCAACTGCAACGGGGCAACTCACCATTCTCCTCACGGTGCGGGACTGAAATATGACCCACCTCGAGGGCAAGACCATTCGCGCCCTCATAGGCTCGACCACCGGGAAGCACCAGTCCGCCACCCAATCCGGTACCGGGAGCGAGGAGAAGAAGAGCTCCAATATGTTTCCGCCGCACGGCGTATTCCCCGAGGGCGGCGGCATTCCCGTCGTTCGTCATGTAGACCGGCACTCCTCCAAGCCGCCGGGAATACAGATCCCTGACATTCGTTCCCACCCAGTCCGCCGCAAGATTCGCCTGAGCCCAGATTACCCCGTCACTTGAGGGTGCCGGAACATCCATCCCGATACCGCGAACCTGACTCCGCGAGACGCCGATCGCTCCGGTCAATTGATCAAGCGCCTGGTCAAGTTGTTGGAAAGTCGCCTCGTATCCGTCCTTCACATGGCTCCGGACCTCGACCATTTCGCCGACAAGTTCCCCCGCCTCGTCCACCAGCACCGATTTGACCGTCGTGCCTCCGATATCAAGCCCTGCAAAGTAATTATCGTTTTTAGCCATCGAAATACCCTCCTTGGAAAGCGCGCAATGATTACGCTCATGGAGTGGAAGCGTCAACGGACAAGTTTCTTACGGGCGGTTGACCAATCAGAAATTGTTATCTTTTCACTAACTGGCTACGAATCGATACCCGTGATCAATCCGGATACTCGTTTCACTTTCTTTGGACAACAAATCCAGCGGCGTATCCACGCAGAAAATCGGGTCTGGATTTTCCGCGAGCGAACTGGCACAGTAATCGGATGACTGCCAAAGCTGCCGCCGCCCTGACCCTCCTTTCATTCTGCTCGATTCCCCTCTCCATCCAGGCGGAACAGGTGCTTGTTGAAGCCGAATCATTTTCAGAACTAGGGGGCTGGGAACTCGATACCCAGTTTATCGAAACGATGGGCTCGCCCTACCTCCTCGCTCATGGTCTCGGGAATCCCGTCGCGGATGCAAGCACCGAGGTGACTTTTCCCAAGGCCGGTGAATATCGTCTCTGGGTCAGGACCAAAAACTGGGTCGAAAAATTTGCCGCTGAAGTCGACGCCACGGCTGTCCCGGGACGCTTCAAGGTCAAGGTCGGTGATACGGCTGTCTCTCACGAATTCGGCAAAAAGGGTGCCGCCTGGCAGTGGGAGGATGGCGGGACCGTTTCCATCAGTGACTTGAAGACCAGGATATCCCTGGTTGATCTCACCGGCTTTAACGGACGTTGTGATGCCGTCCTCTTCTCTAGCGATCCCGCCTTTGTTCCCGACAATTCAAGTGAAGTGCTCCCGGCCTGGCGGCGGACCATGCTCGGTATTCCTGCCGAGGCGACCACGGAGGGTCCCTTTGACATCGTATTCGTCGGCGGCGGCTATTCCGGTGCCTGTGGTGCCGTATCAGCCGCCCGAATGGGGCTGAAAGTCGCGTTGCTCCAGAATCGATCCGTCCTGGGAGGAAACGGATCGTCCGAAGTCCGCGTCTGGGCCATGGGAAACACCCCTCCGGGTCTATATCCCGTCGGTGACATCGTCAGAGAGTTCGAAGACGACGCGAAGCTCTCACCCGGAACCTACGAGGAGTTCGAAGATGAGAAGAAACATAATATCGCAACGGCCGAGAAAAATCTGACCCTTTTTCTCAACCATCACGCCTACAAAGTCGAGATGGCTTCAGAGACGAAGATCGAAGCCGTCCACGCTTTCGACACGCGCACCGGAGCGATCCGCCGATTCACCGCGAAAACGTTCTGTGATACCACCGGACACGGCACCATCGGAAAGATGGCGGGAGCCGATCACGAGATGGCTGAAAAGGGACGCATGGGCATGTCCAACATGTGGGCGTGGGAGAACACCGACGCTCCACAGTCATTCCCCGAGACCCCCTGGGCGCTCCCGCTCGAAGAGGGCGACTTCCCCTACCCCCAGAAATTTCACGCACAATGGTTTTGGGAAAGCGGCTTCGACAAGCACCCGCTTCTCGATCTTGAAGAGGTCCGGGATTGGAATCTGATCGCCGGATTCGGTGCCTGGAACGCAATGAAAAACAAGGGGGCCTATGATCGATACGATCCGGATAAGCTAAGCCACAAAAACGCGCGCCTCACCTGGATGGCCTACGTTGGAGGCACCCGGGAAACACTGCAATTGCTGGGTGATGTCATCCTTACTGAAGAGGACATCGTCTCTAAAAAGCCCTTCGAAGACGGATGTGTTCTGACCACCTGGTCGGTTGATCTTCATTACCCCAACGAGCAGTATTCAAAGAAATTCCCGGAAAACCCGTTCATTTCCGTCGCCGTTCACGGGAAAGGAGTGGATCGGAAAAAAGGATACGCGGTGCCCTACCGCTGTTTCTATTCGCGAAATATCGAAAACCTCTTCATGGCCGGTCGCAACATCAGCGTTACCCATGAGGCTCTCGGAACAGTTCGAGTCATGAAAACCTGCGGCATGATGGGTGTCGTCGTCGGCAAAGCCGCCGCGATCTGCGCAAAACACAATGTCACCCCGCGGGAGGTCTATTATCAGCACCTCGACGAGCTTGTTGAATTGCTCAAGCTTCCCGGCAATGTGCGCCGTGCAAGTCTGAACGACGCCTTCGCCGTCGACCCGTCCCTACCCGATCTCGCTGAAGAGGAAACAGAATGGATCACCCTGAGCCAACTCGAAGGCATTGTCATTGATGATGAAAAAGCGGTTCGCACCGGAACCTGGACCCACGGGGAGGGACTCAAGAACTATGTCGAAAGCGGATATCACTACGCTTCCCCCGCCGGCAGCGGAGCCGCGGCAAGCGCAACGGCCACCTTCGAATTTTCCGTTCCAAAAGACGGAGAATACGAAGTTAGAATCTCCCACCAGTCCCATGAAAACCGCTCGTCGAAAACTCCGGTCACGGTGAACTCGGCGGATGGCTCGAAGACCATTCCCGTGAACCAGAAAATTGCCCCCCCGCTGGCAAAAGGATTCTTCGGCCTCGGCGTCTTTCGTTTCGAGGCAGGCAAGCCGGCCTCGGTCGTGGTTTCCAACGAAGGAGCCGACGGAAACGTTCACATTGATGCGGTCCAGGTGATCGAACAGAAGTAGCCGGAAACACTTCCTCATGCCCCACATCTCCCGGTGAGTGCGTCACTGCGTATGAGAATATCTTTGTGATGTTTCGGCCGTGGCTTACTCTCGCTGAGAGCACATGTCGAAGCATACTGAAACGCTCAAGTCGGAGTTTCTTGGCGGGATATCTCCGACCACGCACTTTGAAGTGCTCTTTGATCATCTGCCCGGAGTTTCCTTTTTCGCGAAGAACCGGGACTTTCAGATTGTCTCTGCCAACCGTGCTTTCTGGGAACGACTCGGCGGCAGTTCAGAATCGGATGTAATCGGAAAAAATGATTTCGAACTTTTCCCGGAACAACTTGCCCGCAAATTCAGAGAGGATGACGAACAGGTCATCGCAACGGGTAAACCGAAGCTGAAGATCGTTGAACTCTTTTTTAATCTGCAGGGGTTGCCCGATTGGTACTTCACCAACAAGTTCCCCGTCTTCGGTCGCGGGGGTTCTGTCATCGGGGTGATGGGAACGGTTCAAAGCTACTCCGGCGGTCGATCCGCCCTGACGCCCCATCTTCAGATCGACCGGGCCGTCAGCTATATCCGCGACCATTTTCATGAGGCGGTCAATCTTACCGATCTGGCAAAGCGAACCGGCATGTCGGTCCGTCAATTCAACCGCAGATTTCGCGAGGTCTTCGGGACGAACCCCCGCACTTTCCTCATCAAGACGCGAATTCAAGCCGCCTGCGAAGTGCTCCGGAGCAGCGACAAAGCCATTGCCGAAATCGCTCTGGACTTCGGCTTCTGCGACCAGAGCGCCTTTACCCAGCATTTTCGAAAGCACATGGGTCTGACGCCTGCGGCGTATCGGAAGCGGAGTTAAAACCCGACTGGGAGTGCAGAGGGTTCAGACGAGCAATCAACCCTGTTGTGTTTCAGACAAAGCATCCTGAAAAACCTGCGCAGTGACTTCAGCCATCCTCATTCGGTTGTTTGACGATTCGACCCACACCCTTCCCTTTTCCCCGAACCGGGTCGCCGCTACCGGATCGGCAAGTAGGTCGGAAAGCTTCGATGCGAGATCGGAGGGATCCTCCGGTTTGCAAAGCAAGCCTCCACCACTAGCTGCAATCATTTCCGGGAAAGCCCCACGGTCAGGCACCACGACAGGGAGACCGCAGGCCATCGCCTCCAGGGCGTAGATCCCCTTTGGCTCGGCGAAACGGGCAGGAACGGTAAAGAGGTCAATGCCCCTGAGAAACTCCATCTTTGCCTCCGCATCAGGTGCTTCAAGAGGGAGAAACCGATCCGAGAGGCCCGCCACCTCAATTCGGGCGAGTTGCGAGAGGTAAAACTCGCGATCCTTTTCCGACAGCCAACCTCCGGCGTGAAAGCGCAGATCCGGGAAGCGCGGGGCGAGCTCTATAAACGCACTCACGGCGAGGTCGAAGCCCTTTTCCGGGGCAAGGCGGGCAAAATAGCCAAGCACTTTCCCGGGAGCCTTGTTCCTTCTGGCGCGGTAAACTGAATCGAACTCGGACACGGTGACGCCCAATGGGGTGAGGTGAAACTTCTCCGCCGACACCTTCAGCAGTTTGCTCATCTGTTCGCGATAGAAGCCGGAGAAGGTAATAAATCCGTCCGCTTCCTGAGCAAGGCGCTGCATCTCATGCAAGACTTGCGATTTCCAAGGCTCCAGAAGTTCATCGAGGAACACGTCGTCTCCCTGCAGGGTGACTAAAACGGGCACGCCGAGTTCGCGTTTCAGCGCCGGAATGGAGCCGCCCACCAGGAGGTTGGTAAGACAAATGAGGTCCGGCTTGGCGACTTCTTTCAACCACTGTACCAATCGTGAGACTTCCTTGCGTTGAAAGCCGTCCTCGCCCCGCACCATCGAAAGGGTAAGCGATCCGAGTTCCTTTGCGCTAACCGAAAGGGCCCCCGAGGCGACCCGTTTGATTAAACGCGGATTGTCGAGCCAGCGATCGAAGAACGCGGGGAGGTGGCGGAAGAGCGGAATCTTCTGCTGGAGGTAGACATTGATTCCGCCAAAAAAGACCTGATCGATGGAACGGTCCTCTTCGTCGACGCGGATGGGAGTGTAGAGCGGCAACAGGGTAACGTCCCACCCGAGCGAGGAGAGTCCGGCAGCGAGCGCGTTGTCGCGCAGGCAACTTCCGCAATACATGCCGCCTGCCCCGGCAGTGAGATAAACGATCTTGGGTGGGTGGCTCACAGGACGTGGAGAATAATATTGGAACTCCGGAAAATGACGCCGCAAAGGCATCAATCCGCCAGCGAAACCCGCTCGCGCTTTTACGGATTACGCGTCAGAATTCACTCGCGTCATGAAAGCCGTCCATTTTTTCCTCCTCTTCGCAACTCTACCCGCCTTCGCCGACGACTGGCCGCAGTGGAGGGGACCACTTCGCAACGGAATTGTCCCCGGTTCCGTCGATCTACCGGAGACGCTCAACGATGAAAATGCCCCGGTAAAACTATGGGAAACCACCGAGGAGATCCCGAGCGACCACTACGGCGGTCATGGCAGTGTCGCCGTGACGGGCGGCAGGGTCTTTCTTTCGCTTGTCTGGCATCGCGACGAGCCCACTGAGACACGCCGCATCGACGGTGACGTGCTTTCCAAACTCGACTATCGGGGCACAGGCTCGCTGACGAAAGAAATCGTCGATAAGATGGAGACGGATCGCGAGAACCTGAGCCGTCGCCTGCGTGGTGAAGCCCTCGACAAATGGGCGCAGGACTGGGTTGATGCGAACATTGACGAAAAGACGAAGCTCTCCCTCGGAGGCTGGATCATCGGCCGTTTCAAGAAGGGTCCCACGGCAATCCCCCTTTCTGTCTACGAAACGCTTAACACGGTTTCAAAACAGGTCTTTTCCAGCCAGGCCGAAGTCGAGGCCTGGGTAAATGCGCAGAACTTCGAACCTCCCATCCGCGACCAGATCATCGCGGCGATCCCGAACACAATGAAGGTCGCCGACGACGTCGTGATGTGCCTCGACGCTTCCTCGGGAGCAGAACGCTGGCGTTTCAAGGCACCCGGATTCCCGAGCGGTCGGGCTTCTTCGAGCACGCCTGCCGTCTTCGATGGCAAGGTCTATGCGGCCCTTAGCGAAAAGCTCTACTGTCTCGACGCCGAAAAGGGCACGATCATTTGGGAGTCACCTCTCTCCGGGAAGAAGGGGCCGGCTTCCTCGCCACTCGTGATCGAAGGCAAAGTCTACCTCCTTCAGAATTCGCTGACCGCCTGGGAGGCGGCGAACGGGAAGGAGCTTTGGAAAAACGCGGACGTGAAGGGATCGAATTCCTCCCCGGTCGCGTGGAAGCAACTTATCATCGCGAATTCGCAGGGCCAGGTCGTGGCGACGGATCGGGAGACCGGCAAAACAATCTGGTCAGTCCCCGGCGGTGGCGACGCGACTCCCGCAGTGGTCGAGGACACCCTCGTCGTCACCAGCACCCTTGATGGAAAGAACCTCATTGCTTACGATCTCTCTGACACCGGAGCAAAGGAGCGCTGGTCCTACGGCTTCCTCGCGCAGCGCTACAGCGCCAGCCCAATCGTCCACGAGGGTTATGTCTACCACCTCTGCAGCGACCGCCACCTTTGCCTCGATCTCGAGACCGGCTCGGTGAAGTGGGAGCGCCAGGCCCAATCCTCGATTTCCTCACCGCTTCTTGCTGATGGGAAACTGCTTGTTTACGAGAACCGGGGCGGATTTGTCAGCCTGCTCCGCGCCGGCTCGGATAGCTACGAGATCGTCGGCAAGGCCAAGGTTGGCGCTCTCTACTGCGCCTCCCCCGCCCTCGTCGGAAAAACAATCTACCTTCGCACGGCGAAATCAGTGGCGGCTTATCAGTTCCAGTGACCTCACCGTCCTGAAGAAAAAGGAAAGAAAGGGAGAATTCCTCTTTACAGACAGATCTGTCTGTCTATACTGTGGCATCGCAATGAAGAAGCCAAACGCAAGAGAACGGATCCTTGAGACAGCCGGAAGGTTATTCTTTGAGAAGGGCTACTCCGGGGTTGGCATCAACGAAATTATCGAGAAAGCCGGCACCGCAAAGGCGAGCTTTTATCAATACTATCCCTCAAAAGAATCTCTCTGTGAGGCATGGCTCCGTTCGGTTCACGACAATTCGGAAGATTTTCGAACCGAACTTCTTCAAAAGTGCTGCTCACCCGTCGAAAAATTGGCCTGCTATTTTGATCAACTCGAGAAATTCCTGATCAGCGGAGGGTTTCGCGGATGCCCCTATTCAAACACGGGGGCGGTATCTGACGATTACTGCTCCGGGATCGCCGAACAGATTCAATCCCACAAAGAATCCATTCGTGGCTTTTTTCGGGCAATTTCCGCCCTCCAATTCAGCGATCACGAAAGAGCCGACGAAACGGGAGATCGAATTTTCATCCTATACTCAGGAGCGACCAGCGAAGCTCAGAACCTGAAGGCAATCTGGCCAGTTCACGTGGCGAGAAAAGCGGCCGTGGAGATGCTTAAGAATTGATTTTTTTTGACCCAAGAAACAGACAGAACGTTCTGTTATTTAAGGAAATGTAATGAAGACAGCCAAGCCCATGAACACCCACTCGCTCGAGCCGAACAACTGGAACCTCGCCTATCGCGAGTATCTGATTCATTTCGCGCTTTCACGAATTTCTGACTACGGGACCGCCGAAGACCTGGTGCAGGAGACCTTTCTGTCCGGGTGGAAAGGACGCCGCCACTTCCGCGGAGATTGCTCCGAGCGCACCTGGCTCGTCGGAATTCTGAAAAATAAGATAATCGACCACTACCGGAAATCGGGGCGCCGCCCTGCCATTCTTTCAGGAGACTTTGACAGTGATCGCCTTGATGGCTCCGAATCAAGTTCGTGGATAGACAGACAGCCGGACCTTCGGACAGCCGGACAACCAGTTGCCGAGGTGGAATCGAACGAGTTCCTGGAGGATCTTGAGACAGCGGTGGCCAACCTTCCCGAAAAAATGGGATTGGCCTTCAGAATGAGAGAACTGGAAGGGTACTCGACCGAAGAAATCGTGGACGCCCTCGATATTTCCAAGTCCAACCTCTGGGTTCTTATCCACCGCGCCAAACAAACGCTCAGCGAAGAGTTAAAGGAGAACTGGGAGGGAATTGGATCGTTCGGCGAAAGGGAGGCCGCCTAGCGACCTTTCCCGCTACCCGTAAAAATCGGGAATTTTCCGGTCATCTGGATCGTCCAACTCAAAACCACCTCGGGATCATGCAAACAGCCCTTATCCATCGAATCCAATCACACAGTTCCGCACCCGCACTGCGGAAACCGATTCCCGATCGACCGGCTGCTGCTACGGAACGGAACCGGGAAAACAGGCCAATCACCCTGGCAAAAGAAATCATCCACCAATACTGGAGTCACCGAAATGACCGTGATCCGGCGATCAGGATGCAGGCCCAGACCTTGATTCGGTCCCACGTTGTGATGCTCAGGTATTGGAGAAAGCTTCTCCAGGATTCCTGAAGCCGGTCGGTCTATCCATAGGCGCAGGATACCGCGTCCAGCCGCACTCAAATTCAGAAAAGAGGGGACACCTCATCTGATCACGCAGGCTTAAATCTAAAAATTTAAAATTTTAGTTTTCTTTTTTATAAACTAAACTAAAGTTTTTTATGCGCTTTTCCGTTAACTTAAAGGCTGCCGTGTCGCTGCTTCTCCTGGCACAATTTCTATCAGTAAATAGCGAGAGCCAGGCCGAGCCCGCTAAGCCGAAGATTCGGAGCTTCCGACCTGTCGTGCCAATCAAACAGAATGTGCACGGCGGAATGGATCAGATGAAAAGTCAGATGATTAGACTGACTATTCCCCCTCCGCCCATCCACGAATCCCCTTCACTGGAGACGATTCAGGACCCGGAGCCCGAAACGGCAAAAACCGAACTTCCACCGGAGCCTCTCGTCGAATCGAACCCCGAAAAGTCGGCGCCGGAAGAAATCAAACCCGAGCCTGCTACCACCACCTCCAAAGAAGCTGAGGCACCCAAGGAAAAGGCGGTCACAAAGGAGGGGCCAACCCTTGAAAAACTCAGGGCTGAGGCTCATGCCCTCGCCGAGCAAAAGCTGACATACATCTTCGGAGCCGACGACCCGGATAGCGGAGGGCTCGACTGCTCCGCGACCATCCAATATCTCCTGAACAAAATCGGAGTGAAAGACGTTCCGAGAACTTCATATGATCAATACAGTTGGCTGAAAGAGAACAAGCTCCTCGACGACGTCTACGGGAAATCAGCCACTGAAAAGCTCTTCAAGAAGCTGTCTCCCGGCGATCTGATATTTTGGGGCGGGACCTGGAAATCGGGCCACCGGGTATCCCATGTCATGCTCTACATGGGATACGATCCCGCTACCGACAAACATTACATCTTCGGTGCCCGAGGAAAGTCCGTTAAGGGGCTCACCGGTGCCGGAGTGGATATTTTTGAATTCGAGGAGCAGAAGGGGCGGCTGATCGCCCACGGCAAGATTCCGGGGTTGATCTACTAGGGCCCGGATTCATCCGCGGCACTGTCACCGAAAGGTTTGCTCCCAACTCACTTCATTGGAGCGAGCAGATCGTCCAGTTCCTCTTCGGAGAAGGAAAGCTTTTGCGGGGTTCCTTCAAGAATACCTTCGAAAAGAGCCCGCTTCTTTTGCTGCAGCATGAGGATCTTCTCTTCAATCGTCCCCACAGTGATCAACTTGTAGACAAACACCGGGTTCTTCTGTCCGATTCGGTAGGCACGGTCCGTTGCCTGTGCCTCAAGAGCTGGATTCCACCACGGATCAAAATGGATCACCGTATCCGCTGCGGTCAAATTCAATCCGGTTCCCCCGGCACGAAGACTGATGAGGAAAACGGGAGCTTTTCCGGCCTGAAAGTCGTCACAGAGTTGGCCTCTGTCTTTTGACTGACCGGTGAGTGTGAGAAAGCGTATCCCCTCTTTGACAAGGGCCTGCTCAATAATCGAGAGCATCCCGGTAAACTGGGAAAAGATCAGAATCCTCCGTCCCTCCCTTACCATCGATGGAATCCACTCCATGATCAGATCCATCTTGGCTGAGCTCTTCGCCTTCTGGGCGGAGGGAAGTTTCAACAATTGCGGGTGATTGCACACCTGTCTCAGTTTGAGCAGCGCGTCGAGAACGAGAAGCTTGCTTTTCTCAACCCCGATTCGCGCAATCTCCTCATGCACCTCACGACTTACCGCCGCACGAACCGCCTCATACAACTCCACTTGTTTCGGCAGTAGCTCGACGCTCCTGACGATCTCTGTTTTTGGCGGAAGATCCTTGGCCACGAGAGTCTTGGTTCTCCTCAGCATCAAGGGGGCGACCCGTTCGGCGAGACGCTTCCGCAGGCCCTCGTCGCGATGTTTCTCGATCGGTCCCCGAAAGCACCGGTTGAAGCTATCCTCGGTGCCGAGGAATCCGGGGGTCAAAAAATGAAACAGTGACCAGAGTTCCCCGAGATGATTCTCGATCGGGGTGCCGGACAGACAAAGACGATGTCTGGCGTCAATTTTGTAGGCGACCTTCGTAATCTGGGACGCGGTATTTTTGATCGTATGAGCCTCATCAAGCACCACAAAGTGGAAGGGCTGATTCAGAATCTCCTCGGCGTCCCGAAAAAGGACGGGATAAGAGGTAACCACGAGATCACAATGCTGCAGGATCGGGTAGTACTTCTTCCGGTTGGGCCCCTGGAGCGCCAGTACTTTCAATGAAGGCGCGAACTTTTTCGCCTCCTTCTCCCAGTTCGGAACCACACTTTTTGGAGCGAGGATCAAACTGGGAAGATTGGCACGGCCACTCGCCTTCTCACAATGAAGGTGGCAAAGAGTCTGGACCGTCTTTCCAAGTCCCATATCGTCGGCGAGGATACCTCCGAGCCCCTGCTCCCTGAGGAACTGGAGCCACTCGAATCCGTCCTGCTGATACGGACGCAGTGTTCCCAAAAATCCTTGTGGCGCCTCCGGATTCTCTTTGGGCTTCAAGAGTTCCAGTTCTGCGGCTCTCTTCGAAAGTGCCTCAGGTGCCTCATCCACAAGACTATCAGCGCCGGTATAGCGGATCAACTGCGCGGCGCGAACATGATGTAACCGGACCTTCCCTCCCGCAGTGATTGGATGGAGATCGAACAACTCGGTCAGCAAGCCGAGAATCGTTTGCAGCTTCTTCGCCGGAATCGCCACAAAGCTGCCTGAATCACCGATTTGAATGGGGATCTTCTTCTCGGCGGGCCACTTCTCTAGATTCGAAAGTGAAAAGCCCGCCGGTTTGCTTTCAAGATACCGGACAATACAGGGCAGCAGATTAATCTTTTCCTGCCCTCTCCGAATCCCGTACTCAAATCCGAACCAGTCCACCGCATCATCTTCCGCCCGGATCTCCCCGTAAAAATCCAACGGCTCAATGACTTTAAGCCCGAAACTCGGGTCGATGGTTATTTCGCAATCAAGAGCCTCGAGTTCAGCACGACGGTTCGAGAGAAAATCGGCCCAGAAGACTTCCTGCATGCCGCGCCGGATGGCGGTATAGGCGTAACACTGACGATATTCAGGAACAATTTCATCCCAGGGATAAAGCTCAACCAGGCGCTTTAAACCCATCTCACGCAGCCGCGTTTCGACTCTGGGATTCTGACCGTCGAGCCGGGCCAGCGGCATATTCTCAAGGACCGTGCGGGCCTCCGAATCGTCCCAGTGCAGAATCCCCGCACGAACGTCAGTCGCCAGCAGGTGAATACCACTGCGAAGCCGACCAAGGCCAAAGGAAAGATCACTTACCGCCCCCTTTTCGAGCATCGCAGCCATAAGCAAAGCTGCCACATGCTCGTCATTCGACTTTGCCGACTGGTCGCTTCTTCCGTCGACCTTCCAACCGTCGTCACTCCGATGGATCACAACACTGACTTCTGCCTTCGGGCTTCCCTCATCAAATGAGATTTGTCCAAATACTCCGGCAAAGCGCCCCTGAACATTGGCCGTCACAACACGCACCGAACCGCTTTCCACGAGCCATCGGGCTTTTAGCAGAATGTCATCCGTAAAAATCTCTCCTCGAAATGGCAGGGAACTGAAAGAGATACTCCCCAAGACCCCACATCCCTTGATATCAGAAGGGTCAAACCGGGACTTGGTCTCTGAGGAAGAGTTATTCAAATTGAAAACCGTTGAGGAGAAGCCTCCCATCTTCACCAATCATTCTAAGATTTCAAGATATACGAAAAGAATTTTCAGGAAACGGGCCGGGGAAAGAACCTGATCGGGACCTCAGTATCCAGCGCGAACTAAAAGGAAAGAGCCAGGCGGATCACTCCGCCTGGCTCCCCAGGATTACGTCCACGACCAAACTAAGTCAGGCCGAAATTGATTTAGCGGGAAAGTTCGGCCTGTAGTTGTGACACGACCTTCCGGCTCTTTACGAGGATCCGCTCCAAATCCGCTTTCTTGGCAGAATCTTCAGGAAGCTCTTCAAACAACTCTGACAATTCACTCTCCAATCCGTTCAAATCCGCCAAAATTTGCAATCCGCGATCCTCATCGGCCACGGGGTTGGCACTGATCGAGACAGGCCTGAATCCATGAATACCGGTTTCGATGCTCTCCGGGGCGAAATTGCCTCCGCCCATCGTGACGTAGCCGCTTACGAGTACGCTGTCTTTACCGCGCGGTGCGACGTTGTTCCGCAATCTGTCTTTACCCAGCCGTGACTCAATCATTCCAGTGGTTACACCCCGACCGGAGGCAATGCCGATAAGAGGTGGAAGATAAGAGTCGACCCGGTCAAACTCCTGCCCGCGCTCGGAAGAGTTGGTGCGGACCTGGGCTCCGCCCGGAGAAAAGCCGGCAGGAATCACGTGGTTTGCATCGAGGTAACTGGGGTCGATCCGGGTCCCCATATCAGCCGAGTCGATCGCCAGATCAAGGGCAGCAACGTCATCAACCTCTTCCGCCAGAAAGAGCTGAGGAACGTGAGCTGCCGAAACCGGGCTGGCAGGCAAAAGTCCGGCCCCGTTTACAGAGACGCTTTCGGGAACAACCGCCACAGTCACGGGGGAAATTTCGGGGCGAGCGCCTCGATTGAAGGCCACTATGCTTCCAACAGCCAGCACTGCTGCCACCGCAGCAGCTGAAGCCAGCCTCTTCCTTACAGGACGGAACTCGCCGACCACGACGGTTGAATTCACGGTCGTGAAGGGCTCCAACAGAGTTAGCTTCGGATGAGAAGCACCATCTTTCCATTCCTCACGCAGTCCCATACTCAAGAGACCCATGATTTCACGCATGGACGCCAGTTCAGCTCTTGCAAGAGGTGAGTCCTGAAGGCGCGCCTCGAACTCGGCAGCTTCTGCGACACTTAATTCGCCCAGCGCGTAAGCGCTCATCTGCGGGTCGTCAGGATTGATAGGTTCGCGATTCATACTATATGGCAGTGTGTTAAATTTCCCGGGATGGGTCGACTTCAACCCCCATCAAGGTGCGGAGCCGCTTGATTCCCGTATGGATAAGAAAGCCGACGTTGCTGACGCTGAGTCCTGTGACGTCTGAAATCTCCTTGTAGCTGAGATCCCCCTGGAACTTGAGGCGAATAACCTCGCGCTGATTCTCAGGCAGTCGCTCAAGAAAGGTCATCACTTCCTGGTGCCGCTCCCTCTCTTCCATCGCACGGGATGGATCCGGGGCTGAATCGTTCAGGTTTTCGAAGGCTTCCCCTGAAGATGACAACATCGGATTCTCCTTCCTGAGCACGTCAATCGAGCGATTCCGGCAAACCGTGTAGAGCCAACTCTTTAGTCTCCCCTGGATCAATTCGGGATCCTGATGGTGCAGTTTGATGAAGGTGTCCTGGACGACGTCACGGGCACGATCCCAGTCTCCGCCAAGAAGCCCGGCTGCGTAGCCAGTCAATGGGCCTTCAAAATCCGCCTGGGCAGATTCAACGAGTTCGCGGGGCGAAACTTCCATGATATGGAGAAGAGCGGCGGACATTGGGCAATAACTACATTGCCTAAAACGAGCCAGCCTTGGGATTCTTAGCAAAAAAACTTCGATCTAATGTAATTCCAATTTCTTTACTTCTCAACGGAAGCCTTAACGCCGCCCTCAGATTCACCGGGGCAGCAACCCTGGAGGGAGTGAGACCTGCAATTTCGGGGGATTTCAGCCTACCGGAGCAGCTTTGAGACTCATTTTTTTCATATTTGAGATTTTTGAGTTGCAATAATTAAGATATCCGTAGTATTTGATCAACTTAACCAATCCGCCAATTTTTCATTCCATTCAACCACCGACCACCATGGCCCGAATTCTTGTAATCGACGATGAAGCCGCAATCCTGAAGCTGATGGCAAAGTCCTGCAGCCAGCAGGGCCACGATGTCACGGCAGTTCAATCGGGTAAAGCCGGGATCCAGGCTCTCGACGAGATCCGTCCCGATCTCATGATTGTTGATCTCCTGATTGGTGATATGAACGGACTCGACGTAATCCGGTACAGCAATGAGCACCATCCGGCGACGCAGGTGATCATGGTAACTGGTAACGGGTCGATTGAAACCGCTGTTGAAGCGATGCGGCTGGGGGCCTTCGATTATCTCACGAAACCCTTCGAGCTCGTTGATCTGCAAAGAACCGTTGAACTCGGCCTGCAACAGGGCAGTAACCCGGCAGCGGTGTCGGGCGAATCGTTCAAGGCATTTGCGATCGCACAAAACACGGTAAGCATGATTGGCGAAAGCCCAAAGATCCAGGAGATCCTCAAGATCATCCAGAAGATCGCGGATAGCGATTCACCCGTCCTTCTCGAAGGAGAGTTCGGTTCGGGTAAGCAAATGGTCGCGCGAAGCATCCACAATGCCAGCCATCGTACCCATGCCCCCTTTAAGGTTCTCCAATGTTCCGCGCTCCCGGAAGATTTGCTCGAAGCGGAATTGTTCGGATCTACAACCGGTCGCGGAGAAACGATTTTCTCCCGGGCGGCCGGGGGCACTGTCCTTCTTGAGGAAATTCACATGCTTCCGATTCGGCTTCAATCAAAGCTCGAGTCCTATCTCGATGGAATCAACTCCCGCCGGACTATCAACGACCTGCCAGTCAAAATGGACGTCAGATTTATTGCTTCATCGGCCAAGCCCCTCCAGGAGTGCGTTGAAGCAGGCAATTTCCGGGAGGATCTCTATTACCGAATCTCCGTCATTCCGATCGAGGTTCCCCCTCTCCGCAGCAGGGCAGAGGATATCGAACTCCTCGCAGACCATTTCCTCCGGCAGCATGCTGAGAGAACCGGAACCCGGGTCCCCGAAGTCGATAAGTACGCAAAACGCCTGCTGGAAGGCTACAGCTGGCCGGGAAATGTGGGAGAGCTCCAGAACGCAATGGAGAGGGCCTGCGCATTTGCCGAGGCCGGACGGATCCGCCCGGTTGATCTTCCGCCCAAGGTCACCCAGCGGGTCGAAATCACTGACGACGATGAGAAAACCACCCACCACCTGCCGATCGGAGTGGGCCTTTCTGATTTTGTCAGGAAACAGGAGAAGATGTTCATTCGTGAAACCCTCAAATACAATGGAGGATCACGTGAGAAGACGGCGAGTATGCTCGGAGTCAGCATCGCCACTCTCTATCGCAAGATGGGATTGAAACTTGAGAAGGATAAGATGATGGCGAGTTGATCACCGTCCTTATTCCAGAAGCGACACTCCCCCGCCCCTTCTGGTTTGCCTTTTATGAACAGTCGCCGGGCTTCCGGCGCTGTTCAGGATAGTGCAGGTTCGAGCAATTCCCGCTGCCAGCTTAAGAGGGCATCGGCTTTTTCCTCATCCGAAAGATTGGTTGAAGCGAGGCGTTCCATAACCGTCCGGGTAGCCAGGACGGTTGGCTCAAGGTTGAGTTCTCCCGCCTTCCTGTCACGGAACCGGCGTATCTTCTCAAGCTTAGCCTCATTGATCTCAAGACGAAGCCCCTCCCCTCTTCGATGTTTGACCGGGTATTCGGACGGAGAAACAGCCTTGGCGACATCAATGGCTTCGTGCAGGCGTTTCACCGGCCCCGGCCTGAGATAGTGGGGCGGTTTGACGATCCCGCCCGACTCAAGTTGTCCGGCCATGGTCATGATCTCCTGATTCCCGAGAAACTTGAAAGCAGGCCGATCGAGACGACGGCACTCATCATCTCTCCATAGCCAGAGGTGCTTTAGAAAATGAAGCCCCTTGGAGGACAGCCTCCCCCAACCGGAAATACGCCACATCTCGTCCTCTGATTTGCCACTTCGCATCAGGACCGAATTCTGAGCGGCCTGGCAGCTTTCAAAGAACCAGCCCAGGCGGCCAATCGCATCGAGGCGTTCCAAATACTTTCCTCCAAGGTCTAGAAGGTAACGAACGTCATTGTAGGCGTAGGCCAGCATCTTCTCACTAAGAGGACGCCGGCTCCAGTCCGCCTTCTGCGACTGCTTCGAAAGCTTCACTCCGTATTCGTCCTCAAGGAGATTGGCCAGCCCGAATTTTTCCTTCCCGAGAAACCGCGCTCCCACCTGGGTATCAAGAACGGTTTTTGGCACCCAGTTGAAGGTACTGTTGAATAACGAGATGTCATAGTCGGCCCCGTGCATCCAGACGACCTCGAAGCGATCGACGAAATCGGTAAAAGCCTTCAGATCGCTTACTCCGATCGCAAGGGGGTCAATTACCGCCAACGCATCCGGAATCGAGAATTGTATGAGACACAACTTTGTCTCATACGAATGCATGCTGTCCGCCTCGGTATCAATCGAACACGCTGAGAAGTTTCCGGCCCGATCTGCCTTGGCAATGAAAGAATGGAGATCTTCGATCCTATCAATATAGGTTTCAGAGGCCGAAGCCAACGACTCAACAGCAGACTGATTCATCTCAATCCCCATCACTGTATGCCACGCAGGAGTAGCTCGGCATTCGAACTGGTGGATCTTATCAGCTTCAACAGCACGACCATCGCCTCCGCGGCAGGTCTCTGCGCCATCTGTTTCCGAAGCGAACTGATTCGCTGATACTCGTCGGGATGATAGAGCAGTTCGTCCTTGCGGGTCCCGCTTTTCAGCAAATGGATAGCGGGGAAGATACGCGACTCCGCCATCTCGCGATCGAGGGTGATTTCCATGTTTCCGGTGCCCTTGAACTCCTCGAAAATGACGTCATCCATCCGGCTGTCAGTTTCAATCAGGCAGGTCGCCAGAATCGTCAAACTACCGCCTTCCTCAACGTTTCTCGCCGCACCGAAGAACCGGCGGGACCGTTCAAGCGCCTTGGGAGAAATACCACCGCTGCCGATTGGCCCACCTCCCCCTCCGCCACCACTATCGCGCCGGTTGTGCCGCCCGGGTCCTCCGCCACCGTTGTTTCCTCCCCCATTTCCATTGCCCCCTCCCGACTGCCTCGCCGAGTTATGGGCACGGGCAAGTCGAGTGAGACTATCAAGGAGGACAACCACATCCTTGCCAATCTCTACAAGACGCTTGGCCCGGTTGAGGACCATATCGGCCACCTCGATGTGGCGCGTGGAAGGTTCATCGAAGGTGGAACTGTAAACAGAAGCGTTAACCGTTTCACGAAAGTCGGTCACCTCTTCCGGCCGTTCGTCCAAAAGAAGGACGATCAACTCGACATCAGGGCTGTTCGCCTTAATCGAAACAGCGATGTTCTTGAGCAGAATCGTTTTGCCGCCTCTTGGCGGAGCAACTATCAGCCCCCTCTGTCCTTTACCGAGGGGTGCAACAAGGTCGATGACCCGGGGAGACGGTGATGGTGAGGCTGTCGTCTCAAGAATGAGCCTCTCTGCGGGGAACATCGCCGTCAGATTGTCGAAATTTACCGGACTCTTCCATTCATCCGCTGTCACTCCTTCAATCTCGATAACCGAGTCAACCGCTAGAAACTTCTCCCGCTCACGCGGGGCTCTAACCAGACACTTCAATCGTTGGCCCGGGCGCAGGTCATACTTCTTCACAAAGGAAGCCGATAAATAGACATCGTCGGCATTTGAAGCGAAGCTGAAATCAGGCCATCGCAGAAATCCAAAGCTGTCACCTGAAAAATCAAGGAATCCCTCGGCCTCGATTACCGTCCCACGGCTACCATAGAACCTTAAGGTCTCGAAGACGAGATGGTGCTTGGACCTGACCCCCGCAACTCTCAATCCGAGTTCCTGGGCGATCTCATGTAGCTCCGCGAGGGACTTTTTCTGAAAAGCATTCAGGTCAATTCTTTCAGGAATCGCGACGTTGCGTTCTTCTGGCGCTTCAGGATGAGGAGAGGACTCCTCGGAGTCCACGGTAGAGTGATCAGTCATTCAGTTAAACAATCGTAAACAGCGCAAAACAAGATGGCTCGTTTGCACTTCAAGCACACTTCGGTCCCCATCATTCCATACAACGATGTCGGCCCTTTTTA
Organism: Akkermansiaceae bacterium UBA2381; assembly: GCA_002344215.1. GTDB lineage: Bacteria > Verrucomicrobiota > Verrucomicrobiia > Verrucomicrobiales > DEV007 > Arctic95D-9. Next base: position 49,367 of record DDSV01000050.1, read on the forward strand.
TTTTTTCATCAATCGGAAGCTGCGACTCAATGATCCTTCTGGCAAGTGTCCCGGTCAGTCCTCGAACACTGCGGATTCGTCCAATTTGAGTCGACTCAGATGCTGCAACAACCAAATCAAGATCCCGATCTACAGGAAAATCAACTTCATAAAGAAGCGGAACCTCGATCAGAGTTACCCGGATCTCCCCGGACTGTCCCCTTACGTGTGCGGACACCCGCTCAAGAACCCGTGGATGCAACAACGCCTCTATGGTTCCACGGAATTCGGAATTTTCAAACAGGAGTTCTCTGAATCTATTTCGATTGATTCCACGCCCTTCTGCAAGCTCCGCCTCCCACCTCCCTCCTGCTGACACGATTTCATCGGCAATTTGAGGAGATTCCAGCAGTTCCGAAACCACCACATCGCAGCTGATAAACGACACCGATTCAGGCGGAAAACCGCTTCGCAAGAGGCGACAGACTTCGGTTTTGCCGCATGCCACTCCCCCGGTTACGGCGATCGTCAACATCTCGGGCTTAAATGGGAAACGCGGCCTTGAGAGCCGCGCTTCCTTAAATCTTTATCTAGACTGCAATACCGGAATCACTTCTGGTAGGGAATCGGTCCTGGAGCAAACGCTGCGGGAGTCGTGATGGGAGGACGGGGAACCGGCTCAGGAAGCGGCTCATCCGTGAGGCGCCCGTGAACAGGCATCCCTGCGGGATCCATCAACTGAGCGGTAACAAAGATGGTGAGATTGCGCTTCAGGTGCAGCTCAACGCTGGACCGGAAGAGGCGCCCGAAGACCGGGAGGTCGCCCAAATAAGGGATCTTATCCTCGACGTCCTGGATGTCCTCACGAATGAGTCCGCCAAGGGCCACCGTTTGCCCATCCCAAATAGTCACCTGAGTGGTTACACGACGGGTATTGAAGACCGGCATGACGATGCGGTTCTCTGTGATAATGACCGGATTGCCAGCAAGGTCTTCACCTGCCGTAATAGGACTTCCGTAGTTGATGAATCCGTCAAACTCCACCACTTCAGGGGCCATATTAAGATCGATCGTGAACTCATCAGCACCGAGAACAGGGTCCACCTCAAGGGTAACACCAGTGTTACGGGTCTCGAATGCGGTGGGAGTCGCCGGAGTAACCGGGATAGCCACACCCGCGGCCCGAATGTCAACCTGCTGCGGAATTTCCGGCGGATCGTATTCAGTGGGATAAATGAATTCGCGAATAACCTCGATCTTGGCCCGCTGGCCGCTACGAGCCATCACCGATGGTGCGGAAAGAAGGTCAACACCCTTCTTCTGGTTCAGTGCCCGAATCACCACCTGAAACTGAGGATCAGTGAGGACACCGGCGATTCCAAAAACTGCAGGTGCGACAGGTGTTGTAGCACCGAGACCTGCAGCAGCTGAAATCAAAGCGTCAATCGAATTGTTGCTGATACCCTGATTACCGGACCGGTTACCCGCGGTAACAGGAGTGGTATTGGCGATCGAGAATGGGAAGTCTGCCTGTTGATCGGCACCCACCTGATTTCCAGGAGTGCCCCCGGCCCCAAGAACGGCCCCGTTATTTCCCATTGAGAAAGCACCCAACTGCCAGTCGAAACCCAGTTCCTCACCATCCTCTTCGCTGATTTCAACGAATCGGGCGGTGATGTAAATCTGCTTCTCCACGCCCTGAACGATCGATTCAATATAAGCCTCGACCAGCTCCATTTGATCCTGCGTGTTCCTGACAATTAACTGAGAGGTCGAAGCGTTGTAGATCGCGCTGGCACCGCCGGCGAAGGTGATACCGGCGCTTTCCAGGATCTGCTTGGCGTTCCTTTTTCCACTCAGTGTAGCGCCACCAGCGGCAACCGGATCAGCAAACGGATCCGCTGCACCGGCTGCGCCACCTGCGGCAGCAGCGCCACCCCCACCATCAGTGGAAAGGAAGGTCGGAGGAACGACATAGACGTTCGTGAAAAGATCAGCATCAGGAGTTGAGATCGGCACCACCTTAACGGCGAAGGCCTCAACTTTGTATTTCATCTGAGCCAGGGCCGTAGTGTACCTCAACGCTTCAGCGAGAGGAACATTGGAGAGGCGCAGGGTGATTAGGACACCGCCCCCGCCGCCACCGCCGGGTGCAGCCGCCCCACCAGCGCCGCCGGAGAATCCGAATCCACCATCAGCCGCCGGAGCAGCAGCGGGAGCAGCCGCCGGAGCCGGGGCACCCATGGAACCGGAATCAATAAGAATATTTACGCCCTTTTTGGCTGGATTTGTCTCGGTGACATCCAACTCAACACTCCTTGACTGCAGGAACTCGATCGCGTCCTTCAGCGGTGTGTCAACGAACTCAACGCTCGGAATAATGATCGTCTTCAGCTTCTCCTCATTCCGCCGAATGTCGGTAGTAGCGGTATCGGTCGGAATGGCAATGCCCGGACCGGCATCGAGTGCGGCAGGAACGGGAGACTCCCAGCCGGCAGTGACTTCGGCCAGCATCCTTGAGCGAGTATGATCGTAGGCGGCGTCATAATAATTCCACTTATGGCGCTCATTGTCCTCCATCCCTCTGCGGGCGGCGGTATTGTAGGGATCATCATTCAGGGCCTTATTAAATTCCCGTTCGGCGCGGTCGTAATCACCCAGATCCAAATGACCCTGAGCGGTTTTGAGCGCAAGCTTCACGCGGCGCACCCTTTCAAGGTGGCCGGGCGTAAGCGCCGGAGAGTAGTAATCAGGATCATTGAGGCGCTCCAACAAGCGTTTTGCATCGATGTTATCCGGATCTACGCTCGGTTGAAGAACATCTTCAACGAGAGCGATGGATTCGGGATAGCGGCCCTCCTCAGCTCTCTGAGTGGCAAGTAGAACACTTGCCCGGGAGAACTGCTTGATGTAGGCGCGACGACGCGGCTCGGTCATGGGTGCGTCAGGTAGCAAGTCAAGGGCGGCCCTGTATTGATCGATTGCCCCCTGATAATCTCCATCTGCCATCAACTGGGAACCGCGAAGCGCTGCTTCATCAGCCCTCTTCACGTCCTCCTGAAGACGAATGACGTAGTTGGTTGCAATCGAAGGGACCCCGCTGTCTCCACTCCCGTATCCGGTTGGACCTCCAACCGAATCCATTACGGAAAGGGAAAATACAGTAAGAATTCCACCGGAAACCGCTGCAGTGAAGGATTTTTTCGTTCCTCTAATCTTCATAAAATTATCACGCCTCATGCTGTTTAAAAACCGCGAGCCTAAACCAAACCAAAACCAGAAATTCAACTAACTGTCAACTGTTACTTCTTAGTAATCTCAACAGTTTGTTCAGGTTCTGAACCTGACTGGTAAGAGATCACCACCGAATTCTCATTCACTTTCATCACCCGATACTTCGTTTCGGGGTCCATCGCGAGGTTAAATGCGTCGCCCTCCTTGACGAACTCGTGAAACTGAGGATCCAACTCGAACTTCATTTCCGCGAAATAGGTCGGAATGACCGTATCGGTGTTTCGAACGAGGATGTGGACCTCATTCTTGGGGAGATAAGTGATTTTGACCTCGGAGGCATCCGCTTCAATCCCCACATTATTGACTTTCTTCTTCTCCTCGAATCCCTCGACACGGAACTGCTGATCCTTGGATGTCTCACCGATTCTGAGATAGAAATTGTCACGCTGCGGCCATTTGGGGCTGGGCATCCGCATAATCTGGGACCTTTCCGCATCGGGACGAGCCGAGAAACGAAGAACATAGTCCTGCTGTTGACGAGAGGCGAAAATCAACTTCTCCACGTAGGGGGGCCGGGACTTGGGATCAACAGGATCGGTCTTGGCCTCCCATTCAGCAAGAGTCGTAAACCCATCACCATCCGGGTCCATGCTCAAAACGCCGGAATTCAGGAAGTCGAGTTCGTTGCTGAGAAGCCACGCATTGGTTACCGGCGGACGAAGGGACGGAGCATTCGGATCCAGCATGTCGATCAAGACCCCGTTGGTCTCTACGATCGGAATCGAGACAAAAAGAGGGACCGGTTTCGCCGCCTCCCCCTTGGAGGGAGTGGTCCAGAGCTGTTCCTTCTCAACAAACGACTTGGCTATTCCAGCAATCGCTTCAGAAGTCTCCGGCAGGTCATTCTTGGCCGACGCTGCCCCCATCCCGAACCTCGCACCGAATCCCATCGCGAGATTCGCAAACAAGGCGGACAAGCCAATGACGACAAGTCCCACCACCAATAACAAAAGTTTATCCCACGCTTTGCTGCTCATCGTCTACCAGTTTTTTTGACCTCAGGTTCCGGAGTTTGGGCCTTCACCTCTTCCGGACTCAGGAAGCGGGTAATATCGACCACCATAAATACATCAAGCTTCTCCTGCCCCATAAGCACACGGGCATCCTGATCCGCTTTGACAAAACCTGCCTCTTTTGCCTTGGCAATCAGTTCGGGCTCTGTCGCCGTTCCGTACCCCCATTCGGTCAGCTTCTCAGGAGAAGCGGTTTCCTTGGTATCCGGATTCTGAAATCTTGGAAATGAGGCCCCTCCCGGTCCTCCGGTGAGCTTGGCGGCCCCCTCGGTTGCCTCGTTCTTCACTTTTAGCACCCGGACGATGTAAAAGAACGTCTTATCATTGGCAAGGGTATTCACGAACTTCTGAAAGGAATCAAAAGAACCTCTGAACTGGAGCCTGACCGGATATTTGTGCACCACTCCACTTTCCTGCTTTTCCGCCCCTCCTGGTTCTCCGGGAATGGGATCCCGAACGAAACTGCTCATCGACTCACCACCGGAATTCACCAATGTCCGGAGAAGGTGCTGGATTGCCTCCAATTCATAGTCCAGAACAGGCACAAGATCAGGGGAAGGAAGTGTATTGGCGTAATTGTCGAACCCAAGCTGGAATTCTGTAGCCGTCGCAAGCTCCATTCCGCCCTCCTTCGCGGCAGCGCGAAAGTCCTCTACCCCCTTCTTAACCCGCTGCTGAAACTCGGTGTTAGCCAAAGTCGTGTTCAGCGGGCGTTGAAACGATTTCAGCGTTTCCGAGAGGGCGGTCACAGCATCACTGTAGGATTTCACCTTTGCCTCAAGGGCTTCGGCGTTTTCCTTATTAGGGTAGGGCGTCTTCCTCTCCAGGCTTTCAATTGAACCAACCTTCGAGTCCCAGCTCGACAAAGCCTCCGTGTATTTTCCGTAACTGCTGAACGCGTAAAAACCGCTCCCCAGAATAACAAGGGCTGCCACGATTCCGTAAACCATTAACCAAATCTTCGAATTCATCTTCCTTACTCGCCTTCTTATTTGGTGAATTTAACCTGATTCTCCGCTGGTAGGGGGAGGGTCATTTTGAACGGGTAGGCGTAACGGTCATCATTGGTTCCCGCATCCACTTCACTCACCTCGCTGATATCAACTTCCTTAAGATCGAAAAAGCTCACCTCCCCGGCGTCTGCATCTCCCTTAAGCCCCTTAAAGAAATCGTAAACGACTTCGGATCCCCTCGGGTTCTCTCTCCAAAGTCCCTGAATCGAGAAGGCATCAACGATCGCCTCCGCATCGGGTGCCGCCGCAATCAGCTCGGTGGCCCCATCCGAGATGATGGGACGCCCTGCCGCCAGCGGCTCAAGAACAGTCAGATAAAGGATATCATTCTGCATCTTCTGGCTAAGGTAATTGAACACCCGCACCCAATAAACACGATGCCTCACCGAATCCACATAGGGCTGCTGGTCATTGTCGATCGAGGCAATCTCCTTGTTGAGGCCATCGATGACTTTATTGTATTTCGAGAGGTCTTCGGATCTCACATTAACTTCGTCCGCCTTCGCATTGGCGATCTGGGCCCCCTTTGAGAAAAAGAACCCTATTCCCAGGAGTAGCGCTCCCACCGCAGCGACCATCAACATTAATGCCGGCTTGCGGCGATCCAACTCGCGCGATTTCTGGACGGACGCCGGAATCAAATCAATTCGAAGCGGAACTTCACCAATCTGGGCGAGCGCACTTCCAACCAACTCACCAAACTGATGGGCATTTGCCCCGACGAATTCCGCCGTCGCGCCTTTCGCCACCGTAACGTTCCGGAAGGGATTGAAATGATCCACCGGGAGATTAAGCTTCTCCGCGAAAAACTCCCTGATGAAAGGAAGCCCGGCCGTTGCCCCGCTCAAAAGGACAATGGAGGGTGCCGAACCGCCCTGTTGACTGCGGTAGAAATTAATCGTCCTCATGATCTCCGCATGTAGACGGGTCAATGAGTTCCGCACCACTTTCGATATGGCGGCAACTTCCGGGTCCTCGTGATCGGCATAAGCTCCTCCAAGAGCCACAAATCCATCAATAACCTTCCGCCGGTCGGCCGAAACGAAGTCGGTATTGAACTCTTTTGAAATGGCCCGGGTAATGTCGGCACCGCCGATTTTGACAGTGCGGATAAAAAAGCGCTTCCCGTCCATGAAAATCATGTCGGTTGTTCTGGCCCCGATATCGACAAGAAGCGTGGTCTCCTCAATGTCCGAGTAGTTGAACCGCATGGCATTATAGATCGCAGCAGGGGCTATTTCGGCCCCTTTGGACTTGAGCCCCGCCCCGATAACCAAATTGTCCACTTCGCTCAACTCGTCCGATTTAACGGCTGCAAGGGCCACCTCGACTTCAATGTCACCCGGCTCCCCCATGAGCTGATAACCCCATACCACTTCGTTGATTGGGTACGGAACTTGTTGCTGAGCCTCAAATTCGACGATCTGGTCGACCTGGGATCCATCCAGTGCCGGGAGACTGGCGAATTTCACGAGAACCGGAAACGAGCTGACAACATAATTCGTGCTGGCCCCTTTTATTTTGAGTCCCGCGACGATCTCCTTCAACGCCATCAGAGCCTGTGAACCCTTCGCCCCGTCTTCGCCCGGGTCTCCGATCAGTTCACGACGTTCAACCCGGTCGAGCCTCAATCCACCACCAGCAGTCTTCGAAAAGATCGCCCCGGCAACTTGCTGAGAACCCACGTTTATAGAAATGATGCGATCATCCGCCATAATCTTGTTTACTGCGTCAAATGTAAAAATACCGGCAACAGCAAATCAACGGATCGCTTTTTCCGCCTCTGCGTAACGATCAATCCAGAGAAGTGCAAATGGAGTCTCCGCCTTTGGAAGGACTCCGGGCTTGGTTCCGGTGGCTTCCCAGAATTTTGATTTTGTGCTCGATTCGCCTCCCACCATCACCCCGTTGTAGAAGACCTCAAGTCCCACGGCCGCGACCGAGGTGGGCTGGAAGCGGCGGAAATCACCGGTGATATCGCCCAGCGTGCTCGGCGCTACATAGACGGCGGAATAATACTTCTCACCAGCCACGACATTCACATGCTTCACGTCTCCCGTGAGGGTTATCGACTGACCGCTCTTGTCCTTGAATCCGATATAGTAACGGAAAAGGAGGTCCTTAACGACTGCGTCTCTCGGGCCCTTCACTTCGAACTCGGCCTCAAGTTCGAGCCAGTCCCGGGGATTCGGAACGTCTTTAACCTTAACGCTTCCGGCCTCAAAATAGGGGGTCTTCTGGGCATCGTATGCCAGCTTGGCAACTTGAACATCCCCGAGTTTCAATTGAAGCGGCTGCTGCTGAGCCTGCGCGGTAGAGGCAAAAAGAGCCGCAATGGCGAAGAACGGTAAGAGTTTATTCATGGGAATTTTGAGAGTTTCGAATCGAAAGAACGCATTTCAACATCCTGACACGCTGATACTACGACAGTAAAAAGTTAATCGTAAAGAATCAAATCTCTTCAAACCGAACATTTTTTCCTGACCTCGCCTCTTCGTTACGGAAATCGGTGCAAATAGCGAGACATTTATCGCTTTCGGAACGGGTTCTCTGAGGCCGGTTGGCGGCCCCTCAGTTTTCGAAACCCGGCCGCAAACGGAACTGCCACCCCCCTCACCTCCGGGAATCCGCGCCCTTCTTTGCGGAAGACGTGAACCCAGAGGAGTTTCACCAACCCACAAAAAAAGGGAACGCCTTTCAGCATTCCCTCTCCAAGTCCAAATCAAATCAAAACTCTATCAGGCGGAAGCCTGTTTCGCTTTCTTGATGAGACTGCGCACGGTCTCAGAAGGTTGGGCCCCTTTGGCAATCCACTCGTCTGCCTTAGCAACGTCGATATTGAAATTTCCCGTTTCGACAAGAGGGTCATAGGTCCCCAGTTGATCAATAAACGCGCCTTCGCGGCGTGAGCGACCGTCGGCCACGATGATTCGATAATAAGGGCGACCTTTGGTTCCCTCGCGTCTCAGTCTGATTTTAACCATTTCCCTTTTACGTTTATTAATGTCCACCCTGGCGGCAAGTCAGCCTAAAACCGGCAGGAGGGGAACTTGATACGTTCAAATCGGGAAAAATCAAACGTAAGTTTAGCGTTATTTTACATTCCAATTCCCGCAAGGTTCTGCATTTCTCTTGGCAATCACTCTGATTCTCACGTTGAATGCGCCATGCCTCCCGTCGAATCTGAAATCTCCCTCCACGCCGGAAAAGTCAAACTCCTGATCTCGGCGTTGAACGAGGCGGTATACGGTCAGGAAGCCCTGATCGAAAATGTGGTGACAGGACTCCTTGCCAGGGGCCACATCCTTCTTGAGGGCCTCCCCGGCCTCGGTAAAACCGAACTGGTCAAAGCTCTCGCGAAGGCACTTGAACTCGAAAACAAGCGCATTCAGTTCACTCCTGATCTACTTCCAGGAGATATTACAGGCAATCCGGTCCTCCAGGAGACGGCGAATGGTCGCGAATTCGTCTTTCAGAAGGGGCCGCTTTTTGCCAATCTGGTTTTGGCTGACGAGATCAACCGCGCCTCTCCGAAAACCCAGTCCGCCCTGCTGGAGGCCATGCAGGAACAGCGGGTCACGGTTCTCGGCACCACTCACCCACTTCCCTCCCCCTTTTTCGTTCTGGCGACCCAGAATCCCATCGAACTGGAAGGCACCTACCCTCTTCCCGAAGCTCAACTCGACCGTTTCCTCTTCAAACTGGTAGTGACACGAAACTCCGTCGCCACTCTCGAGAAGATTGTGTTGAACCGCGAGATCGGGGTCGAGCCAGTTGTAAAACCAGTTCTCACCCGGGAGGAACTCTCCGGAATCCTTGCCGCAGTTCGCCAGATCTACCTTCCGGATGTAGTGGCGAATTATATCGCCCGTCTTGTCGATGCGACCCATGAAGACCGCTCAAAAACGGCGACCTCGATCAAATTCGGGGCAAGTCCCCGGGCTGCGCTCGGTCTCGCTGCCGCAGCAAAGGCAAGAGCACTCATCGCCGGCAGGATAAATGCAAGCTTCGAAGACGTCGAAGCGGTGGCCGTTCCTGTCCTCCAACACCGAATCATCCTGCACTATGAGGCCAGGATTGAAGGGAAAACGAATCGTGAGGTTGTCGAGGCGCTGCTCAGAGAGGTTCCCCGCCAGTCTCTCGATCTTCCCTCCACGTTGAAAGATTCCTGATGAATGAACCAATCGGGTCTCAACGTAGAGTCCGAACAGTCACCCGCCGCTCTTCATGCCATTGGATCAAAAACGGTTTATTGCCCTCCTCGTCCTTGCTTTCGCCGGACTGCGGGCGGGAAATTCTCAGGAGCAGATTTTCCGGCAGGAATATTCAGGTCTTACCGACACGTTTGTTGAGGTCGACAGTGTCTTTGGAACCGCCACGCGCCAGGGCTCTCTTCCATTTCGCATTACGATTCGAAACAATAGCGGAGAGGACCGGGAATGGACGGTAACCTTTGAGGAGGGAAACTACGGGCGGATGCTCAGCACAAAATCCGTCTTCCAGATTCCCGTCGAAAACGGATCGGAAGTGGTGAGAGAGGTCAGTTTCCCTTTTGCTCCCGCCTTTCTATCCTCTGACTACCGCAACTTGAGTCTCTCAGTAGACGCCCCGGGCCTTTCTCCAGAAAGTCCCAACTCAGGCCCTCCGGGTGTCCAGACCAATCAATCCTTTCCAACCCTTGCCATCAGTAAACCTCTGGCCCGACGTAGTCTGGCGAAGCTGGATGAATTGGTGAGACAGGAGAATTCCGCGAACCCGACCTTTGCAAAACCATATGAAACGGCACATCTCCCAGGATCCTGGCTCGGATACACCGGGCTGGACGCGCTTCTCATTGATTTGCCTTCATGGCAGTCGCTTTCGGTGATTCAACGCCAGGCGCTGATCGCTTGGGTTCGGCTGGGGGGCCGCGCCGATATCTATACGGACACAAATGCACCACTCTTCACGCTCAATCTGCCGGGAAGGAGAGCGAGTCCCGATACTCAAAAAATCAGCCTTGGAGAAATCCGCCTTCTCCGATGGGATGGAACTGAACTCAGCGACGACATTATTACCGGGTATCGCGACCTCGCGGAGCGTTCCCGGGCTTTCGATCAGGACTTCAGCACCACTTGGGGCCTTCAGAAAGAATTCGGTATCAGAGAGTTCAATCCGGCGATCATCTTCCTGCTTCTCGTTGCCTTCGCTATTCTCGTTGCCCCGATCAACCTCTTCTATCTGGCCGGCCCCGGGCGCCGCCACCGTCTCTTTATCACCACTCCTCTGATTTCAATCGTGACCTGTCTCGTTATTGTCGTCGTCATTCTAGTTATCGACGGAGTCGGAGGCAGAGGGATCCGCGTTGTCATCGCCGATCTGCAGCCTTCTCCCGGCGAAATGAGGCTTTATCTCAGCCAGGAGCAGATCAGCCGGACCGGGGTGATGATCAATACGGGTTTCAAACAGGACGCTGAATACGACATTAACCCGGTCAATCTCCCCCCAGGCGGCTTCAATCCCTTTTCACGAAACAATCGCAATTCCACCAACTACGAATTTAGTCAGGGGGAATTTAGAGGCGGCCTCTTCCAGAGCCGCTCCGAGCAGGCCTTTTCCATTCGATCCGTCGAGGCGACTCGCGCCCGGGTCGAATTGCAATATCCGGATGGGAGCGCGGGGCCACCGACGCTCATCTCAAACCTCTCGCAGTCGCTCTCGCATCTCCTCTATGTCGATCAGACGGGTGAATTCTGGATTTCGCCGCCGGGCCTTATTGCCCCGGGTGCACGGGTCACCCTGGAGAAGGCCCCGGGAAATCACTGGCCTGCCTGGATGAAGGATCCGGAATCGAGCTTGAGTGAAACTCTGCGAAGGCAAGTCGGAGCGTTGAAGGGTGATCGAAATCGCTTTTTTGCACTGCCGACAGCAAGCGAAGAGTTTGCCCTCCCGACCCACCCCGCCATCGAATGGGAAAAAACCTTGCTGATCCTGACTGGAACACCACTTCCTCTGAACCCGCCTGCGGATGCCCCCGCTCGTCCCGCCGCCTCATCGCTTGATGCCAATGAGTGATTCCCTTCCCATCGAAGTTGTCACCGGAGTTGAAACTGTCCCGGCTCCGACCGAAAGAACCTCGCCGGCGATCGAAGTCAGTCAGCTATCCCGCTGGTTCCCGGGTGTGCATGCGGTCCAGGATGTCTCATTTACGGTTGAACGGGGTCAGGTGATCGGCTTTGTCGGAGCAAATGGTGCGGGTAAAACCACCACCATGAGGATACTCGCGACCCTTGACTACCCGAATTCCGGTGAAGCGAAGATCTGCGGCTTCGATGTCGTCAAACACCCTGTCGAGGTGAGAAAACGAATCGGTTGGATGCCTGATCACTACGGCACCTACAGCAACATGACGGTGCTCGAGTATCTCGATTTTTTTGCCCGGGCGCTGGGCTACCAGGGTCAGGAGAGGATAGATCGCATTGCCGAAGTCCTCGAGTTTACGGATCTCACCGGACTCGCCCATCGCCTCATCGACCAGTTGAGCAAAGGAATGGGGCAGCGACTTTGTCTCGGTCGCGCTCTCATTCACGATCCCGAAGTCCTCATCCTCGACGAACCCGCCGCCGGGCTCGATCCAAAGGCTCGCGTCGAACTGAAACATCTCATTCGTATTCTCTCACAGGAAGGGAAAACCGTTTTCATCAGCTCCCATATTCTCTCCGAGTTGGGGGAGATGTGCGACTCGCTCCTTTTTATCAATCAGGGCAGGATAATCCATCACGGTTCCGCCGAGAGCCTTCGACGCCGGTCCTCGGCCACCGCGCTGGTGGAGGTGCAACTCGCCGGCTCCATCGATCGGTTGAGAGAATGGGCCATGCTCGCCCCCCATGTCTCGTTTAAAGAGGCCACCAAAAACGGAGGGCGAATTGAGATCGACTCGGTCGAAGGCGAAATCATTTCCACGGTGCTTCGACGAATGATTCAGGACGGACTTCCCGTGACCGACTTCCATATACAGGAACGGAAACTAGAGGACGCCTTCATCGAAATCCTGGGAGAACTCGAGGCATCGGGGGTTCCCATTGCCAGCTAGACCCTGTTGCCTCTGCCGCTCAACCCTCTTTGTACCCGTCCCTCGCCGAGATTAATCTTCGTATGACGCCCCCTCCCCGCATTACTCCGGAGCAAGTCGCCATCGCCATGAACGACTTCCCGAGCCGCTTCAGCCCGATGCTGGTGAAAGAACTGCGGCAGGGCATGAGGACAAACCTTTTTGTGGTGGCCTTCATTCTCCTCCAGGCCGTGATGATCCTGACTCTGATGATCGGGCTCGCGGACCCCGGATCTTCCGCCGTCGGAGCATTTTTCTGGTTTTTTATCGTCACGACGCTGCTAATCGTCCAACCACTCAGGGGCATGAACGCACTGAGCTCTGAAATTCAGCTCAACACGATGGATCTGATCCAACTGACCCGTCTCGATGGTTGGCGCCTCACTCTGGGGAAATGGACTGCACTCAATGCGCAGACCCTGCTTCTTGTCACCGGCGTCCTTCCTTATCTGGTGATTCGTTACTTCCTCGGTAATGTGAATTTCGTCAGGGATCTCGTCGATCTCCTCATGCTTACGCTCGGATCAGGGCTCGCCAGCGCCATTACCATCGGGTGCTCGGTTTTTCGGAATCTCCTCCTGCGAGGAGTGATTCTGATGGGATTCGGGATGGGATTAACCACACTCTTCGCTGCCCTTAAAAGCTCGGGTTTTCGCACCGGGATTATCGGCAGCGACTTCTGGATGCTCGGACTGGTTTGTATCTCGCTCCTCTACGGGTGCTTCTTCTTCCTCTCCTTCGGTGCCAGCCGGATCTCCCCTCTGTCAGAGAATCTCGCCACCCGGAAGAGACTCGTTGCCCTCGGACTCACTCTCGTCACCGCAGGATTCGCCATCTCCGGATTCACTCAGGAGGTTCTTATCATCTCGGGATTGATTCTGGGCTTTGCCGTGATCGACGCCCTCACCGAGCCGCTGCCTATCTACGCGAGGGTCCTGGAGCCCTTCCGGAAAAATCCAATGACGCGACTTGCCGCCCTGTTTCTTGCTCCCGGTTGGATGAGCGGCATCGGGTTTTTCTTTCTTTGCGCTCTTGTTTGGGGCGCGATCCTTTACTTCGGAGGAATTCTTGCTTCCGCCACAGCCGGTTCATGGCATTTCGAGATGGCGAAAATGACCTTCTTTCTTTCGATGTGTAACGTCCTGATCTTCCCGCTCATCTTTATTCATCTCTTTTTTGGCCGGCAAGCGTCCGTCAATTTCACCTTTGGCTTCTATGCTTTCATTCAGGCATGCCTCCTCATGTTAACATTAATGGCAACGGTCCTCGCCAACACGATTCCGAAATACGAGGATCTCATTTTCGTGGCGGTGCCAATTCCTTCAGTTCTTATTTCCGGACTCGCCGACGGGGCGGCGGATGATTTGATTCATCTTCTCATTGCCCTGGCAACGACACTTCTTGCTGCCGCGATCCCCCTCGTGCGCCATCAAAAGGATCTCCGTGAGTTCCGGCATCATCTCAAATCAACCTGACCGTGCCACTTCCTCTCGAGATCGATGCGCTGAATGTGCTCGCCGCCCGGGCCCGAGCCTATGCGGAGCTGTTCACCCTTCCACTCAAGGACCGGAACTGGCGGGGAAGTTCCGGCGACTATGCCGGCGCCGGGGTGGGCAGCTCGCTCGATTTTCAGGACCACCGCTCCTATGTCCCCGGAGACGACCCGCGGCATATCAACTGGCAGGCCTACGCGAGGACCGGGCACTACTCCCTCAAACTATACCGTGAGGAGGTTCGTCCTCTTGTGGAAATCATTTTTGATGTGTCGGGATCCATGTTTGCCACCCCTGACAAGGCGAGTCGTGCGATTGAACTTTTCTATTTCGCCTTTGCATCCAGCGAGAGATCCGGCGCTTCGACCTCCCTCTTCCTTATCAAAGGCGACCACTGGCAGGTTATCGAGGGCCAGGCTGTCTTCTCACACCGCTGGCAGGAGACCGCGCTGAGGCTCCCTGCCACAACCGCATCGGCCGAGCCGAATCTTTCCGCCCTTCCCTTTCGAACGAGATCGCTCCGTGTATTCATCAGCGACCTGCTTTTCCCAGTCTCCCCTGAGAACACCATTCGAGGTCTGACGCGGAACTTTGGCAAAACCGTGACTCTGTGTCCCTATTCCAAATCCGAGGATGATCCCGGCTGGATGGGCAATTATGAGTTCATCGACACGGAGAATGACGGAAAACACCAGCGCCGGATCGATCCGGCGATTTTGCGACGTTACAACGCCGCCTACAAGGATCACTTTGCCCGCTGGAAGGCCTCCTCAATCCGGGCGCAATCTCCCCTTGCCCGTATTCCCTCGGAGCCGGGTTTCGAGGCAGCGCTGAAACTCGAAGCGATTCCCTCCGGAGCGATCAACCTTGCCTGAAGCGACGTTTCCATGCCGTTCATCATTTCAAATCCCCTCGGTTTACTGGCGCTGTTGGGCATACCTGTGGTGCTGTTCATTCATTTTCTTCAGAGAGAGTCGCGCCGCCTCCCGGTCAGCACTCTTTTCCTCCTCGATCACCTTCAACGCCAAAGTGTGAAAGGGGATCGTTTTGACCGTCTCCGCCAGTCTCTCCCGCTCTGGCTGCAACTCCTAGGAGTTGTCATTCTTACCTGGCTTCTTATCCAGCCCAGGTGGACCAGTTCCAGGTCGGTACATCGGGTTGTCATCGTTCTCGACAGTTCCGCTTCGATGTCCGCCTTTCGAAAAGAACTGGACCTCGGTCTGCGCGAAAAAATCCCTCCCTTGAGCGCCTCACTCGGGACGACAGAATATTCGCTCATTCCCACGACGCTCAGCGGAGAGAATCTCTACCGGGGCACTTCATTCGAGGGAATGATGGCATCACTCCAGCAGTGGTCTCCTTCGGCGGGTAGTCATTCAATCGAGCAATCTCTACGGGTCGGTCGGAGCCTGGCCGGAATCGGAGGAACCCTGATCTTTGTGACCGACCATCCGCAGAGCGCGCTTCCTTTCGGGGCCGCCCTCCTCAGTGTTGGAAATCCGATTGAAAATGCCGGGTTTGCCGGATTGATGGTCGAAACGGTCGGGGAGGAAACGACCTGGAGGGCAACGCTCCGGAATTTCTCGGACAAGGCCCTGGCCCGCAGATGGGTTTTGGCTTCCGGAAACCAGAGAACCGAACCGCGATACGTGGATCTTGCTCCCGGCGAAACCAGGACCCTTCAGGGTAAATTCCCGAAGGCGGCGGATCGGCTCAGCCTGATCCTCGAACCCGACCGTTTCCCCCTCGATGATGAGATTTTTGTAGTCCGCCCCGTCCCTAAATTGATTCTTGTCTCCCGCACCGGAGCATCGAATACGGAGCCCGTGGTGGCAAGCCTGCTCAAGAGCCTTGAGAATGTGCGGCAAAGCGAAGCGGGTGAAACGCCTGATCTCGTTTTCGCCACCTACAATCCTCTTCAACCCTCCGAACCTCCGCCAACATCGGTGGTATTCCTCAATCAGGAGCAGGTCCCGCGGCAATTTTTCAAAGGTCTCATCGTCGCCGCCAATGATCCGATCATTGAGGATCTCGACTGGCAGGGGCTGATCGCCCGATCCACTCCCTCGATTCCGATCGAGGACGGGGAAAGAGTCCTCCTCTGGCAGGGGGATCGCCCCATGATTCTATTGCGAGGGAAGGGGAGCAACGCGCAACTCGTCTTCAACTTCGATGTAGTCCATTCCAATGCCTCCCGACTTCCTGCCTTTGTCATTCTGATTCACCGCTTTATCCACCGAATCCGGGAGAGAAAGGTCGGTTTAGAGCTGACGAATAGTGAGCTGCGCCAGACCATTGTCGTCGCCCACGATTCCTCACCCGGCGCACCACCCCTGACCTTGAAAACGGCATCAGGCCGTCTTGAAATACCGATTGCCCGGTCCGCTCAGCTCCAGACACCCGAATCGCCGGGGTTTTTCCAGATCAGTCAGGGTGAAACTCCCTTGCTCAACTCCTCCGCCAATTTCGCCGACCCTCGTGAGGCGGATTTTTCCCAAGCCGCTGCAAGATCAGAAGTGGAATCCCTTCCCGCAGAGATAAGCAAACTCCAGTCAACCGCCGACCCCGCATGGCAATTGTGGATCGGGATTCTCGCAGTTGCCTTGTTGCTGAGCTGGTACGTTCTCGGACGACCGGATCCCGAGGAGAGGAATAATGTCCTCAGCAGGAAGTCGGAATTCTAAGGGCCAGTTTTACCGAGTGAGGAATCGCCTCCTTGATAAAGCCGAGACACTCAACCGCCCCGCTGGGTTTACCGGGTAGGGCGACCACAAGAGAGTGGTCGACAATCGCAGCGAGACACCTCGAGAGGATCGCATTTGGGGTAATCTCGAGGGAACGCATTCGCATCAACTCCCCGAACCCCGGGATCTCAACTCTCATAATTCCTCGTATCGCCTCGGGGGTGACATCACGCGGGGCGATTCCGGTTCCACCGGTGGTGAGAATGAGTCCACATCCCTGGGCGGAAAATGCCCTGATGGTATGTTGAATGCGATCTTCCTCATCGGGAACCACCGCCTCTGCCTGAATCCCCCACCCGAACGACTCGCATGCGGCACGCAGAGCTGGCCCGCCGTGGTCCTCATACTCCCCTGAGGTCGCACGATCCGAGATCGTTATTATTCCGGCTGCAATCTCCGTTCCCATCTTTCCCGGTGCACGGTCGCTACCCGACCGGATCAATTCGAAAACTGGATCTGGCTACCCTGGAATGTCGGAGTTGGGAACGAGCCGGAAGGCGAAGTTGGTGCCGGTATCCCGCCACCTCTGGAATAGGAGGTCGAGGCCGGATTGACCGGTGCCTGCTGCCCCTGAGGAACGACCGGGGCGGAAATGCCTTGGGCTGATTGCCCCTGATAGGAGGGACTGGCTCCAGCTGCCTGATTCATCGCCAGATCAGGAACCATCGCCGAGGTAGGCACCTGCAGCGTCTTGCCCGCAAAGATCTTCGAATCCGTCATCCCATTGGCCGATTGAATCCGGCTGATGCTGGTATTGTATTTTGCGGCAATACTCGAAAGCGACTCACCGGAGGTGATTTGATGCGAGACCAGTTGCTCGCCCTCCCGCAACTGAAAAGGTGCCGGTGCTGCCGGAGCCTGAGGTGCGGCACCCGCTGCGGGATAGCCCGTCGAAGCTCCCGCTACCGGATTAGTGCCTGAAACAGGTGAACCGGCATTGCTGTAGGCCGCTGTTCCAGTCGGATATGCCGAAGGGGGCGGTGCCGGAGCATCGGCGGCAACCTCCTTGTTCTTGTTGCTAAAGCATCCAGAGCTGAAAAGTCCGGTAAAAAGAGCGGCCAAAACCAAAATCGACTGTCGGGATAGGAACATGGCGGAAAATACCACTCGGATTGATCCGTCGAAAGCGGCATTTTTAAAATTCTGAAAGTTAATTCTCAAATTTTGATATTTTCTCTATTTTGAATATCTTTAGCTGCTTACAATCAAGAGGCCCGAAAATAACCTTCCCGAAATAAACAAAAAAGCAGGGCAATTGCCCTGCTTTTCGCGGAAAAGAAATCTTTAAAAAGGTTCTTCAGGCTCCAACGAGCATCCTCTCGGGATTTTCGATGCATTCCTTTACCCGAACGAGGAAAGTGACAGCCTCCTTCCCGTCCACGATACGGTGATCGTAACTGAGGGCGAGATACATCATCGGACGAATCACCACCTGACCATTGAGAGCCACCGGGCGCTGCTGAATGCTGTGCATCCCGAGAATCCCGGACTGCGGGGGATTCAAAATCGGCGTACTGAGGAGCGACCCGTAGATCCCCCCGTTGGTGATGGTAAAAACTCCCCCCTGAAGATCGCCCAGGGAAACCTTTCCGTCGCGAGCCTTGGTCGCGTAGTCGGAAATATCCTTCTCGATCCCGGCAAATGACTTTTCATCACAATTCCGGACCACGGGAACCATCAGCCCCTTATCTGTTCCAACAGCCACACCGATGTCGTAAAATTGATGCTCAACGATCTCATCCCCATCGATTTGGGCATTCACCGATGGAACAGCTTTGAGCGCATCAACGACTGCCTTGATGAAAAACGACATGAAACCGAGTTTTACGCCGTGTCTTGCCACGAAGTCGTCCTGAACCCGTTTACGGAGTTCCATCACCGCCGTCATGTCACACTCGTTGAAGGTAGTCAGAATCGCCGCCTCATGCTGGGCATTAACGAGGTGGGTCGCAATCTTCCTGCGGAGAGGAGACATTTTCCGGCGGGTCGATTTCTTCGCCCCGGTTCCCATAGAACCCTCCAGCGGTTCTACCGAAAATTGAGCCGGCGGAGTCGTTTCTTTTGTCGCTCCAAGAACGTCGGCTTTGGTGATCTTGCCACCGGCACCGGTTCCACTGACGTTCGTGAGATCGATCCCCTCGCCTGCGGCAATCTTCCTGGCCACCGGGGTCGCTTTCACGTCCGTCGACTCGCCCGCCGAACTGCCAACAGAGGCGGGCGACGCACTTTGAACTTCCTTCACCACTTCCGGCGATCCGGCCGGGGCTTCACCCGGTTCGATGCTCGCAACGGGTGCGCCAATGGCGAGTTCATCTCCGACGGCGGCAAGGTGGTGAAGAATCCCGTCCCGATCCGATTCCAACTCGGTCGAAATCTTGTCCGTTTCAATCGTCAGAATCACCTCCCCCGCCCTCACGTAGGCACCTTCACTCTTGTGCCAGGACCCGAGGGTGGCTGAAGTGATGGACTCACCTACGGAAGGAATCTTTATCTCGTGCGCCATTGCTTAATTAGGTTGTCGAATATGAAAGTTAAAAAAGATTACCGTCACCTTTAGAAGACCACCGGAAATCCTGAAGCAAGATCTGAACTACTTGTTGAAGGCCTCCTCAAGCAGGCGTCGCTGCTCATTTTTGTGAATCGCCTTCGCCCCGCTCGACGGGCTCGATGCCGTGTCCCGCCCCGCATAACGAACATGGTGATCGGTGATCTTCTGAAGCCGCGGTCCGATAAATGTCCATCCACCCATGTTCAGCGGCTCTTCCTGACACCACACCCACTTTGAGGCATTCGGGTAGCGCGAGGCTACCTCCGCGATCTTGTCACTGTGAAAGGGATAGAGTTGCTCAAGACGAATGATCGCGACGTTATTGATTTCGTGCTGCCTCCTGAACTCAAGAAGGTCGTAATAGACCTTGCCGGAGCAGAAAATCAGCCGGCTGATGCGATCCTCACTGCCGCGGTCCTCGGTGGCATCGTCGAGAATCTCATGAAAATAGGTGCCTTCACCGAAATCCTCGATATTTGAAACACAGGCAGGATGAGTCAGGAGACTCTTCGGGCTCATGATGATCAGCGGCTTCCGGAAAGGACGGTGCATCTGCCTGCGGAGCGCGTGGAAATACTGGGCCGGCGTCGTGATATTGCAGACCTGCATATTCTGCCCGGCGCAAAGCTGCAGGAACCGCTCCAGCCTTGCACTGCTGTGCTCGGGGCCCTGACCTTCATAGCCGTGGGGCAACAGCATGACGAGGTGGCTGGCTCGCTGCCATTTTGATTCGGCCGAGGAAATGAACTGATCAATGATCACCTGGGCCCCGTTGGCAAAATCACCGAACTGCGCCTCCCAGAGAACGAGTGCGTCGTTTGCATGCAGCGAGTAACCATACTCAAACCCGAGAACGGCGAACTCCGAAAGATGACTGTTGTAGACCCAGAGCTTCTGCTTCTGACCTGACTCCAGATGATTCAGCGGGGTATACCGCTGGCGGGTCTGCGGATCATAAAGAACCGCGTGACGATGACTGAAAGTTCCTCGACGGCAATCCTGGCCCGAGAGCCTCACGGCCGAGCCTTCCTTGATGAGCGAACCAAAAGCGAGCGCTTCTCCAAAGGCCCAGTTGATTCCTTTTCCTGACTCAATCGCTTCCCGACGGGGGGTTAGGAAACGTGCCGCGAGTTTCTGGTTAACCACGACATTCGCCGGAGTTTGGGAAATCTTCAATCCGATCGCCCTGACCTGCTCGACAGGAACCCCGGTATCAACCGGACCATGGGTATATTCGGGTTGCGGGTCGGCAGCAGCCTCGGCCAGAGTGTGACCATCGCCCCTTTCCATCGCGGCCTCCAACTCTCCCATCTCCCGATCGAGCTTTGATTGATACTCGTTCTCGACCGCATGGGCATCTTCTTCGGTAATCTCCCCGGATTCCAGCAACTCACGCCGGAATAGCATAAACGGGGTATCGTGATTGCTGATCTCACGATAGGTTTTAGGCAGGGTAAAGGCGGGCTCATCCCCTTCGTTGTGACCATGTCTCCGGTAGCAGACAATATCCACGACGACATCCCGACCGAAACGCTGACGGAACTCAAGCGCGAGCTCGGTGACGTAAAGGACGTCCATCGGAGAGTCCCCATTCACATGAAACACCGGGGCTTCGATCATCTTTGCCACATCGGTGCAGTAGACCGAAGAGCGGGCATCCTTTGGAGTCGTCGTAAAACCGATCTGGTTGTTGACGACAAGATGAACCGTCCCGCCGGTCCGGTAGCCGAGAAGCTGCGATAGGTTGAGGGTCTCAGGAACACTGCCCTGACCCGCGAACGCCGCGTCCCCGTGAATCAGAACGGGAATGACCGTATCACGATCAACAAACGAATCACGCAGTTGAGCATCCCGGGAGCGCTGGCGCGCCCGCGCTTTCCCCTCAACAACCGGGCTGACCGCTTCGAGGTGGCTCGGGTTCGCAGCAAGCTGGATTTTGATGGTGTTGCCGTTGATATCCTGATCCGACTCGTAACCGAGGTGGTATTTCACATCCCCGTCTCCGGCGACAAGGTTCGGAACGTAGTTATCGGAAAACTCGTAAAGCAGGACGGTGAGCGGCTTTCTGAGCAAATTCGCGAGCACGTTGAGACGCCCCCGGTGAGCCATCCCCATCACCATCTCAACAATCCCATGCTCGGGAAACCGCTGCATGAGCCCGTTCAAAGCGACCATGAGCGAATCGCCTCCCTCGAGAGAAAATCGCTTTTGCCCCACATATTTGCGGTGGAGAAAGCGCTCAAAGAGGTCGGCTTCCGCCAGCCACTTGAGTGCCAGCTTCTTTTTCTCGACCGGCGGCCCCGCCTGATCAATCCGGGCCTCGACTCGTTCGCGAACCCAGTTCCGAACCTCGGGCGTCTGGATGTGCATGAACTCGAACCCGATCTTCCCGCAATAGGTGCGCTGGAGACGGTCAATCATTTCCCGCAGTTTCATGCGCCGACCGTCCTCGTAAAAGTGGGTCGAAACCTCGTCGTCGAGCTGTGATGGATCAAAACCAAGTTCTTCGAGATTCAACAAGGGTTGCTCGGGCGCCTCATCATCAAGCGGGTCCAGCCACGCGGCCGTGTGTCCCAGCGTCCGGTAGCTGCTAACGAGGGAAACCACCTGGGCGGAGACCGGCAATTCAACCTGGCCCTGTCCCCCGCCCGTTCTCCCGTCTAGGGCGAGTGACTGCCGCGGAGCGGGCTGTGTCAGACCGAGTTCAAATCCTTCGAAAAACATCGCCCAATTCTGATCGACGGAGTTTGGGTCGCTTTTCCAATCAGCATACTTCTGATCGATCAGATCTACATTGGCTCTGGCAGGTATGGTGTGGCTCATCTGGGGCAGTTCGAAAACGCGGCGCGGAGTACAAAGTCGCTTCAATAGGGATTACTGGCTAGAGAAAATTCCGCCTTTTCTTCTTGAAATGAAGCGCGTAAGCCCAGCACACCAGGGTCCCGGAGAGCCCCCTCCCGAACATGTCCCCGGTCAGCCGATAACTCACCGGTCTCCAAACCCCTGACGACCAGTCGTTCCCGCCATTCACAAGCCTGCCTTCTGTCGGCAGGCCCGGATTGTGTTGGCCATCAGCATGGCAATGGTCATCCGCCCAACCCCACCGGGAACCGGAGTGATCGCTTCGCACTTTCCGGCCACTCTGTCAAAATCGACATCCCCCACCAGACGGGTTCCACCGCGCGAATTGGCGTCATCGATCCGGTTGATGCCCACATCGATCACGACAGCGCCGTCCTTGACATGCTCCGGTCCGATAAACCGCGGTATACCGATAGCCGCGACGAGAATATCGGCCTGCCTGGTCAGGGAAGGCAGGTCTTTGGTCCTGGAATGGGCCACCGTTACTGTGGCATTGGCACCCTTTCCCTTGCCCATCATCAAAAGAGCAAGACTCTTCCCGACGAGGAGACTTCGTCCGACAATCACGACATGTTTGCCAACCGTATCAATGCCACTCTCGATCAGCATACGCTGGCAGCCTGATGGCGTGCACGGGGCAAAGCCGCTCGAGTCGTCCATGGCCAGCTTCCCCAGGTTCACCGGATGCAAGCCATCCACGTCCTTACCCGGATCAATTCGTCGGATGATCTCCTCCTCATCCAGATGGCGGGGAAGCGGCATTTGCACGAGGATGCCATGGATCGCCTCATCAGCGTTCAGTTCATCAATGACCGCGAGCAATTCCTCCTGGGTCGAGTTTTCAGGTTTTTCGATTTTTACCGAATGCATTCCGAGCTCACGGCATTTGCGATCCTTCGATGCGACATAGGCTTTCGATGCGGGATCATCTCCCACCAGCACGACGGCTAGACCCGGCAGGAATCCGGCTGCCTTCAGTTCCTCAAAAGAAACGAGGCATTCACGGTAGACGAGTTCGGCAATAGGGGCTCCTTCAATCAATTTCATGGTCGGGATTCAAGACACGCTCGACCCTCTGGCGCTCTGTCTCAAAATCATCCTCGGAGAGATCCGGTGGAATTTCAAGGCAGGGCCCGATGATGGCGGTGACGGTAGTGAAAGGTTTCGGCAATCGGAAGTGATCCCAGCCGCGAAAAGACCAGGCTGAGCCAAATTCAATCCGGATTGGCAGGATAAGAGCCCCTGTCAATTGCGCGAGCTTTATCGCGCCGGGCCCCATGCGGTATCGAGGGCCACGCGGACCATCGGGTATGATGAGAACATCAAATCCAGATCTGATCCATTCCCTGAGGTTAAGCAAAGCAGCCGCGCCCCGACGAGAAGTGGAACCGCGAACCGGAAAAATCCCGAGTAATTTTACAAGGGCTGCAATAATATCGCCATCCCGACTCACGCTAGTCAGGATTGCTCCATAACGGGAGGGAAGACATTTCCGGTGCACCCGTCGGAGAACCCAAATACGGTTGTGCCATAACACCCAAATCATGGGGCGATCCGGCGGATTTGCGATCAGGCCGCCCTCATCAACATATCGCCAGCGGTAGGTTAGCTCGAACACTCGCATCAACGCAACTGCCATAGCCGCCAATACGCGCGCCTTAGCGGAAAGCGGCACATCCTTTCCAGCACTCGGCGGAATTGCCGGTTGGGAACTCCTTTTCACAATAATTCCGCGCCTTTGAGCGTTTCCGTCAAGATTATCTGCCGCTTCAACTTTTCCTGATACAGGGACGAAACGCCGGCATCCGGTTCGCACCGGCTCGACTCATCAAGCGAGACGAGGCGATCACAAAGGTCCTGGTAGCCCCCCTTCCCGTCCGCATACGCTGCTTGTATCGCGCCCCCCAGACCGGCACCTTCCGCGGTGGCGAGCGACACCACCGGCACCCCAAAAACGTCCGCTGCAATCTGCCTCCAAACCCCGCTCTTGCTCCCTCCCCCGGTTAGGCGGATTTCCGACGGAGCGAGTCCGAGCGCGGCAAATCGCTGCAGCCCGTAACCCAGACCGAGCGTTGCCCCCTCCATTGCCGCACGCGCCAGATGAGCCGGTGTTGCGGAGGCCGGGTTCAAACCATGGAGAACGCCACTCCCGTTGGGAAGATTGGGCGTCCTCTCACCGTTCAGATAAGGCAGAAAACTGACCCCTTCGGACCCGGGGACTACCGAGGCGATCTGTCTTTCCATTTCACTGTGGTCCCAACCGAACCAGCCCCTTACCTGCTCTGTCACAACGGTCACGTTCATCGTGCAGACGAGTGGCAGCCAATGGTCGGTGCTATCGCAAAATGCCGCCACTTCGCCGACAGGATCGATGATGGGCTTATCGGAGCATCCGTAAAGTGTTCCTGAAGTGCCGAAGCTGGCAGTTATGATTCCGGAGGAGACGTTCCCGGTACCGATCGCACCCATCATATTGTCTCCGCCACCGGCACTAACAATCACGCCATTGCCAATACCCCATTCCGCCGCAAGCTCAGGGCGAATCGTCCCGTGTACGACATTCGAGGAACCAAGCTCAGGAAGCATCTCACGAACAGATGGATCGACGAAGTCAATCAGTTCATCATCCCATTCCCTCGTCCGGACGTTCAGGATGCCTGTCCCCGAGGCATCTCCATACTCCATTCGCTTTATCCCCGTCAGCCAGAAATTGATGTAATCGTGCGGAAGGAGCACCGAACGAACGCGACGAAAATGATCCGGCTCATGCTGCTTCAGCCAGAGCAGCTTGGGGATTGTGTAACCGGGAAGGATGACATTCCCTGAACGCGCGATCAGACCGTCTTTTCCGCCGAAGGAGGCGGCAAACTGGTCACATTGCTCCACCGTTGAGGTGTCGCACCATAGTTTCGCCGGCCGTATCACGTCATCATTCTGATCGAGAACAACGAGGCCGTGCTGTTGCCCGCTAACTCCGATTCCCCGGACCTCCGACCGCCGCGATCCCAACTGCTCCAAACAACTGGAGAGTGTAAACCTCACTGCCTCGATCCAGTCCGCCGGATCCTGCTCGAGATGCCCCGCAGGAAGTCCCCCGATCAAACCATAGGCCTTCGATTCATGGGCAACGATCGCACCGCTCTCCCAATCCAGAACCACCGCCTTGGTGCTCTGGGTTCCGCTGTCAATTCCGATATAGAACATAGCTTACTGCTAGAAGAGAACCGCCCGCAGATCAAGATCCTTCCTCAGTGCCGCATCGGCTACTTGATCGAGGATGCTTGCCCCAGCTCCTGCCCCAACCAGCACCGCAGTTAGCTTTTAGGAAGCAACCCTTCCTTGAGCGCCTTGGCCACGGCACCGGTCATCGTGTTGACGTGCAGCTTGCTGTAGATTCCGCGAATATGCTTGTCCACCGTGTGGAAACTAAGGTCGAGCTGATCGGCGATTTCTTTTTTCGTCAGGCCCTCGACCATTTGTTCGAGAACCTCCTTTTCACGCTCCGTGAGGCCGTAGTCCCGGCTTTGCGGAGCCAGTTCGCTGAACATATCGAGAACCCTCCTTGCAATCAGAGCATTGATCGGAGCGCCCCCTTGCAGAATTTCGCGAATGGCATCGGGAATCTCGCCCATGCTGGAGGTCTTCAACAAATACCCCGAAGCACCTGCGCAAATCGCATTGAATACCTTTTCGTTGTCGTCAAAAACGGAAAACACCAGAATTTCGATCTCGGGGAGGGCCGTCTTGATCCGGCGGATTCCCTCGATACCACTCATGCCCGGCAGCCCAATATCAAAGAGCATTACATCGGGTCGCTCGCCGGCGACGAGAGCCTCGATGGCATCTTCACAGCGCTCATACTGATGGACACACTTCATGTCCTTCTGGCGGTCCAGCACCCGCGCCACTGTCCGTCTGAGGGTCTCGTTGTCCTCGACCATCCAGACTTTCGTCGGGGCCTTCGGTGCGTCGTCGGTCTGCGTTTCCTCACTCATGGTCTTAAATTCGTTGATAACTTGGATGCGATGGGATCATTTGCATTCGAAAAGTCTCACTCAATCATGGCATGGGAACCATCAATTGAACAGTAGTTCCTTCATTGAGCGCGCTTCTTACTTTCAGGCTTCCGGAGATTGCCTGGGCCCTCATCCTGAGATTTCTCAGTCCGTTCCCTTCACGGAACTCCTGGTCAAGATTGTTGAACCCCTTCCCGTTGTCCGCGATGCGCATCTGCAGCCTTGTCCGCTTGCAATCGATCTCAATCTCGACCGCGGTGGCCTCTGCATGGCGAACGATATTATTAAGCACCTCTTTGTAGATAAGAAAAAGGTCGCGCTTAAACTCAAGCGGAAGCCTGTCATCATGGGCCTCTCCGTGGACGACAAAGGAGTATTCGTGAGCCCGCAGCAGTTTCGAAGCCGTCTCACGGAAGCGCGCCAGCATTTCTTGCCAGGTCTCCTCACCCGGGCGGATCAGCCAGACAATGTCCCGCATTGATTCGATCGTCTTGTCGGCGGTCGCTTTGATATCGGTCAATTCTTCCAACACCAGATCCGGCTCGTCTACCTCCGTTTTTCCAAGTTCCGCAAGGAGGGCAATACTGCTGAGGTTGCTCCCGATGTCGTCATGGAGGTCACTCGCAATTCTCTGCCGCAAGGCCTCAAGATCCTTCCGCCGCTTCACCCTACCCCGGGTCAGGGCGACCAGGACAAAACAGAGAATTCCCGTCACCCCGCCCGCCATGTAGGTGATCCCGTGAGTCACGGTCCGGTCAACGAGATCCAGTCTCCGTTGCTCTTTGTCGAGCCAGCGCCGGACAAGGCGATTTCGTTTCAAGAGCTCACTCAACCACAAGTCATAGGAAACAAGGTTCCGCCGACTGCTGTAGCCGTCGACCAGATTTTCAGGAGCCCAGCTTCGGATCACCAGCGGGTGCATCGCGGTGACGGGTTTGCCCGCAGCCACGTTCTGCGTCCCCGAGTAGACAATCAATTCCGCCAGATCAAAGGAGATCCGGCTTGGTTTCTTGCTGCCTTCGACGGTCACCCTGACATATCTCCCGTAAAAGTCATTCACCGGAACCACGAGTGGATTCGACCCTATCATACTGATCTGAGAGGGATTAAATTGACCCGCCAGTTCCGCCTGACGCATGTCAGGTGAACCCGACACTTCGATCTTCATCGGATAGGGAAACCGCACCGTGGGATCGGGAACAGTCGTCGGAGGATCCGCCAGGATCAGCTCGATCTGGTCGATTTCCATTGGTTCACCCAAATCCACCTGAACCCAGCTCATCGTCGCTTCTTCCTGTGATTTGGCTCGAAATCCCAGAGTCGGACTTTCCTTTTCTCCGTGGGGAATCCCGAGGGTCGTAATTCCGTCACAGAGAAATGCGGTGGACCATTGGTCTGCGCGCTGCTCCTCGCTGTCCAATGCCGTCACTTTTCTGCCTACCGCCAGGTTTCTTCCTCCCTTCAGGACCATCACTTCACTGAGGGCAAAAACCTCCTGCGCAATCGATGCGGATCGCCACAGTCCCGTTGCCGTCACCCGGATGTAACGCCCCGAATAGCCTTCCAGTTCACGAAAATAGGGCCACCTCTTCGGCCCCGAGGTTTCATCGGTGCGCACCTCGACGATGGTTTCGTAGTTTCGGAATTCCTCTTCGTTCGAGATGTCGACGCGGAAACTCCGGGGGAAACCATATCCATAAATGGTCTCCTCATTAACCTCGGCCGTGACGGGGAACAGGGCAATCGCATCCGGGGTCACCGTCTCCCCCATGTCGATCTGCACCCATTTCGGCCGCTGCTTCGCCCCGCCCGAGTGATAACCGAACCCGGTCACCCGTTGCATCTCGCGAGTCACCCGGGGCAATTTTTCGAGCTGGGCAATGATATCGTTCTGTGCTTCCTCGATATCACGCAGATCTCTGTTGAAGATCCTGGCAATTCGGTCGGCGCTCGTCTGCCGGGGATTGATAACCGGTTCGATCAGGTCCGAGGGAAGGATTTCGCGCAGATCCCGACCGCTGCTCGTCTGCGGTCCTGGGTCCGGAAAGGGAGAAAACTGGGCGTTCAGAAGTGGTGCACTGAACAACGATGCCCACAAAACCAGGCTCGCAGCGGGAGCAAGGAAGGACCTCCGTGGCAAAATGGGATGGGAAAGGTTCAAATGAAAGGCAGGATACGGTCCACCCTACCACAGGTATTCCCGCTCGACCACTCCCGCAGGCACGGAGTTTTCACGCAGCGGATGGGCATTCTAAAGCATTAAAATGAAGCATAAAAAAAGCGCCTCCCCCGAAGGAAAGGCGCTTTCCAAAGATGGACAATATCCGATTACTGAGGCATCGGGGGCATGTTTTCCATCGCAGCAACAGCGCCACCCATGGTCAGACCGAATCCGATCAGATACACCACGAAGGCGATGACGAATTTAATCCCGAGGCTTTTATGCCCGTTCATAAAGCACCAGATCGGGGCAAGGATGGCGAAAAAGATCGAGAGGACACCCCAAACGGTTTGTCCTGACTTGAACTGCTTCACCAGTGTCATGATCCAGAACACCAGCATTCCAATACCACCCGCGAACAATAGAACTGATCCAATTATAGCCATAAGATTTGTCGTGATTAATTAAGTTAAAACAAGCACCAGCAACTGGCAGGTAAGTTCCGCAAACAGGCGGAAGGTTCCCTAACAACGCAAGATTATTCAGATGACACAGGCAGCGTCAACCTCTGAATTCCAAGATTTTTGTCTTGTATGGAAAAAAAAGGCAAAAACCTAGTCATTCCGGGGGATACCTAGAAAGGTTTTCGCCGCTTCGACATCGTTAGCAATCTGCTCCCGGAGTCCTTCGAGCCCGTCGAATTTCTGCTCGGGTCGAATGAAACCAACGAACTCGACTTCAAGATCTTCTCCGTATATCTCGGAATCGAGGCCGAAGAGGTGGATCTCGAGCAGTCTTTTGACTTCCCCCCCCTCCACCGTGGGACGATAACCCAGATTGGCGACCCCATTCCACGAATCGCCCGCCCCCGTAACGCGAACCGCATAGACTCCGGTGGGAGGGAGCTGCTCGCTATGTACCGTCAGATTTGCCGTTGGAAAGCCGAGCGTGCGTCCGAGTTGGCGGCCTTTGATCACGGTCCCATAGACCGTGTAAACACGCCCGAGCAGAGCCGCCGCCACTTGAAAATCCCCTGCCGCAATGGCCTCACGAATACGCGTGCTGCTCACCCGCATTCCGCAGACCTCCACCGTTTCGATTCCGCTGACTTCGAATCCTAAGCGCCCCCCCAGGGTCTTCAGCAATCCCACGTCGCCGGAACGTCCTTTGCCGAACTGCCAGGCCTGTCCCACACAGATTCTAGCCAATCCGCCCGTTGGAGCCGCCGCAATCAAAGACTCAACGAACTGCTCACCGGTCTGTTCGGCAAAATCGCGGTCGAAGGACACCACAAGAACCTCACTGACTCCCAGCTGGCGTTGCAGGAGAATCAGCTTGTGAGCCGAAGCGGTGAGCATGCGCGGAGCATTTCCGGGAGAGAGCACCTCGATCGGATGGGGATCAAAGGTCACCACCACCGCCGTTCCGCCGGATTCAATCGCAGACTGTTGTGCCGCTCTGATGACGGCCTGATGCCCGAGATGAAGACCGTCAAACACCCCGATGGCGAGATGAAGCGGCCCCTTAAGTCGATTTAACTCACCGATGTGTCTGAGGAGATCCATGATCTGCTCCCGAAGAGGTGAATACTCACAAAACTATGCGCCACGAAGCCTCGACACCTCGGGGAGTGTCAACATCTTTGCCATGATTTCATTCCGGTCGCCGTGCTTTAACTCATCAAAGGTCACGGAGCGCTCCAGATCAAATTTCCCCGAACGAGTTCTTCTGAGCGCCTTGAGATGGGCCCCGCAGCCGAGTTCCGTCCCGATGTCATGGGCGTAAGTCCTGACGTAAAAGCCTTTGCTGCACTTGACCGTGAAGTCCACACAAGGGAGCGCAATGCCGTCGATACGATAGCTGTAAACATGGACAAAGCGGGGTTCCCGGACCACTTCCTTGCCCTGTCTCGCAAGCTTGTAGAGCGGCACCCCGTCCATCTTGATCGCTGAGACCATGGGAGGAATCTGGTAAAAATCGCCGCGGAATTTTTCAAAAGCCGCCGTGACCTGCTCGTCGGAAAGCGCAGGAACTTCGGTCTCGGTTTCCACGGTGCCCTCGGCATCCTGAGTGTTGGTTGTCTTTCCGAGCTCAAGGGTGCCCGTGTACTCCTTGTCTTCAGACATGAGCAGATCCTGAATCTTGGTTGCTTTTCCGATAACGAGGATGAGCAGACCTGTTGCCATGGGATCGAGCGTCCCGCAGTGACCGATCTTTTTGGTGTTGAGGGTCCTGCGCGCAACGGCCACGACATCATGCGATGTCATATCGGGTCCTTTGTCGACCAGCAGTACTCCGTTAATGGAATCAGGGCTTATCATACTCACGTCATCTCCGCCGGTCTGACGGCGGGAGCGCGAAAAGTATCGCGGACGGACTGAATTGAAACCGTTTATTTCAGTTTCGACAGGTCCGGCCCCCGACGCGGGACGGGAGAACCACCCTATTCCGCCGTTTTCCCGGAAAGATCATAGCACAGCAATCGGGAACCCAGTTCATTCTGGTTCACATAAAGACGTCCGTTGCTGACGACCGGCGGGGCCCATGTCTCCGGAGCATAAAAGAGTCGTGTGCTGGAGAGGATACGGAATCCGGCCGCACTGAGCTCCATCCGGATCAACGCCCCGTCCTCCGTGAGACAAAGGAACCCGCCATCGATATGGATGAGGTGCGCATGCCCGAGACTGATCGGAACATCGCGCCCCTGCCACGGTATCGTCGTCTGATAGAATGCCTCATTCCACAAGTGGCTGCCCGAAGCAACATCGTAGGCCAGCATCAACCCCCCGTTGCCACCAAAGCCGTAGAGGACACCCTCGTGGTAAAGAGGTGTCTGAAACTGGCACCCGAATTCCGGGGAAGTCCATAGCACGCGCGGAGTAAAATCAGGACCGTATTCCAGCATGACTCCGCCGAGGCCGTAATCCTCGGTCAGGAAAACGCGGTTCTCTCCGCAGGGAACCGGAGTCGTCGCATTCACACTCGCGAAATTGTCGGACCGCCACGAAAACTCACTGTCAATCTTTCCGTCCTCCGGATTCACACAGAGCAGCCCGCCTGTGGGAGGTTTCACCATTCCCCCGGCAAAGACCAGGATCCTGTCCTCTCCGTTGATTTTGGTCACCACCGGCGAGGCATAGCTTCCGTGCCACGCATGGTCGGTCTGCCAGATCACGGTTCCGTCCTTTTTGTTCAGCGCGGCAAGACAGGCTCCTTCGGCTCCCGCGTGCACGATCAGCTTCTCTTTAAAAATGAGCGGGCAGGATCCATAGCCGAAGAAAAAGGGTGAAGGCCCGAATAGTTGCGGGAGTTTGACCTGCCACGCGATTTTTCCATCAGCGAGGGCAAAACAGATCAGATCTCCGTCATTACCGAGCGTGTAGACCAAGCCAGTTTCAGGATCGATCACCGGACTGGAACGGGGAGCGTCAACAATTCCGTAGCTCTGCGCCACATCGACCGGATAGGAATGCTCCCAGATCTCCACGCCGGTCAACGCGTCCAGACAGCGGATCTGTTCCTTCTTCTCGACCTGATGAATAAACACGAGCTTCCCGTCGGCCACCACCGGACCGGCATGACCCTTGCCTCGTTCCACCTCCCAAAGGAGTTTCGCCCCCTTCTCCGTGAAGTTGAAATCAAGACCGGTCTCTTCGCTGTGAAGGTCCTGCCGGGGGCCAAGGAAGTGCGGCCAGTCGGCCGACGTGAGCAGACTGGTGCTGCCCAGAGAGGCAATCGAAATCAACAGTGAAAATCGCAGAGTCGGGGGTCTCATCACGGAAAGGTAGGCTCAAAGATCCGATTCGGATGCATTTTTCTTTATGTTACCGATTCTCACCCCTGCCACTTGACGGCTCGGGACGCGGCAAACATTGGCATCCATCCCTGAAGCCGGGTTGACTCCTCGTCCCAGTCATCCTCGTAAAATCCTGTGATGGCAAAGCCGGCCGCGCACTGACCGCCGATCTGGGTTTCCCAACTGTGGCTGTATTCCAGACTCAGTTGCGCTTCCAATTGCTCCTCGAGCAGTTCCTCGTCGGCAGATTCGATATCGGAATAGGGAAGCGGATAGATGACACGGAACTCGCCGGTCTCTTCGAGAACCTCATGATCAAAAAGGAAAAATGCCGGATTCATGAATCCGCAGAACAACTGCCCTCCCGGTTTCAAGACCCGGTGACACTCGCGCCAGATCGGTTCGAGATTCTCGGCGAAAACATTGGAGACAGGATTAAAAATCAGATCGATCGACCCGGACGGTATCTCCACGAGATCCGCCATGTCTCCCTGAATCGTCTTCACCTTCAGGCCGTGACGGGCACAGGCCTCCTCGTCCTTTTCCAGTTGTATGTCAGACGCGTCGTAGGAAATCACCTCCGCCCCGGCGGCCGCAAAAAGCGGTACTTGCTGCCCGCCGCCACAGGCAAGGGCGAGTAGTTTCATCCCCGTGAGATCGGGAAACCCGGGAAACCAGTCGGAGGGAACCGCCTTGTTCGGCGTGAGGATGACAGACCAATCCCCCGCCTTGGCCAGCTCAACGACCTCGTCGGGATAGGGAGTGCTCCAGCGGCACCCCTCGAGCGACTGCAGATTCCAGGCGTTTCGATTATACTCGGTGATATTCATGTGAGGATCTATTCGAGGGATTGATTCTCCGTGCTATCGAGCCGGAACTGCACCTCTTCGCTACCCGGGAAACAGACGACCAGTTCGTAGGTCTCGGCAAGGCCGTTCGTCCGGTATTGCAACCAGTCCTCCTCCGTCGGGTTGAGATAGGCCTCCCCCGTCCAGGGATTGATCAGAGAAGGCTCAAGAAATCCGGAACCGGCCAAAAGTGTCACCAGTTCGTGACCGCTCATCCTCTTCTTCGGATACAGTTCCTCTTCGACATGATAACGCTGCAAACCCTCCTGCACCGCGAGCAGCGCTGCCCGAATCCGGCGCTCGATGCGCTTTTCTTGGAGCGGTGGGGAAACAAGGAGCGCGCCGACAGTTAGGACGAGGACAAGACCGGCGGTTCTCTGTAGCCTACTTTTCCATCGGGATTTCGACCGCGAATGAACACGGCCGGGCACTGGTTTTCTCCCAATCACTTCTCCTGACTCGTGCTCTTTCGTGTTCATTGGTGGTCCCGAATCTATCCGAGGAACATCTCCAAGGGCGAAAAATACAAGCCGGCGGCCATCGCCAGCAGCCCCAGCCCGATCCAGTCGCGATCCGAAAAATGATCCTTCCCGCTCCGCCTGCGGACAAATTCAAGCAGCCAACCCGTCGGGCAGCCATACTTGCAGTAGGCCATTGGAAAAAAGAGCGAGATCGCGAGACCGATCAAGGCCACGAGAATAGTCGCCAGCCCTGCCCCTTTCAGCAAATAAGCATCAAAGGGCTCGATGCCGGCCAGATCGAGATCGAGTTGGAGGAAGGACACTGCCAACACGACCGCCAGGAGCATCGCCGGAACCCAGCGTGCAATCCATTTGCCGTCCTCGGGGAGAGGACGTTTCCAACGAGCCGGGATCACCTTCATCGTCCAGCGCTGGAGGTTCCCGTGGGGACAGATAAACTGGCAGTAGACCGGCTGTTTTGTAAACCACGGCAGCAGAAACGCGGCGAGGACAAAGAGGACCAGGCCCGGCGTCGCCTGCCACGGCACACGGCTTTCCACCCAACCGATCATCAGAGACTGCGCCAGCAAATCGCCCATCCAGAACCCCAGTCCCAGGATAGTTGCCACCGAGTAAACCCAGCGCCACCGCTGAACAGATCCCGCTTTCACGAAGGCAAAGAGGCAACCGAACCCGAGAAATCCCATCAACATTACATCCCGCCACCCGGGAGAGAGGCTCCGTTTCATCCCCGCCTTCCCCTCCGCCACCGCAAGCCGGTGAGTGATACTCTGCGCGACCGCCTCGCTCGTCCGGGTCGCTCCGGAGACTCCGTAGATGTCAGCCGCTTTCAAATCCGTGATCCCAGCAATCTCTGACCAGAGACGGCCATTCCACTTCTCCATGAAGAGAAAATCCCGCTCCACATCCTCGACATGACTCGGCGTGTCATAGCTGTGACGGATTGCCACTCCCACTCCCTTGTCTTGCGTATCAAAGACCGCCAGCACATCCGTCGGACCCGAGTAGCCGGTGATTTCCCGCGATTCGGGCATGGTCCGGACCACATAACCAATCTTTGAACCCGACGAATCCAGGACCTCCAGCCCCCCGCGGGGACCGCCATCCACTTTCAGGCGCTCCGCCTCAGGCAGAAAGACCCGGACCTCCGCCACCGTGATCGGCCAGTCCCCCTGCACCCGCAGCGTCTCATGATGTCGACGGATGAGCCAGGCGATAACGACAAGTATCGCAATGCGGTAGATCTGGAGGAGGGCCGGTTTGATGGACGAACTTTAGCCCGAAAATCAGGAAGGCCAACAGGGTCGGGAAAAGAGTTTTGAAAAGGCCATCTGTAAAAAGCCGATCAAGTCTGGTTTGGATTGTTTCCTTGCGAAAAAACCAGGACAATTGAAGCACAAGAGCTCACGCCAAGTCACAGTGTCCCTGAGGAAAACCGGGCTCCGGATGGCAAACTTCAATCGCTTTGCGTCGAAGAGACTACGTATGCCATCCCGCCTCTCTTCTCTTGCCAAGCACTCCCAGGGAATCGCATACTACCGCCAAAACCACCCGATATCCCGATGCCTGAAATTTACGGAAGTGATGCCTATTCGCCCCAGGAAATTGCCGACCGTGTCGAGACGATAGGTGTCAAGAAAGCGCAATTGCCTCTTCTTCCCATGGCGGCCCTTGGAGTTCTGGCAGGAGGATTCATTGGGCTGGGGGCGCTCTACTTCAACCTTGTCATGAGCGATCCCTCGCTCGGCTTTGCCGCGAAGCGTGTTCTGGGGGGAGTGACGTTTTCGCTTGGACTCATCCTTGTTGTGATCGCAGGAGCCGAATTATTCACCGGCAACAACCTGATGGTCATGGCCCGTGTCCACGGAAAGATCACGACGGGTCTGTTGCTGCGGAACTTCGCCGTTGTCTATCTCACCAATTTCGTCGGAGCGGCCGGGTTGGCTGCCCTCGTCGCACTCTCAGGCCACGGAGAAATGAATGACGGGGCCGTGGGTGCGTCAGCCATCGCCATCGGGACCGCGAAATGCAGCCTCGGATTTGCCGAGGCCTTTTTCAAAGGCATTCTCTGCAATCTGCTCGTCTGTCTGGCGGTCTGGCTCGCGATGGCGGGCCGACACGTTGTTGATCGCATTGTCGCCATCATTTTTCCGATCTCCGCTTTTGTGGCGGCCGGGTTTGAGCACAGCATCGCAAACATGTATTTAATTCCCCTCGCCATCTTCCTAGCCGGCGATGCCGCCCCGGAGTCTCTTGGGTGGGGTTCTTTTCTGATCAACAATTTACTGCCCGTGACCCTCGGAAATCTCGTCGGAGGAGCCGGTATGGTCGGACTGGTTTATCACGTGATCTACAAGCGCGATTGACCGCTCTTCCCGCCACCACCCTCTCCCTCGTCTTCCCCGTGCAAGGAGAGGAAATGGTGCTTGAAGAGATGGAAGAGGAGTCCAAAAAGCAGATAGATCGAGGCAATGATGAAGGCAGCCCGGTCGCCGGTCACTGAATCGAGCGTGATTCCCGCGAAGCCGCCCAACAGGAAGGAGGCAAACAAGCAGAAGTGCAGCCAGATCTTCCAAGTCTCGACAAGATTCCCCGCAAGCCGCATCCCGAGATATTGACCAAGGTCGGTGATAATGCCGGTGACATGAGTCGTTCGGAGAATGATCCCGTGGTAGCGTGTCGCCATCGCATTTTGAAATCCCGAGGCGAAAGCGGCGACGGGCAGCGCAATCATCGGCGAATGCGGCTCAAGAATTGCTGCAATAATAAAGATGAATCCAATCGCCATCAAGGAACGCCCGTAAGGTCGCTCGAGATCGAAACGGGGATGGTGGATCGTCGCTCCTGAGGTAGCTGCTCCGGCAATAAACGTCACGAGGATCAGCAAGAGGGTGAAGGCCGCATAATAATCGTTCTCTGAATGATCGAACTCGATCAACATCCGGAAGATATCCCCCGTCAGGTTCCCCACGGCAAAGGTGAAGAGCCTGACAAAGTGCACATTCACCGCTCCCGAGAGCAGGCAAAGAAAGCAGGCCGCGGCACCAACGAGATACTCTTTTCTGATCTTCAAAGCAGCAGGGCCGGGGACGAAATGAAAGGGTTCCTCACGACGGAGGAAACATGCCACAGAAGAAGAGGTGGCGCAGGAGGAAAGAAGACGGGGCTAACGTAATTTTTCCCCGATATTGTCCGCATAACCCGTCATTTCAAGATAGGCCCGGCCAACTAATTCACCACTGTCCTCATCACGAACGTCACAAGCGCCCTCCCAGTAGCTCACGCCTCCCGCACGTCCGGTCATTTCCTGTGCTTCCATTACAGGAAGCAGACGCAATCGGCGGGATCCTCCGCCAGCCGGATCAGGTGCGATGATAAGCGGGGAAACCGGATAGGTCGCGCCGGTCACGGGACTGCTCCAGGACCCGCCCGGTTGCCACTCGTAGGCACCATACTTGAGATGAGTGAGCGTTCCATCCTCCGCCACCCAGACGAGTTTCGAAAACTCAGAGGGCCGACCTTCATCCGTCCGCAGCACATATCCCATAATCTCCCGCCCGTCGAACAACTGGATGCAGGTCCAATCCCAACCAATCTGATTCCGGTCGAGTTGACTGCTGGAGATCTCATGATCCATCCACGCCTCGCCCGCCACCTGAAAAGTCTGTCCTCCGATCGAGAGCGAACCGCTCGCGGCTAGACGCGGAAAAGTGATGTAATAACTCGCCGCCGTTCCCTCGGGGCCTTTGCGGGAAATGCCATCTTCGCCGAAAACGACATGATTCTTTTTCGGATCAAGTTTCAGGGAAAAGGCGGCCTCCGTTCGAATGGAACCTTCGAGTTCCATTCCTGACTCCGTTCTAACAAGACTCCAATTCCCGTTAAAGACATCGAGATCCCCTGCCTTCGCCCCCGCATCCCATCCGCCCCGGTTGAGCCGCTCTTCGTGGAGAAAGGTTCCGGTTTCGGGATCGCTCAGCCCCATATGGGCCATGTAAATTTGTGAGGTCCCGAAAAGTTCACCCTCCACCACCTCAACAGGTTCCTGGCCGAGCCGGAAGAAGGTGGCCTGAAAACCGAAACGCCGTTCCCCGGAGAAAAGATGACCGGTAAGATACCACCACTCGATCTTGAAATCAGGATGGCTTCCATGATCACGAGGAAAGGAAAGCGTATGACCTGCTTTCGGCACGGTCCACGGTATTGCCCCCTGATCCTCCGTCAAACCGGGTCCGGAGGCGAATGCGAGCGCTAAGACCACCGCAGTATTAATGGTAAACTTCATTTATTCCTCCCGATCTGAACGAAGCGTCGCGTTTCGATAACCCACCCACCACGAGACAAGCCCGGCCGTGCTCAGCGTGACCGCAGCAAGCGCGCCAAAAGAAACCCAGGGAACCCGGTATTGCAGGGTCCAACCGAAACTCTGCGGGTTGATTACATGAATGAGAATCCACCCGAGCAAGAGACTGAGAACAAAGCCGCCGGCAAGACCGACGAGGGCGAGACCGAGGCCTTCCCACAAAGACGCCGCGGCGATGGCTCCCCGCGTCGCCCCGAGGGAACGCAAGGTCGCGAGTTCCTGACGCCGCTCCAAAAGCAGACCGGCCAGCGCCAATCCCAAACCGGTCACGGCAATGATCACGGCGATCGCTTCGAGCGCGTAGGTTACGGCAAAGGTCTGGTGAAAAATGCGAATCGACTCGGAACGCAGGCGTTCGTTCGTCCTGGCGACAAGCCCGGGGAACTCAGCCCGAATTGACTCAAGGAGCCGCTCCACGTCAGCTCCCTCTTCCGCATAGATCGCCATATTGGAAAGACTCTCGTCCGTAAACCAGCGCGAAGTCTGCTCTCTCCCTACAAGGATGGTCCCCGTTTCATTTCCATATTCCGCATAGACCCCTGAAACGCGGACAGACTTTTTTCCCACCGGGGTCGGCAGTTCCAACTTGTCATCGGAACTCACCTTGAAACGACGCGCGAAGGACTCACTCACCCAGGCAGGCGTCTCCCCGTTTTCAGAAACGGCCAGGGCATCGGGCCCCGTTTGCGTTGGCGGGACTACCCAGATGAGTTGGAGAAATCGCTTCGCATCATTGTTGTATTCGGCCCCGCCGAGGAAGACATCCTTTCCCTCAAGATTGATCGTGTAGCGCTGCAGCTTGTCCGCCCCGGCGACACCGGGCATTAATGCGATACGCTTCCAGTTTTCGGCAGAAATGGAGTTGCCGTTTGAGACGGAATTTGATCCGGCCGCCGCGACATAAAGGTCCGCTTTCAGCAATTGCTGGATCCATAGCGTCAGCGTGGTTTCAAAACTCGCGACGAGAATGGCCATTGCCGCCGACATTCCGATCGCAACAGAGAGCCCCGCCGCCGTGAGCCTGTGCCGGCCTTCGGGTCGACGCAGTTGACTTCCCGCATATCGACGCATCGGATTCGAAGTCCCGAAGCCCAAGAGACGGGCGACCGGGCGGAAAAGCAGCCCGATCAGGATGCTCGCGGAAAGAACAAGTGCGATCGCAGCGAGATAGCCTCCCAGCGGCACAACCGTTCCTCCGGGCAACCCGACGGGAGGCAAAAGGGCCAGAATTCCTGCGATGATCAGAAACCCAAGTCCGAGAGGCCAGCGTCTCAAGAGGTGCAGACCTCCTCCCTGCGTCCCCTGACGCATCGCCTGAGCCGGAGGTGTCATGGCCGCCTCGCGTGCCGGAATGAACCCCGCCACGATGCTGGCGACCACCCCGAAGAGGAGTGAAAAAACAGCCTCCCCCCAGTGCAGGGTCACTGCGGAACTCGTCGTCTCATAGTAAATCGTGTTCACCGTCATTGAAATCGCCCCGACGAGACCGACGGCAAGCAATCGGCCGAGAAGCACCCCGGCAAGACTTCCGATCAGTCCGAGAATGAGACCCTCAATGAACCACGCCTTTCGAATCTGGACGGGTGTCACCCCTAACGAACGGAGAACGGCAATTTCGGCGCGCCGCTTGACCACCGCCGCCTCCATCGCCTGCATGATCAGGTAGATTCCAACGAGCAGCGCAAGTCCTGACAGAATCGTCAAATTGAGTCGAAACGCCGCGCTCATTTGGGTCACGGATGACTTCCGGTCCTCCGGACTTTCCAGAATGAGATCGCGCTCCCCCGCAAATTTGCGAAGATGGCCGGCGACCTCGGCCAGGAGGCGATCTCTACCCGCCCCCCCGGGGAAACGAATCTCAATTCGGCTCAGCTTTCCTGCATGACCCGCGAGGGCTTGCAGTCCGGGAAGATCCATCAGGATAAGATTGTCCGGAACCGCCGCGCGATTAGGATCCTCTGGGAGAATTCCGGTCAGAGTAAGCTCGACGATCCTGTCATTAACCAGCAGGGCGACGGAGCTCCCCTCCTTCAGTCCCTGTCTCACGGCGAAGGCCTTCCCCGCAAAAATAGACTTTGTCTTTCCGATCGGCGAAAGGTCGCCGTCTCGCCTGGCGAAGATGGAACCACCGTTACCTTTTTCAGCCCCTTCAGAT
The DNA here is from genome assembly GCA_002344215.1 of Akkermansiaceae bacterium UBA2381. Lineage (GTDB taxonomy): Bacteria > Verrucomicrobiota > Verrucomicrobiia > Verrucomicrobiales > DEV007 > Arctic95D-9. The sequence continues at coordinate 89,224 of DDSV01000050.1, forward strand.
CCCGTCCCGTTTGCGGCATTCTGCAGAGCAACGAGGTCGGTCCCGACAAAACGGAGAAGACTTCCCTCCGGATTCCCGGCAAGAGCTCCGGAAGTCTCGAGCACGGGAAAGAATCCAACGGGAGTCGCTCCCGTCAACGCCCTCAGTTCTCTCAAGAGGCCCTCCTCGAGGTAGCCGGCCCGCGGACGCAGGAGAAAGTCGCTTTCGCCGGAGACGGATTCCGTAAACAAACCGAATCCGGACACTGCCGCTTTGTTCGCCAATCGCACTGCAAGGAAGACCGCGACCCCGAGCGCAAGGATGCCAACGAGCATCGCGGTCATGGCCGGTTCACGGCACCAGTGCCTCCAGATAAAGCGGGACCAGAGCACCCGACCCACCGAACCCGCCTCCGACCTGCTGCTGCCTGAAAGGTGAATCATTCCGAATCTGTCTGGCCGAGGATCCGCCCGTCCTTCATTTCCAAAGTGCGTCGACAGATCCGGGTTACCTGCGGGCTGTGCGTTACCACAAGCATGGCGACGCCGTTCTTCTCACTGACTGCCTCGAGCAAATCGAGGATGGCCTCCCCTGTTGCGGAGTCGAGATTTCCCGTAGGCTCGTCGGCAAGGATCAGGCGCGGACGGTTGGCGAGGGCACGGGCGATCGCAACCCGCTGCATCTCCCCTCCGCTCAGTTCATGAGGCAGGGCACCGGACCGATGGGAGAGTCCAACCTCCTGGATGAGATCATAGACCCTTTCAGCACGCTCCCGCGGCCCGACTCCGTTCAATTGCATGGGAAACTCGATATTTTCAGAGACCGTCAGCGTGGGGAGAAGATGGAAGAATTGAAAAACGGTACTTACCGTCTCCCGTCGGAGGCGACATAGCGCGTCCTCATCCAGACCTGCCAGCGACTGGCCGCCAATCTCGATCACCCCCTCGTCCGGTCGGTCTATTCCGCCAATGCAGTTGAGAAGGGTGCTTTTGCCTGAGCCCGACGGTCCCATGAGGGCCGCTCGCTCGCCCGGATTCAGGGAAAGGGAGACTCCCCGCAGAACCGGATCGGAGTCGTATTTTTTTATCACCCTCGATACTTGCAGCGCTTTCATTTTTCTCCAACGTAGGAGGAATACGACGATTGTCTCCAACTGGAGCGGAGAAGCTTGTGAATTTTGGATGAGTTCCCCCTTTTCCCTGCTATTCTGCCGAAACGCCCCTAACTGAAATGCCCCGCTTTCCCATCAAGATGCCGCAGCTTGGCGAATCCATCGCGGAAGCCACCATTCGTGAGATCCTCATTGCCCCCGGTGACGAGGTCAAAGCTGATCAGAATATCTTCGAAGTGGAGACCGACAAGGCCATGATGGAGGTCACATCCCCCTGCAGCGGCGTCATTTCCGAGATTACCGCCGTGGTCGGAACGAGCTATCCCGTCGGCTCGCAGATCGGGTTTATCGAAGCCAGCGAGGACGAGGCCACGAAGGCCGGTCTGATCAGACCCGCCACCGACTCAGGCAGCGGAGCGCCAAAAGGCTCACCGGCCGAGGAGAACCTGCACTTTGCCATCGCTGAGAAGGACCTCATTGACCACGCCAAACCCATGTCGGTGAAGCCCACCATCGAGGGAGGACTTCCTGTTCCGGTACGCTCAAGCGTCTATCTCAGCCCCCGGCTTCGTCACCGCATGGAGGAACTCGGGCTCAATTCCGCTGACCTCGCCGGACTCCCCGGGAGCGGAGCGGGCGGTCGCGTCACGGTCGAGGATTTCGAAAAATTCATCAACGCTCTTGAGGAGAATCGCATGACCGATGCCTCTCCGATGCGGATTGCCGTGGCCGACTCAATGCGCCGCAGTTGGACCCGCCCCCTCGCCAGCGTCACCGTCCCCATCATCATGGATGCCGTGCTTGAGCATCGCAAGCGCCTCACGGCAAAACCCGGGGTCACTCTCTATGCGATGCGCGCTCTCGCCATCGCCATTTCGGAGAACACCGCTGTCGCCGGTCGGCTCATCGGAACCCGGATCGTCCATCCGAACGCCATCGACATCGGATTTGCGGTGGAGGCTGATGATGGGGTGCTCGTTCCCGTCATCCGGAATGTCGATCAAAAAACGCTCTCGGAGATGCAGCAGCCCTACGAGGACCTCGTGAAGCTCGCCCGCGAACGCCGCATCCCCACCTCGGCGCGAGGCGGTGGAATCGCAACTATCACCAATGTAGGACCTTTTGGGATCACGGCCGCCAGCCCGATACCCCTGCCGGAGCAAAACCTCGTCCTCGGGCTCATGGCCGGGCGCAAGGCCCCGGTCTGGGATGAGAAGAAGGGTGAATTTGTCCCCCGGATGGAATCAAAATTCGTCCTTAGTTTTGACCACCGCATCCTTGACGGAGGAGCTGCAGGTCGCCTCCTGCAGCGAATCGGAGATCTGCTTCAGAAACCGGAGAGTCTCTAGGCAGATGGACCTCTGATCACTGGACCGGGGGCGGAGGGGGTTGCATTTCTCCCGCAATAAACTCCTTCCACATTTTCCCGATATCGGAGTTCGGGAGAAAGGTCTCCTCTTCAGTCTGCACCGCAGCCGGATCGGAGATTTTCAACACTTCACGTGTGGCGAGGTTGCCGATTGACCCTTTCGCCCGATCGATCTCGATTAGCTTGGGTGCCGTGGATGCTTCCGGCTTGCTATCGGCGGCAGCACCTCCTTCCGCTGCCTCTGCGGCGGACTTATCCGCCGCTTTCGAATCCTCTTTGGGCAGACGCATCTCGATGGCTTCATGCAGGTATTCCAATCCAAAATGCTCGACGATGGCGTTCTGCTCTCCCTGGCCTCGAAACTCCCTGCCATTCGTCCAGTTGGGATTCCTGGCCGCATACTTGGCGAGCACGGTTTTTGCGCTGTTTTCCGATCCCCATAACTCCGGGATGTTGCTGTATTGTCCCCAGATCAACAGCATCGGCACCCTGAGTGATGCCGGACTGGGCTCTGAATCATAGAATGCCCCTTTGCTTGCCACCGTAGCGATCACACGATCAGGCATCCACTGGGTGAAATTGTAGGCAAAGGCTGCGCCGACGCGCTGGGTCCCGTAGAAAGCAATGGGCAGGTCCTTCAGGTCTTCCTGATTCGATTTGACCGCAAAATCATCAAGCGCTGAAAGAAGTGCTTTTCCACTGCCCTTCTGGGCAAAAACAAATTCCGGTACGGCATTGGCACCGTCTCCCGCATTGCCCAGATCGTAGGTCATCAGCGCGAGACCATGTTTGCTTTGAAAGGCCCCCCATCGCCCACTCCCCCGTTCGTGATTGTTTATGTAAAAAAAAGAATCGCCATTATCCCCCAATCCAAGGACGAGGATTCCCCGGGCTTTTTTGGGCGGCATCTGCAGCATGAAAGAAAAGCCGCCCGCTTTGGTATCAAGCCAACCCGGATATCGTGTCTCGGGAGCTTTCTCAGCCGGCTTGGCGGCGGCAGGCGGAGCACCCGGCACAGGCTTTGCCGCCGCAGGCTTGGGAGCCTCGGAAGTCGATCCGAGATTCAATTGAACCGTCTCTCCTTTGACGCTTCTCAGGTAGGCTTCATGAATCACTTTCTGATCGGCTTCAAGAGCCTTGAGATCCAGCTTATCCCAGGTGATCCCGATGACCGGCCCCCCTTCCACCATCTGCGCGGTGATGCCTTTCGGAGTGGCCGTTTTAATAGAGACGAATTCAACGGCCCGCCCGTTTGATCCTGTCAGGGTAATGGCGTAAGACGCCGGGGATAGGAGGCTCAAGATCGTGAGCAGGAGGAGAGTCGAAAATACTCGAGCGGCAGCGAGCCGGAAATTCGGGACTGAATTTTTCATCAAGAAGCCTGGACGGGGATTAATAAACCAAACACGTGACTGTTTGGTTTTAAACAGTTCGCCCGGCGCAGGCAAGCGCAATCGCCGCGTCCCCCGGGACGGGTGATGGGCAGATTCCGGATTCGCGAGGAATGCCTCCTAGCCGAATTGGTCCTGCATCTCCTTCAAATGACGTCGAATCGCCAGCTTGCGGGCACTGCTCATTCGATCGATGAACAATTTCCCGAAGAGGTGATCCACTTCGTGCTGAATTGCCCTTGCAAAAAGCCCGTCCGTCTCAATCACCAGTTTTTCCCCGTCGAGTGTTTCGACCGTGGCTTTGACTTCACCCGGCCGGTTGATATCCCCACGCAGATCGGGAAAGGAGAGACAGCCTTCCTCACTCGACTCCTTCGCTCCGACCGTTTCCACGGAGGGATTGATAAAAACAAGCGGGCAAATGTCGCCGAGACGCTTCTCTTCACCGTTTACCCGGAGATAACTGACGCATTCCTCGTCATGAGCAACATCTATAACCGCAAGTTGCAGTGAAACACCGACCTGAGGGGCCGCGAGACCGACACCATTGGCCTCATACATCGTCTCGATCATATCGGCGGCAAGCTGACGGATCTCGGCGGTCACTTCAGTCACACGGTCCCCCGTCCTTCGCAGGACAGGATCGGGATAAAACACGATGGTACGGATCATTGTTCGGAGGACGGGCTAATGCCGGCAGAAATAGTGCACACTTTCACTGAATCTTCAAAAGAGGAATAAGAAGTTCGCCTCCCCTAGTCAGCTAGAAGAATACGAAGGGGAAGATCTCCGATTTCGAGACCTGCCTGGGTCGCGGCGTCCCAGACCTTGACCATAAGACCGAGCGGAGCCCCCTCGTCCGCCCTGAGTTCCAGCCGCTGATCAGGTCCCCGGGTCTTGAATTCACGAAGCGCAGTCGCAAGGGACTCCAGCGGAATCACATCCTCGCCCAGAGAAACACTCCCGTCCTTGCCCAGCGCGAGCGCGACCCGCTTCTCCTGATCTTTGCCCGATGCAAGTTGCGATGACACCGGCAAATTCACCTTTACGAGCGAGTCATTGGTCTTGAACGTCGTCGTCACAATGAAGAAAATCAAAAGAATGGCCAGAATGTCGATCATCGAAATGATCGGCACCGCAGGTCGCTGGCGTTTCTTGCTGTAGATTTTCACGAGAGAAATTCACTTCGACCAAGATCCCGGCCCGACCGGTCAATGGCGCTTTTGAGAGCCCCTTCCGGAAGCTCAACGATGGCGATTCCGTCACCACCTCCGCCCGAATAGAGATCGGCTCCTCCCTGCTTGTAAAATTCGTGCAGGAGGTGACCGGCAATCACTTCAAGCCTCGCCGCGATCCGCTCAAGGCGGCGGGTGAAGTAAGAATGGAAAATCACCATGATCACCGCGACTACCAGTCCACCGACGGTGGTGTTCAGGGCAACGGCGATGCCCGCAGCGATAAGAGTTGGATCGGAGTTGTCTCCCGCACTGCCAAGGGTCGCAAAGATACTGACGAGTCCGCTCACGGTTCCCAGAAGCCCGAGCAGCGGTGAGATTGTGATAACCACATCGAGCACCCCCATGCCGTTTTCAAGTTTCACCATCTGCTCACGGGCGGTTGCCTCAACCGCTACTGACGCCTCTTCACGAGTTCTGAATTCGGGAGATAAGGCGATACAACCGACACGGCCAACGGGGCTGCTGCTGCGTTTCAATTCCAGATACAACTTCGAGGCCCTCCCCTCTTTGAAGAGTTCCCCGCATCTCGCAAGATCACCCCGCAACTCAGGAGGAATAATCGCCTTCCACCGAAGGGTCAGGGCCCGGTGGATACAGACCGCAACGCCGATGAAGGAACAGGCCGCAATGAAGGCCATGAAAACCCCGCCGGAGATCAGGAAATCCCACACTTTTTCGTTGATGCTTGAGTCCAACATGGTCGTTTGGCCGATTCAGTAAATGATGATGTCGTATTGGATGACGAGCCCCTGAGACCCGACTGATTTCGCCACATCCTCCGGCATCGGAGGGAGCTTTGCCTCCCGAATCGCTTTAAGAGAAAACTCGGCCAGAATGGCATTGGCCTCATTCTTCGTAATTTGCAAGTTCTTCACCCCGCCATTTGCCTCCACCGTGAACTCGATTTTCAGAATCCCCCAGGTCACGAACTCGCCATTCTCCTGACGATAGCGATGCCAGGTCGAGGAGATCGCGTCCCTCACCGCTTTTTTATACCGACCCAGGGCGGTCTCTTCGGCATCGACCGCATTTTGACCGGCGCGGGCGAGACTTCCGTTGATCACATTCTGGCGCTCCTCGGGGCTGAACCCGCTCGAAAAGAGTCCGTCATCGGCGGATTTTAATGCCATCTCTTCATTCGCGGAGAGCTCGGCAGCTTTCTCCCCCGGTTTCGATTCCGGAGCTGCCGCCACCTTCTCCTGAACTGGATCCGCGGCTTCCCCCTTTCCATTCTCTTCTCCCCTGGGAGCCGCCGTGCGATCCCTTTCGGCCGACATGGTTCCGGGGACCGTGGAATCAGAAGGTCCCGAAGGAAGGACAAAGCTTCGCTGCACCGAACTCTCCGGAGCGTTCCCCGGTTCATCAGAAAGTGGAATTTCCACCCCTTCGTTCAGACCCGGCGGCCGGCTCATGTTATCACCGATTCTCTCTTTCGGAAGCTCCGTTGCTCCCTCAATACTTTCGCTATCCTCGCCTTTCTGAACCTGGTCCGAAGAGGGTATTCCCGTCGCTGACCGGGCTCCGGAGCTGGAGGAAACCGGACTCGCCGCCTGTCCTCCGGGGGGCATACCTGGACTGAGCTTGTCTGGAGGACTCGATGCCTCCGAAGGCGTCTCATTCAGACGCCCCTCCACAAATTCGCGGTTCTGGAGGGTGAGATTCGGGATTGGGCTGTCGCCCTCAAGCGTCGGTACCCTCTCGCCCGGCAGCATCTTATCCGGCTGAATCTCGGTGGCGGCGGTCGTGTTTCGATCCGACTCAAATCGGGCCTTTTCCGGCGCCTCACTTTCGGGCCGGTTCAAATCGGTCGATATGAAGGGCCGGGATTCAGGGACAGGAGCCTCAGTCGTCACCTGCTCCATAAGATCACTCATCATAATCGTGACTTCCTGCGGCGCTTCAGGCTCGGGAGGATTTCCGCCCCTCAGGGAAGAACTGGCCTCTCTGGTGCTCAGAAGCAGAAACACGAGAAAAAGCAGAAGCACATGGGCGACAAAAGCACCCGAAAGACTGGCAAAAACTTTCTGCTGCTCCGACATGAAAAATGACGAAAAACTAAAGCGTTTTCCTCGCGAAATGAAAGAGGTATTGCTGGGCATAACCCGCATTCGGTCCGAAATACCGGCTCGCCCAGGCCTGCAGTTTTGCTCCTCTTATCCGTTTGCGGTAGTGCTCACGGAGGATGCGCTCGATCCACACATCAATTGGGAAGGCCTGCCATCGTCCCGCTCCGAAGAGCAGGGCACAGTTGGCAATTTTTTCTCCCACTCCGTGAAGTTGCATGAGTTCGATGCGGGCAAGGTCCGGATTGGCCTCCGCTTCGATGCCCTCGATATCAACCTCCCCTGCAGCGAGCGCCAGGGCGGCAAGGTGCAGCGACTTCGCCCGATAACCGAGGGAACACCCTCTCAGTGCCTCCTCTCCTGCCGCCGCCAGAGCAGCCGGCTCCGGATAGGAATAAAACACTCGATCACCAAACGAATACTCGACTCCAAAACGCTGCCTCAAGGTCATCGAAATCGCACGAATATGGGCCACCTGTTTGAGCGAAGAGGTGATAAAGGTGGCAAGGCATTCCCACATCGGCTGACGGGCAATTCGGAGTCCCGGACAATAGGCGATCGCCTTTTCCAGAACGGGGTCATTTTCCGGAAAGGTGGCGTGAATTTCCGACACGCAATGATCCAGACCGAAATAGCGTGAAACCCGCTCTCTGTCAGGAGTGAAAGTCACGACCTCCCCGCTCTCCCGTTGCGCGATAAAGGACGGAGGAGCGTTTCCGATGCAACCGGCAAAACCGCTCAGATCGCCCCATTCGTAGGGCTCCCAATGGAAGAGCTGACCGGACTTCATGGTGTCACGGAGGGAAAAAATCCCATCGTAAGGCACATTCACGAGATCACCGTTCGACATCAGCGCAGCCTGCCAGATCAACTCACAAAAAAGCTGAGGCTTCCAAGCTCCGCGGCAAGATCAACATGATTCACGACCACTTCGTCAGGCACAGTGAGGACGGTGGGAGAAAAGTTGAGAATCGCCTGAACTCCGGCCTTTACCAGAATATCGGCTACCCCCTGTCCGGCCGATTCGGGGACGGCGATAATTGCCATGCGAACCCCGTGCGCGCTAACGTAACGCCCCATGTCCCGGACGTCATAGACGGGAACGCCCATCTGCTCGGTTGTCGCTTTCACGTTGGCGGGCTCCGCATCGAAGGCGGCAATGATCTCGAATCCCTCCTTACGAAATCCGCTGTATCGCAGCAAGGCCGACCCCAGGTTGCCCACCCCGACCATCACAACGGGTTGGAGCATGGTAAGGCCCATGACCCCGGAGATCGCGTTTGAAAGCGTCGCCACGCTGTAGCCCAATCCACGAGTTCCAAACTGGCCCACATGGCCGAGGTCCTTGCGCAACTGAGTTGACTTCACTCCGGCAGCCCGGGCAAGGTCCTCGGACGAAACCGTGTCTACCTCTTGGTCAATCAGCTTCTGCAAGCTTCTCTGGTAAAGAGAGAGCCGGTAAACCGTTTTTCTGGGAATATCGAGTTTTTCCAAATTCGCAGGAGTTTGAGAATGATACACGAATCCGAAGAATTCGTCACCTTTTAGACGCACCGGAGGCAGAGATGTTATCACTTTTCCGGAAAAACTGCGATTTCCTTGATAACTCGTTCAATTTCAGACCCTAAATATCGACATTTCGCAGTGAACCCGAAGCGACTTCACCCTCGCGAACCACGACACGATCGAGGCTGGCGCCCGCACTAACCTTCGCATCCGCCCAAATGACGGACTCCCGGATCACCGCCCCCCGACCGAGATGAGCCCGCGGCCCGACCGTTGAAAGAGAATCAATGATCACATCCGCCTCGATCAGGGCCTCTGAAGAAATGCGTTCGAAGGGAACAGTTCCATAGCGGGGAAAGCCCTTTTCCGGGAGTGCCAGAGCCCCGAGATAGGCGTTCCGCTCACCGAGATCACTCCACTCCCCTTCATCGACGACAACGCCTCCGATCCCCACCCCCACTTTGATTGCCTCCAGAATCGGGAGGATCACCGACTCGATCCTGCCCGGTTTCAGGAAGGGTAAGAACCGGGGGGAGACAAGATAGATGCCGGTGAACTGATAGCGGTGCGGCCAGTCGGGAGCGAGCACGCCGCGTAGATCAACCACTTTCCCGGTCTCGGGATCGTATCCGACACGAAGTTCATCCCCCGTGGATCTCAGCAGCATGGTAACGGCATCACCGGATCGCAGGTGTGCCTCCATTGCCGGACCGAGCGGCAGATCGGTCAGGATATCCCCATTGTAGACGATAAAGGAGTCCTCCTCGGGTAACCAGTCGCGCAGATTGTCAATACCACCGGCGGTATCGAGCAGGATCGGTTCGTGGCGGAATAGGATCGGCCGGCCGTGATACGAGTTCTCCGGGAAAGCTCGAGCGTAGGCCTCCGGGCAGTGATGGGTATTCACCGCAAACCCGCTGATGTTGAGATCGATGATGAGATGATCAAACGCAAAGCTGATGAGGGGCCGATTCCCCACCGGCACCAGCGGTTTCGGAAGGGTCTCCGTCAGGGGGCGTAGGCGGGTCCCCAAGCCCGCCCCGAGAATAAAGGCCTTAGTAATCTCTCCCATATCGGCCCAAAGTTGCCGCATTCATCCTTGAATCAAGTGCGTTCCTCCTCCTTCCCCCCGCAAATCCGGATGCCTCCCGATTGCGGCAGGCGCGATTGTGCGCCACCTTCACCCCATGGCTTTTCTCATTAACGGCAAACGCATCGACGACGAAGTAATCGAAGACGAGTTCGAATCGATCAAAGAACACTACCAGAGTCTCGGCGAAGTGGTCTGTTGTGATCGTGACGAGGAGTTCCGCACCTACGCGACCGACAACGTCATCAACCGCACGCTCCTTGAGCAGGAGTCCCTCAGGCAATTCGGTGAAATCGCGGAGTCCGAGGTCGAATCGCGCTTCGAAGCACTTCAGGCCGAACACGGGGGCGAGCAGCACTTCTACGAAAACACCGGTTTCAACCGGGGCGACCGGAAGATGATCCTCGCCAAGCTGCGAAGCAGCCTCCTTGTGGATCGTCTCCTTGAGGCGGAGGTGCAGATTCCCGGGAAGGCGACGGAGGATGAACTCGAAACCTACTATCAGAATAATATCCAGCGTTACATGACGGGAGAAGAAGTCCGCGTCAGTCAGATTTTTATTGAACCCTCGAGCCATGATGCGGCGAGAGAGGCCTTTATCGTCCTCCGGAATCTCAGGAAGGAACTGCTGGCCGGCAAAGACTTTGACGAGGCCGCAAGGGAACACGGTTCTGACGAAGAGCGGGATATTGACCTCGGCTTCATGAAGCAGGGAGCTACCATGCCGGAAGTGGAGGCGATCACTTTCTCCATGGAGATCGGGGAGATCAGTCCCATCGTTGCGACCCACTACGGATTTCACATCTTCAAAGTAACTGATCGCAAAGATCCCGAACCCCTGCCGCGCAACGATATTCCCGATCTCGAGCAACAATATCTCAGCGAAAAACGGGCCCTAGGCATTGCCGATCTCATCGATCGCCTCAAGAGCGCCGGAAGCGTAGAAGAACTCAGGGAAGAATCGAACTGATCAATTCGCTCAGTTTCCCGCCGGCCAAAAGAGGCAGCCGCAACGGATTATCGGTGCGGCAAAGAAGAACACGCCCTCCCGAAGGAGAAAGGTTCGTGTCTTTTCGATAGGGGTCCTGAAAGATCAGCCGCAATTCACGCTTGTCGTATTGGACATAGAGGAATTCGCTGATTTCCTCAATCTCATCATCCCGCAGCCCGGAAAGAACAAATTTCTCCCCGGCCATCGGGCCTTCCGGGACAATGACACCTTCGCGAAGAAGTCTCGCCGTGGCGGCCACCCCACCCATCGAATCAGGGATAACGTGAGCCACCCCCAGCGCGGCAAGTGCGCCTGACATTTGCGAAATGCTTTTTGCGTTCTGAATCGCCGTGGTCCGCTTCGCGACCCCGCGAATATTGCTGATCGAGGGCAAAGCCATCGCCGCAATGATTCCGATCACCCCGACCACAATGAGCATTTCTACCATACTCAACGCCGCACAATGATTTCTGAAGGAGGGCCTTGTGTTCCTTGTCCTCAATTGAATATAGAAATTATATTTAACTTAACTTAAAAGATTCACTAAATGATCTTGAAATAGCAATAAAGTTAAGGCATCCTAAATTACCCGCAATTTCATATTTTTCAAAAATATTTTGGCTCTTCCGAAACAAATGGAGATCTCCCGGCCGCATGCTCCTCTCCTCCGAATACTGGCTGGATTGCTCATCGCCCTGCCTTTTCTGGCGATCTCCCAGACCGAGGTCAGCCGGATCCGGTTTACAACTCTCTCGAAATCCACCCCCGGGGGATTGAAATCCGACCTCGTTCGTGATCTGACGCAGGATCTTAGCGGTTATCTCTGGCTGGCCACCGATCGGGGGCTGAGTCGTTTTGACGGCTGGGAAACCAATCACTATTTCCACGATCCCGACTCACCGGACAGTCTCAGCAGCGACCAGCTAACGGCGGTTGCTACCACCCAGAAGACAAAGGGAACCGTCTGGGTCGGGACTTCCTCAAGCGGCCTTGTTCAGTTCCATCAGGACAGTGGAAACGCCACCCGGATCAAGAAAGGCAGCGTTCCCGGTGGCGAGCTTCTCAGTGACAGCATTGTAGCTCTCGCCATCTCGAATGATCAGTTTCTCTGGATCGGAACCGACGCCGGCCTCAATGTCATGAACTTGAGCAGCGGAAACATCTCCGTTGCCGAGGGTCCTCTGGGAAGCGCCGGCATTGCCTCAATTACCAACATCGGGGAGAACGAAATCTGGGTGGGAACCGCGGCCGGGGAACTCTATCAGTGGAAAAACAAGGAAAATGCCTTTGCCAAAATCTGGACCACTTCGGTGCCGGTCAACTCGGTCGCCCTCGACGCCGAGAACCGCATTTGGATCGGGACTGGAGGCTTGGGGCTCTTCTCTTATGCTCCCGGAAGCGGCAACGAACCGGTGAACCATCCCGTCGAAGGCAAAAACATCACCTCGCTCTTTGTCGATTCGAACGGCGACCTCTGGGTGGGCAGCATGAGCGGCCTCGCTCTCTTTGATCGCGAGAACGATTCGTTCATCCATTTTGTAAATACGCCGAGGCACGCCGACAGTCTCACTGACAATCATGTGTCCTCCATTTTTGAAGATCACTCCCGCATGTTGTGGATATCGACCTTTGGAGGAGGCACGAGCCGCTTCAGTCTCGACCGGCAGTGGTTTTCACACATCCGCTTCAACCCCGACCGGAAAGATGGCCTGCCCCACTCCTCCGTTCGCTCATTCGCCAGGACCCGGGACAAAAGCATCTGGATTGGGACCAGCGAGGGACTCACCCAATGGAACACCCGGGATGATCGTTTCCAGCCGCTTTCAAACACCGAGGCCGAGTTCAGACCCGACGTAAACGACCTGCTTTACGATCAGCAGGACAATCTCTGGATCGCGACCCGCGGCACCGGCCTTTACCGCCGCGGGAGCGACGGCATCACGACCGCTTTTCGTCACTCTTCCGATGACGCGGGCTCGATTGGTCATGACAATATCTCCGCGCTCCTTCAGAATACCGAAGGCGTCCTCTTCGTCGGAACAAGCGGAGCCGGACTTTATCGATACGACCCCGGACAACAGACCTTTAATCGGATAAAGGCGGAATCCGGGAAAGCGGTCGATTTTATTACTGACCTTTCCGAGGACTCCAACGGGCACCTCTGGATCGCCGGAAAATCCGACTCGTTTCTTCTTCGAAAAGGTAGCGCCGAACTGACAGATCTGGCGACTGCCTTTCCGAACGCGGAAAAGCAAACCAGTCAGCGGGTCACGACCATCCTACCCGACTCAAACGGGATCGTATGGATCGGCACTCTTGACGCCGGTCTCGACCGCTTCAACACCGTCACCGGTGAAATTTCAAATTTCAACAGTGCGGTCAACGGTCTGCCCGACGACATGATTCTTTCCCTGATCAAGGACGAAAGCAACTTCCTCTGGGTTGCTACCGGAACCGGTATCGCAAGACTGAACGCGATGCAGAACGAGTTTCGCATCTTTTCCGAGGAAGACGGATTGCAGAAAGAAGGATTTAATTCGGGAGCGGTGTCCAAAGATGAGAAAGGACGACTTTTCTTCGGCGGCAGAGATGGATTCAACATCATCGATCCTGCCAACCTGCCGACGATGCCGCGCACTCCCAACCCTATCCTGACAAGTTTCGAATACTTCGGAGAACAGGTCATCCCGAAGGAGGGAGGAATCCTCGAACGCGAAATCGCCGCCACCGACGAAATCCGGATTCCCTTTGATGAACGTGTCCGCTTTGCCATCCGCTTCGCCAATCTCGATTACCGCTTCCCGAATCGCGGATATTTCCGCTATATGCTCGAGGGTTACGAGCAGGGATGGCAAATCGCTGAAGATGACCGGAGGGCATCTTACTCCAACCTCCCCCCGGGCAAGTATCGCTTTATGGTCCAAAGCTCGATCGACGGCCGGGAATGGCCCGACGTGGGGGCAAAAGTCCGCATCGTAATCAATCCCCCCCTCTGGCAGACCTGGTGGTTCCGCTCCCTCGCCCTCGCCCTCCTCATTCTAGGAACCGTCGTCATTACAAAAATCACCATCCGGACGAGGGTAAAACAACTGGAACGGCGAGAGGAAATGCTGCGAGCCCAACGGGACAAGGCCGAGGCCGCACTGGCCCGGCAGTTACAGAACCGGATGCTCCTTGATAAGACCACCAGAAACCTCCAGAGCGATGTCCCTGACGATCAGATCCTGAGTGATGCTCTCCAGCAAATCACCGTGGAGTTTCAGGCCACCCATTGCCTCGTCCATCGTCTCGTAAGTATAGAGGGAGAAGACGGCGGGACCAGCAACCACCTCAAGCAAATCGGTTACTGGGAAACCCAGCGAGGCTCCATTCAATCCATCAAGCCAACCCTATGGATGGAGGATCTTCTCGTAAAAAGAATTCTTGAAGCGCGGACCGTACTTTCCGTTTCCAATCCTCTGGAGATCCCCGATTCCCTCCGCGCCTCATTTTCTCCGAACGAGCCCGTCTCACTGCTTGCGGCAAAGACCAGTTTCCTCGACAACGCGAATGGACTTATCGTGTTGCTGCGCGTCGGAAACAACTCTCCCTGGACTGAAGACGACTTCAAACTCCTTGAGGCGCTTACAGGGCAGTTCGGGATCTCGATCGCTCAGATCAGCACCTCGGAAACCGAAGAGAGATATCACCACCACCTTGAAGAAGCCCGGCACCTCGCCGAGGTGGCGAACCGTGCAAAAAGCGACTTCCTCGCAAAGATGACGCATGAGCTGCGGACGCCCTTGAATTCCATCATCGGATTCTCCGAGATTCTGGGAGAAGACAAAACCCTGAATCCGAAGCAGCGCGAAACGCTCGACATCATCAACAACAGCGGGGAACACCTTCTCGACGTCATCAATGAGATTCTCGATCTCTCCAAGATCGAAGCCGGGAAAATGGAGAAAAACGAGGAGACCTTTGAATTCCTTCCCCTCCTCGGATCGGTCTACGAGATGCTTTCGCTTAAGGCCGAGGCAAAACGGATCGCCTTCAATTTCTCCGCCCAGTCGAATCTGCCGGTAGAGATCATCTCCGACCGCAGCAAGCTTCGCCAGATCCTTATCAACCTGATCGGAAACGCCATCAAGTTCACCGCCCAGGGAGCCGTTTCACTCACCATTTCTTCCAAAGAAATCTCGGCACCCGAACTTGTCGAGGGACGCCTCCGCCGGGGTATCCGGCTTCATTTCGAGATCCGTGACACCGGTCGCGGAATCCGCGAGGATGAGATCGAAAATCTCTTCGAGCGCTATTCCCAGACCGAAAGCGGCCGACGTTCGTCCGAAGGCACCGGCCTGGGTCTCCCCATCGCGCGCAGTTTTGTGCAAATGCTTGGAGGTGATATCGAGGTCACTTCAGTATTCGGAGAAGGAACCACTTTCCGCTTCAGTATCGAGTGTGACGAACTCGCTCCCGCCAAGACCGAAGCCCATCATCTTGGCATTACCCTGAACGAAAAAACCGCGCAACGTATCTCCGGATTCACTTCGCCGCACCGGGAGGTTCGGATTCTCATCGCCGAGGATCAGCCCACCAACCGTCTTCTTCTCAAGCGTATCCTCGGCAAAGCCGGATTTGTCCTCGCCGAGGCGGAAAACGGCCAGGAAGCCGTCGACAAATGGAATGAGTGGCATCCACACCTCATTCTCATGGACGAGGATATGCCGGTTAAAAAGGGCAGCGATGCCACCCGGGAAATCAAGTCACTCGCGACCTCCGAAAATGATCCCATCATCATCTCACTGACCGCCTACGCGCTCGAGCAGGCCAAACTCAGCGCGCTCGCAGCGGGTTGCACTGACTTTGTCGCGAAGCCGTTCCGCTCTCACGAACTCTTCTCGGTGATTTCGAAACACCTCGGCCTCGAATACACCTTCAACGAAGCTGCCTGAGGAAAGCCGGATCAGCGCATGTCAGGTCCCCTGACCTCGTACTGGCCGGCCACTTTTTCCTTGATGCAAGGTACGCTTGCCTCGACCCAGACCGCAAAGTGATCGCTCGCCTTGTGGGCGGCAAAGGCCTCACGATCGGTGTAGAGTTCGTAGATCGCAAACTTGGTTGGATCATCAATGTGCTGTGACCACTCCCACTTCAGGCAATCGGGTTCATGAATCGAATGGGCCTGATTCCCCTCAAGGGCGGCGATCATCTCATTCACTTTGTCGGGATGGCTGGTAAGGTTGACAACAACAGCAAGCATAGTCGCCGGAGATAGGGCAGATGCGGCGCGAGTGCAAGGGCTTTCCACCCCCACAACAAGACTACATGTAAGTCCCGGCAGGGGAACATACCCTGTCCGGTGTTTCATCTAAGCCTCTTTACGCATTCCTCGATTCGGCTTTTCCGGGCGCGGGCGAGGTAGATGATTGCAAATACCGATCCGGCAATGCCGCCGAAATAGCTCGCGTTATGAATGTAGGCGACGGTCATGAAGGACGGCGAGTCCACTACCCCGAGAGATGCCGTGAAATCGAGCCAACTCTCATCATAACCGGTCATCCGCCTCCACCAACCCCAGACCCAGCCGCCCAGCGCGGTGAGGAAAGACACAAGAAAAACGATCCCAAAGGCGAGCATCATTTCGCGCAAGGGAGCGGTCCGCTTTTCATAAAATAGGCTGACCCGCGAGAGAATCCATGCTGTCATCGCCCCGACCCACCAAGTCGCAAGGAATCCAATAACACCGGCGAAAAGACGCGGCGAATTGTTCTCAGGCCTGGCATAGGCAAACTGGTCAAACTTCAGCTTCGTGAAGTATTCCGGCGAAAGGGAGTACGTAAACTGGTCATGTAAGATCCCGTAAAGCCCCCCTGCGATCGCTCCGAGTAAGGTCAAGCCGAGCATTCCCGGCAACTCCCTCATTGGAAAATCCGGGTAGAGAAGCCGGCGGATCCAGTCCTGAAGCTTCATGACTGGATGGTCGGATGTGGACGAGCAAAAACTCAGAACCCCAACCCTGGAGGCAATCCGAGCCCTGCCGTCAGTTTGCCCATCTCCGCCTGGCTCATGGCTTTACCCTGTTCGATGGCCTGCTTCACGGCACTGAGGACGAGGTCCTCGAGAATCTCGACATCCTGCGGGTCAACCACGGCCGGATCAATCTTGATGGAGATCACATCACCGGCCCCGTTCGCCACAACGGTGACCTTGCCGCCCGCCACACTCGCCTGAACCTGCTTCGAGGCCAGTTCCTCCTGCATTTCGCCCATTTTTTTCTGCATCTGCTGGGCCTGCTTCATCATCTTCGCAATATTCATCGGTCTCTTTCGTGGGGGTTGCTGGTTATGTAAATGTCAGGATTTTATCACTCGGGCTTCGAAGACCTGAAGGGCCTCCTGAATGAGGGGATCTTTCTTAAAGTCCTCCTTCGCGACAGGAGGTTCGGAAGCGGCTTCCGTTACGGGTTCCGGCTGAGAAGCTGCACCTGCCCCCGCCTCAACCGATCCCGCGTCGGGACTGCCCGGTTCAACCTCTTCCTCCTCAATGACCATTTCAATGGGCTGGAGATCGGCCCTGACCTCTATGGCGAGTCTCAAGGGGACCGCCGAAAGGGCATTGATCTGATCCGCGATGTCACTTTCGTAGCGCGAAAGCGATTCCCGGAAAAAGCGTTGCTCCGAAGAAAATCCGATGACAAAAATGCCGCTCTCCTGGCTGATAAATCGTGCTGCCGTCAACCAGGTCTCAAAGAGCGGACGCGTCGTGATCAGAATCGTTCTGGCGGCATCCCACAAGGCTTCCCCCTCAAGTGAGCCCCGGACAGGACTCACCGGCTCGGGATCCCGTGCAGGTTCCGACGGCTTCGCGACCGGCTGCCGTTCGGCACTCTCTTCGGTCCGGTTCTCTTTCGAGGACTCCCGGCTCTTGAAGGCGTCGACGAGCGAACCACCCGACATCTCCCCGTCCTCACTTTCCCGCGGACGCGGAATCTCTGCGGATGAATCGGATCCGGATGGCACGGGTCCGGATGCCACGGGTCCGCTGGCCGGTGGCAAGGCCGAAGGAATTTGACCCGCTGCGCCTGCCGCTGAGGAAACCAGGGCAATCACGTCATCGAGATTGGCCTCACCGATGGCCTGAATCGCTTTGATGACTCCCACTTCAAAATGAAGCTTTTTGTTCACCGCCCACTTCATCCGGGCATCGGTCTCGGCAAGCAGATCGATCGTCTTGAGCAGGCGATTGGTGTCGATCAATCCGGCCTGCTCCTTGACTAACTCCCGCACCTCGGCGGGCAGTTCACTGCCTCCGGAGGCAGGGTCTACCTTCATGACGAGGACATTGCGAAAATGCCCGATGAGATCCCCCAGCAATCGGGAAAGGTCTTTTCCCGCCTCGGCCTGTCCGTGGACATAGTCGAGCCCACCGGCGTTATCCCGCCGGATGATCATTCCACCAAGCGAGGCGATCGATTCGGCGGAGTTAAACCCGAAAATCTCGAGAACATTGGATTCCTCGATGCGCTCACCGCAAAAGGCGACGAGTTGATCGAGCATGGACTGGGCATCCCGCATCCCGCCCTCGGCCCCTCGGGCAATGGCAAAGGCCGCCGGTTCGCTGAGTGATAATCCCTCCTCCCCCGCAATGTGGAGGAGATGTTTCGCGATGATCTCCGTCGGAATTCGTCTCAGATCAAATCGCTGGCAACGGCTGATGATGGTCGGCAGAATCTTCTGCGGCTCCGTTGTCGCAAAAATGAACTTCACGTGAGGTGGTGGCTCCTCGAGCGTCTTGAGCAGGGCGTTAAACGCAGCCGTCGAAAGCATGTGAACCTCATCGATGTAATAGATGCGGTATTTGCCGGAACTCGGGGCAAACTGCACCGTCTCCCGGAGATCCCGGACGTTATCGACCCCGTTGTTGGAGGCTCCGTCGATCTCGAGCACGTCGAGGCTGTTGCCTTCCCCGATCTCTTTGCAGATCGGATCATCAGGATCAAAATCAGCGCTCGGTCCGCCAGGGCAATTGAGCGCTTTGGCAAGGATACGGGCAGTCGAGGTCTTCCCTGTCCCCCGCGGCCCGACAAAAAGGTAAGCCTGGGCGATACGGTCCTGGGCGATCGCATTCCGCAGGGTCTGCACGACATGATCCTGCCCCAGCACGTCATTGAAGGTGCGGGGACGATACTTTCTAGCAAAAACCTGGTAACTGGAACTCACCCCCCCACTTTAGAGAAGAATCGGCGAAGGAAAACGAAGAATCGCAGAATTTTCACGACTACAATGAGGTCTTGCTTATACTGCGCCAATCCCTAAAGCTTATCGGAACGCTCCATGGGATTTTTTCAACGCCTTTTTGGTCTCAGGCTGACTAACCCGACCGTGGGATTCCCGCCGCTTTCGCCCTCCTTCCGTCTCACCTGGGACAGCGGGAGCCATCGTCTCAATGGCATCGCCTTCGGCGCCTCGGTGGCCGACCTCACCCCGCTCGGACCGTGCGACAAGTTCAAGGCGGTCAACGAGCACTTTTCAGTCTTTACTTACCTATCCCTCGGTCTCGAACTCTCAATAGGATTCAGCGGGCTTGCCTACATCGAATTTTTCCTCGAAAACGACAATCCGGATGAAATCCCGCCCGGGATGCGTTGCGCCCGTCCCCTCATCGAGCCTGGCGGAGTGGAATTAACGCCCGAGACCTCACCTCATGACCTCACCGACCAGTTCGGAGAACCCGAGGCCGGTTCTCAGAGCGACGAAGAGATCGTGGTGCTCTACCGCAGCGGCTCCATTCTCTACGAGCTCTGCGTGTCGCGCTCGGGTCGGCTCAAGGGAGTCGATATTTCCGATACGAACATCTAGCTGCGAAGCAGTCCCTACTCCCCTGACCCGCGATGGCGCTTGAAACGTGCGAGTGTCTCATCGCGCTCCGTTTTGTGATCGACGAGGGGAGCGACATAGTCGGCGCATAGCCGCGCCCCGCCCTCAGGTGGAGATTGAAAACGTTTCGGATCGACTTTTGCGAGTTCGGGGAGCCAGCGTTTGATGTACTCTCCCCGGGCGTCGTAAGTCGCGGTCTGGGTCCAGGGATTCTGAATACGAAAATAGGGCGCTGCGTCCGCCCCGGTTCCGGCCGACCATTGCCAGCCGCCGTTGTTGTTCGCTATCTCCCCGTCGAGAAGATGCTGCATGAAGTGCGATTCACCATGACGCCAGTGGATATGTAGATCCTTGGTCAAAAACATGGCCGTGATCATCCTGACCCGATTGTGCATGTAGCCGGTCTCACGCAGTTGCCGCATTCCCGCGTCAACAATGGGAAAGCCGGTCCGGCCATCCTTCCACCGTTCGAATTTGTCATCCGTCGCGGGATCATCCCATTCCAATCCCCGCCAGTCCGGGTTGAAATCGGTCTCGAGGACCTCAGGAAAATGATAAAGGATTGCCATGAAGAACTCCCGCCAGGCGAGCTGTTTCTGGAAGGCCTGGATCGAAGTCCGTTCCGCGTTTGAACCAGCCGTCGCGAGGGCATTCTGCGAACGATGAAAGACCTCTCTCACCGAGATCGTGCCATAACGAAGATCGGCCCCGAGACGGGAGGTGGCATCGGCGGCGGGATCATTCCTCGTCTCGGCATAGGATGAAATCGACGACTCCATGGCTTTCGCGAGCCGCGCCCGGGCCGCCTTTTCTCCAGGCTCCAAAGAGAGTGGTCCGGAAAACTCCAATCCCCAGTCACTGACCGTCGGAATCCTGCCGGCCTCAATCGAACCCGGGGTTCGCATTGAACGAACAGTCTCCACCGGAGCTGTTTTCTGAAGAGAAAACCATGTCCTCGAGTAGGGAGTATAAACCTTGTAGGGATTCCCGGATCCGGTCAAAACTTCGTGTGGTTCATGCAAGACAAGATCCTGATAGTCATGAAAATTGATCCCTTTTTCACGACAAAGCTCACGTATTGATCTCTCGACCTCTCTGCCATAGGGATCGGGGTCCCGATTCCAATAAACGGCTTCCGCCCGACTCTCATCGATCAGTTTCTCCAGTTCCTCCCGCGCGGCCCCTTTCCGGAAGACGAGTCGGCCCCCTGCATGAGAGATGTTTCGCGAAAGCGATTCCAGACAACCACACAAAAATGCCTGCCTTCCCGACCCGGTCCAGTGGTGAGTGCCCTTCCAGGTGCTCGAAATATAGACCGGAATCACGTCAAGTGATTCGGAAACAGCTCTCTGCAGGGCAACATTGTCAGAGAGGCGCAGGTCGCGGCGGAACCAGTGAATAGCGGTCTTGTAGCGGGTCATGAGAATTGAGGATCATACGTCAGGCCGGTCAATCCGGACGGGCAATTCCATCTCAGCACGGGTTCCCGCTGCCAGCTTGACAGGCGATGCCTTGTGCCTTACCTCAAAGGATCAAGTTTCCCCCCATGAACATGCGCCGTTTCATCCCCATCACCGCTATGCCCTCCCTCGGGTTGCCCGGTCGCGGTCTGTTCTGAAGTCGTCCTTGCCGTTCCTCTTCTTTCCAGGCCCGCCGGACGACTCCTGCGGGCTTTTTTGTTTTTGAGCAACAGGCGCCCCCGTTTCTGATCCCCCGTTTTCCTCTCAATGCAATTACTCACGACACGCTCCCTCATCCGCGAAGGCCGCGGAACTCTCCTGCTCGCTTTTCCGCTCATCTTTGGCCAGGTCAGCCAGATGCTCGTTGGTCTGTCCGACACGCTCATGATCGCCCGACTTGGCGTGGTCCCGCTCGCGGCCTCGACTTTTGCCAATACGATTCTATATCTGCCGCTAATGCTGGGAATCGGAATGACCATGGCGGTCTCGATCCGGGTATCCCAGGCGCGCGGAGCTGCCGACATGCAAATGGCACGCGAAGCTCTCCGGAACGGTCTCTTGATCGCTTTAATCGTCGGCCTGCTGACCGTTGCCATCGCCCTGGCAGTGATTCCCTTTCTCGGATATTTCGGCCAGGAGCCCGATGTCGCCAACGCCGCCGGTCACTACTTTCTGATCGTCGCGATCTCAATGATTCCCGCGATCGGATGTATGGCGGTCAAGAACCATGCCGACGCAATGAATCATCCCTGGCCGGCATTCTGGATCATGCTCGGTGGAGTGGCGCTGAACGTTCTCCTGAATTGGATTCTGATCTGGGGAAAACTCGGCGCTCCGGCTCTCGGCCTCGAGGGTGCGGGAATCGCCACGCTGCTCGCGCGCCTGACGACCCTCGCCGCCCTCATTTACTGGTGCCGCGACTCAAGGACAATGCACGACTGGGTCCCCCGTCACTGGTTCAAGCGCCCCCACGGTCCCTCGATCCGCTCACTGGTGCAGGTAGGACTTCCCGCCAGCCTGCAACTACTCGCCGAGGTGAGTGCGTTCGTCGTTGCGACGATGATCATCGGGACGCTTGGTAAAATTTCCCTGGCCTCTCATCAGGTCGCCATTACCTGCGCCGCAACGGTTTTCATGGTGCCCCTCGGACTCTCCATGGCCATGACCGTGCGCATCGGTGAGGCATGGGGAGCAAACACAAGGGAGCGCCTGCGGCCCCTGGCCGTGAGCGGATGGCTCATGGGCGCCACCTTCACCATTCTCAGCGCGCTTACCGTGCTGTTTTTTCCCGATGTCATCGCCGGATGGTTTGTTACCGAAATCGAAGCCAGAGCCCTCGCCGCCTCCCTCCTCGTGATCTCGGCGGCCTTTCAATTCGGTGACGCGATGCAGATCATCTCCATGGGCGCGCTGCGAGGTCTTGACGATGTTACGGTTCCCGCCTGGCTTGCTGTCTTTGCTTACTGGGTCATCTCGATCCCGATCGGCTGGTGGCTCGCCTTTGAAATGAAAATGGGCGCTCCGGGAATGTGGTGGGGAATCACGATCGGACTGACGTTGACCGCAATCATGTTAGGCATCAGACTCTGGCGCAAAACCACGATCGCCACCTGAATCATTCCAGTTCAGAGGCCTCCGGGAGGGAGCCCTGTCTTCTCATAGGTGATCTCATCCGGGGCAATCGCACCTCCGGAAACAATAAAGGCCATTGCCTCATCGAGAGTCCAGTCCGTGGAGACCACGTCCTCAATCGGGACAATCTCAAGATAGCCGGAAGTCGGATTGGGTGTTGTGGGAACATAGACGGCCGCCAGCACTCTTCCGGTGGTCTTGTCAGTGAGGGTGCGGGTAACGAGCCCGACCGTTTTCATCTCCGATGACGGAAAATTGATCAGAACAACACGCTGAACATTGCCCTTTGGTTTGTCACCAAGAACCGCGATAAGCTTTTTGACTGATCCGTAGATCGTCTTCACAAAAGGGATGCGATGAAAGACACCCTCGAAAAAGCTGAAGAGGCGACGACCGATAAAATTCGTGGTAAACCAGCCAAGAAGAAAGAGACACGCAAGAACAAGGATGACTCCAACGATCGAGAGGGTCGTCTTACTGTCGAGAATGTTTGCGATAAGCGGATACTCGGGACCCACCAGCTTCGCGAGCCCTTCGAAGAGCGGAGTGCCGATCCCCGAGAGCAAATTGAAAAGAAAGGATAGCACCAGCCAGGTAATCCAAAGCGGAATGATCGAAATCAACCCGGTGAGGAAGTAGCGCTTGAGTGTTCCGTGCTGGCGGAATTCGTTGCTGGAAACGGGATCTGTCATTGGAATCTCACTTGCCTGCAACCCTGCCACAGACGAGCAGGCCTTACAAGAGGGTCAGGACAGCACGTTCCAGGCTCCTGCCCGGAAAGAATCGACCGATTCCTCCGATCCAGTCGGATCAAGGACCGCCAGATTCCGGTAAAAACCCCCGAGGACCCGGGGACCCGTAGTTCCCTCATCCTGACAATCTGAGACTTTTTGGCTTGAAAGAAACCGAATAATGTCCGTTCCTCTGCACGAGCGTTTCTTATGAGTGATCCAACCTCTCAAGACCCCAACAGCAACCTGCCTGATGGAATCCCGGCTCCACCGCCCCCGAGGCCGCATATTATCGATACAGCGAACTCCGGGCCGACCTATGCCTTTGGAACCACTGAAACAAAAGCTGGAAAGAAAAAGAAAGAACGCACTCACCCAACCGACCCCTACGAACCATTGAAAAAGAGAAGAGGCTGTGGAGGATGTTGTGGCTGTCTCGGAGGCAGTCTATTGCTTATTGTCATACTCTTCATCGGACTGGTAGCGGCGGTTGCCTATTACGGGCCCGGACGATTCGTCAAGGACGGCTATACCGTCGTTAACCTGGCAAACACGGATGGCCGGGTCACAACTGCCCCCACTGAACCAACTGTCTATATCGGCAACTTTATCAACTACAGTGCCGGGGTCACCGAGGTTCCCATCGCCATCATTGGTCAGGAGGTCATCATTAGTGGAACATTCTTGAAGGATGTCAGTATAACCGGCGCGAAGGTTACAGCCCTCGCCAACTCCAGTTTCGCCGGCGATCTTGAAGTATTTGCCGCCGACTTTACTGATAAAGGCATTACCCTGACCGGCGAACTGAAGGGCCGGGTCATGCGCAGCCTCCAATAATTGACACCATGGTTGAAATCAACGCCGTCTACGAGGGAAACCTCCGCTGCTCCGCCACCCACGGCCCTTCAGGATCGAGCATCGAAACTGACGCACCCGTGGACAACTGCGGAAAGGGAGAGCGCTTCTCACCAACTGATCTAATGGCCTCCTCACTCGGCGTCTGCATGATGACTATCATGGGAATCTTTGCGGAGCGTAACGAGATCAACCTCACTGGAACCAGGGTCCGGGTCCTGAAGGAGATGACTCCCGAACCCCCTCGAAGGATAGCACGTCTCACCATCGAAATGACGGTCCCCCTGTCCGCCGATCATCCAAAGGCAGGTGCAATCGAAAAGGCCGCGATGAATTGCCCCGTTTTTCTCAGTCTCCACCCGGACATAGAGAAGCCGGTCACCTTCAACTGGGTAGGCTGAAAGCTAAAACGCAAAATGGCTAAAAGCTAAAGAGCTTTACGTCATTACTTCCCGAATCGGATCCGCTCCCTCGACTCCGACGAGTTTGTGATCCAGTCCGCCGAAGAAAAAGCTGAGCTCATTCGGGTCCAGCCCCATGAGACTGAGAATGGTGGCGTGGAGATTTTTCACATGGAAGCGATTGTCTACGGCCATGGCACCGAGTTCATCTGTCTGGCCGACTGAGACGCCTCCTTTGATGCCACCACCGGCCATCCACATGGTGAATCCGTAGCTATTGTGATCGCGCCCGGTTCCCTTCTCGTATTCCGCCGTGGGCTGGCGACCGAACTCCCCTCCCCAGACAACGAGAGTATCCTCCAGCATACCGCGACGTTTCAGGTCCTTGAGCAATCCTGCAATCGGTTTGTCGGTCGCCCCCGCGTGAAGATTGTGATTGTCCTCGAGATCGCCGTGAGCATCCCAGTTGTGGTCGTTGTGGGCTCCGCCCGAGTAGATCTGGATGAAGCGCGTTCCCCGCTCGACAAGACGGCGGGCCAGAAGACACTTGCGACCGAAGTCCTCGGTCTCCTTGCGATCCATCCCGTAGAGTGCTTTTGTCTCTTCGCTCTCTTCCTCGACGGCGATGGCCTCGGGGGCAGTCGCCTGCATGCGATAGGCCAGTTCGTAGCTGGAGATGCGGGCGGAAAGGTTCGTGTTGTCAAAACGCGGTGACAAATGGCCGGCGTTGAGATGATTCAGCGAATCGATGAGCATGCGCTGCTCACCCGCGGCCATGCCATCGACATGCTGCAGGTTGAGGATGGGATTCCCCTGTGAGCGAAAAACGGTGCCCTGATAACTCGCCGGCATGAAGCCCGATGTCCAGTTTTTAGCCCCAGAAATAGGGCCACCACTCTGATCTAACATCACCACATAGCCGGGCAGGTTCTCATTGACTGACCCGAGCCCGTAGTTCACCCATGATCCCAGAGAGGGGTGCCCGCTGATGAGAGAACCGCTATTCATCATGAGCAGAGCAGAGCCGTGGATGGGCGAATCAGCTGTCATGGAGTGGACGAAGGCGATGTCGTCGACGCAGCTTCCGACGTGGGGAAAAAGGTCCGAGACGTATTTGCCGCACTCTCCGTATGGCTTGAACTTCCACTTCGGCTCGACGATGCGGCCTTCGTTCTTCTTTCCGCCGCGGCCGAAGGTTTTCACCTCGATCGTCTTCCCGTCCATTCCATACATGCCCGGCTTATAATCGAACGTGTCAATGTGGCTGGGACCGCCGTACATGAAGAGGAAAATGACGCTCTTCGCTTTCCCCCGGATCATGGGAGGACGACTCGCGAGGGGGGTTACGGCCGAAGTTGTCGCCCCCTTCAGCTCCTTAAAGAAGCCTTCACTTCCGAGCAGTCCGGTAAGGGCTAGCGCGGGGAAGCCTCCGCCCACGGTGTGCAGAAACTCGCGACGATTCACGTTTCCGCAGAAATCGGATTTGGTGCGCTTTTTCATGATCTTAGTCGAGGTAGATAAATTCATTCAGATTCAGCGTCAGCAGGGCAACCCGGTCGAGGGCCTGCACAGGAGTGAGCGAGGCATCACGCTGGAGTGACTCGTAGAATGCGGTGAGATGATCGAGCTCTTCAGGCCTGGCCGGACGCTGCAACGCGACCTGCAGCCCGTCTGCGATCTGTGCCCTCACATCTCCGCCTGACTCGCGCATCCGCTTTGCGAAGATCCGTGCCTGCTCATTGACGAAAGACGAATTCAACATCGTCAATGCCTGCGTCGGCACCGTCGTGGCAAAACGCACTGCACAGCTCGTGTCCGTGTCGGCCTGGTCGAAATCGGCGAGCATCTGATGACGGAGACTGCGCTTCACATGGACATACAGCGAGCGACGGAAATGATCCTCCGTATCTTTCGAAACCGGCCACCCCTCTCCGGGACGTGATGCCGTGGCAAGAACCTCCGCAGGAAGGGGAGGGAAAACCCACTCCCCGTGGCTTTTCAGATTGAGGCTCCCTGACACAGCCAGAATCGAATCGCGCAGTTCCTCCGCCGTGAGCCTTCGCATATCAACACGCCAGAAGTTCAGATTCCGTGGATCCTTCTCAAGATTTGCCGATTCCGGTTCTGAAGACATCCGGTAGGTGTTACTGAGGAGAATGAGGCGGTGCATTGCCTTCATGTCCCATCCTCCCTCACGGAATTGCGTCGCGAGCCAGTCGAGCAGTTCGGGATGAGTCGGCTTTTCCCCGAGATGCCCGAAGTCCGAGGTGCTCGGGGCAATCCCCCGTCCGAAATGATGCTGCCAGAGGCGGTTCACCATGACCCTTGCCGTCAGTGGATTCGCTGGATCCACGATCCACTTCGCCAGCTCAAGCCGTCGTCCCGAAGTTATCCGTTCTTCGTGCCGGACGGGTGACGCCTCCAGAAAACGCGGATCAGAACTTTTGCTTGCGAGGACGGCAGGCAGACCCGGCTTTACTTCATCGCCCGGAGCATGTGCGCTCCCCCGCTGGTGAATGTGCATTGGTCCAGGAACAGGTCCGGCTTCAGTCACCGCGTTGATCGGCATGCCCGCCGAAGCTTTGCGCCGGTTCGCCAGGTCTTCATCGAGCTTCCGGAGTTCAGCAACGAGATCTCGACCGGCCGTCTCTCTGACCTGATCAATGAACCGCTTCGATCCCGGCCCGGAGAGCAGACTCTCAACCGATCCCGTCGCGCCCGCCGCGGTGCGGAGAGAAAGATCGATGTACTGACCTCCCCCGGTCTGGCGGCAATAGACTGCGACCGAGTTGCGCCCGGTCTGGAGCACGTCGAGGGCTGACTTCGGCAGGACGATGGTTTTGTATTTTGTCGTGAATCCTTTTGCCTCGAAGATGCGGGTCCCGTTGAGGTAAACTTCGACATCCTCGTCGTGATGGATGTCGAGGATGAGAGACTCGGGCAGAGCCTTCAATCCGAAGCTCGTGCGCATCCAGATCTCGGGAGTCTTCCATTCCGTCCTGATGACCGATCCGGGTGGATTTGCCGCACCGAATCCTGACATGCCCTTAAACCACGACTTGTTCACGTAGGCAATATCGCGCCAGTCATCGTCCGGCTTCACCGTTGTGTAGGACCATTCCGATCCGGCACCTCGCGCGTCATCGATCAGAGGAGCCACCTCAGCATCTGAAGCCGCCCCTAGCAAACCGGCCTTTTCCATGATGGTCTTGATCTCACCGGCAAGAGCGGATCGCGCCCCCTCGAGCGAGGCGATCTTTGACTTCTGCTCCTTTTCAAAGTTCGCTTTTTCCTCCGGCGAAGCCCAGTTCAGAATCGTTCCCTCCGTCTTGTAGTGGGTCACTCCCCGGAAGAATGCCATGAAGGCGTAGTAATCCTTTTGTGAAACGGGATCGGCTTTGTGATCATGACAGCGGGCGCAGCCGAGGCTCGTCGCGAGGAAAGTCTCGCTCGTGATCTGGACATTGTCGGCGAGCACATCGTAGACATGCTGCTCGCGATCGGCGGGCTCGTCATCCCACTGCATGAGCCGGTGGTAACCCGTGGCAATGAGGGATTCCTTCGTCGGAACGGCGATCTCATCACCGGCGATCTGCTCAATCACAAATTGGTCGTAAGGCTTGTTCGAATTGAAGGAGTCGATAACGTAATCCCGATATCGCCAGATATGCGGCTTTGGATTGTCCCGCTCGAAGCCGTTCGATTCGGCATAACGAACCAGATCGAGCCAATGCCGCGCCCATTTTTCGCCATACTGGGGACGGGCGAGGAGTTCCTCGATGGTGGAACGGCAGGCGGCTTCGGCATCTTTCTCAGACGCCGAAGCAAATGCCTCGACCTCATCCGGAGTCGGGGGAAGACCGATGAGGTCGTAATAAAGCCGACGGACCAGAACTTCGGGAGCTGCCGGAGGATTCGGGGTGAGGCCCTCACGATCCAACTGCGCCCTGACAAAAGCATCAATTCCATTTTGTCCCCACACCGGATCCGCCACCTTCGGAGGGGCCTCTTTTGAAACCGGACGGTAGGCCCACCATTCGCGGTCCTCGCCGGTGACCGTGAATCCGCGCCGTTCGACCGCCTTGCCATTGATCTCCAGCGCCGGATCATAGGGTGCCCCCATCTCCATCCAGTGGGCGAGAACCAGGCGAGCTTCATCCGGAAGCTTTCCCTTTGGCGGCATCTGATGATCGGCATCCTTGTAACTGATCATCTCCAACAACACGCTCGACGCCGGATCGTCCGCATCGTAGGCGGATCCGTAGTGACCACCGTGGAGGAGACCGGCCCGGCTGGTGAGCCGGAAATCTCCCTTCAGCTCATCACCGCCGCCATGGCATTTGAAACAATTCGTCTGCAGGACGGGATAGACTTTTTCCCGGTAAAAAGTGAGGCCGGCCTCATCCACCTCCGCAACACCGTTCGTCATCAGACAGACTGTAAACAGGGCAATAGTAAGAACTGAGGAGGGTTGAGTCATCGATCAAAGAGGATGGAGCCATGCTACTGACTCCCCGATGATACCACATGCCTCCGGTGGGGTATTGTCTCAACGGGCGTCGTTTTTGTAAAAATACGACATTCTAAAGTTCGACACGATGACGCAATCACGTGGCGGAACCGGATTCGACGGCTTCCTTCGCCATTTTCCAGGAGATCATTCCGCGATGGAGATGGTAAATGGAAGTGAAGCCCGCAGCCTGAATGGAAGGGATGGATCGCCGGCTCCGATACCCTCCGTCGCAATAGACCAGAACGGGCCGGCCGCGGTCAATTCCCGTGAGGGCAGTGGAGTCCAGCACCCCTTCGAAAGGGGCATTCACTGCATCCGGCAGATGCCCGGCGCGGTAGGACGGGGCGGGACGCACGTCAATGGGAAGAACCCCGGCCTCACGGAGCAACCCTGCCGCCTTCCCTGCCCGGACATTGATCACAAAATCCGAACCTGATCGATGCCCGAAAAGTCGCCGGTCCCAGCGATGCTCGTAGAGATACCACCCGCCGCAGAGAAGTCCGATTGCGGCGACGGTGATAGTGAAGAGGATCATTCTCTTACTGAACGGGCAAAAAAAAGCGGAGCAAGAAAATATCCCCTGCCCCGCCCCAGAATCATTGAAGTGACCGCAGTCTGCGGACGCTCCTCAATTGGTCGCGTCTTTGACCGCTTCCTTGATGTTTTCACCGGATTTTTCGACGGCTTTGCCCACCGCTTCGGCGGCATCTTTGATCTCCTCGTTTTCGCGGATGTTCAAGCCGTCTTTGACTTTCTCGATCGGCTTGGGGTTTTTCTCACAGGCATTGAAGAGGCAGCTCACTGCCGCGAGAGCAAGGAAGGCGACAGTGGTGGAGAGATTCAGTTTCAGTGTTTTCATGGTAGGGTTCTTTGGTGTGGCAGTTGTTGATCGGCCATTACGGACTCATCTTGCAGGGCGAATGCCACACCGACAAGGCAATTCCGAAGTGATTCTGTGTCAATTATTTAGAAAAACTGACCTAAGTCTCTCTCCGGTGTTGAGCGGGAGTGAACTTCTGTCGTCTTAACTCAATGGAAATCATGTGAGGCCCCGCTCGGCAATTCCCCTGACTCGAGCGCCTCGATCCGCTCCGCCATCACATGAGTCGTGCCCTCGGCATGCTGAATCGTGCCCGTGATGACAAGAAAGGCCTCGGTCGTGATGGTGAGGCGATATTCCTCGAAGATCTTGCTGTAAACGATGGCATTCGACAAGCCGGTCTCGTCCTCCAGCGTGATGAAGACCACTCCCTTCGCCGTGCCGGGACGCTGGCGACAGATTACGGCCCCGGCAGTTGAGACGCGGGCGCCGTGCGGCACCTGATGCAGACTCGTCGCGGGCAGAATATGGCCGGCCAGCCAGGTCCGCGCGAGGGCCATTGGATGTTTTCCCGTCGTTAATCCCATCCCGGAAAAATCCGCCTGGATTCGTTCGGTGTAAGACATTTCCGGGAGCGGACACTCGGCCACTTTCAGACTCCGGCTGGCGTTTCGTTCCGCAAACAGATCCCCCTGCTCCAGCGCCGGAGCCTCGACCATCCAGAGCGCCTGCCGCCTCGTTGATGAAAGTTTTGCGAGGGCCCCGACCGAAGCAAGGTGACGTATCTGGGTCCGATCAAATCCGGTCCGCTGCCGGAAGTCCTCAAGTGAACGGAAGGACTCGCGTTCACGTTCGCGCAGCATCACGGAGACGGCCGCCTCTCTCAGTCCGAGCACATTGATGAGCCCGAGCCGTATCGTCGTGTCGTCCATCACTTCGCAGCGCCAGCCGGACTCGACGACGCAGGGCGCGAGAAAACGCAGCCCGCGGCGTTTCGCCTCCTGAATGAGCGTGGCCGGGGAATAGAAACCCATGGGCTGGTTGTTGAGCAGTCCGGTATAGAACTCGGCGGCGCGATGCACCTTCAGGTAACTGCTCGCGTAGGCAAGGAGTCCGAAACTGATCGCGTGTGACTCGGGGAAACCGTAGAGGGCGAACGATCCGATCACTTTGACAATGCTCTCGACCGCTGCCTCGCTCACGCCGCGTTCCTCGAGGGCCCGGCGCAGTTTCACCTCGACCTTGCGCATGCGCTCGTGGGATCGATGGAAACTGAGGGCGCGGCGCAGTTCCTCGGCCTCGCTTCCAGTGAAGTCGGCCATGACCATCGCCATTTTCAAGACCTGCTCCTGGAACATGGGGACGCCGAGAGTCCGTTCGAGAGTGGGCCGCAACTTTTCATCGATGTAATCAATGGGCTGCAATCCGGCGCGGCGTTCAAGATAAGGATGAGCGAGTCCGCCCGCGATGGGACCGGGTCGCACGATCGCGACCTCGATGACAACGTCGTAAAAGCAGCGCGGCTGCATGCGGCGCAGGGTATTCATCTGCGCCCGACTCTCGATCTGGAAAACGCCGATGGTGTCGGCCGAGCACATCAGGTCGTAGGTCGCGACATCGTCCTTCGGGATCTGCGCAAGATCGACGGGACGTCCCCGCGATTCGGAGAGAATGAGCGCGTCCTGAATCACCGCCATCATTCCCAACCCTAACAGATCCACCTTAATGATCCCCATGTCCTCGCAGTCGTTCTTGTCCCACTGCGCGACGGTGCGGCCCGGCATGCTCGCGTTTTCCAGGGGCATCACCGCATCGAGGGCACCCTGACAAATGATCATGCCGCCCGAGTGCTGGCCGAGATGTCTTGGAAGGCCGTAGATTTGCTCGTAGAGCGAAGCCAGCGCCGCCGCCCGCGGATGATCGGCGGTGATGCCCGACTGGGCGACCTGATCGGAAAAGGCGAGAGTGTGCCGGTAGTCGCCGCTCGCATAAAGATCGGAGAAACGGCCGAGCATTTCCTCGGGGAACTCAAGGACCTTGCCGATCTCGCGCACCGCGCTGCGGCCCCGGTAGGTGATGACGTTGGCGGTCATGGCGGCCCCGTGTCGACCGTAGCGGCGGTAGACTTCCTGGATGACCTGCTCGCGCTGGTCCCCGCTCGGGAGATCGAGGTCGATGTCGGGCCACGACTTGCGGCCTTCGCTGAGAAAGCGCTCGAAAAGCAGCTTTGCCCCGACCGGATCAACCGGGGTGATCCCGAGACAAAAGCAGACCGCGCTGTTCGCGGCACTCCCCCGGCCCTGCACCATGATCCCGTTTTCCCGGCAGTAGCGAACGAGGCTCCAGACGATCAGAAAATACCCGCTGAAGCCGAGGCGGTTGATGAGATCGAGCTCCTTCGTGATCTGGGCCTTCACCGCCGATGACGGTTTGCGGTAACGATCCTTCATCCCGCCCCAGGTCAGTTCAGCGAGGTAGCTGTCCATCGAGTGGCCTGGCGGGACCTCGTAGGAGGGAAATTCGTAACCGAGATTCTCGAGGGAAAAATCGATCTCTTCGGCGAGACGTCGGGTATTGAGGATGGCCTCAGGATGATCGTGAAACAGCGTCGCCATCTCCGGCGCCGTTTTGAGATGTCGTTCGCCGTTGATCGCGAGGCGCCGCCCCGCCGCATCGAGGGTGGTGTGATGGCGCAGGCAGGTGAAGACATCCTGCACCTGACGGTTTTTCGCAAAGGCATAGGTGACGCCGTTCGTCGCGAGGAGCGGGATGCGATAAGCGGCGGCAAGATCGATCTTGGCCCGGAGAAGAGATTCCTCTCCACGGATCGCGTGGCGCTGGATTTCGAGGTGGAGATTCCGTTCGGGCACGTGACGGAGGAGCGTCTGCAGGGCCGCCTCCATGCCGCGGCGACCGTCCTCACTCCAGCCCCGCTCGAGCGGCCCCTCGTCGTCTCCACTGAGAACAGCGATGTCATCGGCAACTTCGGTGAGCTCGGACCACTCGAGCGAACAGTTGCCTTTGGCCGATCGCAACTGCGCGCGGGTGAGGAGACGGGAGACAGCCCGGTAGGCGGCCCGGGTTTTGATGAGCACGGGAAGGACAGAGCCATCGGTCATCGTCAGCTCGGTCCCGACGAGAGCGCGGAATCCATTTTCCCTGGCCCGCTGGTGAAACCTGACCGAGCCATAAAACCCGTTCCGGTCGCACACCGCCACACCCGGGAGCCCGCACTCCCCCGCCCGGTCCGCGAGCGTCTCCGGTGCCGAGGCCCCGCGCAGGAAACTGAAGGCACTGCGGGCGTGCAGTTCGTGGTAGTCGGAGGGATGATCGGTCATTTATGGATGACGGTTAGGCTGCGGCCTCTGAAGTTCCCACGAACTTCGCTACGGGATTTTGCTCAATCATAATATCCCTCCAGCACCCAGCCCCGTCCTGTCTCGACGAGGCGGAACAGTCCGTGATTAAGAAGCTCGACATCCCATTCGATGCGCTCCCAGTGCTGTCCGTGGTGCCACCAGTCGCCGCCGCTTTTCCAGGGACCGGAAACGTTGATGACCACCCCCGAGATCCGGGAGGATTCGACCCGCAAAGGAAT
Source organism: Akkermansiaceae bacterium UBA2381 (assembly GCA_002344215.1). GTDB lineage: Bacteria > Verrucomicrobiota > Verrucomicrobiia > Verrucomicrobiales > DEV007 > Arctic95D-9. The sequence continues at coordinate 122,830 of DDSV01000050.1, forward strand.
CCCGTCGCGCACCTGCACGCGGGTGCGGAAGCCGGCCGGATAGCGTCGTAAGGTGGGGCCTGTCACAGGAGGTCCCGATGCCCTCCCTCCCCCCTCCCCCAGTTCGGCCGGCAGGGGCGCATCTTCAAACAGACCGGGCCGATGACTGTCGACGGAACGGGGCGAGCCGATGCGGTCGCTGCCCACGATCTTGCGGAGGCGTTTGAGGGTTTCCTCATACTGATGACGATTCCGCAGTCCCGCACCAAAGAGATTTTTCTGCGAAGCGACCGGATCCGAAGGTTCAAAGCGGAGACGCAGGGCGACCACGGCGGCCTTCATTTCAAAGGACTCAAGATGCCCGCTGACGAGGCGGAAAAGCACTTCGGAATCGAGGGACGGTTCCGGCAGGGAAAGACGTTTCGCATGACAGGAGCCGTCGGCAAAGCTGAGCAAAAAATGCACCGCTGTCGCGGCCCGTCCCGTTTGCGCGACACGTCCAACGAGCGTTTCAATAAATCGCTGCAGGATAAAAAGGAGCGGCTCGCGCTCATGGAGATCATACTCAAAGTCGTGATGCTCCTCGAAGAGCTGCTCCAGTTTGGCAAGACGAAGCGGACGCCGGAGCCGTCCGGTGAGGCGAAGCCAGAGCTCCACACCCTCGTCTCCAAGCCGCGAAGCAATATCCTCGCGCCGCAGCCGGGCAAAGGCACCGAGAGTTTGCAGGCCCCAGAGACGGAGCTTTTCATTCAGCCCGGATCCGGTCTCGGCAATGATAAGGGGAAGCTGATCCAGCTTTTCGAGCCGCTCTTCGGGGCGCAAATGCCAGACCTCAACTCCGCCGTGGAGCGCGGCCTGGGCGGCAAGACGGGCGAGCGCGGGCGTTTCGCCAAGACCGATCACGACCTCAAGTCCGAGGAAGAAAAGCCGGTCGCGCAGACGAAAGGCACTCTCCTGCCACTGCGCCGGCGGCTGCGTCGCGAGATCCAGGGTGAGGATGCCGGGGCCGGTCTCTTCGATGCCCGGCACCCAGCTCAGGGCCGTCTCGAGCAAGCTTCGTCCCGCCGCGAGTTCCGCCGCCTCCGACGGACGTTCCACTTTCAAGAGCGGACACCGCGCGAGGGCCTGCACCGTCGGAATCCCCGGCTCGACCCCGCTGCGGGCGGCGAGCGCATTACAACAGAGCACGATGGACTGCCGCTGCGTGTCATCGACGAGGGCCACGGGAAGACCGCGCCCGCTGCGGCGCTTCACCGCCTGGAGCCGGAAATCACGGCACCACACGACGGCGTAAGCAGACAGGGTATGATCCCTCACCTGACCCTCTTTCCTTTTCATCCCGCACGAAGTGCTCCTGCCTTTTCCTCCGTGAAATGCCGCACCGGCTGGAACTGCGTCCGGCTGAGAATCACAAGCCTTTCCTGATGGAGATCACCGAGGGCGAGGCGCGAGACGACTTCGAGGCGGTGTTTGGTTGCGCCTGTAACCTCGCTGCGGGCGAAGAGGACCGCGACGGCCTCGCGCTGACGCAGTTGATTGAGAATGCGATACCACTGCTGCGTCCGAACTGATTTCCAGTCGGACGGCTCGCAGTCGCGCCCGTCGAGCAGGAAAAGGTGAAAGTTTTCATCCCGGGTCGCGACATCGAGCGCCTCGACGGCCTGCTTCGCCGAATCGCAACCGACCCGGAGGAGCGACTCGAGATCGCCTTCAGGAAAACTCTCGATCGAAAAGCCCGCCCCGACATCGAGGAGCATGACGTAGCGCCCCTCTCCCCTCGCCCGGGCGAGCAGAGCAGCCATCACGACACCCAGTCCGCGCGAAGGACCCCGACCGATGATCTCAGTGAGTTGTCCCCGCGGCAGACCACCGCCCGGAGTTTCGTCCAGGCCATCGAGTCCGGTGACGAGGCAAATGCCTTTTTGTTCCCGCTCCTGAAGCAATTCGGTCCCCGACTTGATCTGACGGCCCAATTGCTTGCGCAGGGATTCAAGGGCATCGATTTTGGCGGCTCCGGTGACAGGCATGGTTGAAATACTGTTTTTGTGAACAGTATTTTACATTTCCCCCCTGCGCAAGGACATCCTCCGGCAAAGAATCAACCCTTTGGAGTGACGGCTCCGGCCGTTTGCCAGATTCCCTGCCGCAGCCTCGCCCTCAGAGGCTGAAAGCCCTCACTCCGGCTTTGTCGCCTGGACTTCCAGCCCCTCGAACTGCCGGGCAATCGCGGGTTTTCCCTCCCCCTCGAACCACTTCTGCATCGCGGTACCGGGGCAATCGGTGGCGGCGACCATCTGGTGGGTGACGACATCGGAAGGGGTGAGCTTGTGCTCATGCAACTTCGCCGCAACGAGCCGGAGCATGGCATCAAGCGCTTTCTCCGTCGGCATGGTTTCCGTAAAATCCCCCAGGAGACAAATCAACAACCGCCCGTTGAGATCATAGGTCGTTCCGCTGTCACCCGCGAAGCGCCAGTCGCGGCCCTCGTAGATCTGTCCTGACGAACCAACAAAATAGTGATAGGCGACCTCACCCCATTCCTTCTCGACCATGTGGTAGCGGCGGATGCTCCGCAACCGGGCCTTCTCCATCGCGGGCGCTTCGTTGGGCGTCTGGGTATGGTGGAGAACCAGGGAAGTGATGCCGTTGCCATGGGGAAACAATTTCCCCGCGACTGGCTCGACCCCGCCCGAATTCCATTCGCTCTGCGGAATCGTTTTCACCACGACCGGAGCAGCGATACTGCGGATCTCCGGCAAAAGTAGAAATGCCGCCAGACAAACACCTGAGACCACCACTCGCTTCATTTTCATTGCCCTGCTTCCGTCACCGGTATTCCTTGCGATAATATAAGGGAGTCATTCCCATGTGCTTCCGAAATTGCCGGGAAAATGCCGACTGATCGTAGAATCCGAGATCGGTCGCAATGTCGGAGATGGCCTTTTTCGAGCGGCGGAGTTCGTCGCAGGCGGCGTGAACCCTCATCTTGATGATATACTGCTGGGGAGGAGTCTTGAGGTGCTCCTTGAACTTCCGTTCGAACTGTCGCACGGAAAGCCCGCACATGGCAGCGAGAGCCGGGATCTGAATCTCCTCGTGGAAATGGGCACCGATATGCCCCAGCGCTGCGGAAATGTCCGAGTCGGAGGGGAGCAACTCACGCTGTTTCTCATAGTCCTGTATCGTACCCATCACCCCGATCACTTCCCCCTCGCGCGAGTGAACCGGAATCTTGTTTGTCAGAAACCAGGCCGGAATCCCCTGACGGCTGATGAAGAGCTCGACGATTTCAAGCATGGGGATGCCGGTGCGGATCACCTTGAGATCATCCTGCCGGAACTTCTCGGCGAGACTGCGGGGTAAAAGTTCAAAGTCCGTCACCCCCCAGAAATCCTCCTCTCTGGCATAGCCGTAGAGGTCGAGGAGCCCCCGGTTCGCCGCCAGCAGGCGACCCTCGCGATCCTTGGCGAAAAAAAGCACCCCGGGGAGATGATCGAAGAGCAATTGAAAGGAGGTTTCGGGACGAATCGACCCGAGAAATGCCGCCCTAAGCCCGATGCCCTTGATGCTCATTGAAAGAAATCCCACGGATCCCGGTATTTATTACCATAGAATAGAATCCCTGAAACGTTCGAAAGGGTAGAAATGAAACAAAACCCGACTACACTGTAAACCAATGAGCGATCACTACGACCCCGACAAAGCACTGGAAGTTTACGGCTATGGGAAACCCGGAAAGGGAAAAACCATCGCGATCGTTCTCCTCGCGATTCTTTTCCTCGCCGCAGCCGCCACCGCAGGATTCCTCGGCAAACTCTGGAGCGAAGAACAGTCCAGGGCCCTCACCCTGGAACAGCAGGTCAAGAGTATCTCCAGCCGGGTCAGCGAACTGGAGAACAAAAACGCCGAGCTTTCCTCCCTTCTCGCCGACAAACAGGCCGAGACCGAGCGAATCAACGAAGAGTGGAGCGCCCAGGTCGAAACGCTCAAGAAAGAACACTCCGAACAGTTGCAGCGCACTTATTCGCAGATGAATGAGATCGTCTATGACAGCCGGTCGACCCTGGCCTATATCGGCGACATCGAGACCCGTCTCCGTGCCGGTCAGAAGATCGACAAAGAGGAGGTCGCCAAGCTGTCAGGTGTGGTCAACGGTCTCGCCTTCCTCCACCAGCAGTATGCCAAGCCGCTCAATGAGTTTCGCGAATTGGACCGCTTTTTTGCAAAACAGCTCTCCACCCTGCCGGCAAATGCGGTCGACCCGCTCGAAACCACCCCGCTTGGAAAGCGGATTTTCAAAAACAAGGAGTTCAAGGAGGAACGGGCCGATTACTTTGAAAATCAGGGACGTCGCTCCGCTCTCGTCGAGGCCCAAACCGTGGTTGCTACCGCCTATGCCGCCGCGCAGCGCCAGATGTCAGGCATTTCCCTTGATGTGAACCAGTATCTTGCCCAGTTGGAGCAGGTCATCGCCTCCAATGAGGCCGGCAGCGCCGAGGTGGATACCTTCTTCGAGAAGTCGAAGGAGATTCTCAAGATCCATGACAAGATCATGAACATCGAGCCGGTCAAAGCAGCCCCTCCGGTTCAACCCTGAGAACCGGGGCCCTCCTCCTGTGTTTTTTCCCGCATCACAGGGGGATCTGTGGACGTATTCCAGCGGTGAAGAGGGCGAATTCTTCCCTTGCGAACATCTAACAACTGTTTGAAACGTTTCTCTGAAGGTTTCCGCTCCCTTCGTGTCGAAAGAAGCCACACCCGCCCCGGACACACGCACGCGCACTCTGACAGCTCCATCACCCAGGCGACGACGGAGAAACTTTCCCCCCTCGTTGCCTCCCCCATTTCCCAGCGTATGCATTTCTCCGTCGGCTCCCTGATTTTCACCCCCGCCCCGGGAGAAAATCGGCTGTCTTCGGCGGGAAGAATCTGCGCGGTCCTGGCGGCGGGCCTTTTCCTTCTGAGCAGTTGTGAATCGGTCTCTCCTCCGGACGCAAAACATCACAGCAGCATCAAGGCACCAGGGCATTGGATTGCCGGATCATCGTATCATCACGATCTCATTCCCGACTGCAACTGGGTCGAAAGCTTCAAGGCTCCCGAACTGACTGAGTATATCGGTGTGGTCATGACGGGCAACAAAGACCTCAAGGCAGCCCAGTCCCGCATTGAGATTGCCGGAGCGAACGCGCGCATCGCCGGAGCTGAACTCTACCCTCAACTTCAGGGGGGATTCTCCGGCCAGCGGGAACAGCAGATCATTGTCGGATTCCCCCTGGGGCCGCCCGGAGTCCCTCTTTCTTCCCTGAGCAACCGGTTCGGGCTCTCTCTTGACCTCAGCTGGGAGATTGATCTTTGGGGACGCATCGCGGCTGCAAAATCCGCCTTCGTGGCCGAGTTCGAAGCATCGACTTTTGATCGTTCCACGGCAGAACTCTCCCTCGCGGGACAGGCGGCAAAAACCTGGTTCGCCCTCGCCGAGGCAAGAGAACAGGTGCAACTGTCCCGCTCCGCGATCGCCACCTTTTCGGAGACGGAATCGGCCATTCGCGAACGTTTTGAACAGGGTATCGAGGAGAACGGACAGAACCTCGCTTCCCAGTTGCTCCTTGCTGAAGCGGATGTTGCCAACGCGAAAGACGGGCTCGCCTCAAGAGAGGAACTGGTGGGGCGGACCTCGCGGCAACTGGAGGTTCTCGCCGGCAGCTATCCCGCCGGGGCCGCCGGCAAATCAGCCTCGCTCCCGGGTTTCCCCGGAAGCGTTCCGGCCGACCTTCCCGCCACCCTGCTCGACCGGCGACCAGACCTCGCCGCCGCTGAACGCCGCATCGCCGCAGCCGACAAACGTCTCCTCGAGGCCAAACGATCCCTTCTCCCGGCCCTCAGCCTGACAGGTCGCTACGGGACCGTGAGCGACGATATCGGCGACCTCCTCGATTCCGACTTCAGTGTCTGGAGTATCGCAGGTAATCTCGCCCAGCCCATCCTTCAGGGAGGGCGTCTCCGGGCCAATGTCTCCAAACGCGATTCCGAACTGCAACTGTCCGCGACCGAGTTCGAGAAGACCGCCCTCACTGCCTTTGCCGAGGTCGAGAATGCGCTCGCCGCCGAATCGTTTCTGAACCGGCGCTTTGAGGCCCTCACCGAAGCTTCACGACTCGCACTGGCCGCCTATCGGCGGTCTTTGGATGAGTTTGATCTCGGAACCGGAGACATCCTCACCGTCCTAACATCACAGCAGCGGCTTTTCACGAGCCGGTCCCAGTTGCTCGGAGTCAAGCGGATGCGGCTCGATAACCGGGTTGATCTTTATCTTGCTCTGGGCGGCAGTTTCACGCCATGTGAGGCACCGCAGGACAAGTCACCGGAAAACTGAGACGCGTTAAGCCCACTCTGTTCGAGGCAGGTTGAAAACCAGGTTGATTGTCAAAGACCTTCGTTGTTTTCGCTTCGGTCAGCCGGGAGGGCCTTTGTCGAAAACAATCCGTCTTACGATTTGTCAAGCATCGCGCTTGAGCCGATAGTTGAAGACAATTCCCTCATGATGAGAAGGTTTCGATGGATCCTGAGACGACTTTTCACCGGTGTCGGTGAGTTCGTCCGGACAAATCCCATCGAACTCTTTCCGGCCCGTCACGGCTTCAAAGGATACCGGCTATCGCATCTTCGCGCCGATGCAGGAGCGGGGCTGAACGTTGCGCTCCTCTCCTTTCCCCAGGGCATGGCCTACGCGGCGATTGCCGGCATTCCCATCAAATACGGAATCGTGACCTCCGCCGTGGCCTCCATTGTCGCACCATTGCTCGCCGGGTCGAGACATACCATCCTTGGCCCGAGTAACGCGACCGCCTTCATGCTCTTTGCGAGCCTCGCCGCATTCTCGGCCGCGGATCGGATATTCTATCTGCCCATGCTTGTGCTCTTCGTGGGCATCCTCCTCACCGTCGGAGCTCTCTTTCGCGTAGCCGAGCTTGTCCAGTACGTGAGCCGCTCAGTCGTCGTCGGTTACATTACCGGTGCCGCGTTTCTGATCATCGCAAATCAACTGGGCCACCTCCTGGGTTTAACCCTCCCGGATGCCGCCTCGGATGAACCAAAAACCTTTTTCACGATTCTTCAGGACACATTTTCGGTGATCGACGAAGCCCAATGGCAGCCAACCGTCCTCGCCGGAGCCACCTTTGTGGTCTGGCTCATTCTAAACCGGTTCTTAAAACAACTCCCGGTCTTCGCCATCACCCTTCTCATCATGTCAGGGGTTTATCCCATTCTCCACCATCAAGCCGGATGGAGTGTCTCCACCTTCAATTCTTTCACCATCGCCGATCTTAGTCCGACCCTTCCGGAGATCAGTCCACGGGGGTTTTTCTCGGATGTCAGTCGATTGATCGGCATTGCCTTTTCCATCGCCTTTCTCGCCGCGCTTGAGAATTCCGTCATGTCAAAGACGCTTGCGAGCAAAGTCGGTGATCGACCGGATGTGAATCAGGATATGCTGAGCGTCGGCGTCGCAAATATCGCCGCCTCCCTTACCGGCGGGATGCCAGCCTCCGGTTCCTTGATCCGCTCGGCTCTCAACTTTAACAGCGGTGCGGCCTCAAGACTATCCAGCATCATCAGCGGGATTCTTTGCCTGGGGGGACTGATGGTCCTCGGCGGATTCATGGATGAAGTTCCGAAATGCGTGCTCTCCATGCTTGTCATTTGTATCGCGACCTCCGTCATCAATCGTCACCATATCCGCATCTCGCTCTATGCGACCACCGAGGACGCCGCCGTTCTCATCACCACCTTTATTGCGGCTCTGCTCATGCCGCTGAATATTGCCATCTTCCTCGGCGTCGGCATCTCCATCATGCTTTATCTCCGCGCGGCCAGCCGCCCCTTCCTGACTGAATACGAATTCTCCGAGGAGGGTGAACTCCGCGAAGCCGGCGAAAAGCGAATGCGCCCCATCCCCGCCATTTCCATCGTCCACGTCGAAGGCGACCTCTTTTTTGGCGCGGCCGATCTCTTTCGCACCCAGATCCAGAAGACCTCACTCGATCCTGATCTCAGCGTCATCATCCTGCGCCTCAAGAATGCGCGGCACCTGGACGCCACGAGCGTGGTTGCCCTTGAGGAGATGGTTCAATTTCTGCGGTCCCATGATAGGCACGTCATCATCAGCGGGGCAACCAAGGATGTCTACCGGGTGCTGAAGAACGCGGGCTCGGTCGAAGTCATCGGAAAAGAAAACATCTTTCTCAACCACCCGAGAAATCCGAACCTCTCTACTCGCAACGCTCTTAAACGCGCCCAGGAACTACTTGGAACCACTGAGGCCGATATCCGGATATTTTATGATCCCGGCAAGGATCGGAAATAGATGAGTTTATTCGTGTCAGTCCAACTCATCCGGGATTGGATTCCTCGGACGTGTGATCCAAAACAAACCGAGTGATACAAGGACAATCACCAGAGCAACGAGCGGCGCAACATATCCGCCGGGAGCGCTCCAGGCAGACTCTATCCTCACGGCAATCAGAGTGAGGCAGACTATTGCTCCCAGAATAGGGATGATGATCGGCACCTCAAATCCTCCCCTCGGTTCATCCTTCCTGCGCTTCAAAATAATCAGCGAAATGTTAACGACGCTGAAGACCATCAGGAGCAGCAACACGGTTGATTCCGCCAGCTGTTTGACGCTGCCGCTCAGAATCAGACACGTTACCACCGCGAAGAGCAGAACAATCGCCACATGGGGAGTCCGGCGCGTTGGATGGACACGCCCTATGACAGCGGGGAGCAAGCCCTGGCGGCTCATTCCGTAGAGGAGACGGGAACCCATGATGTAGTTCAGCAGCGCCGTGTTTCCGATCGCGAAAAGAGTGATGCCGATGTAAATGCCATCAATGTTTTTGAACCACGGAGCGGCGGCTTTGGCCACCTCCATCAGCGGGGTCGGGCTCTTTGCCAGATCGGCCCAGGGAATCACCGAGACGGCCGTAATTGCGACAGCCATATAGATCAGGGTCGCCACGATCATCGCCCCGATCAATCCGAGCGGCACATCACGGCGGGGATTTTTCACTTCCTCGCTGACATTGAGAATGTCTTCGAACCCGATAAAGGAAAAGAACATCAACACCGCTCCCTGAAGGATGAGCATGACGGGAATCGCATCAGTTCCCCCGGTTGACCGGGCCGGTGTCTCGAAATAATCGACACTCCCCCAGAACTGCACTCCCACAAAAATGATGAAGAGCAATCCGGCCGCCTCGACCACCGTACAGACAATATTCACCCACATGCTCTCACGAATCCCGCGAAAGATCACCAGACCGACTAACAGCACAATCAGAATGGCGATCAGTTTGACCGGCAGGTCCATTCCCATCGCTTTGCCGATTGTCTCCGCCATTGCCTGCGATCCGGTCGCCATGCTCGTCAGTCCGCTCATCATGACACAGAGCCCGACCACATAGCTCAGCCACGGTTTCCCGAGAGCTCGCTGCGTCACATAAGCAGCGCCCCCTGCTTTCGGATAGCGGCTACCGACACAAGCGTAGGAAAGCCCCGTCAGCATCGCGACAATCATGGCCGCAAGGAAAGCCAGCCAGATTGCGTTACCGAGTGAATCGGCCGCCTTGCCGACGAGCGCGTAGATCCCCGCGCCGAGCATCGACCCGAGACCGTAGAGTCCAATCTGCCAGGCATTAATGGATTTGTGGAGGGTGGGCTCTTCGGTGTTCATCATGGCTTTTCAATCATCGGGAGTCCGCCTCGACATCCGGCGGCGGGGCGATTCCCACTGTGCCCGCTTGACCGCATTCAAATCAAGGCCTTCTTTCAGAGAAATGAGACAACAATGACAATTGCCGCGCACAGATCCCCCTCTCTATTGGCATCTATCATGCCTATGGGTAAACAATGAGTCTTCTTCAACAACTGCACGGTGTCTCTCCGGTCGCTCACGACCTGATGATCCTGAGTGTTGTTATCCTGAGCGGGATCGGGTTGGGAAATCTCCGCATCGCCGGGGTCAGGCTTGGAACGGCCGGAGTCCTTTTCACCGGATTGATCGCCTCCCACCTGGGACTGAGTCCGGAAGCTGCGGTTTCCCACTTCCTCAAAGACTTCGGGCTCGTACTTTTTGTTTTTGCGCTCGGGATGCAGATAGGTCCCGGATTTTTTGCCTCCCTGCGCCGTCAGGGGAGAGTCCTGAACGGCTACGCTTTCGCCCTCGTTATCGGCGGTGCCCTGGTTTCGCTTGCCGGCGGTTGGATGCTCGGCATGCCGCCGTCGGCGGTGGCGGGACTCTTTGCCGGAGCAACCACGAATACCCCCGCCCTCGGCGCAGCCCAGCAGGCTCTTGCCTCGGCCCAGGCCGACCCGGCGCTGCTCACCCTGCCAGCCCTGTCTTATGCCGCGACCTATCCTCTCGCCATCGTCGGAATCATTCTTTCGCTAATCATCCTCCGGTATTTTTTCAAGGTCGATGTCGCCGAAGAAGCCGCCGCTTTCCAGCGCGAGCAGGGTGTCGGGATCGAAGCGCTCGAACGCATGACCCTGACGGTCGACAATCCCAATCTGGACGGCATCCCCATTGGCTACGTGCCCGGAATCCAGGAGGCCGGGGTGATCATCTCCCGCCATCGATCATCCTCTTCGAAGGAAGTGAAGGCAGCCACGCCCCAGACCATGCTCCACCTCGGAGACCTTGTCATGGTCGTCGGCACCCACGGGCAACTGGAAAAATCACGTCTCATCATCGGGAGCGTCAGCGAGGAAAATCTCATGATCGACTCCGGGAACGTCACGTTTCGGCGTGTCATCGTGACCAACAATCGAGTGCTCGGGAAAACGGTTCACGAGCTTGCATTGGAACACCTTCACAATGTCACAGTCACCCGGGTGAGCCGGGGTGACTTGATTTTCACCGCAATGCCCGATCTGCGGCTTCAGTTCGGTGACACTCTCCAGATCGTCGGAGATGAAGAGTCGCTCGCCTCGGCAACAAAGGCACTCGGCAATGAGGTACAGATGCTCGGAGAAACAAAATTCGCCGCGATCTTTGCAGGCATTCTGCTGGGGGTGGGTCTCGGGCTCTACCCCTTTCGCATCGAGGGGCTTCCCGCGCCCGTTCGACTTGGCCTCGCCGGAGGCCCGCTCGTCATGGCCATTCTCGCGAGCCACCTCGGGCGCCTCGGCCCCATGATCATGCATATGCCGATGAACGCGAACCGGGCTATCCGTGAACTCGGAATCATCCTCTTTCTCGCCAACGTCGGGCTGCTCTCTGGAGAAAACTTCGCCGATACCGTATTTTCGCCGCAAGGGCTGCAATGGGTCCTCCTCGGGATTGTCGTGACGATGCTGCCACTGCTAATCGTCGGCTACGCCGCACGCCGTTTTCACCAGCTCAACTTCATGACCCTGAGCGGCCTCCTCTCCGGCGGCATGACCGATCCGCCTGCCCTTGCCTTTGCCACAGGCATGGCGCGGAGCGATGCCCCGGCCGTTTCCTACGCGGCGGTCTATCCGCTGACGATGCTTCTGCGCATCGTGGCCGCGCAGATTATTGTTCAGCTAGGGTAAATCGATTCCCCACTCCAGCGGAAGCTCCAGAGACCAGACTTCGTTTGAGAGAGGTTTGGAATGGCCTCCGGCGATCCAGAGTTTGTCCTGAAAAACAAAGGCGGAATGCTCGTGTCGCGCTTTCCATCTGGTCCTTGTCGCCAGTTTCTCCCACCTTCTTCCATCGGCGGAGTGCCAGACATCGTCGAAATTTTCGTGTTCCTTCGACCATCCGCCCAGCACCCAGATCCGTCCCCGATAGACGACAGCGGAAAACCAGAGCCGGGGTGCCCACGGAGCCGCTTCAATCTCCCGGGTCCACTGTATGCCGTCGGCCGAGGACCAGACATCATTCAGTGCGTGGTATTCGGGAACGTAGTTCCCCCCGCCGAGGACAAAGATCCGGTCGTTCAACACCACCGCCTGATGATAGGCTCGTGGTGACCAAGCCGCTATTTCCGTTTCCCGGCGCCATTCCTTTCCGTCGGCCGAGGACCAGACGTCATTCTTCAGGCTCCTTGAATCACCAAAATAGTAATTCTCCGTTCCTCCCATCAACCACATTCGTTTCCGGAACTCCACCACCGATCCCGCCAATCTGGGAGTCCACGCAGCGGCGGAAGCGACTTGAGTCCACTCGACACCATCGACCGAAGACCAGACCTGATGGCTCGCCGAATGTCCCGGTAGCCGACCATTATACCAACCTCCCATCATCCACATCCGGTTCTGAAAAGTCAGATTCATGGGAAGGTCACTGTGAAGCCACGGGGCCGCCTCCGAGACGAGTCGCCACTCGCGCCCGTTGGCGGAAGACCAGACATCCCGGGGAGGAGCAGCGAAGGACTGAAACCACCCGCCCATTATCCAAAGTTGATCGCGAAAAACAAATTCCGCCTGAGAGTCGCGCGCCAGCCACGCCGCCATGCCCTCAAGGCGCCAATCCGGTTCCTCCGCTCGAGCCAAACACGATCCGGCGAGCACCCCTAGCACGATGAATTTCCTCATTCTCATCCCGGGATCGTTCCTTCGAAGAAAAACCCATCATGAACATTCCGGTCGGTCCTGCAAGCCCTTTGCGACTCCTTCTCTGTCCCCGGTGGCCGGATAGCCTCTTCCCGAAGAATGAGACTTGGGTGGGATCGTGGGCTCATCGTCACCTTGTAGCGGTTTTGTCTACATCCAAAGTCAGCTTTATCCTCTCCCAGTCCGGGAAAAAGTAGGGCATATTACCTTTCGTCGGTCGGGTGCGGGAGCAAGAATTAAGGAGAAACGGGAATGTTCAGCTACTTCAAGGTAAAAGACGACGCTAAAATGGGGGCTGAGAGCCACGCCGTGTCGCCGCTTCTGACTAAGGTGAGAACCGCCGTCTCGGCTCTTCCCGCGTCAATCGTCGCCGTACTGGTGGTCCTGTTGACTCTCATCATCGGGTGGACTGACTATTCCACGGGGTGGGAACTCAGCCTTTTCATCTTCTATGCCGCTCCGATCATCATTGCCGTCTGGCGACTGGGGGCCGGAGCCGGATTCCTCTCGGCGATTTTCTGCAGCATCGTTTGGCTGGTTGCGAACGATGCCGAGAATCCCTATACCACACAGATTGGCTTTCTCTGGGCCATGGTCACCCGTTTTTTCTATTTTGGTGTGGTCGTTTTCGCCGTCTCGGCAATACGAACGAAGCAGGAGGCAGATGCAGCCCATATCAGGATGCTTGAAGAACAGAGACTCCTTGAAATGGAGATCGTCAGCGTGAGCGAACACGGTCAACAGCGCATCGGACAGGACCTTCATGACGGAATCTGCCAGCAACTTGCCGCGATCGGATGTGCCGCCAGAGTGCTCTCGGACGACCTCCGGGCAAAATCCGCTCCTGAAGCCCTTGATGCCGCCTTGATCGAAGACTCCATTCAGAAAGCCGTGGTCGAGGCCCGCAATCTGGCCCGGGGCATTTTTCCCGTTCATGTGGATCGTAATGGCCTCGCAGCCGCCCTCACCGAACTCGCCGGGACCATGGCCCGCCTCACCGGGCTATCGGTTGAGGCAGTCGACTGTGCCGAGGTATCGATCAACTCTCCCGAAATCTCGAAACACCTTTACCGCATCGCCCAGGAGGCTCTGGCCAACGCAATTCATCACAGCAAGGCGAGCCGGATCACCCTCTCCCTGAACGTCGACGGTGGTATCCTTGAACTCCTGGTCGAGGACAACGGAATTGGCATTTCCAAAGAAGCGGATTCACGCAGCCAGGGCATGGGGATGCGTACGATGAAATACCGCAGCAAGGCCATCGGAGCTACCCTTGACATCTCACCCCGCCCTGAAGGAGGAACGCGGGTGAGCTGTCGTCTGAAACCACCAACCCAAAAACTATGAGCGAATCCGAAACCACTCAAAACGGCACCCATAAAAAGCTCAAGATCCTGCTCGTCGAGGACCATCCGATGTTTCGGGAGCATCTCGCCCAACTCATTGGCCGGGATCTCGGTATGTCTGTTTGTGGTGAAGCCGACAACATCCAGGATGCGATGAACCTGATTCAGGAAAAGGCACCCGACATCGCGATCGTGGATATCAGCCTCAAAGGGTCCAGCGGTCTCGAACTGATCAAAGACATTCGGGCACGGGGCGCCAAAGTCGATGTCCTCGTCCTTTCCATGCACGAGGAGGAACTGTATGCCGAGAGGGCGCTACGTGCCGGAGCAAAGGGATACATCACCAAGAATGAAGCATCCTCCGACATCATTGAGGCGATCCGCAGTGTGATGAATGGCGAGATCTACGCGAGCCGGAAAGTAACCGCAAAACTCCTCGAACGGATGACCCACAAGAATGCCTCACCCGAACTCAACGGACTCGAACTGCTCGCCGACCGGGAGCTTGAAGTCTTTCAGATGCTGGGGCGCGGTAAAAGCACGCGCGAGATAGCCAAGGAATTGAATCTGGGTGAATCAACCGTCGAGACCTACCGATCCCGCATCAAAGACAAGCTCCAGTTGCGCAGCGCAGCCGAACTCTACCTCCGGGCTGGCCAATGGGTGCGGGACCACGGATCCTGAGCCTGCACCGACTACTGCGGATGGTAAACACTGACCTTGGCCGGGGGGAAATTCGACCAGACGATCTTTGAGTCGACCGACCGGAAGCTCTTTGCCGGCGGCTTTCCGTTGGCGATATGATAGGAGAACTGCACCCAGGGAGCTCCGGGGAGGAGAATATCAGAGATCTGCTGCGAGAGCATGTCCACCTGACCGGGACTGAAGACTTTCAAGGGAAGGCTGGAAATGACGGCTCCAAATTTTTCCCCGCCAAAGAGACGATCCAATTCAAGGGCGTCGCCGGCCACGATACGGCTTTTCGGATAGCGGGCACTGAGGTAACTCGCGAGAACATCGGACTTCTCCACCGCGACGAGGCGCTCTTCCGGCAAACCGGCGGCGAGGAGCTCCGCCGTGACGATCCCGGTTCCCGGACCGAGTTCCAGCACCGGCGCGGAACAATTCTCAGGCAGCCAGTTGGCCATCACCCTGCCCAGAGCGGGCGAACTGGGCCAAATCGCCCCGATCAGGAGCGGACTTTTTGCCATTTCACTGAGGAAGAGACGCAGGGACGGGCGGGCAGATGTCATGAGCAGCGGGAAAGAAAAGGAATGTGTCGAATGTCGGGCAACCCCGCGCACGGAAGCGGCGAAGCCGCCATTCTGCAAGAGACAATTTCAGGGCTTCCGGGATCGGCGGGAGAGCCAAAGGGAAAAGCCACCCGGTTTAGGCCGGAGCGGATTGGGTGTGCGAGTTGGCTTGAACACCCAACTCACCCTTCCCCGTAGCGAAACTCGTGAGCGTTTCGTCCGTCTCCAGCCCCGCTCGATGAAGGTCTCACGACCTTCGCTACCCGTCCCACCAATTGCCAGGGGCGTCCTTGATCTCACCACGCCCAGTACTCCTCAAAATCAAAATCATCTGGAAGATTCAGCCGCCAGACCCAATCTCCTTTATTGTGATTGTAACGAATCAGGCCTCCGTCGTCGCTGCTATCGGGACCGGGGCTGTAGAGGAGGTAATCCGCCTTGTCGAGTGGACGAAAGACGTAGCTGGCTCCGGTAAAGGGATCGAGCGGGAGAGGAGCAGTATCCGGGAAAACGAGAGCCTCCAGATTCGTCGGAAACCCGTCGTGCCGGCCCCGGTGCAGGTCCAGCGCCACGGCGATCCTCGCCTGGTCTCTGAACACCCGGGAACGGAGTGCTTTCATCCGCATCCCGGTGAACGCCGCAAATCCCGCCTCAGCGAAACCGTGACGAAAGGTCTCCAGGTGAAAACGAAACCGATCACGCAAGTCGCCGCGTGGAGGGGATATCTCCGGCAGGTCCCCCAGCGGTATGGCGAGACGAGTCGTCAAACGCTCTCCTTTATCATCCTCCAGGATGGACTCCTGCAGTCTTCGGCAGTTATGTTCCATGTTATCAAAACACCATCCCTTCCGGACGTCCGGGATGTAATTGAGGATCCGAATCCAGGTCGGCAACGGTTCCATGAACGATTCGGCCTCACTCGGGTCCGGCTCGGGTGAAACGATCGCACTGGCCCTTTCCATACGGACAGCCGTCAGGAAGGCTTCTTCGATCCACTTTGATTCCAGTGCATCCTCGAAGGCAAGGAGATCCGCCTCACCCCATTTCCCCTTGGCAAGCCCTTCGTGAATGAGAGAAATCGCCAGGTCGTGAACGGTAATTCCGATCAACAGGTGAATCAGGGTGGCCTGGGTGCCGAGATGCCTTGAAAGATGCAGCATCGCGATCACATCTGATTTCGCCAAGTCGTTCTGCCCAAGGAGGAGAGCAGCCTGCCCGTGGCTATGCAGGAATTTGCCCGTGACTGTAAAATTATTCAGTCCCGGAAACGAAGCAGTGAAGTCTCCGTAGGGAGGCTTGAAGTCAGCCCTCGGACGGGCCAGAGCCTCGCGGATCTCTTTGAGCAAATCGGAGTGGGCCTCACCGTGTGCCAGATACATCCGGGCTGCAGCCGCCTCATCGGGAGAATCAAATCCGTGCGAAAGGGCGGGATTGGTCAGATAGCGCACTCGCTTGTCCGGCCGTTGCACGTTCTTCGTTGTAAAACCGGGAATCGCTTCCGGGTCAAGTTCACCCCAGACCGGATCATCGTCCCCATTCGTCTCAGTATCCGCGAGACAACGGTCAAGAAGGCCCGCAAAGACCGGTGCCGCGGCCACATCATCTTGCGGATTCTCAATGGGTGGAGGACGCAGGGCATCGACCTCAAGCGATTCGCCTTTGGCGACGAGCTCGGCGGCATACGCATCGAAATTCGATCTGGCGAAGCGGTGATAGGCAAAAGTGAACAACCAGAAAAGCACTCCGAAAAACACGACCAGAATAGTCGCCATGCGCCATCGCCAGGCCGGCGGAATCGGGAGCGTCGGATTCATGTGTGGGGATTGATTCGACGATCCTACCTCCCCGGATGCGGCGCCATCAAAACAAATGATATCTGACCGGGGGCACCGGGTAAAGAGATAGCCGCGTCGAGCCGGGTCGGGTTGAGTGTTCTCCATGCCAGCGACAACCCTTCGCTCGCTCCGGGCTGCGGGCCGAACTCCCCTACCTCAATTTCACCGACTCACTTTTCGGCGATTCGTTTCCCGCGGCGTCGAGAAATGAAAGGGTATAAGTCCCCTCCACACCCTCTCCATCCACAAGTTCATGCTCGCGCAACCCTTCCGGCGGCGCATCGCGGGAGGTGGCAACCGGAGATCCGGTCTTCACCCCGAGTTCTTTCCAGAGCTTCCCGTCGCGATACAACCGAAAGGAACGCAGCCCACCGCCAAGCCGGGGATTTACGGTCCAACTTAGTCGGGCGCTCCCGTTCCCCTCACGATCCACGCTGAGAACGGGCGCGACTAGGTTTTCTCCCGTCGGCTTCAGAGTGCCGGTTTCAGAAAACTCCTGCCACCACTCCCCTACCTCGGAATTCGGCAGCCAGGTGAGCGCGGGATCATGAAGATTCCTCTCATTCAGCTCCCGCACTCCGAGGCTGGTCATATCCCGCAACACCCCGGAGAGAGTTCCGCCTTTCTCACCCGCCGTGAGCACTGCATCGAAAAACGGAATCACGATCAGCCGCGAGTTATCACAACCGTGTTCGGAGAGCGGATCAATCACCCGTGTCACCTTGCCACCAAGCCCTCGCAGTTCCCGGTACATCGTATTCATCGGTTCCCAGGAGACAAAGTGCTTCGATTCGGGAACACTCTCGCGTTTTCCCCAGACAAAGAGCAGCGGCAACTCGCGCGCGGCCGGACCAAACCTGGCCCGAAACTCCGGAACTCCGAATTGCTTGCTGCATCCGCCCCGGAACGAAGCAGCGATAACGCGACCGGGATGTCTCAGAATCATTTGCGACGACCAGCTCGATCCTCCGGAATGGCCCCAGAGAAGCCAGGGGAGTTCAACCAACTCCGGGTGACCGCTCTCTTTCCCAATTTGCACAAGGGCGGAAAACAAGGCGCGCTCCGACCCGCTTTCGGGATCATTCCACTCGTCACAGGATCCCGCGACCTGATACTGCGGGGAGAGAATCGCGAGCTGATGTTTCCGGGCGAGGGCGCGCCAGTGAAAGTCAAGGGTGACCGGTGGATGTGACTCGGGCGAGGCATTGGTGCAACCGTGCTGATGAATGAGAACTCCCTGCAAGGGTGTCGCGGCATCAGGAATCCAGCACGAGAACTCGACGTGCTGGAAACGTTCTCCCTGCTCCGGCAGGATCAGCCGGTCGTAAAGTTTTCCGTCCTCCACCGCAACAGCCGTCCCTACCACGAACAAGGCCCGGTGGAGCAGGAAGAGAAGCAGGAATCGGCAAGTGAGGCGGAGCATATGATTATTTCCCCCCGAATCCCGCAAAGAAGCGGGCATGCCCCTCCATCACAGCAGCCTTGGCCTCCTCGTTGACCTCAAGATCCGAGACCCCGCGCTCGGTCGTGCCTCCGAGGAGAATACCATCCCGCCGGGGAAACATGTAGAGACTACCTGCGAGGGTAATGTAGTCGACCTCGGGCTGCGGAAGCAACACCGTGAGCTGGCCCTTGACCGGGGTAAGTTCGTTGTCACCGAAGAGATCCCGGGCTCCCAAGCCAGTGCAGTTCACCATGACGGACTCAGGCAGAGCCTCAAGCTCCGCCGGATCAGTGAAGTTCCTCACCTCAATCCGTCCGCCCATGGCCATGAAGTCGTGAAGGACCGCCTCAAGATACATGGGCGTCTCGATGAAGAGCGTCGTAAAACGCCGCACGTGAGCATAGAGAAAAGGATGCTCTCCCGGTAAGAGAACGGCCTGGTCGGGATAAAGATCATCAATGGGATCATCGCGATAGCCTTCGCTCGCCTCGTCGCTGCAAGCATAGTTCTCGATCCAGCGCACACCGTAGCGATCTCCGACGAGATCCTGAAAATATCGATGCGAGAGTCGAGAAGCCTTTTCCAGCAGCGCATCGAATGCCGGGGTGCGTTTGTCCCGGTCAGCAATGGTGAAGGGCTGCCACTGCGCGCCGGCGATGTTTGAAGTGGTCTGCGGCGGCAGGTCTTTCGCGTAGATGGTGACGTTCCCGCCGCGACGCTGAAGAAGGCGCGCGGTGGCGAGCCCGACGGCACCGCATCCGATTACCGCATAGTCCCCGACCCGCCCGTCATAGGCCTCGTCGACGGCGAGGTGGGCGGTGCCCCACGAAAGGGTCACCCCGCATCCGCCGTGACCGTAGTGATGCACGATCTTTTTGGAACCGACCGTCTCCGCCCTCACGACAAATCCCGAGGGACGGAAGGGCCGCAGTCCGACGACGGTGCGGATAACCCGGCCGGGGTCGACCTTTACCGGAGGAAAGGTCCGGCCCGGCGGGAGCGCCTTTTCGTCCCGTGGAGAACAACTCCCGAAGGCGAGCGCCCCGAGACCGGCTGCCTTGAAGAGAGAGCGCCGATCCATCGGTCCTTTCCTTTTCATCGTTCGTTAAACGCTCACGGCACCACCGGCACGAGAGGTTTCCCGTCTTCTCCCACGGGATAAACCGCGCCCTTGTCCTCAAGCTCTTTCACCATCCCCTGCATCATTCGCACGAGCACTTCCCGCTCAGTCTCTGCAAGATTCTTCTGCTCAAAGGGATCGCTTTTCAGATTAAACAATTCGTAGTGGCCACCCTCGAACTGAATGAAGCCCCCCTGAGTGGGCACCTCCGGGAGCGTGTGGTAGATCACTTTCCAATCTCCGTCCCGCCAGGTCGTGAAGTAGTTGCTGCGATGCACCGCATGCGGGTAGTGCATCAGAAACTGGTCGCGATGGGAGGGATCGGCACGCCCGCTTAACAGCGTGTCGAGGGGCAGACCGTCGACGATGTGTTCCCCGGGTGTCAGGCCTGTGCTCTCGGGGGAAACCATGCGCACAAGGGTCGGGAAAATATCGGTGACATTCGCCACTTGCCCCTGAATCGTTCCGGCGGCAATGGGCAGACGCTGCTGCGAGGGGTGCCCGGGATTCGGCTTGGCCCAGGCTGCAATGAAGGGAACCCTCACCCCGCCCTCGTAATGGCTCCCTTTTTTCCCGCGCAGGGGTTCGGAACAGGCGACGACATGCTGATCGCCGAGGGGGGCGTCGGAACCATTGTCCCCCAGGAAAAGGACAAGGGTGTTCTCCGCAATGCCGAGTGCCTCGAAATGGTCGAGCATATCGCCGAGCGATTTATCCATTCCCTCAACCAGGGTCGCAAAGGCCTGTGCCGCCTCGGGCTTTCCGCTGTTCTGGTAGTGGGCGGCAAAGCGGGGATCGGAATTGAAGGGCGCATGCACGGCGTAGTGGGCGAAATATAGAAAGAAGGGCTTCTCCTCTTTCACCGCGGCGCTCACATTGGCCTTGGCCTCGAGGGTCAGTGCTTCGGTGAGAAAGATCTCCTGTCCGTGATATTTCTCGAGACCGTGCACGGCATGATCGGGCCCTTTCCCCTTCCCTCTTCCATTCGGATTCTTCGGCCGATCAAAGTTCTGTGCTCCGTAATAGCTCCCCGGTGCTCCGATTGAGGCGCCGGCGATATTAATTTCGAATCCGAGATTCGCGGGATCAGCTCCTTCCGCCTCGCGCGAACCGAAGTGCCCCTTGCCAACGTGAATCGTCCGGTAATCCTGATCACGCAGGACACCCGCCAGGGTCACATCGCCCTTCTTCAATCCCTTCCAGTTCCACTCCGGCGGTCCCTGCGGTCCGGCATTGTCCGAATCGGGGTTGATCCAGTTGGTGGTGCGGTGACGCGCCGCATTCTGCCCCGTCATGATTGAAATCCTCGTCGGGGAGCAGACGCTCATGGCATAGAACTGATTGAAGCGGATCCCCTGCCCCGCGAGACGCTCCATCGACGGAGTGCGGTAGAAGTCGTTGAGCGGGTATCGTTTCGGCTTTCCCTCCGCATCAGTCAGAAACGGGACGGAGGTGTCCATGATTCCCATGTCATCCACTAGAAAGATGACAATGTTAGGAGCGTCGGAAGATACCAGCAAGGAACCGGGAGCGAGGATTCCGGAGATGATGAAAGCGAGGAGGAGACGCATGGGGAAGAGCTACTTTCAGTATTTCAAATTTTCAGCCTTTCAGCCTTTCAGCC
>DDSV01000004.1:0-1455 GCA_002344215.1 Akkermansiaceae bacterium UBA2381
GGGGTTGTTGGGTTGGCTGCGGGGACGGGGGCAGGGGAGTTGGCGGCGGCGGATGCGGCTTGTTCCGCCTGATGCTTTTGGAAGCGGATGAGCAAGGCCTCGCTCTGCATCATCTCCAGCTTTCTCAGACTGATTTCTGACTCGCGCTGGCGGCGTTCCAGAACGCTCAGGGTGGGGTCATTGCGGACCTTCTCCAGCGCGGCTTCGGCAGCTTTGGCTGCCTGAGATTCGTAGGCCGGAACCGCAGGAGTCGGAGTCGTTGTGCGGGCGGCGGGTTTCACCGTCCGGACTCCCGGGGCCAGGGTGGTGGCAGACGATGAGGGCTTTTCATCCCCGTCGAAAAGTTCAGCGCCTTTGCGGACCTTGTGGATGATGGAGACCGCCAGAAGAATGGCAATGAGGATGGGAAAGACGGCGGTTTTTTTCATGGCGGGTCCAGATGTTTCAAAGTGGGGATAGCAGGGAACTCACTTGGTGCGAGATGATTGCCCTCAATCCAAGACTAACAAGAGGCGTGTCATTGATAAGAATTCCCTTTTTCATCCCTTCCAAAACCGCCCCACCGGAAGCCCGGGGATAGAGGGGGGGCGATTTTGACTACAGAAATGGAAAAGCATCGCTTCCGTATACCTCCTATTCACCAGGTAATCCGTATCGCGTAATCATCATTACCGGGCGGTTGATCCAAAACCTCGATGCTAACTGTCCACTGGTTGGCAGCAGTGGGTTGTTCCTTAACGGTTACGGCGCCTCTACCTTTGAGCTGTCTTATTTCGACTGTAGCTCCCTCCAGAGACTTTAGCGGCTCCGGGAAATCAGTAAAAGGCTCGCTAGCCTTGGCGTCAGACCATTTGGGTTCCCAATCTCGCGACATTACAGAGATCTCCTCCGGAAGTTCGTAAGGCCCGTTGACCAGCCAAAGCTTGTTGCCTTGAATTTTGATTGTTACTATATCAATGGTGCCTTCGAATTTGACGTTGCTGACCTCCTCTGACCAACCCATCATTGGTATAAGCAATGAACACCCTACAATTTGCAGTCCTGAGATTAGCGAATGTAGTAATTTCATCATCGAGTAATTAGTTTCTAATTTAGGTTTATTGATAAGGAATTGCGTTTTCATCCCTTTTGACTTCGCTACGCTCCGTCCATCTGCGCGACGCTCCGATTACACCCGCCCCACCGCAAGGCCGGGGATAGAGGCGGTTCGGGTTTAGGTACGGGGCGTTCAGGGGCATCTCAGTCAAAAATCGCACGATTTGAACTAATGAGTCAAGGGTTTAGAGGAAAGTCTCGAAGTTCCTGAGAACCCAGTTCCAGGAATCCCGAGGAAGACCATCCAGCCATTACACTCTCGTCATAATCGTGCCGCAGGAAGACCTCCCAGCTAAAGAAAACTCGCCCGTTAAGTGGCGGCGAGTTTTCCCGGATCGGACCTCCTTCACGCATTCGGGA
>DDSV01000004.1:1547-3209 GCA_002344215.1 Akkermansiaceae bacterium UBA2381
TCGCCCGCCTCGTAACGGCGGAAGCCCTCGGCGGCGAGTGGCAACGCTTCGACGACCTCTTCGGGCCAGACACTGGCGTCGTCGGGGTGGAGGGAGGCTTCGAGCCAGCAGAAGCTCCACCATGCGAGAAGGAGATCCTGCTTCTCAAGGCCCGCCAAGGCGGCGGGGTCGAGGGTGCGGACTGCTTCGAAGCGTCGCATGGCCTCCGCATGATCCTTGGGAATGAGCTCCGGGTGCAGTGGCTCTTCGTTGTCGTCTGCGATCATCATGGGGTTGGTATGTTAGGGTTGGTCGGGGTGGTTATCCGAGATCGAGTTTTCGGCCCCGGCGTGACGGCGTCTCCTTTACTGAGGCATGCCGCGCGCGACCTTTGGCCCAATGCCGCAGTCGCTCGATTGACTCGCTCATGGTCGTGGCGAGGGAGACGGATTCGCAGAGCACTTCACCCAGGTCGAGTTCGGTGGGCTCGCGGTCTTCGACAAAACCCCGGTGCAGGGCCTCGACGAAGACGGCTTCGATCTCCGCTCCGGTGTGGAGTTCGCTGGCACGGGCGAGGACGACGGTGTCGAAGTCGGTCTTGTCACGACCATACTTCTCGATGACGAGATCCCAGATCGCGGTGCGCTCCCGGGTGTCGGGCAGATCCACGAACCAGAGCTCATCCCAGCGCCCCTTGCGAAGCATCTCGGGCGGGAGCTTGCTGACATCGTTGGCGGTTGCGACGACGAAGACCGGAGCGGTCTTGTCCTGCAGCCAGTTCAGCATCGTGCCGAAGACCCGGGCGCTGGTGCCGCCGTCGGTGGAACCGCCGGATCCACCGACACCTCCGAGGCCTTTCTCGATCTCATCGATCCAGAGGACGCAGGGGCTGATGGCCTCGGCAGTCTGGATGACGGAACGGACGTTGGCCTCCGACTGCCCGACGAGGCCGCCGAAGAGACGGCCGGCATCGAGCTTCAGCAGGGGGACGCCGAAGACGCTGGCGGTGGCCTTCGCGGTGAGCGACTTGCCGGTGCCGGGAACTCCGAGGACGAGCATGCCTTTCGGAATGGGCAGGCCATAGTCGCGGGCACGCTGGGTGATGGCCTCACTGCGCTGGATGAGCCAGGCCTTGAGAGCCTCCAAGCCACCAATGGAGTCGAGTGACTCAGTGGTCTCGATGACTTCCAGCAGACCACCGCTCTTGAGAGCACGGGCCTTTTCCCGGGCGACGAGAGTCGGCTGAATGGAGCCGGTCTCGACGAGGGAAAGGGCGAAGGCGTTCTCGGCCTCGATGGTGGTGAGACCACCGGCGGAGCGCAAGATGGCTTCGCGGATCTCCGGAGGCGGAGTGGCGATCCCGGCGGACGTCAGGAGCTGGTCGAGGACCATCCCCAGGATGTTGGAACCGGGCAGTTCAAGGTCGAGACGGGTGATTTCGCGCTCCAGCTCGGCAGGCAGGGGCTTCCAGACACCGAGGAGAAGGAGCATCTTCCCGGCGGACTTGGCGTGGTGCAGGGTGTCGCGCAGCTTGCGGACGAGGAGCGGGTCGCGATCCTCCAGCAAGGCCCCGAAGTCGCGCAGAAGCACGAGACAGTCGCCTTCGATGGATTCGACCTGCTCGAGGGCGGCGAGTGGATCGGGACAGTCACGGACCGTCCCGCTGGTGGTGTCGATGAAGCC
>DDSV01000044.1 GCA_002344215.1 Akkermansiaceae bacterium UBA2381
CTCACGTTCTTCGCTACTTCGGAGAGTTCGCCGGTCAAAGGTAGCGAAGAACGTGAGTTCTTCGGGCAATAAATTTTCCCCGGTTTGGCCAGTCAGAATAAATTGATTTTTAATTTGTTAAATTTTTAACAAATTTGAATCAGTGCGCAAAAAAATTTGCAGTGTGCTCCTCCTATCCAAACTCGGGCCAGTCGTGTTTGGGATATCGACCTCGCAGCTGAGCCCTCACCGCCGGGTAGCTGCCCGTCCAGAATCCGGCGAGGTTTTCGGTGACCTGCACGGGACGGTGGTTCGGGGCGAGGATCTCGATCACGACGGCGACCTTGCCACTACAGATCGTTGGGGAATCCTTGAGTCCGAAAAGGTGCTGGATGAGGACGGAGATCTTCGGTTTTTCGCTGCTGCGGTAGTGGACCCTGACTTCCTTCCCGGTCGACAGGGTGAGGGACTCGGGAGCCAGGAAATCAATCGCACCCGATTGATGACGGGGGAGCCATTCCCTGACGGTGTTCCAGACGGGCCTGTCCTTGATCTCTTTGTAGCTCATGGCACCGGCGCAGATTTGCTCGAGCATGAGTTGTTTGGCCTCCTCATCGACCGGGGAGATCTCATACTCCGGACATTGTTCCGCGACGAGATTGATGCGGGCAAAATAGGCGTCGACCTTGTCGTCCCACGCCTTGAGGTTCAGCTCGCCGGAGAGCACCCGGGCGGCGAGGATAGAGGCGGCTTCTCCGGCGGGAATCTGACCGGTCGGACGGGTTTCGAGAACGAGATCGCGGAAGCGGCGTTCGCGTCGTGCTTCGACCTTCCGGTTTTTCTCATCGTAAACCGCTCCGTCGCGCTCGTCGAAGTCGTCGGGAAAAAGCTCCCGGAGAAGGGATTCATCCACGCGGGTGCATAGATCGAGTTTTACCGCGAGGTCTCTGCCTTCGACTTCGATCATTTCTCCGGCGATAAAGAGATGGGCTTCTTTGGTCGCGGCGACACTCTCCTTTTCGAGTTGTCCCCGTCGGCCACCGATGACGGCACACGAGAGGGTGGAGGGACTGTGCCGGAGGGCGAGACGGTCTGAGAAACCGCTGAGGAGGATGCGGCTGAGGAGTTCGCCGCCGGGTTCGTCGATCTGCCCGGGCTTGCCGGCTTTCCGGGAGACGAGGCGGATGAGTTGCTCGTAAACCCGCTCCACGTCACGTGTCGCGCCGGCGTGAATTCCGAGTTGCTCGCCAACCTCGCGGCGGAACTGGCTCTGCTGCATCTTCGTCCAGGCCCGGACGAGCGCTTGAAAGTCGGAGACGTCGTCCGGTCGGGCGAAGTCGACCGGCATGAGGTGATCGGAGTGTTTTTTGCGCGCCGGGAAGAGCGGTCGGGACTGGGTCAATGCAGTGATGAGGGCAAAGTAGTCCAGGTATCCGTGGCGGGCGGCTTCGAGGAGGATTCTCCCGAAGCGGGGAGGAACCGGAAGCGCTCCCATGTCATGTCCGTCCGGAGTCAGTGCTTCATTCCCGTCGAGAGCGCCGAGCGTTTGCAGACGGCGAATCGATTCTTCAAGAGATCGGGGATCGGGTCGTTCAAACCAGTTGAACTCGCGAACCTTGCGCACTCCGCTGGAGCTGAGAATGAGGACGGCCTCGGCCAGGTCCATCCGCTGCACTTCGGCGGGAGTGGAGACAGCACGCTGTTCGTGCTCCCGCTCACTCCAGAGACGGATCGCGGTCCCGGGTCCGGTTCGGCCGGCTCGTCCCGCCCGTTGATCAGCGGAGGCTCGCGAGATTTTTTCAATGTGAAGGGTCGTGATGCCGCGGCGGTGATCAAAAGAGGACCGTCGCTCCAGTCCGGAGTCGACGACGAGTCGGACGCCGTCAATCGTGATCGAAGTCTCCGCTACATTCGTGGCCACGACGATCCGGGGGCGACTGCCTCGCGAGACGGCAGCATCCTGCTTCTCGGGTGACAATTCGCCATAGAGTTCGTGAATCTCGAACCCGCTGATCCACGAGGCGTTTTTCAAAGCGCTGACCGTCTTTTGAATTTCATACCGGCCAGGCATGAAGATGAGGATGTGCCCCTCGGTTCCGTGGACTTTCAGGTGGTCCCGGATTGCCCGCACGACATGATCCCACAGCTCGCCGGTATGCCGCTCGCGCGGCGGCTCATACTGGATGGCGACGGGAAAGGTGCGTCCCTGCGAGACAAGGTGCCGGCAGCCTTCTCCGAGATATTGCTTCAGGGCGAGTGTCTCAAGGGTAGCCGACATGACGACGATCTTGAGGTCCGGTCGCAACTCTCTCTGAACGTCAAGACAGCGGGCGAGGCTGATATCGCCGAAAAAATGGCGTTCATGGAACTCATCAAGCACGACCGCTGCGACGTCGGCGAGATCGGGTTGCTCGATCAGCTTTCGAATAAGGATGCCCTCCGTGACAAAGCGGATCCGGGTTTTCGAGGAGACCACGTTTTCAAAGCGCACCTGATAGCCGACTTCATCCCCAAGCCGTCCTTCTCGTTCCTGTGCGACCCGTGCGGCGAGCATGCGGGCGGCGAGGCGCCGGGGCTGGAGTACGTAGATTTGTCGATCACCGCAGACTCCGCTGTCAGCAAGGAACTGGGGAACCTGTGTCGATTTCCCTGACCCTGTCGGAGCCTCGACCACGATCCTCGAATTGTCCTCCCGCAGGGCGGCGACCACGGCGGATTCGAGTTCAAAGATGGGCAGGCTGCGATCGCGTGACATGCGGAGGAAGGGGCCGGACTATTCCGGTTTTCCGTCTGTTGGGCAAGGGATAAGAGAGTTGGGGCGAGTCATGGTTGAGTGACTTACTGGGTGCGGCACAGACTGTTTGGAACGCTGATACTATTTGATTCGAAATAAAGGGTGACGCTGAAATAGCAATCCGGCGATGGCAGCAATAGAAATTGAAAGTAGCAGAACAAATGTTGCAGGGATGTAGAAAACTAAATACCAGAGAAAACTGCGCCAGTAAGCTGGCTGAGGGCCATCGCCTATCATCTCGCGAGCGTCTCCAATTGCGTCAGTGACGAAATGGTGAGTGAGTCCGAAGAACTTCCAAGAAAGGAATAGTCCCAAGATGGAGGCGGTCGCCAAAGATAATTTGACGAATAGCATCGCGAATTTTCTCATCGATCACCTCTCGACCCAACAGGGTCACCTCACCCACCCAATACGGTCGAGTCAGCACCGCTACTCCGGCCGCTTCATCGAAAAGTCACCCAGGTCGCCCTTCTTGTTCGAGTAAGTCGCCTGAAACGAATTCCGCGTGATGGTCGCCTTATGCCCGAAGGTGCCGAAGACCCCGAGACTCTTCTCTCCGTCGGCCCGGTATCGACCGCCGCTTCCGGTGACGGGGAACTTCACCTGATAGGCTCCGGAAAAGAATTTTCCCCAGGTGGCGTGATAGTGAAACTTGTAGTTCCCGGAGTCATCGGGAGTAACGATGGCTCTCAGGTCGCCGGTGTGACCGTTGGTTTTGGTGGACCAGGATCCAACCCAGGGACCGGCGGGGGCGGCGACTTTTCCGTCCTGATAGTCAGAGACGGACTGCTTCCACTGGCGTTCAAAGGTTCCGCAACTGCAGAGGAAAAGTCCGATCAGGGGGAGGAGGAGATGAGACAGGTTTTTCATGGGCAGAGTGGGGGAATGAAAGCGGATTTTTAATGATCGGCAAGCGACGGAAGCGCGCCGGGTTCAGGATCTACGAGGGACCTTCCCGGAAGGCTCGCTGCTGATCGTCCGGCAGAGGGAAACCAGTTCGTTGGCCCGGTGCAGCAGAGGCAGGGTTTTCTGTTTCGCATCGGGAGCGTGCCCGAATTTAACCTCCTCGGCAGCGACGAGAAAATCCTTGAGCGACTGTTGAGCCGCAGAGGGCAGTTTGGATCCTTGCCAGGAAACGCGGGAGAGAAACTCCTGAGTCGTTTCAAAGCGTACCGGATCGCCAAAGGTGGCGGAGAGAAAATCTTTCAGGGTCTCGGAAACGGCGAGACTGAAATGATTCGGGTCGAGATCGCCGTGCGATTGTTCCAGTTCGCGCAGGCGACGCAGCGCCACCCCCGCAGGAGTTTCGCGCCGGACTGGTTGTCGGCGCGAGCGCAGGAGATAGATGCCCATCCAGATCAATCCCCCAACGAGGAGGCAGGCCAGGGAGATGAAAATGACCAGTGGCCATATTGATTTCTCCGGCTCCAGGACCACGATGTCATAAAGCTCGTCCGGCGGGGCGGCCTGGGCGAGTGATGAGATAATGTGGAACCCTGACATGAATCGAAAAATGGATGACTTTCAGACGACATCCCGTCGCTGACGGCGCTTGAAGAAGGAATGCAGGGCGGGGAGATACTCCTCGTTGGTGCGCAGGGAGATTTTATCGATCGCGAGTCGTTTGAATTGCCGGTCGATTTCCTCCTGCCACCTTAGCGCTTCGGCATTGTAGGCGTGCCTGACTTTCGCACTGGAGGTGTTCACCTCGACCTGGCGTCCGGTTTCGGGATCTTCGAGCCTGACATGACCGGCGGCGGGGAGTTCGAGCTCGGCCGGGTCGCTGACCTGAATCGCGACGAGATCGTGTTTGCGACCTGCGACGCGGAGGTCGGCATTGAGGTCCTCGTCAAAAAGGAAATCCGAGATCAGGAAAACGAGGGAGCGTTTTCTCACCGCATTAATGAGCAGGTGAATGGGTTCAACGAGAGAGGTGCGCTCACCGGTCGGCTCGAAGAGGAGGGCCTCGCGAATCAGTCGCAGGGCATGAGCGGTGCCTTTGCTCGGGGGCAGGAAAAGCTCGACCCGGTCGGTAAAGAGGATGAGGCCGACTTTGTCCTTGTTTTGCAGGGCGCTGAAGGTGATCAAAGCGGCCACCTCGGCCATCATTTCGCGTTTGCTGGGACCGAAGCTCCCGTAGTTACCCGAGGCACTGATGTCGACACAAAGGAAGACCGTCATCTCCCGTTCCTCGGTGAATTTCTTCACAAAGGGGTGCCCCATGCGGGCGGTCACATTCCAGTCGATGGAGCGGACCTCGTCGCCGGGCTGATACTCGCGGAAGTCCTCGAAATCGATGCCTTCCCCCTTGAAACAGCTGCGGTATTCGCCGCCAAAACTCTCGCGAACGAGTCCGCGGGTTCGCAGCTCGATCTTGCGAACCTTTTTCAGAATCGCGGTGATCTCACTGCGGGAATGTTCCGTTAGCGCAGCGGAATCCGCTTTGGTCTGTTTTTTGGGTATCATCTCGATGGGACCTCAGCCGGCGGTGAAGTCTCCGCTGAACTTCTCAATTTCCTCAACGGTCATCTCTCCGGAACGAACGATTAGACGATAGCGCACTTTCAGCGGTTTTTCCGGAATGATCGCCGTCGCAAAGTAGGTGCCGAAGCGGCCATATTGGCGCTCGCTGGAGCGGGATGGCTTGGGGTTTTGCGGGTGGTCGAGGTAGGCGACGGTGTAGGTTTTGCTCCCGAGCATGAAGCACATTCCTTTCCAGGGAAGGTCGCGGGTCTGTTCGTTGTCGGTCTTGGGTGACCAGTTGATTGCGATGCCGGGCTGTCCGATCCCTGATCCGGGCCGGATGTAATAGGTGGCATTCTGGGTGAGATCGTGCACGTCGTTGTGGGCACGAAAATGAAATCCGGCATGTTGGGGATCACCGTCAAGGGTCATTGAGGGCACCGAGGGCGTCAGGGTTGATTCGAACTCAACGACGAGATCGCTCCCGGAGGTCGAGAATCGCATTGTTCTCGCTTCGGTGGCGAAGGTGTCACCGGCATCACCGATCCAGTCGATCAGAGACGTAAAATGAGCCGAGTCCTTCCCCGCTTCTGTGGCAGAGAACTTCCGGTGAATCTGGTGCGCCTTGCGGCAATGCCAGGTGTCGACGTTCGTGTGGTGTTTTCCGTCCCGATCGGTGTAGCTGACTTTCGAAAACCCGTAAAAGATTCCCCGATGATGAGTGAAGTCACCTCCGGGTCCCTTGGTGAGGAATTCGTCCTTGCTGCCGAACTGGTAGAGATGGCAGAAGGGTTTGTAGGTCTCCTCCCGACGCGCCGGAGAGCTCGTATCAATTGCCTCGTAGACGTAGCGGGCGACAGGGCGTCCGTTCGAAAGCAATTCCAAATATTTGCCGGGAGAGTCAGACCACGAGTAGTCGGCGAGGCCCTGCAAAGGATAAAACAAAAGCGAGAGAAGGACGATGCGGAGCGGGGGACTCATGGAGTGCTTTCAGCGCCTGTCAGGGTGATACCAATCCCATTTCGACCATCTCCTTTTTGGGAAGGCGGGGGCGCAATCGGGCGGAGGTGGGGATGCCGGTGACGCGGTCGAATTCATCGGCGGTTCGCAGTTTCGGAGGGGCATCCTCGGTCTTTTTCTCCCAATCGGTGAGCGCCGCCTGCATCGCGCGCAGCAGGGGGGCAAAGCGCTCGTCCGCCGCGAGATTCTTCAGTTCAAAGGGATCGAGCTTGGTATCGTATAATTCCTCCTGAGCTCGAGGAGCGGTAAAGCAGGCAAGTTGATCCGCGCTTAGTTCCCCCTTTTCGCGAAGGCGGAGCAACTCGACATAGGTGGGGCTTCTCAAAACATCGGCCGGCGGAGTGAGCGGCAGATCGTCGAAATAGTTCCGGACGTATTTGTAGCGTTCGTTCCGGACCGCCCGGGCGTGATCCTCGAAATCATGCCAGTTTTTCTCGGCAAAAATGTAGTCACGGAGAGGTTTTTCAGGTTCCGAGAACAGGGGGGAGAGATCGACTCCTTCAAAGGTGATGCCGGGCTTCTCGATTTTCGCGACGGAGAGGAAAGTTTTGGCGAGGTCGACGGTGCTCACGAGCCGTTTGCAGACCGATCCCGGCGAGATTTTTCCGGGCCAGCGGACGATCAGGGGAGTCTTGATGCCACTGTCATAGAGCGTTGTTTTGTCGCGGGGAAAGGGCCGTCCATTATCACTCACGAAAACAACGAAGGTGTTCTCCGAGACTCCCTGGGCCTCCAGTTCGTCAAGCACGAGACCCACCTGCTTGTCGAGGCGCGTGATTTCATCATAGTAGAGCTGAAAATCGGCCCTTACCGCAGGGGTGTCGGGGTGATAGGGCGGGACCTTGACCTCGTCGGGCCGTGCACCGTCCTCAAGAATGTTCTCATGATAGGGACGGTGAGGATCAAGGGCGCCAAGCCAGAGGAAAAAGGGTTTTGTTTTGTCCCGTTCCTGCATCAAGGGAACCCAGTCGGCACAGCCGCTCTGCTCGTCGCCGGTGAGGGTTTCCTCAAATTGTCCGGCTTCTCCCGCGCTTCCTTCGGGCAGCTGGAATCCTGACGTGTCGACATCCCTGACGAGATTAAAGCGATCCCTGATCTCGTCACCGAGATGCCATTTGCCCGCTGCGCCGGTCCAGTAGCCCTTTTCCTTCAATTTTTCGACAAAGGTGGTTTGCTCCTTGGGAAGCGGCCAGTGCAGCTCCTCCGCGTTGGTCTGGTGGGGGTAGCGACCGGTAATGATGCTGGCCCGGCTCGGACTGCAGGAGGAAGTGGTTCCGTAGGCATTGTCGAATCTCATGCCCTCATCGGCGAGACGCTGAAGGTGGGGCGTCATGATAGACTCGTGTCCGTAGGGAGAGAGATCATCCCAGGCCATATCATCGGCGATGATGAGGACCATGTTCGGAAGTTTACGGAGTTCTTCAGCTTTACGGAGTTCCTCTTCGGTCGGAGCCTCGCTTTTGCTTTCCTTCTTTTGGGCCGCCACTGGAGACAGGGTGGCCAAAAAGAGGAGAGGGAAAATCAGTAGGGAACCTCGGAGACGCATGGAGCGAATGAAGCAGATTCTTTAAGAAATGCCAAGTTTACTGAAGGGAAAGAAGTTCGGGTATATTTCGGCCGATCCCTTCCCGCGACCGGATTGACAATCCCCCTGGGTAAGGACACGAATTTTCTAAGGTTATGTCACATTTTAGGCTGGTCTCAGCCAATCTTTTTGGGCACTTTACAACGCTCTGCCGTCCAAACCAATTACCATGACCATTCAGGAACTTACTA
>DDSV01000027.1 GCA_002344215.1 Akkermansiaceae bacterium UBA2381
TTATTATTTTTATCTAAAAAATTGAAAAGTCAATTTTTTTGCAGATCTCTTTCGCGTTTTCGCGACAATTCTCCTAAATAATCAATTTTACTTAAGTAATCTTCGCCCTTCCTCAAGCCCGGGAACGGTGGCAACATGCGATCCTCATCCGCCCCACTCTCTGACCGAGCCCTGAATGACTTTTGGTTCTCCCCAGTTCCTGTTTCTGCTCCCTCTCCTTTTCCTGGCGGGCTGGGTCTTTCGCTCGCTCGAACTCTGGAGACCGCTCCGCGTCGTTCTTCTCCTGCTCATCACACTTCTCCTCTGCGATCCACGAATCGTCCTGAAAAGTGGCGGAATTGATCTCTGGGTTCTTTTGGACCGCTCCCGTTCCGCCCAATCACTCATCGAGTCAGGGGAACAGGAATGGCGCACGCTGCTCGAACGTTCCCGCCCGGATCAAAACAATGAGATTCACTTCCTCGACTACGCGGCTGAGGTCGTTCCGGCCGGGACCGGAGAAACGGCCCTCTATTCAGGAAACCGTGAACTGACGCGAACGGGACTGGCCGTGCATGACGCTCTCGCGAGGATGGATTCGGAACGGCACAATCGCCTCCTTCTCTTCACCGATGGCTACAGCACGGAGCCTCTCACCGGCGTTGCCGCCAAGCTGATCGCCCAGGGCGTTCCGCTGGACTACCGGATTCTCCGTGCACCCGACGCCCCGGATTACCTTCTCACAGGAGTGGAAATGCCGGAACGCGCTTTGCCCGGAGAACCATTTGTTGTCGATGTGATGATCTCCGGAACCGTCGACGGTGTCGTTCCGCTGGAAGTCTTCAAAGGAGAAAATCGTCTTTTAACGAAAGAGATCGCCATCAAAGGAGGCCTCGGCAGGCTGCGTTTCTCTGATCGCATCACCGAACCCGGATCGCATCAGTACCGGTTCGCCATCAATCCGGCGCAGGATGCCCACCCCGGGAACAATCGATTTGAGAGGTGGATCGAAATCGCCTCGGGCCCGCGAATACTCCTCCTGACCAAATACCAGAATGATCCACTCGCGGCGATCCTGCGGGCCCAGCGATTTGAAGTCACGGTGATCGAAAACCTTCTTGATCTTTCTCCCGGCATTCTCACGGGGGCAAAGGCAGTGATCCTGAACAATGTCCCCGCCTTTGAGCTCCCCAATGATTTTCTCAATGCCCTCCCCTTCTTCGTGAACGAGCAGGGCGGAGGACTGCTCATGGCGGGTGGACACCACAGCTTCGGATCGGGAGGATACTACGAGNNTACGAGTCAGCTATCGATCCCCTGCTCCCCGTTTCGATGGAATTGAAAAGCGAACACCGGAAGCTGGGGGTGGCGATGGCGATCGTGATGGACCGCTCCGGTTCGATGGCGATGACGACCAGCAGCGGACACACGAAGATGCAGCTAGCCAATGAAGGTGCCGCCCGTTCCGTAGAACTGCTTGGGACCATGGATGCGGTAACCGTCTTTGCGGTGGACAGCCAGGCCCATCAGATTGCCCCGCTCATGAATGTCGGGGAAAGCCGGGGAGAACTTAACTCACGGATCCGCCGGATCGAATCCATGGGCGGAGGGATTTTTGTTTATGAAGGACTGAAGGCGGCCTGGGACGAGCTGAAGAAAGCACCCCTCGGCCAGCGGCATGTCATCCTTTTCACCGACGCCGCCGATTCCGAGGAACCGGGAGAATACCGCCGGCTCATCGACGAAATGAAGGCGGGCGGCACGACCATCAGCGTCATCGGTGTGGGAACCCGGAGCGACGCCGACGCGGCCCTGCTCGAAGACATCGCCACGAGAGGCGGAGGCAGAATCTTTTTCAGCGAGAATGCCGGAGAGATCCCGAATATTTTTGCCCAGGAAACCGTGACGGTGGCCCGCTCCTCCTTTGTCGAAGACCTCACCGGCTCTCAGGCCACAGGACGCTGG
This sequence comes from Akkermansiaceae bacterium UBA2381, assembly GCA_002344215.1. Taxonomy (GTDB): domain Bacteria; phylum Verrucomicrobiota; class Verrucomicrobiia; order Verrucomicrobiales; family DEV007; genus Arctic95D-9. The sequence continues at coordinate 1,945 of DDSV01000027.1, forward strand.
TACGAGCTTGCGAGAAAAGAGGTCGAATGGCTCAAGGAGGTGGATGGTTACAACCTCAGCTACCTTCGCGAGGGAGATGAAACCGCGCTCGTCTCGACCGATACCTACGCGGCTCCCCTCGTTGCCTTCGGACGACGAGGCATCGGCCGCACCGCCGCGGTCGCCTTCCCGCTCGGCGGCGAGTTCTCTGAGCGCAGCCGGAACTGGGCTCATCTGGGCGATTTTATCCAGACCCTCACCCGCTGGCTGATGGGCGACGAGTTACCTCCCGGGATAGGGATTCGTCATGATCTCACCGGTTCGGAATTGTCCATCGAACTGCTCTACGACTCCGGGACATGGGAAGAGAAGATCTCAACCACGCCGCCGACGGTGGTCATTGAGAAAGGATTTCGAAACGGAAAGAAGGAGGAGCTGATCTGGGAGCGGCTTTCCCCGGGCCACTATCAAGTCACCACCCGCCTCGAGGAAGGAACTCCCGCACGCGGAGCGGTGCAGGTGGCCGGAGCCGCGATTCCTTTTGGTCCGATTACGGTAGGATCCGGAAGCGAATGGAGATTCGATCCGGAGCGGGTGAAGGAACTCCGCGAAACCGCCCGGGCGAGCGGAGGCGAGGAGCTTCTTGATTTGAGCAAAGCGTGGAAGAAACCTCCTGCCCCGGGAGAGGCACCGATACGGATTCCGCTTCTTTTTGCCTTGCTGGTCCTTTTCCTGTTTGAGGCCCTGGTCACCCGCACGGGATGGCAATTTCCAGGAGTGTCCTATCAGACGCTGATCGCGAAACTTTCCGCCGCGATGGCCGGAAGGGGGAAAATCGGGCGCACCGGGTCCACGAATTCCTCTCCCCGCGAAGAGAGGAAGGCATCTCTCCCCCAAGCCGATCCGGAAACACCCGCGCCGCCAGAACCGCCCTCTCACGAATCGAGAAAAAGTCGCTTCAATCGGGCAAAAAAAGGCCTTTAGCCTGTTGATTAGTGAATAGACTCGCTACATTCGCTCCGAAAACCCACCCATGAAAAAACTCGCCCTTCTTACCGCCTTTGTCACCCTCCTCTCGGTCTGTCTGATCGTGGCACAGAACAAGCCTGCCGCCGAGGCCCCCAAGACCTGGGAGGAAAAAGCCGCCGCACGTTTCGGTGATACACCGACCGCCGAACACAAGGCCCTCATCGAAGCCGCCATCCCCAATGCCACCGCCGCGCCAAAAGCTGCCCGCAAGGTTCTCGTTTTTTACCGTTGTGAGGGCTTCATCCATACCTCCATCCCGTTCGGCAACCATGCCCTTCAGACTATCGCGAAAAAGACCGGGGCCTTTTCGATGGATCTCTCGGACCAGTATTCGGTCTTCACGAAGGAGAACCTCGCCCAGTATGACGCCATTATCTTCAACAACACGACCGCCCTCAAGCCGAACGAAGAGCAGCGAGCCGCCATCCTGGCCTTCATTAACGACGGCAAAGGCATCGTCGGCCTGCACGCCGCCGCCGACAATTTCAACGGTTGGGAGGAAGGCATCGCTCTGATCGGTGGCATTTTCAACGGCCACCCCTGGGGCGCGGGCGGAACCTGGGCCTTCAAGGTTGAGGATACCAAACACCCTCTCAATGCCGCCTTCGAAGGCAAGGGCTTCTGGCACAAGGATGAAATCTACTGGTACAAGCCCGAGAACTTCCAGGGCCGGGAAAAACTCCGCGTCCTCCTCAGCCTCGACATGTCGAAAGCGGAAACCCGCAAACCGGTCGAAAACGAAAAAGAGGCGCCCAAGCTCGGCGGCAAGGCGCCCGCTGACGTCGATGTCCCCGTCTCATGGTGTCGTGAGGTGGGCAAGGGTCGTCTCTTCTTCACCAACCTCGGTCACAACGACCTCACCTTTGCCAACAAGCAGGCCCTGCAGCACATGCTCGATGGCATCCAATATGCTCTGAAGGATATCGACGGAGACGCCGCACCGTCCTCGACAGTGAAAGTTGATACCGCCCTCGCTCCCGAGGCCCCTTGAGTATCGGTCAGTGTCCGTGACGTCCAACTCAATCCCATGCTTTCCGAATTCCTCCGTTTTGCCGAAAATACCGCCCGTGAAGCGGGGGCGTTGACCCTTGAGTATTTCCTCACGGATGGGGCGAGGCCGGAATTCAAAGCGGATGATACACCGGTGACGGTCGCCGACCGCGGCGCCGAAGAACTGATCCGCCGGCGCATTGCGGAGTCGTATCCCGATCACGAGATCGTCGGCGAGGAGTTCGGTGCCTCAAGCGGCAACTCCGAGTATCGCTGGTTCATTGATCCCATTGACGGAACGAAATCCTTCACCCACGGAGTGCCTCTCTATGCGGTTCTGCTTGCCCTGGAAATCCGGGGAAAAGTGGAAGTCGGTTGCGCCTACTTTCCCGCCCTCAACGAAATGGTATCGGCCGCGTCCGGTCACGGTGCCCACTGGAACGGAAAACCCTGTCATGTTTCGGAAGTATCAGGACTCGACCGGGCCGTCTGCGCCCATATCGACACTGCCTACTTCGGGAAGAACGGCAAGGGCGCGCCATGGGAGCGCCTCCAAAAGGCGGTCTACTACAACGCGGGCTGGTGCGATGCCTATGGTTACCTCCTCGTTGCCACAGGACGCGCCGAGATCATGCTCGACCCGGTGATGGCGGTGTGGGACTGCGGTCCGTTTCCCCCCATCCTCAAAGAGGCCGGCGGATATTTCGGCGACTGGGCAGGAAACGAAGGCCGCATCGACGGCGGTGAAGCTCTCGCGACGAATGCGGCGTTGCGGGATGAGGTGGTTGCTTTGTTGCGGGGGTAGGAAGGAAGATGAAAGCGAATGTTAACAGGACTGTCGCGTCGAAGGGATTCGCTTTTCCCGCAGCGAAATCTGTGTTCATCCGTGCTCATCTGTGTCCATCTGTGTTCAAAGCTCAATCCCTATTTATTAACACAGATGGACACAGATACGCTTCGCTCACACAGATGACACGGATGACACTGATCGGGATGCTGAGCCGTTCACTGTGTCTATTTGCCACGCTGATTCTCCTCACCACCCCCTCCACCGCCCGGGACTGGGTCGTCAATCCTGAAACCGGTGCCGACACGAACGAAGGCACCGCCGCTTCCCCTCTCGCCACCGCCCAGGCCGGAGTGGACAGGTCGGAACCGGGCGACCGTGTCGTCCTGGAACCGGCCGGTGCGGTTTATCCTCAAAGCATCGACTTGAGCAAGGCGCCGACCGGACTCGTCCTCGAGGGGAACAGAGTGACGCTCGATGGAGCGGGTGAACGCGGGAACGGAATTGTCGCGAGGGGGAACAACCGGAATGTAAAGATTTTTAATCTCTCTGTCCAAAACTTCACGAGCGACGGTTTCTCCATCGGCGGTGAGAGCCGGGGATACCAGTTCTTCGGCATTGTTTCCAAAGGGAACGGCGGGGCTGGTTTTTCCGCGAATGACCGGGCCGAATGCTGGATCCGCGGCGGCAGATTCGAGCAAAGTGCGGTCAGTTTTCTCTCGCGGGACGCAGCGGAATCCTACCATTCCGATTCCACCTTCGAAGGAGGCATCATTCTCGAGGGCGGTCGACATAGCCTGACCGGGTGCACCCTCAATGTCACCGCATCTCCCACTCTTCTATCGATCCGGGCGACCTCCCCCGGGGCGGAAGGAAAAGGCGGCGCCGCCAGCCTCGTGATTCAAAGCCTTTCCCTCTCGGATTCGTTAGGCGGAGCGAAAGCCCGCTTTGAAATCGGGCCCGGCAGTTTCGTCTACCACGATGCCGCCTCAAAGGACACCTTTGAAAAACTTGAGGTTTTCCTCCACCCCAGTTCCGAACTCAGCGAGAGCCTTTACCACACCTACCCCATCGGTCGGGACGCCTCTGGCAGTCCGCTCATGGCCTGGGCCGGGGGCGGCACTCGCTACCTTCCCTCGACTGCCTACCGCATCCTTCACTTCGGTAAACACGTCCCGCAGGAAGTCGCACCGAAGCTCTCTCCCGACAACGACTGGCTCGGTCTCCTCGCGCCGCTCGATACGGCGGACTTCCCCCCGACCGGTCCGGCTTTTGCTCCCGAACATGCTTCCGCCCACGCGATCTGGCGATGGATCGGCCTGGCCGCGCCCGATGCGGTCTTTGTTCCCGATACCCCCGAGGGCCATGCCCTCGGGGAAGCCCTGCAAAAGCATCCACCCGCCGGGGTAGGCATGGTGGAAGTCTTTCTGAACCGGGAAGGAGCCGATGGTGCCATCGAGGCGGTGGTCCTCCCCAAAGCCGAGACGGATTTGCCCACGGCCAAGCAGGAAATGCTGGCCCGGGTCTCCCGGACTCCCCAAGAAGTTCTCAACCAGATTGCCGCCCACTACGGCGACCGTTTTTCCGGTTCCTACATCGAGGCCCTCGCTGTCATCGCCCGGATCGAGGCCGGCTTGACGAATCAGGCCGCCGAACTAGCGAGAAACCATCTTGAGAAAAAACCCGCTCTGCCCGCGAACGGCGGAGAGATCGCCGGCACCCTTCTCTATGCCGCGATCGATCAGGACTGGGCCAAGGCACGCGTTCTTGCGGTCGCCGGGATGGCCTTTGATGCCCAGGGTTCTCCCCTTGAGGCCATGCCGACCCACAATGAGATGAGCGACGCGATTTTCATGGCCAGTCCCATCCTTGCTCATGCCGGACGGATCTCGGGGGAAAAACGTTACTTCGATCAGGCCCTCCGGAATTTCCGTTTCATTGCCGGGCTCTGCCGAAGGAGCGACGGAATCTACCGGCACTCCCCGCTCGACGAGGGAGCCTGGGGCAGAGGCAACGGCTTTCCCGCGCTGGGTCTTGCCCTGACACTACAAGAATACCCGAAAGACCACGAGGGTTACGCTGAAATGCGCGAGGCCCTCGTCGCCCACCTCGAGGTCCTGGCGAAACACCAGGACCGCGACGGAATGTGGCACCAGGTTATTGACTATCCCGACAGCTACGGCGAACTCACCGCCACCGCGATGATCGCCTATGCCATCGCGGTCGCTCTCGACGAAGGTTGGATCCAAGAGGCCGATTGGCTCGCCCGCCTCGAGGCCGCCTGGGCCGCCGTGAAGATGCACGTCTCCACCGACGGGCGCACCTTTATCAATGTCTGCACCGGCACGGGAAAACAGACGACGCTGGAGGAGTATTACCGCCGCGAGGCCATCCTCGGTCCGGACGGACGAGGTGCCGCGATGACGATGCTACTGGCCGCCAAGCTGAAAGAGAGCGCGATCTCAAAATGATTTTTGCTGAGATTTCCGGGAGTAGCGCTTGCCTCGGAAATGGAAAAACGATATACGCAATGACGTGATCTGCTTTTCCTCACCCTTTCGTTCCTGTTCGTGGCTCCTCTGGAGAACCCCGCTCTTACTGGCAGTCGCCGCCCTCTTTCCCTGCGCCGCCGATGCGGAAACGCCACCCAACTTCAAACGCGAGAATCTTGTTGCCTGGTGCATCGTTCCCTTCGATGCCAAAAAGCGTTCTCCGGAAGAGAGGGCGTCCATGGTCAGCCAACTGGGCCTGAAACGGGTGGCCTACGACTGGCGGGAGGAGCATGTCTCTCACTTCGAAGACGAGATTGCCGCCTACCGGAAAGAGGGAATCGAGTTTTTCGCCTTCTGGTCGGGGCATGACGCGGCTTATCCCCTGTTCGAGAAACACTCGATCAAACCGCAGATCTGGTCGACTCTGAAAACCGGAAAGGGACTCTCAAATAGTGAGAAGATCACCAACGCGGTGGCGGATCTGGTCCCTCTCGCGCAAAAGACAAAGGACAGTGGCCTCGCCCTAGGACTTTATAACCACGGGGGCTGGGGAGGCCTCCCCGACAACATGGTCGCCGTGTGTAAAGCGCTTCGCGAAAAAGGATTCGACCATGTCGGACTGGTCTACAACTTCCATCACGCCCATCCCCGCATCGACCAGTTCGCCGACGACCTGAAAAAGATGAAACCCTATCTGCTTTGCGTGAATCTGAACGGGATGGCCAACCCGGCCAAGGTGGATGTCTCAAAGAACGAAAACCGCACCAAACCAATCGGTTCTGGCGATCACGAAGGTGAGATGATCGCCATCCTGATCGAGCAGAAGTATCAGGGTGCTATCGGAATCCTCGGACATGTCGCGACCCGGGATGTCGAGGAAGTGTTGCGTGAGAATATCGAAGGGCTCGAAAAAATTCTCAGTAAAATCCCCTGACAAAGTCACCAATCAGTTCTGAAAGCTGAGAATAAAGGGTCCCGCCAGTTTCACTGCCTTGGCAATGCCGCGTTCCTCGCGAAATTTCTTCAAATAGGCCGCCTGCACGACCGCCGCCACCTCGACTGGGGAATGCTTGCCTGCGTTCAGGTTTCCATAGAAGTCGACCATAAAGAGGGCCGTCTCACGATCCGCCACCGGCCAAAGAGTCAGAAGCAGATGCTGCGCTCCCGCCTGGATAAGCCCCCGGCGCATCCCCAGCACCCCTTCCCCGGATCGCGATTCGCCCAGACCGGTTTCGCAGGCAGAGAGCACCACCAGCCAGGTCCCGTTTAGTTCGAGACGTGACATCTCTTCGGCCGAGAGGATTCCGTCATTCGCCGTGTCGAGAATGCGTCCGGCCCCCCATTCCTTTAGCGTGGCCCCGGCTCCTGCCAAAGCCACACCGCTGCGGTGCATGGGATTGTCGAGAACGACGTCACTGAAGTTCACCAGCGACAGTCCAGCCTGCCCTCCATCACTCGCGCCTGAATCCCAATAACCCCGGGCGCGCTTAAGGGCATCGACCCGTCCCGTCTGCGGTAGATAAAATCCGTGCGTGGCGAGGTGGAGAATCGCCGGCGACTTCACTGCGTTGACCGCCGCCTCGGTTGCCTCACGTTCCAGATGGCTGGCAATATTCCATTCCCACTCACGGGTGATGAGATCCCGCAATACTTCTTCCTCGGCCTTGGTCCCGGGCAAAGGGGAAAGTCCAATGCGGGAAAGAACGCCGCGCATTGAGACCGTGGCCGCTCCTCCTGGATTCCGTTCGCCGGCGATGACATCCGTCGAGGGCGTTTGGAAATCCGGGTTGGCGATGATCTCCATCGACTTCTCCCGCGTCGGTTTCGACTCGCGCAACAAATCACGACCGGACGAGACGTAGGACAGACTCCAGGTCTCTCCCACAAATTTTCCCTCTGCCGTCAGGAGCGTGGCAAAGGAAAGAAAATTCAACGCTCCGTCGGGCGAAAGAATGACCGGAGCCCCGGCTGCGGGAAGATGAGGAATGAGCGGATCCCAGACACTCTTGCCCAGTTCCGTCAGAAACTGTTGCATCACCGCGTCCTCCACATCGGAACGAACCGCCTTGGCGTAAACCGCCATGCCTTCCTCGATTTTGACCGCCTCGTCGAGTTTGACGAAAACGGGAGCCTGGTCCCCTTTCAGAACGACGGCTCCGTACCGCGGCACAAAACGCCCCGGCGCGGTGTAGTCGCGGTAACGGATAAACTCGATCAGAATCCCCCCCCGCGGCAAGGCGGCGAGGACTTCAGGAATCGCTGCCGTGATCGCTTTCCGCGCCTCACCGGCATCGCTATCTTCTGACTTGAGACCGGCCTCGAGGGTTTCGATCTCTTTCCTAAGAGCTACCATTTCCTCATCTCCGGCTCCTGCACCCCCGAGGAGGCGTTCCATGAGTCGACGGCGGGCACCCTGTAGCTTTTCCAGATTCGCCGCCAGAGCCGGATCGTTCGTTCGCGCCGCGATTCCGCGATCTTCGAGGAGAGATTCGAGGACGATCCCCTTGGTCCTGAGAACCGTCGACGCGAGATCTTCCGTCATGCCGAGACTCGCGAAGAGACTCCAGAGATCCACCGAGGAACGATAGGCCAATCGCTGTGCTTCGTCGGCAAAGGAAAGCACATCCCCGAGTTGCCTCATGCGGGCCTCCAGCACCGCCTTAGCAATCGCCGTTGCCGCCGCCGGGTCACCGCTGCTTTGGACAAGAAGGGCGCGACTCTCCTCGATATCGAGGACGGCCGGATGCTCTCCGGGATATTGTGCTTTGGTCAGGGCGATCGCCTTTGCATAGGCCTCGCCTGCCTCTTTGTGCTCACCGAGGATGGCGCGCAGATCCCCGATCAGTTTGAGACTCTCCTCAGGTCGGATCACATTGTACTCGAGCGTCAGCATTCGCTGCTGTTCGAAGTTCTCGCCCCGAAGCTTGATCCCTTCCAACATCAAATCGAGGGCGGCACGTTCCTCTCCGGCCGCACGAAAGACGAGGGCGGATCGCTCGAAGACGAGGTAGTTTGAGTTGGTCTCCACGCCTTTCAGCGTTTTTTCGATGGTCTCCTTCGGCATCGCCGGATTTGTTTTCAGCGTCGTCTCCGCCCACTTCCGGTAGAGCGGCATCATCTCCAGGGACGACTCGCGAGCCTGCTTACAAAAGCCGACCGCCTCGGGGTGTTTTTCCTGAAGGGTGGCAACCTCGGCCAGTTCCATGAGCAGGTTGGACCGGGCCCGCAGGTAATTCATTTTAAGCTGATCGGAAAAATCGTTCTCCACTCCGCCCTGCAGTTTCAGTATCATCGCCCAGGCCCGGTCGACTTCCTCGAGACGGCTTACGAAGGCCTCGGCCGCTTTGGTATAATCACCCGTCGAACGGTAGAAGGTGCCCTCCATCGACGAAATCTCCGCTGCGAGAATCTGGTAACCGATCGCCGGATCATCCTGAGCCTGTTTTTTCCAGAGCGGGAGGATCGCAATCGCCTCTTCAAAGGACTTGGTGGCCCGCTCGAGATCCCCGGCAGCGAGGTAAAAATTCGTCAGACCTCTCAGGCTCAGCCGCACCCTGTCATCGACCATTACCATCATCTGCGGAATAGACTGGGCCGGCATTCCGGCCGGAGGCAAAATCCCCCGGGCCTGGGCGACGCTCGCGATCAGGTCCGCCTCGGCTCCGGCGTAATCGCCGCGATTGTATTTCATGGAAGCCCGGTTGTGCAGGGCCGAATTAAGTTGAATGCCGAGGGAGAAATCTGTCGCCACCGGCTGCAGGGCGTTGACGAGTTTATCCGCGGCAAGCTCCGCCCCTGCCATGTCATTCGCACTCCAGCGTGCCGACAACTCGTCCCAGAGGCCCTGCACATCCGGCGGGGCCTGAGCCGCGACCTCGATCAGGATTCCAGACAGACAGGCGGCGATGAGGCAGCGGGGAATTGTCATGATCCCACCCTATCCGCACTCCCTGCCACCCGGCAAATTCTCTTTGGTGAAATGCTGGGGCTACGGACGTGACTGCTGCGTCAAAAGATCCATGCCCGCATGACGTTTCAGAAAGACCACGATTGATTCAGCAAGAGCCTCGGCAAACCGTTTCCGGTTTTGCTCGGAGTCGCGGACGCCGTCTCTCGGACACTCGATCTGAACCGCGACAAACTGCTCTCCCTCTGCATTGGCCGAGTATCGCTCCGCGTTAAATCCTCCCGAGAAATAAGGCTGTCCGGCCGGATCCGGATTGGTCGGAGACGGGACCGAGGGAAAGCCTTTCGACTCAAGCAGTCCCCCCAGGCTGGAGCTTCCGCGCAATCTTTCCTCGAATCCATCATGACTGGTTGTGCCAAGGCCGGAAATCGTGGACCGGTCTTCCAGTGTCGCGAGAGACGCTCGGCTCTGTTTCAGTTGCTCTGCACTCAGCTGATAGCCCAGTTCAACCCGGGGTTGCGGATGTGAATGCCCGTGGATGTCGAGATACAACTCCCGCCCCGTCGTTCGCGCCGACTCGATACTATCGTGAAAAGCCTGCCAGGTCTCCATGGCCGCTGCATTGCCGCCTGTTCCCGTGAGCGCGTCCCGATTGCAGTCCACCTTGCTCCGCTTGAGGTGGCAGATCACAAGGTGGGCATGCTGTCGGGTGAGTCGATGGAGAGCCTCCGCAATCTCTCGGGCGAGGAGGTCGGAGTCGGCATCGGTCACAACAACGCCCTCGGTGCGATCAGGAATGTTGGCCGGGGTGAGACGGCCTCCGTGGGGGGCGGCAATGACTATCGGCAGGGTTCCGGGGACATATTCGACCGTGTCGTTTGCGGTGAAAAGGCTCTGACCCGGGTGGGGAGTTTTGGGTTTTTCTTCGGCGAGCCCTGAACAGAAGAAAAAGGTCAGCGCGATTACGAGAAGCTGTGCCGGTGATGCCTGTAATGAGACGCACTTGTCGCGATCAGCATGCATCAGGTGAGGTTGTTTGAATCCGTTGGGCTCGCAATCATTGAGCGTCGAGCGCTGGCACCCGCTACCGGGAGCGCCACGCCACAACGGGATTAGGGGTTGGAATTACGGAGATCATTTCGACAAGGGTCGGGTAGCGGGTTGTCCAGCCGCGTTTTGTTCTGCCGCTTTTGGAGGAAAACACTCCGAAGGAGGATTGAAACAGAGCCGAATTTCCTCCACCGTAGAATCTGAAAACATCTGAGAGAGCGCCACCACTAAGCGGGCTTGGGAATGTGCGAGTTTGCCAAAAATCTTAGCTTCTTGTTTATCAATTGCGACCTCAGAGCCTGGGTAGATCACTACTCCAACACTCTCGAGCATTTCTGAAAGTGATCGTTTCCTCGCTTCAGTTTGATCTCCCAAGACACTCATTAAATTGTCGCCGATTGGGATCGCGAAACTGATGATCTTTTCGTCATTCGACTTCCCGCACATTGGCCCGAGCAGGAGACTTAGGACTACGAGGAAAGTCAGAGTAATGTTTCGGTATATCATTATGTGCAGAACGTGGCCACGGATTTCATTAATACGCAGAACATTACAATTAGTCCAATCTCACATCACCCCACCCGCTGTTCACCGACCGGCTTGGCCGGTTCGGTGCAACGCTGGCGCGGATTTCCTGCGGGCCGGAAACGAGTGTAGCGAGACCGGAAAAGGGGCGTCAAGTCGAAACCCACAGAGCAAGATGGGAATCGAATGAGAACCCTGAATAGCTTTGTGTCTTAGTGGTTTCGTGTGCCACCTCAAAGGCATAAGCACCCTGCGGCCGCTGTTCTTCGTTCCACCCCCAACATTTGCACTCCGTGCGAATCCATGGAAAGCATTCACTGCCCAAAACCTCCCCCCATGCCTGACGCCTATCTCTTCGACATTGGAAATGTGATCATCACGTTCGACTTCCTCAAAGCCGCCAAAAAACTGGCCCCGCATACCCCGGTCACGGCGGAAGAATTGCTCGTCCGGGTGACGCCGCTGACCGTCAGTCTGGAACTGGGTCAACTCTCCCCCGAGGCCTTCATCAAAGCGGCTTCGGAAACGACCGGTTACACGGGAAGCCCCGCGTTTTTCTGGACCGCCTTCGAAGACATCTTCGAACTCAATGAGCCCATGGTGGCCTTCATCGAAACCCTGAAAAAGGATGGCCTGCCCCTCTACCTGCTCTCAAATACGAACGGGATCCATGTCCCCTTTTTCGAAGCGACCTATCCGGTGTTCAGCCTCTTCGACGGACGGATCTACTCACACGAGGTCGGATTCATGAAACCGGATCCGACAATCTATGAAGTGGTAAAAGACACTCTCCCGCTCGTGGCGGAACGAACCGTCTACATCGACGATGTTGCGGCCAATTGTGCGGCGGGACGGGAGGCCGGTTTCATCGCCGTCCCCTACTCGTCGGCGCGTCACGCTGACTTTCTCGAGGCCGTCGGGGGCCTTGCCTAGGTTCCCTGCTCCGTCTTCACCGCCACTTCCTCACGCCATTGTGACCACCACATCCCGGCGATCTCGTGGAGAGCGGTGGCGGTCAATTCGAGATTAAAGACCCGAGGAAGGAGCAGTCCCTGGCGGTAGGGATCATAATCACCCGGAGTCGGCCAGATCACAAAATCCACTGCCGCCACGGTGGGCTGAAGCCCTTGTTTCCGAAAGAGACTCACCGCTCTCGGCATGTGCACGGCGGAGGTAATGAGCAGGAAGGGCTTATCCCCGAGAATAGGCTTCAGGTAAAGCGGATGGTCCTTTGTGTCGCGAGACTCGGTCTCCTCCAGAATACGGTCCGCGGAAATGCCCAGCCTCCCGGCAACGGCCCGCATTGCCGCCGTTTCGTCAGGATGCCCGGTGAAGATCACCTTCGCCCCGGGAAAATGGCCGGCAAGATCGACGGCCCCGACGACACGGGCAAATGCAACCCGGGAGAGACGGGAGAGGGTCGGCTTCCCGGGGACTGAAAGATGCCCACCTGCCAGAACCACCAAATACTCAGGCATTTGCGTTACCACCGGGACACCGTCTGTCTCCGTCAGAGGAGGATTCTGCGCCTCGAGGTGCAGGGTCAAGCCGTTCGCGACCGGGTCAATGCTGCTGAGGTAGAGGGTCAGCATTCCGAGCATGACCAGAAAAACCCCGAAATCGCCCAGCACTCCCCTGAGACGGGCCCGACGCGGCCCGAGAGGCTTGCGGGGTCGGCGACTGGCGAAGCTGATCAGAACGAGGCCGAAAAAGACCAGTTCCAGGGTCACCGAGATCGGATTGATATAAATCGAGAGGATTTTCTTGAGGGAGAACCAGAAGTCCATGGTGTGCTAGCGGCAGAGGATCAACCCGCGGGGTCAGGCTGATAGCCGGGTATCATCTCTCATGACATTGATTGCGTAAAGAAGCCCTTTTGACACTGCCCCCATCCTGCGTGACTTTTCCTCCCGTTCTGAATGGACGGAAAATTCACTTTCTTTTTTATGAGCGAGAAGCAAGAAATCCCCCCAACTGAAACGACCAGACGCCGATTTGTGAAGACTGCCGGAACCGCCGCCGCTGCGGGCGCCGCGATTGGTTTTCCCTCGGTGACCTTCGGTGCGCCGAATGACAAAAAACTGAAGATCGGCGTCGTCGGCACCGGTGGCCGGGGAGGCGGTGCGATGCTGAACGCGCTCGCCGCTGATGACAATCTCGAACTCTGGTCGATGGGCGACCTCTATCTCACCGAGGCGGAGAAAAAGCTGGAGATGGTGCGCAAGTCGCCCATCGCGAAAGACAAACTGGCCGGGGATCTCAATAGCCGCGTGTTCAGTGGAATCGACTCCTACAAGAAGGTGATCGACTCGGGAGTGGATGTGATTCTCCTGACCACTCCTCCGGGATTTCGTCCGACCCATTTCAAAGCAGCCGTCGATGCCGGGATCCATTGTTTTGTCGAAAAGCCCTGCGCCACCGACATTGCCGGGGTGAAGGACTTTCTCGCCACCAGCAAGATTGCCGCGGAAAAGGGACTCTCGGTGCTTTGCGGATTCTGCTATCGATACAGCGAACAGGGCCGGGCACTTTTCGAGCGCATCCACGCCGGTGACATCGGCGAGATCAAAAGCGTTCACTCGATCTACCACGCGGGCCCCGTCAAGGCGATGCCCGATCCGTCGAGCCGTCCCGATGGAATGAGCGACACCGAGTGGCAGATCTCGAACTGGTACAATTTCACCTGGCTGAGCGGAGACGGCATCGTCGAACAGGGCTGTCACAACGTCGATCGTGTCGCCTGGGCCTTCCAGGATGCCAACCCGGTGGCCGCCTTCGGCACCGGTGGCCGGACCCGCCCGAATAACCAGGGCGAGATCTACGACCACTTCAGCATCACCTACGAGTATGCGAATGACGCCCACGCACACGTCGAGTGGCGCCAGTATCTAAATTCCTACAACTTCACCGGCGACACCTACTACGGAACCAAAGGGATCGCGAAGTTCGGAACGAGTTCCGCCGAGATCATCGGCGAGAAGAACTGGAACTGGCGGAAGCCAAGAACACCGAAGAGTATGTATGACCTCGAGCATGAGGAATTCTTCGCCGCGATCCGTTCCGGCGAACGCAAGGACGATGCCGAATGGATCGGTCACTCCACGACGATGGCCATCCTTGGCCGCACCGCGTGTTACTCAGGCAAACGTATCACCTGGGACGACATGTGGAATGCCCAGCAGAAACTTGTCCCCGACAATATCGACATGAATGGCGCCCTTCCTATCCGCCCCATCCGCATCCCCGGTGTTCCTGAAACTCAGGACACCATTTTTCCCGAGGACAATCAGAAGGCCTGAGGCCGACTGACGGTCTTCCGGACGGAAAAGGCCCCGCTCGCAAGAGCGGGGCCTTTTTTATTGGCTCCCCTCCTGCTTGTCCGATTGATTTTCGGGGCATCCCGTCGTTTCCTCCTGCCTTGTGAGTATTGACATTTCCAGTCCGCGCGTTGTTGCGACCGTAACCCGGCCCGAGGACCTTCCGTTTCTCGACGCTGCCGTGGAACTTCCCTGTGATCTCCTCGAATATCGCCTCGATAATCTTCTCGCCTGCACGGATGAGGCCATGGCTTCGATGACCCGTCAATCCGCTCCGGCGCTGCTCACGGTCAGAAGCCCGGCCGAGGGAGGCGCGGGGAATCTTTCCCTTGAAGAGCGTCTGGCGCTGTACCGAAACCATTGGGCGGCCGCGGCCCTCGTCGATACCGAGGTTGCCTCGCTCGAATCGCCCGCCTTTTCAGATTTTGCCACCGAAGTGCATGATGCCAGGGCGCTCCTCGTGGCTTCGTATCATGATTTTTCGGGCTTCCCCGGCCGGGATCTCCTCGCCGACAAGCTGGCGGCAGCGTATTCGCTCGGTGCCGACGTCGCCAAGGTCGCGGTCGTGGTGACGTCGATGACCGAGTTGTTCACCCTCGTCGAACTGGTCGAGTATCATCGTGGAAAAGGACGTCTCATCTCCGCGATGGGAATGGGCTCCTTGGGAAAACTTTCCCGCCTTGTCCTTGCCAAAGCCGGCTCCTGCCTGAACTACGGGTATCTCCAAACGCCCAACGCACCTGGTCAGTGGTCGGCCGCCGGGCTGCAGAGCTTGATCCGCGAGATCTGAGCCGGCCTCAATGGGTCGGGGCCGCGATCGTATTATCCATGATCTCGCGACGCCTCACCTCGACAATGCGAGAAGCGATGTCGAGAATCGTTTCCTCAAGGAGGAGCCTGAGATGGCTCCCCTCACGATAGTCAGCGGGTGCGATGTGTTTGATCCGTCCGGCCACGCCGGAAAGTTGATAGGCCTTGCGAAAACTGACCCGGGATTTGTCGCCGGGGTTGTAAACCGCAATGCTATGACCGCCGAAACGTTTCATGACCGTGAAGCAGGGCACATCGGTGGGCCCGTCGCCCAGATAGATCATGTTCGGAAAAGGGATGGGGCGAAGGTTGTCGGGCATGTGATCGTTCACGTCATCCGAGGGATCGAGCATGCCTTTGTTGATGCGAAAGAGATACTGGGTTTTCGCGGTGTGTGATATAACCCGGCGGGGAAAGGAGATCCGGCCTGAACTATTCTCGGCGAACTCACATCCGAAGATCTCCTTGAAATAGGGACGAAGCCGACTGCCCTCAATGAGCGCCTTGATCCCGCTGGAAATGATATAGTGCTCGATCTTCACCCCCATGGCCCGCTGTTCGTCGCTGAGAATGGTGTCCAATTCATCAAACATTTCTGGGAGTCCCGGGAAAAACTGGAGCCCTTTGCCCAGTTCTTCGAGGTCGGCATTGCTGGGGCCGTCCATCTCAAGGTAGTCAATCATAGCCTTCAGATAGGCCAGTTCACTCTCGTACCCCTGCTCTTCCACGAGGGTGCGGCAGCGCTTCCAGAACTCGGACGGATTGATCCCGAATTTCGGAAAGAGCACCTCATCCTGCATGTAGGTCGGGCTGAGGGTCTGATCGTAATCGTAAACGATCCCGATGATGTTTTGAGGTGCAGCCATGCCGGGAAGTTAAAGTTTAAAGTCCAAAGTTAAAGTTTCCAGTTCACGACTTTTTCGACATCGGCGAGGGCCGATTCGAGGTCCGGAAATTCCCACTGAAAACCGAATGATTTCATCACCACGGGATCAACCCGCTGGCTGTCGAGAAAGAGATGACCCATCCCCCAGGGAAGACGTTTCAGGAGAAATGCCGGCACCGGGAAAATGGCTTTTCGCCGGAGAACCCGTGCATAACAGGTGGTGAATTCGCGATTCGTTGCCGGATTGGGGGCAACGCAATTGACCCGCCCCTGAATCTTCTCATTTTCGACGCAGTCAGCAAAGAGCCGCGCGAGATCCCGGAGATGGATCCATGACATCCACTGGTTTCCGCGGCCAAGACGACCGCCGAGTCCAAGCTTGAAGATCATCCGGAGTCGCTTGAGAAAGCCCTCACGCCCCAAAACCAGTCCAATCCTCGGATTCACGAGTCTGACTCCCAGCTTTCCAGTCGGGGCCGAAGCACCCTCCCAGTCACGGCAGACTCCGGCGAGATAACCGAATCCTACGTCACTCTCCTCGTCCAGCCAGTCATCCCCTCTGTCCCCGTAGATCCCGATTGCGGAAGCGGAAACCAGAACGGAGGGGCGACGGGTCCTCGAAACTGCCGCAATGGACTCGACAAGATCACGGGTCAGGTCCACCCGGCTCTCATGAATGCGTCGTTTCCGATCTTTCGTCCACAGGGCGGCAATCGGTTCCCCGGCGAGGTGGATGATGGCATTCAAGTCATTCAAATCGATCGCGCCGGGGTCTGCCAGCGAACGCATCTCGTCAGCTCCGGAGACAGGACGATCCACTCGCCGTGAAAAGGCGACGATGGTCCAGCCTCTCCGCTTTCCCTCTTCGATAATGGCGGAGCCGAGAAAACCGCTCGCCCCCGTGATTCCTACTTTCATGCGCTACGCTAGTTCGAACAGGCCGAAATAGGTAGGCAAAAATTCGAGGGACTCAGGCAGTCGCCTCGGCCTTCTGCATATCGAGGATATCGACAAACTCCCTGGAATTCTCGCGAAGTCTGGTCAATCCCTGGGTCGATTCATAAGAGAGGCCCGACTCCATGAGAATGAGCTCTGCAAAGCCGGTCACCGAGCCGATCATGTTCCGGAAATCATGACGAAGCTCTTTGTCATGAAGCGAAAAGTCGGCAACACTGTTGAGCTTTTTGCGAATCTCACGCCCGGAGTTCTCGATGTAACCGAAAAGTTCCGGACCATCTTCACCGTATTCCGTGACCCGCCCTCTCAGGGATGCAGCGGTCTGCACGATATCACGGGCCACTTCCCGGAGACGGTTCAGGGACGGATCGCGGCTGACGACATCATTGACCTCCTCCTCCACCGGAGTGCTGCTGCGATCAACCTCGCGGCGCAGGGCCTCGATGACCTGGCGGCTGCTGTCATGGGTTGGAAAGACGGACACAAAACCGGCCGCCTTGGCTTTTTCGAAGAGCTGCTGATTGGCGGTCGAGGCCAAACCGAAAAAAGGCACATTCGCCAGCGTCCCGATGCCGCGAACCCCCTGAAGGGCACTCCACAATCCCAATTCGGAGAGGTCGAGGTCGACCACCATGAAATCCGGGGAGTGCTGACGGCAGAATTCCACCATCTGAATGGGATTCCAAACGACGGCGGTTTGAAACCCGTCCTGCCCGAGCGCTTGCTGGTAGCGTTCCCCTGTTTGGCGTTCTCCTGCGACAATCAAAACCCTGTTCATAAATAAGTGGGAATAAAACCGAATTAACGGCAAATAATCAAATTTCCATAAATTTACTGGTTTTTAAGCTTATTCCAAATGATTTTTAAAAAATTTTCAAATTTACCGAAAAATCGTCTATTGCACGGGGGGAAGCGTAAATTACAATGCTGCCCCAATACGGGGCCGATCCCCTTTATTTCTAACCAATCCTATGAAGAAACTTCTGACCTCCCTTTGCGCCATCTCCATCCTCGCGGGATCCATTTCCGCTCAATCCGAAGAAGTCGCCGAGATTACCCTCACTGCCGACAAGATTCAGTTCCTTTACGACATCAAGGAGTTCACCGTGAAACCCGGCCAGAAGGTGAAGCTGACGCTTATCAATCCGGCTGACAGTGTGACGCGCCAGCCTCACAATGTTCTGATCGTGAAGCCAGGGAAGAAGGACGTTGTTGGAATGGCGGCCAATGCCGGAATGGCCGACCCCGCCTTCCTGACGACCAAAAATGCCATTCCGGAGTCAGCAGATATTCTTTTCCATTCCAAACTCGTTCAGGCGGGAGCACAGGATACGGTGGAGTTCACGGCACCGGCAGAGGAGGGTGACTACCCCTATCTCTGCACCTATCCAGGACATTGGGCGATCATGAACGGGGTGATGAAGGTCGTAAAATAGCCTTTTCCCAACGAGTTTTTCGTCAAAATCGGACCCGATTCAGCGCTCAGTGCGCCGGATCGGGTTTTTTTTGGGCCCCAATTAAAGGTGAAAAGTTCAGATTTGTTTTGTAGTTTTCATATTTTTCATATATATTGAACTTCATATTGATGAAATCGAGAATCCAGATTATCGACGACAACGTTGCACTCACGACCTTGCTGGCCAAAGCCCTCGCCAAGTTCGGGTATGATCCAGTCGTGGAAAATAACCCTCTTCTCGCCGTCAATACGGTGCGACATTTCATGCCCGATCTCATCCTCCTCGATGTGATGATGCCTGAACGGGACGGCGGACGAGTCCTCCAGGACCTCCGCAATGATCTCTCGCTGCGATACATCCCGGTGATTCTCCTCACAGCCATTGCTCGCGAGGCACAGACTCTCGCCAACACCGGCGGAATCGTCAGTACGGTGCTCGCCAAACCGGTACAGCTCAAGGAACTGATCAGCGTGATCGACTCACACCTCAACGCCGCCAAGACTTACAATCAGATCAACGACGCCGCCTCAGGCCATCACCACCCCGGAATGGCGGAGCTTCCAGACTTTGATCAGGAAATCCCCTGGTCCGATGCCGCCAACGGGAGAACCGGCCTCGTGAACAACCCGTCGGCCTCTTTCTCAGCTCAGTTTCCATCGCGCGAAGAAAGCTCGGGGAACGTCATGGGGACCGGACAAGCGTTTTCCTTTCCCGCCCGACCCGAGGGCGAACAAACGGCCGGGCAGGCCCGGTAGTATCCGTCGATGGCGCCGGGTCAGGCCAGTTCGTGAGCCCGGAACTGAGCCAAACACCATTCATACTCGTCGACCAGTTGGTCAACGACGTCACCGGATTTCATCTTCTCCGGCATGACCTCCCAGGTGTAAGTCTCCATTTCAAAGTGGCTGCACCATCCCGGGTCCTTCGCCAACAGTTCGAGAAGCCCCGAGATATGGCCTCTTGTATCCTGAAAGGGAGCTTCCGGTTCGCAATGAATCGGAACATGGAAATGCACCCGCCATTCCTTCCCGGCATCCTCCGGGGCGGAGTGATACCAGGACAAGGCCGGCGGAAGATCCCTGAATCGACGGGTCACCTTGGCCCCATCGAAGACAGCCACTTGATGCAGGTATACCTCGTCCTGAAAGGCGCTCAGCTTTTCCACGGAGGCCGGATTCGGGGTGAGAGCGAGGGCGGAACTGAGATGGACTTTGCTGATGCGTATGCCCGCGTCCCGAATCCTTCCGACAGCCTCACCCGGCTCCTCAAACTCCACCGCCAGGTGACAGGTGTCATAATTCACCCCGAGGTTCCGGAGAATCCGCTCCCCTTCCCCATTCCCGGCGGTCGAAACCAACTCTTCAAAGAAAGCAACGGTTTCGGAGCTGGTTTCGAACAGACCAAGCGGCTCCGGCTCAAGCCCGAGGTGAACATCCCTTCCGGACCTTTCCCTGATTGATTCGATATGTTCGCTGCACTCCCTCAAATGCCTGAAGATCGCCTCCTTCTGAGCCCGCTCATTTTCAGGCTGAATAAACTCTTTGAAGGACCCGGGCAGAGTGCTGACGCTCACTGAACGGCCCGCCGGGGCAAACTCGTCGATCAGATCAAAGAGTCGCCTGGTATACTCAAGTCGCTCCGGCGTGGTCCAGTCAGGCGCATAGACCTGCTCTTTGACTCTGCCTCCGTGAAACATGCCGTAGGGAAATCCGTTGATCGTGAACACATAGGAATTCGTCTCTTCCAACCAACGCCGGAAATCGCCGCGCGACTTCTGACTTTGGGCCAGCTCGATGGAGGCCACCGCGCTGAGGCGCAAGCCGATGCCATAGGGCTCGTCAGGGGCGACCCGCTTCCTGACTGAATCAGTGTAGTCCCGCAGCCCGCGAAAAGTTTCTTCCCAGGTTTCCCCCCGGTGAATGTTCGTGCAATAACCGAGGTCAATCCCGTGTTTTAACCGCATAGCACGGAATGAACGCGATCACCGCCCGTTCGCAAGACAAAGCCCCGGCGAATTAACCAATTCCGGACTGGACAACAAGGGGCCGGTGAATCAAAAATGAGAAATCCTTTCACCCGCACCCTACCCATGAGCTCCGGCATCCCCCGCGAAGAAAATCCCCTCGACGCCCCTCCTCTTCCAGGCAGTGCTGGAATTCTCGTGGTGGACGAGGATCCCGCCTTCCAACTGGGACTGAAGACATTCCTGCGGGAGTATGTCGGTTTTGAAAAGGTTTTCACCGCGAAAAGCGGGCAGGAGGCTCTCGATTTCATCCGGGCGGAACCGTCAATCGAGGTGGTCACCCTGGACTACCGTATGCCCGGAATGAGCGGCATCGAAGTGCTCCAATCCCTGCGGGAAGGCTCTTTCCGCCCTCTCGCCGTGCTTATGATCACCGGTTATCCTTCGGACGAGTTGGAGTCGGAATTCCACGCCATGGGAACAGGGACTCTGCTCACCACCCACTTCCTTCCCAAGCCGGTCGAATTCGAAAAACTGGAGCACCTTGTCCTGGATGCCCATGAGGAAGTGCTTGCGCTGAAACGCCGTGAAAGCGAACCCGACTTGAAAGCCGATACCGGGGTGGATCAGGTTGCTCCGCCCCTGTCATTCTTGAACAAGGCAATCGAAGACCAATCGGCCCGCCTCACTGAAATCGAACTGGAGTTGAAGGCTCAGCGCGGCAAGTGGCGGTCTGACTTCTGGAAAGTTGCCTTTCTCCTCTTCGCCTTCTGGCTCGCCTCTCAATTCGGAGCCCTTGAGAAAGTGGGCCCACACTGGGCGCGTCTCAAAGAGACCATAGCAGCGTCCTTCGGTATCAGTAACCCGGCCCGCAGTGCGGGACAGGAAACAGCAGAAACACTGCCTGCGCCGGAGACACCATCGGATGCCGGAGAGAACTCCAGGCGCGGGGCCGCCGACACGCCTTCTTCCCCGGGAGAAGGCCAGCCACTGTAAGGCCTGCGGGTCCGGATTAATCTGGCGTTATAATCACCCACTCGCATTATAATAGAAATCGGGCGCAGGTTCCGCATCGTAGTGATTGTATTAAATCACCACCCTCCATGAATAACGATCACGCTCCATCACCCGAAGACAACCAGACCACGGCAACCCGGGAAAATCAGGCTAAAAACGAAACTCCCTCTGCGGGAGGCAATGTCCGTGAAGCCTTTGAAGAACTTTCCAAGTCTCTGCAAAATGTCCTGAAGACAGGCGGCCGCGAGGTCCGCCGCTCCCTCGACGAAGCGATTCCTAAAACCAGAGAAGACGTCGCCAAAGGAATACACGACATTGCCTATGCCATTGCCTACACGGTTGCATTCAGCAATGCCCTGGCCAGCGAAATCACCCCGGACAACATTAAGGACGGATTCCGGGAGGGGGCACAGTCAGGCCAGTCCGCAGCGGAGAAAATACTGCGCCAGCGCCGCGAAAAAGCCGAACGGGAGGCTCGGGAAACTCCGCCTGCCGACGAGGCAACCGCTACCGTGTGGACCTGATCCTCACCGCCCGACCACGTCCACCTGGCTGGTACCCACCCGGTCGACCGGAAGGTCCTCCGGGGTAAGGTCCGGGAAGGTCACTTCACCGGTCGCCGCCCATTCGGCACCCCGCTTCAGGGTTTCCTGAAATCCGAGACCCGCCATCGACACCGTGCTGTGCCCCAGAGTCGTGTGAAACACCCGGCCCTTACCGTAGGAAATGGTCATTAGAATAGGTTCCCATTCTCCGGAACCGCCGGTCTCCTCTCCGGCCATCGCGGCAGCGAGCACCTCGACCCCGCGAGCCGGCCCACGCAGACGGTCATACAGCTCGTCCTGAGCGTGCAACCATTGCTGCGGCAGACCTTTCACGATGGGATGCTCCTTCTCCTGAATCTCGACGAGAAACTCGTGCTGCTTTCCATGCGAACCGCCGCGTCCGGCAGTCGGGTCATTGATCCACTTGCCGTCGCGTTTCCGGAGATAGGGTCCGGAGAGTTCGCTTCGCCCCCCCCATCCTCCGACGCCTATCATCTCGTTGTAAGCGGGCCACTCGGGGAAGGCATTGTTGGCCGCGTGCACCGCAACGAACCCTCCTCCACTTTTGACATACGATTCAAACGATGTCCGCACCGGTTCAGGCCACAGTTCCCCGTTGTAGTTAGACATGACCAGATCAAATGAAGCGAAGTCGGGCATCCATGTCTTCCACGCAGCGGCGCTTTCCGATTTGTGTTTCCCGACAATACCTTCCCACTTCTTCAACTCCTCCGCAAAAGCACGGTTCGCCTCATCGTTCTTCTCTTGAGGTGCCTTGGGGGCTTTGGGTGGTGACGGAGGAGACGTGGAAACGGTCACTGCAAATCGGCCTGACTTTTCAAGAATATCGACCAGAACGGGGCTGGTCTCCTGCCAGGCATGGTTATTCTGACCATCGATCAGCAGCACTTTGATTATATCCGCTGCCTTGAGGCCGGGACACACCAGCGACGTGATGCCCCCAAAGAGAAAGGCCAGAAATTTACCGCGATTCAACTGCATCTTCATGAATTGACGCTACCGAACCGGAGGCAACTTGGAAATCACTAAATTGCGGTATTAGCCCGATCATCGGGACACGGAAAACCCTCAAGGAAATGAGTCAACGATTCAGGGAAGCTTGAGAATACGAATGATCTCCTCGATTCCGCCCTCGGTTCGGTGCACTCCGTGTGCCGACTTGTTGATCACGATCTCGGATTCAACTCCCAGGATGTGGGCGCTCGTATACGAAACAACCCCGTCTGTGATTTTATCTTGCGGGGTGTTTGGCCCGCCCCGGTTACCGATAATCGAATAGTAGTCCACTGACAGATTCAAGGGCTGGTGGAGGAACTCCGCAGTCGTGCGGGCCTTGTTGCCAAGTTGATCGACGGATGTCATGCGTTCCTTGGCAAACTCGAATCCCAGCGGGGTCAATGCATAGGCACTGGTGGTAATGATATTGGCCGATAGCTTCACCAATTGGGTGGGCCCCTCGATCAGGTCACCAATCAGTTTCGCCCCCGGATTTTCGGCTACCTTGCTACCATGATGAGGAGTGGCGCAAAAGATCACTTTATCGACATTCGGAACCGGCTCGAAATAGATCATGCGCCGAAGTATTTCGCGTTCAGACTCGGAAACCTTGAGCTCATCGATCGGAACGGTGAAAAGTTTGTTCCAATTCTCATCACCACTCGACATCGTCATCGTTTTCGAGAGCAGGCCCCCCATGCTGTGTCCAACCAGAGTGATGTTCTGCTCCGAGGCACCGCGGCGGCGGCGGAACTCAAGCATTTCGTAAATCGCATCGCGCAGCTCGGAGGCCATGTAGGGAATGGGCGCTCCAGTCGGATAACCAAAGGTCCAGATCTCATAGCGCTCCCGGATCTCCGGAACGCTGAAGAGGCGGTTGATGGTCTCATCAAAGGTCGAGGGAGACGAATAGATCCCGTGCACAAAAATACAGACACGCTTGGCCGGATCAAAGGAAGAGACACGGTAGAGTCCGGTTCTGTCAGCGAACTTTTCGAACTTCAGCAGGGCCGGAAGTTCGGCAAACTGATGCTGCCTGTCCTGAAAATCACGACCCAGGGCCGCCGTGTAATTCGCCGAGAGCGGTAGCGCCTGTCCACCAACGGACAATACGGACTGCTTGGTCGGATCAATCAACTCGATCACCGGGCTCTCCGGGCGGTCAAGATTAAGGATTGCGGTGACAGGATACCACAACCCCGTCGAGGGAATCATGGGATCACTTTCAGTCCACCGCTGCTTAACCAGAAGTGAGGTGCCAACCCCATCCACTCTCGATTCCGACTTGAATCCCTGTCTGACTTTGACGAAATCAGCCGGCACAACCTCATCAACCAGATGAAGATCCGTGACATTTGCCGTATCCACCCTGAAATTCAGGCTTCCGGATGTGGTCGGAATCGACGACAAGTGATCTTTATCCTTCGTCCAGTTTTTCGCGATCTGAACAACCGATCCCTCTACCGCCGCGTTGTAGGCGCGTAAGCTTGATTCGTCCGGACGGCTCCCCGAGCGCATCTGTAACCAGGTCTGAGATACCTCGCCTAGAGGAATCGGCTCCCTGAGAGAATCCCGCCAATTCTCACGAACTTTCACATTGAGCGAGCAGGAGGAAAGAAAAAGGATTGTCGGCAATATCGCCGATATCCTCCCCAGTCTCAATCCCGTCTTCCGCATGCACACAAGATGTAATCTAAAGAACAGCAAAAGGCGAATGTCAGTCTCGGAAAATTTCTCCTATTTTTTCCTCGAAATCCCACAGGTATCGGGCCATCATCCCTACTCGCGAATGAGGTACGGGCTTTAATGGGTCCGATTTCCGATATTCCCTCCTACTATTTAACTCATGAATTTCGCCTGTCCCTCCTGTCATATCACTCTCCAGGCCGAGCCAGAACTCGCTGGAAAAACCGTTAAATGTCCCGGATGCTCCACCCGGATTCAGATCCCCGAGAGTTTTGCTCACTCGCCTCACGAAGGCGACGAGGTCGGCAGCGCGGGCGAAGAACTTGCGGACCAGTATTACGATCACCTTCCGGCTTTGAATATTTCCTCAAGCCATGCCGGCCCGCATCCTTCCACGGTCAGCGTGTGGATCGCCGGTGGAATCGGAATTGGATCGACTCTCGTCTGGTATGTTCTGATGTTCATGTTCCCGAAAACCGAGCCCGGTGTAGCTCCCGGCTTGGCGGGGTATCTCAGACAGCTCTTTTGCGAACGCGGCGCAACCCAGTATTGGACCACCCTGCTGACCTTCTGGTGTATGGCACTTCTCATTCTGAAGTGGCTCAATATCAGACGTCAGCGGAGTGCAATGCTTATCCAGGCGCTTCCAGCAGACATTTCCGAGGAGATCAATACCTCGAACCTCAAGGCATTCCACGACCACGTCATCAATTTTCCCAAAACTCTTCGGAACACCTACATCGTGAACCGGATCCGCAAGGCTCTCGAGTTCTTCTATGTTCGCCAGAATAATCCGGAAGTGGCTCAGATGATCAGCTCCCTCTCCGAAGTCGACGCCGCCAAAGCGAACGGCAGTTATGGTATGGTGAAGGTGTTTCTCTGGGCGATTCCGATCATGGGTTTCATCGGAACCGTTGTCGGTATCGGTGATGCCATCGGTGGATTCGGCGCTGTGTTTGGAGCCGGTGAAGGCGGGGACATGAGCCAGATCAAGGACCCCCTGCTGAAAGTTCTAGGAAGCATGGGCGTCGCCTTCGATACGACTCTGCTCGCCCTTGTTGTCAGCATCATGCTGAGCTTCCCCGCCAGCGCCCTTCAGGGGCAGGAGGATGATCTCGTCTCGGATGTCGATGAATATTGCGTCGACCACCTTCTCAAACGCCTCAATGACGGCGGCGGTTCTTCAAATCTTGGTTCCGATCCCGGACTTCTCAAGGCGGTGGGCGATGCAATGGCGAGCAATCAAAAGGACATCATGACCCGCTTCGAAACGGTTCAGAAGGGAATGGCCGACAGCCTCGGTAATCAAACCAGGCAATACGAAAAAGTGGCCTCTGCGGTCGACAAGCAGTTGGAAGCCATTTCCACGCGGGCCGAAAAGTACGAAACAAGGCTCGACGAGGAGTTTTTCGGCTCACTTGACCGGATGAGAAAAGAATCTGTAGGTGCCATCGAAAGCCAGATCTCGGCATTGAGCGAAGGAATTCAAAACTTGAATACGGTCTTAAAGGAGCTCAACGGAAAACAGGTGGTGGTACAGAAAAAGGGTTGGTTCTCTCGCGGGTAACCTGCCTCTTCACGCAGAATATCCATGGCAAAGCGCGCACGAGCTTCAGGAGGGAGCGTCAACCTCTTCCCCTTTCTCAGCATTCTGATCTGCATCATCGGCTGCCTTACCCTCATCATCGTGGTGATCAATCTCATCGGGATGAACAAAGGAGAGGGGCGGACCTCCGAGGAGGTTGAAAGGGCAAGGGAGTACGTCGTGCTTGAAAGGGAGAAAGAGGAGAAACTGAAGGAACTCGACCGCCTCCGCCAGCTCATCGAGAACCTCATTCAACAGAATCGCGATGTGATCCTCGCCAAGGACAAACTGATCTCGCTCAAGCAGATGCTGGAGAATCAGGAAACCGTCGACAAGAGCCGGGAAGAACTCATCGCCAAGTTCAACCTCTTGAAAACGACGAACAATAAGCTTGTCGAAGACGAGAAGTTCCTGCAGGAAGAAATCAAAAAGAAAGAAGCGGAGCTTGCGAAGCGTGCCACGCCTCCGGAAGCGGCCGCTCTTCAAGTTCGCCCGAGCGGAAGCAGCAGTTCCACCCGCCCCTCCTTCGTCGAGATCTCCGACCGTGGAGTCTACATTCACCGGAGCCTGACACAGGAACCAGTCTCCATTCCCGTCGCCTCACTCAATCAGAGCGAGGACTTCATCAACCTTCTCAAATTGATTGCTTCGCAACCTTATAACCGGCTTATCTTTCTGGTTCGTGGAACACCCGGAGCCGTGAAGACCTTGAACGAAGCCAGCCAGATGGTCGCCAATTACAATCGTACGAATGGGACCGAAATCATCCCGGGGCGACTCCCGCTTCCCGGCGAAGGCAAAGTCGACCTCCGGATGTTTGCCCAGTTCCTCGAACCCTGAGATCCAATACCCTCCCCGACTCCCATTCCCGTATTCCCATGGCCCGCAGACCCAGAGCAGATGACGAGCGCAGTATGGACTCGCTCATGGACGCGCTGACCAACGTGGTTGGAATTCTTCTCCTTATTCTTATCATCAGCAGCCTTGGTATCAGCGCTGCCGTTAAAAAGGTCGTCGAGAATCTTCCTGAGGTTTCCAAGGAGGAACTTGAGGCAATGAAGGTTAGTCGGGACAACACTCTCAAAAATCTACAGGAACTCGAACAGACCCACAATAGAACGGTTGCCAATCTCCCGACAGAAGAGCAGGCAGCCCAGCTTGTTGTGGAACTCGAAGAGTTCGAGAAAGACCACAAAGATCTAGCCGATAAGACTTCCGACATAGCGGCATGGCATCAGAAAGTCGCCACCGAAGAGGCCGCCAAAGCCGAGAACGACTCCAAGGTTCAGACGGCAGACACTCGAAACCGGGAACTTGCCGCGTTGCTCGCCACGACGCCGGAACTTCAGGTGGCCGCAGCAAAGGAAGTGCTAATGCCGAACCCCCGGGTGGCCGAGGCCGATGCCGTCGCGCTCTACCTCGTCTGTAAATTCGGGAGGCTTTATTTTGTCGGTGATCCGTATGAACACGCCTTCAAAGTCAGGGATGTAATCGATCAGAACTTCAAGGATCTCGCTTACACTGGAAAAACACTGGGTTCCTACACCTATTCCTTGAAGCTGAACCGTAAAAACGACGCCGGAGCGTTCCTTCCGCTCACCGAAAAAATCCGTCTGAATCGCCGGGACAGGGAAGCCCTCGCCGCCTGGGATGCGCTCAAACCGACCTGGACTTCGAAGGAGGGTGTCCCCGCCGCTGAGGCGTCCGTTCTCGGGCGACTATTCGGTTCAGGTGATGAGGCCGAGTTCGCTGTTTCAAAGTTCCGCTACGACTTCAAAAAGATTACCGCATTCTTCGGCGACGGAAAATACGGCCCGAAAGATTTCAAGTATCATGTCTCACAATCCTCGGGGGATAAGATAAAACTGGCACTGGAAATGAAGGCTGATGGAGGTTGGGCTGTTGCTGACTTTCTCGGGGCAAACTCGCAGTTTGAGCAACTGTGCAAGCAGGCTTCAACCAATCGTCGCACGCTCTTCTTTTATCACGTCGCGCCCGATAGCTTCGAGACCTACCTGCAGGCAAGGGCAAAATCGGAACAGTTCCGCATCCCGGCCGGCTGGGCCGTGTGGGAGGGCGAAAAATTTGAGGCCCGCGTTTCGCAGGTGAGAGAGACGGTTCGATACAATCTCGACATCATTCCCGACCCCGAATACATGGCCCTCGCCAATTCGGTGGGCCCCTACCTCGTTACCGAGCGAAATAAGGAGCAGGCAGAATTTGCCACCCGGGTCTCTTCCAATGTCCCGGCAACACTGACTGACCCGGCCGCCAAAACTGATTTCATCACGAAACTCACGGCCGAACGGCATGATTGGAATGCATCCCGTTTCCAACCCTATCTGATCAGCGTCTTCCAAACTGCTCTCGCCGCCAAGGAAGCGGCCGGTGAAACGGAAGTGGTCCTTGAAGAACACCCCCCCGAGATTCCGATGGTTCGGATCTTTACTCCTTCCGGGCCGCCCAAAGCCCCGACACCTCCCCCGGATCCGAACAAGCCTCCAACTCCTCCTGCGCCCGCGAGCGGTCCCGGAAAGCTTATTCTCGACTAAGGGGAGTCGGTTTCCTGTAATCACCCCCTTCTATCGTGAACTCCACTTCTCTCTCCGTTTTACTGGCCCTCGGACTATCCAGGACGCTCATCCCGACCTGCTTTGCGGAAACACCCGTTTTCGAGCCGGAGGTCATCGACAAGGCGGTTGAAATTGGCTATGGCGTTGCCACCGGCGACGTCAATGGAGACGGCAAAATCGACATCCTTCTCGCAGACAAAAGAGAGATTTCCTGGTTTCAGAATCCGGAGTGGACGGAGACTGTCATTGCCAGAAACCTGACCTTGCGGGACAATGTTTGTGTCGCTGCCGCCGACATCAACGGGGATGGCAAAGTGGAAGTCGCGGTGGGTGCTCAGTGGAATCCGGGTGAAACGAATGACAAGGCCCAGTCAGGAGCCGTGTTTTATCTGGAACGACCTCTTGAACCGGGGCAACCCTGGAAACCGGTTCCCCTCTACCATGATCCCACCACCCACCGCATGCGCTGGCTGAACGCGGGCAAAGAGGGCCATATGCTTGTTGTCCTCCCCCTTCACGGAATAGGGAACGTCAAGGGCGCCGGAGAAAACAGCGTCATTGCGAGAGCTTACCGGGTTGAGCCCGCCAAGGCCGGCGAATCTGAAGCGTGGGTTCATCGTCCGCTTGCCGCGAAGCTTCATGTCACCCACAACTTTGACGATAGAGACGGATTTATTTATCTTGGAGGTGCCGAGGGCATCGTCAGAGAAGCCGTTGACGGAAGCGAATCCACTCATTTGATCTCTCCTGAGAATTCGACTCCCCCGACCAGAGGGGTGGGTGAAATACGGAAAGGAGAGGACTTCATTGCCGCCATCGAGCCCTTTCACGGAAACGATCTTGTTGTCTATCGCGAAAGAGAAGGACGATGGGCCCGGGAGTTGTTGACGGACAAACTGAATCAGGGGCACGCCCTCGGTGTCGGTGATTTCGATGGCGACGGACTCGAGGATATTGCGGCGGGCTGGAGAAACCCCGACGCGGAAGGAAATGTCGGACTCAAACTCTTTCGCCAAAAGCCCGACGGCACCTGGGAGTCATCCTGGATCAGCCAAAACCTCGTTGCCACCGAGGACTTGAAGGTGATTGACCTTAACGGTGACGGACGCCTTGATATCATCGGCGCAGGACGGGATTCGAAGAATCTCGTGATCTTCTGGAACCGGAAATAGCTCAACCGGGCGAGGGGGTAAACTTCACTCTCCCCGACTGTCTTTCAATTCAAGTGCAGCGATCGCGCTCATGATTCGCGTCGCGATCCCCTGGTACTTCTCCTTGGTGGAAAGACTGTCGTCTTCGACAATATCACGGAAGTCGATCGGCTCGCCCACGACAAGAGTCACCGGATGACGCCGTATCTTCCCGCTTCCGCGAGGCAGGGCTTTCTCCGGACCGAAAAGCCGGACCGGGAGAACAGGAACGTTGGCCTTGGTGACAATCATCCCGATTCCGGGCTGTCCCTCCTCCTTCATTCTCCCGTCCAGGGTTCTCTCGCCCTCGGGGAAAATCACCACCTTCTCACCCTTCTTCAGCAATCCGATGACGTGCTTGAGAATGGAAAGCTCGGGCTTTTCCTGATTTACCGGAATGGCATTGACCCGCCGGTAGATGAAATTGGCTACCGGGTGATCAAAGAGCGTTTTCCTTGCGAAATAAAAGATGGGAACCCGGTAGGCGGCTCCGATCAGGGGAGGGTCGAGAAAACTGACATGATTCGAGGCGATAAGAAGACCACCCTCCACCGTTTCAAGCCCCTCCTTATTCTGCACCCGATAGGAACAAACGAGTTTGGCGAAAATCTTCGAAAGGGAGTGTCCGATCCAATACCAGATAGTCATTTGATTCCTGACAATTTACTCATTTCAACAGGAGGCTCCTGAGGGAAACATCGCTCCCGTAACAGGTTGATCCAACACGGAGAACCCGGTCCGCGTCTCCCTCCCAACGCGAATTTACTCGCGGACATTGACGGGTTTGTCAACGCTTTCGAAACAGCCTCGTGATGGCACCGTATGCCTCCGTCAATCCGAACTGTTTCGGGTTTTCGCGATGTCTGGAAACGATCACCTCCAACTCCTTCAGGGCTTCCGGTGACGGGGCGGCCGTGTGTGAACTCTTCCAGACATCAACACACTGCCTGAGAAGCAATCCCGGGGGAATACTCCGCCGCAAAAGGTGAACCAGTCCGGATACTGTTTCCTTCCCCGCAACCGCCCCTCCCGGAGAGACGATCCCGCGGTCTCCATCGTCGCTCCCGGGGACGAGTGCCGAAGCGCTCCGCCAGGCCCACAACATGAGAAAGACGAACAAGCCGAGAAATGCACCGTGAGCACGATACCGGCGCATGAGAGTCATGGCTCCGCCCGACTTCTGCGTGCCGTGGATCGTCTCATCAAAGATCGCTTTGTTCTTGTCTCCGAGCAACCACAGCAAAAACTCCGGATACGCCCTCAGATGGAGGCTTTCGTTGCTGACAAAATAGCTGTCGCTCGCGATGACAATGGATCCGCTCCCGAACTTTCTTTCAATCACGACCGGCTTTTCCCCCACCATCACCGCCGCTTTCCACGACGGATCTTTAATCTCCAAACGATACTGCGACATCCACTCCGGCAACTCTTCGGGTATGGCCATTTCGGAAAGACCTTCACCCGGACGTGACTCCCATCCTTCATCGGGCCGTTCGAATCCCTCCAGCGGGGCCAGATCAAATCCGATTCGGGTCGTCAGGAGAGGACCTAGAACTCCTTCCATCTCTTTTTCCAGTTCCTCCTCCGCAGCCTTCTCAACCTCATCCTTCTTCTCAGCTGCACTGCGGCCGTCCTCTTCTTTCGTGTCCTCCGGCTCACCGCTCTTACCCTTTTCGTCACCTTTGATTTTCGCGTCCCGGATCTTCTTACGCCGCTCAAGCCATTCATCCTCCTCCGCGGAATTATCCGCCTTGAACATCTCGGGAACGAGCTCCGGGTTCATCGCAATAACGAGACGCGCCCCCTCGTTCACCGCCTCCATCACCGCCGAATTCTCCGGTGCCCGCAAGGAGTCAAAACTGTCCCGCGGAAACCCGAGCAAGAGAACGACCGTGTCAGCATCAATGCCTTTGAGGGTGTTGAGGTCCTCAATGTTCCTTGAGACATGAAAACCCTCCATGGCCTCGAGGGATTGATAAAAGGCGCTTGTCCCCATCGGGTCACTTCGGAAACTCGCGTAGTGAGGGTAAAGCCCTCCTTCGGCAAAGCGTCTCTCGAGAATCCCGAAGAATCCCGCCGCGAGAATCACCCCGAGAAGGATCAGACCGAGGGACAGCCGTGTTTTTCGCGATCGCATTTTCTTACCTCGCCTCACTGACCGGAAGAGCACTTCGCCCTGCTTTTCCAGTCTCCCGGGAAATTGTTTCGTGATTCTTCAGATAAAAGTCGACCGAGCCCTCCCCGATGGAGTGCAGGCCATACCAAACTCTCTCAAACAGGGTGGTATTCTCATCAAAGGCGAGCCTGAGCGTGCTGAGACTCCTCGCTCTTATTCCCAACTCTCCCCGGTAGTCCCGGTTGGATTTGAATCGGGCGATTTTTAACAAACCCTTCTCACCAAGGTGCGCCAGTGTCGCCAGGAACAAGGCACGCACCGCGAGCCGTTCCTCTCCCCGTTCGATCTGCTCGCGCGCGAGTTTTAGCCATTCCTCCTCCTGCAACTGCGAGGCAACGATATCTTCGCTGGTCAGGTCAATCACACCGGAAATGCCTTCATCAGCATCCGTTATTTTTTCATCCGTACGGTGCTTGCGATACAAAACGGCCGCCAGCCAGATCAACAGACCGAGAATCACCACGACCAGAACAAGGGAGGATGTCGAACTGAGTTCCTTGAAAAACTTAAAACTCTGCTCGTTGTCGAGATTGCTATCCTGCCGTCCCCGTTCCATCATTTTCTTGATGGCTTTCTCGATCCAGTCCTCCACTGCGGCGAGAATCTTCCGGGCCGATTCGGCAATTTCACCCATCCGGCGACCGATCCAGGTCTCTTCCTCCCCGGCGTCCGTCTCCGCCACCCGCCTTGAAAATTGCCACTGATATTGTTTTTGCTCCAAGGTCTCGGCAATGCTCTGACGGAACTGCTCGACCCGTTCATTCTCTCCCCCCTTGCCTTCCTGTGTAATTTCCTGAGTGAGTGCCCCCTCGACTCCCAAACCAGTTACCAGGATGACGATCAGGACAGATTTTGCAAACCGCCCGCGCTCCTTCGATAAATCCAGTTGCCGCTTCTCCCTGCTGGCAGCCAGTCGACTCAGCAGGTCCGCGCCTGTCAATCTCGACTCGGCATAGAAACATCGAAGGACGTAGGTGGCGTGCATCAACGGTGCGATCACCATTTGCAGGAGGAGAAAAGAACCGAGCAGGAAGGTCGTGTTCATGATCGCCGCGGCCGGACTGAGAGAGAAGATGGATTCAATTCCAAAGAGGGACTTCCCAAATCCCGGAACCAGAACGCAGGTGGCAATGATGTTCACCCAGGTAAAGAGAGAAACAAAAAAGAGAATGATAAGAAGACCATGGTTCTGCGCCCATTCATAGTGCGAGTATTGAACGCTTTTACCGAGGATGCTTCGGAACGGCCGGCCTTCGTGATCCCGGGTCAAGGCAAGCACGGTGAAATTCTGTTGGGCGGCCAGAATCCATCCCAGTGGAATCACAAAGAAGAAGCCGACCACCAGAAGAGGCACGTGAAACGCGTGGAGGAACCAGAGCGCGGCAAGGCTGCCAAACTGCCCGGACCGGCCGCTGCTTCGTTCGTTCCCGGGATTTAACGCTTCCCACAATCCGGCGCAAAATTTTGCCTGACAGTACCGCATCCAGAAGTAGAGCGCCACCATCACCAGAGCGGCAAAGGCAGCATCGCGCTCCGCGAGACTGCTGCGGCTCATGTCGGCGGTGAAGTAGAGAAAACCGAGGGCGAACGGCACCGCACCCAGATAGAAGGTCCAGAAATGCCTCACCTCCAGCGATCGAACGAGATGAAACGCCTCCTCCAGAATCTGGAGAGCCCCCGTCTCACTTCGTTTCTTTCGAACTCTTCGGCTTACCTTGCTCATTTCAAGCTTCTACTCCCAGATGGTCCCGTCATGGAATTGATCGGGAATATCTCCGAGAAAGCGGGCAAAAAAGTAATAGGTCGCCCAGCAGATTATGACCGCGAGAAAAAGCTGAACCATTGCACCGGGCAGGAACGATGACCGACCTTTCTCTTCCCTCGTCCTCGCGGCCGAGGCTGAGGCAAGACATGACGCACAAATTAGTTTTCCCGAGTGTTCGGTAATACACTCGCCACAGTAAAATTCACGACAGGAAAGACACCGTGCCGTGGCGACACGTTCTTCGTGAACAAAGCAATGGGCTCTCGCCAGGCCACTACTACTCATTCGTCTCCCCTTTCTCTGAACCGCCAACAGTGCGACTGATCGACCCGGCCAACCGAATCTGCCGCTTCCATTTGGTCGATTCCAGGAGGCCGCCGAGACCGGTCAGAAAAAACCCGAGAAACAACCCGGCAAAGAGACCGTATGCCCATACCCCTCCGGAGGAGGCAATTCCGGTGAACGCCTCAAGAGGGCCGGTGATACCCACCGTATAGGCGGGCTCCCTCGTCGCGGCGAAGAGAAAATAGAGAGCCCCTCCCCCCACCACGAGAAAGTGGAGTCCAAGCAGTAGCCAGAGGAACATTCTGATCCGGTCCGGCGTCGGCTTCCGGATGACTGAAACGAGTGTGAGGGTCAGGAAGATACTCGCCGCAATCAGCAGGAGCATCACCGCCCCGGTCAAAACCAGGCTTTCCAGATGAAGCCCGGCCAGCGCGACCAAGCCGAGAACGAGAAAGAGCGAGAAGGAGGGAATAACCGTCGGAGAAACGACATACGATTCCCCACCCCGGGTTCCTGAGGCCCGGATTTCGCCCCCCTTGGCGTCAACGCTCTCCGGGGCACTATCCCGGCCGGATTGACTTTCCCGTACCAGACCTTCAACCCGCCCGATCACTTCAATCGCCCGATGATGACGGTTCAGCGGCCTTATTCTCTCCCGCGTCAGAGCCGTTTGAATGTCGCACACGCAGGTCGGACCAAGGATGAGATGCCTCAATAGCAGGGCGAGGCAAACGAGGGCTGCGAAGATGAAAATCGAGAGCCAGATAGCGGTGCCAGTGGAAAGACTGTCTGAAAGGGCCAGAATCAGAGCAATCACCGTAGTGCAAACGAGAAGGGCAAAGAGGAAGAGCAGGCCTTTTCCGAGGCGCGAAGTTCCTGCGACTGAGAACGATTGGATATCAGAAAAGCGAAATCGCTTGTACTCCTCCAGAAAAGGCATCAGGAATCCGGTGCCTTTGACGTAGATCAAATGATCCTTCCCCAGCCAGAGGCTGGACATTCCAAACGGTCCCCGGGCCAACCGCTGATAGTTTTCGGGAAACGATTTCAACATCCCTGGTAGTGAACACTCGAGGATGCTGCCCGGTCAAGCACACATCCGCCTGGAACGATCTATCCTTCCCTTCCCGCCTCTTGAATGACCGAATAGGAATTCATGAGGGTGCGCATATCTCTGATCGATCGGGCAAGACCGACAAAGACCGCGCGGGCAACGAGATGGTGTCCGACATTCAACTCCGCAAGATGGGGCACCCCCATCAGTTTAGGAAGATTGATCAGTGTGATTCCGTGGCCCGCATTGACCTGCAAGCCCTCCCGGTGTCCGAGGACAGCAGCTTCGTAGAGTTGCTGAAACTCCGCCTCCCCGCCTTCCGGTGCGGCATTGGCAAAAGCACCGGTGTGAAGTTCGATCATATCCGCGCCAAGACGGGCCGAAGCCTCGATCTGCTTCAGTTCCGGATCCACAAAGAGACTGACTTTGATACCCGCCTCCTGCAGGGTCTTTACGGTTCGCTCCAGCGAAGTGTCGGCGTTGGCGACATTGAGCCCTCCCTCGGTCGTGATCTCCTTTCGATTTTCAGGAACGAGGCAGACAAAATCCGGTTTCACCTTGAGAGCAATATCCAGGATCTCCCGGGTGTTTCCCATTTCCAGATTCAGTTTGGTGTGGATGCCGTTTCGCAGTTCGAAAACGTCTTTATCCTGAATGTGGCGCCGATCCGCACGCAAGTGGACCGTGATCGAATCCGCACCCGCCGCCTCGACCTCGTGAGCGGCGGCAAGCAGAGAAGGTTCCGCATTGTGCGCCTCCAGCATGGTCGCATAACGGGCCTGGCGCAAGGTCGCCACGTGATCAATATTCACGCCCAGTTTGATGGCGGATTGGGACAGTTCACTCATGTCCCTGACTGTAATACGATTTCAACTGACGGGGGCCCTAAAAACCCGTTTCGACACAAAAAAAGGCGGCCATCACAAGGAAGACCGCCCCACGGCGAGTGCCACCGGCCTGATCAGCCTATTGAATGATCGTCACCTCGGTGCCCAGTCCCACTTTTGCAAAAATCAGCGGTTGGATCGCGCTTGGCACACGGATGCATCCGTGGCTCGCCGGATGATCGGGAACATACCCGATGTGCATCCCGATTCCTCCGTTGATCCTCATCCAATAGGGCATTTCCGCCCCCACGAACTGCACTCCACCGGCTGGACGTGAGTCGGCACTCCCACTGCTCGGAACCGTCACACCGTCGGCGTTTACCCAGTGTCCATACAAGGTCGACTGCTTGGTGGGGAGCTTCTCGCTGATTTTGAAGGTACCGGGTGAGGTTGAATGGCCCGATTTCCCCGTCGAAACCTGAGTTTCAATGACAAGAACCTTTTCGGCTCCCTCCAGCTTGTAGATGCGGGCCCGTTGCTCGCTCAAACTGATTTCAATCTTCGCATTGGCCGGCTCCAGGGTCCCCAGAACCCGCTGATTCACAAACACGTCATGGCCTTCGCTCTTATATTTGGCGGGCGTTCCAATCGCCAGACGCGAGAAAAAACCTCCTCCACCCCCGGAGGCCAGTTCCTCAAGTTCACGAGCGGCCCGAGCTTCCTCGGCCTTTTTGCGAGCTTCCGCTTTGGCGAGTTTTGCGTCTTCACGCGCCTTTGCCTTGGCAGCGGTTTCTTTATCCTTCGCCAATTTTTCTTCGGCCATGGTCCTGGCCTTTTCCACGTCCTCTTTTGCCTTATGGGCCGCTTCGGACTTCTCGACCGCAGCAAGTTTGCGTTTCGCCTCTTCCAACTCCTTGTTCTTCAGGGCAACCTTCTTCGCTTCCGCGGCTGCCGCCTTCGATTCCTCGGCCTTTTTGGCTTCGCGATCCGCTTTGGCCTTGTCCGCGGCGGAAAACTTCGTCGAGTCAGTCTTCACCTCGGTCTTTTTCGACTTAGATCCATTGCCCATCGCGGAAGGGCTGGTAAGCAAGCCAGCATCTTCGACGACCGAGCAGGAAGTTACCGGCAAAACGGCAAGTGCGAGAATGAGAAGATAGAAGGATCGAGGAGCCATAAAAATGAGAGTCAACGCGGCCTTAGAGGTTGCGTTGAATGAGGCACCCGTCAATCTGATTATGAAAAATTTCTCTAATTTTTACGACACAGAGCCGTGCAGAGAGGTTTTGCTTAATGGCAGGACCGCTTGGGAATGAACCGAATAGCTCCCTGGCGATGCCCGCCGGTCAGAGAGACTCGTCCGGACCCGAACCGCTACCTTCGATCCCGGCAGATTCGCCAACACCGGCAGCACCCTCTTCTTCAGGTAGAA
Organism: Akkermansiaceae bacterium UBA2381; assembly: GCA_002344215.1. Lineage (GTDB taxonomy): Bacteria > Verrucomicrobiota > Verrucomicrobiia > Verrucomicrobiales > DEV007 > Arctic95D-9. Next base: position 39,243 of record DDSV01000027.1, read on the forward strand.
TCTGGTCAATGAGCCGTTTGATTCCCTCCTCGGCGAACTCGCTTTGAGGATAAAGCTGTCTCGCCGAAAGAAACCACGCCAGACCGGATCCAAACTGCTTCCGGTTCTCCTGATTTTCAGCATTCTTAAGCGCTTTGACGAAAGGAGCCACATCGGTAGCCAAATCGGAACGTTTTGCACTCAGCGTGACATCGTCGGGAAAGCGCTCAAAGGTCTTCTCCACAATCTCCCAGGCCGCGAAGTTGTTGCCCGCCTTGGCCAGCGTATCCGCCTGCTTCATGACGGTCTCGATCTCCTGAATGTTCCCGATAATCTGTTCGAGAGCCTTGAGGCGTTCCGGGTCATCCGCGGTCGCCGCCATGAAGCGCGCCTTGTCGGTGAAAATCTGACGATAACTCTGAGTCGTCAGGAGACGGTCGAATTCCAGCTTGGCCTGCTGCTGGATATCGGCGGAATCGGCGATCAGATTAAACTGCTCCTTCAGCATCGGATTGGTCGGCCAGATCTGGGCGGCTTCGAGAATGTTCTTTTCGTAAAGATCGTTATCCCCCTGCAGCGCGGCATTCTTGGCCGTGCGGATCCGCATGTTGCTGCTCAATTTCGCGGTCTCGATCGCCGCCGTCGGCTTGGAAGGATCAAAGTCGGCCGCCTGGCCTTTCATTGAGGTCACCAGAGTTTCGGCCAATGCATAGTCCTTTACCTCGATCGCACTGATCAATTGGAAGGAATTCTGAGCATAGGTCAGGATCTTCCGCTTGCGCTCCACCGGCACGCTTTGCGCAGCGGGGAGGTGCTCACCAATCGTGAAAGCCTGCTGGAGTTGACGGGTGGCCCCGTCGATTTCACCGCGGTCCAGCAAAGAATTAAAGGCCTCGACCGCCTGATCAACATCACGGATCGCCTCGTTCGCCGCAGCGTCGAGGGTGGTGATCGTCGGGCTGAAGCCGAGCGTTTTGGAAAAGGACTGCTCCACCTCGGAGCCCTCTTCGAACTGAAGAGTTGAATCCCCGTCCTTGAAGATCTCCGTATAAAGCCGTGCACCCATGATGACATGCTCGAAACGGCGCTGCAGGAAGAACTGCACAAGCAACCCTTGAAACTGGAGCTTCGCCTCGACCCCCGACAGCTCCGCCTTCGCCTTGTTGGCAACCCGTTCCGCCTCAACCTCGGCGATACGCTGAATGTAACGTTGAATGTGTCCGGCATTGGACGGGTTCTCAACGGGTGCCGGGGCCGCTTCAGGATCATCCGACAGTTTCCGCTCAGCCCGGATCCCGGAGGGTTTGGTCCATGCGTCAAAATTCCAATCAAGTTTGTGGCGCTCTTTATCCAGCTCCTTATTTAACTCCTGCAACTGCCCGCTGCTTTTTTGAGCGAGAAAAACACGGTAGACCGTATTCGCCAGCGACTCACTCATCCGGCCATCCTGAGGGAACTGGGCGGCCCTCTGTAACTGGGCGACCGCTTTGGGGAACTTTGTCTTGTCCCGATTGTGCGGGGAGAGGGTGTCGAGAATGCCCCTTACCGCCTCGCGATAGGCGAGATCCTGAGCGGAACTTGCCGGCTCCGTATTCAAATATTTTTCGAAGCGGGCCCGCACGAGCCGGTTGTCGGCCACATTGAAACTCTTGCCGTCGAAGGTAAAGACGTCCGTCGTCGGATCAAAGAAGGGTACGTCATTTCCGACCACCTGCTGGTTCCCCTGTTGCTGCCCGCCCTGATTGACGATCGTCGTGTTGTTGGACTGGGGTGCAGCTCCGCCGCCACCGCCCGCCGGTGCCGACGAGGTCGGTGGCGTGTAGACTTGAGCGAAACTGAGAGTCGCGGTCAGAAAACCGAAGACAAGGCTGTGGATGAACCAATGGGCTTTCATGGATCTGAAACGAAAACGGGGAGTTATTCTGAAATGGATTCGGTCACAAGAGTTCCGTCGCGGTCGACCCTGACGATCATCGTCAGTTCGGAGCCTCGCTCGATATTGATGTTGCTGAAATCTTCCGGCACGAGAACGGGAACCGGCATTTTCCCGGAATCATCGCTCGCTTCAAAACTGATGAGACGACCCCGGTCCGGAGTCCAGCGCAGGGTCTCCTCGACCCGTCCTTCGACTCGATAGACGTTGCCCCGGAGACTGTTTCCATTGTTCCGGTAGGTCTCAAGGCTGAGTGCTGCGGCATTCCCTACGGCCCGCTTTGAGGAGCCTTTTTCGCTCCCTCCCCCGCCGAGAAGTCCTCCCGCAATGAGTTTGAAAAGCAACGCGGCGATCACCACGAAGCCGATGATGGCGGCGGCGATTCCCGCAATTTGCCCGATATTTATCCCAGAACTAGCTCGTCTCGCCATGATTAGAATTTCCAAAAATCTCTCTACCCGCAGAGATTAACACAAGCGCGAATCAAGCGGAAAGGAAAATGATGGCCATGAGCCCCTTTCTCCAAGGCACGGAAGTTTGAATTCAGCAGTTCTTTGGGTAGCCCCGACCGGCCCGGTCGGGGAGGCAATGTAGGGGGACCATCGCTCGATCCGGAAGGCCGGCTAGACCATCCCCTCCGGATCGAGCGCGGACCTCAATTCATCGGGCGGAAGCACGGAGTGTTCTTCGCAGACCTGACGGATCGTCTTCCCCCCGGCCATGGCCTTTTTAGCCATTTCGGCGGCTTTTTCGTATCCGATTTGCGGGGCCAGCTTCGTCACCATTGCCAGAGACCACTCGATCAACTCCCCGCACCGGCCTTCGTTGGCAATGATTCCCTCGACACAGTTTTCGCGAAAGAGATCCGCAACCCGGCCCAGCATGCGGATCGAGCGGAGAACGTTCTGTGCCATCACCGGCATCATCACATTGAGCTCAAAAGTTCCACCCGCTCCCGCCCAGGTCACCGTCGCGTCATTGCCGATCACCTGAGCGCACACCTGCATGACAGCTTCGGACATCACCGGATTGACCTTCCCCGGCATGATGGACGATCCCGGCTGGGTGGCCGGTAGGGAGATCTCGCCAATACCGCAGCGCGGCCCCGAATTGAGCCAGCGGATATCGTTGGCGATTTTGAAAAGCGAAACCGCAATCGTCTTGAGCTGTCCACTGACTTCGACGAGTGCATCACGCGCTCCCTGCGCCTCAAAGTGATTCTCCGCCTCGACAAATGGAATCCCGGTTTTCTCTTCAAAAAAAGCAATCGCACTTTTCGTGAATCCCTCCGGGCAGTTTAGTCCCGTTCCGACGGCGGTGCCTCCGAGCGGAAGTTCGTGGAGTGCCTTAAGCGCCTTGTTGGCCCGCACCACCGCGAGATCCACCTGCCTGGCATAGCCCCCGAACTCCTGTCCCAGTCTCACCGGAGTGGCATCCATGAGATGGGTGCGACCGATCTTGAGGATAGGATGAAAAGCCTCCGCCTTCGCGCTAAGACTGTCGCGCAAGGCATCGAGGGCGGGAATCAACAGGGACTTCAACATCAGACCTGCCGCCAGATGCACTGCCGTTGGAAAGGTATCATTCGATGACTGACTTTGATTGACATGATCATTCGGATGGACGGGACGTTTTGAACCCGGGGCTTCTCCCGCAAGAATCGAGCAGCGATTCGCAATGACTTCGTTGACGTTCATGTTAGTGCTTGTCCCCGAACCCGTCTGGAAGACATCAACCACGAAGTGCTCGTCATGGCTGCCGGCATGGACTTCCGCGGCAGCCGTTTCGATCAGTGCAGCGAGCTCACCCGGAAGAAGACCCAGCTCCCTGTTTGCTCTCGCCGCCGCCCATTTTACCAGCCCGTAGGCGTGAATGACCGCGGGATCGACAGGCTCGCCCGAAATGGGAAAATTCAACACCGCCCGCTGCGTGCTCGCCCCCCACAGGGCGTTTTCGGGGATCTCCATCTCCCCCATCGTGTCGCGTTCGAGTCGTTTCCCGGTTGTGCTCATGAGCGCATCCTACGATTTTCCCGGAGCGGATCAAAGCCAAGTCTGACGAGACGATCACTTAACAGGGTCATTTCTTCATCCTAACCCTGTCAGGATAACAGAATCCCGAAGTAGGACTCGATTGCGGACTATCCATTCCTCTCCTGTGTTTTCATGATCATCGAATGACCACTCCTCTCTCCCGCCGTCGCTTTACCGGACTTTCCCTCGCCGCTTCGGCTTCTGCCATCATCCCCGGTGGCGCCCTCGCGTCCTCCCCGGAAGTGGAGATCCTCGATACGAAGATTGTCTCACCTCAGGCAAACTATTACCACGGCTGGCCCACCTTGACCCGAACAGAAAAAGGCGAGCTGATCGCGGTCTGGTCGGGACGGCGCGAGGCTCACGTCTGCCCCTTCGGCACCGTCGAAATGATGTCGTCCCGGGACGGAGGAGAAACCTGGACCTTTCCTCGCACGGTTCACGACGGCCCGATCGATGACAGGGACGCGGGGGTCCTTCAAACCGCAAACGGAACTCTCATTGTCACGACCTTCACCTCACTCGCCTATGGTCCCCAGATTGCCGAGGGCGGGAGCAAGGCAAACGACGCGGCCTGGAAGTCGGCGCACAATCGTATCGTCGATGAAGAAACGCGGGAGGGCGAACTCGGGACCTGGTGCTTCCGTTCCAACGATGGAGGCCTCTCCTTTTCGGGACGTATCGACACGATCGTTAACAGTCCCCATGGCCCCTGCCAGTTGGCCGATGGTCGCATTCTTTACGTCGGCAAGGAACTCTGGACGGATGAGAAACGCATCGGAGCCTCGGTCTCCTCAGACGACGGCGAAACGTGGGAATGGCTCGCTGACATCCCGACGCGCCCCGGGGATAAAGCCCGGGAGTATCACGAGCTTCACGCCGTGCAATGCAAGAGTGGAAAAATCATCGCGCAGATTCGCAATCATAACGAGACCAATAAAGGGGAGACCCTCCAGACCGAATCTAATGACGGAGGTAAAACCTGGTCAATGCCCCATTCCATCGGGGTCTGGGGCCTGCCCTCGCACTTGCTCCGACTGAAGGACGGCAGGCTCCTCATGACCTACGGACATCGTCGCAAACCCTTCGGCAATCAGGCCCGGTTCAGTGCGGATGAGGGCGCAACCTGGTCAGAACCGGCCATCGTCTCAGGGGACGGGATAGGAGGTGACCTGGGATATCCGTCGACCGTGGAAATGGACGATGGCAGTTTTGTCAGTCTCTGGTACGAAAAACTCGCCGACTCTCCTATGGCCCAGTTGCGTCAGGCGAGGTGGAAGGTGAAATAGGAAAATCTGAAAATCTGAAAATCTGAAAATCTGAAATTTAGAAACGCTTAAGGGCAGCCTATTTTGCCGCGGCGACGTAGCGACTCAGCGTGTTCATGTTTTCGGCGAAGACGGCGCTGCTGAGGTAGCTTTCACCTTCCTCAAATTCAGGCTGCCCGACGAGTCTTGTCCCGGAGTTCTGATGAACGGAAATCCAACGCCCTTTTGAATCGAGAGATTTGAGAATCCGCTCCACTCCGGCGGCATCGACCGGAGCCGGGGTTGTCAGTTCCGACATTGGACGCCCGGCAAGAACGGCGCGATAGGCATCCTTGATTAGCGGAAGCTGGACCGGATTCTTCCATCCATAGTGATCGGGAAGGTTCGAATCATCATGGGAGAGTTCGTAGCCTTTTCCGCTGCCTCGAATCATGTAGAGGGGACGGTTGCTTTCCAGTTCATAATAGCGCGCCAGTTGGCCATCGGGGAGGAGAGAACGTTCCAGATATTTTACTCCCGCAACGATCGGAGCCGTGAATCGCTGATCTTTCGTATAGTCAGCAATTTTCAACAGGGCCAGCATGGCATCCTCTGACTCACGACCGCTCACGGCCGGCGGCTCAAAGGCACGCGCCCAGATCGGATGCATTTCAGCGCTATACTGCTGAGCCCAGCCGGGTTGAGGCTCCGGCAATTGCGCGATCAGGAGAAACTCTCCGAGCTGTTTCAAGGCCTTCAGATAACGCGGGTCCTCATAGACCCGATGAGCGCTGATGAGGGTATCAGCCACCGTTCCCGCGAGCCCGTCGTTAAGAGTGTACTCATTCCAATATTCCTTAATGCGTCCTTCCGTGCGCCAGTCGTAGGCAGGCAAGGAAGCCTTTTCAACCGTCCGGGCCCTAACCGGCCCCGTCCATCCCTGGGGAAAAGCGCCGTTCGGGTATTGCGCCGCGAGGAGTGCCTTCAGGGCATACTCGACCGCCTCATGCACATCCGACTCTTTAAAGCCTGTCACACGATCCAGCCGTATCAGGAATTTCAGGGCCGATTGAGTGATGTCGTCGTCGAGAGTTGAAAAATTATTCCCCTTCCCCTTGCCATTCCGGTATTGGTCAATGCGGGGCCCGGAGGCATCATAATCGATCGAATTCCGCCAGCCGCCGGACTCAAGCTGCCCGTAAACGAGACATCTTCCCGCCTTGAGCGCTGCGGCGAGATAGTATTCATCTCCGGTCGCCTCGTGGGCGTTCAGAAACGCCTCACCCACCGCGGGCGTACCGGGAGGCTGCACCCAGACTTCGGTTGCGGTGGCGACACCCTCTCCGAGACGTTTCTCAAGATCGGGCGAGTAATAATACACATACCCTCCCTCGACCGCGACCTTCCCGGAAAAGTAGGTGGAAGCCCGCTTCATCTCCGGAATCACTTCCGCCGGAGAAGGGGCCGCCGGGAGTGGAATGACGACAAGGGTGAGTCCGGAAAGGATAGTGAAGGGTAAGAATCGGAATTTCATGGTTTTCACTCCACCGACGCGATGCACCAGAGAGCCTGATGTGTCCTGATGAAAATCTCTTTTCCGGCGATGGCGAGAGACGAGTTGGTTTCCTCTCCCAGATCACTCTGCGCAACCACCTTAAGCTCCTCCGGAGAGGCCCCAAAGATGACCGTGTCACCGGCCTGGCTCAGTGTATAAATGCGATTCCCCGCGAGAACAAACGAGCCCCAGGACTTTCCGGCACCGGGAAGTCTCGCTTTCCACAGGGTTTTGCCCGTCTTCATGTCATCACAATAGGCGATTCCCCCTCCGTCCTGATAATAGAGTTTTCCGTCCTTCGCGACTCCGCTTCCGATGCCTCCATTGTGGCGAACCTCCTGCCAGAGCCGGTGGGTCGGAGTAACATCGCCACTGCCACCGACTTTGACGCCGATGGAATTCCCGTAATAGCCTCCCATCGCCACGACCACTCCGTCGTCGTAGACGGGAGAGGTATACACGAGAGGATTGAGCCCCTCACAAGTCCACAAAACTTCCCCGGTCAACGGATCAAAGGCTTTCAGCTCAAGCGGGAAGCTCATGACCAGTTCCTTGCGCCCCTCCGTCTCCACCAGAATCGGAGTGCTGAACGCACCGATCACGCCGTCGTCACTCTTCTCCTGAAACCCATCGGTCCGGGAGACCGGTTTCCACTGCGGCTCTTTCCACTCCCAGACCGTTTGACCGGTTTTACAGTCCAGCCCGTAAAGCACCGCGTTCAGCGCCGGTCCATGATAGTGAACAACCAGGTCTCCGACGAGGACAGGAGAACTCGAATTGCCCCAGACGTGATCGATCGCTCCCAGGTCACGATGCCAGAGTTGATTCCCGTCATGATCAAACGCGACCACTCCGGCCGACCCGAAGGAAACGATCACCCGTTCATCATCAACCGCAGGAGACGCCGAGCAAAAAGGATTGGTCCGGTGGCTACGTTCCTCCTGCTGATAGACGAGCCCCTTTTTCCAAAGCAACTGGCCGGTAACACGGTCAAAACACATCAGATTCCGCGACCGGTCTTCGCTCACCGCCTGGGTTAAAAAGACCTTCGTTCCCCAGATCACCGGGGTTGAATTTCCCGACTCCGGAAGTTTGACCCGCCACTTGACGTTTTTCTCCTTGTCCCACTCAACCGGAATGTTTTCGCCGGGAGCCTTGCCGGAACCCAGCAGATCTCCGCGCCACGCGGGCCAGACATCGGCGCGGGAAGAGGAGGTGACAACCGATCCGAAAAGGAGGAAGAGAAGGGTCTTCTTCATCATATCCGCAATGTTACCAGCAGTTATCCTCATGACTCAAGGAAATCCGGAGGGTAGACGCCATCGCGGTAGCGCAGAAACGAGGTCGCGGCCCCATGCGGGGTAGGAGCAAGCGGAACGTGTCTAACGCCGGTCCTATTCAACCACCGGAACGACTTCCGAAACGGCGAAGCCCCCGCCTGATTCTCCCGCAGACGCAGGGCGAAGATTTTTATTCTGCAGAACCCCTTCGGTTCCATCCGACAGACGCACCGACGCCCATTGCTCGCCCGGTTTTGTCATCAGGACAACGGTCCCGGCCGGAATCGCTTTGATCTCGGATTGCATTTGATTCGCCCCGTACACCATGAATTGGGCCGCAGTGGAAACCGTGTAGTAACTCGTCCCGGCACTGTTGACCGTGGTCAAGGTCGGGACAGCATCCGCACCACGTTCTCCCTTGGTCAGGGATGGCATCGGAGGGAGGGAAAGACCGCGGCGTTTTTCCTTTTCCTGGGTAGCCCCGGGCAACTCTACCGACGAGGTGCTGGCAAATGTCTCCGCCGGAGCAGCCGCCGGGGCCGATGCCTGAGCGGCCGCCGGAGCCTGAGATGAAGGCATGGCGCTCTGCAATTCGCCCCCGGTAGGAGCCTGCGAGACCGCTCCTGTCGGGAAGAGGCTCGCGTCGATCATCGGTCCGGCCGGTTCGGACTTCTTCTTGCCGAAACCAAACAGCCCGCCACCGCCACTGTTGGTTTTTGCCACCGGAAAGGCTGAGCTGTCATTGCTGTCACCCGACTGAAACTTGGAAAGAAAACCGGATTTTTTCTTCGCGGGGTCGGGAGTCTGATCCGCCGACGCAACCATTTGACCTGCCGAGGCCGCTCCGGGATCGGCGCTTTGACTGCCGGCCGGACGCCCATCGATCAACTCAGCAGCGGAGACACGGGGAACAATCGCAGACCTCGCGACATTTTCCTGAACCGGTGCGGCGGAGACCTGGCTTGGGGATTGAGATGGTGCCTGTTGAGGAGCTTGCGCGGGTGGTGCAGCCTGCGGTGCGGGCTGTGTCTGAGCGTATGCCTGGGCCCCCGTCTGCCTGAAAGTTGGCTCGCTCGTATCACTTGCCGGAACACTGGCGTAAGGGCTGGCCTCTTCTCCACCTCTTCCAAATCCGGGGAGACGAGGAGGCCATACCGCACTCAACAAGCCTCCGCCCGAATCAGAGCCCGATGCCTCATCACCCTTTTTATTAAACAGCGAAAAACGTTTCTTCTCTTTCTCCTCCGCTCCACGGGCCGCCAACTGTTCCTCTTCGGTAATCAGGGCCATCAAAAAGGCATCGGGCACATTCCGCTCCACCTTGACCCCGCCTGATTGGGTCTTCCACGTGGACATCTCGTTTGATGAGACTTTGTTGTAGGACTCGGAGGCCTTTTCAAACTTCAAGCGGTTCGCAATATCCGTCTTGAGCGACTTCTTCTCACGGGCTGACTGAAGGGCGAGTTCGCGATTTCGTTCCTCGATTGTCTGGTCGACAGATCTCGCCATCGACGCGGCCACCGCTTCTCCCTGAGCTCCCTGAGCCGAGGTGCGCACCTGCATCATCTCGGCCTGCTGACTGGTCACTCCATTCGGCATACCAGCCGTCATACCCGCCGCTGCGACCGGGTCCACCGGATAGGCCGAAGCCCTCGGTGCCTGAGCGTGACTCGAAACGACAGTTCCAAAGGCGATCAGTGAGATCCCCGCCGAAAGGCATTGCCCATGCGTCCGAAACGCCTCGGGCAATTTTTTCAGGAAGCAGAATTGATCAGCCATGATTTTCGAAATTGAAAAACGAATCAAAATTTAACCCTTTTGGAAGATCAAGTCCATCACGCTTCTAAAATTTTTGCCACCAAAATGAAATGACTAAAAAAACCATTAAAACAATGATTCGAGGAGCGTTCTTTTGAAGTTTGGGGGTTCCGATCATCTCTAACGCATTTGCGTTTACACCTCTTAGAGAAATTGATACCCTCGACGACAAATCACTTGAGAGAACAAAGCAGGTTTATGCCCTTTGAGAATCAAGGGACGATACCAGGCTCCCTTTCAGGTAAAAAATCCCCAATAACCCCCACCCCGGAGTCGACCATGAAATCTCTTCGTCCATCAATCCTCATTTTTGCTATCCTGCTCAGTGGATCGTTTCAATGGACCTTTGCCCAGGGCCTCCAGGATACCTACAATCAAGGGGTCCTGCTTTACAATAAGGGGCAATATGGCGAGGCGCTGATGAACTTCGAGAAGGTGCTCGCGGAACGACCTGATTTTGTCTATGCCCGGAACTATCTGGCAAAGTGTCAGACCGCCATCGCCAAAGGGCTCGGCCCGAAAAATGATCTGGAGGGCAGGCTGGCGAAAGTCATCGTTCCGGAGATCAACTTCGCCGACGCCCCGCTCGGCGATGTTCTGGATTACTTTTCCAGCCGCGCCGGTGAACTCTCCGGCGGCAATGTCGCCTTGAACTTTCTTTATAAGGGAAGCTCCGAGCAACGCCTCGGAACCCTCATCACCTTGAATCTGCGCAACGTGCCTATTAGCGAAGCGATCAAGTATGTGGTGCAGTTGAGCGGAAGCACGGTGAAGTATGAGGAGCATGCGGTCGTTATCACACCGTCTTCGTCCGCACCTTCGACTGCCAGTCCTGTTGTCGTTTCGGAAGGAAGCACCAGCCAATAAGACCAGCGTTCTTTCTGTCCTGTGCCCTCTGTAACCAACTGAGCGCTTCCATCCCGGCGGACAATTTCCCCCTTTTCCTGTCTGACCGTGTTGCCTCAGCCCCTTGTTGTCATCACCGGAGGCGAGGGAGAACTTGCCTCCTCGCTCGCTTCGGAGTTCGAAAAGGCCGGTTACCTCGTTCACCGTCCCGGCCGGAAAGATCTGGACGTTCGCTGCCCCGAGTCGGTGGAGCGTTTTTTTGATCCCATCGAGACTATCGATGTTCTGATCAATAATGCCGGGATCACCGACAATCTTATTCTCCAGCGGCTCGGCCCGGAAGATTGGGACAAGGTCATGGACACCAATCTTAAGGGGGCTCATCTCTGTTCCCGGGCGGCAGCGCTCAAAATGATGCGCCGGAGGTCCGGTCATATCATCAATGTGGGATCCTACTCCGCCCTCCATCCCTCCATCGGACAAACCGCCTATGCCGCGAGCAAGGCGGGACTGATCGGGCTGACAAAAAGCTACGCGCGGGAGTTCGGTGGCCGAAATGTCCGGGTCAACTGTGTCCTTCCCGGCTTCCTCGAAACCCGCATGACCGCGGATCTAAACGATGAAGTCCGCTCGGCCGCGCTCGAACGCCACGTGTTGAAACGATTTAACACAGCGGAAGAGGCCGCGGCCTTTATATACTTCCTGACAACCGCCTCCCACATCTCCGGCCAAACCTTCCAACTTGATTCACGGGCATGATTTTCATCATCCCCTGATTGAAAGCCCCGGAAAAACGTGTAAGGTGCCCGACTCGCGACCTCAGGTCGCATCCAGATCAGGAGGGGTGGCAGAGTGGTCTATCGCGGCAGTCTTGAAAACTGCAGAGCCGCAAGGTTCCGTGGGTTCGAATCCCACCCCCTCCGCCATTCAAAAAGGCCGGAGCCCAGCGAAGCGGGTTCCGGCCTTTTTGAATATTGGGGATACGGGTTCGAACTCCAGTTCGACTCGCAGCGAGCCCTGGCGAGCGAAGAGAGATGGAGGCGCAGCCGATAATCCCACCCCCGGTTCAGCGCCGCTCACCCTCGCTTCCGGTTTGGTCAGAGCCCCCCTACTCGCGGTCCTCATCGGACTTGCCATCATCTCCCATTCGGATAAGAGTCCCCTGCTTCCCTCGCAAGCGCCCACTTTTCTCTCGCCCTGCCTTCCAATTCACGATTCAATCTTCACTTCATGAGTAATTCATCAAACCCCAGCCTCTCCGCCAACCACGGTCCGTGGTGGAAATCTCTCACGCCCTATCACTGGTTCGTTTTCGCGATGGCGTCACTGGCATGGCTGTTTGATTGTCTTGACCAGCAAATCTTCCTTCTTTTCCGCCAGCAGGCTCTGGAGAACCTCCTTCCCGAAGGCACTGATCCGACCACGGTGAAAACCTACGGTGGTTACGCGACCTCAATCTTTGTCGCCGGATGGGCCACCGGAGGTCTCATCTTCGGTTCTCTCGGTGACAAGTACGGACGGGCGAAAATGCTGACCCTGACTGTGCTTCTCTATTCGGTCTTCACCGGCCTTTCGGCTCTTTCCCAGGGATGGCTTGATTTTGCGATGTATCGCTTCATCACCGGCCTGGGAGTTGGCGGGGTCTTCGGTCTGGCCGTTGCCCTGGTGGCTGATTCGCTCCCGGATCACGCACGGACCGGTGCGCTTGGACTACTCCAGGCGCTTTCGGCGGTCGGAAACATCACCGCGGGGTTGATAAGCATGTGGATTGGCGGTCTGATCAAGGCGGGGACCCTCAGTCCTGACACGGCCTGGAAAATGGCTTTCCTGATGGGAGCGGTTCCGGCATTTCTCTGCGTTTTTATTCAATTCCGGCTGAAGGAACCCGAGAAGTGGGTCCAGGCACATGCCCATAGCAAGGCGACCGGAAAAGGAATGGGGTCCTATCGAACCCTCCTCGGCGAACCTCGCTGGCGCCGCCCCGCGCTGCTGGGGATGATGCTTTGTATCTCCGGAGTGATCGGCCTGTGGGGAATCGGATTTTTCGCCCCCGAACTGGTGGGAGACGTGATCTCCAATTCTCTCAGAGCAAAGGGAATTGCCGAAACCGAAATTGCCAGCGAAGCAGCTCACTGGAAGGGAATGAACAGTATCGTTCAGAACCTCGGTTCATTCTTCGGGATGGTCGCGTTCGCATGGGCGGCCCAGCGGACCGGACGGAAACCCGCCTTCACCGTCGCCTTCCTCGGGGCCATGGTTGCCACCTGGGGTTATTTCCAATTCTTCAACGGGGTTGGCGACATCTGGATGAGTGCGATCATGGGATTCTTCCAACTCGCCCTTTTTGCCGGATTTGCGATTTACCTTCCCGAACTATTTCCGACCAGCCTTCGCAGTACGGGAACGAGCTTCTGCTATAACGTCGGTCGCTTCCTCGCCGCGAGCGGCCCCTTTACGATGGGAGTCCTGCAACAGGCCCTGGCGAAGGGTGCCACTACCCCTGAGGAAAAGCTGACCGCCTTCCGCGAGACCTGCCAATGGATGAGTTTGATCTTCCTCCTCGGACTGGTCGCATTGTTCTTCCTCAAAGAAACCAAGGGCATGCCGCTTCCCGAGGAAACGGATTCCCGCAACTAGGTCATCCCGGTCCGGCCCGCAGATTCCGGGGAAATCTGCCGGGCCAGTTCCCCACCTCCGTTGCAGAAAACAAAAGAGCCTCACGGTGTAGAACACCATGAGGCTCAAATTTTTTGATCTACCCGGAAGCGTTGAAGCTAACCGAGGGTAGAGCCCCAAAAATTACTGGGGCTTGGGAGCGTCGGCAGCAGGAGCTGCGGCCGGAGCTGCAGGTGCGTCAGCAGCAGGCTTGGCTTCTTCTTTAGGAGCTTCGCCGCAGCTGGTAAGGCCGAAACTGAAACCAAGGGCGACGGTGGCAAGAGCGATTCGAATGATGTTCATAATGTTGGTCCCTGTTTTAATTAGTTTTGTTCGGGACGATATCGAATCATTCCATGAATCACACCAACTGGCAATACCCTCCCTTCAATATTTTTGCGGCAGCTAAGTTGGCGAATGTCGGCATGTTTAGTAACACTGTGGAGAAACCTCCCGCTCAGATGACGCAATCCCGTAATCAGGGACGCGAGCTTTCAGGTGCACAAATCCCGGGATACGACAAACTCTGCCGATGATAAAAGAAAGGCTCTTGGCGGGAACAGCGGGGCGGGCCATGAGCGTGGCCGTTTCACTTCATTGCAGTGGATTGGCGTTTGGTCAGGAATCTCCTTCGACCACACCCGATTCGGAACTATCAAAGCGAACCATTGAGACGAGCCGCGTGACCGTTTATCTCCCGACCGGCGACGACAACGCCATCAGGACTGCGATCAGTGAACTTCCGGCCGAGGGCGGAATCATTGTTCTCGGCCCGGCCCTCTTTCCGGTCAGCAAATCCATCGTCATTGACCGCGACGGGGTCGAACTCCGGGGAACCACCTCTGACACCATTCTCCGCCTCACCGACCATGCGAATTGTTCCGTCATCGTGATCGGGAGCATGGAAACGCCAATCCCAAAGATCGTTCGAAATGTCATCGTTCGTAATCTTGTGATCGACGGGAATCGCGGCGCCCAGGAGTTCGAATGCTGCGGGGGCCCCTGCGATGGCGGCGGACTATCCTTCATCCGGAACAATGGTATTACGGTCAGGGGAACCGAAGACGTCCTGATTGAGAATGTCGCTACCCACAACAATCGCTCCGGAGGAGTGGTCCTGGAAAAGTACTGCCGGCGGGTGCATGTCAGCAATCTGGAATCCTACAACAATGAATTCGATGGACTGGCGGCCTACGAGACGGAGGATTGCACATTCACCCAAATGAAGCTTCACCACAATCGCAGCGCGGCTATGTCGGTTGACTGGAAGTTCAACCGGAACCTCATCACCGATTCCCAGTTCACCGAGAATGGAAGCCAGGGTATTTTCATGAGAGATTCCGCGGATAATCAGTTCGAGCGATTAACCATCCGTGACAACGGTGAACAGGGCATGTTCATCGCGGAGACCCGGGAGATCGCGGATTCGGCCTCAAAACGGAATCGCTTCAATCACCTCATTGTCACCGGGAACAGGACCCAGGGCATCCGGGTGAACGACGTCAGTTGCGTCGACAACGTAATCACCAACTCAAGAGTTTCAGGAAACAAGGCAGAGAACATCAGTCTCGCCGCCGAAGGCCTCCTTATCGATACCGATACCATCGGGAACTAACATCTCCAGAGATCGTCTCCCTTACAAGATCCCTATTTTCCCTCCCTATCGGGAGGGAGGACTTTGCAGTCGCACGTGAATCTGACGGACTGTATCTCCCACCCGGAGATCTTTGTCCCGATAGACAGAGACGCTGTATTCGAGATACTGATTGTCGTCCGTGATCAGTTTGCCGCCCTTCGCAAAGTAATTGAGCTGAGCCGGGCTGAGGATAAGATTTCGTCTCGCATCCTCCGCCGTAATCGGTCGGCTGCCCATCCCCGACGGGCGAAGAAATCCAGGCCATTGTTGCCAAAACTCCCCTGCTACCGAGCCTCCCTCGACGGGGCGTTGCCCGATCAGGATGCCCTGTTGGGGTAACCCGGACCGGTCACCGCTCCCGGGATCCATCCATAGGATTGACTCGGGAAACACCTCCGCGAAGGTCGCGGCAATGGCGATCGCCTGATCGGGCGACATCAGATGAAGCGGAAACCATTGGGCGAGCAACCCTCCCGGGTTAAGCCGGGAATGCACCAGGCGATAAAAGTCAGCCGAATAGAGCGAGTTTGAGCCGCTGAAAAACGGGGGCATCGGCTCCAAAGTCACCACATCGTAGCGGGCATCAGTGCGGCGCAACCAGGCTCGTCCATCCATGACGATTTTTCTGACACGGGGATCGCGAAGAACGTCGTGGTTGGCTTCAAAATGATGCGCCATGTCGAATACTGCAGCGTTCAAATCGACCAGGTCAAGCCGCTCCGGCGATTCGTCCCTGACCGCATGGGCAGTCTGCCCGGTTCCGAAACAAATAACGAGCGCGTTCCGCGGATCCGGGTGCAGGAGCATGGGTAGACGACCCATCGCATCCATATAGTTGGCTCTTGCATTCGACAGTTGGGCCGTGGCGACAAAGCCGTTGATGAGAAGCGCTTTTCCCTGCTCAAATCCAACGACGGAGATGGTGGCGTCAGGACCGTGCTTGAGTTCAATCATCTCGACTTCTCCCGCGACGGACCGCTCGGCTCCCGGCGCTCGATTTTTCTCCCTCTGATGGAAGGGGAAAACACCTGCAATCAACGTGAAAAATAATGCCACCAGTGTCCCGCGTAATCTCCATGACCGGCAAAGGAGGCAAGCACCCGCGACCAGTAGCCCGCCCACGAACCATGCGGTCATGTCAGGGCCGAGAGCCTCGAGGAGGATCCACGCCGCCAGGTTGGCGCCCATGACGGCACCAAAAGTATTGATCCCGTAAAGGACCGCCCACCCCCGGGGATCTTTTGCCGCATCCAGCAAAGTCGGAAGAATAATCCCGACGAGGGCGACGGGTGGTCCCATCACGGCAAGGCCCGCAAGCAGACGGTAGATTTGACGGGCCGCTCCGCCTTTCTGAAACGCATCGATCAAATCGAAGCGCCCGATCATCGCGCTCGAAAGAATGACGAGAAGGGAAGCCATCCCCATTACCAGCCAAAGCGGCACGCCCAGACGACGCACGGAGGGAGCGACGGCAGCACCTGCGGCAAGAGCGATCAGGAAACAAAAAAGCATGATCGCGATGCTGTCAGAGGTGCTGAACCAGGCCGAACGCAAGGCGCGAAACCACACCACTTCGAGAACAAAAGTTGAGACCCCCGTGATCAGGACCAGAACCATGCCATGCCACCGGGGCATCGCTGCTGGAGGCGAATCTTCATCGGGGAGATCGTGAGGCGAGTTCTCCTTCGGCAGGACATTCCCGGAATCCTTGCGCCGGGCGATCAGTCCGCAAATCAAGGCGAGAACGAGGTGCAGAAAACACAGGGTCAGAGCACTGCCCCGCAAACCAAGCGAAGGGATCAGGGCAAACGAAACAAAGAGCGCTCCCGCTGCAGCTCCTGCCGTGTTCCATCCGTAGAGGCGCGAGAGAGGTGCGTCGAGTGATCTCGCCACCAATCCCATGACCGGTATGGTCGCTCCCATGAAAAAGCAGGCGGGTCCGATCGAGAGGGCAAGTGACAGAAGGGTGAAGGGTGTCGCCATCCAGGGAATCTTTCCGTGGACGGATGCATCCACCGACATGATCCATTTTTCCGTCAACCCCGGGATGATCGCCGACAGGCCGATCCCCAGCTCAAGCAGTCCGTAGAGCTTGACGGGATCGGTACGCCGCGTTCGATGAAGAAAACGGCCACAGGTCAGCGCGCCTATCGTCATCCCGAGCATCGCGGTGGCAACGGTCAAGGCGACCCCGCGCGCCGAAGCTCCCAGCGCGAGTCCCAGGTGGTGTGACCACAGCACCTGCCAGGCGAGAGCTGCGGCACCTCCGGCAAAAAAGACGAGGCGCATCAGGCGGGGAAAGGGGCTGACTGACAGTTCATGCGCTAACTGGAATCGTCCTCCCCCCCGGACGCAAGCCATTTACTTGAACTTCCGCTATCAACCTAGTAGGCACGCTCCTCCAGAAAATTATTCGTCAGAAACACCGGAGCCGTAAAATCGTCAAAATCGTTGAACTGAACCATGGTTCCGAGGGCCTTCTCGAGGGGATGAGAAGTGAGAGGACAGACCTGCATGGTGAACGTCTCTCCCACTCTCCGGGTCGCAATCGCCGTCGGTTTCGGACCGGAGCCGTTGTTGTGAACCGCCCAATGGAGCACATAGATCACCGGAATGCCGCCCGACTCCCCTTCCCGCGTCGTCAGCGTCTCCCCTACTCCGCATTTCGCCAGTTCGGGGATGACTTCGTCCCGGTTGAGGAGTTGATATTGATACACTGAAAACGCATCCGTGTAGCTAAGCGTGGAAATGTCGCCGGGCTCCGACTTCGCGACCAACTGGAGTTTCATCGCAATGGGAGTCTCCGGTTCGGGCGCCTCGTCGAATTGTCGAGTCAGCAATCGGATCGTCGGCGACATGGGAACTCCGCCTGCGGGTCGGAGCAGTCCGTCGCAGCCGAGATTGACGATCGACTGATGGACCCATTCCGCGACAAAATCGGCCCAGACGATGCCGCCCTCGTGGGTGGGATGTTCGCCATCCCCGCGAGTATCGTTGCCGATGGGACAGGCAGGGCGGCTGTCATAGAAGCAGGGCAAACTCTGACTCGCGGAAAGATCACTCAGAGCACTTCGCAGCGTTTCACCCGCCGTATCCTGCATCGCCACCGCTTTGACATCGTCACGGGCATCCGGAGGACCAATCCAGAGTACCTTTGCCCCTCTCATCGATGCAATCCGGACGCTGTCGCGAATCATTCTGCTGATCTCGGTCACGTTTTCTTTGACGAGATCGATTTCAAAATTAGTCCCGGCCTGAAACACAAAGACATCAGGGTCAAAGGCATCCACGTATTCCTCAATCGAGCGGGGTATCATGGATACCTCCTCAAATTGCCCGCAATCCTCCGGAGTGACCGCCGGAGCGTAAACCCGGGTCAGAACCGGTGACGGCCAGGCTCCCGCCCAGAAATAGGGGGTTCCGTTTTTGACTCCGTGAAAAAGGACCTCGTATCCCTCTTCGACCAACTCTTTCTGCAGCTCGGGCCCGAAGGAGGTCAAGCTCTGTGAATCGCCAAGAACGAAAACCCTGATCTTGTCCGGATTCCTGCGTTCAACCGGAACCAGAGGCCCCTGAAAAGACGGTGCCACCACCGCCGGACGCGGCGTTCTCGAAACGGCAATCGAGGGTCTCGGGCGTGTTGGAAGAGGGGTGGGTTTGACCGGATTTGAGGACCTGGTCCTCACCATCTTTTTTTTGGTCTCAGACCTTTTAACCTGACCTCCCGATGTTCCGCCCTTCATGAACGGCCCCGCCTTGAGGGGATATCCGGAGAGGGCCCAGGAGAGCGCGACCAAGGCAAGGATGAGGGACGAAGTTGACGACCCGCCCCCTGATCTTTCTCGCTCCCATTTCCGGAACTTCATTGTCCTTTACCTGCTGAACCTCAGGCAGCGTATCCTGACAACAAAAGTCAGGGATAATCAATCAAAAGTATATAGATTCCTGAAATATAGCCTTGTCTCATGCCGCCTCCCTGCCGGACTATACCGATGAAGCAACTCTTCAGGCTTTAGATTCACTTAACGCAAGGATACTTTATTTCATGGACACCCCTCCCTCATCCGCCTCCCGTCTCCTTCGCTCGCTACAAAAGCAGATCGACGAACTGATTGTGCAACTCAGCCTCGGTAGAGCGGAGGCCTCTGAACATTTCGAGCACGCCAAGGCGGCCCTGAGGGAAAAGCTCGTCAGTGCCCGTGAAGCCATTTCCCACAACGAGACACACCGGCATCTGGCGGCCAAACTCGACCACTTGCGGATTCAACTGTCCCTGGGCGGAATGGATTCCCGGGACGCCTACCACGAGCAACGGGAAAAAATCCTTCACGCCATCCATGAAACCAAAGAGGAACTTCACCATCTTGAAGAAAGAGTGCGCGAGGATCTCCATGAGTCCGCCGACACCCTCCAACTGAAACTCAATGCACTCGCCCTGAACCTCGGGGTAGCCGCACTGATCGCCGAAGATGAACTCAAAACGCGCCGTGAGGAACTATCGGTCAAGGCGGAGCGGGTCTCCGGAAAGCTCAAGACGGCGATCTCAGCCGCCGGCACCGAAGCCGAAACTCTGGGAAAGGAAGCACGGGAGGCCTTCGAGGATATCAGGGACAACCTGAAACGCCTTTTCCATTAAAGGCCGTGCAGCGAGTGCACCTCCTCGCCGCGCCCCTTTCACTTGAGGGTCGAATTCCGTTTCTTCCGATCGCGCCGAATCGAAAGGATCAAGCCGGTTCCGAGCCAGGAACTCACCAGAAATCCCAGCCCTCCCAGAAGAGAGTACCCGAAAATGAGGGGCGGAGCTTTAAAACTCCAGATAATGGCGGAGCCGAGGAAAACCGCCGAGCTCAAGAGGCCGAGGACGAGCCGGTCGACGGTGCTCTCAAGTCGACGATGCTCCATGTGAACTTCAAGCGTGCCCTTGCGGAAACGGGTCAGAATATCAGCGAGGTCACGGGGCACCGCCTCAAAGAGCCTTTTCCAGTCGCGGTAGCTCCGCCCTATTCCTGAAGCAATCCGCCCGGGAGCATACCTTCGACTGATCGCTCTCAGGTAGTAGGGCTGAATCATCGCCGCGAGGCTGAACTCGGGTGAAAGTTGCTTCGCGGTGCCCTCAAGAACCACGAGTGTCTTCACCAGCATCGCAAAGCTTTGCGGCAGCACGATGTGAAAGTCACGCATCAGGCCGAAAAGCCGCTGGAGGGCACCGCCCACATCAAACTCATTGATCGACTGCCCGAGGTAATCAGACAAATACTCTCCCACCTCTGCCCTCAACTCATCCTCATCAAGTTCGGGCGGAACCTGGCCCACCCGGATAATCGCGTCAGTAAGCCCGTCCGCGTCGCTGCTAACGGCGGAGAGAAGCATGCTTTCAATGTCCTCGCGCAGGCCTTCGTCGATGTGCCCCACCATCCCGCAGTCGATCACCCCGACGACGTCGTTCTCCATCCGAAAGAGATTCCCGGGATGGGGATCAGCGTGGTAAAAACCGTTCCCGAAAATCATTTCCAGATAGAGATCTCCCCCGCGCCTGGAGAAAAGATCGAGATCAGCCCCCGCCGCCTTCAGCGAGTCCAGATCCGAGACCGGAATACCCTTGAGACGCTCCATGGTGAGGACACGGTCGGAGCAGTAGCCCGGAAATACCCCGGGAAAATGGACCGTGTCGCTTCCCGCAAAGTCCTCGGCAAAACGCTCCAGGTGTCGCCTTTCGTAGCTGAAATCGAGTTCACGGAGCAGGGTTCGCTGAAAGTAGCGCGCCGTTGCCACCGGCTGATAGTGCCGAAGCTGACCGCTATGCTGTTCGGCGAGTTCCGCGAGACCAAGGAGAAGGTCGAGATCGCGCCGGACCGATGCCTCGATCCCCTCGTGCATGACTTTTACAACCACCTCCTGCCCGTCGGGAAGCAGGGCGCTGTGAACCTGACCGATTGATGCAGAAGCGATCGGGGTTTCGTCAAAACGGAGGAACAATTCTCCCACCGGGTGCCCGAGTTCGGACTCGATCATGGCCGCGACCCACTCAAACGAATCAGCTCTGGTCTGGGATTGCAGTTTAGCCAATTCCGCCGTGAGGTCGGGTCCAATCAAATCAGGCCGCGAACTGAGAATTTGTCCCACCTTAATAAAAGTGGGCCCAAGATCAGTCAGGACACACCTGATGCGCTCGGGAGTTGTCATGTCCGGCAGCACGACACCGTCACTGCTTTTCAAGAGATTCCGGAGCCAGTCGTAGTTGGCTCCGGAAAGCCAGTCAGCGAGACCGTATTTCGCCAGTGTGGCGAGGATTTCGGTTAGGCGCCTCGCGCTCTTGTCGATTCTAATGAGGGTCTGGAGTCTCATGCGCCTGGATCCGGGTGGGTTAATTTCACGGTGCCGGCCCACCCTCGAACCGGCAGTTAGTCCTTACAAAAGGTGCTCTTTAAGAATACCCCCCAATTGCCATTCCCGCCATGACTTCGAGCCTGCGAATCCACCGCAACCATGTCCCGGAATTTCCGTATCAATGGCGCTTGCGGATGATAGGGAGGGCCCTCTAGTCTTGAGCCATGCCGAAACCTCTCCGCGTCCTGCTTCCGTCTCTCGTGCTCGCCGTTCTATCCCTCACCAATGGCCGCGCGGAACTCCATTCTCACCGTGGCTGGGAAGTTTGTGCCTGCAAGAAGGAACTCATCCGGGATCTTATGATCGATTCAAAGGCGGGTGCAGCAGGCAACGCCCGGATGTATGCCAGAGATCGTGAAATCGATGTCAAACACGTTGCTCTCGACCTCTCCCCCGATTTCAACAAACGCACTCTCGACGGCGTCGCCACCCTGACCTTCGCCCCGATCGCCAAACCCCTTCGCCAGTTAACACTCGATGCGATTGATCTGGAAGTCTCGGCGCTGGAGGCCTCGGCTCCCGTCGAGGAATGGGATGTGGGAAAGACAGGCATCACGATCACCTTCGCCGCCCCCATCGAAGTCGGGACGGAGACGTGGATCAAAATCACCTACAGGGCTGAACCGGAAAAGGGTTGGTATTACCGGACCGAAGCGATGGGATACCCGAAAGGCGATGATCACTTCTGGACTCAGGGAGAGCCCGAGGAGCACCGGCACTGGTTTCCGGGCTATGATTTTCCCAACGAGCGTTTCACCAGTGAGGTCGTTTGCCGGGTGCCCCGGGGGATGACCGTCGTCTCGAATGGACGACTGCTCAAAGAGGGTCAGGAGGGTGACAAAACCCTCTTCCATTGGGCGCAGGAACAGGAGCATGTGAACTATTTGATCTCTGTCGTCGGTGGAAACTTCAACAAACTGGAATCAACCCACGGTGACCTCCCTCTCGCCTTTCTCACCCCTCCCTCCGAGTTTGCCGAAGCCGCGAACTCCTTTCGCGATACAGCGGCGATTCTTGCATTCCTTGAAAAGGAGATCGGAGTAAAATTTCCCTGGGCCAAATACTACAATGTCTGCGTCGCCGATTTTGTCGCCGGCGGGATGGAAAACACCAGCGTCACTACTCTGACGGCGAACACTCTCTTTTCCGCCGAATCGGAAAATCTACGCACTTCCCACCAGCTCGACGCTCATGAAATTACTCACCAGTGGTTTGGCGATCTCGTCACCTGCAAGGACTGGTCCAACCTCTGGTTGAACGAAGGATTCGCCACCTACTACACCCACCTCTACGACGAGCATAAATTCGGAACTGATGAAATGCGCTTCGGTCTCTATCGCGACGCGGTGGACATCATCAAAAATACCGACGAGAAACCCATCGTCTGGCGGGAGTTCAAGGACCCGATGGAACAGTTCGACTACCGCGCTTATCCGAAAGCCTCCTGGGTTCTCCACATGGTGCGGAGCCAACTCGGACCGGATCTCTATCGGAAATGCATCAATACCTACGTGGAGCGGCACCGCAACGGCAACGTTGTCACCCACGATCTCATCACCGTTCTGGAGGAGGTAAGCGGAAGATCCTGGGACGGGTTCTTCGATCAGTGGGTCTTTCACGGCGGTGAACCCCTCCTGAAAATCGACTACAGTTGGGATCAGGAACACAAACAGGCGAAGCTCTCGATCAGGCAGACCCAGAAGACAGGAGAAAAGGTTCTGCTTTTTGATTTCCCGTTGCCGGTTCGCTTCGTCGATGAAAAAGGCGGTGTGCATGACTTCACCGTCCGCATTCACGAAGCCTCAGGTGACTTCTACTTTGCGCTTCCCGAAAAACCGAAGATGGCGCGCATCGATCCGGGAGTGACCGTGCTGACCGGAATCGAATTTTCGCCCCCCGATCCGATGCTTCATGCCCAGCTTGAAAACGCGGAAGACATGATGGGCCGACTGCTTGCCGCCAAAGCCCTCGGCGGACGCAAAGACAAAAAGAGCATCGAACTTCTGGGAAAGATCCTCTCCGCCGACCCGTCCCATGCCGTCCGGACCGAGGCAGCCATCGCTCTTGCCAAAACCCATACCCCCGAAGCACTGGAGGTGCTGATCGCTGCCCGGAAGCAGGGCGATGCCCGGGTCCGACAGGAGGTGGTCCGCGGAATCGCGGCCTTCTACTCGGATTCGGCCTTCGCCGCCCTCACCAACGTGATTTCCGATGAGAAGAATCCTGACATTCTCACCGTCGCCTTGATCGCTCTCGGGAAATTCCCGCAGGAAGCGGCCGGGGAGACACTCATTGCCTCCCTGGATCGTCCCAGCTACCGCCACCGGATCAGTGCCGCATCCGTGGATGCGCTTGGAATTCGCGGAGATATCCGGGTTATCGACGTACTCATGGATCATCTGGAGAAGAACTCAGCCCGGTTCACGACCTATGATTTCGGCAGCGGACTGAATTCCCTTGCCACCCTCTCCCGCGACTCAGACGATGATCTCCGCGAAAGGGTCCGTCTTTTCATCGCCGGCCATCTCACGCATCCGAAGGAAAAACTTCGTCTATCGGCTATCACCGCCCTCGGCACGCTCGAAGATCCCAGGTCCCTGGGGGCACTCAAGACATTCGTCGATTCAGGAAACAGCGACGCCCCGGAGTTTAAGGCTGCTGAAAGGGCCATCAAAGACCTCAACGGTGAGAAAAAGCAGTCAGATGAACTCAAGGATCTCAGAAACGAAGTGCTCGATCTTAAGAGGAAGATGGAGTCAATCAATCAGAACCTCGAGACCCTGAAAAAGCAGGCAAAGCCCGAATCCGCGAAGAAGCCGTAAAACCCGGACCCGGCCTGTATCTCAGGTCACGGACGGCTTCCGGACCGTTGCATTTGTCCGCTTTCAATTTGCGGATCGAATAGACTCAGCTATGTAGGGAGCTGTCAGTCAGTGTAATGCCATGCTCACCATCCGGAATCTCAAAAAATCCTACGGCGGAAGTTCTCTTTTTGAAGAAGCCGACCTGCAGATCAACTACGACACCCGCGCCGCCCTCGTCGGACCCAACGGTGCCGGCAAATCGACCATTTTCCGCATCATCCTCGGCCAGGAGGAAGCCGACCAGGGAACGGTCGATCTCGACGAGTGGTCGCTTGTCGGATACCTGCCCCAGGAGAGCGAGGATGTCGGCAATTTCAGCGTTCTTGATATCGCAACCGGCCGCGCCGGAACCATCGCGGAGCTGGAGACCGAGCTGAAGGCCATGGAGGAGGCCGGCACGGTCGACTCCCGCGCCTATTACGAAGCCCAAACCAAATTTGACGCCCTCAACGACCCCACCGTGGAGGCGAAAGCGAAGAAAATGCTGCGCGGCCTGGGCTATCCGGCCGAGAACTTCGACCGCCCCGCGAAGGAGATGAGCGGCGGCTGGATCATGCGGGCGCACCTCGCCCGCCTTCTCGTGATCGAGCCCAGCCTGCTCATGCTCGACGAACCGACGAACCACCTCGACCTTATGTCGCTGCTCTGGTTCCAGGACTATCTGAAGACTTACAACGGAGCCATCCTCATGATCTCGCACGACCGGGAATTCATGGATGCCATCGTCACCGAAGTCCACGAAATCTCCGAACGCCGTCTGCTTCATTACAACGGCAATTACTCTGACTTCGAGAAGCAGCGATACGACAACTACGAGCGGCAGAACAACGCCTACAAGAACCAGCAGAAGCAGATCGGCGAACTCCAGGCCTTTGCGAACAAGTTCCGCTCCGTTTCCTCAAAGGCTTCCCAGGCCCAGTCCAAGCTCAAGGAAATCGAGCGAATCGAGAAAATCGAAAAACCGCAGGCACCGAAGAAGCCTTTCCGCTTCCAGATCCCCGACCCGCCGCGCGGCGGGCAGAAGGCGGTCACCCTCGAGGGTATCCATTTCGCCTACGGAACCCACAAGGTCTACGAAGGGATCGATCTCACCATCGAACGCGGCGAACGCACCGTGCTGGTCGGGCCGAACGGATCCGGTAAATCAACTCTCCTGAAACTCCTCGGCGGCGAACTGACGCCCCAGCAGGGCAAGGTCATCCAGGGTCACAACGCCAAGATCGGCTACTTCTCCCAGCACCGCTCCGCGACCCTGAACCCGAACAATTCCGTTCTCACCGAAGTCCTCGAGGCCGCCCCGACCCTTCGCGAAGACGAAGCCCGCGGCATCCTCGGCTCCTTCATGTTCCGCAAGGAAGAGGTCTACAAAATGACCCGCGTCCTTAGCGGAGGGGAAAAAAGCCGCCTCAACCTTATCAAGTTCCTCGTCGATCCGCCGAACATCCTTCTCATGGATGAGCCGACCACCCACCTGGATATCCTCACGGTTGAGTCGCTCATCCTCGCGCTGGAGAACTACGCCGGAACACTCGTCTTCATCTCGCACGATGTGCACTTCATCAAAAAGCTCGCCAAAGACGTCATTCACGTGGCGAACGGCGCGGCAAAACGCTTCAATGGTGACTGGGACTATTTCATCGAGAAGTCCGGTGCCGGAAATGAGCGTGCGGCACTGACGGCGGAGTGAAGGGAGATTCAGTAGTCCCGGCGGAAACCGGGCAGACGCGAGTGCGCGCTTGTTCGCAGCCACGCTTCTCCCTTATCATCCGGGTATGAGATGTCTCCTTTGCCTTGCCCTCCTCACCTTTTCAGTCGCCTTCGCAGCCGAACCGCCGTTGGCGACGGCGCAGTTTCCCGAGCTGGCGGCGATGCCGGACCGAACGGGTGACTTCAAGAAGCAGATCGTGGAAAACGGCGGTACGCTGCTCATTGAGGCTGGCGTCCACCGCATCACGGGAACGCTTGAGTTCGCCCTCGCCGGCAAGGGCACTGCCATGATCCGACCCGCGGGAGGCCCGGTCACGCTCATCATGGATGGTGCCGGGCCGGCGATTCGCATCGTGGGTTCACACGAAGGAACCGCCTCTCCGACCTCTTTCCAACCCGCGACCTGGAATGAACGTATGCCGATCATTGAAGGCATCGAGATTGTGGGCAATCACCCCGAAGCCGACGGCGTCGAACTCGTTCGCACCTTCGAAGCAGTCATTTCAAAAGTCGCGGTGCGCTGGTGCCGCACGGGTATTCGACTCTTCGAGCGAAATCGCAATGTGACGATCTCGGACGTCAATATTTACGAAAACAGCGGCATCGGTCTCCATCTCGACGATGTGAACCTCCACCAGATCAACGTCGGCAACTCGCATATCAGTTACAACCGGGGAGGCGGCATCGTCGTCCGCGATGGCAATGTGCGAAATCTCCAGATCACCGGTTGCGACATCGAGTCGAACATGCCGGGCGATGACAGTCCGACGAAAACGGCAAATATACTCCTCGACCTTTCCGGATCTCCCGAGGACAAGACCCGCTCCATCGCCGAAGTCGCGATCACCGGATGCACCCTCCAGCACAGCTCGAACTACTCGGGTAAGGACTTCAAATTTCTCGCGCCCGGAGGGGCCAACATTCGCTTCCTCGGCAAGGAGATTGCCCCGATCGACTCGGTCACGATCTCCGGAAATGTCCTCAGCGACACTGAACTGAACATCGACCTGAAAACCTGCACCGACATCACCCTGACCGGGAATAACTTTTTCGCTCCCAATCCCGACAACCTCCATGTCACCGGGTGCAAGCGTGTCATTGTGAACGGAAACACTTTCAATCCCCGCGAGTTTGACCGGCCGGGCCGTATCGTTTTTGATGAATGTCAGGATTGCATTCTCTCAAACAACACCCTCCGGGCGCTGAATGCGGAGGATGGCGCGGTGATGGTGAGAAACTCGCTTCGCCTAAGTCTGACGGACAATATCCTCACTGAATCCAGTGGCGGAATTCTCATCGAAAACTCGAAAGATATCATCGTGAAGGACTGGATCGTCTCAGGTCTTCCGGCTGGAAGGAAATGGATTTCGAACGATGAGAAATCAGGCGGGATTATTGAGTCCGGAACGCTCCTCGAAAATTAGGGTAGGATCGCCCACTCACCCCCGCCGAAAAATTTACATTTTTCGCTACACTTGGTAGAGAAGGTTGAGTGACCTCCACCCCGAACATCCACCGACCTCAATTCAAGCCCTGAGGCCCCTCTTTCACCGGGCCCTCAGCTCCTCCCCGGGGCAAAAATGCGAGGTTCAGTTTCCAGTCGGCCTTCGTCGTCGTGTCGATGATGAGCTGACAAAGCGAATGCAGGATCTGCTCGTTGAGCGCCATCTCGATTCCCTGCCCTTGCTCGGGGTGCATGCAAAGGAGCACCTGCCCGTCAGGTGCCGGTTTGACCGCAACACTGAAGAGAAGCGCAGGAGCTTCTCCGAGCGGCAGGTAGGTACTCTCCTGATACTGGGTCTTGAAGTCTGCCTGCGAGACCAGTTCCTGATGTTTGATCTCTTTTTTTGCCGCCTCGACAAGCGGATCGACGAACCCGGAAGCCGGAGGATTATCGGCTGGTTCCTGTTTGGAGAGAAGCTGGTTGAGCGTGTGCCAGAGGATCATCACGTAGCGCCGCGTCATCCAGAAGCGGAACTCCTGCCTCGCCTTGGTATTTAAGCGGAAAAGCAGCCTGTCCTCCGTCGAGACGTAGGAGATCTGCATCTGGTGCATCTGACTCATGCCGCCAAAGTCGCAGCTCCGGGTTCACCGTCAAGCCTCCTCATAGATCTTGAATAGCCCGGAGTGGTCGAGATTTCCATGCCCTAACTCGTGAACAAAGCGCTCCCAGAGGGCCCGGGAATTCTCCAGCGTCGAGGAATGCAGCCCGACCCGTTCGGCGAGGGCGCTCATCAGACGCACATCCTTCAACTGAAGTTCGCTTCGTCCACCCGGGGCAAAATCCCGGCGCACCATACGATCCCCATGCAATTCGAGAATCCGGCTTTCGGCAAAACCTCCCCGCAGGGCCTCTCTGACCAGGGCCGAATCCACCCCCGCGAGTTCCGCCATACGGAGCGCCTGCGCCACGGCATCGATGGTCTGGGCAACAATGAGCTGATTCGCGAGCTTAGTCACCTGCCCTGCCCCCTGTTCTCCCATAAAAGTAACTTTGCCGCCGACTACATTTAGCAGCGGAAGAACGCGTTCGAACACCTCCTTCTTTCCTCCGGCCATGATGGTCAGATTTCCCGCCTTCGCCCCGACTTCTCCGCCTGAAACGGGAGCGTCGATCCATGAGGCCCCGCGCTCCTCGACCCTGGCGGCAAAGGACAATGTTTCCTCATAGCCGGTCGTGCCGAAGTCAATGATGACGGCGCCATTGCAAAGGAAGGGCTCGATCTCCGCGAGCATCGCCGCGACGACCTCATTGTGAGTCAGATTGAGGCAAACGATCCCGTCTCCCACGGTCCTCGCGACCGTCGCGGGATCAGCGGCAACACTCATCCTCCGCCCTGCAGCAAGAAGTCTTGGCGCTTCTCCCCGGTTCCAGACCGTCATTTCCGCTCCGGCGTCCTGCAGGTGACAGGCCATGGGCCAGCCCATATTGCCGAGGCCGATGAATCCGATCTTGTAACCTTTCAGGGTTTCGCTCATGTTCGCAGATTACCCTTTTTCAGCATTGGAACAAGAACGCGAATGAAAGTTGTTATCACAGGCGGAGGTGGATTCCTCGGGAGCCAATTGGCCCTGAAACTTCTCAAGCGGGGGACCCTGACCGGCCCGGGAGGCGAGGCGGAAGCCATTGATTCCATCACCCTTTTTGACGCCTATTTTTCACCTGAAGTCGGAAGCCTTGCCGCCAAACAGGGTTCAGCCATTGATCTGACCCTCTTGAATGGCGACATGGGCGACCGGGACTCGGTTTTTGCCGCGATCGACCGGGATGACATTTCTGTTTTCCACCTTGCCTCCATGGTCAGCGGTGAGTGCGAACAGCGTTTCGATGATGCGATGCGGGCCAATCTCGACGGCGGGCGATACCTGCTCGAGGCTCTGCGCCAGCGCGAAGGCCGACCCCGGATTGTGTTTGCGAGCAGCGTCGCCGCCTTCGGCGGTGCGGTGATGCCCGACTGCGTCAACGACACCACCAAATGCACCCCGCAAACCACCTACGGAATGACCAAGGTGATTGGCGAACTGATGATCAATGACTACTCACGCAAGGGCTTCCTTGATGGCAGATCCGCACGCCTTCCCACCATCATCATTCGTCCCGGCAAGCCCAATGCGGCGGCCTCAAGCTGGGCGAGCGGCATGTTCCGGGAGCCTCTCAACGGGCAGCCCTGTTACCTGCCGGTTCATCGCGATCAGCTTCACCCGGTACTGGGCTATCACGACGTCATCGACTCTTTCATCGCACTCCACGAGGCCGACCCCGCCCTCCTCAGCGATGACAGGGCATTCGGTCTCCCAAGCCACCGCGTCAGCGTGGCGGAGGGACTGCGGGTGATGGAGCAGGTCGCGGCTGAGGCCGGTATTCTCCCTGGTCTCGTCGTGGATGATTTTAACCCCGTCGTACAGGCTATTGTTGACACCTGGCCCACCGCAACGGATGGAACCCGCGCGCTGAAACTGGGCGTGCCTAAACCAAAACCGCTTGCCGATATTGTGCGTGATTACATCGCCGATTTCGTCACCACCTGAAACCCCATGAGACTTATCCTTCAAATCCCCCTCCTCGCGATCATTCTGATCGTCTTCAATATCGTCATTTTCAGCAGCCCTCTCGCTCTGGGTGCGAATGCCAATCCCCTCTTTGCCCTGACCCTGCCCACGGGAACCCAATGGCTCCCGACGGTCAGCGACCTGCTCGTGATCGGCGGAGTTATCCTTCTCTACCTCGAACTCTTCAAAGCGACCCGGACCTCGGTAAGCGCGATCTTTGAGCACGTGCTCTCCCTCTTCGTTTTTCTCGTGTTTCTGATCGAGTTTATCGTTGTGCCTGCCGCCGGGAACTCGACCTGTGTCATTCTCATGCTGCTGGCCCTTCTCGATGTGATCGGAGGCTTCACCATCTCGATCTCCAGTGCCCGACGGGACATCGGATTCGGCGATCAGTGACCGAGCATTTCGGCAATCCAAACAGACTCCCGCCGCCGGATTGACTCCTGAGCGGCGAGACAAACCGCGACGGCGAGCCGGGCGGAGGCTCCATCATTGAGAGGTTCTTTCCCTGAACGGATACACTCGACAAAATCCTCGAGCTCGGGCTTTATCCCTCGATCAACCCGCCCCGAACTGTCGATGAAATTCGCGGCATCACCTTCATCGGCGATCTTCAGGATGTTACGATCGGGCACATCGAAGCGCTGGTGAATCAACTCCAGCGCCTGATTTTTTGTGTCAATCCGGCCTTTGTCGCCGCAGGCTCCGATCTCACATTCTCCGCCATTCGGAGCAAAGAGGCAGAGCTCTAGTGACGCACGGCGACCTCCCTCGTATTCAATCAACACCTGGGCATTGTCGAGAATCTCCCGGTCTTTCAACACATTCGTCCCGCCGTGGGCCGACACTCGTTCCGGCGGACAATCCATCATCCAGTTGAAGAGATCGAGGTGGTGAACATTCTTCTCAAGGATAGTCCCTCCGGTGAGTGCCTCGCTGGACCGCCACCCCGCCCTCATCGGCCCGCGGAACTCCCGGCACCACATCAGTTGCAGGTCGCCGATATCACCGCGGGCTATCATCTCCTTCATTTGACCGTAGAGACGCTGAAAACGCATCTCGTGACCAACCTGAAGCACTTTCCCCGCCGCACCCGATTCCGCGATGATGGCATCACATTCGGCCATTGTCAGTCCCAGCGGCTTTTCACAAAGGACGTGTTTCCCGGCGCGCAGGGCCGCCGTCGCCGCTGCAAAATGCTGGTCATTTGTCAGGGCAATGATGACCGCATCGACCTCCTTGAGGGCGACCACATCGCGCCAGTCCGAAAAAGTCAGAAGACCGGAACCAGCCAGCGACTTCGAAGCCTCAAGACTTTCACCGCTGCGACTGCTCACCGCAGCAACTTCAACCCCTTCGATTTTCAGCAAGTTTCGCAGATGCGCCTCGCGCCCGAACCACCCTGCCCCAAGAAGTCCGATCCTGATCATGACACAGGCAAAACAGAAGACTCGCTTTCCTTCTCCTCCTCAGATTTTTTCGGTTCAAGCGAACCGTCTCCCTCCCCATCACTTCCTCTATCTTTATCTTTATCTTTATCTTTATCTTGGTCTTTATCTTGGTCTTTATCTTGGTCTTTATCTTGGTCTTTATCTTGGTCTTTATCTTGGTCCTGGTCTCTATCCTGATCTCCATCTTCGTCCCGCCCCTCCCCTTTAACCTCTTCCTTCTCACCGCTCTCCTCCCGCACCAAAACTCCATCACCAATGACTCCCGCTTTAACCGGCTTCCTCCTAACAAAGAGATAACAGAACGACGCGACCAGCACATAAACCAGGCAGACAACACTCATCCCCGCAATCAAACGGTTGGGGTAGGTGTTCCAATCCAGCGTCTCTTTCAAGTAGAGAGGAGCAAGCCGTCCCAGCGCAGCAAAACCGCCTGCGAGGGCGAAAAGAAAGGCGATTTGCAATCCTATCCGCCGGAAAAAAATCGCCATCAGCGTCCCCAGCAGCATCACCGCACCAAAGAGCGCGGGAATGGCGGAGATGATGGTCCGGGGGCCATGCCCTTCCCCTCCCCATCCGTAAAATTCAGCGGCCCCGCTTCCAATCACGAGGAGAGCACAGATCAAAGTGAAAACCTTCATTGCTTTTCTGAAGCGGCGACGGGTACGGCGGCATCGTTCGACTTTTTCCCGGCCATGATTTTTTCCGCCAGAGGCCGGGCGAGCTCACTGCCATAAGCCAATGTTTTGATGGGCTTATAACTGTCTCTTCCCAACCAGGTGCCCCAGGTGTATTCCCCGTTAAACCCGAAATACCAGACATCGGTAAAGCTCGACGTAGTGCCCGATTTCCCTTTGATGATTCCGCCCGCAACATCAAGGGCAAGGCACGCAGCCACTGAATCAGCCGTCTTCGCGCTCATCGCCCGTTGCGGATGCGGAGAGGGGGGTGACGGGATCGGTTTCCCGAAGGCATCGTGAATCTCATGAATCAGAGCCGGTTCCGGCGAGGGAGTTCCGCTGTTGGAAAAAACCGTGTAGGCATGGGTCAACTCCGTCAGGGTGACCTCGCTGCCGCCAAGGACACTTCCGGGCTCCTCTTTCACCTCACTTTTGATTCCGGCCGCCCGAATAAGTCGGCGAACCGGATCCAGTCCGACCTGAAGCCCGAGACGGGCCGTGGGCGAGTTCTTCGAATAACGCAGCGCGTTGGAGGCGGTGATATGTCCTTCCCATCGATTCTCCGGATTCTCAGTACTCCATTCGCCGAGAATTCCCCCGATACTACCCACACCCATCTCGCGATTATCGAAAGGCGCATCGAAGACCAGTGACTCGGGAGTGAAGGCTCCGGTTTCAAAGGCGGTTGCGTAAATGAAGGGCAGAAAGGCTGATCCGGGCGGTCTTGTCATCTCCGTCGCCCTGTCATACTCACTCCGGAAAAAGTCGCGACTTCCGATGGAAGCGACAATCCTTCCGCTACCATTGTCGATCATCACGAACGCCCCTTCCAGATCATCGCTCATGGTCGGATCCTTTTGTCCCCCTTCGTTGCCGCCCTGGAGATCCTTGATATGTCGATCAATCAGTTTCGCCGCCTCTAGTTGGAGATCCAGATCCACGGAGGTTTCAATAATGAGGCCGTCGAGTGACTTTACAGGGACACTGAGTCCGTCGAGACTGGCACGCAGTTCCTTCTCAATCCGGGCAATGAGGTATCGCAGTTGCCCCCGCTCGATTAAATGCTCGCGGGTCTTCACAACCGGCGTCGCTCCGGCAAGGAACTTCTCCAGTTCTTCGTCGGAAAGGGTCCCGCTCTCGTTCATCCGCCTTAGGGTCTGGTCCCGATATTCCATCGCCAGCGATTCACTGACGAGTGGAGAATAACGGCTTGGTGAGGGAATCACTCCGCAGATCAGGGCGGACTCATCAACCGTCAGTTCGCGTGGCTCCTTGCCAAAATACCCCATCGCCGCGGATCCCAACCCGTAGAATCCGCTGCCAAAGTAGATCCGGTTTAGATAGTGAACGAGAATCTCATCTTTCGAAAATTGCTTCTCAATTCTCACGGCGGCAGCGATTTCAGAGAGCTTGCGATCCGCGTCCTTCCCTTCCAGCTGATAGACATCGCGCGCCAATTGCTGGGTCAGGGTGCTGCCCCCCTCACGAATTCCCTGGGCCCGGTAGTTCGCCCAGGCGGCGCGCACAGACCCCACCGGATCAAATCCCGGATGCAGGAAAAACCGTTGATCTTCCGCTGCCACCAGAGCATCAACAAAATGAACCGGAATGTCCTCCCGGGTGATCAGCCGACGGTGCATCGAACCGGCCCGCCCGATCTCCCTGCCATTCATGTCCCTGACAAGAGCACCAACTTCAAGTCGCTCCACCTCACTGATGTCGAGAGCGGCGCTCTTTTCAAAATAATGCCATCCTATCCCGGCTCCAAATGCCGCCACCGCCACGACGCCATAAACGGGAGTCAGGAGAATCAGCTTCAGGAAGACGACAAGCACGGCCATCCACGCCTTTGGCTTTTTCGCCGGATCGCTATCGGAAGGCGAAACGGCTTCGGCTTCGGCTTCGGCTGCTAAAGCAGGCTCGACCTTTTCCTCAGGCAACGCGCCCTCCTCCACAAGCTCAGGATCTGTCGGTGTTTCTTCCATGCCACGTTGCCGATGACGACTGTCAGCGTCCACCTCCAAATATAAATCGGAGTAGTCCCCCGAAGGATCCTCTCGGCCAGATCTCCTCGGCCACCAGTTCCGGAATCACTTGAGCAGGAATAATGACCGGACGCGGCCGCGACGGTCCTTCCGGCATTACCACGGCGAAGGTGTCAGGTTCAGCATAGACTTTCCGGAGAACTCCGGCAGCGATCGGAGCGGCACTTCGCCCGCCACTGAGTGCCTCCCGCCCCCGTCCCTGGGTGACGGCAGCAAAGGCGATACGTGGATTAGTCGCATCGACCCATCCGGTGAACCATGCCAGCGATCGCATTTGCCCGCCGACCGACCATTCGGAGGTTCCGGTTTTCCCGTAAACCACGGGATTTCCCATGGCGGCACTACCCGCAGTACCTCCGGACGAATTGACAACACCCCACATACCGTCCCGCACCAGATCGATGTCCTCGGGTTTGAGTCGGAGGAGGTGGCCCACTTCGGGTTCGGTCGTTGTAACGATATGGCTGAATTTAGGATCAAGTGTCTTCAGAATCAGTCGGGGCTGCGGAACGACTTCGCCATTCGCAAGCGCGGCCATGGCAAAAGCCATCTGGACCGGTGAAGCAAGCACCTGACCCTGACCGATCGCAAAATTGGCGAGACTCCGCGGATCGCTGTAGCCCTCGGGTTTCGGAATATTTCCCGTCGCGATGGAAGGGAGCGGCAAAGCAGGAGGGACACCGAGCCCGAAACGACCGCAGATATCGGCAATCGGCCCCGCCCCGGTATTGAGCGCCGCCTGATAGAACCAGGTATTGCAGGAGCTCACAAGCGCATAACGCACGTCCATCGGACCGAAGGACTGGGAACTCCAGTTTTTGAAAAAGCGACCGTCGACGAGGAGTGCACTCGGACCGGTGAACTGGGTGCTCGTTCCAATAATCTGTCCCGCCTCCATGCCGGCGAGTGCGACAAAGGGCTTGAAGGTCGAGCCGGGAGGGTAGGCACCGGTCACTGCCCGGTCAAAAAGGGGCGCCTCTTTTCCCTCGGCAAGCGCCGCAAAATTTTCCGTCGAAATGCCGCCTTCAAACAGATTCGGATCAAAGGAGGGATGGGAGACCATCGCCAGGATATCTCCGGTGTCAGCATCGACAGCGACAAAAGCACCTGGGCGACCACTTCGCTCCAGTTGCTCCTTGGCAAGACGCTGCATTTCAAAATTGATGGAAAGCACGAGGGTTTTGCCGGCCTCCGGTTCTCTCACGATTTCCTGGTAACGGAGTACTCCGTCGGGATCATAAAGCCGCAGCACTTCGCCATCCCGACCGCGAATCTGCTTATCCAGGGTGACTTCCATTCCCGCGCGCCCCTCCGTGGGCGGCCAGGCGTATTCCACTTTTCCAATCGGCCCTCTCTGATCGGGAAGGGAAACGCCGATGTAGCCGGTGAGATGGGCGGTGAGTTCTCCCTGGGGATACTCGCGGATATAAAGCGGTTCGAATGCGCATCCGTGGGGAAGCGGATCGTCCATCCAGCCGATGAGCGAATCAGGGATGGCCGAGGAAATCGCGAGAGGAATCCAGGGACGGTTCTCAAAGTGTTTCCGTACGTCTGCCTCCGATAGCTTCAGCAAAGGAATCTTCCTGTCGAACTGCAGGGCCAGCCCCTGCACCAGCGCAAAGGCTTCTTCTGCAGATTCCACAGCGCCGGCGAGTTGAACGACGAGGCGTCTTCCAACGCGGTTTACCGCGAGAGGCACTCCGTCCCGGGATACGATCCGACTTCTCGCCGCCGGAATCCTGAAGGTCTTCACATTCCAGTCCGGCATCGCCATCATGGGTGTCGCGCCGAGATTGATCGACTCGATCGCGACTTCTTCCCCTTCGGTCATTGCAGGAAGTTCCACGACTGGCACCGGAGAAACCGGGCCGGGTTTTTCCAATTCTTCGGCAGAGGTCAGACAGAGGTGAAAGAGAGCAACAAGAACAAGCAACACCCCGTGCATTCTCGAACCGGCGGGTCTGCATGCTTTCCTTGCGGAAATCTGTCGGGCGAATCTCAAAATCGATTTGGGGGGTCGGAGGAAGACTGCTGAAGCTACTCCGGGAAGAGAGGCTTTGTGGCGAACATTTCACTTCGCCTTAACTTCAAGCATCCTATAACCGCATGAACCCGAGATCAAGAACGAGCGACAATCTATTGGGCACCTCTTTTTCCCGGGCGGGAGGCCGCCCATTACGCAAATTCCGGCCTCGTTCAGGCCCAGACATTCAGGAGGATTACCCCCGCTACGGCAATGACCGCACCGAAAACGGAGAGCCTACTGGGATGGTCGCCCTCGGTCATCATTGCCAGAGGCATCATCACGATAGGCGTAAGCGCCACCACAGCGAGAACGACTCCACTTTCGAGAGTTTTCAGAGCAAGTTGAAAGAAACTGACTCCAATCACCGGTCCAAAAAGAGCCGCTCCCAGAAGCCACGGAGCCACAGATCGATCCAGTGGCGTCCGCCAGCTTTCCCAGTCCTTTTTTGATCCCAGAAATCGAATCAGGAGAACCGCGACGGCCGAAAAGAGAAGCCCGGCGATGACCCGCTGGAAGGCGGCGGTGATTCCGGAACCGTGAACACTCAATTCGAGTGCGACCGCCTCCGCCTTCCGGCTGATGACCGCCCCGGTGCCCTGCCCGAATCCGGCGACGATGGCCGCGATGATTCCCACCCAGAACCGACCGCGACGCTCGACGACCTGACGGGATTTTGCCCCCGGCCGGATCGCCATGACGACCCCGGTCAGAATCAGTGCGGCACAGGTGATGACCCGAACCCCGACTCCATTGCCCAGCCAGAGCCATTCCAGTGACATCGCGAAGAGGGGGGCGAGGCAGAGATTTAACAGGATCGTCAGCCTCGATCCTATCCTCTCGTAGGCCGTGAATAGCGCGACATCACCCAATCCGAATCCGATGACTCCGCTGAGGAAAAACCATTGAAACGAGGGCCATCGAATCGCATCGGGAGTCAGAAAGAAAACCAGCACGCCAAGAACCAGCGAGGCGACCGAGAGCCGCATCAAATTTCCCCACGCTCCGCCCAGACGCACCGCAACACGCTGTCCGGTGACGGCGGAGAAGGCAAAGAACAGAGTGGTGAGGATGGCGGCGATCATGGAGTCATGCGGACCGCGACGGCGGAGCATTCATGAGTTGCAAAGGCAACGGCATCCGGACAGGTTTGTAAAGCCCATCCATGCAGAGCGAAACGCCGGTCAACTCCCCTTCCCTGATCCATAACGGAGTTCTCTGCCATGCCCCGGAGGCCCGCGTCGCAGTGACGGACAGAGCGATCCGTTGGGGGCAGGGCGTTTTTGAAACTCTCGCTGCCTACGATGGCAGACCTTTCCTAACCGAGTCTCATCTTAAGAGGCTTCGGCAGGCTGCGGGCATGCTCGATCTCCACTGCCCGTGCGATACCATCCTGATCGAGGCGATGGACTTAGTCCTGCAGTCCAGTGGTTTGGATGTGGCCGGGCGCTCACGGCTTCGCATCACCTTGACTTCTCCTACCGAATCGCAGAGCAACCCTCCCTCCGGCCCTCCGGAGTCATGGTTTATCGAGGCGTCTCCCCTTCCGAATCATCCGGAACGGGCGGCAGTCATCACGATTCCCTTTGTTCGAAACGACCGCAGTGCTCTCACCGGGCTCAAAACGATCAACTATGGCGAGAATGTCATCGCTCTGAAACTCGCCGCGGAAGCAGGAGCCGATGAGGCGCTTTTCGGCAACACCCGTGATCTCCTCTGCGAGGGAACCTGGTCGAATATTTTTGTCTATCACGAGGGCACTTACCTCACTCCCCCGCTCAGTTCCGGCTGTCTTCCCGGGGTGACCCGCGCCCTCGTCCTTGACCTTTGCCGGGATCTGGGGATCACGGTTCGCGAAGTCGATTTCCCGATGAGGCGCCTCGCCGAAATTGAAGGAGCCTTTCTCACCTCCAGTCTTCGGGAGATTCAGGTAATCTCCTCTCTCGACGGTCGCCCCTTGAATGACCCGCCCGGGGTCGCTCTGATAAGGGACGCCTATCGGACGCAGGTCGAAAGGTATTGCCACGGATCCTCTACGTGAATTCGTAGGAACCCGGGATCACATTTGGGATTGCGATTTTCTTCGGGAGTCACGAATCTCCTCCTATGCGACACTCCCTCCACCTGCTGGCCCTCCTGCCGGTTTCCCTTTTCCTCCAAACGCTGCACGCGGCTCCGGTGAAGTTTGAAACCGAGGTCCTCCCTTTTCTGGAAAAGAAATGCGTTGAGTGTCATCGGGCGCCCTACGAAAAGGACGGAAAAACCATCAAACCCAAGGCCGGTCTCCGCATGGATGGGGCTTGGGCGATCAAGACCGGGAGTGAAAACGGAGCCATCTTCATCGCAGGCAAAAGCGGGGAAAGCCCGATGTTCGAACGGGTGACCCTCCCCGAGGACGATGACGATTTCATGCCACCGGTCGGCAAAGCCGATCCCCTCACCCCTGCGGAAGTGGACCTGCTCAAGCGCTGGATCGATGAAGGGGCTGATTTCGGTGAATGGGAGGGAAACCTCGAAGGCAAACCGGAAGAAGCCGCTCCTGCAGGTAAGGTTGCTACGGTGTCCCCCACCCAGCAGGTTTATGAGCGCCTGAGCAAGGGACTCACCGCTCCCGAGGAGAAGGCCTGGGAGTCGATCACGACCTCGGGAGGACGGGTGCTCCGCCTTTCCCAGACCAGTCCGCTCCTCTCGGTGGACTTCCGGCTCTCGGCCCCGGAGACAGGAGACGAGGCGATTCTCTCGGCCAAAGTGGTCGCCCCGAACATCGCCCACCTTGATCTCTCCAAAACCAAGGCTACCGACGCAGCCCTCATCCTTCTGGCCGACACTCCGAATCTGGTGCGGCTGGATCTGAGCAACACCGCCATCGGCGATGAGGGCCTGAAGCTCCTGAAAGGTCTCAAAGAACTTCGTTATCTCAACCTTCACGGCACTGCGGTGACGGATGCGGGGCTGGAGCATCTTCGCGAACTCACCAGTCTCGACTCCGTCTATCTGTGGCAGTCAAAGGTGACGGAAAAAGGCGCTGAAAAACTTCGCACTGCCCTCCCGGATGCCAGGATTAACTCAAAGTGATCTGCTTTTTGCGATCGCCTTCCTGAGCAGCGGACTAGGGTGCTTTTCCGTTTCGGGATCGGATGAGTATATCAATGACGCCGGGATAAAAAGCTCCTTCGAGACCAAGCTCGGGGCCCTCTTTGAGGCGGGAGGCATCCCGAAGGCTACGGATATTCTGAAGCAGCTCCGCGAAGAAAAGCGCTCCGAATTGACCCTTCCGGCCCTCGCTCCGACATTGGAGAACCACCAGCCGGAAGTCTACGACAGGACGCGCAATGCCTCGCTCGTTTTAGGTCACCTCTATCTTTGCGGCAAGTGCGAGAACTATCACGCCAACCTTGCCGGAGGAGTGATTCTCAGCCCTGATGGCCTCGTCCTCACCAACTACCACGTGATCGATTTCAAGGATGCGATTGTTTTCGGGGCAATGACAGCAAACGGCACCATTTTTGGATTCGAAAAAGTGGTCGCCAGTTCGAAACAACACGACCTGGCCCTGCTAAAACTGAGAGAGGCAAAAGACCTCACCTATGTCGTTCCGCAGGAGAAGATCGAAACCGGAGAAGAGATTTTTGTGATCTCCCATCCGGACGGTCATTTCTATACTCTCACCAAAGGCTATGTGGCGCGCAAATACCTGACTTCGGAGCAGAAAACGCCCATGCTTCAAATCACCGCCGACTTTGCAAAAGGCTCGAGCGGGGCCGGCATTTTCAACGCCCGGGGTGAACTCGCCGGTATCGCCACTTCCACCAGCTCGATTTACTACGATGGCAGCGAGGAGAGTCCAGACAACCTCCAGATGGTGATAAAATCAGGCATTCCCGCTTCCTCCCTCAGGGAACTGATCACTCTTGAAAAGTCTCCGTGACCGGGAAGCAGGTTAGGCAACCCGGGCCAGCATGTGAGGCATGGAGAGGCAGGACGGCACCGCCCCCTACCAACGCCGGACCGCACCGCGGACCAGTCCCACCATCACCCCCTGAATCACGAGTTCGCTCGCGGGAATCAGGTCCGGGTAGTCAGGGTTTTCGGCCTTCAAATAGGGGCGACGCCCGTTGGTGATATACCGCTTCAGGGTCGTCTCTCCATCGATCAAGGCGGCCACAATGTCCTGATCGCGCGGCTCCTTATACTCAAGGATGACATGATCACCGTCCATGATGTGGGCACCAACCATCGATTCACCCCGAACCTTCAACGCATAGGTCTTCGAACGCTCATTCAGGCCCATCGACCGCACATCCACGGAAAGGGTCCCGTCCGCAACGGGTGCGGTGTCGTCGCTGTAGCCGGCCGGAATCGCTCCGTAGACCGGGATATCGAGAATGGGTTCACGATCCGCCGCATCAGCGAACATGAGGCATCGCGCCCGGCGCCTTTCATCGTCGCCCTCGCGCCGGGTAATGGCGCCTTTCTTCTCAAGCGCACGAAGATGGCTCACGGCGGCGGTCTGGCTGGCGAATCCGAAATGCTCCTGAATCTCCCGGGTGGAGGGCATGATTCCGGAACGGCGATGCTCAGACTGGAGGTAGTCGAGGACTTCTTGTTGGCGGGCGGTTAATTTCATTATGAACACTGTTCCACAGAACATCAGATAATTTTCACCGTGCGCAAGCAAAAATCGGCCTTTTAGTTAAGCTTTACGAAATGCACTCTCCTTTCAGCACCGGGATACCGACCCATCTTGCCCTGATGATATTGCTTGGCGTTGGCTTTCTTTCAAGGTCTCAGGCGCAGGAACCGGCCGAATCGGACGCCAAAGCACTGCCGATGCGCGGCTTTCGTTTTTCCTCAAGCGGGGATCCAAAAGCATCCACTCCCGGTGAGACGCCTTCAAACCCGGACCCCGCCGCTCCCCAACCCGGCACCCTCTTGCCTGAAAACCTTCCGGGAGAAGCCGGAAATTTGAAAGTCGGCCTTGTGACAGAACTCGCCAGCCTGCCTCCGGAAGTGGCGGAGATGGCGAAACACGGAGCCCTAGCGGTCGCCGAAGGTTCATGGGAGAAAGCACGGGGAATCTACCTCGAAATGATCAAACTGGCTCCCGACAATGCCCTCGCCTATGCAAACCTCGGGGTGGCCGAGCACCAGTTGGGAAATCTCCTCGCCGCCTCGGGCAATCTGGGAAAATCGCTCGAACTCAACCCGCATATCGCCCGGAACTGGCAGACGATGGGCTTGATCAGCTACGAGCGAAGGGAACTCGCCCTTGCCATCTCCTGTCTCACCCGGGCCATCCATGAGGACCCCGAGGATCCGGAGTCGCGCCTCCTCCTCGCTGCCGTCATTCGTGACTATGGATGGAAAGAGGCCGCCGTCACCGAGCTGCAGCGGGCCATCGAACTCGATCCCGGTCAGGCTTCGGCACACTACAATCTGGCTGTCACCTATCTCGAAATGAAGCCGCCCCGGCTGGAACTGGCGCGACGTCACTACTACGCGGCTGTCGATCTGGGAACCACACCCTCGCCGGAAATCGAGGCGCTTTTCAAAGATGCGGAATAAGCTCTTGGTGAAATCCCCGGAATATCGCGTAGGATAAATTCTTTTCATGTCCGGACTCCGTTCCATTCTCAGTTCTTTTCCTGCCGCACCCCCGGTCCGGGCGGTGGCTTTGCTTGTGCTGACCCTCGTCATCGCGGGCTGCCGCACCAACGAGAAGGCCTCACTCACGACACCTCCCCAGGCACCGACAGGGGCGTCCTCCTATCCAACCCCGGGTATCGTATCTCCAGCCCCTTTTAGTCCCGTGGCGTCCGGTTCCGGCTCGGTTTATGCCCCGCAGCCCATCCCGATCACCT
Organism: Akkermansiaceae bacterium UBA2381; assembly: GCA_002344215.1. Taxonomy (GTDB): domain Bacteria; phylum Verrucomicrobiota; class Verrucomicrobiia; order Verrucomicrobiales; family DEV007; genus Arctic95D-9. The sequence goes on from DDSV01000027.1 coordinate 81,290, forward strand.
TCAGCGGGACCGCTCCCTCTTCTCCCAATCAGCCGAATATCACGGCCAAGGCAGCCTTCCTCGTCGACGGTAACGGTAGAGTCCTCTTTGAGAAAAATGCCGACACCCGGCTCCCCACGGCAAGCACCCAGAAACTCCTCCTTGGACTGATGGTGGCGGAAAAGGGCAGCCTGGACGGGACGGTCACCGTGACCGAGTCGGACACCTGGGCCGAGCCGACGGTAATGGGCCTGAAACCGGGAGAGACCTACACCCGGCACGAACTCCTCAAAGCCGTCCTCATCCGCAGTTGCAACGATATCGCCCGCACCCTCGCCCGCGATCACTCGGGGAGCGAGTCGGCCTTTGTGGCGAACCTCAATCAGCGAGCCCGACAGCTTGGAATGGACAGCTCCTACTTCACCAACTCCAACGGTCTCCCCTCCCCTTCGGGCCAATACTCAACGGCTCGGGATCTCGCCAAGATGGGGGCGGCGGCGCTTCGCAATCCGGTGGTGCGTGATGCCATTGGAACGAAAGTCCACGTCTTCCGCTTCGCGAACGGGTCCACCAAAACCATCTACAACACCAACCTCGTCCTGAAGAATTTCCCCTACTGCACCGGAGCAAAGACCGGCTACACGAACGCCGCCGGTCGTTGTCTTGTCTCCTCGGCGACGGCGAACGGAAAAAGTGTCATCGCCGTGGTTCTCGGCAGCACCTCACCGACCGTCTGGGTGGAATCCGAGGCTTTGCTGCGGTATGGGTTGGGGATGTGACGGGGGGCTGCAAGCAGCCGCTCTGACATTTTACCTAGGAAAGGGGCTTGCCAGGCCCCTTCAAAGCCGGGGCTGCGCCACTTAGGCAAGCATAGTTCCTTGAAGTGCTAAGGGAGCCAAAGGCATTGACGCCGCCATCGCGCCCCAGCCAGCGAATGACGAAATCCCGCCGTTGTGATGGAATGGTCTCCAATGCGTGCTGTTTTTCCACTCTTCGCAATTCCGTGCCTGTGCCTTTCACTCTCCGCCCAGGATTCCCCACCCTGGCCGGTTCTCGCTCCCGCGACCGAGACCTCACCGCTGCCGGGAACCACCCTTCTCACCGAAACCGGCGACCTCTCCCGCCTCCTCCACGATGCCAACGACCGCTTTCTCGACAAGGAAATCGAGCGCGCCAAGGCGGAGCGAGGGAAGCTCTGGAATCGCGACTTCGCCTCTCCCGAAGCCTACGCGAAGTCCGTGCAACCGAATCGCGAGCGTCTCGGGAGAATGCTCGGGATCGACCGTGAGATCCGGGCAACTCCGGCGGGAGGTGATGGCCTCCGGGTAATCGAGTCCCTGACCGCCGGAAAAATCGATGCCTCCATCCGGCAGGTTCAATGGAGAGCCTTTGGAGACGTCCACGGGGACGGCCAGCTCTATCTACCGGTAGGCGAAATCAAGGCCGACCTGGTTTTTATTCCCGACGCCAACGATTTCAATTACCAACTGCCTGCCGCCACCGCGCTTGCCCAAAGTGGCTGCCGCGTCCTCGTCCTGCGCCTTGTTTCCCGCCTCGAAAACGAATACCAGCTCAGTGAACGAGAGTGGATCCAGCGCTCCGCGTTTTTGTTAGGGCGAACCATGACGGGATACGAGGTCTTGAAGATCCAGTCGGCCATTGACTGCCTCCTCGCCGATCAGAGCGGGAATAAACGCCCGCTCGGCGTGATCGGTCACGGTGAAGGCGGACGCCTCGCTCTCTTCGCTGCCGCCCTCGATGATCGGATCAACGCAGCTCTCGTGAGCGGCTCGTTCGGCCCGCGCGAGACGCTCTGGAAGGAACCGGCAGATCGGAATCTATTCGGTCTGCTCGGCGAATTCGGCGATGCAGAGCTCGGCAGTCTGGTCGCGCCGCGCCCTCTCGTGATCGAGCATGGGGTCTACCCGAAGTATGGCTATCGCGCCGGAGTTGATCTCGAAATCGACCCCGGGAACCGCGCCAACATTCCCGGGAAACCGGGACTTCTCCCCTCCCCGACCGAGGCGGAAGTCACTTCGGAATGGGAGCGACTAAAGTCCCTGACCTCCGACGCCCGGGTGGATCTAGTGAAGAGCAACGAAGCTCTGTCGGACGAGGCCATGTCCCGATTCCTCGCGGCCCTCAAGCGATCCGCCGCGGTGAAAAAACCGGCTCAGGGAAACGATATTCTCAGTCCATCGACCGATCGTATTGACGAGCTCGTCCGGCACAATCGCCTTGCCCTGATCGAGGCCGCCGGTGACCGGAAACGATATTTCGCGGACTTGAAAACCGATTCACTTGAAAACTTTCAACAGACAATCGAGCCCTACCGCGAGAAATTCCGCACCGAAGTCATCGGCGATTTCGAGCTCCCCCTCCTGGCACCGAACGTGCGGACCCGACCCTATCAGGTGGGAGACAAGACCCTGTCCTACGAGGTTGTTATGGACGTGATGGAGAGCGGCGGCGAAACCGTCTTCGCCTACGGAATCCTGACATTACCAAAAGACCTCGACCTTTCCTCCGGAGAAAAGCGTCCCGTCATCGTCTGCCAGCATGGGCTTGAGGGCACCCCGCAGGACGTCGTCGGCGAGGCGAAACACGATGCCTACAAGGCCTTCGCAACGCGTCTAGCGGAACGCGGATTCATTACCTTTGCCCCGCAAAACGGATACAAATACTTTGATCTGTTTCGCCTTCAGCAGTTCAAGGCGCAGAGTATCGGGAAGACACTCTTTTCTCTCATCATCCCGCAGCATCAGCAGATCACCGGGTGGCTCGCGGAGCAATCCTGGGTGGATAAAGACAGAATCGCCTTTTACGGACTCAGTTACGGGGGAAAATCAGCCATGCGTATCCCCCCGCTCGTGGATCGCTATTGCCTCTCGATCTGCTCGGCTGACTTCAATGAGTGGGTCTGGAAGAATGCCGCCACCGACAGTGAATCCCTGAAATACAGCTACGCCAACAAAGGTGAGTATGAGATCTTCGAATGGAATCTCGGCGGCACCTTCAACTATGCCGAGATGGCCGCCCTAATCTGCCCCCGCCCCTTCATGGTCGAACGCGGACACTTCGATGGGGTCGGCCCCGACGAACAGGTCGCCTTTGAGTTTGCGAAGGTCAAAAATCTCTACGAAGCGAAACTCGGCCTCACCGATCGATGCGAAATCGAGTGGTTCGCCGGTCCGCACACGATCAACGGAGTCGGAACCTACAAGTTTCTCCACCGCCACCTCCAATGGCCAGAGCCGGGAAACTGATTCCCGTCGACCGCACTCCCCCACGGGCGTCACTTTCTCCGCGCTCAATGAGCGATTGATTTCTTTGACTTTCAAGGAAAGTGAAACGACAAAGCACTGTCTTTTGCTATGGAAAATCTCCCACTTTGGATCTCAATCATTCTCCTGGGCCTGATCGAGGGAATCACGGAATTTCTGCCTATCTCCTCAACCGGGCATCTCCTCATTCCCCAGAATCTCGGATGGCTTCCTCGGCAATCGGATCTCTTTTCGGTGGTGATTCAAAGCGGAGCGGTCGTCGCCGTGCTCGCCGTCTTTTCGGAGCGACTCAAGAGTCTCGCCTCCACCCTTCGTGAGCCCGAAACCCGATCCTACCTGGCCAAGCTGGCGGTTGCCTTTCTTGTCACCGCCGTGGGCGGGGTGATGATCAAAAAACTCGGCATCGAGCTCCCGGAAACAGTCGCCCCCGTCGCCTGGGCCACGTTTATCGGAGCGTTCGTCATTTTTGCTGTCGAGTTCTGGCGCAAGGATCATCCGGGAGAGCCTTCCGTGAGTTGGCGGATCGCAATCGCGGTCGGTCTCGCCCAGATTCTCGCCGCCATTTTTCCGGGCACGTCCCGTTCCGGTGCCAGTATTCTCATCGCCATGATGTTTGGGGCTGCGAGACCGGCCGCGACCGAGTTCTCATTCCTCCTCGGCGTCCCCACCCTGATGGCGGCCGGAGCCTTTCAGATCTTTTCGGAGATTCGCGAGGGCGGAGTCGGCGGCGAAGACTGGGGAATGCTCGCCCTCGGGACGCTCGCTTCCGCGATCTCCGCCTTTGTTGTCGTGCGTTGGCTCATTCACTTTGTCCAGAGTCATAACTTTAACGGATTCGCCTGGTATCGTCTCGTCCTCGGAGCGGCATTGCTTGCCTACGTCGCCATGGAGGCCTCCAATGAGGCAGGTGCGATCGACTAACGATTTAATCACTCCAACACCCTCGTCTCCTGAACAGATACTACCGGTTTCAACACGCGCTCCTCGTCGAAACTGACGATATTGAATCCGCTGTGTGGATTGATCTGCTCTCGCCCTCACGCGAAGAGGAAGTCCTTCTGGAGAAGACCCTGGGAGTCGCACTTCCGACTCGCGAGGACATGGAGGAGATCGAGATCTCTAGCCGACTCTACGAAGAGAACGGCGGTATCTTCATGACGGTTCAATTACCCGCGGCAAGCGAAGAGGACCACTTGACAACAGGACCGGTGACTTTCGTCCTCGTCGCAAACCGCCTCATCACCATTCGCTACCACGATCCCCGCACCTTCACGACTTTCCCGGCTCGTGCGGCGCGCTATCCGGTTGCGGGAGATTCGGCGGATACCCTTTTTCTCGCCCTGCTTGAGGCTCTCGTCGACCGGCTTGCGGACATCATTGAGCGGGCCGGGCACACCGTGGCGCCGATCTCGCGAAATATTTTTCGCGCCACCGAAACGACACGCCCAAGATCACATCGATTTCGCTCCTATCTTGAGACGATCGGAAGGACAGGTGATCTCATATCTGATATTCGTGACAGCACCATGACGATAGACCGCGCCGTGGGATTTTACTCGGCCCACCTCGCGCACCGGGAGGGTACCGAGCCCCAGCGATCCAGAATCAAAACAATCACCCGGGACATGCATTCGATTGGAGATCACGCGGACTTCCTTTCGGGTAAAATCACGCTGCTCCTTGATGCCACACTGGGATTGATCAGTATCGAGCAGAACGGGATCATCAAGATTTTCTCCGTCGCGGCGGTGGTCTTTCTCCCTCCGACGCTGGTGGCCTCTATCTACGGGATGAACTTCAAGTTTATGCCCGAGTTGAGCTGGCATTTCGGATACCCCTTTGCGATCGGACTGATGATCGCCTCGGCCCTTCTCCCCTACTGGTTTTTCAAACGGCAGGGCTGGCTGTAGGACAGTCCTCCTATTCCGCCTTTCGCTTTCCTCCGGCCATCTCCCCGGCACGAAGCGGATCAAATGCCGGATTCGGTTCCGGCATCCGGGCCCCGATATCCTTTCTCCACTGGACGAGTCCGGCGTGAAGTTCTGCCGACCTGGCCGCCTCCCGTTCAGCAAGATTTGTGGTTTCGCCAGGGTCCGAAGCAAGGTGATACAGTTCAAGATGTCCGTCCTCGAGGAATTCCAACAGTTTCCAGTCATCCTTGCGAATCGCGGAGGCAGGGGTGCTGTGGTGGTAGTGCGGCAGGTGCCAGAAGAGAGCGTCCCGCTTCATCGCGTAGGTGGGGTCCCGCATCAGTGCCACCAGACTGAGACCGTCCGGCATCTCTTTTCCCGAGGGGGCAACGCCTCCAAGCGCAAGAAAGGTCGGGTAAAGATCAGCGGTGATGGCCGGAACCTCGCAGACACCCCCTTCAGGAATTACCCCCGGCCAGCGCATCACTGCCGGCACCCGGATGCCTCCCTCGTAAAGCGTTCCCTTTTCACTGCGGAGGGGAAGGTTTGACGTGTAGACCTTGCCTCCCTGATCATGCACCAGTCCGCCATTGTCGGAGGTGAAGACCACGAGCGTTTTCCGGGAAAGATCGAGCCGATCCAGAGCCGCCAGAATGCCACCGACACTTTCATCAAGTTCCTCGAGGAGACCCGCGTATTCAGGAAGGCTCGGATAAGCGGGCATCGGGGATTTTTCTTCGTACTTGGCGAGGAGTTCCGGCCTTGTCGACAGCGGGATATGGACCGCATAATGGGAAACCTGAAGCACAAATGGCTGTTCACGGTGGGTTTCGATAAACTCGACTGCCTTTTCAGTAAGAAATGCTGCGGTTCGCACCGCTTCTGCTTTTCCGGTCAGGGACGGAGGTAACTCATGCTTCTGACATTCGATCACGGTCCCCCACCCCTGCTCGGCGGGACTGTAACCGGTCCCTCCCAGATGCCATTTCCCGAAGTAACCGGTGGCATACCCCGCTGCCCCGAGCCGCTCGGCAAAGGTCTCCACCTCCAGCGGAAGTTGCAGGGGAACCGCCGGATCGATCAGTTTTGCAAAGGGACGCCGATGCCCCGGAATATGCTGGGTAATTCCGAAGCGGGCCTCGTTCCGTCCGCTTTGCAAATTCGCCCGGGTCGGCGAGCAGACCGCCCCGGCATAAAACTGCGTGAAGCGCATCCCTCCGGCAGCGAGACTGTCGATCGCAGGGGTTTCATTGAAGGCGTTTCCGTAGACCGGCAAGTCGGCCCAGCCAAGGTCGTCCGCGAGAATAAGAACGATGTTAGGTTTCTCTTCGGCCGGAAGCGGACTAACAACAAGGCCGATAAAAAGAAGTAAAAGAATTCGGCAGCAGCGAGGGGAAAACATCATAACACTCCGGGGCATATCGGAGGGAAAGCCTGATGTCAATTCACTTCAAGCTTTCCAGCAGGAGCACTTTCGTACGGAGCAGGTCGCTGAGCACGTAGCGATCAAAGGTTTCGAGAAAAGCGTCTCGGGCCTCGGCGATGACCCGTTTCAGAACGCAGGCGTGAACAATGGGGCAACTTCCCCCGTCCGTCCCGAGGCATTCCACAAGAGCCAGCGTCTCGGTGGCTCGAACCACGGCGCCGATATTGATCTCCTCCGGCGACCTCGACAGCTGAAATCCCCCGGACCGGCCGCGTTTTGTTTCGAGGAATCCCAGCTTGCCCAGATTGTGGGTAATTTTGACAAGATGGTTCTCGGAAATTCCGTAGGCGGTCGCGACTTCAGACACCGTAATCGTTTTTCCCGAATGGATTCCCGCGTAGATCAGGGTGCGAAGGGAGTAATCGGTAAATCGGCTGAGTTCCATGAATCAGAGAGGATTCTCTCCGGGCAAATCTAGCACTGTCTCCGGTCGGGTCCACCGGCCTTCCTGCCGGTTACGGCATTTTCAGAGGAAAGGAAATGGCCAGTCCGGCGACACGATCCTCCAGAGTGGTCCGGTCGCGAACATGGCATTTCAGGCACTCGTTCTGAAGGCGTATCATACCCACATAGCGGTACCGCCCTTCCTCGATCTGCTCATACTCTTTTTCTCCCGAGAGCAGAGCGGCGGCGGCCTTTTCCTCGAACCTGTCCTTAGGGTGATGGTCTATCCCTTTCGTCGCGTTGACCCCCATCCAGCGGATCTCGACCGACCAGCTGCGAGCCATCTCCGCAAAGACATCATCAAGCGCCTGAGACGGCAACGTTCCGGCTTCGTCATCATCAAAGAAATCACGGTGCATGACCTGCAAGGCCCCGTGAAATCCCTCATGCAGCCAACGGGCCCGGCCGCGGGCTTCCTCGAGGGTTGAGGGGAGATTTTCCTTTGCTTTTTCCGCCTGCACCGCATCACCGGCACCATCCGGGGCAGCAATGAGGGAAAAACCCGCACCTCCAAGGATCAGAAGGAGAAGGCTACCGCAAAACCGGAGCAAAAACAGTCGGAGCAACTTGACTTGCATCTTTAAAGCTGTATTTCATTTACACTTTAAAGCAAGTTCCTTTTTGCGCCATTTCGCTCATTAAGGCTCAGGCAATTACCCACCCCATACCCGAATCGTCATGATCAAAAAAATCACTTCAACTCTTGTCCTCGCCGCCATCGGTGCCATCTCCCTGTCTGCTTCCCTCCCGGGAATGGCGGACGAATCGTCCGACCTGAAATGCTTCTACACCGGGGCACCGGCAAAGGCGGGTGTAAAACTCGAATACGAAGGTGTCACCTACGGATTCTGTTCCGAAGCCAACTTGAAAAAATTCGAGGAGGAACGAGCCGCGAGCCTCTACCAGCAAATCGGGGGCAAGGCAGCCTTGAGCGCTGCGGTGGATCTCTTCTACGTGAAAGTTCTCGCCGATGAGCGGGTCAATCACTTCTTCGAGGACGTGAACATGAAAACTCAACACGAGAAACAGAAAGCCTTTCTCGCCGCCGCACTGGGTGCCCCTACCCCATGGACGGGAAAAGACATGAGAAAAGCCCATGCGAATCTCGACCTCCGGGAATCAGATTTCGCCGCCATCGCCGAGAACCTTCAGGCGACCCTGACAGAACTCAAATTGAGTAAGGAATTGATCGGCCGGGTCATGGCAATCGTGGCAAGCACCAAGGACGATGTCCTTAATCGCTGAGACACCGAAGTTTAAACCACTCTCAAACCTTAGAAAGTGGCGGAGCGGACGGGACTCGAACCCGCGACCTCCGCCGTGACAGGGCGGCGTTCTAACCAACTGAACTACCGCTCCTACGGTGAAGACGGGACAGTCAGGAATTGTTCCCTGAACCTGCCCCTGTTGGTGAGCGGGACTTTAGACACGTAAGCTGATTCGTGCAACAAAAAATATTCGGGAAATCCGTTGCTTTCGTTTTGGTTGTGAGTAACAGTTCCGACCCGCGAAGAAGCTCAGGCTCTTCCACCAAATTTCTCCCTGTTGATACCATGAATGTGATTGATAAAATCGAACGCGAACAAATGAAGGAGGGTCACCCGACCTTTCGTCCCGGTGACACTGTCAATGTGCATTCGCGTGTTGTCGAAGGCGGTAAAGAGCGTATCCAGATCTACAAGGGTCTTGTGATCAGCCGTCACGGATCCGGTATCAACGAAGCCTTCACCGTGCGCAAAATTTCGAATGGCGAAGGGGTAGAGCGCTCCTTCCACCTTCATTCCCCGAAATTGGCCAAGATCGAGGTGCTCAAGAACGGCAAGGTGCGTCGCGCCAAACTGAACTACCTCCGCAGCCGCCTTGGTAAAGCCGCTACCAACCTGAAGTCGCGCGCTGAAAAGATTTCCGAGTAATCCGGAAGTAACGAGTTTTTCCAAACAAAAACGGCGAAGTGACCCTTCGCCGTTTTTTTGTGTCTAAATGTAACTGCCTCTGACGGCACTCCGCTCACCCGTCGCTCGAGCGGCGCAGGGATCTGATGTTCCCCAACCAGGTGCAGGCAATGGCGGCGAGGAGTGCCCCGGCTCCCGTTATCGTCGTCAGCCAGTGGAGACTGGACGCAGGATGCCGCCATCCTTCGAGGACAACTGTCACGATAACGATGAGATAAACGAAGCCGGTGATGGTGCCGAAGAGAACGCGGCCCTTTGCCGAATCATTATCAAAAGCCAGCGAGGCCGGCACGGTCGAGATGACGATTCCGAGGCCGCCAAGCATCAGCGGGTAATAGTCGACCAGATATCCTGTCAGCCCCAGTAGAAGACCGCCAAAAAGACCTCCCCCGACCGCGATCCCCTGGAGGCGCTCCGATTTTTTCAAGGCCAGCCGGGCCGAACGGTCGAGGAGGATGAGAAAATTTCCTATCCCCGGGGCCAGCCAAACCCAAAGCACCAGACCCAGCCAGAGCAGCACGAGAACCCCGGCGATAGCGGGGCTGAACGTTTTCAAAACGTTTCTCGCGACCTGGTAGCAGACATAGATCCCGAGAATGATCATCCATTGCTTCCCTCCGGTGAAGCGCTGCATGAAAAAACAATAGGAAAGGTAGAGACGGTAAAAAAGGGAACGGGCCCGGAAGGATTCAATCAAGCCCTCCCGCGCCATCGCCGATTCGGAGTCCAGCCGCAGCGCTTCACGAAAGTGCATCTCCGCCCGGCGCTGATCCTTCGCCTGAAGGGCGCTCCACCCCGCATTCACATGGGCGAGACTGTCCTCGGGATCAGCCGCGAGGAGTCGTGCGACTGCCTCCGCGTTCATCCCGGTCTTGCCCTGCATGCGCAGCGTGTGCGCGAGGAGGTTCTCGGCCATGGCATTGTCTCCATCGACCGCGAGCGCCTTCCGGCTCCATTCTTCGGCGTCCGCCCAGCGATCCATCGAACAGTAGGCACTGGACTTTGCGGAAAGGGCGAAGGTATCCTCGGGATTGAGTGCCACCGCCTGACTGGCCGCCTCCAGCGCCTCTTTTCCACGGTGAAGATCAGAGAGAATGAGCGCTTTGATGGAGTGATAAAAGGGCTCGTCGGACCGCAGGCGAATTGCTTCGGAGATGGTATCGAGCGCCTGCCGCTTCTTGCCCGCCTGGCTCATCTGACAAAGCGCGAGGCGTCCGTAGACAAAATCGTTGTCGGGTTCACGCGCCAGAACTCCATAGTAGCAGGCTTCCGCTTCCTCAAGCCGTCCCTGATCCTGCAGCAGCAGGCCATGCGCCAGTTCACTCATGTGGGGTCGTCAGAATTCGGGTGTTCACTTCCCGATTCCCAGATAGTGCAGGATTTCATCGTAGAATCCGCTCTGATTGGCGTAGAGAGCATAGTTCCGTGCACTTTCGAACCACTTCCGGGTGCTGGGTTTGACATTCTTTGCCGCTGCCAGAAGCTGCTTTTGCGTGACGGGCACAATCTTGCCCGACTTCATCGCTTCGGCGAGGGCACCCTCGATGGCCTGGTCAAAGACAGCCTTGATGTCAGCGCCCGAAAAATCCTTCACTTTCTTTGCCAGTGCCGCCGGGTCGAGTCCTGAGACGGGCTTCCCCTCGGCCATGATGCGGATAATCTGTTCCCGCGCCGGCTCATCCGGAGGAGGGACAAAGACAAGCCGGTCGAAACGCCCCGGCCGGAGAAACGCGGAATCGAGATGCCAGGGCGCATTGGTCGCGCCGAGGACGAGGAGTCCGTCATTCTTTGATGACTCGCTGTCGAGCTCCGCCAGGAATTGATTGATGAGCGTTCGGCCGGCCGAACTGCGCATGTCTTTGCGGTCGGCAGCGAGCGCGTCGACCTCGTCAAAAAACAATACCGCCGGGGCATGTCGTCTCGCCAGTTCGAAGATCTCGTGAAGCTTTTCCTCTGATTTTCCCAGCCACATGTCGAGAATCTGGTGCAGACCGACACTGAGGAATTTCGAATTGATCTCGCAGGCAGTGGCGCGGCTGATCAGGGTCTTCCCGCAGCCGGGAGGACCGTAGAGGAGCACTCCCCCGCCCGCTTTTTTCCCGTAGGCCTCAAACAGCTCGCGATTCTCCAGAGGATAAAGAATCTTCATCCGGATGTCCTCCTTCACCGACTCCATGCCTCCGACCCGGTTGAAATCGACGTCGGGCTTTTGATCGAACTCGATTTCGATCTCCCCGTCGTCAAAGGGATCGTCGTCAAAATCATCCTCCTCGAACTCGGGATCGTAGTAGGCGTTCGCCTGGCGGTCTCCGGTGCGCTGTGGTGCCGGTTCCCTCGACTCGTCCCCCACGGTCCGCTGTCCTCCCGCCTGCCGGATGCGCTTCAGGAGATCTTCATTTTTCAGAACGGGATCCAGCGAGATTGCCCGCTCATAGAATTCGCGGGCTTCTTTCGCCCTGTTTTCATTCAGGGAGAGCTTCGCCCGAAGGATCCAGGCGGGAGCAAAAAGAGGGTGCTCCCGACACACCTGCTCAAGACGCAGGATGGCCTCGGACGAGCGCCCCTCAAGATCGAGAAGCCGGACCAGATGAGTCTTCGCATAGGGATTAGCGGGATCGACCCGGAGAACCGCCTCATAGCTCGACCTCGCCTCGTCCAGACTGAACTGGTCGAGATAAGCATCTCCCAGCATCAGCAGGAGCGGGATGTTGTCCGGCGAAACGGCGAGAGCCTGCCTGAGGGAGTGAATATCGGCCATCGGTCTTTGGGGGAGGATGAAAACAAAAGCGAATCTCGGGAGGGAAGCAAGCAGCGAAGCAAAAAGGATTTCTCCCCTGGTAAAAAGGATTTCTTCCAACCGGGCCACCCAACATGGCGTTCTGTATGATTGACTTCGTCATGGGAAGCGGCATCTAATGACTTCCCGGAAAAGCGGGTCGCCCCATGATTTCACGCCCCATCGTATCCCTGCTGCTCTGCCCGGCGCTTGTCCTGGCGGTTTCGGCAGGGATGTCGGATGACGGGCCGCTCTTTTCCGTTCGCTTCAGTCAGAAGTCGATCACGTTCACCGGAAAGGTCGATTCCACCGAGACTACCGAGGCGCTCTCCGCCGTGGTTCAGAGCGCCCGGCCCGACCTTAAGATTTCGATCGAAGGATTGGTCGTTGATCCGGCGACACCCTTTCCTCAACTTGGTGATGTCAAAAGTCTCCTCGCCGAGATCGGATTGTCGACGCATGAAGGTGTCCTGGAGATATGGCCGGATCGAATTGTCATCGGCGGCCTGACAGACAGTCCGGTAACGCAAACAGCCCTGAAAATCCGTGTCGACCCCCTCCTTAAAAACCGATCCCTCATTAATCGCGTCTGCATCGTGGGCAGCGATGAGCTCCCAAAAATCGACATCTCACTAGCCAGCGGGAACCCGGGTGGCCTTACCGCCGAAGCGGTCCCTCCTCCGACGGTTGGACCCGCGTTTGAAGTTCCCGGCATTCTCCTCGAAAAGCTTTTCCCCGCGATCGTCATGCTCAACAGTTTCGACCGTCTCGAGGGAAAGGCTGGAAATCCGGGTGATCCGGTTCGCGCAATGCCGCTTTTAACTGACGCAGAAGCCGGAATGCCGGAAGGAAGCGGAACCCCGGCAGCCTCAGCTCCCGCGACTCCGATGCTCATGGCCACACCGGTGCAGGAATACGAACTGCTTCCCTCGGTGCGCTTTTCGAGAAACGCTTCCATCCTCCAATCCAACCAGACGACCATCCTGGATGAACTGGCCAAACGACTGCTTTCACCCGAACGGATCGGAGCACCTGTCTTTATCGAAGGGGTAATTCCGGCCGGCGGATCCGCGGCGCTCAATGATTACCTCGCCGAGCGCCGCAGTGCCGAAGTGGTCCGCCTCCTTCAGGAACGCGGACTCGACCCGAAGTTGCTGCTGACCGGAGTGGTTCGCTCCCCCTCGCCCGCCGATGAGGGAGAGGTTCGCCTCCGGGTGGAAATTCTTCTCCCCGCAGCCGCACCAGAGCCTCCTGCCACCGCCGGAACCATCGGGGTCGAGACTGGAACGTCGCCCGCTGCCCCGGCTTCTGCCCCGGCTTCTGCCGCAGCGAACTCCGGGCAGAATCCAGTCGAACCCTAGCCCTTCCCTCAGCCCCCCGGCCGGAACGGCAAAAACCCGGCCCCTTGCGGGACCGGGTTCTTTGACCACTCAACAATGTCTCTTACTGACCTCGGGAATCGTAAGGGAGACAAAATCTTTACCGCTCTCAGCGTGTCGCCACTTCACCGGTCTTGTGATAGGCATTGTACTTCGAAGTGGGGACGATCAGTTCGGCGCCTGGGAAAATGACAGTACTGCTGCCGAGGCGGTTAACGCGCTGCAACTCGGGCATGGTCGTGAAGAAGTCGCGGGCCAGGGCATAGAGGTTGTCACCCTTGTTCACCGTGTAGTAGCCATAGGTCTCGTTGGGACGGAGCAGTTCGTTGTCATACTCGAAGGCATTCGATTGCTCATTTTTAGGGGTCGAGGCCGGAGTCGAGGAATTCGAGGCGGTCTGGGCGGAAGGGACCTTCAACTTCTGGCCGAGGCTGATGGTATCGGAACGAAGACCGTTGGCGGACTTCAGGCTGGGAACGGAGGTGTTGTATTTTTTGGCGACGGAAGTCAGGGTATCACCCTTCCCAACAGTGTGAACGACGGCACTTGCTGTCGGAGGAACCGGCGGAGCGGGAACTTTTTTCGTCTCACCCACGACAATGGCGGATTGCTTGACCTCGACTGGCTTGCCCGCATCGGCAACTGTTCCGGTTCCAGCGCTCAGGGGCGTCGTCGCCTGGCTAATCGTGGCCTCGCCACCCGGAATAATCAGAGTCTCGCCAATATAGATAGGCTGACCTTCACTGAGACGATTTGCTTCAAGGAGGCCTTTCCGATCAACTTTGAACTTCTCAGCAATCTTACCGAGCGTGTCACCGTCCTTGATGACATAGGTCTGACCGACTGAAGTGCTGGCATAGGTGGAGGTGCCTCCTGCGTTCGTCGCCTCGCGGGTGGCTTCCTTATTGTAGGAATAGGAACTTCCGCTGTCCGAGAGCGACGCCTCAACCGAGGACAAACGGGCTTCGAGAGAAGTGATTTTGGAGTTCAGCGTCTCCAGGGTGGTCTCGGCCGCACCGAGAGTCTGGGCGAGAAAAGCTGAAGCCGAGAGAATGGTCAGGGTGGTCGCAATTCGATTCATGTGGAGAGTTTATAACATCTTAATATTTCGCACAAGATAAAATTTAGTATTTCTTAATTAATTTTTAAACTTCACTCATCTCAATTATGATTTTTATCATTTAATTGAAAATTCCCCTAAATAACCGGTCTTTCGCGGGCTTTTGGTAAAAGGTCGCTCCTTCTTGAGCTCTCGCCGCATCGTTCAAAAAACCTTGATACTTGCTCCCCTGCCCCGAAACCGCTAGTTATCGGGCATGAAGATTACTTTTTGCGGTGCGGCGGAAACGACGACGGGTTCACAGCATCTCATCGACATCAACGGTTCCCGCATCCTCCTCGACTGCGGTCTGTATCAGGGGCACCGCAGTGAGGCCGACGAACGCAACCGGCACTTCAACTTCGATCCCGCCAGCTTGGACGCCGTCATTCTTTCGCATGCGCACATTGACCACAGTGGTAATCTCCCCTCGCTCACCAGCAACGGATTCAAGGGCAATATCTACTCGACCTTCGCGACACGCGACCTTTGCCAGATCATGCTGGCCGATGCCGCCCGCATTCAGGCGGGAGACCTGAAATGGCTGAACAAACATCGCGCCCGTGAGGGTAAACCGGAAATCGAGCCTCTCTACACCGAGATGGAGGCGGAGGAATGTGTGCGGCAGTTTGTCACGATAGGCTACGAACGGTCCATACCCGTTGCTGACGGGGTGACCCTCACCTTCATCGACGCAGGCCACATTCTCGGGGCGGCTCAGGTTGTCCTCGATCTTGTCGAGAACGGACACCGGAAACGGCTCCTCTTTTCCGGTGATGTCGGGCGCGGCAACAACGAACTCCTCCGGGACCCGGCCGTGCCCGAGGACGTAGACTACCTCATCATGGAGAGCACCTACGGGAACCGGGAGCACGAGCTTCCCACCCAGGCCAACGAACTCCTCCGCGACATCCTTGTGCGCGCCCTCGATAAAAAGGGAAAAGTTATCATCCCGGCCTTTGCCGTCGAGCGCACGCAGCAGCTCATTTTTGTGCTCCACCGGCTCTTCGAGGACGGTCAAATACCCGACGTGCCCATCTTCGTCGATAGTCCCCTCGCGGTCGGAGCGACGGAAATCTTCCGTCTGCATCCCGAGTGCTTCAATGAGGAGGTCTACCGGTTCCTCTTTGAAAAACGTGACCCCTTTGGCTTCGAAAATCTCACCCTTATCCGGAAAGTGAACGATTCCAAAGCTCTTAACGACATCCAAGAACCCGCCATTATCATTTCCGCCTCGGGTATGTGTGAGGCCGGCCGTGTCCTCCACCATCTCCGCAATAATATCGGAGATCCCAAAAACACCGTTCTCTTTGTGGGATATTGCGCTGAGAACACTCTCGGGGCAAAAATACGCAATGGTCAGAAGGAAGTCCCCATTCTTGGAGACTCTTTTAAAGTGCGGGCCGACATTCAGATTCTCGATTCTTTTAGCGGCCATGCCGACCGCAGCGAATTGTTGAACTATTTCGACACCATGACCGGGAAGAAAGAACGTGTCTTCCTCGTCCACGGGGAGAAGGAACAATCACACGCGCTATGCGAGACATTGAAAGCGCGGCACCCGGGACAGATCGAAGTGCCGGTCTGGAAATCGAGTGTGGAGTTGTGAGACGCAAAGCCGACTTTTACGAGCCCCCCTTCCCCCGTGGCGGAGGATAGATCGAAGGTCCGCGGATGCCGGGGTGGGATTCACTGGTTCGCCGGGTTTCGAGATGGGCGGGATTTGCCAGCCCGACAAGGAATTCACTGACGGCGCGCGGATCCGGCCGGGTTCCGGTCCTCGCTTCCACGGTGGCGGAGATCAGCTCATGAAGAACCACATCACGACGCTTGACGAGGTCGCGCCACGCCTCAGGGATCGTCGCAGCGGCACGCGTTGCCGGATTAAAGTCAGAGGCATTTCCTTCGTATGTCATCGTTTTGGGAAAGGATCCAAGGGGAAGAGCAGTTTTGATGCCGGTTTCACGCTTGTCGATCACACCCGGGACTTGAGGCAAGCGGGGCGCTTGCCCTACATGGAAATATCCCGACCCTCCATTCGCAGACTCTGTAGGGCGACCGCACCGGTTGCCGGGGGAACCAAGGGGAAGACATTCCGCCTTCGTCCTTGAATTCCCCCTCAAAACCGCTCTCTTGATAAAGCGATGAAATCCCTTTTTCTCACTAACGAATACCCCCCCTACGTTTACGGAGGAGCCGGTATCCATGTTCAATACCTCTCTCGGGAACTTGCGAAACTCTGCGAAGTGGAAGTGAGATGTTTTGGTGACCAGAAAATCACCGGGGAGAATCCCGAGGTCCTCGGTGTAACTTCCGACAGCTCATCCTACACGGCTCCGAAGGCCATCCAGTCGGTTTTTGCGGCCCTCCAAAAATGCCTCGACTTTAATACGCAGGAGATCACGGCGGATGTCGTTCATCTCCACACCTGGTATTCCCACTTCGGCGGGATTCTCGCCCACCTGAACTACGGGATCCCCATGGTTCTGACGGTGCATTCGCTTGAGCCTCTTCGACCCTGGAAACGCGAGCAACTCGGAGGCGGGTATGACTTCACCCTCTGGCTTGAGAAATCCGCCATCGAAATGGCGGACGCGGTCATCGCCGTTTCGCACGAAACCAGACAGGACATCCTGCGTCTCTTCGATGTGCCTGCTGAGCGAGTTCATGTCATCTACAACGGGATCGATCCGGACGAGTATTGCCCCACCTACGACACGACGGTCCTTGAAAAATGGGGCATCGACCCCGAGGTGCCGTTTGTCCTTTTTGTCGGACGCATCACCCGCCAGAAGGGAATCGTTCATCTCGTCAATGCGATCCGGCATCTCGATCCCGGAACTCAAATCGTCCTCTGTGCCGGAGCGCCGGACACCCCGGAGATCAAGGCGGAAATGGAAGCCGCGATTGAAGCCGCCCGGGCAACCTTTGAGGGACACATTGTCTGGATACAGGACATGCTGCCCACGCCGGAAAAGATCGTTCTTTACAGCCATGCGCGGGTCTTCTGCACTCCTTCAATTTACGAGCCCTTCGGCATCATCAACCTCGAGGCGATGGCCTGTGAAACGCCGGTGGTGGGCTCTCATGTCGGGGGTATGAAGGAGATTATCCTCCCCGGTGAAACGGGATTGCTGATCCCGCTCGCCCAGCAAACGGAGTCTCCCTTCGAGGCCATCCATCCCGAAGTCTTCGCGCACGACCTTGCCTACGGAATCAACACTCTCATGCGCGACCCTGCTCGCTGCGCCGAGATGGGACGCGCCGGAAGAGAGCGTGTTCTCGAAAAATTCAGCTGGGCCGAGATTGCCCGGGAGACCCTCGATCTTTACCGGAAAATCACGAAGTGACCGCTTTGCGGGACTTGCCCGATGCAGGGTCGGAGCGCTACCTTCGCGCCCGATGATGCGTCTCCTTCCCTCACTCTCTCTTTCCGTCTTCTTTTTTCTCCCCCTCGCTCCCCTCCTCCGGGCCGAGCCCTGGACCGAACCTCTTGCCCAGCTCCGCCAGGTCGGACCCGAAGGCGCGGGCAATACCGAGGCCGCCGCCGCCTGGAACGAATTGACGGCCCTGGGGTCGGAAGTGATTGTCCCCGTCCTCACTGCCATGGAAGGGGCCGGGCCGCTCTCCCGCAACTGGATGCGGACGGCGGTGGAAACGGTCTTCGAACGCGAGCTGAAAGCAAAAACCGACCTGCCATCAGAAGCCATCAAGGCCTTCCTGCTTGATCGGGAGAACGAACCGAACGCCCGCCGTCTCGCCTTTGACCTCTTCAGCCAGGTGGCCCCGGAGGAAGCCGCCGCCCTCGTTCCGGGCATGATAAATGATCCGAGCCCGGGCCTGCGTCGCGACGCCGTTGCCAAACTGCTCGCCGAGGGAAAAGCCCAGCTTGAGGCCAATGAAAAGGAGAAGAGTCTCGCGACACTCAAGGCGGCGCTCGACGGTGCCCGTGATGCCGACCAGATCGATGCGGTCACGAAACTGCTTCGCGAAAAGCTGGAGCAAAAGGTGGACCTCCCCAAACACTTCGGCTTTCTCTCGCACTGGCATCTTATCGGTCCCTTTGACAACACCGATCGAGCCGGCTTTGAACGTGTCTACTCGCCCGAGACTGAAATCAACCTGAGCGCCGAATACGAGAGAAAGGAAGCCAAGCCCGTCAAATGGCAGGAGTATGCGACCCCGGATGACTACGGCAAGGTCGACTTCAACACCCCCTACGGCCCTCTCAAACAGGTCACCGGATACGCCTACACCGAGTTCAACGCCGCCGAGTCACGGGACGCCGAGATTCGCCTGGGCTGTAAAAACGCGTGGAAGGTCTGGTTTAACGGTGAGTTTCTCTTCGGGCGGGATGAGTACCACCGCGGTCAGCGCATTGATCAGTATTCCCTGCCGGTAAAACTGAAGCAGGGTAAGAACACGATTCTCGTCAAAGCCTGCCAGAACGAGCAGGAACAGGATTGGACCGCCCAGTGGGAATTCCAGCTCCGCGTGTGCGATGCCACCGGCACGGCCATTCTCGCCACCGACCGCAAGCCGACTCCTGAGAAGGTGGCCCCGGTGCGGAGGCGGCCGGTGAAGAGCGAGTAGCTGGTAGCTGTTTTGCTTTTTAGCTCCTCACCCATCGACAATCAAAATTTCGAAAATCTCATTTCCATGCGCCCCCTTTTCACCCTCCTCTCCTTCTGCTTCCTATCTCTCTCCACCACCCGTGCCGACTGGCTCAACTTCCGCGGCCCGCAGGGTTCGGGCTATGCCCCCGGCATCACCAAAACCGTCGGCGAACTGAGCGAAAAGACCCTCGCCTGGAAGGCCGCCCTGCCCGGGCGCGGTCTCGGAAGTCCGATCGTGGTGGGAGACAAAGTTTTCGTCACCGCAGCGAGCGGGCCGGAGCAGCAGCAACTCCACGTTTTGTGTTTCTCTGCCGCCGACGGATCCCCGCTCTGGGAGCGTCGCTTCTGGGCGACGGGGCGCACCATGTCGCACAGCAAAACCTGCGTCGCCGCCCCAACCCCCGCGAGCGACGGCGAGCGGATCTACGCGCTTTATTCCTCAAACGACCTCGTCTGTCTCGATCTGGAGGGGAGGGTCGTCTGGATACGCGGTCTCACCCTCGACTACCCGAACGCTTCGAACAGCCTCGGCATGGCCGCGTCTCCCCTTGTGGTCGGTGACACTCTCGTCGCGCAGATTGAAAACGATTCCGAGTCCTTTGCCGCCGGCTTTGATCTCCTCACCGGGGTAAACAAGTGGAAACTCGACCGGCCCAAATCGGCCAACTGGACTTCTCCCACCGTTCTGGAAAAGGATGGCGAATTCATCGTCGCGCTGCAGTCGAGTGAGGGGGTCCAGGGATTGGTCCCCGCGACCGGCTCTTCCGTGTTCAAACTTGCCGGAGGTGCCGCCACCATGCCCTCAGGTGCCGCCGTCGGCGACGAACTCTACACGCCCTCCAATGGTCTCACGGCTGTAAAACTTGGCGCCTCGGGCGCTGAACCGGCAAAACTCTGGAATCAGTCGAACCAACGCCCGGGCACAGCAAGTGTGCTCGTTGTCGGCGAAAAGATCTTTCTCATCAACAACGCCGGAGTCCTCACCTGCGTGGAGCGGAAGACGGGAACTGAACTCTGGGGGATCCGCCTGGAGGGCCCCTTCAGCGGGAGCCCGGTCGCCGGAGCCGATGGAAAACTCTACATTTTCGGCGAAACCGGGATCGGTCAGGTCATCGATCCGGGCGGAGAAAAAGGAGTCATCACCAGCCGAATCGAGCTTGGCGAGACGATTCTCAGCACTCCTGCCCTCGACGAAGGGTCGCTTTTTATCCGAAGCGACGGCCATCTCTGGAAATTTAGTGCCAAGTGAGACGCGCCTAATCGATCGGATAGGACGTAACTATCTGATGATGAGTGCGGTCAGACCCTACGCCGTGGGATCCACGGTAAAGTGGCGACTTGGTGGAACCGAGTATGCCGGCATCATCGTGTCCGTGCGCCTCGATCCCGAACTCACGGAATCCTTTCCGCAAGCGGCAAAGGACCAAATGAAAGCGTCAGAGCCTGTCTATGCGATCGCCTTAAGTGACCATTCAGTTGTCACCAGATACCATAGTGACCTTGTTCTGGTTTGATTCGGAAGGAGTCCTCAACTCCCCGGTGTGACCATCACCTTTCGGAACTTATTCCGCAGAAGGGTCCCTGCTCAAAAATTACAGTTATTATTGAATTTGTAATATTTTTGTGCGATTTTCCGAGTGGTTCCCCTCCCACCCTGATGTTTCTCCATTCCAACGGCTCCCACACGTACCGCGCGATGACGCTGGTCGAAGTCACCCTTGTCCTTGCCACCATTCTCGGACTGGTCAGTGTTACCTTTATCGGCGCGGCTTCCTACAAAAACGGAGCTAACCGGGCTCTTTGCGTTCACCAGGTGGCCAACGTCCAGAAGGCAATGCGATGCTACTGCAATTTCTACGAACTGGAACCACTTGAACCAGTCACCGACCTTAAAAAACGGATCATTAAGGATTCCAAGTTCTTTTACGTTGAGCCCTCCTGCCCCTCCCAAGGAACCTACACTTATTTTAAAGACACCGTTCCCAACGTCGGCGAGCTCTTCATCCAGTGCTCCATCCCGGATCACGGGCCCAAAGACACCTATAGCTGGTGATACTCAGGGGAGAGCTTCCCGAATTCAGGGGCAAGCCCTCGATCACGAATGCGGCGGATCGGTCTTTTTGGGAGCCGATTTTGAAACAGCGGGAGTCGCCTCTTTTCCGGCATCGGCCTTTTCAGCCCCCGGATCTTTCGGAGCCGGAGCCTCGGGCTTTTCCGCACAGGCCGTCGCTCCGAAGAGCGGGGTGGTCAGCACGGTAATCCCGGCGGCGGCGGCCGCTTTTTGAAGAAGGGAAAGCTTCTGCTTTTTCTCGGTCTCACCGAAGCGGGCGCGACGAATCTTGAGCGAGTTCGCTTCGTGGATTCGGTAGACAACATTCCGAACCTCATCGTCGCGGAAGAATTTTCCTCCGGCGAGATGGACCCGATACCAGAGATGATAATCGTCGGCCCCAAGACCGATGGCCCGCTCCTGGTAGTTTCCAGCCTTACGTGCGATCTCCGCCCGGATGAGGACCGAGGAGTGCGGGAGCATGTTGTCGTCGGAGTTTCCGGTGAACATCGTTTCGACACCCTTGTTCGGCCAGTGCAGACGCGGGGTGATCTCGCCGTCCTCGAGGGTCAGGAGAAGACAGCCATACACATCCACCTTTTTCTGCTCCATCATGTGGACGGCACGCTCGAGGTAGGTCGGCATGAGCTGGTCATCGTAATCGAGCGGTTTGTAAAACTCGGTATCACATTCCGCGACGGCCTGGCGGTGCAGCCAGCTGCAATGCTCGATGTCGGGATCGAGTCCGGTGCAGATGAGCGGCAGTCCGTAGCGCTTGGCGAGCGGCTCGGCAAAGGACCAGGGCCCGTCGACGAGGAGCTTCACCTTGAATTTCCGGTAGGTCTGCGAGGCGAGACTGGAGACGGCATCGTCGAGTTTAGCGAGGTCGGTTCCCTGATGAATCCTGAGCCCCACGGTGACGCGGGCTTCGGGATGGGCGAGAGAAGTGCCGGTCATTTCCGCGAGGAGGCGCCGGTGGGCACTGGCGTAATTAGCTCCGAGAGAGAGATTCGCTGCCGAGGCAAGACAATTGGCCCCGGAGAGTTCCGCCGCCTTGAGCAGGGCCCGGTGCGCGAGTTTCGCCAGTTTCTTCGGATCAGAACTCCAATCGATCACGTATCCGTTCACGCCGTTTTTGATGAGATCAGCGATGCCGCAGGTGTTGGTCACGACGACCGGGACACCGCAACTGAGCGCTTCCGCTGCGGTGAGCAGGAAGCCCTCCTTTTCGCTGTTCCCGAGCAGGACATGGCAGCCATCGAGGCGATGGCGGTAGTTAAAGGGATTAAAATCGAGCGGACGAAGATCGAGGCGATCCGCCACGCCGAGTTTCACGGCAAGGGCTTTGAGTTTGGCCAACGCTTCCGCCTGGGTGCGCTGGGTGTATTCGAGACCGGCGGTATCCGAGCCGGTCCAGGCACGGATGACCATGCGCGGCTCGGCCGCAAGAAGGTAGGGAAGGGTCATGATTCCCTTCGATTCCAAAGGACGTCCCATCCAGCCGACGACAAGGCGACCCCTCGTATCGTAGTCACCTTTGACCATCGTAAACTCGGAAACAGGCGGAGTCATTACCCCGAGGACCCGATGTCCCTTTTCTTTCGCCCAGTCGGAATAACGATCCAGCACCTTCTGCGAGACCCCGGCGACATTCATTCCCCGAAGGCCATCGTAGGCCCGATTGATGAAGCGCCAACCCGCATCGTCCCAGGAATGAAGCACCAGCGAGGTCGGCCGTTGCGGAAGCCCGGTGATATCCCCGTAGCTGAGAAACCACGAGGAAGGATCCACCGGAGCCTCACGGGTCACTTTTCCGCAGGAAAACCCGCTCTTCTCCGCCGCCTCGAGAAGAGGCATGTCATCGGACTGGGAATACAGGGTAGTCCGCTCGCGAACCCAGTCGGGAAGAGCGCTGATGTAACGCAAGACCGCCGTTTGTGCGCCGCCCAGAGCCAGATTATGGGTAACAAAGCAGGGATTGACCCGGGGAAGATGATAAGAGGAGGCCATGGGTGTAGGGTATCTAAACGGGGCGCAGAACCTTCAGGAATGAACCATAGTTCAGGTATCCTGTCGAACCGAGCAGTGATTTCGTATCTTTTATAACCGTTGAATCTATCGGGAGGATTTCAAGTGACTCTATCAGGCCATACCCAAAGTTGCACGAAAGCGGTCGTTTTGGCGGTTCTGAGCATGGGTTTGTGCCCTGTCTTGAGTTACGGGGAGGAAGTTCTCTGGTCGCTCAGGCCCCTAATCCGTCCCGAGTTCTCCGGGAAAGAGCATCCTATCGATGCCTTTATTCATGATTCTCTCGGAAAAATCGACCTCAAACAGAACGAAACGGCCGACCGTCATACCCTCCTCCGGCGCGCCACGCTAGACCTGACGGGACTTCCTCCCACCCGCGAGGAGATTGCCGCCTTCCTCGCGGACGACTCACCGGAGGCCTGGGAAAAGCTGATCGACCGGCTTCTCGCCTCGCCTCACTACGGGGAACGCTGGGGACGACACTGGCTCGATGTGGCCCGTTACGTTCAGGGAACGATAAAAGTGCCCGGAGTGGACAAAACCGATCTGGCCGAGCCGTATCGGGATTATGTCGTGCGCAGCTTTAACAACGACAAACCCTACGACCGTTTTATTGCCGAACAGCTCGCGGGCGACCTTCTTGCCCGCGATGAGAGCGAGCCGGATCCCCATTTTGATCGCATCACCGCCCCGGCCTTTCTCTCGATCGGGCAGTGGTTTGAAGAATGCACTGACCCGAACAAGCTCCGCCTGGACATCGTCGACGAGCAGATCTCGACGGCGACACGTGCCTTCCTTGCGATGGATTTCTCCTGTGCCCGCTGCCACGATCACAAATTCGATCCGATTCCGACACGCGATTACTATGCTCTTGCCGGCATTTTCCGGAGCACGGAGATCACCGACTATTTCTCCGAAGAGTGGAAGGATGGTCGTCCCCGCGCCCTCAGGCCTCTCGCGACGGAGGGGGAACTGAAAGTCGCGGCAACGATTGAGGCGGAACGGGCCTCCCTCGTGAAGGAGCACTTCGAGCGGCTTTCGAAAGTCCGGGACCGGGTGGTTACGGAGGGTCATTTCGGCGACGGATCCCTTCCTGGAACCGTCCTGGCCTTCGAGGCGGAAAACTTCGACGGTCATAAGGATCTCAAAACCCTTGCCCTTGGTGACGGCGAGGCCATCGGCACCCGTCGCCGGCTGGACCAATGGGTGCGCTATCGCCTCACAATCCCGGAGCCGGGCAATTACACCCTGCTCGTCCGTTACGCCTCCCCTGAAGCGGCTCCGGTCGAACTTGAGCTTAACGAAGAAACGCTCCCCGAACGTGTCCTTTCCCGACCGACGCTCGGAGATTCGCCCGAGCATTTCCGATGGGGCCCTGTTGCCCTGAGAAATCTGAAGGCGGGCACCCTTTTCCTCCGGCTCAAGGTCGACCGCAACGAACCCTTTCCCACCCTCGACCGATTTCTTCTTGTGAAAGGTCCGCTCGGTTCGATTGAGTCCGAATGGCGATCCGCTCTCGGTGCCCCAACGGTGGCGGAGAGCCGTTCCTTTCTTAATGAGGATGAGAAATCCGAGATCGAGAAGATCGAACTCGCCCTGACCGAACTCGAAAATCGGAAACCGGCCTTTCCCCTCACCCTCGCGGTGCGGGATGCAATGGAAACAATCGATCTCCCGGTCCATCCCGGCGGAGAGGTCAATGCCAGCCAGGGCGATCCGGTCCCGAGGGGAAATCCCGGCCTTGCCGACCTTCTCATCAAAACAAACTTCACGATCCCTCCCGGCGAAAGTGGTCGGGTCCAGTTCGCCCAATGGCTCGCCCATCCCGACCATCCTCTCACGGCGCGCGTCATGGCAAACCGGATTTGGCACTGGCATTTCGGCACCGGGCTGGTCCGGACGACGGATGATTTTGGAAAACAGGGAAGCCCTCCGACTCATCCGGAATTGCTCGACTGGCTCGCTACGGAACTGATCGAAAACGCCTGGTCGATCAAACACCTGCACCGGGTCATCATGACCTCGCAGACCTACCGCACGTCATCCGCAAAGACACCGGACAATCTCGCAAAAGACGCGGACGGCCTCCTTCTTTCCCGTTTTCCTTCGCGACGTCTTGAGGTCGAAGCGATCTACGACAGCATGCTCGCGAGCATCGGCAAAGTGCCGCGGCAGGCATCCGGTTCGCCTCTCGATACCAACCTGACCAAAGATCGCGCCCTCTATATCCTGACATCATCCCGCTCCCCGCTCGGACTCGGGGTGGAGATCCGGAAAATGTTTCCCCTCTTCGGCTTTGATGACTCCGGCCGTCCCATCCACCAGCGCGATGAGAGTTCGACCCCGGCCCAGGCACTCTGGTGGCTGAACAGCCCCCTGCCCCGGCACTACGCGGGCAAACTGGCGGAACAGCTCATCGCCGCCCATCCCGACGCCAAAGAACGCACCCTGGCATTACACGAAATCGTCCTGGGTCGGCCACCCGAAAGCGCCGCGGAAGAAGCCATTCTGAACTACGCCTCCGACTCTATCAAACAGTCGGGCCTGACCGAAACCGAGGCATGGACCCGGGTCTGCCTCGGTCTTTTTTCCTCCCATT
Organism: Akkermansiaceae bacterium UBA2381; assembly: GCA_002344215.1. Taxonomy (GTDB): domain Bacteria; phylum Verrucomicrobiota; class Verrucomicrobiia; order Verrucomicrobiales; family DEV007; genus Arctic95D-9. The sequence goes on from DDSV01000027.1 coordinate 106,892, forward strand.
CCTTCCGCCACCTTGAATAACTGCTGCTCAACTCCCCTCTCGCGTCGCGACTGGCTGAGAAACGGATTTCTCGGTCTCGGATCCATTGCCGCCGCCGATCTTCTTTCCCGACAGGGAATCCTCCAGGCCGCCGGAGGCCCCTTGAAAGTCCTTCACCATCGTCCCGCCGCGAAGCGCCTCATCTACATCTTTCTCGAAGGCGGACTCTCCCAACTCGATTCCTACGATTTTAAACCCGCCCTCTCCCAGTACGCGGGCAAGCCCCTCCCGGCCTCAATCCGCCCTCCCGAGTTCACCTTTGCAAAGCAGGGCACCGTCATCCCCTCGCCCTTTGCCTGGAAACACTGGGGAAAAAGCGGCACCTACGCGAGCGATCTTTTCCCCGAGGTGAACGGCCGATTCATCGACGATCTCTGTTTCATCCATTCGCTCAATCACCGCAGCAACGATCACGTCACCGCGAAGCGGGTCCTTCACACCGGAGTACCCATCGAGGTTCGCCCGACTCTTGGAAGCTGGCTCGTCTACGGTCTCGGGGCAATGAATGAAAACCTCCCCGCCTACATCGACATCACTCCGACCGACCCGAATCGGCCCACCGGATTCCTTCCCGGAAAATTCGGCGGAACCGCGGTGGATAGACCTGACAAAAAGTCACCAAAACTCGCCTGGGAAAATCTTGAGCCGCATTTCCCGGAACAGGCCCGACACCTCGATTTCATCCGCGAGATCGAACGCACCCAGGGCATCGATCCGGAGCTCGACGAAATGGAGTTGGCCTTCCGCATGCAGACTGAGGCACCGGGCCTCCTCGACATTGACAACGAGTCCGAAGCCACCCGGAAGCTTTACGGGATCGGTGACGACCACACCGATGAGTTCGGACGCGCCCTCCTCCTCGCTCGACGTTTTTCCGAAGCCGGGGTCCGCTACATCACCGTGAATCACGCGACCGCCCGATACGGAAACCTCTGGGATCAGCATTCTGAGTTGGAGAAAGGGCATCGTGGCAACGCCAAAGCGGTCGACAAACCAATTGCCGGGCTCCTTCACGATTTGAAAGTGCGCGGTTTGCTCGACGACACGCTGGTGATCTGCGGCAGTGAGTTCGGGAGAACGCCGACCTTTGAATTCTTCGACGGCGTCACCGGCCGTCACCAGAATGGACGCGACCATAATCCGCATGGCTTCACAACCTGGTTCGCCGGAGCGGGAGTGAAGGCGAGCCACCACCACGGAGCGACCGACGACTTCGGGTATTATGCGGTGAAGGACAAAGTGGACATTCACGACTTTCACGCCACCCTACTGCACCTCATGGGCGTGGATCACGAGGCGCTCACCTACTTTCACGGAGGGCGCGATTACCGGCTCACTGATGTTTATGGAAACGTCGTCGAGGAAATTCTGAGTTAACCACCGTCATGAAAATCCTCGTCGCGAGCGACAAGTTCAAAGGATCGCTCACCGCCGCTGAGGCCTGCTCCTGCATCGCCGCCGGACTGCGTGAGGGTCTCAACGGCAGCGGGCTTGAGATACGCGAACTCCCCGTCGCCGACGGAGGCGACGGCATGGCCCGAACGTTGACCTCCGCCTCCGGAGGAAGCTGGATCGAATCCTCCGTCACCGGACCCTCGGGGGATAAAGTCCTCGCGGGCTACGGACTCATCGACGGGGGAAAAACGGCCGTCATCGAAATGGCCGAAGCCTCCGGTCTCGCCCTCCTCGGAACCCGGGCCAGGGATCCTCTTCGTGCCTCGACTTATGGAACCGGCGAACTGATTCTCCAGGCCCTTTCCGCGGGAGCTTCAGAGATTCTTCTCGGGATCGGAGGCAGTGCCACCAATGATGGCGGCACCGGCATGGCACTGGCGCTGGGCTATCGTTTTCTCGACGCCGGGGGAAAGGAACTCAGGGAGCTTCCGATGGGATTGGAAACCTTGGCGCGCATTATTCCTCCGGATGATTTCCCCTACCCGAAAGTGACGGTCGCCTGCGACGTCACCAATCCCCTCCTCGGTCCGGAAGGATGCACCGCGATCTACGGTCCGCAAAAGGGCGTGACGCCTGACACATTCCCCAAACATGAGGAGCGTCTCTCCCGTCTTGTTTCTCTGTCAGGCGAAGCGGGAGAATCCGCCGCCATCGTCCCGGGAGCCGGAGCGGCAGGAGGACTTGGCTTTGGGGCGATCCTTTTTCTCAAGGCCCGCCTCGTCAACGGTTTCGACCTCGTCGCTGACCGGCTCGGGCTCGAAGAAGCGATCAGTTGGGCCGATCTTGTCATCACCGGCGAAGGGCGACTCGATCATCAATCGCTCGAAGGAAAAGCCCCCTTCGGGGTCGTGCGTCTCGCCCGTAAAAAAGGAAAACAGACCGCCGCCTTTTGTGGAAGTCTCGCGGATCGGTCCCTCGAGTCAGAGTTCGGCCCCATCAGCGAGATTCGTGACCCGGACCTCAAACTCGAAGAAAACATGGCCCGGGGACCGGAACTGATCCGCGCCGCCGCCCGTCGTTTTGCCTCGACACTGGACTCCCGCTGAAATCTGACTCAGGGTATTCCCTCCACTCTCCCATGCCCGACTCAGAATTTCTTCCCGGACTGAACCGCCCCGTCGAAGCCGACGTCCCGCAGGAGGCGAAGAACCCCGCAGGCCGGACCTGCTTTGAGCTGCACCTCGGGGACTGTGTCAAAGGCATGAGGTCCCTTCCCGATGAGTCCATCGATCTGGTCGTGACTTCCCCTCCCTACAATCTCGGGATCGCCTACCAGTCCTACCAAGACAAGCTCTCGACCAAAGACTACCTTGACTGGTCACTTGAATGGACCGGAGAAGTGAAACGGGTCCTGAAAAAGGACGGTTCCTTTTTCATCAATGTCGGCGCCGCCCCCGCGAACCCCTGGTTGCCGCACGAACTCGCCCTGACTCTGCGCGATCACTTTTTTTTGCAGAACACGATCCACTGGATCAAGTCCATCACCGTCGAACCGCGCGAAGGCGACCCCGTCTCGGTCGGTCACTTCAAGCCGATCAATTCGAAGCGTTTCATCAACGACTGTCACGAGTACGTCTTTCACTTCACCAAAACCGGTGAGGTCCCGGTGGATCGAATCGCGGTCGGAGTTCCCTACGCGGACAAAAGCAACATCACTCGCTGGGGTCACACCGGAGGAAGGGACAAACGCTGCCGCGGCAACAACTGGTTCATTCCCTACGAGACGATCATGTCGCGATCCAAGGACCGTCCCCACCCCGCCACCTTTCCGGTTGAGCTTGCCAGAAAATGCATCGCCCTCCACGGGGAGGATCCCGCCACCCTCACCATGCTCGATCCCTTCCTCGGGATCGGTCACGCCGCCGTGGCCGCCGGTGACGCGGGCGTATCACGATTCATCGGCTTTGAGATCGATGAGGTCTATTACAAGGAAGCGCTCCTCCGGGCGGGAAAAGCTAACCGCTAACAGCTAACAGCTTCCCCACCTATTCCTTCCCCAACTTCGCGTTCAGATCCTTCGAAAAAGCCTCCACATTATCCTTCCGGATCTGGCGTCCGGGGATGTGGATGAACGCGTCGGCGGGAATCACGGAATTATCCCCCGCTGCGATCGCCTGCAGCACTTTCACGGACTGATAGCCATACTCGTAAGGATTTTGCACCACAGTCCCGTGAACGGTTCCGGCTTTGATTCCGGCGAGGGTCTGGGAGTCTTCATCGAAGCCAATCACCTTCACCGTGTTCAACTTCCCGGCCTGCTCGAGAGCCTGGAGAATGGCAGGAGGGTTATAGGCAAAAAGTCCGACCATGGCATCGATCTCCGGATAGCGGGAAAGAGCATCCTCAGCATTGGCCTTGGCTTTTGAGAGGTCAAATCCATCGGTCAGCGTTCCGAGAATCTTAAATCCGTTTCCTTCGACCACCTCCGCGGGAGGATCGAATCGCTCCGGATCCTCGGAGCGGCCGAGCAACTCGTCGATCACTCCCTGCCGGCGCTTGCGCGAGTTGTCCTGCTCCATCCGGCCGATCAGAAAAATGATTTCGCCCCCCTGCGGTAGGGCTTCCTTCACCAACTGACCACAGAGACGCCCCGCCGTGTAATTGTCCATCCCGATGTAGGCGAGCCGCTTCGAAGCCGGAGCGTCGGAGTCATGCGTGACCAGTTTAGTGGATGCCGCGACGTTGTTAAGCATGTCGGTTTGATTCGAGGAATCGATCGGGCTCACCGCCACTCCGCTGAAACCACGGGTCACCGCGTCCTCCATCATCTGCTTCTGATCAGTCAGTGATCCGGGCATAAATACGCCCACCTCGACCCCGAGATCCGTGCCCGCCTGTTTCGCCCCCGCTTCCGCAATGGTCCAGAACTCGGCCACTCCATTGGTGATGAAGGCGAATCGCGGGGCAGCGGGAGTGGATTCACGGCATCCGCTGACACTGAGAGCGATGATTGGAAGAGAGAGAAGAAGGGAACCGGGGAGTTTCATGCGGGAAAACTACCGAAAGTCATGACGGGGGAAAAGGGGAAAAACAAAGAACCTGACGTTTGGGAATCTGATGGAGTGAGCTATTCCCCGGCAATATCCTTGATGCCACCGCGGAATTTGTTTTTCGCCAAATGTTTCACACCCCTTAGTTTTACGCTTGTGCTCAGGGAGAGAAAGATTGATTGTATAACGGTCTGCTTCAACGACCCCGCGAAAACCGGAACAACCGCGACTATGAAAACAGGAATTCTAAGCTTACTGGTCACCATTGCCGCTCTGAACACGCATGCCGGCGATTGGGGGAAAGCGCCCCTTGGCAAGGCCCCGATCGAAGAATGCCTTGATCTCGGCGGAGAAATCAGTGTCGGCTACATGACCGACTACATCTTCTACGGGGGATGGCTCGCCGAGGACAGCATCTGGATGGACGTCAATTACACCTTCGACGGCCTCGCGGTTCCGATCACTGTTGGTGCCTGGTATCTTAACAGCATCAATGATCCTGCAGATTACGATGAACTGGACCTGTACGTCAGCGCAGCGCTCGGAACCTTCGCCGGATTTGAGGTGGATCTCGGTTACCTATACTACATCTACCCGGAAACCGCCGATCCCGGCGAAGGTGAGATCAATATTGAGTTGAACCGGAGCCTCGGGTTTGTTGACTTCACCGGCACGGCATCCTACAACCACACCTATGATTCCTGGTACTACCTCGCCGGGATTTCAAAGACCCTGGGTATCACGGACAACATCGATCTCGTGCTTGAGACCGGAGTGGGCTACATGGACAATTACTTTATCGTTACGAACAGCAGCAACTGGAGTCACTACTACGTCAATGCCTCTCTTCCGATCCGTCTCAACTGCCGTGCGACCCTGACTCCCTATGTGGGATGGAACGGCTCTCCCGACACCTGGATCACGAATGAGTACAACGGCACTGACGGGAAGATCCACAGCGGAGTCTCCCTGAGCGTGACTTTTTGAGCACAAAACCAGTGTAAGGGCTTATCTGGCCTTTGACCGAATCGCTCTCCCCCGTCGGAGGGCGATTTTTTTTGCTCACTCACAAGGTAGCAGGATCGGAACGTGAGTGTGGTCCACGAACAAACAGAGGATGCGGCCCCTCTTACTCTGCCTAACCTGACAGGGGAGCATCGATCACTCCTTCGCTCCCCAGACCCGCAGAGCGTCGATCTCGACCCCGCTTCCCAGGGCCCGGAAGACTAGAGTGGGTTTCCCGACACTGAATGTCGAATGCTGTCCCTCGAGCGGCTCGATGCCCTCAATGATCGCCTTCACCGTGTCGCCTGACGTGATCACACGGAGATGAAACCACTTTCCCGCCTCGAAGGCCTGATCCGCCTTGGCGAGGACTTCGTTGGGATCTTCCTTCGGATTGGCCTTGTCAACGTGCTTCAAAAGTTGCCAGTTTGCCGGAGTGACGATTACGGAAAAAAGATGACCCTTTTTATCGAGTGCTCCCGGGAGCGGGTCGAAGCCGAAATGAAAGCCTTTTGATCCCTCAGCAAGACGGAACCTGAACTGATAAACGGCGTCCCCCGTCCTCACGACGCGTCGCGCCGCCGCCGCGTGGTGGTCCGCCTCGATTTCCGATCCCTTGAGAACTCCGTCGGCCACAATCCATGCGCCGGTTTGCACTGCCCATCCTTTCGGGAGCCCCTCGCCCGCAAAGTCCTCTTCGACGAGCAGGACGCTGTCAGCAGGAGGCTCAAAGGCGGAAACCCATTGGAGCCCCAAGGCCAGCACGCCAACGCAAAAAAGCTTCTGATTCATGGGAACGATCCTACCCCAAACTCAGCCGGAAAAGCGAGTGAACATTCCCGAAGGCGACGGGTTCCTCATTGAAAAGTGAAGGTGAAGAGGCCCCCCTTATCCCGCCAATGAGCCCGACGCCGGCGTTGCCGGGCGACACATTTTTCCTTATCCCACCGCAGTCGCCCCCCCTGATTTCTTTCCCTGAAAGCTCAGCCATCGAGAGCATCGATGGCGCGGATCAGAAAGCGGGCGGCCTAGCCCTTTGACGGACCTCAGTCCAACAAGGTGTCGATCTTCTTCGCCACATCGATATCCAGCTCGGTCAAGCCGCCCACATCGTGGGAGGTGAGACGGAGAGTGATGGTGCACCAGCGGATGTCCACGTCGGGATGGTGGCCGGCTTCCTCGGCGATTTCAGCGACAGCGTTGATGAAGTCGATACCCTCCATGTAATCGTCGAACTCCATGACCCGGACGATCGTGTTGTTCTCAAGATCCCACTCGGGAAGTTTTTTGAGGAGCAATTCAAGCTCGTCTTCATCGATAAGGTCTGACATGACTAAGGAGGGGTGGTATTTGCTGTAAGGAGATACGACTCTGCCGTATCCGATAATCGCTAGAGGACAAAACAAATTGCGCAAGTAGCAATCTTCATTTTTTAAGTGCCCGTATCCCTGACCCGTTTTGAGCCCAAATCCGGGGGGAATCGGCATGCCGGGTCGCCTCCTGCCCCGAATCAGGGCGAATCAAAGCGCAAAATCGGATTGCAGGAGCTTGGTATTTTGGTATAGCACCTGACACCTCATCGCATCCGCCCGGCCCACATAGGCGGGTTACAACCCCGAAAATCATCATGGCTCACGGAAAAATCTTCAATAACATCGTCGAAACGGTCGGGAATACCCCCCTCGTCAAGCTGAACCGCGTTACCGAAGGCCTCGATGCGACCATCGCGCTGAAGTGCGAATTTTTTAACCCGCTCGGCTCGGTCAAGGACCGGATCGGCATGGCTATGATCGAGGCGGGAGAAGCCTCCGGCGACATCACCAAAGAAACCGTGATCGTCGAGCCGACAAGCGGCAACACGGGAATCGCCCTTGCCTTTGTCTGCGCCGCGAAGGGCTACAAGCTCATCCTCACGATGCCTGAAACAATGAGCCTTGAGCGCCGTACCCTCCTCGCCCTGCTTGGAGCTGAACTCGTCCTCACCGAAGGTCCCAAAGGCATGAAAGGCGCCATCGCCAAGGCCGAAGAGATCGCCGCCAATACTCCGAATTCCTTTATCCCCCAGCAGTTCAACAATCCGGCCAACCCCGCCGTCCACACCAGGACCACCGCCGAGGAGATCTGGGAGGATACCGGAGGAAAAGTCGATATCGTCGTCTCCGCGGTAGGAACGGGAGGAACGGCAACCGGATGTGTCGAGGGCTTGAAAAAGAAAAACCCGAAGATCCAGGTGATCGTCGCCGAACCCGAGGATTCCCCGGTGATTTCACAAACGCTCGCCGGACAGGCTCCCACCCCCGGGCCGCATAAAATCCAGGGAACCGGTGCCGGATTTATCCCGATAAACCTTCGTCTCAAGTCGGCCTCAGGCGAGGATCAGATCGTTGAGTGCGTCAAAGTGAGCAACGAGGCCGCCTTCGTCATGGCCCGCCGGCTCGCCAAAGAGGAAGGAATTCTCGGCGGAATTAGCACCGGAGCCAATGTCGTCGCCGCGATTGAAGTGGCCAAGCGTCCCGAAAACAAAGGGAAGCTCATCGTCACGATCGGATGCTCCACAGGAGAGCGTTATCTCTCCACCGCGCTGGCCGACGAAGCGCGCGCCGCAGTTGGCGGCTGACAAACCCCGATTTTCGTTTACTATTCGGGCCGCCTTCACCGGAGTGAGGGCGGCTCCTTTTCATACCCCCATCAAGATCATGGCAGACGCTCCCCAGAAGCCGACCGAAGAACAGACCCCCGAGGCCCCCGTCGCACTCTCCGCCAGCGAGGCAAAAGGGGTCGTTGATGCGATCGACCGCCATCGCATCAAAATCCTTGCAGCAATCACTCTGGGCGCTGTCGCCTTTTGTGCGCTTCTTGTCGTCGGACAACTGAAGAAGCAGAAACATCTCGCCGCCTCGGAGGCCTTCACCTCAGCCGCGTCGAAAGGCGAAATCGCCGCCCTCGACGAAGTTCTGATTAATTTCCCTGCTTCGGTCCCCGCCGGAAACGCGCTCCTCACCAAGGCGGAGATTCAGATCGACCAGGGAAAATCAGAAGACGCCCGGGCCACCTTGGAGAAATTCACGGCGGAATTCCCGACCCATCCCCGCTATGCGCAAGGTCTCTTTGCTCTGGCAAATGTTTACCACAATGCCGGTGATCGCGAAAAGGCCAAAGCCCACTACGAGCGCTCCATTGAAGCCCAAAAAGACGGAGAACTCGCCCCGCTCGCGCAGATCCGCCTCGGGGATCTTGCTCTTGAAGCCGGTGATACAAAAACGGCTGACCAGCGCTATCAGGACTCGTTCACCCTTCATCCTGACAATCCTTTCGTGAATTATGCCGAACAGAAGATCGCTCTTCTGAAAGTGGGCAATCCTCCCCTCGTGGATCGCCCTGCCCCGCCCAAACCGGCACCCGCGCCTGAAGCGCCTAAGCCGGCGACTCCAGCACCGGCGACTCCAGCACCGGCGACTCCAGCACCGGCGACTCCAGCCGCCGCGGCACCGGAAGCTCCAAAACCCGCTGCTCCGGCAGCACCCGCAGCCACTCCGGCCAAGCCCGCAACCGAAGCCCCGAAGCCGGCAACGGTTCCCACCAAGCCGGTCACCGCGCAGCCTGCTCCTGCTCCTGCTCCTGCTCCTGCTCCTGCTCCTGCTCCTGCTCCTGCGAAGCCGGA
>DDSV01000009.1:0-31077 GCA_002344215.1 Akkermansiaceae bacterium UBA2381
ACTGCCCACTGCCCACTGCCCACTGCCCACTGCCCACTGCCCATGACCACTGACCCCTTCACCCGCCGCTCCTTCCTCGAGCAATCCTCCCTCGGCCTCGGCTGGCTGGCCTTCTCGGCCCTCGCTTCTCGCACTTCCTGTCTCGCCGCTTCAGTCTCGGCGAGCGGTCTGAGCCCGCGCGACCCGCATTTTCCGGCGCGAGCGAAACATGTCATTTTTCTCATGATGCGCGGCGGGCCCTCGCATGTCGATCTGCTCGATGAGAAACCCGAGTTGATCAAACACTCCGGCAAAACCTCGACGACGGGCCGTGACGCGGTTGGGGCCAAGCTTCTCGGTCCGGTGCATCCCTTCGCGAGCTACGGCAAGTCGGGTCTGCGCCTTTCCAGTCTCCTCCCGCACATTGGCCAGCACGCCGACGATCTCTGTGTGCTCAATTCCATGCACACCGATGTGCCGAACCATTCGCCCGCCTTCGTGCAGATGCACACGGGCAGTTTCCAGTTTGTGCGTCCCTCCCTCGGGGCCTGGTCGGTTTACGGACTCGGCAGTGAGAATGAAAATCTTCCCGGCTTTGTCACCCTCAATCCGCCCGCCGGCGACGGTGGAGCACGCAACTACGGCAGCGCCTTTCTCCCCAGCGTCTGTCAGGGCACGCGCCTCGGAGGAGGACAACTCCCCGGTCTTTACGCCGCCTTCCTGAAAAAACAGGAGGCTCCCGGCCCGCCGATGCGGAACATCGCGAATCCCGATCGCACCCTGACCGAACAACGTCGCCAGCTCGACCTCATCCGGGGACTCAACGAACAACGCCTCGCCCGGGAGCCTCATCAGCCCGAAGTCGAGGGTATGATCGAGTCTTTCGAACTTGCCTATCGAATGCAGAGTGAAGTGCCGGGGGTGCTCGATCTCGCGAAGGAGTCCACGGAGACGCTCGAGCTCTACGGAATCGGGAAAGGCAACGATCTTTTCGCGAAGCAATGTCTCCTCGCCCGCCGCCTCGTCGAATCCGGAGTCCGTTTTATCGAGATCGCCTCACCCGAGGGATGGGACCATCATGCCCTCATCACGACCAACCTCAAGGCCGCCTGTGAATCCGTCGACAAGGCCGTGGGCGGACTGCTCAGCGACCTGAAACGTCGCGGACTCCTTCAGGATACCCTTGTCGTCTGGGGCGGTGAATTCGGGCGCACGCCCTACGCTCCCGGCCTCGACGGACGCGACCACAACCACAAGGGCTTTTCCCTCTGGATGGCCGGAGGCGGAGTTAAAGGTGGCATCAACTACGGAGCGACCGACGAGATCGGGTATGAAGCCGTTGAGAATCCCATGCACATCCGCGACTGGCACGCCACGATTCTGCACTTGCTGGGATTGGACCACAAACGCCTGACCTACAATTACGGCGGGCGGAACTTCCGGCTGACCGAAACTGGAGGGGAAGTCGCGAAGGGAATCCTTTCGTAAGGTGGGGTCGTTCGGTTCGCGGCCCGCGACCCATAGCGACCGTGTGGGCGCTCTTTCTCTCTGGACGCTCAATGTCATCCGCGTTGGGGCCCAACGCGGCTACCCCTCCCCGGGGCACGCTTGCAATTTCTTTACAAGTTAGTGCTTCAGGATTCCGTGATCCGCGCGTTATGGTATAAAAGCCATATCAAACCCGCCCGCTTATGAATCCTCAAACACGACTTCGCCCGAGTGTCCTGACTTTCGCTCTTCTCTTCTTAGCCTTCCAACCCGGACTACCGTTGCGGGCGGAAGGGGAGATAGGATTCATCGAGCGATTTGCTCTCGCGAAGGATCGCGCCGCCGCCCTCAAAGATCTCATCCCCGGAACGGAGGAGTTCTATTTCTATTCGGCTCTCCATGCCCAGCAGCAGGGAAAACTGGTCGAGGTCGAGGCCTTGCTGGAGCCGTGGATCAAGCGCTACGGACAGACTCCGAAAGTGGTCGAGATTCAGCACCGCCAGGCTCTTTTGAAATACACGAATGATCCGGCGGGAACGCTCCTTTATTTAAAGAATCAGCTCGGGCTTTCCTTCGATCATCAACAGCAAAAACTCGATGCGAAGCCGGATTTCCCGACGGGATTAAAGCCAGAGCAAACCAGTTGGGAGACTTTTCTCAGTCAGGCCTTTCAACAGGATGACCTGAGCGGAGTGAGTGATGCAGGTCTTGATGTTCTCATTCGCAATCAGGTCGAGATGACGCCGGTGCAGCGACGCCAGTTGCTGAGCCGTCTGCGCTATCCCGACTACGAGCAACTCCCCGGTCTGATCGCCGCCGATCTGAGGACTCCGGAGAGCGCGGGATTCGGGGAATTCGAGATTCACCGTCGCCTTACTATTGCCCAGCTCGATGAACTCGCCGGCCTCCGCCCCGAACTGGCGAACGATCCCCGTTTTGTGGATGCCCGGCTGCTCCGTATCCAACCGTCTGCCGACGAATCACCGGCCCGTCGTCCTGCGGTGGAGAAAGCCCGTCTCGACCGTCTCTGGGAGTATGTCAAAACCCTGCCGTCCGCCTTCGGGGCGCTCAAAGCGTCGGTGCTTTTTCAGTGGCTGCAGGAGGCGAGGACGAGGGGCGAGTACCCGAGAGAGGAGTTCACCGCCTATCTGGAACTGCCCCGGGCGATGCCCTACATGAAACCGGAGTATCTCCGTGACCAGCAGGCCCGCGGGGTTTTTGTCGACCTCGGTGCGGACTTTACCGGGAACCTCGGCTTCGCGCCGATAGTCGATGATGAGGCGCTCGTGCGTGAGTATCTCGAGCACTTTTTTCTCGAAGACGAAAGCTACCAGCGATTTTCGCCCTTTGTTCAGGAGACCTATCTCAAGGAGGTCTTTGCCGAGACCAAACTGCTCAACGGGATCGGTGATCCGGAGCAATGGTTTTCGATGCTCAGTCCCGTTCAGGTGCAGGAATTGAAGGATCGGGTCGAAATCGCCTTTTCCCCGATCAACCGCGAGCATCTCACGGCTTCCGCCGACGTCGCCCTCACCGCGACCCTGAAAAATGTGAAGGAACTGATCGTGAAGGTCTATGAGATCAACGCCCTGAACTTCTACCTCGACCGCAAGGAGGAAATCAATACCGACCTAAACCTCGACGGTCTCGTTGCCAACGAGGAAAAACTCTATCGCTACGAGGATGCCCCGATTCGCCGCCGCACCGAGACCTTTGCTTTTGAGTCCTTGAAGGATCGCAAAGGGATCTGGGTGATCGAATTGATCGGTAATGGAATCAGTTCCCGTGCCCTCGTACGAAAAGGCAAATTGCAGCACCTCTCGACTACCACTGTCGGCGGGGAGTTATTGACGGTGCTGGATGATGAGAATGTGCCGGTCAAAGCCGCTGCGGCCTGGTTCGGCGGGAAGCGATATGAGGCGGACGAACAGGGGCTCATTCTGCTTCCATTTTCCGAGGCGGGAGAGGTGCCGGTGGTGCTGACGGACGGAGATTTTGCCAGCCTTGTGAAGATCAATCTGCCGGTGGAGCAATATGAGTTCACTGCGGGAGTGCTTCTGGAACAGGAAACGCTCCTGCCGGGAACCGAGGCGAACATCGCGATCCGCCCTGTCCTCAGTCTCAACGGCGAGCCGGTTCAGATCTCAAATCTGAAAGAAACCCGCCTCACCCTTTCCACTGCCGATCTCGACGGGATCGATTCGATCAGCGAGGCGAAAGACTTTGCTTTGTTTGATGACAAAGAATCGAGCTACACCTTCCGGGTGCCGGCGCGCCTGACGAGAGTCACGGTGGAGTTGAGTGGCGAGGTACCCTCAATTACACGACCTGGAGAAACGACGACGCTTCAGTTCTCGAAGAGCTTCGAAGTGAATGGAGTCGAAGCTCAGGATGTCGTGGCTGATACCTATCTGAGCCGACTCGGGGATCGATATGTAGTCGATGTGTTAGGAAGATCGGGCGAGCCGGTGGCGGAGCGACCCGTGTATTTCAGCTTTTCCCATCGGGACTTCACGACTCCGATCACGGTGACCCTGAAATCCGGCCCGCAGGGTCGGATTGACCTTGGCGCCTTGCCGGGTATCACTGCGATCAGTTGCCGTCCCGACCGCTTTCCCGAGCGCCAGTGGGAATTGCGGCGCGGCCGTGTTTCACGACAGAATACGATGCATGCGAGCGTCGGTGAGGTAATCGAGATCCCCTTGGGAGGATCCGGCAGTTCCTTTAGCCGGAGCGATCTCGCGATCTTCGAAACGAAAACCGACATTCCGATCGAGGATGTGTTTGCCAAGGCGAAGTTCGAGAACGGCCTGGTGAAACTGGAGGGACTCAAGGCCGGAGACTATGAAGTGGTCATCAAGGGCGAATCCCGAGCGGTCCAGTTGAAAGTCACCGAAGCAAAGGTGGAGCACTTTGGATACTCGCTGTCAGAGGACCGGCACCTCCAGCGACGAAACACGAAACCTTTGCAGATTGCTTCGCTTGAGAAAAAGGGTGGAAAGATCGAACTCGCTCTCGTCAATGCGGACGAGCTGACCCGGGTTCATCTGGTCGCGACGCGATTCCTTCCGCAGTTTGATCCTTTTCTCACGTTGGATCAGGGGCACACCGCTTCCCCCTTCGAAATCCGGCGGGGAACCAACGCCTCACGATATGTCTCAGGTCGGGATATCGGTGAGGAGTATCGCTACATTCTCGAGCGGCGTGGATCGAAGAAATTCCCCGGAAACATGCTGAGCCGTCCCGGTCTCATCCTGAATCCCTGGGAGCTGAATGAAACCGCCACGAGCGTGGACGAAGCCGAGGTGGGCGAAGAATACAAAAAGAGCCGGGAAATGCAGGAAGCCGCGCGCAGTGCCGGGGTGCCGGGGTCTCTAAGTTATGCTCCCAATGAAGAGCCCACAGGAAGACAAAGCCCGAGTCTGAACTTCCTTGCACAGCAGGCCATCGTCCTCTCAAATCTCAAGGTCGGAGAAGACGGAAAAATCTCTCTCGATCTCGCCGACTTCGATGATCGCCAGCACCTCCATGTCGTGGCGGTTAACCGTTTCAACACGGTGTATCGCCAGCTCGCTCTATCGGAAGCTGAGGGCGGGGTGAAGATCCGGGATCTCCGGCTCGAATCGACCCTCGACCGTGAAAAGGATTTTACGCAGCGGCGCAAGGTGACCCTGCTCAAAGGCGGGCAGACGCTCACCGTGAGCGATTTCAGGGCCTCCGAAGTGCAGACCTACGACACCGTCGCCGGGATTTACGGCACTCTCCTCGGGATCAATCCGGATGAGAATTTTTCCGCTTTCGGATTCCTCGGTTCCTGGAACACGCTGGAGGAGGCGAAGAAGCGCGAGCTCTACTCCGAGTTTGCCTGTCACGAGTTGAGCTTTTTTCTCTCGCAGAAGGATGTCGCCTTCTTTGAGAAAGTCGTGCAGCCCTATCTGAAGAACAAAAAGGACAAAACCTTCCTCGATCATTACCTCATTGGAAACAATCTTGAGCGCTATCTGGCTCCCTGGGAGTTCAGTCGGCTCAACATCGTCGAACGAATCCTTCTCGCCCGTCGATTCGGCGAAGACGAGCGGGTTCGAACGGCCGGTCACATCGTCAGTCTTCACGAACTCATCCCGCCCGATCCGGAGCGTGATGCCTTCTTTTTCCGGCAGGCACTTCGTGGAAGGGGGGCGGAAGCCGATGAGTTGAAAAACATCGCCGCCCTCGCTGTCAGCGTTGAATATGCTGCGGATGTGAAAGGTGATTTCGGGGACAAGGGCCTGAGCTCACGAAAAATGATGTCCCGCGGTGCTCCGATGGCGGCGCCCGCACCCATGCCGGCCGCTGAGGCGCCCATGGCAGCACAGTCGGCGGACGCGGTAAGCGACTCGTTTGGCGGAGCGATGCCCGCTCTTGTCGGTAACGCGATGGGTATCACGGATGAATCGCTCCTCGAAAAAGCGAAGGCCCAGGCGCTCTACCGGGTCCTCGAATCGACCCGTGAATGGGCGGAGAATAATTATTACCAGCTCCCCATCGCCGAGCAGACCGCCGAGCTTGTGACGGTGAACGGATTCTGGAAGGACTTTGCCAACTGGAATGGTGAGGGTGGCTTCTACTCACGCGAGTTCCCCGGAGCGACGAAGAATTTCACGGAGATGATGTTTGTGCTCAGTGTCCTCGAGCTTCCCTTTGTCGCGGAGAAACATGAGTTCACGGTCGAGGACAATGTCCTGAAGATCACCTCGGGCTCACCGCTCGTGGTTTTCCACGAAGAGATCCAGGAGGCGGCGACCGCGAAAGGCGAGGCCCCCATTCTCGTCAGCCAGAACTTCCTGCGGGTCGATGACCGGTTCCGCACTGAAGACGGGCAGCAGGTCGATAAATTTGTGACCGACGAGTTTCTCACCGGAGTCGTCTACGCCACCCAGATCGTGGTGACCAATCCCACTTCTTCGGCGCATCGTCTCGATCTGCTCGTGCAGATTCCCGAAGGGGCGATTCCGGTGGCGGGCAGTGATTACACGAAGTCCTATCCGGTTCAGCTCGCGGCCTTTTCAACCCAGAGCCAGGAGGTGCAATTCTACTTTCCCAAATCATCGGGTGAGAAAACTTTTGCGGTCTATCCGGTTCGTGTCTCGAAGAATGAAGAGGTCATCGCGAGCGGAGGGGAGATGAATTTTAAAGTCGTCGATCAACTGACCCGCTTCGACGAAGCCTCGTGGGAGTATCTCTCCCAGTTCGGGACGGAGAAAGAGGTGCTCGATTACCTTGCGGCAAACAACCTGCACCGGATCGATCTCAGTCGCATCGCCTGGCGGGTTCGTGAAGAGGTGGACTTTTTCAAAAAGGTCACCGAACTCATCGGATCACGTCATGCCTACGATGCGACACTCTGGAGCTACGGCATTCATCACAACGTCGCGGAGGTCGCGCGCGAATACCTGAAACATCGCGAGGACTTTCTCCTTCAGTGCGGACGCTGGATCGACTGCGAACTCGTCAGCCTCGATCCGGTTGAGCGACACTGGTACCAGCATCTCGAGTATTCGCCTCTGGTGAATGCCCGCACTCACCGCCTCGGTCGCGAACGCAAGATTCTGAACGACCGTTTCCGTTCCCAGTATCAGGGATTCCTTGAGGTCGCTTCCTACAAGCCGGAACTCAGCGCGGAAGAACGTCTCGGGGTGACGGCGTATTTGTCGCTGCAGGACAGGGTCGAAGAGTCCCTTGAGTGGCTCGATTCCATCGATGCGGCGAAGGTCGAGTCGCGAATCCAGTATGATTACCTCAAGGCCTATCATGCGCTCTATCGTGACGATGTGGCAGGCGCGAAGGCGATCGCAGTGGCCTACCAGGATTATCCAGTGGATCGCTGGAAGGAAAAATTTGCCGGAGTCGGTGCCCAGGTCAGTGCGATTGAAGGGGCGAAGGTCGACCCTGACGCGGAAACCCGCGAAGGACAGATCGAGAAGTTGTCGGCAAAAGATCCCTTCATCGAACTGACCGCGACCGGGCGTGAGGCGAAGCTGCGCTACCGGAATCTCGGAACGGTAACGGTGAACTATTACGAAATGGATCTGGAGTTCCTCTTTTCGAGCAAACCCTTTGTCTCGGGCGGGAGCGGGGAGTTCAGTTTCATCAAGCCGAACCGTTCGGTCGCGATGCCGCTTCCGGCCGATGCGGAGTTGATCCAGTTTGAGGTGCCCGAAGAGTTCGCGAGTAGGAACGTCCTCGTTGAGGTCGTCGGGGGAGGTAAGACCGAATCGGTCGCGATCTACTCGAACACCCTCAAGGTGCAGATCTCCGCCAATTACGGGCAGATGGAAGTCAGACGTGAACAGGATGACCAGCCGCTTGGGCGCGCCTACGTGAAGGTCTACGCAAAGATGAACAATGGTGAGGTGCGTTTTCTCAAAGACGGCTACACCGACCTGCGCGGAAAATTCGACTACGTCAGTCTGAGCACCAACGAACTCGACGAAGTCGGTGAGTTGAGCCTGCTCGTGATGAGCGAGGAGAACGGTTCGCTGGTTAGGGAGGTCGATCCGCCGCAGCGATAGGTTTCTTCTCTCGCGTGAGCGCGGGAACACGCGAAGCGGGTAGACGGCGTGAAAACAAAGTCAACGGCCGTTCGGCCCGAGCGGCCAACGTGGGGCGTCCATGAAACACTCTCCCCGACCGGGCCGGTCGGGGCTACCCGAAGAAGTTGATCCGCCGCAACGCCAGGTTCAGATCAACTGACGCTTCTTCACGTTCAAATATTGGGCCACTGTATCGGCGCAGAGTTCCTCGTGTTCCGGGATTCCGAGTTCGACGCCGAGATGGCGGAGGCGATTTCCGGTTTCACGCAGTTCCTGCCATTGGAAGTGACCGCCGAGTTTTTCATACACCTGTGAAACGGATTCGGGGGTCGAGGTCGGGGAAAAGAGCGGGTGCGCGTTCTCCGGTCGCACCATATTCACGAGGACAAGATGCTGGCGATTGATGAGAGGGAGTGCTTCGTAGAAATGTTCGGCGGTGAGGGGATCGCTCAGGTCGACGAGCATGACGAGGAGGGCCCGGCGGGTGAGGCGCTGGCGAAGGGCGATCATCAATTGTTCGAAATCGGGGGCGACCGGCTTCGGCTCGAGAGTGTAAAGGGCGTCCCTGACAATGTTATAATGTCCCTTACCGTTGCGGGCGCGGATGAATCGATCCTCCTTGTCCGCAAAGCTGATGAATCCGAAGAGATCGCCCTGACGCTCCGCCACGGAGGCGAGGATGAGCGAGCAGTGCAGGAATTTTTCCAACTGCGTAGTGATGAGGTAATCGCCGCCCGCCGAATCCTCGCGGTAGAGCCAGTCACCCGCCGCTTCCTTTTCCACGCCGACCCGGATCTCGCGGGCGCTGAGACGGGAGTGATCGACGATCACATAGATCTCCTGAGTGCGCTCGATCTGATAGGTCCGCGTCGCGGGTCGCTGGCGTCGGGCCGTCGCTTTCCAGTCGATGTCGACGTAGTCGTCTCCCGGCTGGTAGTCCCGCAGTTGCTCGAAGTCGCGGCCTTTGCCGACTTGCCGGACAACATGACTGCCGTCGTTTCCGCGCATCAGGAAAAGGCTTGCGAGACGTTTGCGCTCGACGGAAAGATCCGGGTAGACGCGGACTTCGGTGGTCAGATCAACACGTTTCCGCATCAGCCAGAGGCGCAGAATCGAGCGGGTCTCCACATGGGCGGAGAGGAGAAAAAAGCGGCCCCGTCTCAGTGGTATGACAGGATAGACCACCGTTCGCAATTTGCCCTGTTCCAGTCCGGTGAGGCGTCCGATGACCTCGCCTTCGCAGTGAAAGTCGAGAGGAAGCGCGATTCCATAGCGGATCCAGTCCAGCCTCGCTCCCCGGTTCACGAGCGTCAGCGGGATCTCCAGCGCTTTTCCTTTGGTGCTTCTCAAGAGCGCGGGTATCTCGAGGGAGAGACCGGAAAGTCTTGATCGGGACGTCACCGCATCAATCACGCTGATTGCGGTGACTAGCAGAAGCACCACAAGAGCGGGAATCTTTCCGAAGCCCTGCTCATAGACAAGCGACGCGAAGGCCGGCACAACAAGAAGCAGGGCCGCCCAGAGCAGAGGAATGTTGGGCACCGGTCGCATCGTGTCAGGAAAAGGGGAAAACCAACTCAACGTGGCACAGCGACCGATTCGAGCAGTTTGTTCACCGCCTCCGCGACGGTGACACCCTCGATCTCATACTCGGGTCTCAGGACGATGCGGTGGGAGAGGACGGGATACGCCATCGTGCGGATATCGTCAGGAGTGACATAGTCCCGACCCTCGATCGCGGCGAGAGCGCGACTGGAAAGGAGGAGCGCCTGGGTGGCACGGGGTCCGGCTCCGACCTGGATACTGTCGAGTTCGCGCGAACGTCTCACGATCTCGACGACGTAGGAGACCAGTTCCTCTTTCATCGTGATGGACTGGAGGGCTTGCTGCATCCGGTGGATCTGGGGTTCGGTGAGAACGGCCCGGACCGTATCACCGGCGAGGATGTGCTCGGGGGTTTCGCTGCCGAGCGACTGGATCGCGAGCTTCAGTTCGTCCTCTGCTTCCGGATAATCCATTTCCACCCGGAGAAGGAAACGGTCCTTCTGCGCCTCGGGGAGGGGATAGGTGCCCTCGTATTCGATCGGGTTCTGGGTGGCAAACACGGTGAAGCTGGAAGGCAGGGAATGGGTCACTCCGTCGATTGTGACAAGACGCTCCTGCATTGCCTGAAGGAGGGCCGACTGGGTCTTGGCGGGTGCCCGGTTGATCTCATCGGCGAGGAGGAATGAGGTAAAAACGGGCCCTTTGACGAGATGGAAAGAGCCCTCCTGCAGGCTGAACACGTTGGTCCCGGTGATGTCTGAGGGCATCAGGTCGGGGGTGAACTGAATCCGGGAAAAGTCGGCCCCGAGGACTTTGGCGAGGGTGCGGACGAGCAGCGTTTTCGCCACTCCCGGGACCCCCTCGACGAGGATGTGATTCCCGGTGAAGATCGCGATCAGGCAAAAATCGACGACCCGCTTCTGTCCGATGATGACCTTGGCCACTTCGGCCCTGGCCTGCGCCATGATTTCGTTTACCGATTGAATATTCTCATTCGCGGGCATCTCATCCATCATGACGCTTAATCGCATACTTTGCGGCAGGTGAGCAAGCGGATATTCGCCGAATCCCGGGGGGATGAAGGTGGCTCGGCCGGGGAACGTTGGCACGTTCCGCTACGTCCCGACAAGGTAGAGGAACGTGCCAACGTTCCCCGGCTTCCTTCCGCGTCTCAAAATGCGCGAGTCAGCACGATCCCTGCCCGACCCTCTTTGCCCTGTCCCTTGAACCTCTTTGGCCGTACAATGGGAAATGCTAGTTTCGATCATCGCCGCGGTCGCCAATCGCGGAGTGATAGGTTCCGCCGGGGGAGGAATTCCCTGGGACCTTCCGCGGGACCGTTCCCATTTCCGGGCCAGCACCCGGGGCGGCTGGATGCTGGTGGGGCGACGCACCTACGAGGAAATGGACGGCTGGTTCACCGATCAGACACCTCTC
Organism: Akkermansiaceae bacterium UBA2381; assembly: GCA_002344215.1. GTDB lineage: Bacteria > Verrucomicrobiota > Verrucomicrobiia > Verrucomicrobiales > DEV007 > Arctic95D-9. The sequence continues at coordinate 11,022 of DDSV01000009.1, forward strand.
ATTCTCACGGAAAAAGCTGACTACAAACCACGGAACCCCTCACACCGGGTCGTGTCGTCGGTTTTTGCCGCAATCGACCTCGCCCGTCGTAACGGGGCCTCCGGGCTGCTCGTCTGTGGTGGCGCGGGAGTTTATGCCGCCGCGATCGGGTACGCGGACCGCCTCGTCCTCACCCGCATCGACGGTGACGTGGAGCTTCCCGATCCGGTCCGTTTTCCGGATTTCGAGCATTCCGGCGATTGGAGGCTCACCTCCGCCGAAGCGTGGCCGCCCGATTCGATGAATCCCTTTCCCATGCGCCTGGAACGGTATTCCCGAAACCCTATCAGAACCCCGTCGAGTTAAAGAATTCCTAGCCACGGCGCGGGATGGGGTTATTTTTGGGATTCCAGTGCATCAACCGCGATGCGTTAACCAAACCACACGATTGAGCTACCGGAACCACGAGATGATTTCAGCGATTCGCAGGCATTCCCTTTGGATTCTCCTGATGCCTCTGCTGCTGCTCCTGACCTCCTGCGGTGGGGAAAAGGACCCGTCCAACCACCTCGAGTGGATCAGTGAATTTCCCCTGTGGGAAAAGCTGCTCGTTGTCGCGATGACCAGCCTGCTGAGCGAGGATCTGGCCTGCATCACCGCGGGAATGCTCGCGAGCAAGGGCATCCTCACCTTCGGGTGGGCGTTGACCGGTGCTTTTCTCGGGGTGTATCTGGGCGGGATGCCCCTCTACCTGGCGGGCCGGCTTGGTGGTATCGACCTCCTGCGCCGCGCGCCTTTCCGCTGGTTTCTGAAAGAGGCACAGGTCGTGCAGACGGAGACTCTTTTTGACGGACACGGGGCAAAACTGATCTTTTCCGCCCGTCTCATTCCCGGCTCGCGCTTCCCCATCTATGCCGCCGCCGGCCTGCTGCGATATCCCTTCTGGAAGTTCGCCCTCTACAAATTCATCGCCGAGGGACTCTCCGCCGTGATCCTCGTGTGGGGATCGATGCGCCTGGGTGAGGTGGTCTTCGACTGGTTCAAAGTGCTCGGGAATTATGTCTTTCCGATCTTTGTGGCCGTTCTCGTTCTCACCTGGATCGTGGTGAAAATCTTCGAGATTTTTGCGACAAAGCGCAGCCGCCTCACCTTTCTGTCGCGGTGCCGGAAAGTGTATTACCGGTTCCGGCCGAAATCACCGCTTTCCTGAGGCGTTCAAGCGGGTGAATTGCTCCTTGAGGGGCCGAATTTTTCCGCTAAGGATAAGAAGACTCTCCTCCCATTGTGACCTGGATCTCCCTAGCGCTGCGCAACCTGCTCCGGAACTCCCGCCGTTCGATCACCACGATCGCCGCGGTGGCTCTGGGTTACTCCGCCGTCAATATTCTGGCGGGCTTCAGCGCCTACATGTTCAAAAGCATCGAGGATGCGAACATTTTTGAGCAGATCAACGGCCACGTTCAGATCTGGAAAAAAGGAGCCCGCGACCATGGCGGAGCGGACCCCGGAAAGTATCTGATCACGGCAGAGGAGTTCGCCGCGATCAAGGAATTCGCCGGGAAAGACGAGCGCATTCTCCTCGCTGCGGGTCTGCTCGAAGTGAAGGGCAACATAGATTTCAACGGAGCGACCGGCTTTTTTGTCGGCCAGGCCATGGTGCCGGAGGAGAAGGAGGCGATTCATTCGCGCTCGACCGCTCTCCGCAGCGCTGACGGGAGCACTTATATCGGGAAACCGATCACCCGGGAGACGCCCTACGGGATCGCCATCACCACCGGGATGGCCGAGAACCTCGAGATGGATATCGATTCCAACGTGATCCTCATGGCCCCGTCCATCAACGGGCAGATGAATGCCCTCGATGCCCAGATCTATCAGATCGCCGACGTCGCCTCCGAGTCGCTCAACAATCGGTATATTTTTATGCCCCTCGAACTGGCGCAGGGGCTCTACGACACGACCGGGGTCAGTTGTGTTCGAATCATGCTTGAGGTGAACGAGGATACGGACGCGGTGACGGCCGCTCTCCGCGCGCAGTACCCCGAGTCCGGCTGGGAGATCATCCCCTGGTATGAAGTGTCGAAGCTGTATTTGCGGACCAAACGCATGTTCGACATCATCTTCGGGCTCGTCTTCGCGATCATCACCACGATCGTGACGATGTCGGTCCTCAACACCATCGGAATGGCCGTGGTAGAGCGGACCAAGGAGATCGGGACCCTCCGCGCCATCGGATTGAAGCGCCCCGGGGTGATCTGGCTTTTCGGCATCGAAAGCGCCCTTCTCGGGGTCATCGGAGCGGTGACCGGACTCATTATCACGGTGGGACTTTCTCTCGTGATCGAGGGGGTCAAGCCGACCTGGGAACCACCCGTCACCGCCCGCGAGATCGTCTGGGAGATCCGTATCCTGCCCTACTATCTGCTGACCACCTTCCTCCTGCTGATCATTTTCACCTCCCTCGCCGCGATCGCCCCGGCGCGCAGAGCTGCAAAACGGAGTATTGTCGATTCTCTGGGACACGTCTAGATTCAAGCTGTCATGAAATATTCCCCGATTTTTCTCCTGATCCTTTCCCTCCTTACCTCGCCGCTCGTCGCCCAGGACGCCGCCTTGCTCGCGGCGGAGCAGGCCCGCGGCATTCTCACCGGAAATTCCGGCGTCCAGTGGATCGTGAATGTTTCGGGGAACAAGAGTGCGAAATTCAGCGCCGTCTCACAGAACGGTAAGATTTTTGCCGAAGTGCTTGAGCCGGAGTCCGCCGTCGGCAGCCGTTACCTTGCCGAGTCCGACGGCAACATGTGGTTCTGGAAACCCAAACTGAGCCGGCCGGTCTCGATCCCCAAGCGTCAGCGTCTTTCCGGTGACGCCGCCATCGGGGACATCGCCTCGACCAGTTACGTCGACGGATACAAAGTCGCCGGACAGGAGGCCGGAGAGGTCAACGGCGAACCCGCCACGATCTACACGATGAAGGCGAACACGCTCGGAGACACCTATGCGATGATCAAATACTGGGTCACGACGAACGGGAATCTCGGGAAAAAAGCCGAGTTTTATGCCAAGTCGGGCACTCTCATCCGCTCCTCGACGATGGCCTATGACAACAAAGTCAACGGCCGTCCCTTCCTCTCGCAGATGGTGGTCAATGATTCGGGATTGACCATCACCCTGAAATTCAGCGAGGTGAAGCTCGGTGACTTTCCTGCCAGCACTTTTACCCGTGACAACCTCGGGGGGCCGAAAACCCCTACGCCCGGTCGGTGAGGCCGACCGCCTGACCAGACCTCCGACCGTCCCTCTTTCATGGCCGCTCCCTACTTTACTGCGGCAGAATTAAGGTCCGCCTCGGAGTTTCTTCAGGATCTCATCCGGATCGATACCACCAATCCTCCGGGGAATGAAGTGGAGGCGATTTCCTTCCTCGCCGACTATTGCCGCGAGATCGGACTCGAGCCGGTTATCGCGGGGGCTCAGGAAGAGCGCCCCAATCTGGTTGCGAAGTTTGCCGCCTCGTCGGAGAACCGCACCGGACGTCCCCTCATTCTGAGTTGCCACGTCGATACCGTTCCGGCGGATCCGGAGCGGTGGACTCATTCCCCGTGGTCAGGACACGACGACGGCTCCTGCCTCTGGGGACGCGGCGCGGTCGACATGAAGGGCTTCGCAACGATGGCGCTCTTCGCCATGGGGAAGCTCATCAGCAGCGAGGTGCCCATGAATCGCGATGTCATTTTTGTCGCCGTGTCCGACGAGGAGGCCGGCACACGACTGGGATCAAAATGGCTCGTCGAGGAGCGCCCCGATCTGCTCGGGGGGAATCCGGAGTATGTCATCAACGAGGTGGGGGGATTTTCCGTTCATCAAAAGGGCCGGCGTTTTTACCCGGTTCAGGTGGCGGAGAAGGGCGTCGCCTGGCTCAGACTGACGATCAAGGGGGAACCCGGACACAGTTCGCTACCTTCCCGGGACAACGCCGTGCGGCGGCTCGGCCGGGCCATTGATGCGATTGCGAAGGCCCGCCTGCCCTGGCACCCCGGCGAAGACGCGAGGCGATTTATCTCCGGTTTCGCCGCCCCGCAGGGCCGTCTCGCCCTTGAAGTCTCCCGCCTCCTTTTTCATCCTTTTCTCGGTCCTAAACTGCTCCCTCTTCTGATTGCGGATCCCTCGCGCCGGACTTCGATCGAAGCGATTCTCCGCAACACCGCCAATCCCACCTGCCTTCACGGGAGCAGTTCCATCAACATGATCCCCGGAACCGTCTCGGTTGACATCGACGGCCGGCTTGCACCCGGGCAGACCGCCGCGGACCTCATGCGTGAGTTGCACGCCGTCATTTATCCCGTCCTCGGAAATCGCTACGAACTGTCCGTCCTTCAGTCCTCGGAGGCAGTCTCCTTTTCCACCGACACTCCTCTTTATCGGGAAATGGAAAGGACTCTCCATGAGGTCGATCCCGGATGCCACGTCGTTCCCTCGATCATTCCCGGATTCACCGACAGCCGCAACTACGCCCGCCTCGGCGCGCAATGTTACGGATTCTATCCCCTCCAACTGCCCCCCGATCTCGATTTTGCATCATTGTTTCACGGCGACAACGAACGCATCCCCATCGCCGGCTTTCACTGGGGCATCGAAACCCTGACGGCAATGTTGATCCGGTTTTTGGGGAAGAGCTGAAAACTGGAAAAGCTGAAAATTTGAAAGGCTGAAAAGCTGAGCCGGAGCGAAGCGGAGACAGACAATCGAGAAAATCGAGATGGGTGCCCGGAGGGCAAGCGACGCGTCCAAAACAAAGTGAAGTCAAACCTGAGCCGGAGCGAAGCGGAGACAGACGGAACGAAGTGAAGTCAAACCTGGAACCTGAAACTTTAAACGCCGTAGGCCCTCACCGCCGTTTCGCCTAGGATCGCTTTCTGTTCATCGGCGCTGAGATCCTGAATCCAAAAATCGACGCACTGGACCCAGTCGGCGTATTCTCCGCGCAGGAGACAGACCGGCCAGTCGCTGCCGAACATGAGCCGGTCCGGTCCGAAGGCCTCAAGGACCACGTCGAACCAGGGACGGAGCAGATCAGGCGTCCAGTCATCGAGACTCGGGATTACTTCCGTGACCATGCCGCTGAGTTTGCAGAAGACCTGCTCCCGCTGGGCGAGGGATCGGATCGAGGCCTCCCAGGCCGGGTCCACTCCGGCCGGCCCGATCACCGGCTTTGCAAGATGATCGAGGACAAAGACCTGCGCCGGATGCCGGTCCACCAGTTGGATGGCGGCGGGCAATTGGTCGCCAAAAATGAGGATGTCATAGACCAGCCCGAAATCATGCAGTGCCGCGACCCCGCGGTTGAAGTCCTCCCGCAGGCAATAATTCCGTTCATCGAGCCCCTGGAGGACTTCGCGGACTCCGACCGCCTTCGGGTTCTCGCTAAAGCGCGCCACCTTTTCCGCCACGTCAGGCTGAGTCAGATCGAACCAGCCGACCACCCCGCGGATGAAGTCATGCTGTTTCGCGTAGTCGAGGAGAAACGCATTCTCCGCCTCATCCGTCCGCGCCTGCACCGAGATGACCCCCTCGATCCCCAACTCATCGAGGAGCGACTTCAGGTCCTCCGGGCTGAAGTCCCGCTTCAGGATCTGCATCTCGTTTCCGATCCACCCGTAGTCCTCGGGCGTGTAGTTCCAGAAATGGTGATGGGAGTCGATGCGCATGAGCAGAGTAAAGAGCAGGGACGTGGCGGAGGTCAATGACGTATAGGTGGGCAATCGAAGCGAAGCGCAGATGGACGGAGCGCAGCGAAGTCAATGGGCGGTGGGGAAGGGGTTGATTTCCACCCGTTTCGCGGCTAATTGACCCGTCAGGCCGGTGTGGCGGAATGGTAGACGCTGCGGACTTAAAATCCGTTGGTTATTGCAACCGTACGGGTTCGAGTCCCGTCACCGGTATTTTAGAATGAGGGAGTTGTTCAGGGACCTGCTAAGGGCAGGCAAGGGATCCCCGCTGTCCCGCTTTCGAGCAGTGCCCGCGATGGGAGATAGGATAAAAGATCTTTCCTGTATCTGTGTCATCCCTTCTTCATCTGTGTGAATCCGTGTTAAATGATGGGAACACGAATTTCCCATCAACAGGCCTTTCTTCACGTCTGAAATTCGTGTCCATTTGACGCCTTTGGCATCCATCTTCGCTCCGCTTCGATTGTGGTCTAAATCCAACCCTTTTCAGGGACAGAGAACCTGTCCACGGGAGGTTCCCGCCTTTATGGCGTTGAGACCAAAGCTCTCAATCGCGCCGCCTCCAGGAACCAGGATCGAATCCCTGAGGATTTCTCCTTCAAGCTCGCGCCGGAGGACTGGGAAAACTTGAAGTGCCAGTTTGGTTCTTCAAGTTCGGACCAAGCAGGCCGCCGCAAACTACCCCGCGTTTTCACCGGGCATGGTGCGCGCATCGGCGAAAATCTGCGTTGAAATCTCCCTCCCTACTTGCGGTCCTCTCCGGGAGCAAAGCCCGTTTCTCGATTGCCAGGAGGACGTCTTCGTGAACATTTTCGAGTGCAATGGAATGATTCCTCATCTTTTCAGCCTTTTCATCACCCGATTTTTGCCGTATCCTCATGAGTCATGAGCAAACCGACCCGGCCGATCAAAGCTCTCGTCTCCGCAGAGACGATGGAGAAGATCGTATCCTCGCGGCGCTCGATTTCCTCAGAGGAGTTCTATCAGCAAGTGGCGACTCACACTGGCAAGGAGACACAGCCCGCCAGAAAAGCGGTCTTAAGAAATGGGCGCAAGATTTGGGTCTCGTCCTAGACTCCGAGTCCATCCTGCCCCTGTTGAGAAAGGGAGGCCAGAAGCATGACTATTACTTTGATCCGATTGCGGATCGCTGCGTGAAGCTAACACGCAGCGGTGTCTTCGGGCTCACCCCGGGAATCGAACTGGCGCTCGTCCCTGCGGATCAGGATGCCCGTCGTTTTCATCTATGGGAAGCCTCTCCCTGGCAGTATCTGGAGCGTCTGCGTCTCCAGAACCTGATCACGCCCGGACTCAACCGTCTTGAGGGCGTCATTGTTCAAGACGACGACCTGGCCATCTGCATCTCCCAGCCGCGTTTCGAAATCATCGCGGTGACACAAGGCGAAATTGATAGCTGGTTTGTCAGCCGGGGATTTCAGATCGTGACCGCCGCCGCCTATTACCGCGAAGAGGACAATCTCGGCGTTTTTGACGCTCACGACAAGAATGTGGTCCGTTCGCCCATCGACTCGGGAACTCTCATCCCTTTTGACGTCATCCCGGTCCTGCCCGATGGCGGATTCCTCGAATTCATCCGGCAGACCCTCCTTCGTGGTGAGTCCGTGTCTGTCCGGAGAACCTCACGGACGAAGACCCGGGCAAGGGACTGAACATCACTTTTTCTCAACGCAAACCATCGGCCAGAGTTTCAGCCTTTCAGCCTTTCAGCNNTCAAATTTTCAAATTTTCAAATTTCCCTCCCCCCTGTCCCTGCCAATGTCCCACCCCCTGTGCGAAATTGCTTTCATGAGCAAAACACACACAGAGAAAACCAAACCGAAAACCACCGAGATCGCTTTCATTCTCGACCGCTCGGGGTCGATGGAGCCGCACACCGAAGCCGCCATCGCCGGCTTCAACGAATTCCTCCGCGACCAGCAGCAGGTCGGCGGGCAGGCGCGACTGACCCTCGTCCTCTTCGACGATCAATACGAGATCCCCGTCGACAATATTCCCGTGTGCGAAGTCGTCGGACTCGACACCCGCACCTACACCACCCGAGGATCGACCGCCCTCCTCGATGCGATCGGACGCACCGTCGACGCTTTCAAAGTCCGCATCCGCGACCTTCCCGATCACCAGCGGCCCGATCAGGTCATCTTCGCGATCTTCACCGACGGACAGGAAAACTCGTCGCGCCACTTCACCTGGAATCAGATCGCCGGCAAGATCCGCCGGCGTCAGGCGAAGCAGGGCTGGGAATTCCTCTTCCTCGGAGCCAATCAGGATGCCATCGCCACCGCCGCCCAGATGAACATCCACGCTCACAACGCCGCGACCGCGAGTGCCAGCGCCGACGGAGTGCGAGGCTCGGCCAAGGCCTTTAGCCGCAAGGTGCAGGCGATGCGGGAGGCGATGGCGGGGGATTATTGTCAGGCGCCCGACGGAGATCTGGGCAAGTCGATGGATCAGATTCTGCGGGAGGAGGAGGGGAGGGAGTGAGGACTAAAATCGGTGTATAGCGCAGAGTTTGCGGATCCTCTCGAAATACGCCAAGCTACTGCTATGCGTTGGACCCGAGACGAACTTCTCATCGTCCTTAATCTCTATCATAAAATTCCCTTCGGACTTTTTGACGAGAGACAGAAGGTCATCATCGATCTAGCGGAGGCGATGAAACGAACGCCAGGTAGCGTCGCGATGAAGCTCAGCAATTTTGCTTCACTGGATCCAGCATTGCAACTTCGCGGGATCGGGGGCCTCCCTAGCACGAGCAAGCTCGACCGCGAAATGTGGGCCGAGTTCCACGCGAACCTCGCCGAATATGTTCCGCTGAGTCAGGAGAGATTCGATTCCCTCTTCATCGATGCGGCCAAGGGGACGACTGAGGTTATCCCCGGAAAAGGAATCATTCCGCGTCCGACCGTCCCCGTGGGTCCGACCGAGGTCGCAACTCTCGCGAAGCGGCGGCGCGGGCAGGACTTCTTTCGCGATATGGTGCTCAACAACTACGCCAATCGTTGCGGCATCACGGGACTCCCGATTCGGGAACTTCTCATCGCCTCACACATCCTTCCTTGGAGCAGTCACGAAGCCGAGAGGCTCAATGTCCGCAACGGGATTTGTCTCAATCGACTTCATGACGCGGCCTTTGACAAAGGTCTGATCGGATTCGATGACCAGCTTCAATTGCTCCTCTCAACCCGGCTCCTCTCAACCCGGCTCCGCGAAAATCTGCCGCAGCGTTTTGTCGCTGAGTCCTTTGAGGCGTATGAAGGCCACCCTCTCGTCGTGCCCGAGGATGGTTTTGCGCCCGATCCGGGGTTTGTGAAGGAGCATCGGGTGCGGTTTGGGTTGGGGTGAGGGCAAGGGAAAGGAAATTTTATGACGCTGAATCAAGCAATAGAACTGCTCTATTCTCTGAATGTTGGGGTAACCCCACTTGCAGAGGGTACACCTCACGAAAGACCTCATAAGCCGGTACTTCTTCTCGCCGTTTTCGATTTGCTCGATCTTGGCCACGCGACAACTGATCGAATTCCATGGTCTCAAGAGCTACGCGATCTGTTCTCCTCCCGTTTTCTTGTGGTTAGAAAGCACAATGACAAAAATAGTCCTGACCTTCCGTTTCGCTATCTAGCAGGCGACGGGATATGGGAGGCTATTGAAGGTGATGGGATTACTCCAGTCCGGCGGGAAATCCGTGTTTCCGATATGGGGCACGTTTTCGGACGGTTCAAATCCGGGTTTGAAGTTGTTGCGGTAGACTTCGAAAACCGCAACCGTTTGCGTGATGCCATCATTTCACGGTACTTTCCTTGGGCCGCCGATTCGCTGAGGTCGGTTTCGCTGATCCCATCAACAGAGTCGAATAAAACTCCAACGATTTCAGATGGCCCTCCCGATTCCGGCCGCTCTCCGGCATTTCGTCGGAGCATTATTGAAATCTACGACCACCAATGCGCAGCTTGCGGACTCCGAATTCGCCTCCCGGTTGGAAACGATATCTCATTCATTGATGCTGCGCATCTGATCCCATTTGCGGTGAGCCGGAACGATCATCCGACCAATGGACTTGCGCTCTGCAAAAATCACCATTGGGCCATGGACCGAAATCTTATTGCACCGTCGCCCGATTTTCGGTGGATGGCATCGCCAATCCTCGATGGCAGACGATCAAATGGTGAACGGGAGCTTTCCGAACTTTCTGGTAAAGCACTGCTTCTTCCCAAGGATCAAGCATTTCTTCCAGACACAGCCGGTTTAAATTGGCGCCTCGAAAGGTTACTGGCACCCGAATTCTAACTCTAGCCAACTCCCTTTCGGAAACGCGCTCTCAACCATCGGCGAACGAGGTTAGGACATTGTTAATACAGACGGTGTGAAACCGACAATCTCACGATACTGAATCATCTTCCTCCACTTTAACCACCTGGGTGTTTAAGGCATGTAGGAGTGTCGAAAAAGGGATTCTCTCTTGTTCGAGCCGAGGAAAAGTGCCCTCGGCTTGAAGGGCTCTATAGACGCATTCTTCATCGGTAGTCAGCCTCAAAAGAGACACCTTAGTGGGATTTGGTTCCATAGTCCAAAGATCGCGAAAACTGAATAAAATTTCGCGGTCCATCAGCAAGGATCGAACAGTGGGAAACCGCGCCCGGAGCTGGTCAAGGATGGCAAAGCCATGCGTGTCGATATCTCCCCAGTACCAGATCTCGCATTGCGAAAGCCAGCTAGCTTTCCCGAGTGCACTCCACCCGTAGCCTGAGCCGAATACAATGAGACTTCTTGGACAGCTGGGAAACGCAAGAAAATTGATCTCATTCTCGGTGATGAATACACGTTCGACTAGCACATCAAGCGCAGCAAATCGGTCCGCATCTAAAGTAAGATCCAGACCGAGACGAGACGGCGCAACGGCGCAGTCTGGATCGAGAAAACGTATTCGGATTCGTTCTGGTTTATCGCGGAAACCGTAACGGCGGTTGAATGTCGACGGTCCACGAGTATCAGGGTCGAAAGCATCGGGGGAAAGCACGCGGTCCAACAGCTCGGCGATGACCCCGCGGTGCCTTTCGACGAGCTTTGTGTGGACACCAGCGGCGTCGATCTGTCTAACGAAGACACCGCTGTGCGGATTCGCACGCACCCAGGTCACAACTGAGAGAAGCGCCTGCCAGTCGTCCGCGAGCTCGATCGCGGTCATTGCGCGCTTGGCCATCCAGTCGAGCAGTTCGGGAAATGTTTCACGACACTGGAAAATCATCTCCCCAAATATTTCCCACTCGCGGCGCGTGCCGAGCAATCTAACGGCATATTCGGCAGTGGGAATCAAGGCCGCCACAGGCATTTCATTTTCGCCAAAGAGTCTGTGTGAAAACTTCCGCCATTCGAGGGGGACGGCCGTCTGGTTGCGCCATTTCGCAATCCAGTCTCGTGCCGCGCCAAAATCGGTGGTTATCTGGGCAGAGGACGGGCCCTTGATCGGAAGGCGCAGCGGAAAGAAGCCATCTTGACGGATGGCGGAGGCAAGAATCTCACCTCGCTGCCATCGGCGGCGCAGCCGATCTTTGATGTCGGCAGTGGAAGTCCAGTCGGCTGCGCTCATGATCTGCTGAGAGCCTTTTCTTCGCGGTATTGTTCAATGGTGAGATTCCGGAGCTGGGAATCACGGCCCTCGGGGTTGTGGACGAAGCCTACGGAGGAAACGTGCGGCTCGATGATATGGATTTTCTGCAAGGGGGTGACGATGAGCAGCTGGAGGTTAAGCTTCGCGAAAAGGCGTAGGCCGTATTGGGCGGACTCGTCGGAACCGCGGCCGAAGGCTTCGTCGATGACCACGAAGCGGAACGAGCGCGAGCGGACGCGACCCCATTCGAGCCCAAACTGATAGGCGAGGCTGGCGGCGAGGATGGTGTAGGCGAGTTTTTCCTTTTGGCCGCCGGATTTGCCGCCGGAATCGGAGTAGTGCTCGTGCTCGGTGTCATCTTCTCTCCAACGCTCACTGGCGGCGAAGGCGAACCAGTTGCGGACATCGGTGACTTTGCGGGTCCACCGGCGGTCGAGGTCGGTGGTGCCTTCGCGGCCTCGGAAGCGCTCGATGATGGCTTTGACCTGCAGAAACTTGGCCTCGGAATACTGGTCGTCTTCGCTACCTGTTAGAGCGCCTTCGGTGCAGGAGCGAAGTTCTGTTTGGAAAGCTCGGATGTCTTGGTCTGGCACCGGAGTGGCTTCGAGGACGATGTAGCGACCAGGATTGTAGTCGATTTCGATGAGTGAATGGTTGATGCGGGTGACACGTTCGCGGATGGTTTCGCGTTGTTGATTCAGGTGGGCGTTGAAGTTGGCAATTTCGCGGATGGTATTCTGGTTGAGCAGTTCCTTGAAGCGAAGTTCGAAACGCGGTAGGTCGTCGCCTCGCAGGCGGTCTAACAATTTACGGTACTCTCCGGCAGATTCCACTGCGGCATCGATTTCGCGGGTCTCCGCCTCGAACTCGCGTCGAAAATCGTTCATGCGGTTGATCAGACGGTCGCGGACCGTGGTTATGGCCTTATCGCGCGAGTCAATGCGGGTCTGGAGCCATTCGCGGGTTTCTTTTTCACGGGCATCGCAGCCTTCGATGGTGATGGCTTTGTCGCCAAGTGCCTCACAACGAACGGCGGCCAGGCGGTCGTGCCATGGGGCAAGAGCGGTGAAGTCGACACGGGTGAGCAGGTCGCTGGTGGCAGCGAGTGAAGTGTTGTTGGTTTCGATGCGAGTTTCTATCGCACCGATCTTTTTGTCTTCCTCAGCCTTTTTATTACTGCCATCGGCGATGGATTTCTCGACGAGGTGCAAGCGTTCGTTGAGCTGGCGGAGGATGTCAGAGGCGTTTTCAAGTTGGTGGCGTTCGTCCTCCAGCGCGGCGATCTCGTTGGCGATGGTGGCCCAGTCGATTTCGCGGAAGTCGCGGTATTCTTCGAGTTTGGAGAGCAGGCTCACACGTTCGCGTAAGGCCCGACGTTCTGCATCGGCCTTGGTGAGACGGGCTATCACGCTGGCCCCTTGAGATTCGATCCGGGATTTCTCATGTTCGAGGGTGGCGATCTTCGCCTCGTTGCTCCAGCCGAGGATGAAGCGGGATCGATCGTCGATGCGTGTGCGGTCGTCTTTATCGTGGCGTTCGCCGGGCATTTTGATCTGTCCAGCTAGGGTGATGGCACGGGTTTCACGGCGGAACTGCTCGGATGTGGCGCAGCAGGCGACATCGAAGCGGTGGGCAAGTTCGCGCTCAATCCAGTCGTAGAACGGCGAGTCGGGGCGGATTTGCAGTTTGCGGACGACTGAGTCCGGATGGAGATCTGGCGTTTCGTTTGATGCGCGACTGCGAATTCGGAAATAGACAAGCCGTCCGCCGAGGCGGGTGCGATCCACCCACTCGACGACTTGTGGGTAGTGGCTGTCCGGTACGAGGAGAGAGAGTCCGAAGTTGTGAAGCAGGCGCTCGACAGCACCTTCCCATGATGCTTCTTCGGGATGGACTTGGAGCAATTCTCCGGCGAACGGCATATCTTCGCGGGGAAGGCTGAGAGCTTGGCAGAGCGCCTCGCGTATCGTGATTTGTTGGGACGGTATGTTGGAGCGCCGTGCTTTGAGGCTATCGATTTCGGCGGAAACGGTGGCGAGTTCCTCCTGCAAGTCGCGCATGGCGACTTTGTCTTCCGTGATACGGTTTTCCAGGTCGGCCTCGTCGGAAGCGCCAACCGTCTTGAGGGCGGCAATGCGGTCGTGCTGCGAGTTGAAAGCGCCGGCATCGCGGGTGACGGGTTCGTCGAGCTTGGAGACAAGATCGGCGTAGCGGTCGGACTTGGTTTTGCGGCGGTCACGTTCGCTCGAAAGCTCGCCGATGCGGGCGGTCAGTGTGGCGATGCGGTCGCCGCCGTTCTCGGCGATCTGGCGGTTGAGGTCCGCTTCATCGCGGCGGAGGGAAGCAAGTGTTTCCGCGATACCTTGGATACGGGAGATCTGCCGTTCATGGTCTGACTCAAGGGTCGCCGCTCGTTTCTCCAACAAATCGAGCTTAATCGTGGCGAAGTGGGCTTCGAGAAATTCGCGGGCTGAGCGCAAGTCCTCGACCTCGCCGCGGAGCACTTCGTGTTTGTCACAATCGACGACAATTGGTTCCAGCAAAGCGACCTGGCGCTTGGCGCGGAGCACAGCGGCGTGTGCACGGTCGAGGTCATCGAAGTGTGCGATGAGTGCGGTGATGCGGGCTTCGACATCGAAAGGCTCCAGCATGTGTCCACGAACGAAATCGGTGAGATTTCCGACTGACTTCATCGAGACCGTCTGATGGAAGAGGTCGAGCGCCTGTTCGGCTTCGATCCCGAAGCGGCGACGGAACCACGAACTGTACTCGGGGAATGTGTCAAAGGTCTGGGCTTCATTTTGGCGCAGCCTGCGGCGAAGTTTGTTGATGTCCGCATCAAAGTCGGAAAAGTCTTCGGTGACGGAGATCGCCTTCTCCGCGCCGACATAGAAGCGGGCTGGTGGGCCGGTTGGGTCCTTCATCCAGAGCACGCAGGCGAGGGTGATCGTCTGGTCGTAGCCGCTATTGTGGAAGACGGCGAGGATGACGGAGAACGCGTTGGCATCACGCAAGCCGACGGGTTTCGCCACGCCAACGCCGCTTTCCGAGCGCTCGGTGCGGTGATAACCGAGCACGTAGGAGCGCAGGCTGCGTTCCTTGAATTCTGCGCCGGCGGCTTTGTTGTAGGCGATGCGGTTGGCGGGAACGAGCAGTGTGGTGATGGCATCTACGAGAGTCGATTTCCCGGAGCCGATGTCGCCGGTTAGCAGACAGTTGCGGCCATCGGGATGAAGACTCCACACACGTTTGTCGAAGGTGCCCCAGTTATACACTTCGAGCCGTTGTAGACGAAAACCGGTGAGGGCGTCGTCGGCTGCGAATTCTAGCATCGGTGCTTCTTGTTCAATCATCGGAGTTTTCCTCGCCGGGGTTTTCGAGATGGTGGCGGTAGGCGTCAAGTCTGGCGTCGAAATCTGCGAGCCATTGGGCATCGACGAAGGCCTTGAGGATGCGGCGGATCTCGTAGCTGGAGGGCTGGGATGCAGATGATTCAGCCTTGAGTTTGCGTATGAATCCGAGTTCAGCAACTTTATTGAGGTGGGTTTCGATTTGGTCGGTCAGGCGCGCCTCGTTACTGTTTGCGGGCAGAAAAACCCGGACCATTTCGGTGATCTCATCGAGGGAGAGAACTAGCCTCGCCTCGCCCCCGGAGGCGTCAAACTCCGCGAGTTTCTTGCGCAGCAAGGCGAGTAGAAGGCTAACGGGAAAAGACAACTGGCGGCGTGGGAACAAGCGCGGGGTGCTGGGAGTGGGTTTGCCAGATTCGGTTTCATCCATTTCCCGCGAGCGCAGAAAGGCATATCCTTCCGCTTCATCGAGTACAAGTTCAAGGTCGAGCACGTGGACATAGTCGCGCACCTTGGCATCGAGGGCGACGAGACAGCTCCAGAGAATGGAGTCGTTCTCCTGATAGATGACGCCCTTGAGTAGCGGAATGACCACGGTGGAAAGTGCGGGTTCTTGCGACGATTCGGAGGAAAATTCGGGAGCGTTCATCTGACGAAAATCACACGATGCAGGCGGGCTGATTTTTGAACGGCTGAACCGTCATCCGTTATGCCGGACCACTCCAGCATATCCTCGGTGGATTCGTCCATCGTGATGGTGAACGAGGTATGGCCGAGTTCAAGATATGCGATGATTTCCGCGAGACCATGTTCGGGCGGGCGGGATTGTACGAGCTGGCGGAGCGTGACTTGGCTGGCCTCCCTGAGGCTTTGGCGGATATGGGCGGCGAGCGCGGCTTTGTCAACCAACCGCGCCGCGAATAGGGCGGACGTGTCGATTTCCTCGCCCAACGCGGTTAGTATCGCGGACGCCAACACGGGCTTAAATGGGGGCACGAACAGTGGGCGCTCGAAAGGCAGCGCGATGAATGCGGAGGTCTCGTTCATTTCCATGAACGCGGCGCTCGTCGGCGGCGAATCGCGCACAGACAGCGATTTTGCCTCGATGCCGCGCAACAGGTCCATGATCCGGCGGTTTTCCAGCCACGCTTGATCGTCGAGGAACCGCCGCAGCTGCTTGGAAAGATCGGCGACCGTTCGCTGTGTGTGGTCTCCCGCCTGCAGCCAGTCGTAGTGGACGCGCCGCAGACGCGGGTCTGGTTCCGCTGCGGCGATGGCAGGGTGTTCGAGAATCGTATCCAGCAGATCTGTGAATTCCTGTTGGCGGCTATCAGACATCAGGAATTCCCAGAACGCCCGGAAACTGTTGCCCTGATCGGAGTCGTCGATTGCATCCCTGCGGCCCATGATTTCATCTAGTAGCGTGGCCTTGCCACCTTCCCAAAGAGCAATGCGTTCGCGCACCGAGCGGTCGAGTCGGCGAAAATTTTGCTCCACCTCTCGGAAGTCTGAAAGAAGGTCGCGGGCGATATTGGTGAACTGCTGGAACCGGTCGCGAAGGGCGGTGTCATTGAGCACTGCTACCTCGCCGGCCAGGGTGCGGGAAATTTCCTTATCGATCTCATCGCGGCGCTTTTGCAACTCGGTCACGCGAGCTTTGGGATCGGAACGGGAACCGGTGGCCATCTGACGGAGCAGGTCGAACAACAGTAGCAGCCGGGATTCAGTACCGACGAAACTGCGCGCATCCAGATCTCCCAACCAAGTTATTACTCGCTCGATGGCGGGTACCAGGTCGTAGGTAGGCTCGTCTGTGCCACGCGGATAGAATTTCCGCAACCAGCCCTTTGCGGGCGAAGACCAATCCGTCAGATATTCGCGGGCGGATCTCGGAAACGAGTCATCGCCCAAGCGCTCGCGTAAGACGAAAAGGTCGTCCTCAAGGGCCTCAATGAGGTCGGCTTCCGACATCAACCTTACGTTGGGCTGGATAAAAATGCGGTTGAGAAAAGAAACGACTAGAGGTGCGTTGGGCGAGCGCAACAATCGCCAGGACGGATGCTCGTTTTGAAGAAGGTGGAGAGTATCGTAGTCGAGATCCGCCATATTGTGTCATCTCCCACCTAGGGACATTCAGATAACCTTAGAAAGCACGCAAATTTATTTACACCGAAGTGCGTCTTCACGCAGTTAACGACCGTCCGGGCCTGCTCCTTAAGTTATTTTTTCAGGCTCCTCGATCTAGTTGTCCCAGTTGTTGTTCTAGTCGTTTTTCATTTCATTGTTTCATTCCCGATTAGGAAATGAAATAAGCTATACGTTGTATCGGAAGAGCAAAGAGTAATTTGTTAGGATTGGATGAAATCGATCGAAGTTGGTCAATAGAATGTTCAAAATAATCGTGGCACCGATGTGCGG
This sequence comes from Akkermansiaceae bacterium UBA2381, assembly GCA_002344215.1. GTDB lineage: Bacteria > Verrucomicrobiota > Verrucomicrobiia > Verrucomicrobiales > DEV007 > Arctic95D-9. The sequence goes on from DDSV01000009.1 coordinate 28,124, forward strand.
CTAAATCGGCTACATTCAGTCAATGACTAAGGCGATTCTGTTGATTCTGAGTTTTGTTTTCCTCATCTTTGGTTTGCTCAAACACTTACTCTCACATCAGGGGTGGGACATTCAGGGCCCGCTGGATACATTTTGTGTGAAATTACTGGTTTTCGTCAAATGATCCGGGATCGTTCCCTGGGGGGCACTCCGCCGCCCCCAGTTCCTGCCGCTCAAACTCTACGGGACAGGCCCACAGAAACACCCCCTGCGCCCCCCGACCAGCCCTCCCTCATTCCCCCGCGGCCGGACCATGCAGGGTTGCCCCGCTGCAGGAAGGGCAGAATTCCCAATCGGCATAGGCTTTCGCGAGTTGATCGCCATTCCCGCCCTTTTTGAAATTCTCGAGCAGGGCGGTGCCCTTCTCACTCATTTTCTGCAGCGATTCACGCATCGCTTTTTCCCTGTCCTCCGGGAGATTCAAGAGCGCAAAGCGGGATTCGATCCAGCGCGAAACGATGGTCCGGATGAATTTTCTCCGGTCTTCGACGGTGCCCGAGACAAGGGCCCGTTCCTCATCGGAAAGACCCGCGCCGAATCCTTTCTGACTGACCTTTTTTGAAGTGAATTTCGGAGCGTCCCGGTAGGCGCGGAGAGCATCGTAGGCCGGGCTGCAGATGGGGCAACCGATCACGAAGTGTTCCGTTCCCTTTTCGCCGAGAAGGATGGAAACGGTCTCCTCCGAAAGACCTTCTTCGTAGGCGCCCTCGAGCACGGCATAGAAGATGAAGCGATGTTCCTCAGGGAACTCGCGATGGATCAAGATCACGGGAGCCGCGTCAGCGGTCGCGGTGGCCGTGGCGATTCCAAAGAAAAGGCCGGCAAGAAGGGCATGAACACGTTTCATGGAACCATCATACGCGGATTCCTCGAGGCGTTTGTCAGGAATTTGTAAATTCGGCAAACCCGGATTCCCGGTCCCCCGGGGAGAAGAGGCGGAGGAGCGGCGTGGCGCTCACTGTCCACCGGCGTCGAACTTCCACTGGGCGGCGTAATCGGCCGTCAGTGGCAAGTCGTTCAGTGAAGCGCGGACCAGTTCCACGGGAATCGGCCCGAGGGTCAGGACGGTATCGTGGAATTGCTTCTCCGACATCCTGCCCTCGCCGACCCGCTCCCCATGGAGAGCCCGCAATTGCAGGCCGCCTAGCATGTAGCCGGCCTGATAGAGCGGAGAAAAATCTCCCTTGATGTAGCGGCGGACCTCGCTTTTCGCGCCGAAGGATTCATGGCCGACGCGATCGATGAGGAATTTCACCATGGCGTCCGGCTCCATCTCGCCGAGGTGAAACTTCAGCGTGATGATGATGCGCGCACAGCGGTGCATGCGCCAGAAAAGTGCGCCGATCTTTTCCTCCGGCGTGTCGTGGTACCCGAGGTCCCACAGGCGCATCTCCCAATAGAGCGCCCAACCCTCGACAAAAAAGGGCGTGCTGAACATCCGACGGTAGGGCCGGTTCCGCGCCGCCATGAAATTCTGCAAATGGTGCCCGGGAATGAGCTCGTGCGGCACCACGTTGTGCATGAAAGGTCGGCTGTTGCCGCGCATCGTCATGAGCTTGTCGGCGTGTTTCATGCCGTCGCTCGCATAGGCGATGAGCATGTCGTGTCCGGCATAGGCCGCGTAGGGCGTGTGCTTCTGTTCGCCGGACGAAAGCATCCGCGTGCCCCACCATTCCTCGCAATCCGGCGGCACGGTGACGAGTTGACGCGACTTAACGAAGTCGATCGCCTCGCGCCCTTCCTCGCGCGCCACCTTTTCCTGCTCGCCGGGTTTCACGTAATGCAGCTTCGTGCGCGCGAGCGCCTTCTTCCAATCATCACCCACACCCATTTCGCGGGCGGCCGCCTTCATCTGTTCCTCGCACCACGAAAACTCGCGCTCCGCCACGGCGATCAATTCCGCGGGCGTGTAGGGAATGAATTCAATCCGGAGCTGCCTCTGCAATTCCTCCGCCCCGATCACTTTGCCGAGGAGCGGATCCTCCTCCTTGCCTTTGACGCCGGCGATTTCCTCGCGGAGAAACTTCGCGTAGTCCGCCAGGGCCTTGGCCATCTCGTCGTAGGGTTGCTTCACCCACCACCCGAACTCCGGGGTGAATCCGTTGTAGTTCTCGAACCAGCGCTTCAAGGAACCCGCCAATTCTTCCGTCACTTCGGCGCTGCGCAGGGCATCGTAGGGGGAAGGCATCGGCACCGGAGTGGTGTCATGCTTCTCCACCGGCGGCTCCTTTTTCTCAGGTGCCTTCTTCGACTGCTTCTCAGCCTCCTTTGCCGCCTTCAACTGCTCCTGCAGTTTCGTGATCTGTTCCGCGAGCGGGGCGAGGGATCCGGCCGCCTTCTCCGGCACGAGTGGTTCCCCGCGCACGCGGGCGTCCGCGAGGGAGTCGATCGCGCTTCGTGCCGGCAGCCAGGCGGACAGCTCGCGACGGGCTTCCTCGCGTTTCCCGAGACCTGCCTGCAGGGACTCGAGTTCGTTGCGGAAAAGCACGTAGTCGATCCGTTGATCGGCGGAAAGAGCGGCGAAGTCCACCTCCCTGAGGTGGGCCTGCCAATCATCGAGCAGCTTCCGCTCACGGGCCAGCTCGGCCTCCGAATCTCCGGAAATGGCCCAATGACGCGCCAGCAGATCCGCATCCGCCTGAAAGTCCTCGATCCGGTCACGCATCGGATCCGCCTGTGCCCCCTGACAGATCAGGCAAATGAGAGCCGCGGAAGGGAAAAGCGCTTTGGGGAATACCATGGGATCGTTAGGGCGAAGGCAGGATTTGCAATCTAGCGGGGGTCGGTGCGTTTGCCACTAAATCCAGGGAGCCCGGTGGCATTCGCTTCTTCCCGGCTGACGAGGGGCTTCCCTTGAAAATAGGCTGGAAATAGGGACAGGCCCCGGGAACTTTCGTTCTTCGTTCTTCGTTCTT